>NZ_JBHYDM010000028.1:0-63298 GCF_051860665.1 Falsiroseomonas sp.
CACCGCAGCGCGCCCGGCCGCCAGCAGCCGCAGCGCCGCCCGCAGCGCGCCGCGCAATGCCGCTGCCGCCCGCCAGGTGCTGGTGCGGCGGGGCGATGTGCGCACGCAGCGCCGCGGCGTCGTGGTGCGCGGCGCGGCGGCGGCCACCATTTCCAGCCGCAGCAGCATTGCCGGCTGGCAGTCCGGCCTGCCCGCCGTGACCATGGCGCAGCGGGACTGCCCGGTCGGCACCTTCGCCATCCTGGCCCGCGGCCATGACGACATCGTCCGCTGCATGCCGCTCTGAACTGCCCCTAGCCGCGGGCATCGGTCAGGGGGCGCCTTCCGGCGCCCTTTTTGTTTGTCCGGTTGCGAATTGTCCGGACGAATGCCTTGCCCCGCCGCGCTTCCCCGCACCAGACTGCGCTGCGGAGGAACACCAAGATGCAAAGACGCCATCTGCTGGCGGCGATGGGGGCGCTGGCGGCCCCCCTATGCGGCACCACCCTCGGCGCACGTCCGGCCCGTGCCCAGGCCTGGCCCGCACGCCCGATCCGGCTGATCATCCCCTATCCGCCCGGCGGCGGCACGGACACCCTGGCCCGCCCCTGGGTGGAGCGCATGCGCCAGAAGCTGGGCCAGCCGCTGGTGGTGGAAAACCGCGGCGGCGCCGCCACCAATATCGGCATGGAGGCCGCCGCCCGCGCCGCGCCGGATGGCTACACCCTGGTGATGAACGCCGACAACATCGCCTATTTTCCCTATCTCTACAGCCGCATGCCCTATCAGCTGTTCCGGGACTTCGCCCCGATCGGCTATCTGGCGGAGACGCCGCTGGTGGTGGCGGCGAACCCCAATGTGCCGGCGCGCACGCTGCGGGAATTCGTCGCGCTCTGCCGCGCCAATCCCGAGAAATACACCTTTGCCAATCCCTCCATCGGCTCGCCCCACCACATGGGCTTCGAGCTGCTGGCGCGGGAGGCGGGCATCAGGCTGGTGCAGGCCGAATACCGGGGCGGCGGGCCGGCGATGAACGATGTGCTGGCCGGGCATGTCCATCTCGGCGTCTTCAGCCTGGGCTCCGTCACCCAGCATTTCGCCGCCGGCACGCTGCGGCCCTATGCATTGCTCTCCGCCCGTCGATCCGCCGCCGCGCCGGATGTGCCGACCACGGCGGAGGAAGGCCTGCCCGGCGCGGTGAATGCGCTGCGCTTCCTGGTCTTCGCCCCCGCCAATACGCCGCGGGAGATCGTGGCGGCGCTGGAGGCGGCCAATCGCGAAAGCCTGGCGGACCCCGCGCTGCGCGAGCAGCTGACCCGCACCGGCTTCGAGATCACCCCCAACGGGCCGGATGAGGCGCTGGCCATGCTGCGCGCCGAGCACGACCGCTGGGCCGCGATCCTTCCTTCCATGAATCTGAGGCTCGACTGATGGCGACGCGACTCGATATCCCCGGCGATGCCGCCCGGGTGGTGCAGGCGGTGCGGGCGGGCGGGGTGGCGCTGATCCCGATGGATGTCGGCTATGCTGGCATCGGCGGCTGCCAGGCGGCGCTGATGCGCTTCTTCCAGGCCAAGGGCCGCGGCGCCCACAAGCGCAATGCCATGCTGGGCAATCTCGACCTGCATGACGAGCTGCACCTGCTGGACGCCCGGGGCCGGGACATGGTGCGCTGCCTGGTGCAGGACTACGACCTGCCGATGGCCGTGGTGGCCGGCTTCCGGGACCAGCACCCGCTGCTGCGCGCGCTGGGGGAGGAGGCGCTGGCCGCCAGCACGGATGGCGGCACGCTGGCCATGCTGCTGAATGCCGGGAATTTCCTGGCCGAGGTGACCCGCCAGGCGACCGCCGCGGGCCAGCCGCTGTTCGGCAGCTCCGCCAACCTGACCGGCACCGGCACCCGCTTCCGCGCCACCGATGTGCAGCCGGAAATCCGGGCGGTGGCGGAGGTGATCGTCGATTACGGCCTGCAGAAATTCCACCGCTACCGCCGCAGCTCCACCATGATCGACTTCCGCAGCATGGAGGTGGTGCGCATCGGATCCTGCTACGAGGTCATCGCCGATGTGCTGCAGCGGCATTTCGGGGTGGAGCTGCCGGCCGATCCGGGGCTGGAGGCACTGCCCTCGGGCCATCTGCGGGAGGCGCAGCGGCAGTACGCCTGACCCTTCGGCGGACCTGGGTCGGCCCCTGCCAGCTTAGGCTGCGTTAGCCAACGCCTTGCCCGGCTTGCGGGGCGGGAGTAGGAAGCCCCGCAGGGCGCGACCTTCGGGGCGCGGCCCGAAAATCCCTGCGAACTCCACCCAGGCAAGGACCGCTGCATGGCCCGCAAGAAGATCGCGCTCATTGGCGCCGGCAACATCGGCGGCACGCTCGCCCATCTGATCGGCCTGAAGGAGCTGGGCGACGTCGTCATGTTCGACGTCTTCCCGGGGGTGGCCGCCGGCAAGGCGCTGGACATCATGCAGTCCGGCCCCGTGGACGGTTTTGATAGTGCCATGTCCGGCACGGGCGACTACAGCGCCATCGAGGGCGCCGATGTCGTCATCGTCACGGCAGGCTTCCCGCGCATGCCGGGCATGAGCCGCGACGACCTGCTGACGAAGAATGCCGGCGTCATCGGCCAGGTGGCCGAGGGCATCAAGCAGTATGCCCCGAACGCCTTCGTCATCTGCATCACCAACCCGCTCGATGTCATGGTCTGGGTGCTGCAGCAGCGCTCCGGCCTGCCGGCGGAGAAGGTGGTGGGCATGGCCGGCGTGCTGGATTCCAGCCGTTTTCGGCTGTTCCTGGCCCAGGAGTTCGGTGTCAGCGTTGAGGACGTGACCGCCTTCGTCCTCGGCGGCCATGGCGATACCATGGTGCCGCTGACGCGCTATTCGACTGTCGCCGGCGTCCCCGTGCCCGACCTGATCAAGATGGGCTGGACCACGCAGGAGAAGATCGACGCCATCGTCGCCCGCACGGCGAACGGCGGTGGTGAAATCGTAAAACTGCTGGAGAAGGGCTCGGCCTTCTATGCGCCGGCGGCCTCGGCCATCGCCATGGCGGAGAGCTACCTGCTGGACAAGAAGCGCGTGCTGCCCTGCGCCGTGCTGCTGAACGGCGAATACGGCCAGAACGACTTCTATGTGGGCGTGCCCGTGGTGATCGGCGCCGGCGGCGTCGAGAAGATCATGGAAGTGCAGTTCACGGCCGAGGAGAAGGCCGCCTTCGACAAGTCCTGCGACGCGGTGAAGAAGCTGATCGCGGACTTCAAGGCGCTCGGCGTCTGATACCGCCCGCCGGGGGCATGCAGGCCCCCGGCTTTCTTGGCGCCCTGCTTGCCGGAGACATCGGATGAACATCCACGAATACCAGGCCAAGGAATTGCTGCGCCGCTACGGCGTGGCGGTGCTCGAGGGCCATGTGGCCTGGACGGCGGATGAGGCTGTGGAAGCGGCGAAGAAGCTGCCCGGCCCCGTCTATGTCGTGAAGTCGCAGATCCATGCCGGCGGCCGCGGCGCCGGCCGCTTCGCCAATGACCCGAACGGCAAGGGCGGCGTCCGCGTCGTCAAGTCGATCGAGGCGGTGCGCGAGGCGGCCGAGGCGATGATCGGCAAGGTCCTGGTCACCAAGCAGACCGGCGAGCAGGGCAAGCTGGTCTCCCGCGTCTTCGTGGAAGACGGCTGCGACATCAAGCGGGAGCTGTATCTCGGCCTGCTGGTCGACCGCGAGACCAGCCGCGTGACCATCATGGCCTCGACCGAAGGGGGCATGGAGATCGAGGAGGTGGCGCACAACCACCCCGAGAAGATTTTGAAAGTTGCCATCGACCCGGCCTCGGGGATTTCCGGCTTCCATGCCCGCAAGCTGGCCTTCGGCCTGGGCCTGGAAGGCAAGCAGGTCGCCGCCTTCACGAAGTTCGTGCTGGCGCTCTACGGCGCGTTCCTGGAGCTCGACTGCGCCATCGTCGAGATCAACCCGCTGGTCGTCACCGGCAAGGGCGACATCGTGGCGCTGGACGCCAAGGTGTCCTTCGACGAGAGCGCGCTGTTCCGCCACAAGGACCTCGAGGCCCTGCGCGATGACAGCGAGATGGACCCGAAGGAACTCGACGCGGTCAAGAACGACCTGAACTACGTGGCGCTCGACGGCGAGATCGGCTGCATGGTGAATGGCGCGGGCCTGGCCATGGCGACCATGGACATCATCAAGCTCTACGGTTCCTCCCCCGCCAACTTCCTCGACGTCGGCGGCACTGCGAATGCGGCACGCGTGACGGAGGCGTTCCGGATCATCACCTCCGACGCCAACGTCAAGGCGATCCTGGTCAATATCTTCGGCGGCATCGCCAAGTGCGACATGATCGCGACCGGCATCGTGGAAGCCTCCAAGAACCTCTCCCTCAGCGTCCCGCTGGTGGTGCGGCTCGAAGGTACGAACGTCGACCTCGGCAAGAAGATTTTGGCTGAATCCGGCCTGGCTATCATCCCCGCCGACAACCTGGCCGATGCGGCCCAGAAGGTTGTCGCCGCGGTGAAGGGGAACTGACGAAAATGGCCGTTCTGATCGACGCCAAGACCCGCGTCATGACCCAGGGTTTCACGGGGGCCCAGGGCACCTTCCATGCCTCCCAGGGCATTGCCTATGGCAGCACCTATGTCGGCGGCACCACGCCGGGCAAGGGCGGCACCATGCACCCGGAGCTGAACCTGCCGGTGTTCAACACCGTGGTGGAATGCCGGGACGCGACGGGCGCGAATGCGACCGTGATCTACGTGCCCGCCCCCTTCGCGGCCGATGCCATCCTGGAAGCCATCGACGCCGAGATGCCGCTGATCATCTGCATCACGGAGGGCATTCCGGTGCTCGACATGGTGAAGGTGAAGCGCGCGCTCGCCGGCTCCAAGTCCATCCTGGTCGGGCCGAACTGCCCGGGCGTGATCACGCCGGATGCCTGCAAGATCGGCATCATGCCGGGCCATATCCACCGCCGCGGTTCGGTCGGCATCGTCAGCCGCTCCGGCACCCTGACCTATGAGGCCGTCGCGCAGACCACGGCGGCCGGCCTCGGCCAGTCCACCTGCGTCGGCATCGGCGGCGACCCGGTGAAGGGCATGGACTTCATCGATGTCCTGAAGCTGTTCCTGGCCGATGACGAGACCCAGTCCATCATCATGATCGGCGAGATCGGCGGCCAGTCCGAGGTGATCGGCGCCGAGTATCTCGCCGAGCACAATTTCGGACCGGGCAAGCCGAACAAGCCGGTGGTCGGCTTCATCGCCGGCGCCACGGCCCCTCCGGGCCGCCGCATGGGCCATGCCGGCGCGGTGATCTCGGGCGGCAACGACACGGCGGCGGCGAAGATGGAAGCGATGGCCAAGGCCGGCATCCATGTCGCCGACAGCCCCTCCGCCCTGGGGTCCACCATGGTGAAGGCGCTCAGGAAGTAACGTAACGGTCACCAGGGTCGCGTCAGGCTCCTGGCTGGGGGCCTGACGTGGGCGACCCCGGTGACCTATCTATAGCTGCGGCGCGCCGCCAGAACCGCGGCGTGCGCAACGGAGACGGAAATGGCCGGAGTGGATGTCCTCGCGAGTGCGATGTCGGGCGCGAATGCCGCCTACCTCGCCGACCTCTATGCCCGCTGGGCGGAGAAGCCGGACAGCGTCGATCCCTCCTTCGCCGAGCTCTTCGGGGCGCTGAACGACGAGGCCCGCGCGGTGCTGACGGATGCCACGGGCGCCAGCTGGGCGCCCCGCATCCGCGGCGCCTTCGGCCCGGATCCCGAGGCCCCGCCCGCCGCCCCCAAGGGCAAGGGCGACAAGGCCGCCCCGGCCGCCGCGGCGAATACCGTGGACAAGGCGGCCGCCCAGCGCGCGGTGCTGGATTCCATCCGCGCCCTGATGCTGATCCGCAGCTACCGCGTGCGCGGCCATCTGGAAGCGCAGCTCGATCCGCTCGGCCTTCAGGTGCCGAAGCCGCATCCGGAGCTGGACCCCAAGACCTACGGTTTTGCCGAATCCGACATGGACCGGCCGATCTTCCTCGACATGGTGCTCGGCCGCGAATACGCGACGCTGCGGGAGATCCTGGCGATCTGCCGCGCCAGCTATTGCGGCTCGATCGGCACCGAGTTCATGCACATCCAGGATCCCGAGCAGAAATCTTGGATCCAGCGGCGGATCGAGGGTGCGCCCTGGGTCAAGGCCTTCGATACCGGCGCCAAGCGCCAGATCCTGCAGCAGCTGACCGAGGCCGAGGGTTTCGAGGCCTTCTGCGCCAAGAAATACGCCACCACCAAGCGCTTCGGCCTGGAGGGCGGTGAGAGCACCATCCCCGCCATCCAGTCCGTCATCGAGGTCGCCGCCGGCCAGGGCGTGAACGAGATCTCGATCGGCATGGCCCATCGCGGCCGGCTGAACGTGCTGGTGAATGTGGTGAAGAAGCCCTTCTCGGCGGTCTTCTCCGAGTTCAAGGGCAATGCCGCGACGCCCGAGGATGTGCAGGGCTCCGGCGACGTGAAGTACCACCTGGGCACCTCGACCGATATCGAGGTGGCCGGGCGCATGGTGCACCTCTCCCTGCAGCCGAACCCCTCCCACCTCGAAGCGGTCGATCCCGTTGTGGTCGGCAAGGTGCGCGCGCGGCAGGACATGGCCGGCGACACCAAGTCGAGAAAGTCGGTCATGGGCATCCTGCTGCATGGCGACGCCGCCTTCGCCGGCCAGGGCCTGGTCTATGAGACGCTGGCGATGAGCCAGCTCATCGGCTACCGCACCGGCGGCACCATCCATATCGTCACCAACAACCAGATCGGCTTCACCACCGTCCCGGCGCATGCCTATTCGGGCCTGTACTGCACCGACGTGGCGAAGAGCATCCAGGTGCCGATCCTGCATGTGAACGGCGACGATGCGGAGGCGGTGGTCTTCTGCGCCCGCATGGCGGCCGAGTTCCGCATGCAGTTCGGCGCGGACTTCGTGCTCGACATCGTCTGCTATCGCCGCCACGGCCATAACGAGACGGACGAGCCGGCCTTCACGCAGCCGATCATGTACGGCCGCATCCGCGAGATGAAGACCACCCGCACCCTCTATGCCGAGAAGCTGGCCCGCGAGGGCAGCGTGCCGGCCGAGGAATCCAAGGCGGTGCTGGATGCCTTCAACGCCCAGCTGGAGGAAGCCTTCCAGGCGGCGGCCAGCTTCAAGCCGAACAAGGCGGATTGGCTGGAAGGCCATTGGTCCGGCCTGAAGGCCGTGACGGTGGGCGAGGATGTCGAGCGGCTGCACGAGACCGCGGTCGGCCTGGACGAGCTGCGCGAGGTGGGCGCGGCGCTGGCCCGCGTCCCCTCCGATTTCGGCGCGAACCCGAAGATCCTGCGCCAGCTGGAGGCGAAGAAAACCGCCATCGAGACCGGCGAGGGCATCGACTGGGCGACCGGCGAGGCGCTGGCCTTCGGCACCCTGCTGCTGGAAGGCCATCGCGTGCGCCTGTCCGGCGAGGATGTGCAGCGCGGCACCTTCAGCCAGCGCCATGTCCACCTGGTGGACCAGAAGACCCAGGCCGAATACGTCCCGCTGAACAATATCCGCGCCGGCCAGCCGAAGTTCGAGGCCTTCAACAGCCTGCTCTCCGAGATGGGCGTGCTCGGCTTCGAATACGGCTATACCCTGGCGGACCCGCGCACCCTGGTGCTGTGGGAAGCGCAGTTCGGCGACTTCGCGAATGGCGCGCAGGTCATCATCGACCAGTTCATCGCGAGTGCCGAGACCAAGTGGCTGCGCATGTCCGGCCTGGTGATGCTGCTGCCGCATGGCTATGAGGGCCAGGGGCCGGAGCATTCCTCCGCGCGGCTGGAGCGCTACCTGCAGCTCTGCGCCGAGCGCAACATGCGGGTCGGCAACCTGACCACGCCGGCCAACTACTTCCACGCGCTGCGCCGCCAGCTGAAGGCGAACTACCGCAAGCCGCTGGTGCTGATGACACCGAAGTCGCTGCTGCGGCACAAGCTGGCGGTCTCCCCGCTCGCCGATTTCGGGCCGGGCAGCAGCTTCCAGTACATCATCCCCGAGATCGACACCCTGGTGGCGCCGGACCAGATCAAGCGCGTCGTGCTCTGCACCGGCAAGGTCTATTACGACCTGCTGGCGGAGCGGCGGGAGAAGGGCGTGAAGGACGTGGCGATTCTCCGCGTCGAGCAGCTCTATCCCTTCGCCAAGACGACGCTCGCCAAGCTGCTTTCGCCCTATCGCAACGCGGATGTGGTCTGGTGCCAGGAGGAGCCCGAGAACATGGGCGCCTGGACCTATATCGACCGCAAGATCGAGGGCGTGCTGAACAGCATCGAGATCAAGGCGAAGCGCCCGAGCTATGTCGGCCGCATCGAGGCGGCGAGCCCGGCCACCGGCCTCGCCAAGGTTCACCAGCAGCAGCAGGAAACCCTGGTGCGCGAGGCGCTCGGCCTTTCGTGAGCGTCCCCCCAGGCAGAAGGCAGGACAGATGACCGATATCGTGGTGCCCCCCCTCGGGGAAAGCGTCTCCTCCGCGACCATCGCGCGGTGGCTCAAGAAGGCCGGGGAAGCCGTGGCGCTGGATGAGCCGTTGGTGGAGCTGGAGACCGACAAGGTCACGGTCGAGGTCAATGCCGCCGTCGCCGGCGTGATCGAAAGCATCGCCGCCCAGGAAGGCGCCGAGGTCGGCCCGGGCGCCGTGCTGGGCGTGATCGCGGCCGGTGCCGCCGCCGCCACGCCGAGCAAGCCGGCACCGGCCCCCGCCGCCCCGGCGCAGCCCAAGGCCGAGGCGCCGACCCCGGCCCCCGGCCCGGTGGCGCGCCCGGCGGAAGGTGCCTCCCACGGCCCGGCCGCCAACAAGGCCATGGCCGATGCCGGCATCACGGCGGAGCAGGTCGGCGCCGGCT
The DNA here is from genome assembly GCF_051860665.1 of Falsiroseomonas sp. Taxonomy (GTDB): domain Bacteria; phylum Pseudomonadota; class Alphaproteobacteria; order Acetobacterales; family Acetobacteraceae; genus Falsiroseomonas. Next base: position 8,882 of record NZ_JBHYDM010000028.1, read on the forward strand.
CCGGCAAGGATGGGCGGGTGACCAAGGGCGATGTGCTGGCCTTCCTGGCCAAGCCCGCCGCCGCGCCCGCGCCGGCCGCCGCCCCCAAGGCGCCCCGCGCCCTGGAATCCGGCGAGGAGCGGGTGAAGATGACCCGCCTGCGCCAGACCATCGCGCGCCGCCTGAAGGAAGCCCAGAACACGGCGGCCATGCTGACCACCTTCAACGAGGTGGACATGGGCGCGGCCATGGCGCTGCGGGCCGAATACAAGGATGTCTTCGAGAAGAAGCACGGCGTGAAGCTCGGCTTCATGTCCTTCTTCGTGAAGGCCTGCGTCGCGGCGCTGAAGGAATTCCCGGCGGTGAACGCCGAGATCGACGGCGACGAGATCGTCTACAAGCACGCCGTCCACATGGGCATCGCCGTCGGCGGCCCCTCGGGCCTCGTGGTGCCGGTGGTGCGCAATGCGGACCAGATGGGCTTCGCGGAGATCGAGAAGACCATCGGCGCCTATGGCAAGAAGGCGCGTGACGGCGCGCTGAAGCTGGACGAGCTGACCGGCGGCAGCTTCACCATCACCAATGGCGGCATCTACGGCAGCCTGATGTCGACGCCGATCCTGAACCCGCCGCAGTCCGGCATCCTGGGCATGCACAAGATCCAGGAACGCCCGATGGCCGTCGGCGGCAAGGTCGAGATCCGGCCGATGATGTACATCGCGCTGAGCTACGACCACCGCATCGTCGACGGGAAGGAGGCGGTGAGCTTCCTGGTGCGCGTGAAGGAAAGCATCGAGGATCCGCGCCGGCTGATGCTGGACCTGTGACGGCCGCCTAGCCCCCACCCCCGACCAGCCTTCGGCGTTGCGGCAGTGCCGCAACCCCCCTGCTCCGCAGGGGAGGGAGAAGAAAGCCCTCCCCCGTGCTCACGGGGGAGGGTTGGGTGGGGGCGGCGGCCCGCCTGAACTCGCCGAGGCTCCCCCATGCTGATCCTCGCCTTCGGCTTCCTCGCCCTCTGCGCCGCCCTCGAATACCGCGCCCGCGGCGAGCCCGCCTTGCGCCCAGACCCCCGCACGGACCGGATCTGGCGCGGTCTCGGCACCCTGGCGGGGCTGCTCGCGACCATCGGCCCCCTGGTGGTCATGGCCCGGATCGACGTGGCGCTCGGCGCCGGCGCCTATCTGCTCGGTGCCGCCTTCGCCTTCGCCGGCGGTTTTACGCCTGAACGCTGGTGGGGCCTGACCTCCATGGCCGCCGGCGTCTTCGGCCTCGGCCTGCTGGCGGGGGCGCTGCTGGCCTGAAGCATTTTCAAGCCTTGCGGCTTCGCAAGGCGACTCGGAAAATGCGCCAGGACAACGCCTCTACTCGATCGCGCGGAAGCCGGTGGCGCGCACCACCTCCGCCCATCGCGTGGTTTCGGCCTGCATCATCCGCGCGAAATCCACCCGGCCATTGCCGGCGGGCCGGAAGCCGGTTTCCGCCAGGCGGGCGCGCAGCGGCGGCGCGGCCAGCACCCGCAGCACCCCTTCCTCCAGCGAGGCCAGCACGGCCGCCGGCGTCGCCGCCGGGGCCACCAGGCCGAACCAGGCATGGAAGCCGAGCGCCGGCCGGCCCAGCTCCGCCATGGTCGGCACCTGCGGCAGCAGCGGCGCCCGTGCCGGGCCGGTGACGGCCAGGGCCTTCAGCCGCCCGGCCTGCACCTGCGGCGCCACCAGGGCGATGGTGCCGAACATGCCCTGCACATCGCCGCCGAGGATCGCGGTCATCGCATCGCCGGTGGCGCGGAAATGCACCGCCTCCGCCCGCAGCCCGGCCTCGGCGGCCAGCATCGCCGCGCCGAAATGGCCGGGCGTGCCGGCGCCGAAAGTGCCCATGAAGACCTGCGGCCGCGTCTTGCCCCAGGTGACGTAGCTGTCGAGGTCCGCCACCGGCAGGCTGGCCGGTACGACGAAGGCGAAGTCGATCGCCGCGACCTCCGCCACCGCCGCGAAGTCGCGGGCCGGGTCATAGGGCAGGCGGGCATAGGTGCTGGGCGCCATGGCGAGCTGGCCGACCTCGCCGAAGAGCAGCGTCGTGCCATCCGGCGCCGCCCGCGCCACCTCCTGCGCCGCGATGGCGCCGGCGGCACCCGGCTTGTTGTCCACCACCACGCCCGCGGGCCAGGTCTCGCGCAGGGCCTCGGCCAGCAGGCGCCCCACCACATCCGGCCCGCTGCCGGGCGGGAAGCCCAGCACCAGGCGGATCGGCCGGTCCGGCAGGGCGGCGCGCGCCATCCGGGGGGCGAAGGGCAGCAGCGCGGCGCCGGCCAGCAGGGCACGGCGGACGGGGTGCGATGAGCGCATGGACGGGACTCCCTTGATTGTTATGCTGTATAATAAGCAAGAGCGAGGGTGGACGGGCAATGGAAAGCGTGGCGCTGGCTTCCGAATTCGTCGGGCTGGTGGAGGTGGCGGTGGGCCCGCCGCTTTCGCTCGGCGCCGGGCCGCTGGGGGAGCGGCGTATCGTGCCGATCCTCGGCGGCACCGTGACCGGCCCGCGGCTGGAGGGGGAGGTGCTGGCCGGCGGCGCCGATTTCCAACTGATCCGCCCCGACCGGGTGGCGGAGATCGAGGCGCGCTACACGCTGCGCCTGACGGATGGCGCGCTGGTGCAGGTCACCAATCGCGGCCTGCGCCATGCCTCGCCGGAGGATATGGCCCGCCTGCTGCGCGGCCGTCCGGTGCCGCCGGAGCGCGTCTATTTCCGCACCGCCCCGGTCTTCGAGACGCCGTCGCCGGCGCATGCCTGGCTCACCCGCAGCCTCTTCGTCGGCCTTGGTGAAAGGCGCCCCGACACGGTGCTGATCCGCATTTTTGCCGTGTGAAGGTCAGCGGGGCAGGGTGACCCGCACGGCGAGGCCCGGCGGCACCGCGCCCGGCCGCGCATCGGCCAGCACCACCTCGCCCCCATGCAGCCGCGCCACCGCGGCGACCAGCGCCAGGCCAAGGCCCGTGCCGGGGGTCCGGCGGCTGCGGTCCAGGCGATAGAAGCGGTCCAGCACGCGGCCGCGCTCGGCCGCCGGCACGCCCGGCCCGTCATCCGCCACCTCCAGCCAGCCGGGCCGCAGCGTAAGGCGGATGGTGCCGCCGGGGCGGCCATGGGTCAGCGCATTCTCGATCAGATTGGCCAGCATCTGCCGCAGCAGCGCCGCATCGCCGGACAGGTTCTGCGAAGGCGCCACATCCGCCTCCAGCCGGCCCCCCGCTTCCTCCACGACGGCGCCATAGGTCTCGGCGAGGCCGGCGACGAGGGTGGAAAGGTCGAGCGGGCGAAAAGCGGCGCGGGGGCCGCCGCCCTCGGCCTGGGCGATGCGCAGCAGGGCGGCGAAGGTGGCCAGCACCGTATCCAGCTCCGCCAGCGCGTCTTCCAGCGCCGCCGCATCCTCCACCCCGTCGCGCGGTGCCGCCAGCCGCCCTTCCAGCCGCATCCGAAGGCGGGAGAGCGGGCTGCGCAGGTCGTGCGCCACGTCGCTGCTCACCTGGCGCAGCGCCGCCATCAGCGCCTCGATCCGCGCCAGCATGGCGTTCATGGTCGCCGCCAGCCGGTCCAGCTCGTCGCCGCCGCCGGTCAGCGGCAGACGCTGCGCCAGGTCGCCCTGCATCACCGCCTGCGCCGCAGTGGAGAGCCGGGCGAGCCGCCGCTCCACGCCGCGCGCCAGCAGCAGCCCGGCCAGGATCACCGCTGCCGCCGTCAGCGTGCCGCCGAGCAGCAGCCAGCCGGCCAGGCCGCGCGCCGCCGCCTGCAGATTGGCGAGGTCGGCCGCCACCACCAGCGTGCTGCCGCCGGCCAGTTCCAGCCCCAGACCCCGCAGCGCGCCACCCCCCGCCTGCGGCAGCTCCGCCAGGCCGCGCAGCCCCTCCGGCGCCACGAAGGGGCGGCCGGCAAAGATCGGCTCGGCGTCGGGCTGGAGAAGGCGCAGCGCGAAACCGTCCGGCCCGGCGCGCAGCGACTGCGCCTCCACCGCCGCGCGCAGCCCCGCCGCGCCGAAGAGCCGCGCCTCCTCGGCCAGCGTCTCGCCCTGTTCCACGAGTTCCGCGTCGAGCTGCCCCTCCAGCATCCGCACCGCGCCGAGATAGGCCAGGCCGAAGCCGAGGAGGGAGGCCAGCAGCACCAGGCCGGCGACCGCGCCGGCGATGCGCAGCGCCAGGCTGCGCGGCTTCAATCGCGCTTCCCGAGCAGATAGCCCGCGGCGCGGATGGTGTGCAGCAGCGGGGTATCGGCGCCGGCCTCGATCTTGCGGCGCAGGCGGCTGACATGCACGTCCACCACATTGGTGGTGGGGTCGAAGGCGAAGTCCCAGACATGCTCCAGCAGCATGGTCCGCGTCAGCACGCGGCCCTCGTGGCGCATCATGTATTCCAGCAGCCGCCATTCCGTCGGCAGCAGCTCCACAGGGCGGCCACCGCGGCGCACCCGGCGCTGCAGCAGGTCCATCTCCAGATCCGCGACGCGCAGCGTGGTGGGCTCCGTGCTGGCCGGACCCTGGCGCCGGGCCAGCGCATCCAACCGCGCGCGCAGCTCGCTGAACACGAAGGGTTTGGCCAGGTAGTCGTCGGCGCCGGCGTCCAGCCCCTCGACGCGGGCCTCCACCTCCGCCAGCGCGGTCAGCATCAGCACGGGCGTCGCGTTCTTCGCCGCACGCAGCGCCCGCAGAATCGTCAGGCCATCGGGGCCGGGCAGCATGCGGTCGGTGACGATGGCGTCGAAGGACTCGCTGAGGGCCAGGAACAGCCCGTCCTTCCCGTTCAGCGCCAGCTCCACCACATGGCCGGCCTCGCGCAGCCCCTTGGCGATGTAGTCGGCGGTGGCGCGGTCATCCTCGATCACCAGGATGCGCATGCGGGCGGGGTCTCCATGGGGGCGGCGACTCTGACAGATGTTTCACGGTCGCGCAGCAGGACCCTCCATGGTCGCGGGCCCAGGTTTCCGGGCGTCGGGGATGCCGGAGAGGCCGGCCCCCAAGCCCAGAAGGAACCACCCAGATGAGCAACCGCACCACCTTCCGCACCTCCGCCGCCGCCCTGGCCCTGGTGGCCGGCTGGATGGCCGCCGCCGGCGCCATGGCCCCGGCGCGGGCCGACCACGACCCGACGACCGAGGCCGCGGTGGCCGCCATGCCGCATAGCCCGGCGGTCTCCAACGGCGTCGCCGTGGATGCCGGCCGCGATGGCGACCACGACCGCTTCACCTATGAGGGCCGGGCGCATGGCAATCTCAGCGCCGGCATCCCCACCGTGGTGGGGGAGGAGCCGAACGGCCAGCCGGACATCGTCTATACCCATCCCGCCCGGCACGCCGCGTCCCGCGCCGCCGCCGTGACCCCGGCCCCGATGGCCGCGCCGGCCAGCACGCCGGCGGAACCGGTGCCCGCCCAGCTGCATGGGCTGCTGACCCAGGCCGACCAGGCGCTGGCCGCCAACCGCATGGAGCTGGCGCGCAACAAGCTGGAACAGGCCGAGACCCTGCTGCTGAATGCCCGCGCCGAGGGCGAGCGGGGCGAGGTGGTCCCGGTGCGCGACATCGCCGCCGCCCGCGCCCAGATCGCCATGAACAACCGCGGCGCCGCGCAGCGGGAGGTGATCCAGCTGCTGCGGACGCTGGGCCAGGCCAGCTGAGGCGCGCTCAGCGCGCGGGCGGCGGCACCCCGCCGTCCCGCAGCTGGGCCAGCACGATCTCCCGCCACACCCGCGTCGGAGCCGCCCAGGCATCCGGCGCGTTGTAGCGTCCGGCGAAGATGGCCAGCGTCAGCCCGGCCGCCGGCAGCACCCAGAGCCGCTGCCCGCCATTGCCGAAGGCGCCGAACCAGGGGCGCGGTTCGCCGCCCAGGGCCTCCCGCCCCAGATACCAGTGCCAGCCGTAGCGCAGCCCGTCGCCGGTCGGGATGGCCGGGCGGGTCATCGCCGCGATCCACGCGGCCGGTACGACCTGGCGGCCCTCGGCCACCCCGCCCAGCCGCACCAGCTCCCCGATCCGTGCCAGGTCGCGCAGCGTGAGCCGCAGGCCGGAGGCGGCCGATTCCTCGCCCGGTGCGCGGCCCTGCCAGGTGAAGCGGGTGATGCCGAGGGGTTCGAACAGCACCTCCCGCGCATAATCGGGCAGGGACCGGCCGCTGCCGCGCGTGATCAGCCCGCCGAGCAGCGTGGTGGCGCCGCCGCTGTAGATCCAGCGCGCGCCCGGCGGCGCCACCACCGGCTGTTCCAGCACGTAGCGCAGCCGGTCCGGCGCCGCCTCCATCGCGATCTCGCTATTGGCAGCCTCGAGGTAGGACCCGCTTTCGTCCCAGCGCAGCCCCAGGGTCATGGACAGCGCGTGCTCCACCCGCAGCCCGGCGCGGGCCGGATCGGCGGCCAGGTCGGGGTATGCGGGGAACTGGGCGTAAAGCGGCGCCTCTGGCGGCGGCACCTGGCCGCGCCCCAGCGCGATGCCATAGAGCAGGCCGACCACGCTTTTCGTGACGGAACGCAGGTCGTGCAGCACCTCCGGCCCCATCGCGACCTGTCCGAGCGGCCGGCCCCATGCCTCGTCCGGGCCCTCGTCGTAGCGCTCCAGCAGGATGCGGCCCTCGCGCGCCAGCAGCACGCCATGCAGCCCGCGCAGCAGGCCGGAGCGGATGCCGTAGTCCAGCCGCTCGGCCAGGTCCGGCGCGAAGCCTGCCTCGCCCGGCGCCGCTTGGGGCCAGGGCTGCGCGGCCAGGGCCGGTGTCGCCAGCGCGGCGGCGATCAGGCCGCGGCGCATCATGGCGCCGCTCCTCCAGGGGACGGCCGCAGCGGCAGCATCACGGCGGTCTGCCATTCGGCGGGCGGCAGGCTGCGGCAGTCGTTCAGATATTCCTCTCGCGCCGGCTGGTCCGCCGGCTCCTCGCCGCTGCCCGGCAGCCAGTCCCGGTACAGCCAGCGATAGGCCCGCTCCAGCTCCGCATAGGGACCGCGGAAGACCAGCACGGCCATCCGCGTAGGTGGCAGGGTGTGGAGTGTGACGCCTTCCGAGGCCTCGACCCCCTCCGGCACCGTGATGCCGGCCTCGGCACGCAGGTCACGCTCCGCCACGCTGCTGGGGTCGTCGTGGTACAGCGCGATCCAGCGGGTCCCGGGCGTTTCAAGCCCGCGCGCCCGGGCCCAGGCCTTCAGCCGGTCGAAGGCCGTGCCGATGCCCTGATAGGCGCCGCGATGCGCCACGCTGGCCAGGCGCAGCGGCGGCTCGTCGCGGATGGCGATCTCGAACATGTCGCTGTTCTCCAGCCGGGGTTGGGGCAGGCGCTGCCCGATGCCGCCGGAATCACGATAGGCCCCTGGCGCGACACCATAGCCAGCGCGGAAGGCGCGGGTGAAGGCGGCGGCGGAGCCATAGCCGCAGCGCTTCGCCACCGCCGCCACGGCCATGCCCTCCCGCACCAGCATTGCGGCGGCGCGCGAAAGCCGCTCCCGCGCCAAAGTCTCGGCCGGGGTCTCGCCGGTGATCTCGCGGTAGATGCGGTGGAAGTGGAAGGGGCTGAAGGCGGCGGCCTCGGCCATCGCCTCCAGGCTCGGCGGCCGCGCCGGGTCGGCGGCGATCAGCGCGATGGCGCGGGCGATGCGGCGTCCGTAATCCTGCCGGGTGAGAAGCTTTGCGGCCATGCGGGTTTCCTCTGTGCGACCATCCTGCCCCGGCGCCGCTTGATCGCGCTTGCGGGCTTCGCCGAACTTGCACCCCGCGCGGCGCGGGCTATGGTCCGGCCAGCATTCGCAGGATCCTTCTACATGTCCGAGAGCTTCGACCTCATCGTCATCGGCGCCGGCCCCGGCGGCTATGTCTGCGCGATCCGCGCGGCGCAGCTCGGCATGAAGGTCGCCTGCGTCGAGAAGCGGGCGACGCTGGGCGGCACCTGCCTGAATGTCGGCTGCATCCCCTCCAAGGCGCTGCTGCATTCCTCCGAGCATTTCGAGGAGACCAAGCACAAGCTGGCCGACCATGGCGTGATCGTCGAAGGCGTGAAGATCGACCTGGCGCGCATGCAGGCGCGCAAGGGCGAGGTCGTCTCCGCCAACGTCAAGGGCGTGGAATTCCTGTTCAAGAAGAACAAGGTCACCTGGCTGAAGGGTGAGGCCTCCATCCCCGCCCCCGGCCAGGTGAAGGTGGGCGAGACCATCTATGCGGCGAAGAACATCGTCATCGCCACGGGCAGCGAGAGCATGCCGCTGGCCGGCGTCGAGGTGGATGAGAAGCAGATCGTCACCTCCACCGGCGCGCTGGAGCTGGAGAAGGTGCCGGGTCACCTGGCGGTGATCGGCGGCGGCGTCATCGGGCTGGAGCTCGGCAGCGTCTGGCGCCGCCTCGGCGCCGAGGTGACGGTGGTGGAATTCCTCGACCGCCTGGTACCGACCATGGATGCCGAGCTGGGCAAGCAGTTCGAGCGTGTGCTGGCCAAGCAGGGCATCAAGTTCAAGCTGAAGTCCAAGGTCACCGCCGCGAAGAAGGACAAGGACGGCGTGACCCTGACCATCGAGCCCGCGGCCGGCGGGGCGGCGGAGACGGTGAAGGCCGATGTCGTGCTGCTGGCGATCGGCCGCCGCGCCTATACCGCGGGCCTCGGCCTGGCCGAGATCGGCGTCGCGACGGATGCGCGCGGCCGCGTCGTCACCGACGCGCATTTCGCCACCAATGTCCCGGGCATCTACGCCATCGGCGACGCCATCGCCGGCGCCATGCTGGCGCACAAGGCGGAGGAGGAGGGCGTGGCGGCCGCCGAGATCCTGGCCGGCCAGCATGGCCATGTGAACTACAATGCCATTCCGGGCGTGGTCTACACTTGGCCGGAAGTGGCCAGCATCGGCGAGACCGAGGAGCAGCTGAAGGAACGCGGCGCCGCCTATAGCGTCGGCAAGTTCCCCTTCACGGCGAATGGCCGGGCCCGCGCCATGGGCGATGTGGACGGCTTCGTGAAGATCCTGGCGGACAAGACCACGGACCGGATCCTGGGCGCGCATATCCTGGGCGCCGATGCCGGCACGCTGATCGCCGAGATCGCGGTGGCCATGGAATTCGGCGCGAGCGCCGAGGATGTGGCGCGCACCAGCCATGCCCATCCCTCGCTGAACGAGGCGGTGAAGGAAGCCGCCCTGGCCGTGGCTGGGCGGGCCTTGCATATCTGAGGCCCAGTTAAGCCCTCTTCCCCTGACGGGGGGAGAGGGTGGGGTGAGGGGGGCTGCGGGCATCGCGCGCGTTCATCTTCATGCTGGTCACCCGCACCCATCGTTGGACGCATGCGTCCAACCCCCCATGACCGGGGGGGAGGGCTTTCCTGCTCGCCCAACCGCGGCAGCATGATCAAATACTTGGGGTCGAAGCGCGGCTTGTTGCCGCAGATCCTGCGGGGGGTGGGCGCCGCGGCTGGGGATCGGGCCGTGGTGGCGGATCTGTTTTCCGGCTCCGCCCGCGTCGCCCATGCGCTGAAGGCGGCCGGCTGGCGGGTGCTGGCGAATGACGAGCTGGAATTCGCCCGCACGCTGGCCTGCGGCCTGGTGCAGGCGGATGCGGAGGACTGGGCGGCGCGGGCCGAGAAGCTGCTGGCGGAGCTGTCGCACCTGCCGCCCGCCCCCGGCTGGTTCACCGCCACCTATGCCGAGACCGCCCGCTACCTGCACCCCGTGAATGCCGCCCGGCTGGAGGCGATGCGGGAGGCGGTGGAGCGGCTGGACCCGGAGCCAGAGCTGCGCGCCGTGCTGCTGACCGCCCTGGTCCAGGCGGCGGACCGGGTGGATAGCTGCGCCGGCCACCAGATGGCCTTCATGCGGGAGCTGGCGCCGCGGGCGCTGAAGCCGCTGGCGCTGCGCCTGCCGGAACTGCTGCCGCGGCCTGCCTCCGGCCCCTGCCTGGCGCTGGGGGAGGATGCGCTGGCGCTGGCGGGGTCCATCGATTGCGACGTCGCCTATCTCGACCCGCCCTATGACCAGCATGCCTATCTCTCGAACTACCATCTGTGGGAGACGCTGGTGCGCTGGGACCGGCCGGAGGTCTATGGCCGGGCCCGGAAGCGGCTGGACTGCCGCAGCCATCGCAGCGCCTTCAACAGCCGCGCCGGCATCGGCCCCGCCTTCGCCCGCCTGGTCGGCAGCCTGCGCGCCCGCACCCTGGTGGTCTCCTTCGGCGCCGAGGGCTTTCTCGCCAGGGCGGAGCTGGAACGGATGCTGGCCGGGCGGGGCTTCCTGCATGTGCTGGAGGTGCCGCATCGCCGCTATGCCGGCACCCGGCTCGGCATCCATAATGCCCGCGGCGAGAAGGTGGGCACGCCCGGCCCGGCCGGGACCATGGAGCGGCTCTATGTCGCCAGCGACCGGCGGCTGGACCTGCCGAGGGACCAGGATTATCGCGCCGTGCCCGTCCGGCTGCCCGAAGCCGTTTGAGGGCCGGGCGGCGTTGCACGGCCGCCGCGGCAGGACCATCTGCCGGGCATGATGGAATACCGTCCCTCCCTCCGGCGCAAATGCGCTGGCTGGTCGCTGATCGCGATCAGCCCGCTCGGCGGGTTGCTGCCGATCCTGCCCGGCGTGGTCTTCTTCGCCCTCGGCCTGTTCATCCTGCGGCACCAGTATTTCTGGGCGCATCGCGGCCTGGCCTGGGCGGGGTCCCGCTGGCCGGAGGCGGTGGCCAAGGTGGAGGTGATGGAGACGCGGATGATCCTGCGCGGGGAGCGCTGGACGCAGCGCCTGCGCAGCAGCTTCCGCCGCCTGCTGCGGCGCTGAGAGACTGCGGCGGCAGTCTGTCACCGTCCCCGGCGCAACCCGGCCGCGCCTGCCACGTTTCCTGGGCACGAACGAACAACCCAGGAGAATTCGCGATGAACCGACGCAGCCTTTTCCTTGCCGGCGCCATGCTGCTGCCCGCGACCGCGCTGATGGCGCAGGACCGCCCGACCACGGTGCTGGACCTGCTGAGCGGCACCGGCGTCGGCGCCAATGTCTTCGTCGAGCGCGCCACGATCAACGACAACTTCGAGATCCAGTCCAGCCAGTACCTGCTGGAGAAGAGCAGCCATCCGCAGATCCGCCAGTACGCGCAGGACATGATCACGGCGCATACCGCCATGTCCGCCGAGCTGCGCGCCCTGCCGGAAGCCTCGACCCGCACGCCGGCCACCGGCGACGACCGGATGCAGGCCAAGCTGGCGACGCTGCGCGGCTATGAGGGCGACGAGCTGAACCGCTGGTATGTGCAGATGCAGGTCGAGGCGCATCAGGAAGCCGCGACGTTGTTCGAATCCTATGCGCAGAACGGCGAGGTTCCCGCGCTGAAGGCTTTTGCCGCCAAGCACCTGCCGGCGATCCGCCTGCATCTGCAGCGGGCCCAGGCGCTGCAGGCGCCGCGCGCGGAGTGATCCGGGCGAGGGGGCCTCGGCCCCCTCGATCGGCCGCCTTCAGTCCGCCCCTTCAGTCCGCTCGGGGATGGGCGGCGCGCCAGGTCTCCAGCAGGGCGGCCGCGTCCACCCGCGTATAGCGCTGCGTGGTGGACAGGCTGGCATGGCCCAGCAGTTCCTGGATCGCCCGCAGATCTGCCCCGCCGCCCAATAGATGGGTGGCGAAGGAATGGCGCAGGGCATGCGGCGTCGCATGCTCCGGCAGCCCTGCCAGGCGCCGCCAGTTGCGCACCGACCGCTGCGCCACCCCCGGATCCAGCCGCGCGCCGCGGGCGCCGACGAAAAGCGGTGCCTCCGGCTGCGGGTCCGGATGCTCGGCCAGCCAGTCGCCCATCGCCTGGCGCACCGCCGGCAGCACCGGCACCAGCCGCTGCTTGCTGCCCTTGCCGGTGACGCGCAGCGCGCCCTGCTGGCCGGGGCGGGGCGCATCCCGCACATCCAGCGCCAGCGCCTCCGCGATGCGCAATCCGCAGCCATAGAGCAGGGTGAACAGCGCCACGTCGCGCGCCGCCTGCATCCGCGGCTGCTGCGCCCGGTCCGGGTCATGCACCGCGCCGATGCCGGAGGCGACCTCCCGCGCTTCCGCCGCCGAGAGCGCCCGCGGCACCGGCCTGGCGGCGCGCGGCCCGCGCAGGCCGGAGATGGCGGTGACCGGCTGGCCGTGGCGTCGCGCCAGGTACCGCAGGAAACCGCGGAGCGCGGCCAGCCGCCGGGCGCGGGTGGTGTTCCCATCCCCCTCCCTCGCCCGATGGGCGAGGAAGGCGCGGATATCGGTCGGGCGCAGCGCGCCGAGCGCCGTCACATCCGGCTCCTCCCCCAGGTGGCGGGTCAGGAAGCCGAGGAAGAGGGAGAGGTCGGCCTGGTAGGCCTCCACGGTATGCGGGCTGGCCCGGCGCTCGCTGGCCAGCATGGCAAGCCAGCCAGCCAGGGCCTCGGCCCCCGTCATGTTCAGCGGGACAGCGCCGCGGCCACGGTGCGGCCGAGGAAGGCCAGCGTGGTCGTGGTCTGCCGGGTCGGCAGCGCCGCGGCATCGCGCGCGCCGAGCGCCAGCAGGCAGGGCGTGCCGCAGGCCAGCGGCACCCGCACCAGGGCATCGCGGGTCACCAGGCCGGCGGCCTCCGCATGCAGCATCAGGGCCTCGGTGACCTCCGTCCGCACCCGCGCATCCCGCCCGCGGCCGACGAGGCGGGAGACGGCGCCGGCGGGCAGGGGAAGGATGCCGGCGCGCCGGAAACCGCCGAAATTGCGGTCGGCGGCCCGGCTGGGCGGGGCGGCGCCGGGTTCCATCAGCAGCGTGCAGCTTTCCACCCGCATCAGGGCGGGCAGTTCCTGGCCCACCGTCTCCACCACGTCGCGGGCGCGCATCAGGGCCAGCACGGCGAGGCGCACGCGCATCACCAGCGTGGCGCCGGCGCGGCCATCCTCGATCGCGGCCTGCACCTCGGCCTCCAGCGCCCGGGTGCGGGCGCGCTCCGCCAGGATCATCGCCGCCATGTGGTCGGTCAGGTTGTCGCCATGCAGGCGGCGCGGCGGCAGCAGGGTGCGGTAGAGCTCCGGCCGATGGAGCAGGAAATCCGGGTGGTCGCGCAGATACGCCGCGACCTCCTCGGCCGTCGGAGCAAGTCCACAGTCGAGGATGGTCGCGGCGTGCTGGCTCACAGGATGCTTTGCCCCGTCTTGGCCCAATCGGCGAGGAAGGCGGACAGCCCGCTATCGGTCAGCGGGTGCTTCAGCAGCTGGCGGATCACCGCCGGCGGCAGGGTGGCCACATGGGCGCCGAGCTTGGCGGATTGCACCAAGTGGATGGGGTGGCGGACGGAGGCGACCAGCACCTCGGTCTTGATGGCCGGGTAGTTGCGGTAGATCTGGACGATGTCGCCGATCAGCGTCATGCCGTCATGGGCGATATCGTCCAGCCGGCCGACGAAGGGCGAGATATAGGCGGCGCCGGCCTTTGCCGCGAGCAGGGCCTGGGCGGCGGAGAAGCAGAGCGTGACATTGACCGGCGTGCCTTCCTGCGACAGGGCCCGGCAGGTGCGCAGCCCGGCTTCCGTCAGCGGCACCTTCACGGCGATGTTCTTGGCGATGTCGCGCAGGTACTTGCCCTCCGCCAGCATGCCGGCGAAATCGGTGGCCGTGACCTCGGCGCTGACCGGGCCATCGGTGATGGCGCAGATCTCGGCGATCACCTCCGACATCTTGCGTCCGGACTTGGCGATCAGGCTCGGGTTGGTGGTGACGCCATCGACCAGGCCGGATTCCGCCAGCGCCCGGATCTCGGCCACATCGGCGGTATCCACGAAGAATTTCATCAGGCTCGGTTCCCTTGCCGCCGGTGCATGCGAAACAGGCTTCGCAATCACATTCCGCGACAGTTTGTTTCGGTTTCGTTCGTCTCGGAGCATATAGCATGCGCCCGCCCGGGTGGAAGTCGTCGGAGTCGAACCAACCCCGAGGCGTGGCTTTGCGGCCACGAATCCGTGTGCTGCTGCCGCTTCCCCTGGCGGCGGGCGCCTATGACTACCGGATTCCGGAGGGGCTGGCGGTCGCGCCGGGCGATTTCGTGGTGGTGCCGCTGGGCGGGCGGCAGCTGGTGGGGGTGGCCTGGGACGGGGCGGCGGACCCCGACCTGCCGGAGAAGAAGCTGCGCGACGTGCTGGGCGTGATGGAGGCGCCGCCGATGACGGAGACGCTGCGCCGCTTCGTCACCTGGGTCGCCGCCTATACGCTGAGCCCGCCCGGTGCCGTGCTGCGCATGGCGATGAGCGCGCCCGCCGGGCTGGAGCCGCCGCCCGCCCGCGCCGGCTGGCAGCTTTCCAATGCCGAACTGCCGGCCCGCGTGACGCCCGGCCGGGCCCGGGTGCTGGCGGTGCTGCGGCCGGGGGAGGTGCGGACGGGTGCCGAGATCGCCGCCGCCGCCGGCGTCTCGCCCGGCGTGGTGCGCGGCCTGGCCGATGCCGGGATGCTGGTGCCGGCCCTGCTGCCGGAGCGCCCCGCCTTCGCCCCGCCCGACCCCGACCACCCCGGCCCGGTTCTGGGCGCGGAGCAGGCCGCGGCGGCGGCCGCGCTGCGGGCGCAGGTGGACTCGCGCGAATTCGGCGTGACGCTGCTGACCGGCGTCACCGGCTCCGGCAAGACCGAGGTCTATCTGGATGCGGTGGCGGAGTGCCTGCGCCAGGGCCGCCAGGCGCTGGTGCTGCTGCCGGAGATTGCCCTCTCGGCGCAATGGCTGGAGCGCTTTCGCAAGCGGTTCGGCGTCGACCCCGCGCTTTGGCACTCCGAACTGGGCGCCAAGACGCGGGCAAAAACCTGGCGGGCGGTGGCGGAGGGGGGCGTGGGGGTGCTGGTTGGCGCACGCTCCGCGCTGTTCCTGCCCTTCCCCGATCTCGGCCTGATCGTGGTGGATGAGGAGCACGAGACCGCCTTCAAGCAGGAGGAGGGGGTGGTCTACCACGCCCGCGACATGGCCGTGGTGCGCGCGCGCCTCGCCCAGGCGAGCATCGTGCTGGTCTCCGCCACGCCCTCGCTGGAGACGCTGACCAATGTGGAGACCGGCCGCTACCGCCACCTCGACCTGCCCGAGCGCCACGGTGCCGCCGGCATGGCGGCGGTGGAGGCGCTGGATCTGCGCGCCGCCCCGCCCGAGCGCGGCCGCTTCCTCTCGCCCGTCCTGGTCGAGGCCATCGAGAAGACGCTGGCGCGGGGGGAGCAGGCAATGCTCTTCCTCAACCGCCGCGGCTATGCGCCGCTGACGCTGTGCCGCGCCTGCGGCCACCGCATGCGCTGCCCCAACTGCACCGCCTGGCTGGTGGAGCACCGCGCCCAGAAGCGCCTGCAGTGCCACCATTGCGGCCATGCCGAGCCGATCCCGCCCGTCTGCCCCGAATGCAGCGCGCCCGGCACGCTGACCCCGGTGGGGCCGGGGGTGGAGCGGGTGGTGGAGGAAGCGACCGCGCTGTTCCCCGATGCGCGCCGCATCGTCATGGCCAGCGACACCATCCCCGGCCCGGCGGCGGCGGCGGCGGCGGCGGCGGCGATCTCGGACCGGCAGGTGGACCTCATCATCGGCACGCAGATTGTCGCGAAAGGCTGGCATTTTCCGGGGCTGACGCTGGTCGGCGTGGTGGATGCCGACCTGGGCCTGGCCGGCGGCGACCTGCGGGCGGCGGAACGCACCTTGCAACTGCTGCACCAGGTGGCGGGCCGCGCCGGCCGGGCGGAGGCGCCGGGGCGCGTGCTGATGCAGACTTTCAATCCGGACCACCCGGTGATGCAGGCGCTGGTCTCGGGCGATTTTGAGGCATTTATGAGCGCCGAGGCCGAGGGGCGCCGGCCGGGTCACTGGCCGCCTTTCGGACGGCTGGCGGCGCTGGTGGTGAGCTCGGAGGATGAGCGGGAGGCGGACCGCGCCGCCCGCGACCTGGGCCTGGCGGCGCCGCGCGGCGATGGGGTGGAGGTTCTGGGGCCGGCGCCGGCGCCGCTGGCGCTACTGCGCGGCCGTCACCGGCGGCGGCTGCTGCTGAAGGCGCGGAAGGACGTGCAGGTGCAGCCGCTGATCCGGGAGTGGCTGGAACGGGTGGTGCTGCCGAATTCCGTGCGGGTCCAGGTGGATGTGGACCCGGTGGGGTTCATGTAGCTCACCCCCGCCGGCGCAGCGCCTCCTCCACCAGCTGGCGGTCGCGCGCCTCGCTGCGGCGGCCATGCACCACGGCCAGCGCCCAGATCACCGCGATGCCCCAGGCCGCCTGGCCGGCGACGAAGGGCAGCAGGATGAACAGCAGGCCGCCGATCCACAGCAGCCCGTTGAACACGGCCTGGAAGGGTTTGCCGGCGAAGAGGATGGCCAGCGGCGGGACGAGCAGGGCGAGGAGATATTGCATGATGGCCATGATATCGCCCTGCCACCCCGCCGGTTCAATCGGTGGAGCCGATCACGCAGCCGTTGCCAGTTCGAGCGTCGGCGGCCGCACCACGCGGCCTTCCATCGCCTCCACCCGCCGCACGCCGACGATCTGGCCGAGATTGCCCGCCACCAGATGCACCATGCAGAGCGGCATGGCCTGCAGCGCCACCTCCGCGCGGATCAGCTCCCCCTCCCGCGAGGCCCGCACCACATCGGGGATCAGGTCGCGCTTGGCGAAGGGCTCCAGGATGCGCGGCAGCAGGCCGGGCTCGGCATCGGCCGTGACGGTGAAACGTGCCGCACACAACGGCTCGGGATCGTAGAAGGACATGTGAAGAAGGCTCCGGATCGGGCTGGCGAAGAACCGTGAAGGCACCCGGCCGCGCATGCGCCCATCCCCCCCTTGGGGGGATCGGGTCAGGCGGCCGGGCCGGTAATTCGGCCCGTGAGGATCCGGAAGGTCGTCACGCCCTAAGCCTTAGCGCCTTCCTGGCCCTCGGGGAAGTCCTCCGCGGGGTGCCGGGCCTGCTGGCGGTCGATCACCAGCTTCTGGTGCGGATAGGGGATCTCGATGCCCAGCTGGTCGAAGCGCTGCTTGATGCGGCGGTTGAACTCGCGGCCGATGCTCCAGCGCGCCATCGGCTCGCCCTTGATGCGGGCGCGGATCAGCACGCCGGAATCGGCCAGCCGCTCGACGCCCAGCACCTCCAGCTCGTCGCGGATGATCGGGTTGAACTTCGGATCGGCGCGGATATCGGCCGCCACCTCCCGCATCACCTCCACCACCCGGTCGGTGTCCTCGCCATAGGCGACGCTGACATCGAGCACGGCGAAGGAGAAGTCGCGCGTCATGTTCGTCACCGTGGTGACCGCGCTGAAGGGGATGATGTGGATCGACCCATCCTGCGCCCGCAGCTTGATGGAGCGGATGGACAGTTGCTCCACCACCCCCGAAAGCCCGCCGACGGAGACCACGTCGCCCACCGCCACCGCATCCTCGAACAGCAGGAAGATGCCGGTGATCACGTCGCGCACCAGGGTCTGCGACCCGAAGCCGATCGCCAGGCCGATGACACCGGCGCCGGCGATCAGGGGCGCCACGTTGACGCCGATCTCGGTCAGCACGTTGAGCGCCACGAAGACCAGGATGGTGCCGGACAGCAGGGTGCGCAGCATCGGCAGCAGGGTGCGCACGCGGGCCGAACGCGCGGCCTGCGCATCGCGCGACAGGCGCACCAGGTAGCGCTGGATGGCGGCATTCGCCACTTCCCAGACCGTGATCGCCACCGCCACGGTCAGCCCCACCGAGACGAGGGAGGCGAGCAGCCGCGCGCCCAGCTGGCCGCGGCCGAACCAGGCGAAGGCGGCCACGCCCCAGGCCTCCAGCAGGAACAGCAGGGTGACGATCAGGATCAGCGCGCTGACGATGCCCTTCAGCACCGGCACGTAGCGATTGGCCCGCGCTTCCAGCCCCGGATAGCGGCGGGCGAGGTCCGGGCCGATGCTGAAGCCGCGCGTGATGGCCCGCCGCGCCAGCTCATCCACCAGCTTGGCCACGCCGAAGATGGCGAGCGTGATGAGCGAGACGCGCAGCAGCCGCTCGAAGCCGTCCCGCACCTCCAGCGCCCAGACGCCCCAGAGCGCGATCAGCCAGAGGATCGCCAGCAGGTGCCAGATTTCCGCCAGCCGGTCGCGCAGGCTGCGCAGCAGGCGCCGCATGCGGTCCGGCTGGTCGCCCGGCTTCAGCTCCGGCGCGCGCAGAAGATCCGCCATGGCGGTGCGGTTCTGCAGGATGACGATGATCAGCAGCAGGGAGACGATCAGCGCCGAAAGCCGCAGGATTCCGTCATAGGCAGCCCAGGGCAGGCCGAATTGCAGCCCGGCCTCGGCCACCGCGAAGCCGGCGATGGCCACCGCCACGATGCGCCGCACCCAGACGGTGACATAGGCCGCCGTCTCATCCTGGCAGGGCACCAGGCGCAGATGGCTGGAGGCCGGGGAGAAGGCCATGCGCGACAGCGCCATGATGGCGCGCAGCGCCAGATAGGCGTTGTTCGCCAGCAGCAGCACCAGCTCCGTCGTCGGCAGCGGCCGCACGGCGCTGATCATGCCGTAGGAGATGACGGCGAAGGCGGCCAGGGGCACCAGGTCCAGCAGGAAGCGCGCCACCACCAGCGGCACGCGGCGCATCCAGGTCCAGGCCCCGCCATTGTCCGGCGCCATGGCGTCCAGCCGGTCGGACCAGCGGTGCAGGCCACGCCGGGTCAGCCATTCGGCGAAGAGGCCCGCGCCGAACAGCAGCAGCAGCTTCCAGGCGGCATCGATGACGCGGGTCTGCGTCACCGGGTCCCGCGCGAAGTCGGAGGCCCAGCGGGCGAGGGAGGGCAGGTCCGTCGCCGCCTCCGCCGCCGCCACCAGGCTTTCGGAGAAGCTCTGCAGGCGCTGGGAGGCGCCGGTCAGCAGCTGCGCGCCCAGCGTATTCGGCGCCAGGATCGCGGGCTCCGCCGCCGCGGGAGCGGCGGCCCCAGCGGAAGGCGTGGCGGAAGGCGTGGCGGACGGTGTGGTGGCCGGCGCGGCGGGCGGCGCTGCGGGGGCCGGGGTGCCGGTGGCGGCGGCGGGGGCGCTGCGCTGGGCGGCGACCAGCGCCTCCAGGTTGCGCAGTAGCTCGGCCCGGGCGGCGTCGTTGCGCAGCGTCGCCAGCAGCCGCTCCATCTCCGCCGGCGCGGGCGCCGAGGCGGGGGCGGGGCTGGCGGTCTGGCCAAGGGCGGCGCCGCCCAGAAGCAGCGCCAGGACGGGCAGGATGTGGAGGAGGACGCGCATGGGCGGGGTGATCCCCCTTCCGCCTCCCCCGGGTCAACCCTGAAGACGGTCTCGGCATGTTGCGGCGCAGCGCATCAGGGCCGAGGATGCGGGCGTGACCCCCGCCCCACCCGCCCTGCCCCTCATCATGCTGGCCCTGATGGCCGTGCACCTGGCCGGGATGGGCGCCTTCCTGACCGTGCCCGTGCTGGCCCCCGCCATGGCGGCCGAAACCGGCGTGCCCGCCAGCCTGGCCGGGCTGCATACCGCGCTGGTCTATGCAGGCGCCCTGGTGACCGGGCCGCTGACGGGGCCACTGATCCGCCGCTGGGGGGGCGTGCGCATGCTGCAGGTGGCCATGGGCGTGCTGGGCTGCGGCATTGCCCTGGCGGCGCTCGGCCATCCGGTGGCGCTCGCAGCCTCCGCGCTGATCGCCGGCATGGGGCATGGGCCGGTGACGCCGGGTGGCAGCCATTTGATCGCGGCGCATACGCCGGCGCGGAGGCGCGCCCTGGTCTTCAGCCTGAAGCAGGCCGGCGTGCCGCTGGGCGCCATGGTGGTCGCCGCCCTGGCGCCGGCGCTGGCGCTGCTGTTCGGCTGGCGCGCCAGCATCCTGTGCATCGCCTGCATCGCCTTCGCCGTGGCGCTGGCCATCCAGCCGCTGCGGGCGGGGCTGGATATCGAGCGGGACCGGCCGGGGGCCAGCACCGGGCTGCTGGCGGTGCTGCGCGAATCGGCCGCCCATCTCGGCCTGCTGCGGACCGACAAGGACCTGGCGCGGCTGACGGTGATGGCCTGCGGCTATGGCATCGCGCAGTTCTGCTTCTCCACCTTCTTCGTCGCCTTCCAGGTGGCGAGCCTCGGCACCAGCCTGGCCGAGGCCGGGCTGTTCCTGGCCCTGGCCCAGGCCTCCGGCGTGGTGGGGCGGGTCTTCTGGGCGCTGCTGGCGGACCGGCTGGGCGCCACCCGCGTGCTGGTGGCCTGCGGGGTGGGGGCGGCGCTGGCCGGGCTGGCCCTGGCGCTCGCGGGTCCCGGCTGGCCCATGCTGCTGGTGGCCGGCGCCGGGATGGTGATGGGCGCCACGGCGGTGGGCTGGAATGGCGTGATGCTGGCGGAAGCGGCGCGGCTGGCGCCTCCCGGCCAGGTCGGCGGCGCCACCGCGGCGCTGTCCTTCGCCTTCGGCATGACCATGCTGGTGGCACCCCCGGCCTTTTCCGGCCTGATCGGCCTGACCGGCAGCTATGCCGCCGGCTTCGGCATGTGCGTGGTGGCGGTCACGGTGGGGGCCGTGGCGATCGCCGGGGCAAGGCGATAGCGCCACTGGCGGCAGCCTGCCCGGCGGGTGGCTTGCCCCGGCCGCGGGACGTGCCATCTTGCCCCCATGACGACCTTCCTGACGGTCCTGGTGGGCCTTTCCATGTTCGCCACCCTCGGCGTGATGCTCGCCGGCATGGTGGGCCTGGCGCGGAATGAGACGGCCGGCGGCGGTCGCTCCAACAAGCTGATGCGATGGCGTGTCGGGCTGCAGGGGCTGACCCTGGTGCTGTTCCTTTTGCTTCTGATGCTGCGCGGGTAACGCCCGGCCGGCGCCAGGCCGGCCCCGCCTTGCCCGCGCGAAGCGCCCGCCCTATGGTCGGCGCCGTTTTCGCCCCATTTTTCGCAATTGCGCGATGCGCCCGGCGCCGCCTTCCAGCGCCGGACCCAGGGACACGGCACTCCATGAAAATCCTCGTCCCCGTCAAGCGGGTGGTCGACTACAACGTCAAGGTCCGCGTGAAGGCGGATGGCACCGGCGTCGAGACGGCGAACGTCAAGATGTCCATGAACCCCTTCGACGAGATCGCGGTCGAGGAAGCGGTGCGCCTGAAGGAAAAGGGCGCCGCCACCGAGATCGTCGCCGTCTCCGTCGGCCCGACAGCGGCGCAGGAGCAGATCCGCACCGCGCTGGCCATGGGCGCCGATCGCGGCATCCTGGTGGAGGCCGAGGGCACGGTGGAGCCGCTGGCGGTCGCCAAGATCCTCAAGGCGCTGGTCGAGAAGGAGGGCCCGCAGCTCATCCTGATGGGCAAGCAGGCGATCGACGACGACATGAACGCCACCGGCCAGATGCTGGCGGCGCTGCTGGGCTGGGCCCAGGGCACCTATGCCAGCAAGGTCGAGATTGTGGACGGCACGGCCAACGTGACCCGCGAGATCGATGGCGGCCTGGAGACCCTGGCGCTCACCCTGCCGGCCATCGTCACCGCCGACCTGCGCCTGAACGAGCCGCGCTACGCCTCGCTGCCCAATATCATGAAGGCCCGGAAAAAGCCGATCGAGACGGTGAAGCCGGGCGACCTCGGCGTGGACACCGCGCCGCGCCTGACCGTGTTGAAGGTGGTGGAGCCGCCGAAGCGCAGCGCCGGCGTGAAGGTGGCCAGCGTGGCCGAGCTGGTGGACAAGCTGCGCAACGAAGCGAAGGTGATCTGACCATGTCCATCCTGCTTCTGGCCGATCGCGGCAATCCGCTGACCCAGCCGACCCGCAGCGCGCTCGCTGCCGCCACGCAGATCGGCGGCGAGATCCATGTGCTGGTGATGCATCGCGACGATGCCGCCGCCGCCGCCGCGCTGCCCGGTGTGTCCAAGGTTCTGGTCGCCGGCGGCGTGGTCGCCGAGAACGGCCTGGCGGAGCCGCTGGCGGCGCTGCTGGTCGCGCTCGCCCCCGGCTATTCGCACCTCGTCGCCCCCGGCAGCACCGCGGGCAAGAATGTGATGCCGCGCGTCGCCGCCCTGCTCGACGTGCAGATCATCTCCGACATCGCCGGCGTCGAATCCGCCGACACCTTCAGCCGCTTCATCTATGCCGGCAATGCGCTGGCCACGGTGAAGAGCGCGGATGCGACCAAGGTGCTGACGGTGCGGGCCGCCAGCTTCGACCCGGCGCCTGCCGAGGGCGGCAATGCGCCGATCGAGGACGCGCCGGCCGCGAACGATCCCGGCATCTCCCGCTTCGTCGGCTCCGAGCTGGTGAAGCTGGAGCGGCCGGAGCTGACGGCGGCGCGCGTCGTCGTCTCCGGCGGACGTGCGCTGGGCTCGCTGGAGAACTTCAAGATCCTGGATGGCGTCGCGGACCGGCTCGGCGCCGCGATTGGCGCCTCCCGCGCCGCGGTCGATGCGGGCTATGCGCATAACGACATGCAGGTCGGCCAGACCGGCAAGATCGTGGCGCCGGAACTCTACATGGCCTTCGGCATCTCGGGCGCCATCCAGCACCTGGCCGGCATGAAGGACAGCAAGGTGATCGTCGCCATCAACAAGGACGAGGAGGCGCCGATCTTCGCGGTGGCCGACTACGGCCTCGTTGGCGATGTCTTCAAGGTGATCCCGGAGCTCGAGGCCGCGCTCGACAAGAAGTAATCAAAGCCCTCTCCCCCCAGTTCGGGGGGAGAGGGTTGGGTGAGGGGGGCTCTGCCACCCGCGCCATTCCACGAGAACGGCCCGACGGGCTCTCTCCGTCCTCAGCGGCCCCCCTCACCCCAACCCTCTCCCCCCGTTGGGGGGAGAGGGCGCCCATGCGGAGACCAGGATGAGCCAGATCCAGAAACTTGGCGTCATCGGCGCCGGCCAGATGGGCAATGGCATCGCCCATGTCGCCGCCCAGTCCGGCCTGACCGTCGTGCTGCTCGACGTGGCGCAGGCCGCGCTCGACAAGGGCATGGCGACGCTGGCCAAGAACATGGACCGCCAGGTTTCGAAGGGCACGCTGACGCAGGCCGACCGCGACGCGGCGCTGGCCCGCATCAGCACGAGCACGGACTACGCCGCCTTCGCCGATTGTGACCTGGTGATCGAGGCCGCGACCGAGCGCGAGGACATCAAGAACAAGATTTTCGCCACCCTGACGCCGCATCTGCGGGCGGATGCGCTGGTGGCCTCGAACACCTCCTCCATCCCCATCACCCGCCTCGCGGCGGCCACCGACCGGCCGGGCCGCTTCGTCGGCATGCATTTCTTCAACCCCGTGCCGCTGATGAAGCTGGTCGAGGTCATTCGGGGATTGGCGACCGACGATGCCACGGTCACCGCGGTGGCGGCATTGGCGGAAAAAATGGGCAAGACGGTGGCTTATGCCGCCGACTACCCGGCCTTCATCGTCAACCGTATCCTGCTGCCGATGATCAACGAGGCCTGCTTCGCCCTGCATGAGGGGGTGGGCGATGTCGCCTCCATCGACGCCGGCATGAAGCTGGGCTGCAACCATCCGATGGGGCCGCTGGAGCTGGCGGACTATATCGGCCTCGACACCTGCCTCGCCGTGCTGCGCGTGCTGCAGGAAGGCATGGGCGACCCGAAGTACCGCCCGAGCCCCTTGCTGCAAAAGTATGTCGAGGCCGGCTGGCTGGGCCGCAAGTCGGGCCGCGGCTTCTACGACTACGGCACGACGCCGCCGAAGCCGACGCGCTAGCCCATGCCCGGCGAGGTCGGCGCCTTCGACAGGATCGCCGGCCGGGTCGGCATCCGCGCCGGCTATGGGCTGCTGGCGCTCGATCTCGCCGCGCTGGCCTGGGTGATCGTCGAATCCTTCCTGCCCCAGGGCCCGGCGCTGCGGCTGGTGGATTTCGCCTTCGGCCTGGTGCTCGGCGGCGAACTGGTGCTGCGCCTGCGGGCCAGCGAGCGACCTTGGCGCGAGATCACGCATCCCGCCGGCATCGCCGACCTGCTCGCCGTCTCCGCCTTCCTGCTGGCGCCCTTCGCCCCCGGCTGGGGTTTCCTGCGCAGCCTGCGCACGCTGCGGCTGCTGCGCTCCGCCCGGCTGGTGGCCAAGCTGCGCCGCGACCTGCCGGTGTTCCGCCGCAACCCGGAGGCACCGATCGCGGCGGCCGACCTGCTGGTCTTCATCTCCGTGATGACCGGCATCGTCCATGCGACGCAGCACAACCACAATCAGGACATCGCGAACTGGGCCGATGCCCTCTATTTCACCGTGGCCGCGCTGACCACCACGGGCTTCGGCGACATCACGCTGGAGGGCACGGGCGGAAGGCTGCTGACCGTGCTGATCATGCTGGCCGGCGTCACCCTGTTCCTGCGGCTGGCCCAGGCGCTGTTCCGGCCCATCAAGGTGAACTTCCGCTGCCCGAGCTGCGGCCTCGGCCGGCACGACACGGATGCGGTGCACTGCAAGGCCTGCGGCATCCAGCTGAACATCCCCGACGACGGCGACTGAACCCCGCGCCCGGTCCGCGAGGTTGCCGACTGTCGGCACTATGGCCATCTTCCCCGCACCAGCCGCGCAGACGGCCGAACCGGGAGACACGCCTTGACCATCCGCCGCCGCGGCCTGCTGGCCGCCCCCCTCGCCTTGCCCTTCATCGGCGCGGCCCGCGCCCAGCCCGGCTGGCAGCCGACCCGGCCGATCCAGCTGATCGTCGGCTTCGCCCCCGGCGGCGGCTCCGACATCATCGCGCGCACCATCGCGGAAGCCGCGGCGCCGCTTTTCCCGCAGCCGCTGGTGGTGGTGAACCGGCCCGGCGCCGGCGGGGCCATCGCCGCCGAATTCGTCAGCCGGGCGGCGCCGGATGGGCATACCCTGCTGATGGCGGGCGGGTCCGAGAGCACCTCGCTGCCCGCGCATCGGGACCTGCCCTATGACCCGAAGCGGTCCTTCACCTCCGTCATCCGCCTGACGCGCAACGCGCATTTCATCTGCGCCCGCGGCCGCGGCGGCCGCTTCACCACCATGCAGCAGGCGATCGAGGCGGCGAAGGCGCGGCCGGAGGCGCTGACGCATGGCTCGGCGGGCGTCGGCACGCTGTCGCATTCCATCTTCATCATGCTCGGCCGCGCGACGGGGACGGAGCTGCTGCACGTGCCCTATACCGGCGGCGGGCCGCAGCAGCAGGCGCTTCTGGCGGGGCAGGTGGACCTGGTGGTGCAGGCCTCGGACGAGCTGCGCGGCCTCGCGGCCTCCGGCGACATCCTGCCGCTGGCCTGTGCCTCCGCGCAGCGGATGCCGGCCTTCCCGCAGGTGCCGACGCTGCGGGAGCTCGGCGTGGATCTGGTGGCGGACAATATGAAGGGCTGGGTCGGGCCGGCGGGCATGACGCCGGAGATGGTGAGCTATCTGCACGACCGCTTCCGCCAGGCCATGGCGGCACCCGGCTGGCAGCGCTTCCAGGAGAGCACCGGGGAGGCGGATGGCTACGCCAATGGCGCCGATTTCCAGCGCGACATGGACACGCTGCTGGATGCCATCCGCGCCGCGATCCGTCGAGCCTGAGGAGACAGCATGACCGAGACGATCCAGCCGCCCGCCCCGGCCGCCTTCATCGGACTGGGCGTGATGGGCGCCGCCATGGCCGCCAACCTGGCCAAGGCGGGCTTCACCCTGACGGTCACCAACCGCAGCCGCGGCAAGGCGGCGGCGCTGGAGGCCGGCGGGGCACGCTGGGCCGAAACCCCGGCGGAGGCCACGCGCGGTGCCGCCTTCGTCGCGCTGTGCCTGCCCGACACGCCGGATGTCGAGGCGGTGCTCTTCGGCCCGGACGGCGTGGCGCAGGGCGTGGCGCCGGGCACGGTGGTGGTGGATTTCTCGACCATTTCCGCCAGCGCGGCGGCCGGCTTCGCGGCAAGGCTGGCGGCGGAGACCGGCGCCATCCTGCTGGACAGCCCGGTCTCCGGCGGGCCGAAGGGGGCTCTGGACGGCACGCTGACCTGCATGGTGGGCGGCGACGAAGCCGCCTTCGCCCGCGCCGAGCCCTGCTTCCGGGCCATGGGCAGGACGCTGACGCATCTCGGCCCGGCCGGCGCCGGCCAGGTGTGCAAGTCGGCCAACCAGCTGATCGTGGCGACCACCATGCTGGCGGTCGCCGAAGCCTTGGCGCTCGGCGCCAAGGCCGGGCTGGATGGCGAAAAGATGCGCCAGGCGCTGCGCGGCGGCAGCGCGGCCAGCTTCGTCATGGAGAACCACGCCGCGCGCATGCTGGCGGGCAATTTCGCGCCCGGCTTCCGGGCGGAGCTAATGCGCAAGGATCTGCGCCTGTCCGCCACCGCCATGCGCGACCATGCGGTCTTCGCCCCCGCCACGGCGCTGACGGCGCAGATGCTGGAGGCGCTCTGCACCTCCGGCCGTGGCGGGCTGGACAGCGCCTCGGTGGGGGCGCTGGTGGCCGAGCTGTCCGGGGTTACGCCGGGCGCTTGAAGGACACCTTGTCGTTCTCGCCGGCCTTCGGCGGCTCACCCGTGATCCGCGCCTTCACATAGCCGAAGGCGTGCAGCAGGGTGGAGGAGGGGGCGTCCCAGTATTCGGCGCCTTCCACCACCACCTTCAGCAGCGCGGCGTTGGGGTCTTCAGGGCCGTTCGGGAACCAGGTGCGCAGCGGCTCCGACCACATCTCCTTCTGCTTCGCCACGTCGCGGATGATCTGCGCGGTGCCGGAGATGGAGACATAGTTCTGGTCCGAGGGCTCGGCATAGGCGAGGAGCACGCGCTCATCCTGGCGGATCTCCTCGGCCTTGGGCGAGCCGCCGCTGGTGAAGAACCACAGCGTGCCGTCGAATTCCCGCAGCTCCACCGCGCGCATGGGCCGGCCGCGCATATGGCCCTGGGCGTCGAGGGTGACGAGGGTCGCCACCTCGATGTCGCGGATCAGCTCCCACACCTTGTCGCGGGCTTCCTGGTCGGTGCGTGTCTGGTTCATGGCAAGTCTCCTGCTGGGTCGGGGGCAGAACGGCGCGGCGGGCCTGCGGTTGCGTGACGCCATCTGGCCGGCGGCGCCGCGCGGCGTTACGGTCGGCGCCATGTCGCACCCCCTCATCAAGCTCGAGCGCGATGGCGTCATCGCCATCCTCACCATCGACCGGCCGGCCAAGCGCAATGCGATGGACCTGCCCATGTGGATCGCCCTGGCGGAGGCGGTGGAGGCCTGCTCCGCCGATGACGACCTGCGCTGCGTCGTGTTGCGCGGCGCCGGGGAGGAAGCCTTCTGCGCCGGCGCCGATATCGCCGCCTTCGAGACGGAGCGCGGCACGCCGGAGCGGGAGGCGGTCTATGCCGCGGAGATCGGCCGCAGCTTCCAGTCCCTGCGCCGCTGCCGCCACCCGGTGGTCGCGGCCTGCCGCGGCTGGACCATGGGCGGCGGCGCGGGGCTGGCCACGCTGTCGGACTTCCGGGTCGGCGGCCCGGCGACGCGGATCGGCATTCCGGCGCGCAAGCTGAACATCTTCTATGCCTATGACGAGCTGGACCCGATCCTGCAGTCGGTGGGCTATGCGGTGGCCATGGAGATGCTGGTGGAAGGCCGCGTCTTCACCGGCCAGGAAGCCTATGAGAAGGGCCTGCTGTCCCGCCTAGTGCCGGATGAGGCGGTGCAGGCGGAGGCGCTGGCCATGGCGCATCGGATCGCCGAGGGCGCGCCGCTGGCCAACCGCTTCCACAAGCGCGCGCTGCAGGAGCTGCGCGGGGCCCTGCCGATCACTGAGGCCCAGTACGAGGCGAGCCGGAGCTTTCCGTACACCGAGGATTTCCGGGAGGCGACGCGGGCCTTTGTGGAGAAGCGAAAGCCGGTGTTCAGGGGGCGGTAGGGCGAGGCGTCAGAGGCCCCCACCCCGACCCTCCCCCGCAAGTGCGGGGGAGGGAGCAGCACTCTCCCTCCCCTGCGAAGCGGGGGAGGGTCAGGGTGGGGGCAAGGCGCAAGGCGCAACCTACCTTCCCAGCCTCTCCCCCAGCACCCGCGCAATATCCGCCAACACCCCGTCCAGGTTCTCCCGCACTTCATTGTTCCAGTAGCGCAGCACGCGCCACCCCGCCGCTGTCATCGTCGCATCCCGCGCCGTGTCGCGCGCCCCGCCGTGCTGCCCGCCATCCACCTCGACCACAAGCCTGGCCTCCAGGCAGGCGAAGTCCGCGACATGCGGAGGGATGGGGTGTTGGCGGCGGAAGGCGGCACCCAGCGCGTTCTGCCGCAGGGAGCGCCAGAGACGTCGTTCCTCGACCGTCGCGTCGCGGCGCAGGCGGCGGGCGATGTCGCGGAGTTTGGGGTCTCGCATGGTGTATGGGACCCCCCACCCCGACCAGCCCCCGGCGTTGCGGCAGTGCCGCAACCCCCCGCGAGCGCGGGGGAGGGAGAGGTCTGGCTCAGCTATGCGCCAGGATCGCCAGCAGCAGCAGCGCCACGATGTTGGTGATCTTGATCATCGGGTTCACCGCCGGGCCGGAGGTGTCCTTGTAGGGATCGCCCACCGTGTCGCCGGTCACCGCGGCCTTGTGCGCCTCGGATCCCTTGCCGCCAAAGTGGCCTTCCTCGATGTATTTCTTCGCATTGTCCCAGGCGCCGCCGCCGGTGGTCATGCTGACCGCGACGAAGAAGCCCGTGACGATGACGCCGAGCAGCATGGCGCCGAGCGCCGA
This sequence comes from Falsiroseomonas sp., assembly GCF_051860665.1. Lineage (GTDB taxonomy): Bacteria > Pseudomonadota > Alphaproteobacteria > Acetobacterales > Acetobacteraceae > Falsiroseomonas. The sequence goes on from NZ_JBHYDM010000028.1 coordinate 37,381, forward strand.
GAAGGCCGCCGCCTTGCCGCCGATCATCAGGATCACGAAGAACACCACGATCGGCGACAGCACCGGCAGCAATGAAGGAATAATCATCTCCTTGATCGCCGCCTTGGTCAGCATGTCCACCGCCCGCCCGTAATCGGGCTTCTCGGCGCCGGTCATGATGCCCGGGTGTTCGCGGAACTGGCGGCGCACTTCCTCCACCACCGCGGTCGCTGCGCGCCCCACCGCCGTCATCGACATGCCGCCGAAGAGATAGGGCAGCAGCCCGCCGAAGAGCAGGCCGACGACGACATAGGGATCGGACAGGCTGAAGGTCATCACGCCGAGGCCGGCGAAATAGGGATACTCGGCCGGATTGGCGATGAAGTGGTTCAGGTCCTGGGTATAGGCCGCGAACAGCACCAGCGCGCCGAGGCCCGCCGAGCCGATGGCATAGCCCTTGGTCACCGCCTTGGTGGTATTGCCCACGGCGTCCAGCGCATCGGTGGCGACGCGGACCTCGCTCGGCAGGCCCGCCATTTCCGCGATGCCGCCGGCATTGTCCGTCACCGGCCCGAAGGCATCCAGCGCCACCACCATGCCGGCCAGCGCCAGCATCGTCGTGGTCGCGATGGCGATGCCATAGAGGCCCGCCAGGCCATAGGATGAAAGGACGCCGGCGATGATGATCAGCGCCGGCAGCGCCGTGCTTTCCATCGAAACCGCCAGGCCGCGGATCACGTTCGTGCCGTGCCCGGTCTGCGAGGCCTCCGCGATGGAGCGCACCGGCCGGAACTGCGTGCCCGTGTAGTATTCCGTCACCACCACGATGGCCGCGGTCACCACGAGGCCCACCGCGCCACACAGAAACAGCGCGAAGGCGCCAAAACTGTGCCCGCCCGCCGTCACCGTGCCGGTGCCGAAGGTGAGGTAGGAGAGCGGCAGCAGCACGGCGAGCGACAGCGCGCCCGTCACGATGAAGCCGCGATACATGGCGTGCATGATGTTGTTGCTGGCCGGCAGTTTGACGAAGTAGGTGCCGGCGATGGAGGTCACGACGCAGACGGCGCCGATGGCCAGCGGGAAGAGCATGCCCGCGACCCGCGCTTCCGCGGTGAAGGAGATGGCGGCCAGCACCATGGTCGCCACCATGGTCACCGCATAGGTCTCGAAGAGGTCCGCCGCCATGCCGGCGCAGTCGCCGACATTGTCGCCCACATTGTCCGCGATGGTGGCGGGGTTGCGGGGGTCATCCTCGGGGATGCCCGCTTCCACCTTGCCGACCATGTCGCCGCCCACATCGGCGCCCTTGGTGAAGATGCCGCCGCCCAGGCGTGCGAAGATGGAGATGAGGGAGGCGCCGAAGCCGAGCGCCACCAGCGCATCGATCACCAGCCGGCTATTGGGCGCGAGGCCGCCGATCGGCACCAGGATCAGGAAATAGGTGGCGACGCCCAGCAGCGCGAGGCCGGCCACCAGCATGCCGGTGATGGCGCCCGATTTGAAGGCCAGGTCCAGCCCGGCGGCGAGTGACTGCGTCGCGGCCTGGGCGGTGCGGACATTGGCGCGGACCGAGACGTTCATGCCGATGAAGCCGGCGGCCCCCGACAGCACCGCGCCGATCAGGAAGCCGATGGCCACCGCGAAGGCATGCCCACCGAAGCCGAAGGCGGCCAGGATGACGAAGAACAGCACCAGGCCGACCACGGCGATGGTGATGTATTGGCGCTTCAGATAGGCATTGGCGCCTTCCTGGATGGCCTTGGCGATTTCCTGCATCCGGTCGGTGCCGGCATCCCGCGCCAGCACCTCCTTCGCGGTGATCACGCCATAGGCGATGGACAGCGTGCCAAGGACGATGATCAGCAATAATGCGAGCGTCATCAAAGCGACGGACTCCCCCTTTTCTTGGTCCCCCCGGTCCGTTGGCGGGCCGGGGCCAGGTGCGGGGGGAGCCGCACCAGCACGCCGGCCCGCGCCGCGGGCCGGAGGAAGCTTGCCGGGCGGCGGATGCGCTGTCCACGCCGCCCGTCAAGCAGGACCAAGAAAAATGATCGGAAGCCGGCGCCGGGCCGGCCGGTCGTTACTCGGCCGGCTTCTTCGCCTCGGCGTCATAGGCGGCCTTGGAGGACATGATGATATCCGCCGCCTCGCTGGCCGAGCCCCAGCCGCGCACCTTCACCCACTTGTCGGATTCCAGGTCCTTGTAGGTGGCGAAGAAGTGCTCGATGGACCGGCGGGTGATCTCGGGCAGTTCCTCGGCGCTGGTGATGCCGGCGAACATCGGGTGCACCTTGTCATGCGGCACGCAGACCAGCTTCTCGTCGGACCCCGCCTCATCCTCCATGTGCAGCACGCCGATGGGGCGCGCGCGGATGACGCAGCCGGGCACCACGGGGGCGGGGGTCAGCACCAGCACATCGGCCGGGTCGCCGTCATCGGCCAGGGTCCCGGGGATGAAGCCATAGGCGGCCGGATAGGCCATGGGCGTGAACAGGAAGCGGTCCACCACCACCGCGCCGCTGTCCTTGTCCAGCTCGTACTTCACCTGGCTGCCCTGGGGGATTTCCACGACCACGTTGATGTCGTGCGGCGGGGCCTTGCCGGTCGGAATCTTGGCGAGGTTCATGTCGGGGAGGACCTTGGCTTGCGGTTTGCTGCCGCAGTCTAGCGCGCCGCGCGGCGGGAGGCGACCGGGGGGCGGCCAGGCCCCCGAAAGCACCTTGCGCGGAGCCGGGCGCAAGGCCCACCCTGCGGCGAATCCCAGGGGAGGATTGGCAAAAATGCGTCTTCGTTGGTTGCTGGCCGGGCTGATGGCCGCCGCGCTCTGGACCGCCTCGGCCGAGGCGCAGGCGCCCGCCTCCGCCACCCAGGTCGTGGAGAAGCGCAGCTTCGAGCTGGCCGGCCACACGCTCCGCAACGGCGCCACCCTGCCCACGCTGCGCATCGGCTACCAGACCGCCGGCACGCTGAATGCCGCCGGCGACAATGCCGTGCTGGTGGCACATTTCTTCTCCGGCAATAGCCACGCCTTCGGCCGCTATGCCGCGGACCAGCCGCCCGGCTATTGGGATGCCATCATCGGCCCGGGGCGGGCGATCGACACGGACCGCTATTTCATCGTCTCCTCCGACACGCTGGTGAACCTGAATGTGCGGGACGGCCGCACCGTCACCACCGGCCCCGTCTCCATGAACCCCGCCACCGGCCGTCACTGGGGCACGGATTTCCCGGTGGTCTCGATGCGGGACTTCATCGAGGTGCAGAAGAAGCTGCTGGACAGCCTCGGCGTGCGGCGCCTGGCGCTGGTCACCGGCCCCTCGATGGGGGCGCTGCAGGCCATCGAATGGGCCGCCGCCTATCCGGAGATGATCGACCGCGTCATGCCGGTGATCGGCGCCGGGGAGATCGACCCCTGGATGCTGAACTGGCTGGATATCTGGGAGGCGCCGATCCGCCTCGACCCGAACTGGCGCGGCGGCGACTACTACGCGCAGGGGCGGGAGCCGCCGCTGGCGGGGCTCGCCGCCGCGCTGAAGATCGTCACCGTCCATGCGCAGGACCGGCCGGCGCTCGCCCGCTTCGGCCGCGCCATCCCCGAAGGCCAGGATCCCGCCCGCCGGCTGGCCGACCGCTTCGAGGCCGAGCGCGCGATCGACGAGGCGGCGATGGCCCGCGCCCGCCTGTCGGACGCCAACCATTTCCTCTATCTGACCCGCGCCAACCAGCTGTTCCTCAACGAATATCCGAGCACGGAGGCGGCGCTGGCCCGCAGCCAGGCGCGCTGGCTGGTCGTGGCCTCCCCCACCGACCGGGTCTTCCTGATGGAGGCGAACCGCGAATTGCTGGCCACCCTGCAGCGGGTGGGGCGGCCGGCGGAGCTGGCGGAGGTGGCGGGACCGCTCGGCCACCTCAATGGCGTGGTGGGCATGGCGCCGCTGGCGGAGCGGATTCGCGCCTTCCTGGCCGCGAATTAGGCAAGTTCATGCTCCGCGTCGCCCGTTTTGGGTAAAGGGGTGCTTGGCAAGCTTGGCCGCGGCTTGGCATTGTAGAGGTTCAAGATCGGGAGCTCCCTCATGCGCCGCAGCCTGCTCGCCGCCATCGCCACACTTGGCCTCGCCGTCCCCGCCTTCGCGCAGGATGGCGGGCGGATCACGCTGCAGGCCTATGCCGGCATCTTCCGGGACAACTACACCCAGACGGTGGTGGCGCCCTTCACCGCCGCGCGCGGCACCGCCGTGCAGTATTTCGATGGCGGCACCTCCGCCCAGATGCTCGGCGCGCTGCGCGCCCAGCGGGCCGATCCGCAGATCGACGTGGTGATCATGGATGTCACCACCGCCGCCATCGCCTGTGCCGAGGGGCTGGTGGAGAAGATCGATGCCGCCACCCTGCCGGTGATCGCCGATGTGGACGAGCAGGGGCGGCAGGCGGGCGGCGAATGCGGCCCGGCCGTGACCTACGACCACCTGGTGATGATCTATGACAGCCGCGCGGTGACGCCGGCGCCGACCAGCCTGGCCGCCATGTGGGCCCCCGAGCATCGCGGCCGCGTCGCCCTCTCCGCGCCGCCCAATATCCAGGGCCTGGCGCTGACGGCCATCCTGGCCCATGCCAATGGCGGCAATTGGCGCAACCTGAATGCCGCCATGCCGAGATTGCGGGAGCTGGCACCAAGTGTGCAGACCTTCGACCCGAATCCGGATGGCTATACGCTGATCCTGAACGACCAGGTGCGCTTCGCCACCGGCTGGAACGCCCGCGCGCAGCTCTACAGCGACCAGTCCCAGGGCCGCATCGGCGTGACGCTGCCGCAGGAAGGCACGGTGTTCCAGATCAACACCATCAACCTGGTCGCGAATTCCAAGAACCGCGCCCAGGCGCTGGCCTTCATGGCGCATGCCCTGTCGCCCGAGGCACAGGCCGCCTTCACGGAACGCATGTTCTACGGCCCGACCAATACCCGAGCCCAGGTCTCCGCCGCTGCCCTCGGCCGCACCGCCCTGGCCCCCGAATCCCGCAGCCGGGTGATCCCGATGGACTGGTCCGAGATGGTGCGCCTGCGCGATGGATGGAACCAGCGCTGGCGCCGCGAAGTGATCGCCGCCGGCAGCCGCTGAGCCCGGCCTCGTGAGCCATCTTCGGCTGGAGCGCCTGGAACGGCGCTTCCCCGGCGCCGCGACTCCCGCGGTGGACGGAATCTCGCTCGACCTGCCGCAGGGGGCGCTGCTGGCGCTCCTCGGCCCCTCCGGCTGCGGCAAGACCACGACGCTGCGCATGATCGCGGGGCTGGAGGCACCGGATGGCGGGCGCATCCTGGTCGCGGGCCGGGACGTGACGCCGCTGCCGCCGCACCGGCGCAATATGGGCGTGGTCTTCCAGTCCTATGCGCTGTTCCCGCATCTGACGGCCGCCGCGAACGTGTCCTTCGGCCTGGAGATGCGCGGCGTGGCCCGCGCCGAGCGGGCGAAGCGCGTGGCGGATGCGCTGGCCCTTGTTGGGTTGGCGGACCTGGCCGGCCGCAAGCCGCGGCAGCTTTCCGGCGGGCAGCAGCAGCGCGTGGCGCTGGCCCGGGCGCTGGCGCCGCAGCCGGACCTGCTGCTGCTGGACGAGCCGCTCTCCGCCCTCGACGCCAAGCTGCGGGAGGAGGTGCGGGACGAGATCCGCGCCGTGCAGCAGCGCCTCGGCACCACCACCGTCTTCGTCACGCACGACCAGACGGAGGCCCTGGCCATGGCCGACCTGGTGGCCGTGATGAACCGCGGCCGGATCGAGCAGCTGGCCACGCCGGAGGAGATTTTCGCGCGCCCCGCCACCCGCTTCGTCGCCACCTTCGTTGGCCGCGCCACGATTCTTCCGGCCGAGGTGATCGGCGACGGGCTGCTGCGCGCCGGCGCCATGACGCTGCGCGCGGCGGAGACGCCGCCGCCCGGCCTGGCCGAGATCTTCATCCGCCCGCACCACCTGCGGCCGGTGGCACCGGATGTGCCGGCGGCCAATCTGCTGGAGGCGCGGGTGATCCGCCGCGTCTATACCGGCGATATCATCACCCTGGACTGCGAAAGCCCCGCCGGCCGCCTGCTGGTGGAGGTTTCGGGCGGCACGCCGGGCGCCGCGGCCCGGACGGGGGATGCGCTGCGGCTGGCCGTCGATCCTTCCGATCTGCGGGTCTTCCCGGCGTGATCGGCCTGCTGCTCTGCCTGCCGGCGGCGCTGATCCTGGGGCTCGGCTTCGTCTGGCCGGTGCTGCTGCTGGCCCGCATCAGCTTCAACCGCACCACCGATATGGGCGCGATGGAGACGGCCTGGAGCCTGGAGACCTACGAGAAGATCGTCACCGACGACTTCACCTGGGAACTGGCCTGGAACACCGTGACGCTCTCCGCCGGCTGCGCCGCGGCGGCGGTGGCGCTCGCTTTGCCGGTGACGCTGCTGATCCGCAGCGCCGATCCGCGTTGGCGCGGGCTGCTGGCGCTGATGGCGGTGGCGCCGCTGCTGGTCTCCTCCACCGCGCGCGTGGTCGGCTGGATGGCGATCCTGGGCGACCAGGGGATGATCAACGCGCTGCTGACCGGCCTCGGCATCACCAGCGACCCCGTGCGCCTGATCAACAATCTGACCGGCGTGCGGATCGGCTTGACGGAAAGCCTGATGCCCTATTGCTGCCTGGTGCTGATCGCCGGGCTGTCGCGACTGGATTCGCGACTGGAGGAAGCGGCGGCGACGCTCGGCGCGACCCGCAGCCGCACCTTTTTGCGGGTGACGCTGCCACTCGCCGCGCCCGCGCTGCTGGCGGCCTTCCTGCTGGCCTTCGTGCTCGGCGTCTCCGCCTTCGTCACGCCGCGGCTGATGGGCGGCGGCCGCGTCTTCGTCGTGGCGACCGAGATCTTCGACATGGCGCTGGAGACGGTGGACTGGCCGGCCGCGGCGGCGCTGGCGATGCTGCTGCTGGGCGCGCTGGTGCTGGCCATGATCCTGCGCGGCGTGACGGCGGGGCGGGAGGCGCCGCGATGAAGCCGGGCTGGTTCCTGCGTCTGGCCGCCCTCTGCGGCTATGCGCTGCTGCTGGCGCCGGCGATGCTGGTGCTCGTGATCTCCTTCTCGGCGGGGGATTTTCTCAACTTCCCGCCGCCGGGGTTTTCGCTGCGCTGGTATGCGGCGTTGATCGACAATGGGCAGTTGATGGCGGCGCTGCGCAATTCGGCGCTGCTGGCGCTGGGGGTTGCCGCCATTGCCTTGGCCGCAGGGCTGCCGGCGGCCTATGCGATCGCACGGCTGGAATTTCCGGGGCGCGGCCTGCTCGCCGGCTTCCTGGCGGCACCGCTGCTGCTGCCGACGCTGGTGCTGGGCCTCGCCCTGTTGCTGGCGCTGCAGCCGGTGCGGCTGGCGGCGACCTGGCCGGGGCTGATGCTGGCCCATGCCATGGTCGCCGTGCCCTTCGCCGTGCGCATCATGACCACCGCCTTCGGCGGCGTGCCGAAGGACCTCGAGGAAGCCGCCTGGACCCTCGGCGCCACCCGCTTCCGGGCCGCGCTGCGGGTGACCCTGCCACTGGCCGCCCCCGGCGCCATCGCGGCCGGGGCGCTGTGCTTCCTGGTGTCCTTCGACGAGACGGTGATCAGCCTGTTCCTCGTCGGCCCCCGCCTGTCCACCCTGCCGGTCGAGATGTTCCGCTATGCCGAGAACCGCACCGACCCGCTGGTCGCCGCCCTCGCCATGACGCTGATCGGCGTCGCCCTTGCCGTTGTCCTGCTGGTGGAACGCCTGGTCGGCTTCACCCGCGCCGTTGGAAGGAATTGAGGAATGCCCGCTCGCTACGTCGTCGAGCCGATGCCCGGACAGATCAGCGCCGAGGTGGTGGCGCTGCTGGAGCAGACCGAGACCGCGACCGTCGGCCATTGGCGCCACTGGGGTTTCGTGGACCGCAGGATCCAGGGGCTGCTGCGCCGGCGCGTGGCGGGCACGGCGGTGACGGTGCAATGCCCGGGGCCGGATTCCACCATCCTGCACCATGCCCTCGGCCTGCTGCGTCCGGGCGATATCCTGGTGGTCGATCGGCTGGGTGACGACCGCCACGCCTGCTGGGGCGGCGGCGTGACCGTGGCCGCCAAGGCGGCCGGCGCCAAGGCGGGCATCGTGGACGGCGCCTGCACGGATGTGGAGGAGGTTGAGGCCAGCGATTTCCCGCTGTGGTGCCGCGGCCTCGCGCCCATCACCACGCGCATCTACGACCTGGGCGGGCGGATGAACGTGCCGGTCTCGATCGGTGGCGTGGTGGTGATGCCGGGCGACGCCGTGCTGGCCGATGAATCCGGCGTGCTGATCCTGCCGCCCGGCGAGGCGGAGGAGGAAGCCCGCGCCGCCATCGCCCGGCAGGAACGGGGTCTCGCGACGCAGGGCCGGGTGGCCGGCGGCGTGAAGCTCGGCGATGTCAGCGGCGCGACGGCCAAGGTGCTCGCCGGGCTTGCATGAAGCCGCGGCGCTTGCCATGCAGGCGGGGGCTCTGGGCCTGTAGCTCAATGGTTAGAGCGGGCCGCTCATAACGGCTTGGTTGGGGGTTCGAGTCCCTCCGGGCCCATTTCCGCCGAATTGGCCGCAAAGCGGCCAATCGCGCGGCGCTGCCGCGCGAGGCGGAAATCCGCCGGAGGCATGAGGCACCGCGCGCAGCGCGGATCCATATTTCTGCTTGCCGCCCGCGTAGCGGCGCGGGGCACTGCCCCGCGAGCGGGGGTTGCGGCGCCGCTACAACCGCCGGAGGCATGAGCCACCGCGCGCAGCGCGGATGCGTACTGCTTTCACGCCCGCGGAGCGGCGCGCGGCAGCCATAGGCTGCGCCACTGGCCCCCATCGGATCGGTGCCATTCAAAAATGTTTTGCGTCCTGGCAAAAGCCTTCCCTCGCCGGACCGGCACGCGAAGGAGGCAGCCATGACGGAGAAACATATTATCACGGACCAGGATCTCTCCCGTGTGGTGGGCGGAACCGCCGGCCAGCAGATCCAGGGCACGTCCAATAATGACAGCCTGACCGGCGGGGCAGGCGCCGACCTGATCGAATCGTACAATGCGCGGGACCGCGTCGACGGCCAGGGCGGCGATGACGTGATCCTGACCGGCGACGGCAACGACGATGCGCGGGGCGGCGCGGGCCATGACGTGATCTATGGCGGCTCCGGCCAGGACCTGCTCTTCGGCAATGCGGGCAGCGACGAACTGAATGGCGAGCGGGACGACGACAAGCTGGTGGGCGGCACCGGGGCGGATGTCATCTCCGGCGGACATGGCTACGACCTTGTGCTGTGGCGGCCGGGCGACGGCGACGACCTGATCGATGGCGGCGCCGACGAGGACACGCTGTGCCTGGAGCTGACTCCGGCGGAGCTGGATCGCTTGTTCGGCCTGGCCTATCCGTCGGGCGGCGCCGACGCCACCATCCTGGGCGCCCTGCTGGACGCGTTGCGGCCCTATCCGGGCAGCGCCACGCCGACCGTGACGGGTGGCTATATCGACCTGCGCGGCTTTGCGGGGGAGATCGTGATCGGCAACGAGACGCTGCGCGTGATGAACATGGAGCGCCTGATGATCGGCCCGCCGCCGCCCTGGGATAACGCGATGCATGCCGAGACGAGCTGAGGGCCGGGCGGACGCGGCCCGGTGCCACGCCCTTTCCGCGCGCGGCGGTTGGCATGGGGGGGCGGGGCGCGGTAGAACCCGCCGCTTCATCCTCTGCGCTGGGATCCTCTGCTCATGCCCGCCTGGCAGTACGTCTACGTCATGAAAGACCTCACCAAGTCCTATCCGGGCGGGCGAGAGGTCTTCAAGGGCATCACCCTGTCCTTCCTGCCCGATGTGAAGATCGGCGTGCTCGGCCCGAACGGCGCCGGCAAATCCACGCTGATGAAGATCATGGCCGGCCAGGACAAGGAGTTCGGCGGCGAGGCCTGGGCCGCGGAGGGGGCGCGCGTCGGCTACCTGCCGCAGGAGCCGCATCTCGATGAGACCAAGACGGTCGGCGAGAACGTGATGGAGGCCTTCGCGGAGCTGACGGCACAGCTGCGCCGCTTCAACGAAATTTCGGAAAAATTCGCCGAGGAGATGACGGAGGAGCAGATGAACGATCTGCTCGCCGAGCAGGCCGAGCTGCAGGAGAAGATCGAGGCCGCGGAGGGCTGGGAGCTCGACCGGCGCATCGAGATCGCGCTCGATGCCCTGCGCTGCCCGCCCTTCGACAGCCCCGTGGCGCATCTCTCGGGTGGTGAGCGGCGGCGCGTGGCGCTCTGCAAGCTGCTGCTGGAGAAGCCGGACCTGCTGCTGCTGGACGAGCCGACCAACCACCTGGACGCGGAATCGGTCGCCTGGCTGGAGCAGACGCTGAAGGACTACAAGGGCGCCGTGCTGATCGTCACGCACGACCGCTACTTCCTCGACAATGTCACCAACTGGATCCTCGAGGTCGATCGCGGCCGGGGCTTCCCCTACCAGGGCAACTACTCCGCCTATCTCGACCAGAAGCGCAAGCGCCTGCAGCAGGAGGAGCGCGAGGAGAGCGCCCGGCAGCGGCAGCTCGCCAAGGAACAGGAATGGATGGGCCGCAGCCCGGCGGCGCGCCAGGCCAAGTCCAAGGCCCGCATCGCGGCCTATGAGGAGATGCTGGCCAAGCAGAACGACCGCGCCGGCGGCGAGGCCGAGATCGTCATCCCCCCCGCGCCGCGGCTCGGCAATACGGTCATCGTCGCCGACCAGCTGCGCAAGGGCTATGGCAACCGCCTGCTGATCGACAACCTGAACTTCAAGCTGCCGCCCGGCGGCATCGTCGGCATCATCGGCCCGAACGGCGCCGGCAAGTCCACGCTGTTCAAGATGATCACGGGCATCGAGACGCCCGATGGCGGCAGCCTCGTCGTCGGCGACACGGTGAAGCTCGGCTATGTGGACCAGTCCCGCGACAGCCTGGCGGATGACAAGACCGTCTGGCAGGAGATCTCCGACGGGATGGACCAGATCACCATCGGCAAGCGCACCATCCCCTCCCGCGCCTATGTCGCCGCCTTCAACTTCAAGGGCGCCGACCAGCAGAAGCGGGTGGGGGTGCTTTCGGGCGGTGAGCGGAACCGGGTGCACCTGGCCAAGATGCTGAAGCGGGAACACAACGTCCTGCTGCTGGACGAGCCGACCAACGACCTCGACATCGACACGCTGCGCGCGCTGGAAGATGCGCTGGAGGAGTTCGCCGGCTGCGCCGTGGTGATCAGCCACGACCGCTGGTTCCTCGACCGGCTGGCCACCCACATCCTCGCCTTCGAGGGCGACAGCCACGTGGAGTGGTTCGAGGGGAACTTCGAGGCCTACGAAGCGGACAAGCGACGTCGACTCGGCGCCGCGGCGGACCAGCCGCACCGCATCAAGTACCGGCCGTTGGCTCGGTAGAGAGCTGGTCGTCCCCCGCCTGGCGGAAGGCAACGGCATCACCACGCCGCGCCTTTCGCTGCGCCCGGTCGCGCCGGAGAACCTGCCCGACCTCATCGCCCTCAAGGGCGACGAGGCCGCCTTCGGCCTCATGCTCCACGGCACCCGCACGCCCGAAAGGGCGCGGGAGGAGCTGGACGACGACATGGAGTTCTGGCTGGTCCGCGGCTACGGCACCTGGGCCGTCTTTCTCCGCGAGACCGGGGAGTTCCTCGGCATCACCGGGCTGATGGAACGGCCGGATGGCCGCGGCGTGGCGCTGCGCTATGCCCTCTGGCCCGCCTGCCGCGGCAAGGGTTTTGCGCGCGAGGCGGCGCGGGCGGCGCTGGCCTTCGGCTTCCGGCGCGGCCTTGCGCGCATCATCGCCGTGGCCTGGGAGGGGAATGTCGCCTCCCGCCAGGTGCTGGCCGATATCGGCATGGCGGAATGCGACGCCTTCCAGCATCGTGGCCGGCACATGCTGGTCTTCGAGGCGCTGGCACCGGCGGGCTGAGATTCGGTTAAGGGGCTGGGAACCTCGCCGGGAGATAATCCGCCAGGAATCTCGCGAGAAACCCCGCCCCATGCACCGTCTCCGATCCATCCAGGCCCGCCTCGTCCTGGCCTTCATGGCGGTGGCCGGCGCCGTCGCGGCGCTGGTCCTGACCATCAGCCTGATGCAGCAGCGTGCCACGCAGGAGGTGGTGACGGAGCTGTCCGCCCAGCGCATCGGCCGCACCACGCAGGAAATCTTCGAGATGGAGCTGACGCGGCTGGAGACGCTCGGCCGCAGCATCACGGCCGATCCGCGGCTGGTGGAGGCGGTGGCGCGCTCCGAACAGGCCGGCATGGCCACGGTCCTCGCCCCGATCCATGCGGCGCTGACGGCGGAACGGCTGCTGACCAATATCGCCGTCATGACCCCGCCGGCCCTGCTGCACTACCGGTCCCTGTCGCATACGCCGCAGCCCGAGAATATCGCTGCGCGGCGCCCGGACATCGTGATGGCGACGCGGGAAGGGCGCGCGGTGGCGGGCCTCGCCTCCGGCGCCACCGGCCTGACGGCGGCCGCCATCGTGCCGGTGCTGCGGGAGGGGCGGACGCTGGGCGCCGTGTCCGTCCAGGCCAATATCGGCCCGGACCTGCTGGGCCGGATCGCGGAGACGGTGAACGCGCAGATCGTGATCCACGCCATGCAGGGCGACCGGATGGTGCGCATCTCCGGCACCCGGCCGGAAGGGCTGGGGTCGGCGGCGATGCTGCGGGCCGGACTCGCGCGCGCGACGCCGCCCGAGATGCTGCGCGACGGTGCGCGCAGCTACATGGTGATGGCCGTGCCGCTGGTGGATTTCGCCGGACAGCCGGTGGCCACGGCGGAACTGCTGCTGGACCAGACGGCGCAGGTGGCGCGGGCCGAGGCCGACCAGTGGATGCTGCTGGGGGCCATCGGCCTGGCCCTGCTGGCCTCCGCGGTCGCCAGCCTGCTGCTGGCGCGTGGCATCGCCCGGCCGATCCGCGGCCTCATCGCGCGCACCGAGGCCCTGGCGGGCGGCGAGGCGGAACAGCCGGTGCCCGGCACCGCGCGGGGCGATGAGATCGGCGTCATGGCCCGCGCGCTGGAGGTGCTGCGCAGCAACAGCCAGCGCCAGCGCCGTCAGGAGGCCGAGCTGGCCGAGGCGCGGGAGGCGGCGCGGGTCGAGCGCCAGAAGATGCGCGACACGCTGGTGCAGGGATTCGAGGCCAGCCTCGGCGGGATCGCCGGGGCGCTCGCCAAGGCGGCCGGCGGGCTGACCGGCGCGGCCGACAGCATGGCGGAGGCGGTGACGGAGACGCGGCGCGAAAGCGGCGTCGCCCAGGAAGCCGGCGGCAGCGCCAGCCGCAATGCCGCCTCGGCCGCCGCGGCGACGGAGGAGCTCAGCAGCTCGATCGCCGAGATCGCGCGGCAGATGAGCCAGACCACCCAGGTGACCCGCCGGGCGCGGGAGGAGGCGACGGGCACGGCCCGGCAGGTGGAGGCGCTGAACGAGGCCGCGTCGCGCATCGGCGACGTGGTGCGGCTGATCACCGATATCGCCGGCCAGACCAACCTGCTGGCGCTGAACGCGACCATCGAGGCGGCGCGGGCGGGCGAGGCCGGCAAGGGCTTCGCCGTGGTGGCGAGCGAGGTGAAGCAGCTCGCCGCCCAGACCGCGACGGCGACGCAGGAGATCAGCCAGAAGATCGAGGAGATGCGCCAGGCGGCCGCCGGCAATGCGGAGGCCGTGGCGCGCATCGGCCAGACCATCGCGCAGCTCGATGAGATCGCGGCCTCCATCGCCGCGGCGGTGGAGCAGCAGGGCTCCGCCACCGCCGAGATCGCGCGCAATGTCGCGCAGGCGGCGGCAAGCACGGAGGCGGTCGCGGGGGCGATCAGCGCGGTGGAGCAGCGGGCGGAGGGCGCTGGCGATGCGGCCGAGATGGTGCGGGAGGCTTCCGGCCAGGTCGCCGCGCAATCCAGCGGTCTGCGGCGGGAGATGGAGAGGTTTGTCACGCAACTGCGCGCGGCGTGAAGGCGGGGGTGGAACCCGCCTTCGGCCTCAGCGCCGGTTGAAGAAGCCCACCACGGCGGCGGTGATGGCGGCGCCGATGGCGCCCTTCTTCAGGGTCTGGCTCCGCAGCAGCGGGGCCAGGATCAGTGCCTGCGTCGCGGTATCGCCCATCTGCCGCATGGCGGCCTTGCGCAGCGCCAGCGCCTCCTCCGCCACCGGATCGCGGCGCGGCTTGCGGGCCAGCATGACGAAGATCGCCAGCAGCACCAGGTCGGCGAAGGCGATGATCAGCGCCGCCCAGACCGGGCCCTGGTCCGGCAGCAGCGCGGCGAAGCCGGCGATATGCAGCATCACCAGCAGCATGATCCCGAAGATCGCCGCAACGGCGCCGAACCCTGCCTGGATGGCATAGGCCCGGCCGCTGCGGCGCAGGTACAGCCCCTCCGCCTGCCAGGCGGCGCGAGCCAGGCTCAGCAGGCGCATGCTGCCGGCCGCCGCTTACTTGCGGTCCGGATAGACGTAGGTGCGGGTGCCCATCAGCCGGCCGATCAGATAGCCGCCGAAGGCCGCGGCCGTGACGTAGAGCAGCGGCTGCGCGCGCACCGTCTCGGCCACCGCATTGGCATTGTCCTCGATGCTGTGGCGGGCGCGGCGGGAATAGTCCTCCACCGTCTCGGCGGCCTGGCCGAGGGCCGGGGTCACGCGCTCTTCCATCAGGCGCTCGACCTGGCTGCGCAGGCGGGCGAGCTCGGCGCGCGCATCGTCGGCCAGGCGGCCGCCGGCGGCGGTGGCCTCGTCGCGGACGTTTCGGATGTCGTTGCCCAGCTGAGACATGGTCGCATTCCTTTCGGGATCGTGGTGCCGGGGGAACGCCGCGCAACCCGGTCCGGTTCCAACCGCCGCCGCCTGTCTTTGCGGCGATGCGAAACAGCGCCGGTCCCGGATCGCCTGGCGCCTTCCGAAGCGACCGGCCCCGGGTCTAACCTGCGCCGAAGTGGGTGAAGGAGCAAGCGATGCGCGGGCGCAGGCCTTGGCTGCGGGGATTGGCGGCGCTGCCATGGGCGCTTCCCTGGGCGATGACCCTGCCCGGCCATGCCCAGGGCCCGCGCGACCTGACGGTGGTCTCCTGGGGTGGCGCCTATCAGGACGTGCAGCGCGACATCTTCTTCCGCCCCTGGATGACGGCGCGCGACGCGCGGCTGCTGGAGGAGACCTGGGACGGCGGCATGGATGTGCTGCGCGAGCGCATCCGCTCCGGCACCAACAACTGGGACCTGGTGCAGGTGGAGGGCCACCAGCTGCTGATCGGCTGCCGGGAGGAGCTGTTCGAGCCGATGGACTGGGAGGCCATCGGGGGGCGGGAGGCCTATCTGCCGGCGGCGGTGCAGGATTGCGGCGTCGGTGCCATCGCCTATTCCATGGTGCTGGCCTGGGACCGCGCGACGCTGCGCGGCGCGCCGGCGGGCTGGGCCGATTTCTTCGACACCGATCGCTTCCCCGGCCGCCGCGCGCTGCGCCGCCGCCCGCGGACCACGCTGGAGATCGCGCTGCTCGGCGATGGCGTGGCGCCTTCGGAGGTCTATGCGCTGCTCGCCACCCAGGCCGGGCAGGACCGCGCCTTCCGCAAGCTCGACAGCATCCGCGCCCAGCTCGCCTGGTGGGACCGCGGGTCGCAGCCGGCGCTCTGGCTGGCGAGCGGGGAGGTGGTGCTGAGCTGCGCCCATAACGGCCGCATCGCCCTGGCCAATGCGACCGACGGGCGGGATTTCGGCATCGCCTGGGCGCAGAACCTGGCGATGATGGACAGCTGGGTGATCCTGCGCGGCAGCCCGAACCGGCAGCGGGCGCTGGATTTCCTGCGCTTCGCCGGCCAGCCGGCGGTGCAGGCGCGGCTGCCGCGGGTGATGCCCTGCGGCGTCACGGCCCTGGGCGCGCTGGCGGAGCTGCCGGCCCCGCTGCTGGCCCAGCTGTCCACCTCGCCGGCCCATGCCGCCGCGGCACTGCGGATCGACGAGGCCTTCTGGCTGCGCCACCTCGATGCGCTGAACCGCCGCTTCGCGGCCTGGCTGCGCGGCTGAACTTCCTGCCATCCTTCGCTTGCGCCCTTGGCGGTGCCCGCACCGCCCCCCAGTTGGCCCCCAGCTGCCCCGCAGCCTGAACCTCCGGAAGGACACGCCATGACCCTGCTCCGCCGCCGCAGCCTGCTCCGGGGCCTCGCCCCGCTTTCCGCCGCCATGGCGCTGCCGGCCCTGGCGCTGCCCCGCGCGGCCCTGGCCCAGGCGCCGGCGCCCGCCGGCCCCTATACCCAGGCGCCGATGCCCTATGCCTTCGGCGCCAATGAGGCGGCGATCGATGCGCGGACCATGGAGCTGCACTACCGCTTCCACCATGGCGGCCAGGTGGCCGGGCTGAACAATGCGCTGCGCGACCATGGCCAGCTTTCCGCCCTGCCGCTGGACCAGCTGCTGGGCAGGCTGGGCGAGGTGCCGGAGGCGGTGCGCACCGCCGTGCGCAACAATGGCGGTGGCCATGCCAACCACACCATGTTCTGGGAGATCATGGGCGGGTCGGGCGGCGAGCCGCAGGGCGAGCTGGCCGAGGCCATCGCCCGCGACTTCACCGACTTCGCCACCTTCCGCAGCCGCTTCAACACGGCGGCGAATGGCGTCTTCGGCAGCGGCTGGGCCTTCGTCACCGTCAACCGCGAGGGGCGCCTCGCCCTGGTCACCAAGGGCGGCCAGGACAGCCCGCTGATGGACGGCCAGCGCGTGCTGATGGGCAATGATGTCTGGGAGCACGCCTATTACCTGCGCTACCAGAACCGCCGCGCCGAATACACCGGCAATTGGTGGAACGTGCTCGACTGGCAGAAGATTTCGGCACGGTATGCCGCGGCGAAGGCCGGCACGCTGACGGTCTGATGCGAAAGGGCGGGGCCGCGCCCCGCCCACCCCGCTACTTCGCGGCCTGAAAAGCGCTGAAGAAGCCGGTCGGCTTGATGATGCGGTTCTCCATCTTCACCAGCAGGCCGCGGGCCCCGGCCTCGGCCAGGTATTCGCCCCAGGCCGGATCGGCGGCCATGGCGGTGCGGCGGCGCTCCCGGTCGCCCTGGTCGGCATAGCCCCACATATGCACCACGGTGTTCAGCGCGCCCTCCACCGTCGTGTACCAGCCCAGGCAATTCTCCAGGTATTTCAGCTGCAGAGGCCAGGCCTTCGCCTCATAGAGCGCGACGAATTCCGGCAGCTTGTTCGGCAGCGTCGTGTAGATGCGCAGGTCGACGATCATCCCGGTCCCTCCCGTTCCGGCCGCAGCATGGCGCGCCCCAGCGGCCCCGCCCAGCCGGGGGCGGAAGGATTCCCTGCAACCGCTTCATCATGCCGCTGTCATGGGGACGTCACGGGGTGCTTGTATAGCCCGGTTTGAGAAGGGGCACCCCATGCTGGAATTGCGGGGCCTGACGCGGCGCTTCGGCGCCGTGACGGCCGTGAACGAGGTGACGCTGGCGATCCCGGACGGCCAGATGGTCGGCGTGATCGGCCGCTCCGGCGCCGGCAAGTCCACCCTGCTGCGCATGATCAACCGGCTGACCGAACCCTCGGCCGGCCAGGTGGTCTATGGCGGGCGGGACATCACCCGGCTGCGCGGCGCGGAGCTGCGCCGCTGGCGCACCGACTGCGCCATGATCTTCCAGCAGTTCAACCTGGTGCAGCGGCTGGATGTGCTGACCAATGTGCTGGTCGGAAGGCTGAACCACCGCCCGGGCGTGATGGGCACCGTCACCAGCCTGCTCAAGATGTTCACCGCCACCGAGCGCGCCATGGCGCTGGCGGCGCTCGATCGCTTCGACCTGGCGGAGGTGGCCCTGCAGCGCGCGGACACGCTTTCGGGCGGCCAGCAGCAGCGCGTCGCCATCTGCCGCGCCCTGCTGCAGCAGCCCCGGCTGATGCTGGCGGATGAGCCGATCGCCAGCCTCGACCCGCGCAATGCGAAGACCGTGATGGACGCGCTGCGCCAGGTGAACCGGGAGGATGGCATCACCGTGCTGTGCAACCTGCATCACCTGAACACCGCCCGGCAGTATTGCGACCGCATCGTCGCCATGCAGGCCGGCCGCGTGATGTTCGACGGCACGCCGGCGGAGCTGACCGCGGCCCGGGTGCAGGAGATCTACGGCGTCACCGAGGACGAATTCGAGGTCCAGGCGCAGGAGGCGGTGGCCCCCGCCGCGCGCCCGGCCGCGACCACCACGCCCGGCCTCGCCCTCGCCTGAGGGCGGCGGCGTGGTCGGCGGAATCCCAAAGCTCCCCCTGGAGAGAACCCGCATGATCACCCGTCGTCTTCTGGTTGCCGGCCTCTCGCTGGCGCCCTTCGCGGCTGCCGCCCAGACGGCCGCCCCCGCCATGCCCGCCGCCGGCCGCCGCGCCTGGGCGCAGCAGGTGCCGCAGCTCCGCCTCGGCCTGCTGGGCGGTGAGAACGAGCAGGACCGCCTCGGCCGCTACGAGGCCTATCGCGCCCTGCTGGAGACCACCTTCGGCATCCCCGTGCGCCTCTTCCCCGCCGCCGACTATGCCGGCGTGATGCAGGCCTTCAGCGCGAAGCAGATCGAGGGTGCGGCCATGGGCGCCTCCGCCTATGCCGGCGCCTGGCTCGACACCAATGGCGGCGTCGAGCCCCTGTTCGTGGCGCGGGAGGCCGATGGCGGCATCTCCTATGTCTCCGTCATGGTGGTGCGCGCCGATAGCGGGATCACGAACCTGGAGCAGCTGCGCGGCAAGTCGCTGGCCTGGGCGGATGCCAATTCCACCTCCGGCTACCTGGTGCCGCGCTCCGAGCTGCGCGCCGCGGGCATCGGCACGGAATCCGGCCAGTACTTCTCCCGCACCGGCTTCGGCGGCGGGCATGAGCAGGCGGTGGTGGCGGTGCTGCAGCGCCAGTATGATGCGGCGGTCACCTGGGCCTCGGGCCAGGGCGAGGTTTCGCAGGGCTTCACCCGCGGCAACCTGCGCGCGATGGTGGAGAAGGGCATGCTGAACATGGCCGACCTGCGCATCATCTGGACCTCGGCGCCGATCCTGAACGGGCCGATGACGGTCCGCACCGACCTGCCGGCCGCCTTCAAGAAGGATTTCACCGACTTCCACCTGGCGCTCGCCACCGCCCATCCGCAGATCTACGCGCAGGTCGAGCGCGGCGGCGGGCAGGGCTATGCGCCGGTGACGCATGACATGTTCGAGCCGATCGTGCGCCTGCGCCGCGAGGAAGCGGCCGAACGCCGCCGCCGGTCCTAAGCCCTCGCCCATGGACGCCGCGCTGCCCCTGACCGCCTCCGCCCGTGCCGCCATCGCGCGGGGGGAGGCCGAATTCCAGGCAGCGCGGCGGCAGCGCCGGCAGGCCACGCTGGCCTACGGCGCCCTGCTGCTGGCCTGCCTGCTGGTCGCGGCCTGGATGGCGGAGATGACGCCGGGTGCGCTGGCCGAGGGCCTGCCGCGCATCGGCGAGTATTTCTGGCGCATCCTGCCGACCCTGCGGTGGGAGGTGCTGTTCGCCGACTGGGAGACGGAGGGGAGCCTCGCCGGCTGGTTCTACCGCCTCGACAAATGGGCCTGGCTGATCTTCGAGACCAGCCAGATGGCGCTGCTCGGCACCGTCCTCGGCACGCTGATCGCCTTCGCGCTCAGCTTCGTCGCCGCGCGCAACCTGGCGCCCAGCCGCTGGGCCTTCCACCTGGCGCGGCGCCTGCTGGAATTCTGCCGCACGGTGCCGGAGATCGTCTTCGCGCTGATCTTCGTCTGGGCCTTCGGCATCGGCCCCATGGCCGGCATCCTGGCCATCATCATCCACACCGCCGGCGCGAATGGAAAACTCTTCGCCGAGGTGGTGGAGAATGCCGAGACCAGCGCGATGGAGGGCGTGCGCGCGGCGGGCGGCAACTGGTTCCACCGCGTGCGCTTCGGCGTGCTGCCGCAGGTGGCGCCGAATTTCCTCAGCTACGCGCTGCTGCGCTTCGAGATCAATGTGCGTGGTGCCAGCGTGCTCGGCTTCGTCGGCGCCGGCGGCATCGGCGAGGAACTCTATCACGTGATCTCCTTCAATTATTACGAGGAGATCAGCGCCATCATCGTGCTGATCATCCTCAGCGTGGCGGCGATCGACATGGTTTCGGAAACGCTGCGTCGCCATTTGGCGACCGGCGCGGCGCGGGGCTGACGGGAATGGCGATGGCGCAACCGACACCCGGGCAGATCAAGCAGTGGCAGGCGCGCATGCCGGCGGCCTTCGGCGTGAGCCCGGCGACGCGGGCGCTGCGCTGGGTGGGCGGGCTGGCGGCACTCGCCTGGTTCGTCTTCCTGCTCTGGTGGTTCCAGATCACGCCGCTGCGGCTGTGGAACGGGCTTTCGGGCCTCGGCACCATCATCGTGCTGATGATCCCGCCCTCGCCCGGCGCGCTCTGGCTCGATATCCTGAAGGGCATCGCCGAGAGCGTGGCCATGGCCTTCCTCGGCACCTTCATCGCCGCCCTCATCGCGGTGCCGCTCGGGTTTCTCGGCGCCGGCAATGTGGTGGTGAACACCCTGGCGCATTTCTCCATCCGCCGCGTCTTCGACGGCTTCCGGGGCGTCGACCAGCTGATCTGGGCGCTGGCCTATGTGCGCGCGGTGGGCCTCGGACCCCTGGCCGGCGTGCTGGCGATCGCGACCGCCGACATCGCCGTACTGGCAAAACTCTATGCCGAGGCGATCGAGAATGCGGAGCGCCGGCAGGCGGAGGGGATCGACGCGGTGGGCGGCAGCAAGCTGCTGCGCACGCGCTTCGGCCTGCTGCCGCAGGTGCTGCCGGTGATGATCGCGCAGGCGCTGTATTTCCTGGAGAGCAATACCCGCTCCGCCAGCGTGCTCGGCATCGTCGGCGCCGGCGGCATCGGGCTGGCGATCGCGGAGCGCATCAAGATCCGCGCCTGGGACGAGGTCGCCTTCATCATCATCCTGATGCTGGTGACCGTGGCCCTCATCGACCAGCTCTCCGCCCGCATCCGCCGTCGGCTGATCGGGGGGCGGGAGGCGCTGACGCCGCGCTGAGCCTTCCGTTGCGCCGGGGGAAGGGCCTCCGTGCTGAATTGATATTGCGAGTCATTCTCAATAAGGTCCCACCGAATCACCGGCGAGGACCCGCATGCCCAACCGCCATCCCACTTCCGCGCTGGCCCTGGCCCTGCTGATCGCCGGCGCGCCGGCCCTGGCCCAGGCGCCCGAGGCCGAGACCGCCGCGCCGCCCGCCGCACCGCCCGCCGCACCCGTGGCCACCCTGCCGCGCATCGGCGTCTCCGCCCCCGCCACCGCGCCCCTCGGCGCCACCGCGGCGACCTCCGCCACCAAGACCGACACGCCGATCATCGAAAGCCCGCAATCCGTCTCCGTGGTGAATCGCGAACTGATCCAGGCGCTGGGCGCGCAGACCCTGCCGGAGGCGGTGCGCTACAATGCCGGCGTCGCCACCGGCGTCTATGGCTACGACCCGCGCTTCGACCAGATCTTCATCCGCGGTTTCGGCGTGAACCTGCTGGGCGACTATCGTGACGGGCTGCGCCAGTCCTTCAGCCCCGGGCTGATCGGCTTCCGCACGGAGCCCTATGGGCTGGACCGCATCGTCATCCTGCGCGGCCCTTCCTCCGTCCTCTATGGCCAGGCGCCGGCCGGCGGGCTGATCGACCGCATCAGCCTCATGCCCTCGGCCACGCCGTCGAACGAGATTGCGGTCTCGGTCGGCAATCATTCGCGCTACCAGACGGAATTCGACAGCACCGGCCCCATCGCCGGCGATCCGCGCTTCCAGTACCGCGTCACCGGCCTGGTGCGGGACAGCGATTCGGAAATCCCGGGCGCCCGCGACGACCGCTTCTACCTGGCGCCCTCGCTGACCTTCCGCCCGACCGAGAATACCAGCTTCACGCTGCTGACCTCCCTCCTGGACGATCGCGGCGTGGCGAGCGCGGGCTACTACACGCGGCCCGACGGCACGCCGACCAATATCCGCACTGACGACCCGAACTACGCCCGCTTCGATCAGCGCCAGTACCAGATCGGCTATCGGCTGGAGCATCGGGTGAATGACGCGCTCTCGCTGCGGCAGAACATGCGCTACGGCCAGGCGACGCTGACCTCGGCCTATCTCTCTGGCCTCGCCACCAGCGCCGATGGCACCAGCGTCTCCCGCTACGCCGCCTTCCTTGAGGAAAGCCTGGAGAATGTCGGCATCGACAACCAGGCGGAGATTCGCTTCGCGACGGGGCCGCTGCAGCACACGCTGCTGGCCGGGCTGGACTACCAGTACACGACGTCGGACTTCAACTACGGCACCGGCGCTGCCCCCTCGCTGAGCCTGGTGAATCCGGTCTATGGCATCAATGTCGCGCGCCCGGCCTTCACCACGCGCAGCAGCCAGACGCAGCACCAGATCGGCATCTATGCGCAGGACCAGGTCCGCCTCGGCGATCGCTGGGTGCTGACCATGGGCGCACGGCAGGACTGGACCGAGACGGAATCGCTGAATCGCGTAACCGGCGTGTCGACGACACAGACGCCGACCGCCTTCACCGGCCGGGTGGGGCTGGTGCATCTCTTCCCCAATGGCATCGCGCCCTATGTGAACTATGCCGAGAGCTTCCAGCCGACGCTGGGCACGGACCGGCTGGGCCGGGCCTTCGTGCCCGTCGAGGCGACGCAGATCGAGGGCGGGCTGCGCTACCAGCCGCCGGGCACGGAGCACATGTTCACCGCCTCCGCCTTCGAGATCACCGTGCAGAACGGCCTCACCACGGACCTGGTGGATCGCAGCTTCTCCGTCCAGACCGGTGAGCAGCGTTCCCGCGGGCTGGAGCTGGAGGCGCAGTTCGCGGTGGGGCGCCAGCTCCGCATCCTCGCCTCCGCCACCTGGCAGGATGTGGAGACGACCAAGACCAATGGCACCGACCTCGGCAAGCGGCCGTTCGGGGTGCCGGAGGTGCTGGCCACCGTCTGGGCGGACTACCGCATGCCGGAGGGGCCGCTTGCGGGCCTCAGCTTCGGCGCCGGGCTGCGCTACAACGGGTCGAGCTACCGGGACACCGCCAATACGACGCAGAATGGCGACTATGTCATGCTGGACGGCGCCATCCGCTACGACATCGACCGCTGGCGCCTGTCGCTGACCGGCAGCAACCTGACCGATCGCGAGGCCTATAACTGCCAGGCCGGCTATTGCTACCATGTCGCCGGCCGCACCGTGCTGGCCCGCCTGGGCTACCGGTTCTGAGCGCGCTCGGGCGGCGCGGGGCGCTCGGCCTCCTGGGGGCCGGCCTCGCGGCCGGGGGCGCGCAGGCCGCGGCGGGGCTGGAGCCGGCGCGGCTCGCCGGCACCGTGCAGTTCGACCTGGCACCCGCCGCCGGTGGGCCACCCTGGCGGATCTTCCTGTACCGGCCGGAGGGCCCGGCGCCGGAGGGCGGCTGGCCGGTTCTGTATCTCCTCGACGCCAATGCGGTGATGGGCATCGCGGTGGATGCGCTGCGGGTGCAGGCGGCCTATCCGGCTGGCACCGGCATCGCCCAGGCCGTGCTGGTCGGCATCGGCTACCCGACGGAGGAGCCCTATGACAGCGTCCGCCGGTCCTGGGATTATTCCCAGCCGCCGGGCCGCAGCTTCCCGCCGCATCGCCCTGGCGGGCCGGAAGTGCGCACCGGCGGCGCCGACCTCTTCCTCGACTTCATTGAGGCCGAGCTGAAGCCGCGCATTGCCGGGCTGGCTCCGGTCGACCCGGCACGGCAGGCGATCTTCGGCCATTCCTTCGGCGGGCTTTTCGCCCTGCATGCGCTCTTCACCCGCCCGCAGGCCTTCGCGGACTGGATCGCCATCAGCCCGACCATCTACTGGGAGGATGCGGCGCTGCTGGCCACCGAGCGCCGCTTCGCCGCCCTGCCGCCCGAGGCGCGGGGCAGGCCGCGGCTTTTCATGGCGGTCGGCGAATACGAGACGCGGCTGGCGCCTTTCCAGATCGGCCGGCCCGATGCCGCCAGGCGCCAGGCGGCGCTCGACCAGGGCCGGCACCTGGCCCATGCGCAGGAGATGGCGGCGCGGCTGCGGCCGCTGGGCCTGGCGGTGGAGGTCACCGAATTGCCCGGGGAGACACACATGTCGCTGCTGCCGGTTGCCATCAACCTGGCGCTGCGCTTCGCCCTCGGCCCGCGCTGAAGGGCGCGCGCCGGGGCCGCCTGCTCAGTCCTCGGCGCGTTCGGCTTGCGACTGCGCCGCAAGCGCACGTGCCATCTGGCTGAGCGCTTCCTGGTGCTTCTCGTTGTCGATCAGCGCGAAGTTGCGCGCCAGCTCCAGGCACATGCGCTGGCGGGGCGAGGCTTCCGGGCCGACGCTGTCGCTGGTCAGCCCCTCGAAGAACCAGGAGACGGGCACGCCGAGCACCTGGCCGATCTCGAACAGCCGGCCGGCCGAGATCCGGTTCAGGCCGCGTTCGTACTTATGGGCCTGCTGGTAGGTCACGCCGATCAGCTTGGCGAGCTGCTGCTGTGACAGCCCCATCATCACCCGGCGCTCGCGGATCCGCGCGCCCACATGGCGGTCGGCCGCGCTCGCACGCTGTCCGGGCCGGTCGCCGGACGGCAGCGTGACGACATCATCCTCGGTCATCTCGGTCGTGGTCATGGTCCAAAATCCCCGCGCCATCCTGCGGCGCAACATCGCGCGGACAATGCCCACGCGTTCGCCTGTGGCGCGCATGACAAGGGCGTGATTATCGCCCGAAAGCGATTGAAAAACCCTTCCACATTGTCATGGGCGCCGCCGCGAAATCGTATCTGTTGACGATCCCTAGCCCTTTTCCGCGCGTGCGGCGATGGCCTTGTAGTGTTCGATCTGCTGCCGCAATGCTTCCAGCTCCGCCTGCAGCGCCGCCAGGCGGGCGGCATCCGGCGTGGCCTCCGGCTGTTCGGAGGCCGGGCGGAAGGGCGAGAAGAGGCTCATGGCGCGTTCCATCATCGCCATATTCTGCTTGCCCATCTCCTCCAGGTTGGTGAAGGGCATGAAGCCGCCCATCCCCATGGTCTGCTCCACCGTCTTGCGCACCTGGTCGTGCTGGCGGGAGAAGGCGCCCATCATGGATTCCAGGTAGCGCGGCACCAGCGACTGCATGCTGTCGCCGTAGAAGCCGATGATCTGCCGCAGGAAGCTGGTGGGCAGCAGGTTCCGCCCCTTGGCCTCCTCCTCCACGATGATCTGGGTCAGGACGCCGCGGGTGATGTCCTCCCCGGATTTTGCGTCATAGACCACGAAGTGGCGGCCGTGGCGCACCATCACCGCCAGGTCTTCCAGCGTGACGTAGGAGGAGGATTCGGTGTTGTAGAGGCGCCGGTTGGCGTATTTCTTCACCACCACCGGCGGCATCGCCGGGGTTTCCGGGGCCTCCGCCTGGGTGCCCGATGCGGCACCTGCTTGGCCCATACCTGCCTGGGTCGTATCCTGCGCCATGCGTCTTGCTTCCCCTGGCGGCCCCGCCGCTGCCACAATCCTATCATGCGCTGCGCTGCGGTGCGAAACACCTGTTTCTGAAAATTGTGCCGCCGCCCGGCGCCAGCCGGCTCGGTGCCGCCCGTCCGGCGGCCGGCGAGGCCTGCCCCGGGCCGGGGCTTGAGGATGGATGATGCAGGGGGAAGGGCCGGGGGACGGCAAGCGGGACGGCAATCCGGACGGCGCTTCGCAACAGGGGCAGGACCCCGCCGCGGAGCTGGAGGGGCTGGCCGAGGACTGGATCGCGCTGTGGCAGAGCGAAATCGCCGGCATGGCCGCGGACCGGGAAGCCGCCGAAGGCTGGGCGGCCATGACCGCCGCCTGGGCCGCGCTGGGCGCGGCCTGGCTGCGTGCCGCCGCGGCGCCGCCCTTCGGCCGCGCCCCGCCGCCGGGGGCCTGGGCGCCGCCCGCGCCACCCTGGAC
>NZ_JBHYDM010000029.1:0-13441 GCF_051860665.1 Falsiroseomonas sp.
GAAGACCTGCTGCCACAACGCATCCTCCTCCTGAGGTGAGAAGGATGCACCACTACTCCTCGGGACTACACACCTAGGGCATTCGGAAGCCCGCCGTGGGGAGGCTTGGCCTGACACGAAAGATGCTGGTCGCAGCGATGTAGAGGGACGCACCATCAAGGGTGGCCACGGAGACCAGGGACATGGACGGCACTCCTTCTGGAGCCACACCATTCCATTTTCGGTCTTATCTCGCAATCAAACAAAAAGGCCGGGGGATCGCTCCCCCGGCCCGTTCTCGCGCGTGGCGACCTGCTCAGCGCAGGACGATTTCCACGCGGCGGTTCTGCGGCTCGCGCACACCGTCGGCGGTCGGCACCAGCGGGCGGCTCTCGCCGAAGGCCTGGACGCTGATGTTGCTGCGCTGGATGCCACGGCGCTCCAGCTCGGAGGCCACGGCGCCGGCGCGGCGCTCGGACAGGCGCTGGTTGTACTGCGGCGAGCCCGAGCGGTCGGCGTGGCCGGCCACTTCGATGCGCGTCACGCCCTGGCTGGTCGCGCTCTGCGCCGCATCGCCGATGATCTGGCGGGCACGGTCGGTCAGGTCGGCGCGATCGAAGTCGAAGAACACCAGGTAGGTGCGGGCCGGCGCCGGGGCGGCGGCGGGCATCGGCGCGGGCGCCGGGGCAACCACCGGGGCCGGGCTGGTCTGGCCGAAGGCGTAGCGCAGACCGATCAGGATGGAGTGGTTGTAGTTCTCGGACTTCGTGCCAGTGCGGGCCACGGAGAAGGAGCCACCGCCCGAGCTGGTGTCGATGTCGTGCTCCAGCGTGCCGAGGAAGCGATACTCCGCCGTCAGCGCCAGGCCCGGGGCCCACTGGGTCAGCGGCATGGCGGCGCCGACGATCGCCTGGTAGGCGAAGCGGCCATCGGTGCCGTCGCTGTTCACGCTGCCGCCCAGCACATTGGCGCGGACGCCATCGAACTCGCGCCAGATATAGCCGGCGCCGACGCCGACATAGGGCATGAAGGAGACGCCGCCGAAATTGGCGCCGATGTCGAAGTCATAGAGCGCATTGGCCATCACGCCGTAGCTGCGGGCGGTGCCGGAGGCGCGGACCGGGCCGGCGCCACGGAAGCCGCTGATGGTGTCCACCTCGTTCTCGCGGTAGCTGCCCTCGATCTCGGCGCGCAGGCCGTTGCCGAAGCCGTAGCCCAGGCTGACCACGCCCACCCAGCCCATGTCGAAGGACACGTCGCCACCCGTGGTGTTGCCGCGCGCGCGCAGCGAATCGGCCAGCGTGCCCGTCGCGTTGATATTCGCGTCCTGCAGCCAGTTCACGCCCGCGCCGGCGCCAATGTAGATGCCGTTCACCTGCTGGGCCTGGGCGGCGCCGAGCGGCAGCAGCAACATGGTCGTCGCGAGCAGGGCATTCCGAAAATTCATAACCTATTCTCCTGGCTGGACGAGCCATTCCGCGCCGGGGGTGGAGGGTCCGGCAGCAGCGTCCTGGCCACCCAACGCGGGTTCCCTGGAAAAGGTGGCAGGGGCCAAAAACTTCCGGGAGGGGTGTGGCAGGAAGGACGCAGTGGGTGAACGGTCTCCCAATGCCCTTCGTTACACTTACCAATATTAAGTAAAATTCGACATCTGGTAGCGCGTGCTTATTGATGCTAACTTAGTTGCATGCGCGACCCCACCCTCGAAGCCCTGCTGACCCAGCGCGGCGCCGTCACCCGCATCGCAACCGCCCTCGGCATCTCCACGGCCGCCGTCTCGCAATGGCGCCGGGTGCCGGAGGATCGCGTGGCCGAAGTCGCCCGCGCCCTTGGCGTGCCGCCCGCCGCGGTGCGCCCGGATGTGACGGAGCCACCCGAATCGCCGCGTCGCGAAGGAACCATCCGCCCTATGCCGAGCCGCCCCCCGCTGCGCCGCCGTCGCCGCACCAAGATCATCGCGACGCTCGGCCCGGCCTCCTCCAGCCCGGAGGTGATCGAGCGGCTGTTCCGCGCCGGCGCCGATGTCTTCCGCCTCAACTTCAGCCATGGCAGCCACGAGGACCATGCCGCGCGCATCGCCACCATCCGCGCGCTGGAGGAGAAGGTCGGCCGCCCCATCGGCATCCTGGCCGATGTGCAGGGCCCCAAGCTGCGCGTCGGCAAATTCCAGGCGGGACGGGTGCAGCTGCAGACCGGCCAGAGTTTTCGGCTCGACCTCTCGCCCAACCCCGGCGATGTGCGCCGCGTGCAGCTGCCGCATCCCGAGATCATCGCCGCCGCCGGCATCGGCACCACGCTGCTGCTGGATGACGGCAAGCTGCGGCTGCGCGTGACCCATAAGCGGGAGGATCACCTGGAGACCCAGGTGGTGGTCGGTGGCCCGCTGTCCGACCGCAAGGGCGTGAACGTGCCGGACGTGGTGCTGCCGATCCCGGCGCTGACGGAGAAGGACCGCGCGGACCTCGACTTCGTCCTGGAACAGGGCGTGGAGTATATCGGCCTGTCCTTCGTGCAGCGGCCGGAGGATGTGATCGAGGCGAAGCAGATCGCCGACGGCCGCGCCTGGATCATGGTGAAGATGGAGAAGCCGCAGGCGGTCGAGAATCTCGACGCGATCCTGGCGGAGGCCGATTGCGTCATGGTGGCGCGCGGGGACCTCGGCGTGGAATGCCCGCCGGAGGAAGTGCCGCTGATCCAGAAGCAGATTGTCCGCGCCTGCCGCATCCTCGGCAAGCCCGTGGTGGTGGCCACCCAGATGCTGGAGAGCATGATCACCGCCCCCTCCCCCACGAGGGCGGAGGCGCAGGACGTGGCGACCGCGGTCTTCGATGGCGCGGATTGCGTGATGCTCTCGGCCGAGACCGCGGCGGGGCAATTCCCCTTCGAGGCGGTGAACATCATGGACCGCATCATCGCCCGCGTGGAGCAGGACCCGGAGTGGCGCAAGCTGACGGATGCCGCCAGGCCGGCGCCGGAGCGCAGCTCCGCCAGCGCCATCGCCGCCGCCGCCCGCCAGGTGGCGCAGACCATCGAGGCGGAGGCGATCGCCACCTTCACCTCGACGGGCTCCACCATGCTGCGCGTGGCGCGCGAGCGGCCGAGCTGCCCGATCCTCGGCCTGACCGCCAGCCTGCAGACGGCGCGGCGCATGGCGGTGGTCTGGGGCGTGCATCCCATGACCACGGTGGAGCTGCATTCCATGACGGACATGGTCGCCAAGGCGATCCGCGCCGCCAGCATGGAGGGTTTCGCGAAATCGGGCGACGAGGTGGTGGTGACCGCCGGCGTGCCCTTCGGCACCCCGGGGACGACAAATGCGCTGCGGGTCGCCGTAGTGAAGTGACGGCCGGGCGCGGCGGCCCCTTGCCTTGGGCGCCGCGCCCGCGTTTGGTGCGCGCCACTCTCGGAGCAAGCCAGATGAGAATCCGCAGCCTCGCCTTTGCCCTGCCGCTGCTGGCGGCCCTGCCGGTCCTGGGTGCCACGCCGGCGGCGGCGCAGCGCGCCGGGCTTTATGACGTGACCGGCACCAACCTGGATGGCAGCGCCTATACCGGCGTGGCGCAGATCCGCACGGTGGGCCTCGCCTCCTTCGCCATCATCTGGCGCATCGGCAACCAGTCCGTGGAAGGCGTGGGCTTCGCCTCCGGCCGCACCGTGGCCGTGGCCTATGGCCTGTCGCAGCGGCCGGGCATCGGCATCTATACGCTGAACCCGGATGGCAGCATGGAAGGCGAATGGACCATCGTGGGCGCGCCGGCCAATGCGCGGGAACGCCTGGTGCCGCGCGATACCCCGCCGGCCGCCGCCCCGGCCGCACCGGCCGCCCCGCCCGCCGTGGTGCCGCCCGCCACGCCGCAATAGCCCCTACCGCCCCCGCGCGCGCTTCTCCCCGGCCAGAAGCGCCGCCTTGCGCGGCACGCCCCAGCGGTAGCCGGTGAGGTCGCCGCTGGCGCCGACCACGCGGTGGCAGGGCACCATCAGCGAGACCGGGTTGCGGGCGCAGGCGCGCGCCACGGCCCGCGTCGCGGCGGGCATGCCCATCTCCGCCGCCAGGCCGGAATAGGTGCGGGTCTCGCCGAGCGGGATGCGCACCAGCGCCTCCCACACCCTGCGCTGGAAGGCGGTGCCGCGCAGGTCGAGCGGCAGGGCCAGCGCCGCGCTGGGCTCGGCCAGGAAGGCGGCCACCTGGCGCACCGCCTCGGCCAGGGACTCGGGGGCGGGCTCCAGCCGCGCCCTGGGGAAGCGGGCGCGCAGGTCGCCCTCCAGCGCCGCGGGCGGCTCGGCGAAGCCGATGAAGCAGATCCCCTTCTCGGTCGCGCCGACCAGCAGCGGCCCCATGGCGCTTTCGGCATGGGCGATGCGGATCACCTCCCCCGCCCCGCCGCGCCGCGCCGCGCCGGGGGTCATGCCGAGGTGCCGGGCGGTATCCTCATAGACGCGGCTCTCGCTGCCGAAGCCGGCGCCGGCCACCGCCTCCGCCACCCGGTCCCCGGCGGCGAGCGCGGATTGCAGGCGGCGCGCGCGAACGCCTTCGGCATAGCTGCGCGGCGTGACGCCGGTGATCTCCCGGAACAGGCGCAGGAAGTGGTGGCGGGCATAGCCGGCGCGGGCGGCGAGCGTCTCCAGGCTCGGGATGGTCTCCGCCGCCTCGATCAGCGCGCAGGCGGCGGCCACCGCCTCGGCCTGCATGGCCGCGCGCTCCCCCTTCGGGTCGCAGCGCCGGCAGGCCCGGAAGCCGGCGGCCTCGGCGCTGCCGGCATCGGCGAAGAAGCGGGTATTGCGGCGCAGCGGCGGGCGGGCCGGGCAGCCGGGGCGGCAGAAGATGCCTTGCGTCGTGACGGCGTAAAGAAAGGGGCCGGAAGCGGGCGTCGCATCGCGGTCCAGCACGGCCTGCCAGCGCAGGGCATCGGGGTCCAGGGTCATCGGCGCCTCGGGCATGGCTCTCACCGTCCTTTTCGTGCCCGCATCTGGCCCCTCAGCTTGGGCGGCGGCCATCCGGCGGTTGCGCTACAGCGCATCACCCTCCGCCCGGCGCGCCAGGTCCCGCCGCCGCATCTCGCCGCCCGGCAGCCTCGGGTGCAGCGCCAGCGCCGCGTCCAGGCTGCGCAGGGCGCCGCGCAGGTCGCCCGCCTCCTCCTGCAACTGGGAGAGCTGCACCAGCGCGCCGAAATGGCGCGGCTCCAGCAGCAGGGCCTGTTGCAGGTCCCGCGCCGCGGCCACGCGGTCGCCGAGCCGTCCATGGGCGCTGGCGCGCAGCAGCCAGGCATCGGCCGCCGCCGGCTCCAGCACCAGGGCGGCGTCGAAATCCTCCAGCGCCTCCGCCGTCTCCTGCGCCTGCAGGTTGCGCTGACCGCGGCGCAGCAGCAGGCCGGCGGCGGGGGAGACGGCCTGGCTCCAGAGCGCGCGGATGCGCGCCTCCACGATCTGGCCGCCGCCCTGGTCGGGGGCGGTCCGCAAAGCCTCGAACAGCCGGTCCAGCTCCGCTTGCCGCGCCTCCGCGGCGCCGGGCCGCGGCGGGGGCGTCTGCGCCTGGACCGGCAGGGCGAGGAGAAGCAGCAGCGCGGCGGAACGGATCATGCGCCCAGCCTCCGGCATCCCGCCGCCCCCATGCAAGGCCAATCAGCCGGCGAGGTTGATCCCGGCCTCCCGCACGATGCCGCGAAACTTCTGCAACTCGGCGGCGAGGAAGGCGCGGGTCTGTTCCGGGGTGGTGGCATCCGCCGCATCCACGCCGGCGCCGGCCATGCGCTGGCGCACCGCGGGATCGGCCAGCACCGCAACCGCAGCCTCGTTCAGCCGGGCGAGGATCTCGGGCGGCAGGCCCTTCGGCCCCAGCAGCACGTTCCAGGTGGTGATATCAAAACCCTCCAGCCCCGCCTCGGCCAGGGAGGGGATTTCGGGCATCAACGGATGCCGCCGGGGGATGGTGACCGCCAGGCCGCGGGAGGTGCCGTCGCGCAGATGCGGCGCGGCGGAGGCGAGGACCTCCACCGAGAACTGCACATCGCCCGAGGCCATGGCCGTCATCACCTGCGCGCCGCCGCGATAGGGAATGTGTTCCGCCCGCAGCCGTCCGGCGCGGGAAAGCAGGAATTCCCCGGTCAGGTGCCCGATGCCGCCGGCGCCGGAGGTGGCGAAGGACAGTGCCCCCGGGCTGGCCCGCAGCTCCGCCAGCAGGTCCTGGATGGTACGGAAGGGGGACCGGCCGGAGGCCACGATCACCATCGGCCCGCCGCCCACGACGGCGATCGGCGAGAAATCCTCCACCGGGTCATAGGGCGTGGTGGCCGGCAGCGCCGCCGGGTTGGTGGCGTGGGAGGAGGCGGTGCCGATCAGCAGGTTGTAGCCATCCGGCGCCCGCTGCCGGACGTAGTCCGCGCCCAGCGACCCGCCTGCCCCGGCGCGGTTCTCCACAACGATGCGAGCGCCATTGCCGAGCCGGCTGGCCATGCCATCGGCCAGGATGCGGGCCGCGATATCGGTGGAGCCGCCGGCGGTGAAGGGGACCACCAGCGCGATGGGCCGCGCCGGCCAGGCGGGCTGCGCCGTGGCGCCCCGGATCACGACGGGGCTGGCCAGGCTGGCGGCGAGCAGGGTCCTGCGATGCATTCTGTCCGTTATCTCCCTCATACCGTCCCGAAGGACCTGCACCCGGCTGTAGAGGGTCCGGAAATTATCGCAAGTGGCTGGATTTTTGGCGCGCCGCCAGGACGGGCGCCAGCGCAGCAGGCTCCGGCCCGCCGGCCATCCAGTCGAGCAGCTCCACCGTATGGATGGTGGGCATGGCGCCGCCCGCGAGCTGGGTGAGGCAGCCGATATTGCCGGCGGCGATCACATCGGCGCGGGTGCGGTCCAGATTGGCCAGCTTGCGCTCCCGCAACTGCCCGGCGATCTCGGGCTGCATCAGGTTGTAGGTGCCGGCGCTGCCGCAGCAGATATGCCCCTCCGCCGGTTCCTTCACCGTGAAGCCGGCGCGCTTCAAAAGCTCCTTCGGCGCGGCGGTGATCTTCTGGCCGTGCTGCAGGGAACAGGCGGCGTGGTAGGCGACCGTCAGCCCCGGCTTGTCCCGCGTCGGCGCATAGTCGAATTTTTGCAGAAGCTCGGAGATGTCCAGCGTGAGCGTGGAGATGCGGGTGGCGGCCGCGGCCTCGGGCTCCATGCGGAACATGAAGCCGTAATCCTTCACCGTGGTGCCGCAGCCGGAGGCGTTGACCACCACCGCATCCAGCCCCTCCCCCTCCAGCTCCGCCGTCCAGGCCGCGATATTGGCGCGCGCCAGGCGCATCGCCGGGTCGTGGTGGCCCATGTGGTGATCCAGCGCGCCGCAGCACCCCTGGTCCTGCCGCACCACCACATCGAGGCCCATGCGGGTCAGCAGGCGGATGGTGGCGTCGTTGATGGAGGGCGCCAGCACGCGCTGGGCGCAGCCGGTCAGCAGCGCGACACGGCCGCGGCGCGGCCCCTGCGCGCGATGCACGCCCGGGCGGTCCAGCAGCCCGGGCGCCGGCACCTTGGCGGGCGCCAGCTTCAGCATGGCCCGCAGCCGCTGCGCCGGCATCGAGGCGCCGGGCACGAAGCGGGCGAGGCCACGGCCGAGCGAGGCACCCCGCAGCGCCGCGCGAAACCGGGCGGGATAGGGCAGCAGCGCCGAAAGCAGCCGGCGCAGGGCACGCTCAACGGGCGGGCGCTGGTAGGTCTCCTCGATATGCCGGCGGGCGTGGTCGACCAGGTGCATGTAGTTCACGCCGGAGGGGCAGGTCGTCATGCAGGACAGGCAGGAGAGGCAGCGGTCGACATGCCGCACCACCTCCTCCGTCGCCGGCCGGTCGTTCTCCAACATGTCCTTGATCAGGTAGATGCGGCCGCGCGGGCTATCCAGCTCATCGCCCAGCAGCAGGAAGGTGGGGCAGGTGGCGGTGCAGAAGCCGCAATGGACGCAGGTGCGGAGGATGCGGTTGCTCTCGGCCGTATCCGGATCCCGGAGCTGCGCCTCGGTGAAGCTGGTCTGCATCCTGGGTCCCCCGCTGCTCGGGAAGATAGGGTGCCGGACGCGTGGGCGAAAGTCGCGACACGCTGCGGGGGAACCCCGACTGCGGCACGACGCTTGCTCCCTGAGGGAGGCAAGGGGCATTCGCGGCGTTTTGCACTGCAAAACGCAATGAATTCCCTCCAGACGCTCAGGAGAATCGCAAGATGCGTGACACCGCGACCGACCACCGCCCCGTCACCCAGTCCGAGCCCGAGGCCCACACCGCCTGGCTCGGCGCCACCGAGGCCGCCCGGCAGCAGGCGCTGCTGCGCGTCACCCCGCCGGTGGCGAAGGACGAGATCCGCTACGACCGCCGCCGCGGCGACCGCCGCCAGGCGTGACGGGCGGCCTCAGCCCCCCGGCCGCCTCCGGGCGGCCTCAGCCCCACGCCGCCTCCGCATCCAGCGGATAGACGGGGCGTGGCAGGCCGCGGAAATCGAAGCGGGACAGCACCGGGCTGACCAGGCCCGGCGCATCCACCTCCAGGATGCGGTCGGGGGTCGCGTAGATGTCGAAGCCGGCGCGGAAATGGCCGCGCGACTTCACCACGATGGTGCGCGCCGCCGCCACCTCCACGCCCAGGATCTCCAGCATCGCCGGGTCCAGCAGCTGGCGGCGCAGCGAGCCCACCGCCAGCAGCAGGCCGCTGCCCTCCAGCTCCAGCAGCGCCGCGGGGCCGATGGAGAAGGCGCGGCCGGCGAGCGTGCCGCGGCGGCCGATGCCCGTGCCATCCGACAGGGCGCGGACCTGGGCGGGGGCGGCAAAGGTCTCGGCGAAGGGGCCTGGGGTGGCATTGGCCACCGCCTCGATCCGCGCCCCCTGCCCGGCCGCATGCGCCGCGGCGGCGAGCTCCGGGTCCACCAGGATGCCGAAGACCACGCCCTGGGCGCCCGCCGCATGCAGGGCCGCCAGCAGCGCCGTGGTATTGCCGCCCCCGCCGCCGCCCGGATTGTCCGCCACATCGGCCAGGATCAAACGCGGCGTGGCGGGATCCGTGCCGGCCGCCACCGCCGCCGCCACCGCATCCTCGATCGGCGTCAGAATGCGGGCCAGGGCTTCGCGCTGCTGCCAGATCCCGTTCGACAGGCGCTCCGCCACATCCACCGCCGCGCCGACATGGCCCGGCCGCGCGGAGGCCCAGACGCAGAGGCCGCACTTGGCGATATCGGTATAGACGAAGCCGCCGGTGACGGAGACGCCGAGCAGGTTCGGATCCTCCTCCCGCGCCAGCACCCCGGCGCGGATCGCCTCGGCATAGGGCGAGTCCTCCGCCGTCAGCAGCGTGACGGTGGGCGGCGTCAGCGGCAAGCGGATGAAATGGGTCTCCGGCCGCTCCCCGGTCTCCAGGATCCGGCGCAGCGCATCGGCGGCCTCCGCCGCGCGCTCGCGCATATCGACATGGGGATTGGTGCGATAGGCGATCAGCAGGTCCGCCAGCGCCACCTGGCGGTCCGAAACATTGCAATGCAGGTCGAGCGTGCCGACGATCGGCACATCCGGCCCCAGCAGGTCGCGCAACAGCTGCAGCACGGCGCCATCGGTGTCGTCTTCCTCCGCCGCGCGGCTGGCGCCGTGGCTGGCGACATAGACGCCATCGATGCGGCCTGCGGCCGCCAGGCCCGCCTGGATGATCTCCAGGAACTCCGGGAAGATCCCCGGCGCCATGGTGCCGCCAGGGGGCGCGGTGATGAGAATGAGGGGCACCGGCTCCCAGTCCCCGGTCGCATCCATCCGGGCGTAGAAGCCGGGGATCTCGGCCGGCAGGGCGCTGGTGGGGGCGCGCGCCTGGGTGGTGATCGCCTCGCCCTCGGCCCAGGACTGCTGCTGGAAATCACGCCGCGTGGTGGGGGGCGAGAAGGCGTTCACCTCCAGGTGCAGGCCGAGGATGGCGATGCGGGGGACACTCACGGGCTGGACCTCATGCGGCCGGGGTTGAAGAGGCCGAGCGGGTCGAGCGCCGCCTTCACGCGGGCGCCGATCGCGGCCAGGGCAGGCGCCTCCTCGGTCAGCACCGGCACGGCGGCGCGCAGCGGCGCGGGGGCGCGGAACAGGGTGAAGCTGCCGCGCGCCGCCGTGGCGGCCTGCATCACGGCGACATGCGCGGCCTCCGTCGCCGGCCCCGCCACCCAGACCAGCCCGCCACCCCAATCCAGCAGCAGTTTCGGGCCGAAGGCCGCCTGAAGCCTTGCGGCCAATGCGGGCGCGGCGCTGGGGCGGAGGGAGAGGCGCCAGATCGCGTCATCGGGCGCCGCGCCCAGCGGTTCGGCATCGCGGATTCCGCGCCATAGCTCGGAGGAGTCCGGCAGCAGCGTGACCTCGCCGAGTGGCGCGAGATCCTCGCGCAGCCGTCCGGCACGGTAGTCCACGGAGGAGGGAAAATCCTCCAGCCGCAGCAGGGCCGTGGCGCCCTTCGCTTCCAGCCGCAGCGCGGCGCCGGTGACGCCATAGGGGCTGGTGAGGCCGGCCGAGAGGGCGCGGACGCCTGCCGCCAGGTCCGGCACGGCGACCGCCAACGTCGCGCTCGCCTTCGCGGCCGGCAGCACCTTCAGCGTCACCTCGGTCAGCACGCCGAGCGTGCCGTGGCTGCCCGCCAGCAGCTTGCACAAATCGAGGCCGGTGACGTTCTTCAGCACCCGCCCGCCGCTGCGCACCACCTCCCCCGCCCCGTTGACGAAGCGGATGCCGAGCAGATGGTCGCGGATCGCCCCCACCGTGATGCGGCGCGGGCCGGAGAGATTGGTGGCGACGATGCCGCCGATGGTGGCGGGCTCCGCCACGCCGAAGATGCCGCGCGTATCGGGCGGCTCCGGCGCCAGCATCTGGCCGTGCTCGGCGAGTGCCGCCTCGATCTCCGGCAGCGGCGTGCCGGCGCGGGCGGAAAGCACCAGCTCGGTCGGCTTGTAGAGGGTGATGCCCGTCAGGCCGCGCGTGGTGAGGCTGCGCGCCGCCTGCACCGGGCGCAGCAACCCGCGCTTGCTGCCATGCCCCTCGATCGACAGCGGCGCCCGCGCGGCGATGGCATCCTGCACGGCGGCGACGACGCCGGCCTCATCGGCTGGGGCAAGCAACGCGCTCATGCGGGTTCGGTCAGCGGGAAGACCTTGTGCGGGTTCAGCAGCCAGCCCGGGTCAAAGGCGGTCTTGATGGCGCGCTGCTGCGTCAACTCGTGCGGCTGGAACTGGACATGCATCAGGTCCCGCTTCTCCACGCCCACGCCGTGTTCGCCGGTGAGGCAACCTCCGACTTCCACGCACAGCTTCAGGATATCGGCGCCAAAATCCTCGGCGCGGCGAAAACTGGCGGGGTCGTTGGCGTCGTACATGATCAGCGGGTGCAGGTTGCCGTCGCCGGCGTGGAAGACGTTCGCCACCTGCAGCCCGTATTGCGTGCTCATCTCGCCGATGCGCGTCAGCACATGCGGCAGCTCCCCGGTCGGGATGGTGCCGTCCATGCAGAGATAGTCGGGCGAGATGCGGCCGACCGCGCCGAAGGCCCCCTTGCGGCCCTTCCAGATCGCCATGGATTCCTCGGCGCTTGTGGCGACCTTCAGGCTGATCGGGTCGAAGCGGGCACAGATTTCCTTGATCTGGTCGAGCAGCTCGTCCTGTTCGGCGACGCTGCCCTCCACCTCGATGATCAGCATCGCCTCGGCGTCGAGGGGATAGCCGGCATGGGCAAAGGCCTCGCAGGCATGGATGCAGGGGCGGTCCATGAATTCGAGGGCCACGGGAATGATGCCGCTGCCGATGATGGCGTCCACGGCCGCGCCGGCGATCTCGGTGCCCTTGAAAGCGGCGAGCATGGCGCGGGCGCCTTCCGGGCCGCGCAGGATGCGGACGGTGACCTCCGTGACGATGCCGAGCATGCCCTCGCTGCCCGTCATCAGGCCGAGCCAGTCATAGCCCGCCGCATCCAGGTGGTCACCGCCGACCTCGACGATCTCGCCCGTGGGCGTCACCAGCTTCAGGCCAAGCAGGTTGTTCGCGGTGACGCCGTATTTCAGGCAATGCGCGCCGCCCGAGTTCATGTTGACGTTGCCGCCGATCATGCAGGCCAGCTGCGAGGACGGGTCGGGCGCATAGAAAAAACCCTCATGCTCCACCGCCTTGGTGATGCCGAGGTTCGTCACCCCGGCCTCCACCACCGCGAGCCGGTCGTCGAAGTCGATCTCCAGGATGCGGTTCATCCGCATCAGGCCGATCACCACCGCATCCTCCAGCGGCAGGGCGCCGCCCGAGAGGCTGGTGCCGGCGCCGCGGGGCACCACGCGGATGCCGTTCTCATGGCAGTAGCGCATCACCGCCGCCACCTGCTCCGTCGTGGAGGGCAGCACCACGGCGAGCGGCATCTGGCGATAGGCGGTCAGGCCATCGGTCTCATAGGGCCGCATGCGCAGCGCCTCATGGATCACGGCATCGGCGGGCAGCAGGCCGAGCAGCGCGGCCACGATCTCATCGCGGCGGGCCAGGATCTCCGGCTTGGGCGGCGGCAGGGCGATCATGGCGCTTCGGGCTCCGTTTGCGACGGCTTGGACCGGGAAGATGGCCCCGGCGCGCAAGGGCGGCAAGCGATCAGGATTCGGTCGCAATCCGATGCCATGATGCGGCTTCGATATGAAGGAGGATCCGCCATGCGCCGCCTGCTCGCCACCGCCACATTCCTGGCGCCCCTCATATTCACGACCGGCGCCGAGGCGCAGCGCGCCGGCGCCTATGTGGTGGAGGGGGTGGGCGCCGATGGCAGCCGCTATACCGGGGCCGCCCAGCTTACCCCCACCGGCCCGCAGACCTGGCGGATCAGCTGGCGGGTGGGCGGCGAGACCATCGAGGGCGTGGCGGTGGACAGCCGGGGGATGCTCTCGGTCGCCTATCGCCACGGCGGGCTGCTGGGCAGCGCGCTGTATGAGGTGCGGCCGGATGGCAGCCTGGTGGGCATCTGGACCTCGGGCCAGGAGGGCGGGCTCGGGCGCGAGACGCTGTCGCCGCGATGACCCGGTTGATCCTCGCCGCGCTGCTGGCACTGTCCGCGGCGCCGGCCCTGGCGCAGCAGGCCGGCACCTATCTGCTGGAAGGCCGCGGCCGGGACGGCGCGGCCTATCAGGGGGAGGTGCAGTTCAAGCCGGTAGGGCCGGAGGTCTGGCAGGTGACCTGGCGCACCGGCAGCGGCGTGACCCAGGGCCTGGCGCTGCGCCAGGGCACGCGGCTGGCCGTGGGCTATGTCTCCCGCCAGGGGGAGACGGGCGTCGCGCTTTACGAGGTGCAGCGGGACGGCACGCTCACCGGCAGCTGGACCCAGGGCGCCAGCGGCGCGCGTGGCCAGGAGCGGCTGTATCCGCGCTGAGCGCCAAATGCGTCGCGGCGCGCCCGGGGGGGCCCCGGCCCGGCGCGGCCGAAACGCAACCCCCCCACAAGGGAGGGGGCCCCCCGGAAACCC
>NZ_JBHYDM010000029.1:13451-59396 GCF_051860665.1 Falsiroseomonas sp.
CCCCCGGGCGCCGCGCCCCGGGGGCCCCCGGGGCGCGGGTGCCCGGGTGGGGCTTTACCGGGCGCGCCCCAAAATCGCGGCCCGCCCGGCGGGGGGGCCCCCCGGCGGGCCGCCACGAATCCGAACCACCCCTTCAGGGAAGGGGCCGCAGCTTCAGCCCTGGCGGGCCTTCAGCCGGGGATTCTTCTTGTTCAGCACATAGGTGCGGCCACGGCGGCGCACCACGATGCAGTTCTTGTCCCGCGTCTTGGCGGTCTTGAGGCTATTGCGGATCTTCATGGTCATGGTCCTGCGAAGGCGGGCGAAATAGGCGGCGGGTGGCGATGAGTCAACCTCAGTCGGCGGCGAGCTTCCCCGCGGCCCCCTCCTCCGCGATGACCCGCAGAAATCCGTCGCGGGTCTGCGGCAGCTTGCGGCCGAGGATCTGCTCGGCGACCTGGGTGCGCAGCACCTGGGCGGTGCCGCCGGCGATGGCGAACATGCGGGCGTCGCGCAGGTAGCGCTCCATGGGATTGTCCTTGGAATAGCCCGCGGCGCCCCAGACCTGCAGCGCGTTGTTGGTGACGCGAATCGCCATCTCGCTGGCAAAGACCTTGGCCTGTGCGGCGGCCAGGCGGTCCGGGAAGCCGGCCGGGCCGGCGCTGCGGGCGGCGCGATGCACCAGGGCGCGGGCGGCCTCCACCTCGATCGACATATCGGCCAGCATCCAGCCGAGTCCCTGGAATTCCGCGATCGGCCGGCCGAATTGCCGGCGGTCATTGGCGCGGCCGAGCGCGTGTTCATAGGCGCCGGCGGCCAGGCCGAGGGCGACCGTCGCGGCGCCGACGCGCTGGCCGTTATAGGCATCGATCAGCCGCCCGAAACCGCGCTGCCAGCCGCCCGGCGCGCGCAGCACCATGTCGTCCGCCACTTCCAGGTCCCGGAATTCCAGTTCCGCCTCCGGCATGCCGCAGAGGCCGAGGGAGGGGATTCGCCGGGACACGATCAGCCCCTCAGGACACCCGGCCTCATCGCGCACCACGAGGAAGCCGCCGATGCCGCGAAAAGCGCCGTCCTCCAGCACGCGGGCGAAGATCAGGTGTAGCCTGGAAACGCCGCCGCCAGTGATCCAGGTCTTGCGGCCATTGATCACCCAGCGGTCGCCGCGCTTTTCCGCCGTGGTCGCCATCTCGGTGGCGGCGGAGCCGGCCTCGGGCTCGGTGATGCAGATGGCGGGCTTGTCGCCGGCCAGCACCAGGCCGGCGGCCAGCTTCTTCTGGGCCTCGGTGCCATAGGCCATGATGGCGCCGACCGCGCCCATATTGGCCTCCACCGCGATCCGCCCGCACACGGCGCAGGCCTTCGAGAATTCCTCCACCACCAGCGCGGCATCCAGAACCGAGCCGCCGGGGCCGCCAAACTCGCGCGGAATGGTCAGGCCGGTGAAGCCGGACTCCGCCATGCGCTTCACCATCGGCCAGGGATACTGGCCGCTGCGGTCGGTCTCCGCCGCCTGGGCCGCGGCTTCCCGGGCCAATTCGCGGGCGCGGTCGCGCAGCGCGCGCTGGTCCTGGGTCAGCCCATCCGTGCCGGTCATGCCGCAAGCCTTTCCTCGATGGTGGAGGCCGCCTGGCGGTCCAGGCCGAGCGCCTGCCGCAGACGGTCCAGCCAGGCGCGCTCCGGCGCCGTGATCTCGTCCATCGCCGCCACCGCGGCGGCATAAAGCCGCGCCCGCATCATCGGGTCGGTCGCCTGTGCAGCCAGGGCCTCGGGCGTCAGAGGGTTTTCGAAATCGGCCAGGACGAAGTCGCGTTCCTCGGCATCCAGCCCGGCACCGTCCAGCTGTTCCGCGATGGCGCGGCGCTCCGCGGCCTCCACCACGCCATCGGCCTTGGCGGCGGCGATCATCGCGCGGATCAGCAGCAGGCCCTCGGCCTCCTCCACCGGCGGCGCTGCCTCGGCTTCCGCGGCCGGCTGGGTATAGGGGCTGGGCGCCGGCGCCGGGGCGGCGGTCCATTCGGGCAGGCGGGCGGAGCGGGCCGGGGGGGCGACCGTGCGGCCTCGGGGCGCCTGGCGCGGCGCGGGCGGGGCGGGCTGGCTGGGGCGGGACATCGCCTCGATGGCGACCGTCGCCAGCCGCGCCAGGCTGCGGGCCAGGGCGACATTGCCGCCGCCCATGGACAGGCCGGTGCGGCGGCGGCGGCGCGGCGGACGGGTGGCCCCGTTCAGCAGCGCGCCCAGGACGCGGTTCCAGTTCATCGTTCAACTCCCTGCCTTTTCCTTAGGCCGGAAGCCGCCACTTGGGAACCGTCAGCGGCCGAGCAGCCCGCGCAGCAGGTCGGCCGCATTCGGGGCGCGCTGCGCCGGCTCGGGCGCCGCCTCCGCCGCCGGGGCTTCCGGCGCGCCGGCGCTGGTCGGCGCCGGCCCCTCCGCGCCGCCGCGCGCCGCCGCCAGGGCGGGCTCGCAACTGCCGAGGGCGGGCGCCGCCGCGCCGCGATTGCCGGCGGCGCCCAGGATCTGCGCGAGGGCCTGCAGGTTGCGATCCGGCGTTTCCTGCTGCGAGAGGAAGGCGCCGATGCCCGCCGCCGCCGCCGCGCTGGGCTCCACGCCGACGCGCGGCGCGTTCCAGCGGCCGGCGATATTCACCGGCGCGCGCAGCGCGATGCGCGCGGTGCGCAGATCCGTCTGCAGCCGCACGGCCAGGGTCTCGTCCCGCATGTCGATGGTTCCGGGGCCGCCGACCCGCCCGAGCGCGCCCTCGGCATAGAGAGTCTCCA
The DNA here is from genome assembly GCF_051860665.1 of Falsiroseomonas sp. Taxonomy (GTDB): domain Bacteria; phylum Pseudomonadota; class Alphaproteobacteria; order Acetobacterales; family Acetobacteraceae; genus Falsiroseomonas. The sequence continues at coordinate 16,208 of NZ_JBHYDM010000029.1, forward strand.
GCCGCAGCACGCCGCCGCCGGCGGGCGCCCGCAGCGCGAAGCAGCGCAGCGGAATGTCGCCATCGCCGGCGGGCAGCACGGCGCCGAGCACCTGCTGCGGCAGGGCGCGCAGCAGGCGGCGCGGCACGCTGCCATCGACCAAGGCGAGCCCCAGATGCCCGCCCGCCGTCGCCGCCACGGCGCGCAGATCCCCACCCTGCCCGGACAGGTCCGCATCCAGCTGGGCGCGGCCATTCAGCAGCGGGTCCCGCCCCGCCGCGCGGGACAGCGCAGCGAGGTCGAGGCCCGGCGAGCGCGCCACCACGCGCAGCTGCGGCGGGGTCTGGGTGGCATCGGCCTCGATCTCCAGCGCCAGCGGGCCGGCGGGTGTCTGGGCCGAGAGGGGCGCCAGCCGGGCCTTGCCGGCCTCCTGCACCAGCCGCGCCGAGACCTGCCGCCAGGACTGCCCGCCATAGGTGACGGCAGGGGCCGTCAGCCGGAGGTCGGCATCGAAGCCGCGCAGCGCCGCGAAGGGCAGCGGCGTCGCCGGGATCATCCGGCTGTCGGCCGGCGCCGGGGCGGGCGTGGGGGCCGGCGCCGCAGCGGTGCCAGGCGCCGCCGGGGCCGTGGGCGCCCTCGCCGCCAGCAGCGCATCGAGATCGAGGCGGGAGAAGGCCAGGCTGCCGGTGACATTGGTGCGCGCGCCGCCGGCCAGCGCCAGCTCGCCCTGCATCTCGGCGGCCGGGAGGCTGGCGGTCAGGCCGGTGAGGCGGGCGCCGCCGGCCAGCCCCGGGCCCGGCATCGCCAATTGCCCGGCGATGCGCCCGGCGCCGCGCAGGCCGAAGGGGGCGAGCTCCGCCGCCTCCGCCGTCACGGCGAGGTTCAGGCCTTGCAGGGTGCGCGGCTGGGCGATGGTCCCGCGGGCCGTGCCGGCGATCCCCTGCCCTTCCAGCCGCAGATCCAGCGGCAGCGGGCCGGTGGCGCCCGCCAGCAGCAGAGCGGGCGTGCCGGCGGTGCCGGCCAGGCGCAGCGGCTGGCCATCCAGCACCAGCTCGCCCGAGAGGGTGATCGGCGTCTCCAGCCCCGGCGCAGCCAGTTCGGCGCGGCGCAGGACCAGGCCGGGGCGCAGCGTGGCGAGATCCGATTCACCGGCCGCCAGCTTCAGGTCACGGATTTCGGACACCGCGCCGCCGGTGCCGGAGGCGGCGGCGGAGGCCGTCACCGCGCGCAGCGGCGGAAGGGTGGTGCCCGGCACCAGGGGAGCGAGCCGCGCGAGCTCCGGCACCTGCGCTTCCGCCGTGCCGGTCCAGGCCTGGCCGGTGAGCGTGCCGTTCACCTTCGCTTCGGCACCGGCGATGCCGAAGGTCGCGGTGATCGGCCAGGCCTCAGCCCCGCCGAAGGCCGCGAGGCCGCCGGTCTCGGCCCGCAGCGCAACGGCCTGCCCACGCAAAACCACCTCGCCCTGTGCGGTCATCCCGCCGCCGAGCGGCGCGGTGGCGTCGAGGCGGGTGATCTCCACCGTCTCCGCCATGCCGTTGCGGGCATCGCGCCAGCCGATGCGGCCGCGCTCCAGCCGCAGCGCGTCCACGCCAAGGGCCAGCGCCTCCCGCACCGCCTGTTCCGGGGCAGGGTCGGCGGGGGCGGCCTCGCGCGGGGCGCGGGCGAATTGCCAGTTGCCGCGGCCCTGGGCATCGACCTCCAGCAGCAGGTCCGGCTGCTCCAGCTCGATGCGGGAGATGCGGATCTCGCGCGACAGCAGCGGCAGCAGCGCGGCCTGCACCTGCACCCGGCTGGCGGTCAGCATATTGGGGCGGCTGGCGCCCTCGGGGTTTGAGAGGGCGACGTCGCGCAGCTCCACGGTGGGAACCAGCGACAGGGCGAGGCGCATCTCGCCGACGGTGAAGCTGCGGCCGGTGGCGCGTTCCACCGCGGACACCAGGCGGGGCCGCAGCGACTCGGCATCCAGCAGCAGCAGCGCGGCGCCGAGGCCGATCGCCGACAGGCCGATGACGACGGCCAGGAGGATCCAGGGCCAGCGGCGCCGGCGGCGGGGGGAGGCGGTGGGAGCGATCATGGGCGCCATCCTACCATCCCCAGGTCACCAGAATGCGGCCGCGCCCTTCAACTCACCCGGCGCGGCTTTGGCGTGCGCGGCGCCTCGAAGCCGAGAAAGGCAAAGGTCTCCTTCATGTGCTGCGGCAGGGGCGCGGCCACTTCCAGGTAGCCGCCGGTGGGATGCGGCAGGCGCAGCGCGCGGGCATGCAGGTGCAGCTGCGCGGGCAGCCCCTCCATATGCGCGGCCATGCCGCCATACTTGCCGTCCGAGACAATCGGGCAGCCCAGCGCCTCCGCCGCATGCACGCGCAGCTGGTGGGTGCGGCCGGTCAGCGGCTTCATCTCCAGCCAGGCGGCCTTGCGGCGCACGGCGTCCAGCGTGCGGAAATCGGTGATGGCATGGACGCCGTCATCGCCCTGCTCGGCCGGCGCCGTGCGTTCGCCGCGCGGGCCGCCCTGGCGGATCAGCGCCATGTTGATGCGGCCGGCCGGCGGGCTGGGCTCGCCGAGGACCACGGCCCAGTAGGTCTTCTCCACCTCCCGCGTGCGGAAGGCGGCGGCGAGTTTCGCGGCCGAGCCCACGGTGCGCGCCAGCACCAGCACGCCGGAGGTGTCGCGGTCGAGGCGATGCACCAGGCGCGGGCGCTCGGCGGCATCCAGCTGCAGCGCGTCCAGCATCCCGTCCAGGTGCTTGGTGATGCCCGGGCCGCCCTGCACGGGCAGGCCATGCGGCTTGTCCAGCACCAGCACCTCGGCATCCTTGTGGATGATCATCCGCAGCAGGGCCTTGGCGTCCCGCTCATCCACCGGTTTTGGCGTGCGCGGCAAGGCGGCGTTCGGGTTCTCGGCGATGGGCGGGATGCGGACCTCCTGACCCGCCAGCAGGCGGGTATTCGCCTCCGCCCGCTTGCCATCGACGCGGATCTGGCCGGTCCGCAGCATCTTCTGCACGGCGCCCTGGGTAAGGGCCGGCACATGGCGTTTCAGCCAGCGGTCCAGACGGGTGTCGCCCTCATCGGCGGCGACTTTCTTCAACTGCACGGTCATGCAACGGGCCATAGCACGGGATGGACAGTCGCGCAGGCGCTGGATAAAGGTCATGCAATTGACCTAAACGGGGGAAAAATGGCCGAGAGCCTGGATGCGCTGGACGAGGCGGCCTTCCGCACAAACGTCCGCGCCTGGATCGAGGCGAACTGCCCGCCCGAGCTGCGCCACCCGCAGCGCCGCCTGCATTGGCGGGACAATAAGCCCTGGTACCTGAAACTGTCCGAGAAGGGCTGGCTGGCGCCCGCCTGGCCGGTGGAACACGGCGGCATGGGGCTGGATGCGGCCAGGCAGCTGATCCTGATCGAGGAGCTGGAGCGCCATGGCGCGCCGCGGATCAGCGACATGGGCGTGCTGATGCTGGGGCCGCTGCTCATCAAGCACGGCTCCGCCGAACAGCAGGCGCGCTTCCTGCCGCGCATCCTCTCGGGAGAGGATATCTGGGCGCAGGGCTATTCCGAGCCGAATGCGGGATCGGACCTGGCGGCGCTGCGGCTGGAGGCGGTGGATGCCGGCGACCACTGGGTGCTGAACGGCCAGAAGACCTGGATCACCTTCGCCAACGACGCCAACTGGATCTTTGTGCTCGCCCGCACGGACAAGTCCGTGAAGAAGCAGGAGGGCATTTCCTTCCTGCTCCTGCCGATGGACAGCCCTGGCATCAGCGTGCGGCCGATCCTGAACCTCGACCTGCATGACGAGTTCTGCGAGGTCTTCTTCGACAATGTCCGCGTGCCCAAGGACATGCTGGTGGGCGAGGTCAACAAGGGCTGGACCTATGCCAAGGCGCTGCTGGGGTTCGAGCGCATCGCCATCGGCTCCCCCCGCCTCTCCGCCAACGGGCTGGCCGCCCTGAAGCGGCTGGCGGAGGCGATGGGGCGGGCGGAGGATCCGGCCTTCCTCGATCAGTATGCGCGCTTCCGGCTGGAGCTGGCGGATCTGAAGGCGCTGTACGAGCGGTACTCGGCGGCATTGAAACGCGGCGAGACGCTGGGGGCGGAGGTCTCGATCCTCAAGATCGTCGCTACAGAGCTGTTCCAGCGCATCACCGATGCGCAGCTGGAGATGGCAGGTGAGAACGCGGGGCTGCTGCATCCGATGCCCGGCCCGGCGCTGCATCCCGCCGGACAATTCCTGCTGGCGCGGCCCTCGACCATCTTCGGCGGCTCCTCCGAAATTTTACGAAATGTCCTGTCCCGCAGCCTTCTGGAACTTCCTGCATGAGTGCGCTCCCAAAAATCCGCGTGCTGGACATGACGCGCGTCTTCGCCGGGCCCTGGGCGGCGCAGATGCTGGGCGACTTCGGCGCGGAGGTGGTGAAGATCGAGCAGCCTGGCGGCGGCGACGATGTGCGGCGCATGGGGTTTCGCAAGACCGGGCCGGATGGGAAGCCGGTCGGGGAGACGTCGTCCTTCCTGGCGATGAACCGCAACAAGCGCTCCATCGCGCTGGATATCGCCAAGCCCGAGGGCGCGGCGCTGCTGCGCGCCATGGCGGCCAAGGCCGATGTCTTCATCGAGAACTTCAAGACGGGCGGCTTGAAGAAATACGGGCTGGATTACGCCTCACTGGCCGCGGTGAATCCGAAGCTGGTCTATTGCTCCATCACCGGCTTCGGCCAGTCCGGCCCCTATGCCGCCCTGCCCGGCTACGACCCGATCTTCCAGGCGATGTCCGGGCTGATGAGCGTGACCGGCGTGGCCGATGGCGAGCCGGGCGAAGGCCCCGCCGTGGTGGGCTACAGCGTGTCGGATATCAATGCGGGGATGTATGCCACCGTCGCCATCCTGGCCGCGCTGCATCACCGGGATACGGTGAGCGGCAAGGGGCAGCATATCGACCTGGCGCTGCTGGATGCGCAGGTGGCGGCGCATTCGCATATCGCGATGAACCACCTGGTCTCCGGCCGCATGCCGGTGCGGGCGGGCACGGCCTCGCAGATCAACACGCCCTGGCAGGCTTTTTCGACTGCCGACCGGCCGCTGATGGTGGCGGTGGGGAATGACCGGCAATTCGCCAATCTTTGCCAGGTGCTGGGCGTGCCGGCGGACCCGCGTTTCGCCACCAATCCGCAGCGCATGGCGCATCGGGACGTGCTGCTGCCGATCCTGCAGGACGCCTTCCTGAAACGGCGGGCGCGGGAGTGGATGGATGCGCTGAACGCCGTCGGCGTCTCCTCCGGCCCGATCAACGATTTCGCCGCGGTGGCGGAAGACCCGCAGATCCGGCACCGCGAGGTTTTTGCGCAGACGCCGGATGGCGCGCCGACCATCGCCAACCCCGTGCGCTTCTCCGACACGCCCGTCGCCTATACCCGCGCGCCGCCCAGGTTGGGGCAGCATACGGCGGAGGTGCTGTCCGAGTGGCTCGGCACGGAGGCCACGGAGGCGGAGCGGCTGGCCCAGGCGGGCATCGTCGCATGAGCATGGTCGAGATGATCCGTGACAGCGCCGGCGCCGTCGCCCCGCGCGGCGGCGACCTGTCCCGAGTCCGCGCGCTGCGCTTCACGCGGCCCGGCTTCGATGCCGCGCTGTGGCGGCAGATGGCGGAGATGGGCTGGGTCGGGCTGCGCGTGCCGGAAGAGCTCGGCGGCATCGGCCTCGGCATGGCCGAATACTGCGCGCTGGCGGAGGAGCTCGGCCGCGGCCTGGCGCCGGAGCCGCTGGTGCCGGGCGTGCTCTCGGCCGCGCTGCTGGCGGGATGCGGCGATACCACGGGGCTGGAGGCGCTGCTGGCCGGCGAGGCGTTGCCGCTGGTCGCCTGGCAGGAACGCGCCGACACGCTGGAGGCGCCGGGCACGCCGGATGCGGCGCGACTCTTCGTGCCGATGGCGGCCGGCGCATCGCGCTTCCTGCTCCCGGTGCGGGAGGAGGGCAGCCTCGCGCTGCATGCGGTGGAGGCGAAGCCCGAGATCGTCGAGACCCAGGATGGCGGGCACTACGGCACCGTCGCCGGCCCCGGCACCCGCATCGGCACACTGCCCGAAGCGGCGCTGGCACAGGCGCTGGACGAGGCGACGCTGGCGACCGCCGCCATGCTTCTGGGCGTGATGGAGCGCGCCTTCGCGATGACGCTCGACTACCTCCGCACCCGCCAGCAATTCGGCAAGCCGATCGGCAGCTTCCAGGCGCTGCAGCACCGCGCGGTGGATCTGCAGATCCAGGTGACGCTGACCCGCGCCAGCGTGGAGGCCGCGGCCGCCACGCTCGATGCCGGCGCGGCCCCCGCCGCGCGCCGCGCGGCCGTCTCGCGGGCCAAGGTGCGGGCGGCGGAGGCCTCGCTGCTGGTGACGCGCGCCGCGGTGCAGCTGCATGGCGCCATCGGCTATACCGACGAATACGATGTCGGCCTGTATCTGCGGAAGGCGATGGTGCTGGCGAACCAGTTCGGCAGCGCCGCGCTGCATCGGCGCCGCTTCATGGCGAATGCCGTGGATGCGGATGAATAGGCTACCGGCGGAATAGCCCGTAGGTCAGCGCGAAGGCGGCCAGGCCGAGGATCAGGGAGGCCGCGACATAGGCAGCGGCGAGCCAGGGGCTGCGCTCGAAGAGCAGCCCCGTCTCCAGGCTGAAGGCGGAGAAGGTGGTGAAGCCGCCGAGCACGCCGGTGACCAGCAGCAGCCGCAACTCCCCCTGCACGCCCAGCGCGGCCGCCAGGCCGATGGCGGCGCTGCCCAGGATATTCACGGCGAGCGTGCCCCAGGGAAAGGCCGTGCCGAACTGTTCGACGGCGAGCAGCGAGATGGCGTAGCGCAGGACGGAGCCGAGGGCGCCGCCGAGGGCGACGAGGAGGAGGTTTTTCACGCGGGCTGGGCCTCGGCTGCGCGAGGGCGATGATGCGCCTGCGACGCCGAGGCCCCCCTCACCCAACCCTCTCCCCCCGCTGGGGGGAGAGGGCTTTTGGTGCGTGACGGCTTCATCGCTTGCGCTTCCGCTTGCGCAGCGCATCCCATTCCGCCATCCGCGCCGCCACCGCCGCCTCCGCGCCGCGCTCGGTCGGGCTGTAGAAGCGCTGTCTCTGCATCCCCGGCGGCCAGTAGTCGGCACCGGAAAAACCTTCGTCGGCGTCGTGGTCGTATTCGTAGCCCTCGCCGTAGCCGAGCTGCTTCATCAGCTTGGTCGGCGCGTTCAGGATATTCGGCGGCGGCATCAGGCTGCCGGTTTCCTTCGCGGCGCGCATCGCGGCCCCGAAGCCGGCATAGAGCGCATTGGACTTCGGAGCTGTGCCGAGATGCACGACGACCTGCGCCAGCGCCAGCTCCCCCTCCGGCGAGCCCAGCCGCTCATAGGCCTCCCACCCCGCCAGGGCGATCTGCAGCGCCCGGGGATCGGCCATCCCCACATCCTCACTCGCAAAACGCAGCAGCCGGCGGGCGATGTAGCGCGGGTCCTCGCCACCCGTGAGCATGCGCGCGAACCAGTAGAGCGCCGCATCCGGGTCCGAGCCGCGTAGCGATTTATGCAGCGCGGAGATCAGGTTGTAGTGCTCCTCCCGATCCTTGTCATACAGCGCGGCGCGCTTCGCCAGCAGCGCGGCGAGCGCCGCGGGGTCCAGCGGCGGGCCGCCCGGCGGCAGGGACAGCAGTTGTTCCACCATGTTCAGCAGGTAGCGGCCATCGCCATCCGCCATGCCGGCCAGGCTGTCGCGCGCCTCCGGTGTCAGCGGCAGGGTGCGCGCCTCTTCGGCCTCGGCACGGGCCATGAGGTCGGCCAGCGCCGCCGCATCCAGCCGCTTCAGCACCAGCACCTGGCAGCGCGACAGCAGCGCGCCGTTCAGGGCGAAGGAGGGGTTTTCCGTCGTCGCGCCGACCAGCGTGACGGTCCCGTCCTCGACGACTGGCAGAAAACCGTCCTGCTGGGCGCGGTTGAAGCGATGGATCTCGTCCACGAAGAGCAGCGTGCCACGGCCATTGGACCGCCTGGCCCGCGCCTCGTCGAAGGCGCGCTTGAGATCGGCGACGCCCGAGAAGACGGCGGAGAGCGCGACGAAGGACAGGCCCGCCGCTTCCGCCAGCAGCCGCGCGATGGTGGTCTTCCCCACCCCCGGCGGCCCCCAGAGGATGATGGAGGAAAGACTGCCACGGGCCAGCATGCCGGTGACCGCGCCTTCCGGCCCCACCAGCTGGTCCTGGCCCACGACCTCCCCCAGCTGGCGCGGCCGCAGCCGGTCGGCCAGGGGGCGGGGGCCGGGCGGGGTGGCCGGGGCCTCGGCCGCGACGCTGCCGAAGAGATCGGGCGCTTTGCTCATCGGCCCATTCTAGCCCGATCCAGGGTGGCGGGAACCGGTGCGCCCGGGCATGTTGCGCGCAAGCAATGCGGAGGATCGCGCCATGACCAACCTCACCCGACGCGGCCTCGGCGCCGGCCTGCTGGCCGTGCCCTTCCTGGGGCGAGGCGCGGCGGCGCAATGGGCGCCGGCGCGGCCGATCCGCCTGCTGGCCCCCTACCCGCCCGGCGGCGGCGTGGACACCACCTCCCGCCTCCTGGCCACACCCATGGGGGCCTTCCTCGGCCAGCCGGTGGTGGTGGAGAACCGGGCCGGGGCCGGCGGATCCATCGCGGCTGCGGAGCTGGCGCGCAGCGCGCCGGATGGCCAGACCATCATGATCGACGCCCTGGCGCATACGGTGAACCCGCACCTGCTGCGCGGCCTGTCCTTCGACTATGCCACCGCCTTCACCCCGGTCAGCCAGGTGGTGGTGCTGCCGCAATTGCTGGTGGTGAACCCGGCCGTGGTGCCGGCGAAGACGCTGCCGGAATTCGTCGAATGGGCGAAGGCGCGAGCGGGCACGCTGTCCTACGGGTCCTCGGGCAATGCCACGGCCGCGCATCTGGCGGCGGCGCTGTTTCTCAACCGGGCAGGGCTGGAGATCCAGCACGTGCCCTATCGCGGCGGCACGCCGGCGCTGCAGGACCTGCTCGGCGGCGCCATCAGCTTCGTCTTCGGCACCGTCTCCTCCTCCCTGCAATTGGCGCGGGACGGGCGGCTGCGGGCGCTGGCCGTCAGCACCGCCACGCGCATCCCCAGCATGCCGGAGGTTCCGACCGTCGCCGAGCAGGGCTTTGCCGGCTATGAGCTGAACGAATGGAACGGCCTCTATGCCCCCGCCGGCCTGCCGCCGGCCGTGACGCAGCGGCTCTACGAGGCGGCCCGGCATGCGCTGGCCGATGCCAATGTCCGCGCGCGGCTGGAGACGCTGGGCGCGCTGCCGGTCGGCACCGAACCCCCCGTCTTCGCCCGCTATGTGGCGGAGCAGCGGGAGATCATGGGCCGGCTGGTGCGCGACGCGAAGATCGAGGTCGGCTGACCCAATTCCCTGACTGGAGAGACCCCATGCACCCGACCCGCCGCGCCCTGCTGGCCGCCGCCCCTGCCCTTGCCCTGGCGAGTCAGGCCCGCGCCCAGGCCGCCTGGCCGCAGCGTTCCATCCGCATGATCGTGCCCTTCGCCGCCGGCGGCGCGGCGGACAGCGCGGCGCGGGTGATCACGCCGCATATGGGGCAGAAGCTGGGACAGAATTTCGTGGTGGAGAACCGCACCGGCGCCAGCGGCAGCCTCGGCGGCGGGGAGATCGCGCGCGCCACGGATGGGCACAGCTTCCTGTGGGATGCCTCCTCCCACATCGTGAATCCCTCGCTGCTGCCGCGGCTGCCCTTCGACTATGCCACGGCCTTCACGCCGATCAGCCTGGTCGTCACCTTCCCCTCCGCCATCGCGGTGAAGAACGATTTCCCCGCGACCACGCTGGCGGAATTCGTCGCGGCGGCGAAGGCGCGGCCGGGGGCGATCACGGTGGGCACGCAGGGCAATGCGACCGCCGGCCACCTCGGGCTGGTGGCCTTCGCCAAGCGGGCGGGCATCGAGGTGATCCACGTGCCCTATCGCGGCGGCGCGGCGGCGGCGCAGGACCTGGCCTCGGGGGCCATCGACGCGGTCTTCACCACCCTCGTCTCCGCCGGGCCGGTGGCCGATGGGGGGCGGGCGCGCTTCCTGGCGGTGGGGACGCTGGCGCGGGTGGAAAGCCGGCCGGATGTGCCGACCATTGCCGAGTCCGGCTATGCGGGCTTCGAGTCCAATGAATGGGCGGGCCTGTTCGGCCCCGCCGGCACGCCGCCGGCCGTGGTGCAGGCGCTGTCCGATGCCTTGGTGGAGGCGGTGGCCGTGCCGGCCATCCGGGAGCGCCTGGTGCAGATCGGCTGCGTTCCCATGGCCACCCGCCCCGCCGACTTCGCCCGCTTCGTCACCGAGGGGCGCGAGAGCATGGCGCGCCTGGTGCGCGAGGCGAATATCCGCGCGGAGTGAGGCATCCGATGACCGCAGGGCGCAGGCCCGGCACGGGCCGAGCACCGGAGGTCTGAATCGGATGCCCAGACAGGCCGCCAACCGCAACCTCGCCGGCATCCTGCTGATGTCGGTGGCGGTACTGGGCTTCTCGCTGAACGATGTGCTCGGCAAATGGCTGGTCGCCACCTATGCCGTGGCGCAGGTGCTGGTGCTGCGCAGCCTCGCCGCCCTGCTGGTGCTGGCACCGCTGATCGCGCGGGAGGGGGCGGAGCACCTGCTGCGGCCGCCCCGCCCCCGGCTGCAGATGGTGCGGATCGCCTGCGGCACGCTGGAGGTTTCGGCCTTCTACTGGGCGGTCTCCATGATGCCGCTGGCCGATACCATGGCCTTCTGGATGGCCACCCCGATCTATGTCGCGCTCGGCAGCGCCCTGCTGCTGGGGGAGCGGCTGGAGCGCCGGCGCTTCGCGGCGGTGGTGCTGGGCTTCGTCGGCGTGGTGGTGGCCCTCGGCGCGGGGCTGGACAATGGCGTGCTGCCGACGCTGGTCGCGATCGGCGGGACCCTGCTCTATTCCGGCTATCTGCTGGCGACGCGGGAATTGCGCGGCACCTCCGCCACCGTGCTGGCCACCTACCAGATGGGCGCGGCGCTGATCCTGGGCCTGGTGCTGGCGCCCTTCGGCTGGGTGCCGGTGAGCTGGGTGGATGCGGGACTGCTGATGCTGCTGGGCGTGGTGGGGGTGGCGGCGCACCTGGCCGTCACCCGGTCCCTGGCGCTGGCGCCGGCGCCGGTCGTGGTGCCCTGGCAATATGCCATGATCCTCTGGGCCATCCTCTTCGGCTGGCTGGTCTTCGACGAGGTGCCGGAGCCGGGGATGCTGCTGGGGGTGGCCATCATCATCGGCGCGGGCTTCTGGCTGACGCGGCTGGAGTTGCGCGGGGCGCGGCGGCCATGAGCCAGGATCGCTGGGCGCCACGGCCGGTGCGGGATATCCCGGATGGCACCGTGCTCTATGACGGCGTCTGCGTGATCTGCTCCGCCGCCTTCCGCTTCGTTGCGGCGCGGGACCCGGCCGCGCGCTTCCGATTCACCGCCGTGCAGGATCCCCTGGGCCGGCGCCTGGCGGGGCTGCTGGGCATCGACCCGGTGATGCCGGAGAGCAATGCCGTGGTGATCGACGGCATCGCCTATATGAAGTCCGATGCGGCGATCCAGGTGCTGTCCCGGCTGCCGCGCCATGGCTGGGCGCGGCATCTGCGGCATGTGCCGAAGCGGCTGCGCGACTGGCTCTATGACCGCCTCGCCCGCAACCGCTACCGCCTGTTCGGGCGGACCGAGACCTGCCTGGTGCCCGGGCCGGAACTGCGGCGGCATGTGGCGCGGGAGGAGTGATCCAGCCGCCGCGGATCAGCCCCCTCGGCCCTCCAAGTACATGTAGCCGCCGAGCTCGATGTATTCGATGTTGCTGAACTCGATGATCTGGCCCTGCACGACGATCGTGCCTGTCGCGCCAGCGACCTGCAGGCGGCCATCGGGCAGGATCAGGGGCATCGGGCTGCCGGGCCGCAGAGCCATGGCGCCAAGCAGGTCCTGCGCCGTCGCGAAGCCGGAATCCTCCAGCCGCAGCGTGTCCACGCCGGTCCCGCCATCGATCGTGTCCGAGCCATCGCCGGACGACCAGATGATCAGGTCGGAGCCCGCATCCCCCTCGATGCGGTCCGCCCCGCCCTGGCCGATCAGGGTGTCGTTGCCCGCCTCCCCCGTGATCGCCTCGCCGATCGAGCGCCCGAGGATCAGGTCACGCTCCGCCGTGCCCGCCGCGACCGGCGAGAGGCGGATGCTCTCGATCCCGGAGAACTGGATCGTCTCGCCGCCGATGGTGAGGGTGCCCGCCCCCTGCAGCGAGATCTGGTCCCCGACGATTGTGGGGCGTGGACCGCCCTCGGCCATCTCGATGCCCGCCAGTACCTGCTCCAGCGGATAGGAGATGGGGAGGTTGAGCAGCAGCGTGTCGCGCCCATCCCCGCCCGAAACCCAGTCATTGCCGTCGCCGGGCGACCAGACGATGACGTCATCGCCCGCGCCGGCGGCGATCGTATCCTGCCCACCCGCCCCTTCGAGCGTATCGTCCCCGCCCTCCCCGGTCAGGATCTGGGCCCTGTCATGGCCGGTCCGGATGTCGTTGCCGGCGAAGCCTTCCAGAGATTCCACCGTGAGCTGGATATACTCGATCTGGAACAGGGAGAGCCGGGTGCCCTCGACGGTCAGCGTCGCCGCCTCGCCCTCCAGGACAATGCGATCGCCCTCGATCCGCGCGCTGCCGCCGGGCGCCATCTGCAGGCCGGCGAAGACATCCTCGAGCGAGACCTGCGCGTTGAGGGTCAGCCCCAGTGTATCGGTGCCCTGCCCCCCTACGATGGTGTCAGCCCCGTCGCCGCTGCGCCAGAGGAATAGGTCATTGCCCCGTTCGCCGAAGAGCAGGTCGGCGCCCTGCTCCCCGCGGATCACATCGTCGCCGCCGCCCGCGAGCACCGAATCGGCGCCTTCACCCGCATGGATGAAGTCCTGGTAGTCGCCCGTGACGATGCCATCGGCCCCGCCGCCGGCATTGATCACGTTCGCACGGTCGGTGCTGACGATGGTGTCGTCGAGGTTCGGCGGTTGCGGGCCATCCGGGAAGGCGTGCGGATTTGTCGCGATGATCAGGCCCGGGGGCACCCATCCGCCCGTTACCTGGTCCAGAAGATTGTCATTCAGCGTGCTGAGCCGATCCGCCGGTTCCTTCGCCATCCGCCACGCATCCCGCTGCATTGCCACCAGGCCACAACGCCCGTGCGCCGGCCTGCTGCGCGAACCATAGCGAAACCGGAATCATGGCCTCAACCCCGGATGAACCTATGGCGGTGACAGGATTTACCCATGGGTGGCACGCATGAAACTGGCGCCCATGAAAAAGGGCGCCTTGCGGCGCCCTATCTCTCGGCTCGGTAAGGGGGAGAGGCTTACGCCTCGTCCGCCTCGCTCGGCACCGTCTCCGGCCGCGGGCCGCTGTCGAGGCCCTTGGCCGCGACATCGCGCTCGATCAGCTCGATCACCGCCATATCGGCCGCATCGCCGTAGCGGACGCCGGCCTTCAGCACGCGGGTATAGCCGCCGGCACGGGTCTTGTAGCGATCCGCGATGGTGGAGAACAGCTTGTCGACCACCTTCGGGTCGCGGATCTGCGCATAGGCCTGGCGGCGGGCGTGCAGGTCGCCGCGCTTGCCGAGCGTGATGATGCGCTCGACATAGGGGCGCAGCTCCTTCGCCTTCGGCAGGGTGGTGGAGATCTGCTCGTGCTTCAGCAGGGCGGTCGCCATGCTGCGGAGCATCGCGAGCCGGTGGCTGGTGGTAACGCCGAGCTTACGGCCGGATACGCCGTGACGCATGGTCCTGTTTCCTTAGAGAACCCGAACCCCCGCCTCGGCGGGGACCCGGTGTATTTGTGCAGCGCAGTTTCACACTCTTAGTCGGGGAGCGTGACTGCCCCTCCGCCCGCCCGAAGCCGCCCTCAGAAGGGCTCTTCGAGCTTCTTCGCCAGGTCCTCGATGTTCTCGGGCGGCCAGCCCGGCACGGTGATGCCGAGGCCGAGGCCCATGGAGGCGAGGACTTCCTTGATCTCGTTCAGGGACTTGCGGCCGAAGTTCGGCGTGCGGAGCATCTCCTGCTCGGTCTTCTGAACCAGATCGCCGATATAGACGATGTTGTCGTTCTTCAGGCAGTTCGCCGAACGGACCGAGAGCTCCAGCTCGTCGACCTTGCGCAGCAGGTTGCGGTTGAAGGGGAGGTCGTCGCGGATCTCCTCCACCACACGCTGGCGCGGCTCCTCGAAGTTGATGAAGAGCTGCAGCTGCTCCTGCAGGATGCGCGCGGCGATGCCGACCGCATCCTCCGGCGTCACCGTGCCGTCGGTCTCGACCGTCAGGACCAGCTTGTCGTAGTCGGTCTTCTGGCCGACGCGGGTCGGCTGCACCTGGTAGGCCACGCGGCGCACCGGGGAGTAGATGGCATCGATCGGGATCAGGCCGATCGGCGCATCCTCGGGGCGGTTCTCGCTGGCCGGCACGTAGCCCTTGCCGGTGTCGACCGTCAGCTCCATGGACAGCTTGGCGCCGTCATCGAGCGAGCAGATCACCAGGTCCGGATTCGCGATCTCGATGTCGCCCGTGGTCTGGATCTGGCCGGCGGTCACCTCACCGGGGCCGGTCGCGGTCAGCTGCAGGCGCTTCGGGCCATCGCCCTGCATGCGCACGGCCAGCTGCTTCACGTTCAGGACGATGTCGGTCACATCCTCCCGCACGCCCTGCAGGCTGCTGAATTCATGCAGCGCGCCGTCGATGCGCACCGCGGTCACGGCCGCGCCCTGGAGCGAGGACAGCAGGATGCGACGCAGCGCATTGCCCAGCGTCATGCCGAAGCCGCGCTCCAGCGGCTCGGCGATCAGCGTCGCGAGCCGCGTCGGATCGGCGCCGAGCTCGACGTCCTTCTTGGTCTCGATCAGCGAACGCCAGTTCTTCTCGATCACGGTCTATTCCCCTGCCTGCACCGATGCACCAGCCGCGTCACATCAGACGCGGCGGCGCTTCCGGGGGCGGCAGCCATTGTGCGGGATGGGCGTCACGTCGCGGATGGCCGTGACATAGAAGCCGACGGCCTGCAGCGCGCGCAGCGCGGATTCGCGGCCCGAACCCGGACCGGAGACCTGGATCTCCAGCGTCTCCATGCCGTGCTCGCGCGCCTTCTTGCCGGCGTCCTCGGCGGCGACCTGGGCGGCATAGGGCGTGCTCTTGCGGCTGCCCTTGAAGCCCTGGCTGCCGGCCGACGACCAGGCGATGGCATTGCCCTGCGCGTCGGTGATGGTCACCACGGTGTTGTTGAAGGAGGCGAGCACATGCGCCACGCCGGAGGAGATGTTCTTCCTCTCCTTCTTGCGGGGGCGGGAGCCGGCGCCGGCGCGAGGTTCGCGAGCCATCTTACTTCGTCACCTTCTTCTTGCCCGCGATCGCCACGGCCTTGCCCTTGCGGGTGCGCGCATTGGTATGCGTGCGCTGGCCACGGACCGGCAGGCCCTTGCGGTGACGCAGGCCGCGGTAGCAGGCCATGTCCATCAGCCGCTTCTTGTTCATCGCCTCTTCACGCCGCAGGTCGCCCTCGACGCGGTATTCCCGGTCGATCAGCTCGCGCACGCGGAGGATCTCTTCGTCCGTCATCTGGTTCACGCGGCGATCCTCGGGGATGCCGAGCTGCTCGCAGATCACCTTCGCGTTCTGCGGACCGATGCCATAGATGTAGCGGAGCGAGATGAGCACCCGCTTGTTGGTTGGGATGTTCACGCCGGCGATACGCGCCACGGTGCCTCTCTCCTCGTCGGGTCTACGACCCGCTCCAAAAACTGGGCCTGCGGCCCGACATCAACCAGGCCCGCAGGGGCCCCGCCCACCCTGGGCAGGATCCGCGACTCTGCGGACCGGCCCAATCAGGCATGCAACGGCGAAGAGCGGCCGGAGGAACCTCCGGACCGCAGGGGCCGGGTGCTACACCGCCCCCGCCAAGGGAGTCAAGTCAGACCGGTTTCCGGTCGAGCAGCGCGGCCAATTGCCGCGTCACCTCGTCCATCTCCGCCATGCCATCCACCTGCTGCAGCTTCCCCTGCGCCGCGTAGTGCGGCAGCAGCGGCGCAGTCTGGCGGTGATAGGCCTCCAGCCGCGCGGCCACCGTCTCCGCCCTGTCATCGGCGCGGCGGGTGAAGTCCGTGCTGCCGCAGACATCGCAGACCCCGCCCACCTTCGGCGCCTTGAAGCGGTCGTGGTAGCCCTCGCCGCATTTGGCGCAGGTGAAGCGGCCGGCGATTCGCTCGACCAGCGCCGCGTCATCCACCTTCAGCTCGATCACCTGGTCGAGCGGTAGCGCCTTCTCGGCCAGCATGCCGTCCAGCGCCTGCGCCTGCGGCACGGTGCGCGGGAAGCCATCCAGGATGAAACCCTTCTGCACATCCGGCGCCTGCACGCGGGCCGCCAGCATGCCGATCAGGATGCTGTCCGGCACCAGCTCGCCGCGCTCCATGATCGCCTTGGCCTCCCGGCCGATGGCGGAGCCCGACTTCACCTCGGCGCGCAGCATATCCCCGGTGGCAATCTGGACGACGCCGTAGCGTTCCTCCAGCCGCTTCGCCTGGGTACCTTTGCCGGCGCCCGGGGGCCCCAGCAGGATCAACCTCATCGACCGCGTCCCCCCGGTTGCGTGCCACGGCCACCCAGCCGCGCCTTCTTGATCAGCCCCTCATACTGATGGGCGAACAAATGTGACTGCACCTGGGCCACCGTGTCCATGGTGACGGAGACGATGATCAGGAGCGAGGTGCCGCCGAAATAGAAGGGCACGCCGTAATTCGCGATCAGCAGCTCCGGCAGGATGCAGACGATGGCCAGGTAGATGGCGCCCACCGCCGTCAGCCGCGTCAGCACCCGGTCGAAATACTGCGCCGTCGGCAGGCCCGGCCGGATGCCCGGCACGAAGCCGCCATACTTGCGCAGATTGTCCGCCGTCTCCTGCGGGTTGAAGACCACCGCCGTGTAGAAGAAGGCGAAGAAGACGATCAGCGCGAGGTAGAGCGCCATGTAGAGCGGCTGGCCATGCGCCAGCAGGTTTGCCACATCCGTGACCCAGCTCTGCTCCGTCTGGTCCGTGCGGAAGGCGGCGAAGGTCGCCGGCAGCAGCAGCAGGGAGGAGGCGAAGATCGGTGGCATCACGCCGGCGGTGTTCAGCTTCAACGGCAGGTGCGTGTTCTCGCCGCCGAACATCCGGTTGCCGACCTGGCGCTTCGGATACTGCACCGGGATGCGCCGCTGGGCGCGCTCGATGAAGACCACGAAGGCGATGACCAGCAGCGCGATGGCCAGGAAGGCCATGATGAAGAAGGTGGACAGCGCCCCGGTCCGGCCCAGCTCCAGCGTCGCCGCCAGCGCATGCGGAAGATTGGCGACGATGCCGGCGAAGATGATCAGGCTGATGCCATTGCCGATGCCGCGCGCGGTGATCTGCTCGCCCAGCCACATCAGGAACATGGTGCCGCCGACCAGCGTGATGACGCAGGAGATGCGGAAGAACCAGCCCGGATCATGCACCGCGGCACCAAAGCTGCCGCGCAGGCTCTCGAGTCCCACGGCGATGCCATAGGCCTGGAAGATCGCGATGAAGAGCGTCAGGTAGCGGGTGTACTGGTTCAGCTTCTTGCGGCCCGACTCGCCTTCCTTTTTCAGGGCCTCCCAGGACGGGATGGCGGCGGTCATCAGCTGCACGATGATGCTGGCCGAGATATAGGGCATGATGTTCAGCGCGAAGATCGTCATGCGCCCCAGCGACCCGCCGGTGAACATGTCGAACATGCCCAGGATGCCGCCGCCCATCTGCTGCAGCAGCTCGGCCATGACGCCGGCATCGATCCCCGGCACCGGCACGTAGGAGCCAATCCGGTAGACGATCAAGGCACCCAGGGTGAACCACAGCCGGTTCTTCAGCTCGGTCGCCTTGGCCAGCACCCCGAGATTCAGATTGGCCGCAAGCTGTTCGGCGGCGGACGCCATATGCGATCCCTCCTCGCGAAAGCGGCGCCCCCAAGCCTCGCCGGAACGGCGGGCCCGGGACGCCGCGTCGCAGCTCCCCTAACGTGCCGCCCGCACCCGGTGGGTGCAAGGGCGGCGAAAGCTTGGCTGAAGGCTCAGCCTTCGGCCGTGGCTTCGGTCTCGGCCGGCGCGACCAGGACGGTCAGCGTCCCGCCGGCAGCCGCGATAGCCGCCGCCGCGGCGGCGGAGGCGCCGGAGACGGTCAGCGTCACCGCGCGGGTGATCTCGCCCGTCGCCAGCAGCCGCACGCCGGCATAGCGCGGCGCGCTGCGCACCACGCCCGCCGCCTGCAGCATCGCCTCATCGATCGCACCCTCGGACGGCAGGCGCCCATCGGCGATCGCCTTATCCAGCGCGCCTAGGTTCAGCGGCGCGTAGAGCTTGCGGAAGGGATTGACGAAGCCACGCTTCGGCAGGCGCCGATAGATCGGGAGCTGACCGCCCTCGAAGCCATTCAGCGTCACGCCGGTGCGGGCCTTCTGACCCTTCACGCCGCGACCGGAGGTCTTGCCCTTGCCGGAGCCGATGCCCCGGCCGATGCGCTTGAACTTCGGCCGGGCGCCGTCGTTGTCGCGGATTTCGTTGAGCTTCATGTTATTCCCCGTCCACCTTCACCAGGTGGGCGACCTTCCGGATCATGCCGCGCACCGCGGGAGTATCCTCCAGCTCGCTGCTCCGGCGGATCTTGTTGAGGCCGAGGCCGATCAGCGTCTCGCGCTGACCGGGCTTGCGGCCGATCGGCGACCCGGTCTGGGTCACCTTCACGGTCTTCTTGCTTTCAGACATTGGCCACCGCCTCCGCCGCCGGATCCGCATCCTTGCGCGGGCCCAGCAGGTCCGAGACCTTCTTGCCGCGGCGCGCGGCCACAGCCCGCGGGCTGGTGCAGCGGCCGAGCGCGGCGAAGGTCGCCTTCACCATGTTATGCGGGTTCGTCGTGCCGGTGCACTTGGCGACGACATCGCCCATGCCCAGCGTCTCGAAGACCGCGCGCATCGGGCCGCCGGCGATGATGCCGGTGCCGGCCGGTGCGGCGCGCAGGATGACGCGGCCGGCGCCGAACTCGCCGACCTGGTCGTGGTGCAGCGTGCGGCCTTCGCGCATCGGCACGCGGATCATCGTGCGCTTGGCACGCTCCGTCGCCTTGCGGATCGCCTCCGGCACCTCGCGCGCCTTGCCGGCACCCCAGCCGACGCGGCCCTTCTGGTCGCCCACGACGACGAGCGCCGCGAAGCTGAAGCGACGGCCGCCCTTCACCACCTTGGCCACGCGGTTGATGGTGACGAGCTTGTCCTTCAGCTCGTCGCCGTCCTGCCGCTCCTGCCGATTCTCGTTGCGGTCGCGACCGCGGCCCCGACGGCGATCGCCGCCCTCACCGCCACCGCCGCCCTCGCCGCTCCTGGGTTCCCGTGCCATTCCCGAACTCCTCAGAAGGAGAGGCCGCCCTCGCGGGCAGCCTCCGCGAGCGCCTTGACCCGGCCGTGATAGATATAAGGCCCGCGATCGAACACCACTTCCACGATACCGGCGGCGAGCGCGCGCTCCGCCACCAGCTTGCCGACGGCCGCCGCGGCGTCCTTGTCGGCGCCGGTCTTCAGCTCATCGCGCATCGCCTTCTCGAGCGAGGAGGCCGCGGCCACGGTCCGGCCGGCCTTGTCGTCGATGACCTGCGCATAGATGTGCCGGCCAGAACGGAAGACCGAGAGGCGCACGCGCCCACCGGACTTCATCTTGAGCTGGTAGCGCAGCCGCGAACGGCGGCGCTCCGTCAGTGCGAGCTTCTTCTGGGCCATTACTTCTTCTTACCCTCCTTCCGGAGGATCACCTCGTTGTCGTAGCGCACGCCCTTGCCCTTGTAGGGCTCCGGGCCACGATACGCGCGGATCTCGGAAGCCACCTGGCCGACCTGGCGCTTGTCGGCGCCTTCCACCTTGATGGAGGTGGGCTTCTCGCAGGTGATCTTGATGCCCGCCGGGATCGGATAGCGGATGTCGTGGCTGTAGCCGAGGTTGAGCACCAGCTCCTTCCCCTGCACGGCCGCACGATAACCGGTGCCCGTGATCTCCATGTTCCGGGTGAAGCCGGTGGAGACGCCCGTCACCATGGACTGGATCAGGCTGCGCGTGGTGCCCCACATGGTCCGGGCCTTGCGGTCCGACCCACGCGGCGCCACCGCCACCTGGCCACCATCGATGGTGACATCAACTTCCTCGGTCAGGTCCAGCGAAAGCTCGCCGTTCTTGCCCTTGGCCACGATCCTGCGGTCCTGCAGCGCCACCTGGACGCCCGCCGGAACCGGGACCGGATATTTGCCGACGCGAGACATTCTTTCTCCTCCCGTCAGAACACGCGGCAGAGGACTTCGCCGCCAACATTGGCAGCGCGGGCCTCATTGTCGCTCATCACGCCCTTCGGCGTGGACAGGATGGAGATGCCGAGGCCGGAGTAGAACTTCGGCAGCTCCGCGATCTTGGAGTAGACCCGGCGTCCCGGCTTGGACACGCGGGAGATTTCCTTGATGGCGGGCTCGCCCTCGGAATACTTCAGCTCGATGCTGATCACCTTGATGCCCGGGCGGAGCTGCTCGGTCGCGAAGGCGCGGATGTAACCCTCGCGCTTCAGCACATCGAGCACATTCTCCCGCAGCTTCGAGGCCGGCGCGACGCAACGGCTCTGCCGTGCGCGCTGCGCGTTGCGGATACGGGTGAGCATGTCACCCAGCGGATCGGACAGCGACATTCGCGGCCCTCCTTACCAGCTGGCCTTAACCAGACCCGGGATCTGGCCGTTATTGGCGAGATCACGGAGCTGGTTACGGCTGAGCTTGAACTTGCGGTAGTTACCGCGGGGACGGCCGGTGAGCTCGCAGCGCAGGCGCACGCGGATCTTCGCGCCGTTGCGCGGCAGCTGCGCCAGCTTCAACGTCGCTTCGAAGCGTTCCTCGACCGGCAGCTCGCGGTCCATCACCACCGCCTTGAGGGCGGCGCGCTTGGGCGCATGCAGCTTCGAGAGCCGTTCACGACGCTTGTTCTTCTCGACAGACGAGGTCTTGGCCATGCCGTCTAAAATCCTCCGGAACCTGCCTGGCGCAATGTCAGGCGGTTTTCCAAATCAGTTGGCGAAAGGAAGGTCGAAGGCCTTGAGCAGGGCCTTGGCTTCCTTGTCGGTCTTGGCGGTCGTCACGAACTGGATGTCCATGCCGCGCACCGTGTCCACCTTGTCGTAGTTGATCTCGGGGAACACGATCTGCTCCTTCAGGCCCATGGCATAATTGCCACGGCCGTCAAAGCCACGGTTGCCCGGGATACCACGGAAGTCGCGCACGCGCGGCAGGGCAATCGTCACCAGGCGGTCGAGGAACTCGAACATCCGGCCCTTGCGCAGCGTGACCTTGCAGCCGATCGCCTGGCCTTCGCGGATCTTGAAGCCCGCGATCGCCTTGCGCGCCTTGGTCTTCACCGGCTTCTGGCCGGAGATCGCCATCAGGTCCGCCACCGCCGCATCGAGCTTCTTCTGGTCGCCGGCGGCCTCGCCCACGCCCATGTTGATGACGATCTTCTCGAGCTTCGGCACTTCCATCGGGTTCTTGTAGCCGAACTCGGCGGAGAGCGCCTTGCGGATCTCGTCCTCATACCGGCGCCGCATGCGCGGCAGCTCGGACGGCGAGGCCTGCGCCGCACCGGCCTTGGCCACCGCCGCCGGGGCGGCCGGCGCGACGCGCTGCTCGCCACCCTTGGCGGCGGCCGGCGCGTTGGACTTCTTCGGCGGGGTGGACTTGGCCGGAGCCTTGCCGCCCTTCTTGGTACCGCTCATCGGTCGATCACCTCACCCGAAGGCCTGGCCACGCGAACCTTGCGGCCATCCTCAAGCACCTTGAAGCCAACCCGCGTGGCCTTGCCGGACACCGGGTCGATCAGCGCGAGGTTGGAGAGGTCGATCGGACCCTCCTTCTCCACGATCCCACCCGGCTTGCCCATGCCCTGCGGCTTGGTATGGCGCTTCACCATGTTCACGCCCTGCACGAAGGCGCGGTTCTCCTCGGGCACGACGCGAATGACATCGCCCTTCTTGCCCTTGTCGCGACCGGCGAGAACCTCGACCCGGTCGCCCTTCTTGATCTTCGCGGCCATGGCCTTACAGGACCTCCGGCGCCAGCGAGATGATCTTCATGAACTTGCGCCCACGCAGTTCGCGCACGACCGGTCCGAAGATACGGGTTCCGATCGGCTCGCCCTGCTTGTTGATCAGCACCGCGGCATTGTTGTCGAAGCGGATCGCGGTGCCGTCGATGCGCCGCACGGGATAGGCCGTGCGGACGATGACGGCGCGATGCACCTCGCCCTTCTTCACCTTGGCGCGGGGAATCGCTTCCTTGACGGAAACGACGATGATGTCACCGACGGAAGCCGTGCGACGCTTCGACCCGCCCAGCACCTTGATGCACTGGACGCGGCGCGCGCCGGAATTGTCGGCAACGTCGAGGTTGGATTCGACCTGGATCATGTGCGTTCCGCCTCAGCTGGCCGAAGCAGGCGCATCGGCGGCAGGCTTGGCGGCGACGACCGGGGCCTCGAAACCCTCCGGACGCTCCACCGCATCGCCATTCCGCGCGATCACGAGCCAGGACTTGTTCTTGCTGATCGGGCGGCATTCCTCGATCGACACCAGGTCGCCTTCCTTGCAGAGGTTCGCCGCGTCATGCGCTGCGTACCGCTTGGAGCGGCGGATGAACTTCTTGTAGAGCGGATGCATCACGCGACGCTCGACCAAGACGGTGATCGTCTTGTCGGTCTTGTCGCTGACCACCCGGCCCGTGAGGACGCGCCTCGGCATCGCCCGAACCCCTTAAGCTTGCTTCGCCGAAGCGCGGGCGCGCTCGGCCATGATGGTCTTCGCCCGCGCGATGTCACGCCGCACCTGCTTGATGCGGCCCGTCGCCTCGAGCTGACCGGTGGCCCGCTGGAAGCGCAGGTTGAACTGCTCCTTCCGCAGGCTCACCAGCATCTCCTGCAGCTCGTCCGGGGTCTTGGCCCGCACGTCCGCGATCTTCGTCTCCGCCATCTCAGGCCTCCGCCGTGGCGCCGAGGCGCGTCACGATCTTCGTCTTGATCGGCAGCTTCGCCGCCCCGAGCTCGAGCGCCTCACGGGCGATCTCACCAGAGACACCGTCGAGCTCGAACATGATGCGGCCCGGCTTCACCCGTGCCACCCAGTATTCCGGCGCGCCCTTGCCGGAGCCCATGCGGACTTCGGCCGGCTTGGTCGAGACGGGCACATCCGGGAAGATCCGGATCCACACCCGCCCCTGGCGCTTCATGGCGCGCGTGATGGCGCGCCGCGCCGCCTCGATCTGCCGCGCCGTCACCCGCTCGGGCTCCAGCGCCTTCAGGCCGAAACCGCCGAAGGTCAGGGTAAAGCCGCCACGGGCGATACCCTTGATGCGACCCTTATGGGCCTTGCGAAACGTCGTGCGCTTAGGCTGCAGCATGATCAGTTACCTTCAGCGCTGCGGGGCTTGTTCCGCGGCGCGCTTGTCCTGCGCCATCGGATCATGGGCCATGACTTCGCCCTTGAAGATCCACACCTTGACACCGCAGGTGCCGTAGGTGGTCTTCGCGGTGGCGACGCCGAAATCGATATCCGCGCGCAGCGTGTGCAGCGGCACACGGCCTTCGCGGTACCACTCCATGCGCGCAATCTCCGCCCCGCCCAGACGGCCGGAGCAGTTGATGCGGATGCCGCCGGCGCCGAGGCGCATGGCGGACTGCACGGCGCGCTTCATCGCACGGCGGAATGCCACGCGGCGCTCCAGCTGCTGCGCGATGCTCTCGGCGACCAGCGTGCTGTCGATTTCCGGCTTGCGGATCTCGACGATGTTCAGCGAGACCTCGGCCCCGGCCATCTTCGCCAGGTCCTTGCGCAGGTTCTCGATATCCGCGCCCTTCTTGCCGATCACGACGCCCGGACGGGCGGCATGGATCGTCACGCGGGGCTTCTTCGCCGGACGCTCGATGACCACGCGAGAAACGCCGGCGCCCTTCAGGCGCTCGCGCAGCGTCTTCCGCAGCTTCAGGTCCTCATGCAGCATCCGCGCATAGTCGCGCTCCGCGAACCAGCGGCTGTCCCAGGTGCGGTTGATGCCGAGCCGGAGACCGATCGGATTGACTTTGTGACCCATGTTACGCGGCCTCCTGCTGTGCCGCCGGCGCCGCAACGGTCTGCTCCGCCACAACGATCTTCAGATGGCTGAACCACTTCTCGATCTGCGAGGAGCGGCCACGGCCACGCGCATGGAAACGCTTCATCACCACGGCGCGCCCAACCTCGGCCTTGGTGACGACCAGGCGGTCGACATCCAGGGAGTGGTTGTTCTCGGCATTGGCGATGGCGCTCTCGAGCGTCTTCTTCACCGTCTGCGCGATCCGGCGCTTGGAGAAGGTCAGCGTCGCGACGGCGTCCTGCGCCGTGCGGCCGCGGATCAGCCCCGCCACCAGGTTCAGCTTGCGCGGGCTGATGCGAATGTTCTTCGCGATCGCCTGCGCCTCGGTTTCTGCGAGCCCGCGCTCGTGCTTCGGCTTGCTCATGTCAGCCTCGCTTCGCCTTCTTGTCGGACGAATGTCCGGTGAAGGTGCGCGTCGGCGAGAACTCGCCGAACTTGTGGCCCACCATGTTCTCGTTCACCTGCACCGGGATGAACTTCTTGCCGTTGTAGACACCGAAGGTCAGACCGACGAACTGCGGCAGGATCGTGCTGCGGCGCGACCAGATCTTGATGATCTCGTTGCGACCCGAAGCGCGGGCTGCCTCTGCCTTGTTGAGCAGGTAGCCGTCGACGAACGGCCCCTTCCAGACGCTGCGCGACATTGCCGTCAGCCCTTCGTCGCGTTGCGGCGCCGGACGATGAGCCGGTCCGTACGCTTGTTGTTACGGGTCTTGGCACCCTTGGTGGGCTTGCCCCACGGGGTAACCGGATGGCGGCCACCGGAGGTCCGGCCCTCGCCACCACCATGCGGATGGTCGACCGGGTTCATGACCACGCCGCGCTGATGCGGGCGGAAGCCCATCCAGCGCATGCGGCCGGCCTTGCCGATCTCCTGGTTGCTGTTGTCCGGGTTGGACACGGCGCCGATGGCGGCCATGCACTCGGCCCGCACCAGGCGAACCTCACCGGACATCAGCTTGACCTGCGCATAGCCGGCATCCTTGCCGACCAGCTGGCAGAAGGTGCCCGCCGAACGCGCGATCTTGGCGCCCGCACCCGGCTTCATCTCCAGGCAGTGGATGATGGTGCCGACCGGGATATTCGCCAGCGGCATCGCATTGCCAGGCTTGATGTCGACCTTCTCGCCCGACACCACGCTGTCGCCCGCCTTCAGGCGCTGCGGCGCGATGATATAGGCCAGCTCGCCATCGGCATACTTCAGCAGCGCGATCCAGGCGGTGCGGTTCGGGTCGTATTCCAGCCGCTCGACCACAGCCGCCACATCGAACTTGCGGCGCTTGAAGTCGACGATGCGGTAGGACTGCTTGTGTCCGCCGCCCCGGAACCGGACCGTGGTTCGGCCATGGTTGTTGCGGCCGCCCGAATGCGGCTTGCCCTCGGTCAGGCCCTTGACCGGCTTGCCCTTCCACAGGTCGGAACGGTCCACCAGGACCGTCCCGCGCAGCGACGGGGTGACCGGGTTGAAATTCTTCAATGCCATGGCGTTACGCGAGCCCCGTCGTGAGGTCGATGGTCTGGCCGGCCTGCAGCTTGACCACCGCCTTCTTCCAATCGGACCGCTGGCCCTTGCGACCGCGGAACCGCTTGGCCTTGCCCTTCATCACCAGCGTGTTCACCGCCTCGACATTGACGCTGAACAGCTTCTCGACCGCCTGCCGGATCTCCGGCTTGGTCGCGTCGAGCGTCACCTTGAAGGTGACCTGGCTGCTTTCGTTCAGGCGCGTCGCCTTCTCCGTCACCACCGGCGCCAGGATGACCTGGTACAGGCGCTCCGCGGACAGGACCTTGCCGCGCGGCTTGGTTGCCGTCTCGCTCATGCCTCGGACTCCTTGGTCGCGCCGTTCAGCCGCGCCGCCAGAGCCTCGAGGCCGGCGCGCGTCACCGCGAGCACGTCGTGGTTCAGGATGTCATAGACATTGGCGCCGATGGTCGGCAGCACATCGATCTTCGGGATGTTGCGGGTGACCCGGGCGAAGCCCGCATCCACCGTCGCATCCACCACCAGGGCGCTGTCCCAGCCCAGCTTCTTCAGCTGCGCCACCATCGCCGAGGTCTTGGCCTCGTCGCTGGCGGTGGCCGTGTCGAGCACGATCAGCTTGCCGGCCGCCACCTTGGCGGACAGCGCGCAGATCAGCCCGAGGCGGCGGACCTTCTTGTTCAGGTTGTAGCCGTGGTCGCGGACCACCGGCCCGTGCACGACGCCACCCTTGCGGTACTGCGGCGCACGAAGGGAGCCCTGGCGCGCATTGCCGGTGCCCTTCTGCCGGTACGGCTTCTTGGTGGTGCCGGAAACCTCGCCCATGCCCTTGGCCTTGTGGGTCCCGGCGCGGCGCTTGGCAAGCTGCCAATGCACCACGCGGGCCATGATATCGGCCCGCGGGGCGACGCCGAACAGCGCCTCCGGCAGGTCGACCTGGCCGACGGCGGCGTTGTCGAGAGTGATGACAGGAAGCTGGATCGCCATGATCTTTACCCTTGCGCCCCAGCGTCTGCGGCCAGACCGGCCGGGTACGGCGCATCGGCATGGCGCGCGCGCTTCACCGCGTCGCGCACCAGCACGTAGCTGCCCTTCGAGCCCGGAACGGCCCCCTTCACCAGAAGCAGCCCGCGCTCCGCATCGTGCCCGGCGATGACCAGGTTCTGCGTGGTCACGCGCTCGACGCCCATGTGGCCGGCCATCTTCTTGTTCTTGAAGGTCTTGCCCGGATCCTGGCGGTTGCCGGTCGAACCATGCGAACGGTGGCTGATCGAGACGCCGTGCGAGGCTTCGAGACCGGCGAAATTCCAGCGCTTCATGGCGCCGGCGAAGCCCTTGCCCTGGGTCACGCCCGTGACGTCGATCTTCTGGCCGGTGACGAAATGCCCGATGCCGAGCTTCGTACCGGGCGCCAGCGTCGCGTCCTCGGCCACGCGGAACTCCACCGTCTTGCGGGGAGCTTCGACGCCGGCCTTGGCGAAGTGGCCCTTCTGCGGATTCGTCACGTTCTTCGGCTTGGCCACGCCGATGCCGATCTGGACGGCGACGTAGCCATCCTTCTCCATCGTGCGCTGCGCGATCACGCGAACGTTGTCGACATGCAGAACGGTGACAGGGACGGTGGACCCGTCCTCATTGAAAAGCCGGGTCATCCCCAGCTTCCGGGCGATCAGCCCGGAACGGCCCGTAACCTGACGGCCTGTGATGGACATAATGTCGGTCCTTTATCCGTCGCTCAGAGCTTGATCTCGACGTCCACGCCGGAGGCGAGGTCGAGCTTCATCAGCGCGTCCACGGTCTGCGGGGTGGGGTCGACGATATCGAGCAGGCGACGGTGCGTGCGGATCTCGAACTGCTCGCGCGACTTCTTGTCGACGTGCGGCGAGCGGTTGACGGTGAAGCGTTCGATCTGCGTCGGCAGCGGGATGGGCCCGCGCACCCGCGCACCCGTCCGCTTGGCCGTGTTGACGATCTCCCGCGTGCTGCCATCCAGCACGCGGTGATCGAACGCCTTCAGGCGAATGCGGATGTTCTGGCTGTCCATGGCGGAGTGGCCCGTATCCCTTCTGTCGTCGCTTACTTGACGATCTTGGCGACGACGCCGGCGCCGACGGTGCGGCCGCCTTCGCGGATCGCGAAGCGCAGGCCCTCATCCATCGCGATCGGCGCGATCAGCTCCACGTCCATCGACACGTTGTCGCCCGGCATCACCATCTCAACGCCCTCGGGCAGCTTCACGATGCCCGTCACGTCCGTCGTCCGGAAGTAGAACTGCGGGCGGTAGTTCGTGAAGAACGGCGTGTGCCGCCCGCCTTCCTCCTTCGTCAGGATATAGGCCTCGGCCAGGAAGCCGGTGTGCGGCGTGATCGAGCCGGGTGCCGCCAGCACCTGCCCGCGCTCCACGTCCTCGCGCTTCGTGCCGCGCAGCAGCGCGCCGATGTTGTCGCCCGCCTGCCCGCTGTCCAGCAGCTTGCGGAACATCTCCACGCCCGTCACCACGGTCTTCACCGTGTTCTTCAGGCCGACGATCTCGACTTCCTCGCCAACCTTGATGATCCCGCGCTCCACGCGGCCCGTCACCACCGTGCCGCGACCCGAGATCGAGAACACGTCCTCCACCGGCATCAGGAACGGACGATCCGTCGCCCGCTGCGGCTGCGGGATATAGGCGTCCACCGCCTCCATCAGCTTCAGCACCGCCTGCTCGCCGATCTCCGGCTGCTTGTCCTCCAGCGCGCACAGCGCCGAGCCGTGGATGATCGGAATGTCGTCGCCCGGGAACTGGTAGGAGGACAGCAGCTCGCGCACCTCCATCTCCACCAGCTCCAGCAGGTCGGGGTCCGCCATGTCCACCTTGTTCAGGAACACCACCAGCGCCGGAACGCCCACCTGCCGCGCCAGCAGGATGTGCTCCCGCGTCTGCGGCATCGGGCCGTCCGCCGCCGACACCACCAGGATCGCGCCGTCCATCTGCGCCGCGCCCGTGATCATGTTCTTCACGTAGTCGGCGTGGCCAGGGCAGTCCACATGCGCGTAGTGACGGTTCGCCGTCTCGTACTCCACATGCGCCGTGGAGATCGTGATGCCCCGCGCACGCTCCTCCGGCGCCTTGTCAATCTGGTCATAGGCCGTGAAGGTCGCACCGCCCGCCTTCGCCAGAACCTTCGTGATCGCCGCCGTCAGCGACGTCTTGCCGTGGTCCACGTGCCCGATCGTGCCGATGTTGCAGTGCGGCTTGTTCCGCTCGAATTTCGCCTTGGCCATTGTGTCAAATCCTCAGATCGGATCGCGTTACCAGCGGTGCGCGGTGAAGCGCAGATTTATCTACGACGTCGCGCAGCTGCGCGACTTACCAGCGATAGTGGCTGAAGGCCTTGTTGGCTTCGGCCATGCGGTGCGTGTCTTCGCGCTTCTTCACGGCGGAGCCACGGTTGTTTGCGGCGTCCATCAGCTCGGCGGACAGCCGGTCTTCCATCGTGTGCTCGCCGCGCTTGCGGGCGCTGTCGATCAGCCAGCGGATCGCCAGCGCCTGACGGCGCTCCGGGCGGACTTCCACCGGCACCTGGTAGGTGGCGCCACCGACGCGACGCGAGCGGACCTCAACGGCCGGCTTCACATTGTCCATCGCCTGGTGGAAGACGCTCAGCGGATCGGCATTCGCGCCGCCACGACGGCGCAGCGTGTCCATCGCGGCATAGACGATGCCTTCGGCGGTGCTCTTCTTGCCGTCGTACATCAGCACGTTCATGAAACGGGACAGCACGAGGTCACCGAACTTCGGGTCCGGCAGGACTTCGCGCTTGGTGGCGCTATGGCGGCGCGACATCTCTCAGTTCCTCACTTCGGACGCTTGGCGCCGTACAGCGACCGGCGCTGACGACGCTTCGCGATGCCCTGCGTGTCGAGCACGCCGCGCAGGATGTGGTAGCGAACACCCGGAAGGTCCTTCACGCGACCACCGCGGATCAGCACCACGGAGTGCTCCTGCAGGTTGTGGCCCTCGCCGGGGATGTAGCTCACCACCTCATAGCCATTCGTCAGGCGCACCTTGGCGACCTTACGAAGCGCCGAGTTCGGCTTCTTCGGCGTGGTCGTGTAGACGCGCGTGCAGACGCCCCGCTTCTGCGGGCTGCCCTGCAGGGCCGGAACCTTGTTCCGCTTCGCGATAGGCTCACGCCCCTGGGCGATGAGCTGGTTGATCGTCGGCATGACGCCCCTTCGTGCTCGTCTCGTCTGTCCTTGGCGCCGCAAACAGAACCGCCCGCGTGAAAGGCCTAGTGGCACTTCCCTGCGGGCACCTGTCCGACCCCCGGCCTAGGCTTCCTGAGGAAGCGGTGCCGAAAGCGCGAAGCTAAAGACCAAATATCAGCCCGGCCGTGTCGGCGCAGGCTGCGCCATATCCGACCAAGGTCGCGCCTAATATCCGGCGCCCCTGGTTGAGTCAAGCGAAGTGGCGCCCCCCGCCGAGGTGGAAGGGCGCCACCCCACCCTATTCCGCCGCCCGGGCAGGCCCGGCCAGCGGGGCCGGCGCCACCGGCAGGCGGCCCCGGTCGCGCTGCGCGGCAACCGCCCGCAGCTTGTTCATCACGGATCCCGTGCCAGCCGGGATCAGGCGCCCGACGATCACGTTTTCCTTCAGGCCCATCAGGTTATCCACCTTGCCCGCCGTCGCCGCCTCGGTCAGCACCCGCGTCGTCTCCTGGAAGGAGGCGGCGGAGATGAAGGAGGTGGTCTGCAGCGAGGCCTTGGTGATGCCCTGCAGCACCGGCTCGGCCCGCGCGGGCCGTTCCTTGGCGGCGAGTCGCTTCTCGTTCTCGATCTCGAACTCGATTCGCTCGACCGTCTCGCCCACCAGGTAGGTCGTGTCACCCGGATCGAGGATCTCGACCTTCTGCAGCATCTGCCGGACGATGACCTCGATGTGCTTGTCGTTGATCTTCACGCCCTGCAGGCGATAGACGTCCTGCACTTCGTTCACGAGGTAATTGGCAAGCGCCTCCACACCGAGGACCCGCAGGATGTCATGCGGCACGCGCGGACCGTCGACGAGCGGATCGCCGGCCTTCACATAGTCGCCCTCCTGCACGGAGACATGCTTGCCCTTCGGCACCAGGTATTCCCGGGGCGTGGAGGGCTCGTCGCCCACCTGCTCCGGCACCACCAGGATGCGGCGCTTGGCCTTGTAGTCCTTGCCGAATTCCACGCGCCCGTCGACATCGGCGATGATCGCCGCATCCTTCGGACGACGCGCCTCGAACAGCTCCGCGACTCGCGGAAGACCGCCGGTGATGTCGCGGGTCTTGGAGGATTCGCGCGGCATGCGGGCGATGACGTCGCCGGCATTCACTTCCTTGCCGTTCTCGATCGAGAGAATCGAGCCCGGCGGCAGGAAGGTGATGGCCTCGGCGCCGTTCTCGCGCTTCACCACCTCGCCGCGGCTGTCGCGCAGGATCAGGCGCGGGCGCAAGTCGGCGCCGCGGCCGGTCGACTTGTACTCGACCACCTCCTTGAAGCTGAGGCCCGTCACCTCGTCGGTGCGGTCCATCAGGGTGATGTTCTCGAGCATGTCGGCGAATTCGACCTTGCCCTGGCGCTCAGTGATGATCGGCAGGGTGAAGGGGTCCCACTCGGCCAGCTTCTGGCCGCGCGTGACGCTCTCGCCCTCCTCGGTCAGCAGGCGCGCACCATAGGGCACGCGGTTGCGGCCGCGCTCGCGCCCATTCACGTCATAGAGCACCGCCTCGCAGTTGCGGCTCATGACGATGGCGGCGTTCTGGCTGTTGATGACGACCTGGCGGTTCAGGAATTTCACCGTGCCATCGGCAATCGCCTCGACCGCCGAGGTTTCCGCGCCGCGCTGCGCCGCGCCACCGATGTGGAAGGTGCGCATCGTCAGCTGGGTGCCCGGCTCGCCGATCGACTGCGCCGCGATGACGCCCACGGCCTCGCCGGTATTCACCGGCGTGCCGCGCGCGAGGTCACGCCCGTAGCACATGCCGCAGACGCCGACTCGCGCATCGCAGGTCAGCACGGAGCGGATCTTCACCGCCTCCACACCGGCCTTCTCGATGAGCTCGGCCTCCGGCTCCTCGACCAGCGTGCCGATCTTCACCAGCACCGAGCCATCGGCCGGGTCGATGACATTCTCCTGCGTCGTCCGGCCCAGGATGCGCTCGGACAGGCTGGAGACGGTCTCGCCGCCATCCATCACGGCCCGCACGGTGATGCCGCGCTCGGTGCCGCAATCGTCCTCGACGATGATGCAGTCCTGCGCCACGTCGACCAGGCGGCGGGTCAGGTAGCCCGAGTTCGCCGTCTTCAGGGCGGTATCCGCCAGGCCCTTGCGGGCGCCGTGGGTGGAGTTGAAGTACTCCAGCACGGTCAGGCCTTCCTTGAAGTTGGAGATGATCGGCTGCTCGATGATCTCGCCCGAGGGCTTGGCCATCAGGCCGCGCATGCCGGCCAGCTGGCGCATCTGCGCCGGCGAGCCACGCGCACCGGAGTGGGACATCATCCACACGGAGTTGGCGGGCTTGCCGATCTCCTGCTTCATGATCTCCTTCATCATCGCCTGCGCCACTTCCTCGGTGCATCGCGACCAGGCGTCGACGACCTTGTTGTAGCGCTCGCCGGCGGTGATCAGGCCGTCGAGATACTGCTGCTCGAACTCCTTCACCTGCTCCTTGGTGCCGTTGATCATGGCGTCCTTCGTCTCGGGGATGACCATGTCATCCTTGCCGAAGGAGATGCCGGCCATGGCCGCGTGCTTGAAGCCAAGCCCCATCAGACGGTCGGCGAAGATCACCGACTCCTTCTGGCCGCAGTGGCGATACACGGCGTCCATGACGTCGGAGATCGACTTCTTGGTCAGCTGGCGGTTGATCAGGCTGAAGGGCACGGCTGGGTGCAGCGGCAGCAGCGCGCCCATGAACATGCGGCCGGCCGTCGTCACCGCACGCTCGGTGACGATATTGCCGTCCTTGTCGGCGGCCTTGCGGCGCGCACGGATCTTGCTGTGCAGGTTGATCACGCCGGCGGCCAGCGCCTGCTCGATCTCACCGATGGAGGCGAAGGCCGGGGACTTCTCCTCCTCCGCCGCCTTGAACTCCGGCGTTTCGAGCGAGAGGTAGTAGAGGCCCAGCACGATGTCCTGCGAGGGCACGATGATCGGCTTGCCGTTGGCGGGGCTGAGGATGTTGTTGGTGGACATCATCAGCACGCGCGCTTCGAGCTGCGCTTCCAGCGAGAGCGGCACGTGCACCGCCATCTGGTCGCCGTCGAAGTCCGCGTTGAAGGCGGTGCAGACCAGCGGGTGCAGCTGGATGGCCTTGCCCTCGACCAGCGTCGGCTCGAAGGCCTGGATGCCCAGGCGGTGCAGCGTCGGCGCGCGGTTCAGCAGGACCGGGTGCTCGCGGATCACCTCCTCGAGGATGTCCCAGACCTCCGGACGCTCCTTCTCCACCATCCGCTTCGCGGCCTTGATGGTGGTGGCGTGGCCATACTTCTCGAGCTTCGAGTAGATGAATGGCTTGAACAGCTCCAGCGCCATCTTCTTGGGAAGACCGCACTGATGCAGCTTCAGCTCCGGACCCACCACGATGACCGAACGGCCGGAATAGTCGACGCGCTTGCCGAGCAGGTTCTGCCGGAACCGGCCCTGCTTGCCCTTCAGCATGTCGGACAGCGACTTCAGCGGGCGCTTGTTGGCGCCCGTGATGGCGCGGCCGCGGCGGCCGTTGTCGAACAACGCGTCCACCGCCTCCTGCAGCATGCGCTTCTCGTTGCGCACGATGATGTCCGGCGCGCGCAGCTCGATCAGCCGCTTCAGGCGGTTGTTGCGGTTGATGACGCGGCGATACAGGTCGTTCAGGTCCGAGGTCGCGAAGCGCCCGCCATCCAGCGGCACCAGCGGGCGCAGCTCGGGCGGGATCACCGGGACGACGTCCAGGATCATCCACTCCGGACGGGCACCCCCCTCCCCGAAGCTCTCCAGCATCTTCAGGCGCTTCACCAGCTTCTTGCGCTTGGCCTCGGAGGTCGTCTCCTTGAGGTCGGCGCGAAGCTGGGCGGCTTCCTTCTGCAGGTCGATGGCGGCGAGCATCTGCTTCACCGCTTCCGCGCCGATGCCGACGCTGAAGGCGTCCTCGCCGAATTCGTCCTGCTTGTTCTGGAACTGGTCCTCGGTCAGCAGCTGGTGCAGCTTGAGGTCGGTCAGGCCCGGCTCCAGAACCACATAGGATTCGAAGTAGAGGACCTTCTCCAGCTCCTTGAGCGACATGTCGACCATCAGGCCGACGCGGCTCGGGAGGGACTTCATGAACCAGATATGCGCGACCGGCGAGGCCAGCTCGATATGGCCCATGCGCTCACGGCGCACCTTGGCCAGCGTCACCTCCACGCCGCACTTCTCGCAGATGATGCCGCGGAACTTCATGCGCTTGTACTTGCCGCACAGGCACTCGTAGTCCTTGATCGGTCCGAAGATGCGGGCGCAGAACAGCCCGTCCCGCTCCGGCTTGAAGGTGCGGTAGTTGATCGTTTCCGGCTTCTTGATCTCGCCATAGGACCAGGAGCGGATCTGCTCCGGCGAGGCGATCGAGATGCGGATCTGATCGAAGGTCATGGCCTGGCCGGTCTGGCCGAGGATCTTCATCAGTTCGTTCATGCGGTCCACTCCGTCCGGCACGTCAGCCCAAGGCCTCGCGCCACGAAAAGGGAGAGACCCGCGCCAGCCGGAACCGGCGCGGGGCAGTCAAATCGGCCGATCAGGTCGGACGGTTCTCGAGGTCGACGTTCAGGCCCAGCGACTTCAGTTCCTTCACCAGCACGTTGAAGGATTCCGGCACGCCCGCCTCGAAGTTGTCCTGGTCGCGCACGATGGCCTCGTAGACCTTGGTGCGGCCCGACACGTCGTCCGACTTCACCGTCAGCATCTCCTGCAGCGTATAGGCGGCGCCATAGGCTTCCAGCGCCCAGACCTCCATCTCGCCGAAGCGCTGGCCGCCGAACTGCGCCTTGCCGCCCAGCGGCTGCTGGGTGACGAGCGAATAGGGGCCGATGGAGCGGGCGTGGATCTTGTCGTCCACCAGGTGGTGCAGCTTCAGCATGTAGATGTAGCCGACCGTCACCTTGCGCTCGAAACGCTCGCCGGAGCGGCCATCGGTCAGCCAGGACTGGCCGGACTTGTCGAGGCCCGCCTTGGTCAGCATGCCCTCGATATCGGCCATGCGGGCGCCGTCGAAGACCGGCGTCGCGATGGCCACGCCCTTCTTCAGGTTCTCGCAGAGCTCGATCAGCTGGTCGTCGTCCATCGGCTCGATCTCGGACTTGATCGTCTCCTCCGGATAGGCGTCGCGCAGCTTGGTGATCAGCTCCTCGCGCATCGCACCGCCGCGGCGATACTCCTCGACCAGGTCGCCGATCTGCTGGCCGATATTGGCGCAGGCCCAGCCCAGATGGGTCTCCAGGATCTGCCCGACATTCATGCGCGACGGCACGCCCAGCGGATTCAGCACCAGGTCGACCGGACGGCCATTCTCCAGGAAGGGCATGTCCTCGATCGGCACGACGCGGGAGACGACACCCTTGTTGCCGTGACGACCCGCCATCTTGTCGCCCGGCTGCAGCTTGCGCTTCACCGCGACGAAGACCTTGACCATCTTCATCACGCCGGGCGGCAGCTCATCGCCGCGCTGCAGCTTCTCGACCTTGCTTTCGAAGCGCTTCTGCAGCCGCTCGACCGCCGCGTCGAACTCGCGCTTCAGCGCCTCGATCTCGGCCATCGCCGCATCGTCCTGCACGCCGATCTGGCGCCAGGTCTGCTTGGCGAACTGGTCCAGCACCTCGTCGGTGATCTCGGTGCCGGCCTTCACGCCGCGGAAGCCGCCGGAGGCCTTGCGGCCCAGCAGGCGCTCGCGCAGGCGCGAATGGAAGGACCGCTCCTGGATCGCCTTCTCGTCGTCGCGGTCCTTGGCCAGGCGCTCGATCTCCGCGCGCTCGATCGCCATGGCGCGCTCGTCCTTGTCGACGCCGCGACGGCTGAAGACGCGCACATCCACGATCGTGCCCGCCACGCCCGGCGGCAGCCGCAGCGAGGTGTCGCGCACGTCGGAGGCCTTCTCGCCGAAGATGGCGCGGAGGAGCTTCTCCTCCGGCGTCATCGGGCTCTCACCCTTCGGCGTCACCTTGCCGACCAGGATGTCGCCCGGCTGCACTTCGGCGCCGATGTAGACGATGCCGGCCTCGTCGAGGTTGCGCAGCGCTTCCTCGCCGACGTTCGGGATGTCGCGGGTGATTTCCTCCTGGCCCAGCTTGGTGTCGCGGGCATTCACCTCGAACTCGTCGATATGGATCGAGGTGAAGACGTCGTCGCGCGCAATGCGCTCCGAAATCAGGATGCTGTCCTCGAAGTTGTAGCCATTCCACGGCATGAAGGCGACGAGGGCATTGCGGCCCAGCGCCAGCTCACCGAATTCCGTCGAAGGCCCGTCGGCGATGATGTCGCCGGCATTGCAGCGGTCGCCGACCTTCACCAGCGGACGCTGGTTGATGCAGGTCGACTGGTTCGACCGCATGAACTTGCGCAGGCGATAGATGTCGACGCCACGGGTGGTGCCGTCATCCCCGGTCGCGCGCACGACGATACGCGCGCCGTCGATGCTGTCGACGATGCCGTTGCGCTTCGCCACGATGGTGGCGCCGCTGTCGCGGGCCACCGCCGCTTCCATGCCGGTGCCGACCAGCGGCGCATCCGCCTGGATCAGCGGCACCGCCTGGCGCATCATGTTGGAGCCCATCAGCGCGCGGTTGGCGTCGTCGTTCTCCAGGAACGGGATCAGCGCCGCGGCGACGGAGACCAGCTGCTTCGGGGAGACGTCGATCGCCGTCACCTCCTCCGGCTTCACCAGGCGGAAGTCGCCGCCATCGCGCACGCTGACCAGCTCCGACTTGAAGCTGCCATCCGTGTCGACCTCGGCATCCGCCTGCGCGACCACCAGGCGCTCCTCCTCCATGGCGGAGAGGTAGCGCGGCGCACCGGTCACCTTGCCGTCCTTCACCAGGCGGTAGGGCGTCTCGATGAAGCCGTACTTGTTCACCTTGGCGAAGGTCGCAAGCGAGTTGATCAGGCCGATATTCGGGCCTTCCGGCGTCTCGATCGGGCAGATGCGGCCGTAATGCGTCGGGTGCACGTCGCGCACCTCGAAGCCGGCGCGCTCCCGCGTCAGGCCGCCCGGGCCAAGCGCCGAGAGGCGGCGCTTGTGCGTCACCTCGGACAGCGGGTTGGTCTGGTCCATGAACTGCGACAGCTGGCTGCTGCCGAAGAATTCCCGCACCGCGGCCGCGGCCGGCTTCGCATTGATCAGGTCATGCGGCATGACGGTGTCGATATCGACCGACCCCATGCGCTCCTTGATCGCGCGCTCCATGCGCAGCAGGCCGACGCGGTACTGGTTCTCCATCAGCTCGCCGACCGAACGCACGCGCCGGTTGCCGAGATTGTCGATGTCGTCGATGGAGCCGTTGCCGTCCTTCAGCTGCAACAGGACGCGCACCGTCTCGACGATATCCTCCTTGCGCAGCGTACGCTGGGTGTCCGGCACCTCCTCGGCGGAGAAGCCGAGGCGCATGTTCATCTTCACCCGGCCCACGGCCGAGAGGTCATAGCGCTCGCTGTCGAAGAACAGGCCGCGGAACAGCGTCTCCGCCGTATCGGCGGTGGGCGGCTCGCCCGGGCGCATCACCCGGTAGATGTCCATCAGCGCTTCGTCGCGGTTGCTGTTCTTGTCCACCGCGAGGGTATTGCGCATCCAGGGGCCCGCGCCCTGGTCGATCGCCAGCGTCGCCAGCCGGTCGAGCCCGGCCTCCTCGATGGCGGTCAGCTTCGGCTCGGTCAGCTCCTCGCCGGCCTCGGCCCAGATCTCGCCGGTCTCCATATTGACCATGTCTTCGGCAACGAAGCGGCCTAGCAGGTCGGCGCGGCCGACCAGCACCTCGGTCGTGCCACCCTCGGCGATCTTGCGTGCCGCGCGCGGCGTCAGCTTCACGTCCTTCTCGGCCACGACCTCACCCGTGCGGGCATCGATCAGCGGCTCCTGCAGCTTCACGCCGCGGAAGGCATCGGGGTCGAAGGGGCGCGACCAGCCCTTCGGGCCGCGGGCGAAGACCACCTGGCCGTAGAAGCTGTTCAGAATCTCCTCGGCATCCATGCCGCGGACTTCGTTGATCTCGAGCGGCGGCAGGCCGGCGGCCGCCCGCTCCGCCCGCTGCTTCTGCGTCCAGGCGGAATCCAGCGCATAGAGCAGCGTGGTCGCCGGCAGCTTGCGCTTGCGGTCGATGCGGACGTAGCAGATGTCCTTGGCGTCGAACTCGAAGTCGAGCCAGGAGCCGCGATAGGGGATGACGCGCGCAGCGAAGAGGTACTTGCCGCTGCTGTGGGTCTTGCCCTTGTCGTGGTCGAAGAAGACGCCCGGGGAACGGTGCATCTGGGAGACGATGACGCGCTCGGTGCCATTGACGATGAAGGTGCCGTTGTCCGTCATCAGGGGCATGTCGCCCATGTAGACGTCCTGCTCCTTGATATCGCGCACGGAACGAGAACCCGTGTCCTCATCCACGTCCCAGACGATCAGGCGCAGCCGCACCTTCAGCGGGGCGGCGAAGGTCAGGCCGCGCTGGATGCATTCCTCGACGTCGTATTTCGGCTCCTCGAGCTCGTACTGGACGAATTCCAGCCGGCCCCGGCCGCCGAAGTCGTCGATCGGGAAGACCGACTTGAAGACTTCCTGAAGTCCCGCATGAAGCCGCACATCCGGATCCACGCCCATCTGCAGGAAGGCCTCGTAGGAGGCGCGCTGCACATCGATGAGGTTTGGCATCGGGGCCACTTCGGGCAACCGCCCGAAAGACCGCCGGATGCGCTTCCGCGCGGTGAACGACTTCGTGATAGCGTTCATGCCTGTCCCGCTTCCCGTGCCTGCCGGCAGCGCACCGCGCCCGGAGGAATTTCGCCAGTTTGCGCCAAGTACCCGGACCTGCTGGCCCAAACACCCGGCCTACCATCGTCAAACGCGGGCGCGGGCGGGACTCCGGCTTCGGAGTTCCGCCCGTTCCCGTAGATATGTCGCCCGGCGGCAAACCGAAGGCCCTCCGCCGGGATTTTGCACGCCCGGCCCGACCTGGTCGGGCTGGGCTGGGCGCGCAATCGGCTCAGCTGATCTCGACCACGGCGCCGTTCTCTTCCAGCACCTTCTTGATCTTGGCAGCCTCGTCCTTCGTCGCGGACTCCTTGACGACCTTCGGCGCGCCCTCGACCAGATCCTTGGCTTCCTTCAGCCCGAGACCGGTGATGGTGCGGATCTCCTTGATCACGTTGATCTTCTTGTCGCCACCGGCCTTCAGGGTGACGGTGAACTCCGTCTTCTCCTCAACCGGGGCAGCCGCGGCGGCAGCCGCCGGCGCCGCCGCAACCGCGACCGGCGCCGCGGCGGAAACGCCCCACTTCTCTTCCAGCATCTTGGACAGCTCAGCGGCTTCCAGGACGGTCAGGCTGGAGAGCTCGTCAACCAGCTTTGCGAGGTCGGCCATGTGTGTATCCTTCGATATATTGGCTTGGCTTGGTATTTGCAAGACCCAAGCGGGAACCCTTCCCGCCGGGCCGAATCGTCAGGCTGGGGAGGGGCTTACGCCGCCTCCGCCTCCGCCTCGTCCTTCTTGGCATACGCGGAGAACACCCGCGCGAGCTGCGAACCCGGGGCCTGCAGAACGCCCGCGATCCGCGTCGCCGGCGTCTGGATCAGGCCCAGAAGCTGTGCGCGCAGGGTCTCGAGCGACGGCAGGGCTGCCAGCGCCTTGACGCCTTCGGCGTCTAGCGTCTGCTTCCCCAGCGCCCCGCCAAGGATGACGAACTTGTCGTTCCCCTTGGCGAAATCCACGGCCGTCTTCGCCACCGCCACCGGGTCCCGCGACCACGCAAGCGCGGTCGGGCCCTTCAGCAGCGGCGAGATGCCCTGGAAGCTGGTACCATCGAGGGCGAGCGCGGCCAGCCGGTTCTTCGCGACCTTGTAGGTCGCGCCGGCTTCCCGCATGCGCCGCCGCAGCGTCGTCGCATCCGCCACCGTCAAGCCCTTGTTCTGGCTGACGAGGACGAAGGACGTCTCCGCGAACACCGCCTGCAGGGCCTGCACGAAGGCCTGCTTTTCCGTACGGTCCACGTCCGTCTCCGTCTTTGGCCGGACCTTGTGGAGGGGCCCTGGCCGGTTCAAGCGCGAGGTGGAAACCACCCCGAAAGGCCTGCTGGAACGGGACCTACCAAGCCAAGCCAGGCCAGGTGCCAAGCACCCGGACCGGCAGAACTTCTCGGCACCCCATCTCTCACCTGCGCGGCCTGCGCCGCTTCAAGGCCCGCCCCATCGAAGGGTCAGGCCACAGGAGGTCTCCGACAGGTTCGGACAGGGGTTTGCGCCCCTGCCCTGCCCGGCACCCCGAAAGGTGCCGAATAGCGCCCGCCCCGGATCCGGGGCGGGAAAGGGATCAGCTGCCGCTGGACAGCGAGGCCAGGTCGACCTTCAGCCCGGGACCCATGGAGGAGGACAGCGCCACCTTCTTCACATAGGTACCCTTGGCGCCGGTCGGGCGGGCCTTCTGGATCGCGTCGATGAAGGCGCGGGCATTGGCGACCAGGCTCTCGGCCTCGAAGCTCGCCTTGCCGATGCCGGCATGCACGATGCCGGCCTTCTCGGCGCGGAACTCCACCTGGCCGGCCTTGGCCGCCTGCACGGCGCCCTTGACGTCCATGGTCACGGTGCCGAGGCGCGGGTTCGGCATCAGGCCGCGCGGGCCGAGCACCTTACCCAGGCGACCGACGAGCGCCATCATGTCCGGCGTCGCGATGCAGCGGTCGAACTCGATCTTGCCTTCCTGCACGGCGGCGGCCAGGTCATCCGCGCCCACCACATCGGCGCCGGCGGCCAGCGCCTCCTCGGCCTTCGGGCCGCGGGCGAAGACGCCCACGCGCACGGTCTTGCCGGTGCCGTTCGGCAGGCCGACCACGCCGCGGACCATCTGGTCGGCATGGCGCGGGTCGATGCCGAGGTTCATCGAGATCTCGATGGTCTCGTCGAACTTCGCCTTGGCATTGGCCTTGGCCAGTGCGATGGCCTCCTCCAGCGCGTAGTTCTTGTTCTGGTCGAGACCGGAGATCAGCGCCTTCAGGCGCTTGCCCTGCTTGGCCATGGCTCAGCCCTCCACCACGGTCATGCCCATGGAACGGGCGGAACCGGCCAGCATGCGCACCGCACTCTCGATATCGGTGCAGTTCATGTCCTTCATCTTCACGGCCGCGATCTCCCGCAGCTGCGTCTTGCTGACGCGGCCCACGGTCGCACCCTTGCCGGGGGTCAGGCTGCCCTTCTCGATCTTGGCGGCCTTCATCAGGAAGTAGGTGTTCGGCGGGGTCTTGGTGATGAAGGAGAAGGTACGGTCGGAATAGGCGGTGATGACGACAGGGGTCGGGGTGCCCGGCTCCATCTGCTGCGTCGCCGCGTTGAATTCCTTCACGAACTGCATGATGTTCAGGCCACGCTGACCCAGCGCCGGGCCGATCGGCGGCGAGGGGTTCGCCTTGCCGGCGGGCACCTGCAGCTTGATGTAGCCAACAATCTTTTTCGCCATCGGGCGATCCATCCTCTCTTGAGGACCGCGGTTCATGCGACCCCCGAAGAGGGGTCTCCCGCGTTCCAGGCCACGCGAAACGGCCCGGGTAAGCCCCGGGCCGGTCAGCGGAGGCGGGCGTATAGCCCCCCGTCCGGGCTGAGTCCAGCCGCAAACGCAAAGCGGGCCGGATCCTGCGATCCGGCCCGCCTGGCTTTGTCGAAGTCTCGTCGACTACAGCTTCTCGACCTGCCCGTATTCCAGCTCCACCGGCGTCGAGCGCCCGAAAATGCTCACCGAAACCTTCACCCGGCCGCGCTCCTCGTCCACTTCCTCGATGGTGCCGTTGAAGCTGGTGAAGGGGCCGTCGGCGACGCGGACCTGCTCGCCCACCTCGAAGATGATGGCGGGGCGCTTGGGCTTCTCCGCACCCTCCTGCACCTGGCGCAGCATGGCCTGGGCTTCCTTCTCCCGGATCGGGGTCGGGCGGTTCTTCTCGCCCAGGAAGCCGGTCACCTTCGGCGTGTTCTTCACCAGGTGCCAGGCGTCGTCGGTCATGTCCATCTTCACCAGCACATAGCCGGGGAAGAACTTGCGCTCCTGGTTGGTCTTCTGGCCGCGGCGGACTTCCACCACCTCCTCGGCCGGGACCAGGATCTCCTCGAAGGCATCCGCCAGGCCCTTCTGGGCCGCCTGCTCACGCAGCTGCTGGGCGATCTTCTTCTCGAAGCCCGAATAGACGTGGACCACGTACCACTTCTTGTCCGCCATGACCCGCCTCAGGCTCCCACACCGAACAGCCAGCGCATCGCGAAGGCGATGATCTGGTCGACAACCAGGAAGAACACCGCCGCCACGGCCGAGAGGGCGAGCACCAGGCCGGTCGTGATCAGCGTCTCCTTGCGCGATGGCCAGGTGACGCGACCCACTTCCTGCCGCACCTCGCGGACATATTGCGTGGGATCGAACTTGGCCAAGACGGGCCCCTTTCCGGATGGACGACGAACGAAGGTATTTCCGGGATGCGCGTCGCAGGCCCCTCCCTTGGGGAGGGGCCTTCGGCCACGATCTCGCGCGGCCGCTTGGCAGGGGCGGAGGGTCTCGAACCCCCAACCTCCGGTTTTGGAGACCGGCGCTCTAGCCAATTGAGCTACGCCCCTACGGCTCCGCGCGAGCGGGGTCCTCTATCCCAGCCGGCGGAGCCTGTCGAGATGCTGCGGCGACGAGAATTCAGCGGCCGCCCGCAGCCTGCGGCAGCCGCACCACCAGGGTGCGCCCCATCTTGTCGTGCCAGGCCTGCCGCCGAGGGTCCCAGAGCATCCAGAGATAGCCGAGGCACAGCGGCAGGGCCGAAAGAAGATAGCCGATATAGCGCAGCACCAGCCGGCCGAAGGGCGGCGGCGCGCCGGTCTCGGCATCGACGATTCGCAGCCCCAGCGCCAGCTTGCCGGGGGTGCCCTGGCGGTCCACCCAGAAGATCAGCACCACCAGGGCGCCGATGACATTGGCCATCGCCTCCCCGGCCACCGAGAGCTCGCCGCCATTGGCCAGCGCCCCCAGCGTGCCGAGCAGCACCGAGAGCGGCAGCAGCCAGAGCAGGTCGAGCAGCTGCGCCGCCAGGCGCCGCCCGAAGCTCGCCAGTTCCACGCCCTGCTGCGACATCGTGACCCTCCCCTGAAACGCGAAAGGGGCGGGACGCGCCAGCGCCCCGCCCCGCCCGGACCGAAGCGGCGGCCCGCCTACTTGACGATCTTGGCGACGACGCCGGCGCCGACGGTGCGGCCGCCTTCGCGGATCGCGAAGCGCAGGCCCTCATC
>NZ_JBHYDM010000030.1:0-56885 GCF_051860665.1 Falsiroseomonas sp.
GCGGTGGCTCCGGCCCCCTCTCCACTCCTGCTCATGATTCAAGGGTTCCAAGGGGCCACTGCCCCTTGGCAGGGGGTGCAGGGGGACAGCGTCCCCCTGCAGTCACGCGCGCCGCGCCCCTCGCTTCAGAACCCGCCCCCGGCGGCGAGCCAGGCGAGTTCTGCCGGTGTGCTGGGGCGGCCGAGGGGGGTGTTGCGGTGGGGGAAGCGGCCGAAGCGTTGGATGACGGTTCGGTGGCGCCAGGCGTAGTCGATGACGCTGTCGGGGGCGGCCATGGCGGGGAAGTCCCGCAGGCCTTCGAAGAGGGCGACGGCCAGGTCCTGGTCGGCCGGGGCTTCGCTGTGTTCGAAGGGCAGGTAGAAGAAGCTTCGCTGTGTTGGTGTCACGGCCAGGTCGAAGCGGCGGGTGAGGACGGCTTGGCGGGCGATGGCGCGGCCGTGTTCATCGCTGGCGAAGGCCTCTGGGCTGCCGCGATGCAGGTTGCGGGGGAATTGGTCGAGCACCAGTAGCAGGGCGAGGGCGCCGTCGGGCGTTTCGGCCCAGGTGTCGAGGGCGCCGGTGCGGGCGGGGACCAGGAGGTCGCCGAAGGCGGTCCGGATGCTGGCGTCGAAGGTCTCGTCCTTGAGGAACCAGGCCTTGCGGAAGGTGTCGGGGCCTTCGGAGAACCAGAAGGCGAGGATGCTTTGGGGTTGGGTCATGCCAGGGACATGTCGAGAAGCCGGATGGAGTGCAAGGCCGGGCGCTTGGCGAGGTCGCTGATCTGGTGGCGGCAGGAGGTGCCGTCGGCGACGATCAGCGCGCTGGGCGCGGTGCGCCGGATATGCGGCAGCAGCGAGAGCTCGGCCATTGCGATGGAGGTCGGCAGCTTTTCCGCGTCGTAGCCGAAGGCGCCGGCCATGCCGCAGCAGGAGGAGGTGATGGGGGTCACCTTCAGGCCGGGTATGCGGGTGAGGGTGGCGACGGCCGCGGGGAAGTCGCCGACCGCCTTCTGGTGGCAGTGGCCGTGGATATGCGCCTCCGCGCCGATGGATTTCAGCTTCAGCGGCGCCTTGGTCTTGGCCAGCCATTCGGAGACGAGCATGGCGCGGCCTGCCAGCTTCTGGGCGGGCTCGCCGGGCAGAAGCGACAGAAATTCGTCGCGCAGGGTGAGCAGGCAGGAGGGCTCCAGGCCGAGCACGGGGCTGTCCCAGGCCGAGAGCGCGGTGAGGGTGCGCTGCGCCTCGGCGCGGGCCTGCGGGACCATGCCGGCGGCGAGGTAGGTGCGGCCGTCATCGAGGGGGCGGGACCCGCGCGCCGGACGCGCCACGGCAGGATC
Organism: Falsiroseomonas sp.; assembly: GCF_051860665.1. GTDB lineage: Bacteria > Pseudomonadota > Alphaproteobacteria > Acetobacterales > Acetobacteraceae > Falsiroseomonas. Next base: position 1,316 of record NZ_JBHYDM010000030.1, read on the forward strand.
GGCGCCGGCGGCGCGCAGCACGCGGATGGCGGCCCGCAGATTCTCGGGCTCGAAGTAGCGGTTGAAGAGGTCGGGCAGCAGGATGACCTCGTTGGCGCGGCCGTCCGGCGCGCGCAGCTCGGCATCGTGGAAGGCATCGGCGCGGAAGCGGGGCAGGGTGCGGCCGGCAGCGAGGCCGGTGAGGCGCTCGGACAGCTTCGCCAGGCCGGGGATCAGGTCGCGCGCGTTGAACAGGATGGGCGCGATGGCGGCGTAGGGCGCCCAGTGCGGCATGCTGGCGATCAGCCGGTCGCGGAGCGCGATGCCGTGCCGGCGGCCGCGGGCATGGGCGGCCTCGATCTTCATCTTGGCCATGTCGACGCCGGTCGGGCATTCGCGCTTGCAGGCCTTGCAGCCGACGCAGAGGGACATGGCTTCCGCCACGTCGTCGGAGGCCAGGCCCTCGGGGCCGAGCTGCCCGGTCAGCGCCAGCCGCAGCGTATTCGCGCGGCCCCGCGTCAGATGCTGTTCCTGGCGCGTGGCGCGGTAGGAGGGGCACATGGAGCCGGCGTCGAATTTCCGGCAGGTGCCGTTGTTGTTGCACATCTCGACGGCGCCCAGCAGGCCACCTTGCGGACCTGGCCAGGCGGACCAGTCGAGCGCCGACGTCACCGCCGGGTCGGCCGCATAGTCCGGCCCGTAGCGGAACAGTGTCCGGTCATCCATGCGCGGCGGATGCACCACGCGGTTCGGGTTCAGCAGGCCGTGCGGCAGGTCTGGCGTGCCCGGGTCGAAGGCCTCCTTCACCGCCTCGAAGGCTTTGACGATGCGGGCGCCGAACATCGGCTCGTGGAATTCGGAACGGACGATGCCGTCGCCATGCTCGCCGGAATGCGAGCCCTTGTATTCGCGCACCAGCGCGAAGCACTTTTCGGCAATCGCCCGCATCTTCGTGACGTCTTCGCCGGACTTCATGTTCAGCACGGGCCGGACATGCAGGCAGCCCACCGAGGCATGCGCGTACCAGGTGCCCTTGGTGCCGAACTCGGAAAAAACGTCGTTCAGGCGCTCGGTGTAGTCGGCGAGGTCGGCCAGCGGGACGGCGCAATCCTCGATGAAGGAGACGGGCTTCCCGTCGCCCTTCATGCTCATCATGATGTTCAGCCCGGCCTCGCGCACTTCCGCCACGCGCGCCTGGAATCCGGCATCGGTGATGCGCACCACCTGGCCGGGCAGGCCGAGGTCGCCCATCATTTCCTCCAGGCGGTCGAGGCCCTGCAGCAGGGTCGCATCGTCATGCCCGTGGAATTCGACGATCAGCAGGCTGTCCGGCTCGCCGATGAGGATCTGGTCGATGGTGTCGCGGTAGATCGGGATCGAGCGGCCGAGGTCGATCATGGTGCGATCGACCAGCTCGACCGCTTCCGGGTCCAGCGTCACCAGGTGCTGCGACGCCGCCATCGCCTGGCGGAAGGACGGGAACTGGCAAATCCCCAAAACCTTGCGCGGCTTGATCGGCCATAGCTTCAGGTCGAGCGAGGAGGAGAAGGCCAGCGTGCCCTCGCTGCCCACCAGCAGCCTCGCCAGGCTGCCGCGGCCGGCGGCGCGGCCGGCGGGCGTCAGCGCATCCAGGTTGTAGCCGCCGACGCGGCGCAGCTGGTCGGGGAACCGCGCCGCCACCTCCTCCGCCTCCCGCGCCCCGATGGCGCGCAGCTTTGCGACCAGGTCGGCGACGCTGCCGGGCACGTCGGGGCCCAGGTTCTCGGGGATGTCTCCGAAGCGGAAGCGGCTGCCATCGGCGAGGATCGCGTCGATGGCGCGGACATTGTCAGCCATCAGCCCGTAGCGGATGGATTTGCTGCCGCAGGAATTGTTGCCCGCCATGCCGCCGATGGTGCAGCGCTGCCAGGTGGAGGGATCAACGGGATAGAATTTGCCCGAGCTCTTCAGCGCCTCGTTCAGCGCGCCCAGGGTGATGCCCGGCTCCACCGTCGCGGTGTCGCCCTCCACCTTCAGCACGCGGCGCAGATGCGGCGTGCAGTCCAGCACCAAAGCGCGGTTCACCGTCTGGCCGCATTGGCTGGTGCCGCCGCCACGCGGCAGCACGGGCACGCCTTCCTCCCGGCAGATCGCCATGGCGGCCGCGACATCCGCGGCGCTGCGCGGCACCAGCACGCCGATCGGCATCATCTGGTAGATCGACGCATCTGTGGCATAGCGGCCGCGGTCGGCAGCGGAGAACAGCACCTCCCCCTCCGTCTCCCGCTTCAGGCGCTGCGCGAGGCGGCTGTCCGCGATTCCGATGCTGGCATTCATGCGGCGTCTCCCATCGCCGGCTGTTTAGCGCGGGCCGTGGCGTCTGTCCGATCTATAACGCTTATCAATTCCACAAGGGTTACTCATTGGCGGATGGCATTGCCGGGCGTTAGATGAACCCAACCGAGGGAGCCCCGCCGCCATGGCCTATTTCCAGTCCAAGCCGAATTCCGGCCGCCATTTCCTGCAGATTCCGGGGCCCTCCAACGTGCCGGACCGCATCCTGCGCGCCATGGACCACCCGACCATGGACCATCGCGGCCCGGATTTCGGCAAGCTCGGCGCGCAGGTGCTGGAGAAGGCCAAGGCGATCTTCAAGACGAAGTCGCATGTCATCATCTACCCCGCCTCCGGCACCGGCGCCTGGGAAGCCGCGCTGGTCAACACCCTCTCGCCCGGTGACCGCGTGGTGATGTGCGAGACCGGCTGGTTCGCGCATCTGTGGAACGAGATGGCGGAGCGCCTCGGCATCGTCGCCGACTTCGTCAAGACCGACTGGCGCCGCGGCGCCGACGTCGAGGCGATCGAGCACAAGCTGCGCGACGACAAGTCGCACGCCATCAAGGCCGTCTGCGTCGTGCACAACGAGACCAGCACCGGCGCCACCTCCCGCATCGCGGAAGTCCGCGCCGCGATCGACGCCGCGAAGCACCCGGCGCTGCTGCTGGTGGACACGATCTCCGGCCTCGGCTCGATGGATTATCGCCACGACGAATGGGGCGTCGATGTCACCGTCTCCGGCAGCCAGAAGGGGCTGATGCTGCCGCCGGGCCTGTCCTTCAACGCGATCAGCGCCAAGGCGATCGAGGCGAGCAAGTCCGCCAGGCTGACGCGCAGCTTCTGGGACTGGAAGCCGATGCTGGCCTCCAACGCCACCGGCTACTTCCCCTATACGCCGGCGACCAACATGCTCTACGCCTTCGACACCGCTTGCGACATGCTGCTGGAGGAAGGCCTCGACAACGTCTTCGCGCGGCACGACCGCATGGCGGAGGCGACGCGCCGTGCCGTTCGGCATTGGGGGCTGGAGGTGCAGTGCCAGGACCCGCGCCATTTCTCCAGCGTCCTGACCGCCGTGCGCCTGCCCGAGGGCCACAGCGCCAATGCCCTGCGCGCGACGATCCTTGAAAAATTCAACATGTCGCTCGGCAACGGGCTCGGCCAGTTGAACGACCGCGTCTTCCGCATCGGCCATCTGGGCGACATCAGCCCGCTGCAGCTGGTCGGCGCGCTGGGTGGCGTGGAGATGGGGCTGCGCGCCGCCGGCGTGCCGCACCAGGCGGGCGGCGTGCAGGTGGCGATGGACTACCTCGGCGGGAACGCCTGACCGCCGAAGTCATCACGCCTTCGGGATGATGCGGGGCGCGACCGCATGGCATCCTTCATGGGCCCGGAAGGGCCAATGGAGGAAACAGCATGAAGCCTCTCCCCGACCCGTCGCGCCGCGCTTTGCTCGGCGCGGCGGCCGCGCTGGCCGCGACGCCGGCGCTCGCGCAGCGCAGCTATGGCCCCAATGCCGGCCCGCAGCGCTACCCCGACCCCGATATCATCGCCAGCGACCCGCGCCGCTTCACGGCCAAGCTCGGCAACTCCGCCATCACCCGGCTGCACACCGGCATGGGCTGGGCCGAGGGTCCCGCCTGGCACGCCACGGGCCGCTTCCTGATCTGGTCGGATATCCCGAACGACGAATGCCTGCGGCTGGTGGAGGAGGACCTCACCACCCACCGCCGCTTCCGCAGCCCCTCCGGCTATTCCAACGGCAACACTTTTGACCGCGAGGGCCGCCAGATCGCCTTCCGCCACTTCCATCGCGACGTCGCGCGCTACGAGCGCGACGGCCGCGTCACCGTGCTGGCCGATCGCGGCCCGGACGGCGCCTTCAACGCGCCGAATGACGGTGTGGTGCACCCCGAGGATGGCGCGCTGTGGTTCACCGATCCCGGCTATGGCGGGCTGATGGATTATGAGGGCAACCGCGTGCCCGAATCCGCCCGCTCGCCCCGCCCCTTCATCAAGGAGGCGATCTACCGGATCGACGCGCAATCCGGCCAGGTGGCGAAGGTGGCGGATGATGTCTTCAAGCCGAACGGCCTGTGCTTCTCGCCGGACTACCGCACGCTCTATGTCGCCGACACCGGCCGCAGCCACTACCCCGATGCCGCCAGCCAGATCTGGGCCTATGAGGTGGACGGCCCCCGCCTGCGCAATCCGCGCCGCTTCGCGGAGATGACGCTGGATGGCCGCACCGGCATGGTGGACGGCATCCGCTGCGACGAATCCGGCAATGTCTGGGCCGCCATGGGCTGGGTGGGGGAGGGCTATGACGGGGTGCACATCTTCGCCCCCGACGGCGCCCGCATCGGCCAGATCCGCCTGCCCGAGATCTGCGCCAATCTCTGCTTCGGCGGCACCAGGCGGAACCGGCTGTTCATGTGCGCCAGCCAGTCGCTCTACATGGTGCCGGTGGAGACGCGCGGCGCGCATTTCTGCTGACCTGCCAATGGGTCAGGCTTGGCCGCGGCGCCTTGCAAGGGCGCCGCGGCCGGCCCAACCTGCGGCGCAACGAATGCCGGGAGCGCCGCATGACGATCGAGGTCTTCACCTGGCCCACGCCGAATGGCCACAAGGTGCATATCGCGCTGGAGGAGCTGGGCCTGCCCTATACCGTGGTGCCGGTGAATATCGGCGCCGGCGAGCAGTTCCGGCCGGATTTCCTGGCCATCACGCCGAACCACCGGATCCCGGCCATCGTGGATCCGCACGGGCCGGGCGGGCAGCGACTCGCACTGTTCGAATCGGGCGCCATCCTGGTCTATCTGGCGGAGAAGGCCGGCGCCCTGATCCCCTCGGACCCCGCCGGCCGCTACACCTGCCTGCAATGGCTGATGTTCCAGATGGGCGGCGTCGGGCCGATGTTCGGCCAATACGGCCATTTCCACAGCTATGCGCCGGAAGTCATCCCCTATGCCCGCGACCGCTATGCGAAGGAGGTCGGGCGCCTGCATCGCGTGCTGGACAAGCGGCTCGGGGAAGCGGCCTATCTGGCGGGGGATGACTATTCGATCGCCGACATCGCAACCTTCCCCTGGATCCGCAATCCGGAGCGCCGCGCCATCGACCTGGCCGACTTCCCGAACCTGAAGCGCTGGCACGATGCAATCGCGCAACGGCCGGCGGTGCAGCGCGGCGTGGCCGTGCTGGCGCAGAACCAGCGTGTCGGCGGCATGACGGAGAAGGAACGCGAGGTGCTGTTCGGCAATACGCAGTTCCAGGCCCGCTGAGCGCCCGCGTCGAACGACAGGACAGGACAGACCATGGCCGAAATCGACCACATCGTGGTGGGCGCCCGCACGCTCGAGGAAGGCGCCGATTACATCGAGGCGCAGCTGGGCATCCGCCCCGGCAAGGGCGGCAGCCATCCGGGCGTCGGCACCCACAACATGCTGCTGAGCCTGGGCCCGCAGCAGTATCTGGAGGTGATCGCCCCCGACCCGGCGCAGGACACCCCGCCGCATCCGCGGCCCTTCGACCTCGATGATCCGGCGGTGAAGCTGATGCTGGAGGCCGGGCCGCATCTGCTGGCCTGGGTGGCGCGCACGCCGGTGCTGGATGCCGTCGTCACCCGCCTCGGCGCCAGCCAGGCGGGGGAGGTGCGGGCCATGTCGCGCGGCGAGCTCACCTGGCGCATGGCCTTCCCGCCGCAGCGCCAGGACATGGGCAACCTGATCCCGCCGCTGATCCAGTGGGATGATGGCAAGGGCGCCGCGCCGCGGCTGAAGAAGTCCGGATGCAAGCTGCTGGCGCTGGAGGCCGAGCATCCGGATGCCGAGCAGTTGCGCGAGGCGCTGCGCCAGCGCGGGCTGGAGGAGGCGCTGAAGGTGCGCCGCAGCCCGCACCCGCGCCTGGTTGCGCGCATCACCCGGCCGGATGGCACGGAAGTCGCGCTGCGCAGCGGCTGAACCAGGTGGTCACGCGGCGCGCAGCCCTGCGCGCCGCATGGCGGGACGTTGCGGCGCGCGCTATGACCGGGCAGGCTGGTAATGCCAGACGCTGGCCGGCGGGAAGTTCAGGGGGGTCCAGGCCTCCCGCTTCGCGCTCAGGCCAAGCTGGCGGTAGGGAAGCGGCGAGGTGATGCAGTAGGTGTACAGGAGAAAGCCCTTTCCGGGGGCCACCGCTTCCACCGCATCGACGAATCGCTGCTGGTCCGCCCGCGGCAGCAGGACCAGGGGAATCCCGCAGATCGCCGTGCCCACCTTGCCATGCATCGCCGCCGGCAGCGCCTTCGGAAGCTCGAAGGCATCGCCCTGGATGACGTTCACGCCGGGCAGGGCGGAGCGCAGGTGGTCCGCCATGTCGCGCACGATCTCGACCACCACCAGCTTCTCCGCCGGCACGCCGGCGGCGAGCAGGGCGCGGGAGATCACGCCGGTGCCGGCGCCAAGCTCCACCACCACCTCATCCTCCGCGCGCTTCACCAGTGCCGCGATTCGCCGGCACAGGGTGGCGGAGGAGGGGATGATGGAGCCCATCTGCAGGGGATTCGCCATCCAGCGCTTGAAGAAGAGGCCGGCATTGGCGACATCGCGATGGGCCGCCTTCGGCAGCGCATTGTCGCCGCGTGTGATGTCGGACACTGATTTCTCCTTGACAGATTTGTGACCATGTGCATCAGGCCAGCAGCGCAGCGTGTAGCCGGAATGTCGCCGCGTCACCAGATCGCCGCGGCCCCGCCGCGCGTTCCGGATTCCGAACGGCCTGGACGGGAACCGCCCCGCCGATGACCGCGCGCATTCTCGTCGTCGATGACATCGCCGCGAATCTCCGGCTGCTCGAGATCAAGCTGCTGAACGAGTATTACGAGGTGGCGATCGCCGCCTCGGGGCCCGAGGCGCTGACCACGGTGCAACGCTGGATGCCGGATGTCGTTCTGCTGGACGTCATGATGCCCGGCATGGATGGCTACGAGGTCTGTCGCCGGCTGAAGGCGCAGCCGGGCACCGCGCATATTCCCGTGGTGATGATCACGGCGCTGACCGACCCGGCGGAACGGGTGCGGGGGCTGGAGGCGGGGGCGGACGACTTCCTCTCCAAGCCCGTCGACGATGCCACCCTCTTTGCCCGGCTGCGCGCCCTGCTGCGGATGAAGCAGGTGCTGGATGCCTGGCGCCTGCGGGCGGAGACGGCGCGCGACCTGGGCTTCGAGCCGCCGCCCGGGCCCTCCCCCAGCGTCGCCGGCGCGCGCGCCCTGATCGTGAACGAGGATGCGGCGGAGGCCGATGCCCTGGCCGCGGTGCTCGGCGCCGATGGCATCGAGGTGGCGCATTGCACCGACCCGGCCGAGTCCTGGGATATCCTGCAGGACGGGCTGCATGACGTGGTGCTGCTGAGCCTGTCGCTGGATGGCGGCGATGCGCTGCGGCTGGCATCGCGCCTGCGCGCCCATGGCAGCACGCGGGACGTGCCGGTGCTGCTGGTGGCCGACCCCGGCCAGAAGGGCCTGGTGCTGCGCGGCTTCGACCTCGGCGCCAACGACCATGTGATCCGCCCGGTCGATCCGAACGAGCTGCGCGCCCGCGTGCGCAACCAGATCCGCCGCAAGCGCTACCAGGAACGACTGCGCGCCGACCTCGACCGCAGCCTGGAGATGGCGGTGACGGACCCGCTGACCGGGCTGCGCAACCGCCGCTATGTCCGCCGCCATCTGGAGGGCGTGCTGCGCAATTCCGGCGCCTGCGTGCTGCTGATGGATGTGGACCGCTTCAAGCTGGTGAACGACACCCATGGCCATGCCGCCGGTGACGTGGTGCTGCGCGAGGTGGCGGAACGCGTCCGCGGCCATCTGCGTGCGGCGGATGTGGTGGCCCGCTATGGCGGGGAGGAGTTCCTGGTGGTGATGTCCGGCGCCGCCACGGAGGATGGCATGCTGGTGGCCGAGCGCCTGCGCGCGGCCATCGCCACCGTGCCGATCCTGGCGGAGGGCAGCCAGCTCAGCATCACCGTCAGCATCGGCGTGGCCGCCGGCGGCATCGGCGCGCAGGCGGATGACGTGGTGAGCGCGGCCGATGCGGCGCTCTACCGGGGCAAGAACAGCGGCCGCAACCTGGTGCTGGCCGCCGAGAAGGCCGATTGGCCACCCAGCGCGGACCAGGGCAAGCCCGCCGCGCGCACCACGCGATAAGGCATCACGACACGCAGAAAAGCCGCGCCTGACCAGGGGTCGGGCGCGGCCGTTGTCGACCAGTGGGGCCGATCAGCGGGACGGGGGCGGGGCCCCCGGCCGAATTACTTGATCTTGGACTCGCGGAAGAGCACGTGCTTCCGGGCGACCGGGTCGTACTTCTTCATCTCGAGCTTGCCGGTGGCGTTCCGGGTGTTCTTCTTGGTCACGTAGAAATAGCCCGTCGACGGCTCGGCCGTGCTGATGAGCTTGATCAGGATGGTATTGGCCTTGGCCATCGGACAGGTTCCAGCACAGGAAACGGTTTGCGGGCGGACCTTGCGGCCCACCCGGCACAGGTGGGGGTTCTAGCCCGGCGGGGGCTCAGGTCAAGTGTTTCAATTGGCGGTCGCGCCGCTGGCCCGCACCACCGGCACCCATTCGGCCAGCTCCCGCCGCAGGAAGGCCGCGAATTCGGCGGGGCTGCCCTCCGCGATCGGCGGCAGGTCCTGCTCCACCAGCCGGGCCGAGGTCGCCGGCTCCAGCAGCGCCGCCCGCACCGCGGCGTTCATCCGGCTGACGATCGGCTCCGGCGTGCCGGCGGGGGCGAAGAGGCCGAACCAGGAATAGGCCTTGTAGCCGGGCAGCCCGGCCTCCGCGGCGGTCGGCACATCGGGCATCAGGGGCGACCGCGCCTCGGTCGCCACGGCCAGGCAGCGCAGCTTGCCGGCGGCGTGATGGGGGGCGATCAGGGCCGGGGTGTCGAAGCAGATATTCACCTGGCCGGCCAGCATATCCGCCAGCATCGGCGCGCTGCCGCGATAGGGCACATGGGTTGCCTCCGCCCCGATCGCGTTCAGGAAGGCCACCGCGCCGATATGCGCGGACCCGCCGGCGCCGCCGGTGCCATAGGCATACTTGCCGGGATTGGCCTTCAGCAGGGCGATGAGGCCGGCGAGGTCCGTCACGCCCAGGGCGGGGTGGATGGTGATGCAGATCGGCACCATGACGGTGGGCGCGACGGCGACGAAATCCCGCTCCGGATCATAAGGCAGGCGGTCGCCATAGAGGCCCACGGCCAGCACATGGGTGGAGATGGTGCCCATCAGGAAGACGCTGCCGTCCTTCGCCGCCTTGGCCACCGAATCGGAGCCGATGGTGCCGCCCGCCCCACCCCGGTTCTCGATCACCACCGGCTGGCCGAGGATCTGCTGGATGCGCGGCGCCAGTAGCCGGGTGGAGACATCCGTGCTGCCGCCGGGCGCGAAGGGCACCACGATGCGCACCGGGCGGTTCGGCCAGTCGGCCTGGGCCAGGGCCGGGCTGGCCATCAGGGTGGCGGGAAGGGCGAGCAGGGTGCGGCGATGCATGGCAGGGGGTCCCGGAGCGAGGGTCGCATCCTAGGCGCGGCCGCCCGCGAAGGCATCCGGGTCCCGCCGCAAGGATGGGCGCGGCCTGGCGCTGGCTGCCCAGGACGGCTGCAGCCGTAGCCCGGTCCGCCACCGGATGCGGCAGCGCCCGCTGGCGGGACTCGCGGCGGCGATTATAAGGGTGGCGATGTCCGATCTCCTCCTCCTCCATGCCCGCCTGCTCGACCCCGCCTCGGGACTCGATGCGCCCGGATCGCTTCTGGTGCGGGAGGGGCGGATCCTGGACCATGGCAGCAACCTCGGCGTGCCGGAGGGGGCGACGGTGGTGGATGCGGAGGGCGCCTGCCTGGCCCCCGGCCTGGTGGACCTGCGCGCCGCCCTCGGTGAGCCCGGCGCCGAGCATCGCGAAACCATCGCCTCCGCCGCCCAGGCCGCGGCGGCGGGGGGCATCACCACCCTCTGTGCCCTGCCGGATACCACGCCCGCCATCGACGACCCGGCGCTGGTCGCCTTCCTGGCTCGCCAGGCCAGCGCCAGCCTGACCATCCTGCCCTACGGCGCGGCCACGCGCGGCTGTGCGGGCAAGGATATCTCCGAATTCGGCCTGCTGCGGGAAGCGGGCGCGGTGGCCTTCACCGATGGGCGGCGCGCCATCGGCCCGGCGCGGCTGATGCGCCTGGCGCTGTCCTATGCCCGCGCCTTCGGCAGTTTCGTGGTGCAGCATCCGGAGGAGCCCTCGCTGGCCACGGGCGGCGCGGCGACGGAGGGGGAGCGCGCCACCCGCATGGGCCTGCCCGGCATCCCGGCGGCCGCCGAATCCATGATGGTGGAGCGCGACATCGCGCTGGCCCGGCTCTCCGGCGGCCATGTGCATTTCGCCCATGTCAGCACCGGCGCGGCGCTGGCGGCGATCCGTCGCGCCAAGGCGGAGGGGCTGCAGGTCACCTGCGACACCGCGCCCCCCTATTTCGACCTGAACGAGACGGCGATCGGCGAGTACCGCACCTACGCGAAACTCTCCCCGCCCTTGCGGGAGGAGGCGGACCGGCTGGCGGTGGTCGCGGCACTCGCGGATGGCACCATCGATGCCATCGCCTCCGACCACCAGCCGCATGATGCCGACGACAAGCGCCTGCCCTTCGCCCAGGCGGAGCCGGGCGGGGCGGGGCTGGCCACGCTGCTGGCGGTGACGCTGGCGCAGGTGCATGGCGGCAAGCTCTCGCTGCTCGATGCGCTGGGCCTGATGACGGCGCGGCCGGCGAAGCTTCTGGGGATCGAGGCCGGGCGCCTCGCCAAGGGCGCGCCGGCGGACCTCATGCTGTTCAGCCTGGAGCGTGGCTGGCAGGTGGTCTCGGGAAAACTGCCGGGCAAGGCGCAGAACACGCCCTTCGACGGGCGGGCGCTGGAGGGCCGTGTGCTGGGCACCTGGAAGGCCGGGCGGAGGGTCTTCGGGTGAGCACCGGCCTGATCCTCGCCGCGGCACTCGGCTATCTGCTCGGCTCCGTGCCCTATGGGCTGCTGCTGACCAAGGCGGCGGGGCTGGGCGATGTGCGGGCCATCGGATCGGGCAGCATCGGCGCCACCAATGTGCTGCGCACCGGCAACAAGAAGCTCGCCGCCGCCACGCTGCTGCTGGATGCGGCCAAGGGCGCGGTGGCGCTGCTGCTGGCCCGCATGATCTGGGGCGAGGATGCGGCGCTGGTCGCCGGCTTCTGCGCGCTGCTCGGGCATACCTTCCCGGTCTGGCTCGGTTTCCGGGGCGGCAAGGGCGTGGCGACCGGGGCGGGTGTGCTGCTGGCGGCGCAGCCGGGCCTCGGGCTGCTGCTGCTGGGCGTCTGGCTCGCCATGGCGGTGCTGACGCGCATTTCCTCCCTCAGCGCGCTGACCGTCTGCGCCCTGGCACCCGTGGTCGCGGCGCTTTCCGGTGATTGGCGGCTGGCCGGCTTCTGCCTGGGCGTCGCGCTGCTGATCGCCATCCGCCACCACGCCAATATCCGTCGCCTGCTGGCCGGCACCGAGCCGCGGATCGGCAAGAAGGCCTAGGGTGACGAGCGCGGAGGCCCTGGCGCGGCTGCGCCTGTCCCGCACCGAAGGCATCGGCCCCGCCACCTTTCGTCGTCTTCTCGCCCGCCATGGCACCGCCGCCGCGGCCCTCGACGCGCTGCCTGCCCATGCCGCCCGCAGCGGCCGCGCCTTCGCCCCGCCGCCACTGGCGGAGGTCGAGCGCGAGATGATGGCCGTGGCGCGGCTCGGCGGCAGCTTCCTGTTCCTGGATGACCCCGCCTATCCGCCGCTGCTGGCCCTGCTGGAGGATGCGCCGCCGGTCCTCGCCCTGCTGGGCGATCCGCTCGTGCTGAAGCGGCGGCAGGTGGGCGTGGTGGGCGCGCGCTCCGCCTCCGCCGCCGGGCGGCGGCTGGCGGAGGAACTGTCGGCGGGGCTCTGCATGGGCGGCGTGGTGGTGACCTCCGGCCTCGCGCGCGGCATCGATGCGGCGGCGCATACGGGCGCGCTGGGGGCGCAGGGGCGCACCATCGCGGTGGTCGCCGGCGGGCTGGACCAGCCCTATCCGCCCGAGAATGCAGGGCTGCAGGCGCGCATCGCGGCGGAAGGTGGCGTCGTGGTCAGCGAGGCGCCGCTCGGCACCGCCCCCATGGCGCGCCACTTCCCCCGCCGCAACCGCATCGTCGCCGGGCTGGTGCTGGGCCTGGTGGTGGTGGAGGCGGCACCCCGCTCCGGCAGCCTGATCACCGCCCGCCTGGCGCTGGAGGCGGGGCGGGAGCTTTTCGCCGTGCCCGGCAGCCCGATGGACCCGCGCGCCAGGGGGTCCAACGACCTGATCCGCCAGGGCGCGCATCTGACCGAAACGGCGGAGGATGTGCTGGCCAATCTGCCCGCCCAGCCGCTGGACCTGCCGCTGTTTTCCATGGCGCCCAGCCCGGTTAACCATTCCCCGGCACCGGTTTCAGCCCCGGCGCGCCCCGAATCGCAGGCGCAAATCCTTGAAATGATTGGCACGGTCCCCGTCGCCGTTGACGATCTGGTCCGCCGCTGCCAGCTATCTGCGCCATCCGTCCAGGCGATCCTGCTCGACCTGGAGTTGTCCGGGCTGGTGGAATGCCTGCCCGGCAACCGGGTCGTGCGGTCAGTCACCTGACCGTCCGAGCAATTGGGGCGGGACAAGCGCGCGAAGGCGAACAGACAAACATGCCCGATGTCGTCGTGGTCGAGAGCCCCGCGAAGGCCAAGACCATCAACAAGTATCTCGGCGGCGACTTCACCGTCCTCGCCTCCTTCGGCCATGTCCGCGACCTGCCGGCCAAGGATGGCAGCGTCCGGCCGGACGAGGATTTCGCCATGGACTGGGAGGCGGATGAGCGGGGCGACCGGCAGATCGCCGCCATCGCCAAGTCCCTGAAGGGCGCCCGCCGCCTGTTCCTCGCCACCGACCCGGATCGGGAGGGGGAGGCGATCTCCTGGCATGTGAAGGACATGCTGGCCCGCCGCGGCGTGCTGAAGGGCGTGGAGGTGCATCGCATCACCTTCAACGAGATCACCAAGCGCGCCGTGCAATATGCGGTTGCCCATCCGCGCGACCTGGATGTGCCGCTGATCGACGCCTATCTGGCGCGCCGCGCGCTGGACTATCTGGTGGGCTTCAACCTCTCGCCCGTGCTCTGGCGCAAGCTGCCGGGCAGCCGCTCCGCCGGCCGGGTGCAGTCCGTCGCGCTGCGGCTGATCTGCGAGCGCGAGGCCGAGATCGAGGCTTTTCGCGCGCGGGAGTATTGGACGGTGGAGGCGCGCTTCGCGACGCCCTCCGGCGCGCCCTTTTCCGCTCGGCTGACGCATCACCAGGGGAAGAAACTCGAGCAGTTCGACCTGCCGGACGAGGCGACCGCGATGGCCGCCAAGGCGGCGGTCGAGGCGGGCAAGTTCAGCGTGGCTTCGGTGGAGAAGCGCCGGACCCGGAGAAATCCGCCGCCGCCCTTCACCACCTCGACGCTCCAGATGGAAGCATCGCGAAAGCTGGGCATGGGCGCGCAGGCGGCGATGCGGGTGGCGCAGCAGCTCTATGAAGGCACCGATATCGGCGGCGAGAGCGTCGGCCTCATCACCTATATGCGGACCGACGGCGTGCAGATGTCGCGCGAGGCCATCGCCGCCATCCGCGACCATGTGAAGGGCGAATTCGGCCCCGACTATGTGCCGGGCGCGCCGCGCGAATATTCCTCCAAGGCCAAGAATGCGCAGGAGGCGCATGAGGCGATCCGGCCGACCGATGTCTCCCGCACCCCGGAGCAGGTGGCCCGCTTCCTCGATGACCGGCAGCGCAAGCTCTATGAGCTGATCTGGAAGCGCGCGGTCGCCAGCCAGATGCAATCCGCCGAGATCGACCAGACGGCGGTGGAGCTGGTGGAGCCCTCCGGCCGCACCAAGCTGCGCGCCACCGGCTCCGTCATCGCCTTCGACGGCTTTTTGCGACTCTACCGCGAGGATGAGGACGACCGCGCCGCCGATGCCCGCGCCGGCATCGCCACCGCCGGGCCCGAGCCCGACGACGACAGCCGCACCTTGCCGCCGATGCGGGAAGGGGACGCGGCCAGGTCGGGCCCGGTGACCGCCAGCCAGCATTTCACGCAGCCGCCGCCACGGTTCTCCGAGGCGACATTGGTGAAACGGCTGGAGGAGCTGGGGATCGGCCGGCCCTCCACCTACGCCTCGATCCTGCAGGTGCTGCAGGACCGGGACTATGTGAAACTGGACAAACGGCGCTTCGTGCCGGAGGACCGCGGGCGGCTGGTGACGGCCTTCCTGGTCTCCTTCTTCGAACGCTATGTGGATACCGGCTTCACCGCGGGGCTGGAGGAGAAGCTCGACGATATCTCGGGCGGCCGCGCCGATTGGCGCGCAGTGATGCGCGCCTTCTGGGACGAGTTCTCGAAGGCCATCTCGGCCACCAGCGAGCTGACGATCAGCGATGTGATCGATGCGCTGGACGAGGATCTCGGGCCGCATTTCTTCCCCGCCCGTGCCGATGGCACGGACCCCCGCGGCTGCCCGGCCTGTTCGGGCGGCAGGCTCGGCCTGCGGCTGGGGCGGACGGGCGCCTTCATCGGCTGCTCCAATTATCCCGAATGCCGCTACACCCGGCCGCTGGTGGCGCCGGGGTCGGAGGCCGAGGGCGCGGCCGGCTTCAACGAGGGCCAGCGCGAGCTGGGCGTCGACCCGGCCACCGGGAAGAACATCAGCCTGCGCCGCGGCCCCTATGGCCTCTATGTCCAGCTCGGCGAGGAGACGCTGGATGAGAAGGGCAAGAAGGTGAAGCCGCGCCGGGCCAGCCTGGCCCGCGGCATGGACCCGGACAGCCTGACCCTGGAACGCGCGCTCGCCTTGCTGTCGCTGCCGCGCATCGTCGGCGTGCATCCGGAGACGGCGGAGGAGATCACCGCCGCGATCGGGCGCTTCGGCCCCTATGTGAAGATGGGCCAGCTCTTCAAGTCGCTGGACCCGGACGACGATGTGCTGGTCATCGGCCTGAACCGCGCCATGGCGCTGCTGGCCGATGTGAAGCCGCGCGGCCGGGCGCTGGGGGATCATCCCTCCGGCGGCAATGTCGATGTGCGGCGCGGGCGCTTCGGGCCCTTCGTCATGCATGGCAGCCGCGTCGCCTCCATGCCCAAGTCGATGGATTTCGACACGGTGACGCTGGAGGAGGCGGTGAAGCTGCTGGCGGAGAAGGGCAAGGAACTGCCGCCGCTGAAGGGCAAGAAGGGCGCGAAGAAGGCCCCCGCGCCCAGGAAGGCCGCGGCCAGGCCGGATGGCGAGGCGGCGGCTCCGAAGAAGGCGCCGGTGAAGAAGGCCGCGGCCAAGCCGGCCGCCAAGAAGGCCCCGGCCAAGACGGCTGCCGCGAAGAAGGCGCCCGCCAAGGCGGCGCCCGCGAAGAAGCCCGCCGCGCGAAAGGCGAGCTGAGATGGTCCGGCGCGGTCCTCCCGTGAAGGGCCACGCCGCCCGCAAGCCGAAGGGCGCCGGCGGCGGCAAGGCGCCCCGCCGCCGCACCGGCATTCCGGAAGCCGCGCCTGCCGCCCTGCCCACGCTGGCGCAGCTGCGCGATTTCCTGCGCGCGGCGCCGGGGCGCGTCGGCAAGACGGAGATCGCGCGGCATTTCGGCCTCTCCTCCGACCAGCGCCCGGCGCTGCGCGAGCTGCTGCGCGTGTTGAAGGACAGCGGCCAGGCGACCCCGGTGGGTCGCAAGGGAATCGCCGCGCCGGAACGCCTGCCCGAGATGGCGCCGGTGGAGGTGGTGGGCACCGACCCCGATGGCGACCCGATCGCGCGGCCCCTCAGCTGGGACCGCGACCGCGGGCCGCCGCCCGTCATCTTCATGCAGCGCGAGGCGCGCGGCCAGGCGGCCCTCGCCCCGGGCGAGCGGGTGCTGGCGCGGCTGAAATTCATCGGCGGCAACAAGTATGAGGGCCGCACCTTCAAGCGCATCGCGCGGGAGACGCCGGCCCGCATCCTCGGCGTCTTCGAGGAAGGCCGCATCATCCCGACGGATCGCCGCCAGCGCGCCGATTGGCGGGTGGCGGAGGTGAATGGCGCGAAGCCCGGCGACATCGTCCTGGCCGAGCCGATGCCGACGCATCACAGCCTGGGCCCGCGCCCGGCCCGCATCGTCGAGGTGCTGGGACGGATGGGGGAGGCGCGCTCCGTCTCCCTGATCTGCATCCATGCCCATGGCATCCCGGACGTCTTCCCCGCCGAGGCGGTGGAGCAGGCGGAGGCGGCGAAGGGCGTGACCAAGCGGGGGCGGGAGGATCTGCGCGACATCCCGCTGGTCACCATCGATGGCGAGGATGCGCGCGATTTCGACGATGCCGTCTGGGCGGAGCCGGTGCCGGAGGGCTGGCGCTGCCTGGTCGCCATCGCCGATGTCGCCCATTACGTGACCCCCGACAGCCCGCTGGACCGGGAGGCCTGGGCGCGCGGCAATTCCGTGTACTTCCCCGACCGTGTCGTGCCGATGCTGCCCGAGGCGCTGTCCAACGGCTGGTGCAGCCTGCGCCCGCAGGAGCCCCGCGGCTGCCTCTTCGTCGAGATGCGCTTCGACCGCGCGGGCCGGAAACTCTCGCACCGCTTCGGGCGCGGCATCATGCGCTCCGCCGCCCGGCTCACCTATGAGCAGGTGCAGGCGGCGAAGGAGGAGGGCACGGTGCCGGAAGGCGTGCCCGCCGAGCTGCTCGGCCATCTCTATGGCGCCTTCGAATCGCTGCTGGCCGACCGCGCCCGGCGCGGCACGCTGGAGCTGGATGTGCCGGAACGCCGGGTGCTGCTGGACGCGGCCGGGCAGGTCACCGCGGTGATCCCCCGTGCCCGACTCGATTCGCACCGGCTGATCGAGGAATTCATGGTCGCCGCCAATGTCTGCGCGGCGGAGGAGCTGGAGCGGCTGAGCCAGCCCTGCATGTACCGGATCCACGACCGGCCCTCTGATGCCAAGCTGGAGGGGCTGCGCCAGTTCCTGGAATCCCTCGGCCTGAAGCTGCCGGCGCGGGACCGCATCCACCCCCGCGATTTCGGCGGCATCCTGGCCGCGGTGAAGGACCGGCCGGAGGAGCGGCTGGTGAACGAGGCGGTGCTGCGCGGCCAGTCCCAGGCCGAATACAGTCCGGACAATATCGGCCATTTCGGCCTGGCGCTGGCGCGCTATGCGCACTTCACCAGCCCGATTCGCCGCTATGCCGACCTGCTGGTGCATCGCGCGCTGATCGCCGGCCTCGCGCTGGGGAAGAATGGGCTGGCGCCGGCGGAGGCCGCGCGCTTCCCGGACACGGCGGAGCACATCACCCAGACCGAACGGCGCGCCGCCATGGCGGAACGGGACGCCATCGACCGCTACCTTGCTGCTTTCATGGCAACACGTGTCGGAGAAGTTTTCGAAGCGCGGATTTCCGGGGTGACACGCTTCGGCCTCTTCGTCACCGTGCAGGAGAACGGCGCCAGCGGGATTGTTCCGCTCGCGTCCTTGCCGGACGACAGATGGCAGTTGGACGAGGCCGGGCATGCAATGTCCGGTCGCAATACGAGGCTGACCTTCTCGCTGGGCCAGACGGTCGAGGTGAGGCTGTCGGAGGCCACCCCGCGCACGGGCGGGATGGTCTTCGCGCTGATGCAGGGCGACCCGCGCGGCGCGCCGCGGCGTGGCGGACGATCGGGGCCCTCCTCCGGCAAGGCCGCGCGGCGGCGCTGATCCTGCTGCTGGCCCTGGCCGGTGCGCCGGCCGCCGGCGCGCTGGCGCAGGACCAGATGGCGATCCCCGCCAGCCTGCCCAGCGCGGCGCTGGAATCGGTCCTGGCGCCAAGTCATGCGCTGATCCTGGATCGGCACCTGGAGGCGACGAGCCCGGCCAATTTGGTGCTGTGGTCGCTGCGCGGCCTCAGCGTGCTGGACACCCGCTTCAACGCGGAAATCCGCCAGGACCGGATCCTGCTGCTGGGCGAGGACCGGGTTCTGGCCGGCATGCCGCTGGCGCCGCTCGTCGGGCCCGGGCAGCCGGATGCGCTGGGTGGCGCGGTCGCCGCGGCGCTCGGTCAGTTCTACTCCGCCGCCTGGCGCGCCTCCCCCCAGCTGCGGGAGGCGGGGGCGGAGCGCCTGCTGGCCTCGGGCTTCGAGGAGCTGTTCAACCACCTCGACCCCTATAGCCGCTACGTGCCCGCGGCGGACGCGCGGGAGGCGCGGCAGCGCCGCGTCGGCCAGTCAGGCCTCGGCCTGCGGGTGGCGGCGCAGCGCAATGCGCTGGTGATCGATGCGGTGACGCGGGACGGCCCCGCCGCCCATGCCGGCATCCGCGCCGGGGACCGGCTGGAAGCGGTGGATGGCCGGCGCCTCGGCCCGCGCGACCCGGGCCTGGCCGCGACCCTGCTGGAGGGACCGGAGGGCAGCGAGGTGACGCTGACCCTGCTGCGCGCCGGGCGCCGCCGGGTGGTGACGCTGGTGCGCGAGCTGGTGGTGGCGGAGACGGTGACCGCGGAGCGCGGCAACGACATCCTGTTCGTGCGGCTCTCCGGCTTCTCCGCCGTCACCGACCGGCGCCTGACCCAGGTGCTGCGCGACGGCTTCGCTGAAGGCGTGCCGCGTGGCGTGGTGCTGGACCTGCGCGGCAATCGCGGCGGGCTGCTGAGCCAGGCCGTCGCAGTGGCCGATGCCTTCCTGACGGATGGCGAGGTGATGCGGACGGAGGGCCGGCACCCGGAGGCCAATCGCCGCTACATGGCCGCCGGGCAGGACCTGGCGGAGGGGCGGCCGGTGGTGGTGCTGGTGGATGGCCGCACCGCCTCCTCCGCCGAGATCGTGGCGACCGCCCTTTCGGAGCGCGGCCGGGCCGTGGTGGTGGGCAGTGCCACCATGGGCAAGGGGCTGATCCAGCTGGTGGCGCCGCTGCCGAACGGGGCGGAGCTGCTGGTGACCTGGTCGCGCATCGTGGCGCTGTCCGGCTGGCCGATCCAGGGCCTGGGCGTGCTGCCGGCGCTCTGCACCAGCCTCGGGCCGGAGGTGCTGGCCCAGGGCCTGGCGCAACTGCGCCAGGGCCAGGCGCCGATGGGCCGCATGCTGGCCCGCCAGCGCGCCGCGCGGGCGCCGGTGCTGGCCAGCGAGACGACGGCGCTGCGCAATGCCTGCCCGCCGGCGGAGGGGCGGGAGGATGACCGGGTGGCGGCCCGCGCGCTGATCGAGACGCCGGCGGCCTATGCGACGGCGCTGCGGGTGCCGTAGGGCTATTCTGGCGGTCAGGTATTCCGTCGCTGGTTCCGCGCCAGCACGTCCAGCACCGCCATGCGCACCGCGACGCCCATCTCCACCTGCTCACCGATCACGCTGCGCAGGGGATCATCCGCGATGGCGCTGTCGATCTCGACGCCGCGGTTCATCGGGCCGGGATGCATGACGATGGCGTCCGGCTTGGCATAGGCCAGCTTCTCCGCATCCAGCCCGTAGAAGCGGAAGAACTCGCGCGCGCTCGGCACCTGGCCGCCGGACATGCGTTCCTTCTGCAGCCGCAGCATCATGACCACATCGGCATCGGCCAAGCCGGTCTTCATGCTGTGATGCACCTCCACCCCCAGCGCCGCGGCCTCGGCCGGGATCAGGGTGGGCGGGCCGACGATGCGGACGCGGCAGTTCATCGCCAGAAGCAGGTGGATGTTCGACCGGGCCACGCGGGAATGCAGCACGTCGCCACAGATGGCGACCGTCAGCCCCTCCAGGCTGCCCTTGCGGCGGCGGATGGTCAGGGCATCCAGCAGCGCCTGGGTGGGATGCTCATGCGTGCCGTCACCGGCATTGATCACCGCTGCATCCACCTTCTGGGCCAGCAGCGCCGGCGCGCCGGATTGCGCATGGCGCACCACCAGCAGGTCCGTGTGCATGGCGTTCAGGGTGGAGGCGGTGTCCAGCAGCGTCTCGCCCTTGTTCACGGAGCTGGTGGAGACCGTCATATTGACGATGTCGGCGCCCAGCCGCTTGCCGGCCAGCTCGAAGCTGGTGCGGGTGCGGGTGCTGTCCTCGAAGAACAGGTTTATCAATGTCCTGCCCTTGAGCAGGTCGCGCTGGGTTTTGCCCTGGCGGTTCAGCAGCGCGTAGTTCTCCGCCAGATCCAGCAGATCGGCGATATAGGGGGGCTCGAGGCCCTCGATGGCGAGCAGGTGGCGGTGGGGATAGGGGAGCATGGCGCGGACCCTACGCCGGGCCGGCGCTGGCATCCAGAGCGGCCTGGAGCATATAGGCGGCCGCCGCGGCATCGACGGCCTTGGCCCGCTTGGCGCGCGACAGGTCGGCCGTGATCATCATGCGGTTCACCGCGGCCGAGGACAGGCGTTCGTCCCAGAGCGCCAGCGGCAGGCCGGTGGCCTGCGAGACGGCCAGCGCCCAGTCCTTCGCCGCCTGCGCCGCCGGCCCGAAACTGCCATCCATGGATAGCGGCAGCCCCGCCACCAGCCCGCCGGCCCCCTCCTTCCGCGCGATGGCCCCGATCTCCGCCGCATTGGCCGCCAGCTTGCCGCGCGGGATGGCGCCATAGGGGGAGGCCAGCATCAGCGAGACATCGGAGAGCGCGACGCCGATGATCCGCGCGCCGGGGTCGAGGCCGATCAGGCGCGCATGGCGGGGCAGGGCGGCGCGCAGGTCGCGCATGTTGATGGCGGGCATGGGCGCCGTTATGTTCCGCGGGCCCGCCGCTGGCAAAGCTCCCCTGGGCAGATCCAGGCCGATCAAGGATTTCTTGCGAAACATGTCCCTCGATACCGCCACCATCCGGCGCATCGCCTCGCTCGCCCGCATCCGGCTGGACGAGCCCGAGGTGCAGCAGGCGCAGGCCGAGATCAACGGCATCCTGGGCTGGATCGAGCAATTGCAGGAGGTGGAGACGGAGGGCGTGGAGCCGATGGCCGGCGGCAGCCCGGTGGCCCAGGCGCGCGCGCGGCTGCGGCCGGATGTGGTGACGGATGGCGGCCAGGCCGATGCCATCCTGGCCAATGCCCCGGATCGCCAGGGCGAGTATTTCGGCGTGCCGAAGGTGGTCGAGTGATGCATCCCACGGATTTCACCCTGCGCGGCGCGCTGGACGCGCTGTCCGAAGGCACGATCAGCAGCGTCGAGCTGACCCAGGCGCATCTGGATGGCATCGCGAAGCTCAACCCGCGGCTGAATGCCTATATCACCGTGACGGCGGAGAAGGCGCTGGCGGCGGCCAAGGCCAGCGACGAACGCCGCCGCCGGGGCGAGGCGGGCGCGCTGGAGGGCATTCCGCTCGCCATCAAGGACCTGTTCTGCACCGCGGGCACGCGCACCACGGCCGGCAGCCGCATCCTCGACAGCTTCGTGCCGCCCTATGAGAGCACGGTGTCGCAGAACCTGCTGGATGACGGGGCGGTGTTTTTGGGGAAGGCGAATCTCGACGAATTCGCCATGGGATCGTCCAACACCACCAGCGCCAGCGGGCCGGTGGAGAATCCGTGGTCGCGCGCCAACGACCCCGACACGCGGCTGGTCCCCGGCGGGTCCTCCGGCGGCTCCGCGGCTGTCGTCGCGGCGCGGCTGGCGCTGGGGGCGACGGCCACCGATACCGGCGGCTCCATCCGCCAGCCGGCGGCCTTCTGTGGCATCGCGGGGATCAAGCCGACCTATGGGCGCTGCTCCCGCTTCGGCATCGTGGCCTTCGCCTCCTCGCTCGACCAGGCGGGGCCGATGGCGCGCACGGTGGAAGACTGCGCCATCCTGCTGAAGTCCATGGCCGGCTTCGACCCGAAGGATTCCACCAGCGCGGACATGCCGGTGCCCGACTTCGCCCGCGCCTGCGAGCGCGGCGTGAAGGGCCTGCGGATCGGCGTGCCCAAGGAATACCGGCTGGACGGCATGGCGCCCGAGATCGTGGCGCTGTGGGAGCAGGGCCTGGCCTGGCTGCGCGATGCGGGGGCGGAGACCGTCGAGGTCAGCCTGCCGCATGCGAAGTATGCGCTGCCCACCTACTATATCGTGGCGCCGGCGGAGGCTTCCTCCAACCTCGCCCGCTATGACGGCGTGCGCTTCGGCATGCGGGAAACCGTGCCGGGTTCCGACCTGCGCGACCTGTATGAGCGCACGCGGGCGGCCGGTTTCGGGGCCGAGGTGCGGCGGCGCATCATGATCGGCACCTATGTGCTGAGCGCGGGCTATTACGACGCCTACTATCTCAAGGCCCAGAAGGTGCGCGCCCTGATCCGCCGCGATTTCGAGCAGGCTTTTGGCAATGTGGACGCCATTCTGACTCCGGCGACACCCTCTGCTGCCTTCGGCATGGATGAGAAGCAGGACGACCCGGTGGCGATGTATCTGAACGACATCTTCACCGTGACGGCGAACCTGGCGGGCCTGCCAGGGATCTCGGTGCCGGCGGGTCTGGATGGGCAGGGCCTGCCGCTCGGGCTGCAGGTGATCGGGCGCGCCTTCGATGAGGAGACGGTGTTCGCCGTGGGGCGGACGCTGGAACGGGCGGCCGGCTTTTCCGCGCTTCCGCGGCTACGGGCGGGGGCCTGAGGGGGCGGGGGCGTATAACTGCAGGGGCCGCAGGCGGTGGCGGGCTTCGGCCTGGTCGGCCTGGTCGCCGCGGTGGCGACGGCCGCCGTCATCCACGGCATCGAACAGTCCAACGCCCAGGCCCGCCGCAGCCGCAGCGAGACGCTGAAGGAGCTGCTCGGCCCGAGCGGCGAGGTCGGGCTGGAGCTGGACGCACAGATGCGGGAGCAGCTGGCCGCCGTGGTGGCCGCCGGCCCGCGCACCCGCATCGTCCGCATCGGCACCCTGGACGCGACGGAGCAGCTGGCGCCGCAAGGCGAAGGCACCTTCATCTTCGAGCTGGGCGCCATGCTGGCGCAGGATGCGCGCTCCGTCGTCGTGCAGGCGGAGGTGATCCACGCCCGGCGCATCGTGGAGGGGCGGATGCTGCCCTCCCGCATCCGCTACTTCCTCGCCCTTTCGGCCCCCATCCAGGCGGCGACGGAGGAGGAGGCGATCGCCGCCTGGCGGGCGGAGGATTATGCGCAGCTGCGCCAGGCCATCCGCGCGATGGTGCCGGAGCTGATGCAGCAGCTGCGCAGCGTGCTGCTGGATCCGGAGGAGATCGACTACACCAAGCTGCCGCAGGTGACCTCCACCGTGCCGGGTGTCTCCCTGGTCCAGCTGCGCCTGCCGAACCAGCCGGTCCGCACCGTCCATGTCCAGGGTCCGCTGCAGGGGCGGCTGATCCGGCGGACGGCCGATCGGGCGCATATCGTGATGCCGACCATGTTCGGAGTCTGGATTTGGATCAGCCTTCCGGCTACGGCCTTGCCAAGCGCTCAGGCCTCATGAAACACCGGGTCGAGACGATGAACGGAATGCGACTGTGACCTACACGATCGAAGGCCGCACCGGCCCCTGGGAACTCGTCATCGGCCTGGAAATCCATGCCCAGGTCATCAGCCAGGCCAAGCTGTTTTCCGGCGCGGCCACGGCCTTCGGGGCGGAGCCGAACAGCCAGGTGTCCTTCATCGATGCCGGCTTCCCCGGCATGCTGCCCGTCATCAACCAGGAATGCGTGGCCCAGGCCGTGCGCACGGGGCTTGGGTTGAATGCGCAGGTGAACCTGTGGTCGCGCTTCGACCGGAAGAACTATTTCTACGCCGACCTGCCGCAGGGCTATCAGATCAGCCAGTTCGCCCACCCGATCATCGGGCAGGGTGCGGTGGAGATCACCCTGGGCGATGGCACGACGAAGACCATCGGCATCACCCGCCTGCATCTGGAACAGGATGCCGGCAAGTCGCTGCATGACCAGCATGCGACCAAGAGTTTCATCGACCTGAACCGCTCCGGCGTCGCGCTGATGGAGATCGTCTCCGAGCCCGACATGCGGAGCCCCGAGGAAGCCGGCGCCTACCTGACAAAAATCCGGCAGATCCTGCGCTACCTCGGCACCTGCGACGGGAACATGGACGAGGGCTCGATGCGGGCCGACGTCAACGTCTCCGTCCGCAAGGCGGGGGAGAGGTTCCGGACGCGCTGCGAGGTGAAGAACGTGAACTCCATCCGCTTCGTCATGCAGGCGGTGGAGGCCGAGGCGCGCCGGCAGATCGAGGTCTGGGAAGCGGGCGAGGAAGTCTTCCAGGAAACCCGCCTGTTCGACACAACTCGGGGAATCACGCGCTCCATGCGGTCCAAGGAGGATGCGCATGACTACCGCTACTTCCCGGAGCCCGACCTGCCCCCGCTGGTGCTGGAATCCGATTGGGTGGAGGCGCTGAAGGCGGCGCTGCCGGAACTGCCGGATGCGCGGCGCGCGCGCTACACGGCCATGGGCCTCACCGCCTATGACGCCCATGTGCTGACGCTGGAGAAGGAGACAGCGACCTTCTTCGAAACCGTCGCCAAGGGCCGCGACGCCAAGCTCGCGGCCAATTGGGTGACGGGCGATTTCTTTGCAGCATTGAACCGCCTGAAGCGCGACGTGGCGGACCCGCCGGTCACCGCCGAGAATCTCGGCGCGCTTCTGGACCTGATCAGCGACAAGACCCTGTCCGGCAGCCTGGCCAAGCAGGTCTTCGAGGCGATGCTCGAGACCGGCAAGGCGCCGGGCGAGATCGTCGAGGAGCGCGGGCTCAAGCAGGTGACGGATACCGGCGCGATCGAGGCGGTGGTGGCGCAGGTGATGGCGGCCAATGCCGACAAGGTCGCGGAGTATCGCAGCGGCAAGGAGAAGCTGTTCGGCTTCTTCGTCGGCCAGACGATGAAGGCGATGCAGGGCAAGGGAAATCCGGCCCTGGTGAATGAGGTGGTGAAGGCGAAGCTGGCGGGGTGACCGTTCTCCCTCTCCCGCACTTGCGGGGGAGGGTCGGGGTGGGGGTTTCATGGCAAGCGGTTCGCCCTGAAGAACCCCCACCCGTTGCGGCAGTGCCGCAACCCCCCGCAAGTGCGGGGGAGGGCTATCGGCTCACACCGGCCGCACACCCCACGGGTACGGCATGCTGCCCTTCAGATGCCCCGTGATCCGCTTGCGCCAGGCGCTGCGGATGGTGAACTGGCCGAGCGGGATGGTCGCCACATCGTCCTGCGCCAGCTTGTTCAGCTCATTCGCCAGCGCCTGCTGCCGCTCCGCATCCGGCGCGTCCAGCCAGTCCTGCACCAGCGCCTGGGCGCGCGGGCTGTCGTACCAGCCGAACCAGCCATTCTCGCCCGGCCCCTTCACCAGGGACGAGACCGCCGGGTTCAGGTAGCCGAGCGAGGAGCCATAGGTGTGGAAGATGCTCCACCCGCCGCGCTCCACCGGCTCCTTCCGCACGCGGCGCTGCACCACCGTGCCCCAGTCGGTCTCGGCGAGTTCCACATTCATGCCGATGCGCCGCAGCCGGTCCGCCGTGATCAACCCGTGCGGGCCGATCAGCGGGAAGTCGGTCGGGTTGATGATGACGACCTTCTCGCCATTGTAGCCGCTGGCCTGCAGGGCCGCGCGCGCGCGGTCCAGGCTGCGCGGCGGCGCGTTGAATTCGGACAGGTTCTCGACGCCGAGCGGCGTGCCGCAGGGAAACAGGCTGTGGCAGGTGCGCCAGATGCTGCGGTCATTGCCGAGCGTGGCGCGCATATAGTCTTCCTGCTCCACCGCCAGCGCCACGGCCTGGCGCACCTTCACATTGTTGAAGGGCGCCTGCAGGTGGTTGAGGCGCATGATGGACATGATGCCGGCCTCGGCCAGCACGCCCACCTCGATGTCGCGACTGCGCGTCAGCGTGGGGATCAGGTCGGAGAGCGGCTGGTCCAGCCAGTCGACCTCGCCCGCCTGCAAGGCCGCGGCCGCCGTCGCCGGGTCCGGCAGGATGTGCCATTCGACGCGGGCGAAATGCGCGACCTTGCCGCCGGCGGCGCCGCTGGCCGGTTCCGGGCGCGGCACATAGGCCTCGTTCTTCGCATAGACCACGCGGCTGCCGGAGACGAATTCGTTCGCCACGAAGCGGAAGGGGCCGCTGCCCATCACCTCGCTGACCTGGGTATTGGCATCCGTCGTGGCCAGGCGCTCCGGCATGATGAAGGGCACATTGGCATCCGGCTTGGCCAGAGCCTCCAGCAGCAGCGGGAAGGGGCGCTTCAGGCGGATTTCCAGCGTGCGGTCATCCGCCGCGCGCCATTCATCGACGGAGGTCACCAGGATCTGGCCGAAGGGGTCGCGCTTGGCCCAGCGGGCGAGCGAGGCGGCGCAATCCACGGCGCGCACCGGGGACCCGTCGTGGAACTTCAGACCCTCCCGCAGCCGGATGCGCCAGATGCGGCCATCGGCCGAGACCTCATGCCCCTCCGCCATCTGCGGCTGCGGGCGCAGCCGGCCGTCCAGCGCATAGAGCGTGTCGTAGACGTGGTAGCCATGCATCTGGGTGACGATGGCGCTGGTCCAGATCGGGTCCAGCGCGGTGAGATTGGCCTGCGGCACGAAGCGCAGCGTGCCGGCGCGCGCCGGCTGCGCGAGGGCGGGGGCCGCCCCCGAGAATGCGGTCGCGGCAAGTCCCGCGCCCGCCTGGAACAGCGAACGGCGTTGCATGGATTGTTTCCTCCTGCCGCTCTGACGGCGGCGGGCGGAGGCTAGGCGCCGTCCGCGCCGAGGGTCAATGCCGACCGCGCCGCGTCATATTCGGCGCGCAGCCGCGCCACGATCTCGGCCGCCGGCGGGGCGTCGGTGATGCTGCCGAGGCCCTGGCCGGCGCCCCAGACATCCTTCCAGGGTTTCACACGGCCACTGCCGAAATTGGCGCTGGTCTTGTCCACCGCCGGCAGCGCCTCCGGGTCCAGCCCGGCGGCCGTGATGCTGGGCTTCAGGTAGTTGCCGGGGATGCCGGTGAAGAAGGGCGTGTAGAGGATATCGGCCGCCTGGCCTTCCACGATCATCCGCTTGTAGCCCTCCGCGGCCTGGGCCTCGGCCGAGGCGATGAAGCGCGTGCCCATATAGGCCAGGTCCGCGCCCATCGCCTGCGCGGCCAGGATCTGTGCGCCATGGGTGATGGACCCGGACAGGATCAGCGTGCCGCCATAAATGCGGCGCACCTCCGCCACCAGCGCGAAGGGCGAGAGCGTGCCGGCATGGCCGCCCGCGCCGGCGGCGACCAGGATCAGCCCATCGACACCGGCCTCGATCGCCTTCTGCGCGTGGCGCAGGTTCGTCACGTCATGGAAGACCAGCCCGCCCCAGCCATGCACCCGGTCCACCACCGCCTGGGGCGGGCGCAGCGAGGTGATGATGATCGGCACGCGATGCCGCTCACAGACGCCAAGATCATGTTCCACCCGGTCGTTGGAGGCATGCACGATCAGGTTCACCGCGAAGGGCGCGTCCTGCGCCGTCAGCCCGGCGGTGATGCGGGCCAGCATGGGGTCCAGCGCTTCCGCCGGCCGGGCATTGAGGGAGGGGATGCTGCCCACAATGCCGGCGCGGCATTGCGCCAGCACCAGTTCGGGCGTCGAGACGATGAACAGCGGCGCGCCGATCACGGGCAGGCGCAGGCGGCCCTGCAGCAGCGGGGGAAGTGGCATGGTCGTCTCCCTTTCGGCGGCCATCCTGCCGGCTGCCCTTCGCCTTGACCATGGCGCGGGGATGGCGGACAGGATGGGACAAGGATCGGGGAGAGGGCGCATGGTGGAACCGGTGCGGTATGAGGTGCTGGACGGCATCGCGGTGGCGACGCTGTCGAACCCCCCGGTCAATGCGCTGTCCGCCGCCCTGCGCGCCGGGCTCTTCGAGGCCGTGCGGCGGGCGGAGGCGGATCCTTCCGTCACCGGCCTGGTGATCGCGGCCGAGGGCCGCACCTTCATCGCCGGCGCCGATATTTCCGAATTCGGCAAGCCGCCGGCCTCGCCCACCCTGGCGGAACTGGTGGCGGCGCTGGATGGCGCGGCCAAGCCCGTGGTGGCGGCGATCCAGGCCGCGGCGCTGGG
Source organism: Falsiroseomonas sp. (assembly GCF_051860665.1). Lineage (GTDB taxonomy): Bacteria > Pseudomonadota > Alphaproteobacteria > Acetobacterales > Acetobacteraceae > Falsiroseomonas. Next base: position 29,618 of record NZ_JBHYDM010000030.1, read on the forward strand.
CGGCGGGCTGGAAGTGGCCATGGCGTGCTCTTGGCGCGTGCTGGGGCCCAAGGCGAAGCTCGGCCTGCCGGAGGTGAAGCTGGGCCTGCTGCCGGGCTCCGGCGGCACGCAGCGGGCACCGCGGCTGATGGGCGCGGCGGCCGCGCTGAAGCTGATGGTTTCGGGCGATCCGCTGGAGGCCGATGCGGCGGTGGCGGCGGGGCTGGCCGATACCGTGGTGCTGGGCGACCTGCTGCAGGCGGCACGCGATTTCGTGAAGCGGCCGAAGCCGCAGCCGGTCTCGGCGCGGGATGCGGGGCTGGGCGATCGCGAGGCCTTCGAGAAGGAGGCCGCCACGCTGGCCAAGCGCGCCGCGACGGAGCCGCAGATCGCCGATTGCATCGCCTGCGTCCGCGCCGCCTTCGACAGGCCGTTCAAGGAGGCGGTGGCCTTCGAACGCGCCGCCTTCCTGCGCCTGCTGGACGACCCGCGCAGCAAGGCACTGCGGCATGTCTTCTTCGCCGAACGTGAAGCCGCCCGCATTGCCGGCCTGCCCAAGGGCACGCAGCCGCGGCCGGTTTCGCGCGCGGCGGTGCTCGGCAGCGGCACCATGGGCGCCGGCATCGCCATGTGTTTTGCGAACGCCGGCATCCCGGTGCGGGTGATCGAGACGGATGACGCGGCCTTGGCGCGCGGCATGGAACGCATCCGCGGCACCTATGACAGCAGCGTGAAGCGCGGCAGCCTGGCCGCCGAGACGCGCGATGCGCGGCTGGCGCTGATCGAGGGCGCGGTGGGGCTCGATGCCACGGCGGATGCCGACCTGGTGGTGGAAGCCGTCTTCGAGGAGATGGGCCTGAAGAAACAGGTCTTCGCGCATCTAGACCGGGTGACGAAGCCGGGGACGATCCTGGCGAGCAACACCTCCTATCTCGATATCGACGAGATGGCTTCCGCCACGACGCGGCCGCAGGACGTGCTGGGGATGCACTTCTTCTCGCCCGCCAATGTGATGAAGCTGCTGGAGGTGGTGCGGGCGAAGCAGACTTCGCCGGAAGCGCTGGCCACGGCGACCGAGATCGGCCGCAAATTGGCAAAGGTGCCGGTGGTGGTGGGCGTCTGCTACGGCTTCGTCGGCAACCGCATGCTGGCACGCCGCACGCAGCAGGCGGAGCGGCTGCTGCTGGAAGGCGCGACACCGGAGCAGGTGGATAAGGCGCTGACCGATTTCGGCTTCCGCATGGGGCCCTTTGCCATGGCCGATCTCGCCGGCCTCGACATCGGCTGGCGCATCCGCCGCGCGACGGGCAAGCGCGCGCCGGTGGCGGATGCGCTGGTGGAGGCGGAGCGCCTCGGCCAGAAGACCCGCAAGGGATACTACCTTTACCCGGAAGGCAGTCGCACGGGCGTGGTGGATCCGGAGGTCACCGCGCTGATCCGCCGCGTCGCGGCAGCGGAAGGCGTGGCGCAGCGGGAGATTTCGCAGGCGGAAATCCTGGATCGCCTGGTGCTGCCGATGGTGAACGAGGGCGCGCGCATCCTGGAGGAAGGCATCGCCGCCCGGCCCGGCGACATCGATGTGGTCTGGCTGCACGGCTACAACTGGCCCGCCTGGCGCGGCGGCCCGATGCATTACGCGGACAGCCTCGGCCTGAAGCAGGTGGTGGCGCGGCTCGCGGCCTTCGCCGAGGCCACGGGCGACGAGACGCTGCGGCCCGCCGCGCTGCTCGGGCGTCTCGCCGACGAAGGCCAGGGTTTCGCGAGCCTCAAGGCCGACTGACATGCACCCGTGGGAGGCGTCCTACCCGCCGGAATGCCGCTGGGACACGCCCATCCCGCGCGGCACGCTGCCCGCCTTCCTGGATGACGTGGCCGCGCGTTTCGGCGACAAGCCGGCGCTGGAATATCGCGGCCATGTGCTGAGCTATGCCGGGCTGCGCGCGCTGTCGGACCGTATCGCGGCGGGGCTCTGGGCGCGCGGGATCCGGCCCGGCGATTGCGTCGCGCTGTATCTGCCCAATACGCCCTGGCATCCGCTGTGCTTCTTCGCGGCGCTGCGCCTTGGCGCGCGGGTGGTGCATTTCTCGGCGCTCGATGCGAAGCGGGAGCTGGCGCACAAGGCGCGCGATTCCGGCGCGAAGCTGCTGATCACCACCGGCTTCCCCGCGCTGGTGGCCAATGCCGAATGGCTGCGCGCGGAAGGCGCGGTGCGGGACGTGCTGCTGGCGCCGGAGGCGCGCTGGGGCGGGGAGGATGCCGCCTGCGACTTTTCCCCCGTTCCCGAAGCCGAGCCGCTTGCGCAGTGGCCTGCCGTCTCGCCTGATGACCTGGCGCTGCTGCAATACACCGGCGGCACCACCGGCACGCCGAAGGGCGCGATGCTGAGCCACGGCAACCTGACCGCCGCCGTCGCGATCTACAAAAGCTGGCGCGACCGCACGGACCTGCCGGAGGGCACGGCGCGCGTCCTGGTGCTGCTGCCGCTGTTCCATATCTTCGCGCTGACCGCCGTCCTGCTGCGGCAATTGGCGCAGGGCGCGCTGTGCCATCTGCGGGTGCGCTTCGATGCGGCGCAGTGGGTGGAGGAGGTGGAGCGGCTGCGCATCACCACCTTCTCCGGCGTGCCGACCATGTGGATCGGCATTGCGGGCGTGCCGGGTCTCGAGCAGCGGGACCTGTCGAGCCTGCGCCAGTGCAGTTCCGGCGGCGCGCCCATGCCGCAGGAGGTGCAGCAGCGCGTCGAGCGTCTGCTGAAGCTGCGCATCGGCGGCGGCTGGGGCATGACGGAAACCTGCCCCGCCGGCACGCGCATTCCGCCCGATGGCCCACGCCGCGCCGGCATCATCGGCCTGCCGCTGCCGGGCATCGAGATGCGGATCGTGGCCCTGGAGGATCCGAGGCGGGAAATGCCGGTGGGCGAGATCGGCGAGATCGCCATCCGCGGTCCGAACGTCTTTTCCGGCTACTGGAACCGGCCGGAGGAGAATGCCACCGCCTTCGCCGAGGGCTGGTTCCTGACCGGCGATACCGGCTGGATGGATGCGGCCGGCCATTTCACCCTGGTCGATCGCCGCAAGAACATGATTCTCTCGGGCGGGTTCAACGTCTATCCCGCGGCCATCGAGCAGGCCATCTACGAGCACCCGGCGGTCGCGGAATGCGTGGTGATCGGCGTGCCAGACGCCTATCGTGGCCAGGCGGCCAAGGCTTTTTGTGCGCTGAAGGCGGGTGCCGAGCCCTTCACGCTGGAGGATCTGCGCGCATTTCTGGCGGACCGCGTCGGCAAGCACGAGATGCCCGCGGCACTGGAGATTCGCGAAACGCTGCCGCGCAGCGCGGCGGGCAAGTTGCTGGCGAGCGCGCTGCGCGACGAAGAAGCGGCACGGGGATAGGAATCGGACCATGGACCTGCGCTACACACCCGAGGAAATCGCCTTCCGCGATGATTTGCGCAAATTCTTTCGGAGCGAGATCCCGCTGGCGATCCGCCGCAAGGTGAGCGAGGGCCGCGCCCTGGCGCGGGAGGATTATGTCACCAGCCAGCGCATCCTGCATGCCAAGGGCCTGGCCACGCCGAACTGGCCCGTGCAGTGGGGCGGGCAGGACTGGTCGCCGGTGCAGCGCTACATCTATGTCGAGGAACTGCAGGCCGCCGCCGTGCCGCAGCCACTCGGCTTCAACGTCAACATGGTCGGCCCCGTCATCGCCACCTTCGGGTCCGAGGCGCAGAAGCAGCGTTTTCTGCCCGCTACCGCCAATCTCGATATCTGGTGGGCGCAGGGATTCTCGGAACCTGGCGCGGGCTCCGACCTCGCCTCGCTGAAGACCACGGCGCGGCGGGAGGGCGAGGAATTCGTCGTCAATGGCCAGAAGACCTGGACCACGCTTGGCCAGTACGCGGACTGGATCTTCTGCCTTGTGCGCACGGATTCGACCGTGAAGAAGCAAGCGGGAATCTCCTTCATCCTGATCGACATGAAGACGCCCGGCATCACGCTGCGCCCGATCATCACCATCGATGGTGGGCATGAGGTGAACGAGGTCTTCTTCGACGAGGTGCGCGTGCCCGCCGAGAACCTGGTCGGCGAGCTGAACAAGGGCTGGGACTACGCGAAGTTCCTGCTGTCCAACGAGCGCATCGGCATCGCCCGCATCGGCATGACCAAGGAACGCCTGGCGCGCGTGAAGCGGCTGGCGCAGGAGACGCCGGCGGGCGAGGGGATGGTCTGGGACGACCCCGATTTCCGCCGTCGCCTCGCCTGGTCCGAGATCGAGCTGAAGGCGCTGGAGATCACGCAGATGCGTGTGGTGGCCGCGCAGCGTGGCAAGGCGAGCGACAAGCCCGATCCCTCCTCCTCCATCCTCAAGATCAAGGGCAGCGAGATCCAGCAGGCCTCCACGCAATTGCTGGTCGATGTCGCCGGCCCCTATGCCATGCCGCGGCCGGATCGCGAGGAGGAGGGGCTGAACCTGCCGAGCGTCGGCCCGGACTGGGCGGATGCGGCGGCGCCGCTCTTCTTCAACTACCGCAAGGTCTCGATCTACGGCGGGTCGAACGAGATCCAGCGCAACATCATCGCCAAAGCTTTCCTGGGGCTCTGACGGCACATGGATTTCGACCTGACCGACGAGCAGCGCATGCTCTCCGACAGCATCCGCCGCCTGGTCGCGGATGCCTATGACGATTTTGAGCAGCGCAAGACCTATCGCGCCGAAGCGAAGGGTTATGCCGATGCGAACTGGCAGAAGTTCGCCGAGATGGGGCTGCTCGGGCTGCCCTTCTCGGAAGAGGACGGCGGCTTCGGCGGCGGGCCCGTGGAGACCATGCTGGTCTGCGAGCAGTTCGGCCGCGGCCTGGTCGTGGAACCCTATCTCGCCACCGTGGTGCTCGGCGGCGGGCTGCTGAAGCGCGCCGGCAGCGACGCACAACGCGCCGAGCTGATTCCGGCGATCGCGGAGGGCAGCCTGACCCTCGCCTTCGCACATCAGGAACGGCAGGCGCGGCACGACCTGTTCGACATTGCCACCACCGCGACGCGCAAGGCCGAGGGCTGGGTGCTGAACGGCGCCAAGGGCGTGGTGCTGCATGGCGACAGCGCGGACCGCCTCATTGTCTCCGCCCGCACTGGTGGTGCGCGGCGCGACCGAGACGGTATCAGCCTGTTCCTGCTCGACCCCGCCACGCCGGGCATCATCCGCCGCGGCTATGCGACGCAGGACGGGCTGCGCGCGGCGGAGGTGGTGCTGGAGAATGTGACCGTCCCGGCCGAGGCCCTGCTTGGCACGGAGGGCACCGCGCTGCCGCTGATCGAGCAGGTGGTGGACGAGGCCCAGGCCGCGATCTGCGCCGAGGCGCTGGGCGCCATGGAGGTGCTGCGCGACCTCACCGTGGACTACCTGAAGCAGCGCACCCAGTTCGGCCAGCCCATCGGCAATTTCCAGGCGCTGCAGCACCGCGCGGCGGATATGCTGGTGGCCAGCGAACAGGCCCGCAGCATGGCCATGTATGCCGCGATGATGGTGCAGGAATCCGACCCCGCCGCCCGCCGCGTGGCACTCTCGGCCGCCAAGGCGCTGGTCGCGAAGAATGCCGACCAGCTCGGCAAGGACGCCATCCAGCTGCATGGCGGAATCGCCGTGACGGAGGAATACAAGGCAGGGCACTATTTCAAGCGGCTGACGATGCTGGCCGGCCTGTTCGGCGATCTGGACCACCATCTGCGGGTGGTCGTCGCCGCGGGAGGGCTGCCGGAGGCCGCCTGACACGCGGGGAGGAAACATCATGCCGAAGACGGCGATCGGCCGGCGCAGCGCGCTGGGCATTGCGGCTGCCTGCCTGTCCGGGGCGGCGCTGGCGCAGGCAAGGTTCCCGGATCGGCCCATCCGCATCATCGTGCCCTTCCCGCCGGGCGGCACCACCGATGTGCAGATGCGCGTATTGGCGGAAGGCGCCGCGCGGCGACTCGGCCAGCCGGTGGTGATCGAGAACCGCCCCGGCGCCGGCGGCAGCATGGGCGCCACCGCTCTGGCGCAGAACACGCGGGCGGATGGCTACACCCTGTCCGTCATGCCGAATTCCATCTTCCGCATCCCCGTGATGATGGCCCGGCCCAGCTACGACCCCATGGTGGACTTCACCTGGGTGATCCGCCTTGTGGGCTATACCTTCGGCATCGTCGTGCGGGCCGACAGCCCCTTCCAGACGCTCGCGCAGATGCTGGACCATGCCCGCGCCAACCCCGGCAGCCTGACCTATGGCAGCCCAGGCGTCGCCACGCTGGATGTGACCATGGAGCGCATCGCCCAGATGGCCGGCGGGCTGCGCCTGGTGCATGTGCCCTTCCGCGGCAGTGCCGAGAGCCTCCAGGCCCTGCTGGCCGGGCAGATCGACATGGCGGCCGAAAGCAGCGCCTGGGGCGAGCTGGTGCTGGACGGGCGGCTGCGGCTGCTCGCCACCTGGGGCGAGGCACGCCCGCCGCGCTTCGCCATGGCGCCCACCCTGCGGGAGGCCGGAATCGACATCGTCAACAGCTCCCCCTACGGCTTGGCCGCGCCGCGCGGGCTGGACCCGGCGGTGGCCGCGGTGCTGCACGATGCCTTCCGGGATGCGCTGCAGGACCCGGCGCATCTGGCGGTGCTGGAGCGCTACAACATGCCGCTGATGTATGCGGATGGCGCGGAATATGCCCGCTACGCCCGGGAATTCTACGCCGAGGACAGCGCCATGGTGCGCGCCATGGGGCTGAAGTTCTGAACTACGGCGCCGGGAACAGCGCGGGCGTCCGCCCCATCAGCCGATAGGCCGCGAGGCCCACCCATTCGCGCAGCGCCCATTCCGCGTGGTTCAGCTTGGTGGGGAAGGGGTTGTCCCACCAGTAATCGGGGTCGTTGCCGGTCGTGTAGTTCACCGGCCAGGCGATGATGCTGCTCCAGCCCGCTGCGCGGAACACGCCCATGCTGCGCGGCATATGGCTGGCGGAGGTCACCAGCAGCCAGGTCTCGCCGGGCTGGGGGTTCAGCAGGCGGTGGGTATAGACCGCGTTCTCATGCGTGTTGCGGCTTTCATTCTCCAGCACCAGGCGCGCCGCCGGCAGGCCGAGGCTGGTGAAGAGCAGGCGCGCCGTCTCGGCTTCCGTCGGGCCGGACTGGTCGATGGCGGCGGTGCCGCCGGTGAAGACCAGCCGCGCCTCGGGGTAGCGCAGCGCCAGCGCCACGCCTTCCGTCATCCGCTCCGCCGCGCCGTTCAGCGCCGGGATGCCGCGCGCCTCCGTCATCCGCTGCTCCACCGCGCCGCCCAGCACGATGATGCCGGTGACCTCGGCCGGCGGCGTCGCGGGACGGGGGAAGCGGTTCTCCAGCGGCAGGGTCAGCAGGGCGGCGACCGGCAGGGCGAAGACCGCCACATACCAGCCGATGCCCAGCGCCAGCGGCCAGCGCCCGAAGCGCCGCCCGCGCCAGACCAGCAGCAGCCCGAGCACCGCCAGGGCGAGGGCCAGCGTATTCGGCCGCAGCAGCGCCCACAGCACCTTGGACAGCAGGAACAGGACGTCCTGCACCTACAGCTCCAGGATGCGCATCGGATGCGCCCGCCCGCGCAGCAGGTCCGCCAGCGCGATGAGATTGCCGCGCAGCCGCCCGAAGCGGTCCACATGCGGCTCCGGCGCCAGCGAGCGCAGCGCGTTCATCGCGGTATGGCGCGCGGCGGAGGGGATGGCGTGGCTCCAGGGGAAGGTGCCTTTGCGCGCCAGATAGACCGGGTTCGCCACCTGGCTATAGCCCAGGCGCAGCCCGGAGACGCGCCCCGACTTGGCACCCAGATGCACGCCCCGCGCGCCCGCCAGCCGCAGGATGGAGCCGTGCCGGCCGAGCGCGCGGGTCACGTCGATATCCTCGTACCAGCCATAGAGCGGCAGCGCCTCATCCACCCGGATCCCATGCGCGCGCAGCGGGGCGAGGCGGAAGGCCATGTTGCAGCCATAGCCGTTGAAATGCGGCGCGACGGCCAGCGCATCCTCGGGCGTCCCATCGGCCGCCAGCAGCGCGCGCCCTTCCGCCACCGAAAGCCCGGGACCCTTTGCCCCATCGGCGATGACCGTGCCGGTCGTCACCACGCAATCCGGATGCGCCATCAGCACCCGCTCCGTCACGGCGAGGTAGTCCGGCATTGGCAGGAAATCGTCGTCGAGGAACAGCACCGCGTCGCAGTCGCCGCAGGCATCCAGGATCGCGTTGCGTTGTCGCGGTAGGCCGGCGGGGCTGGCCCAGAACTGCACATGCGGGAAGCGCGCGGGCAGGCCGGCGATGTCGTCCTCCGTGACGTGGCAGACCAGCACCCGGTCCGGCGCGCGCGTCTGCTGCCGCAGCTCCTGCAGCACCTCGCCGAGGATGGCCGCACGGCCGCGGGTGGCGACGCCGATCGCCAGCCGCATCAGCGCTCCTCCTCCGGCTGGCCCTCGATGGCCGGGCGGATGCGCCCGGAGGTGGCGTCCCGCCGCGCGAAACCGCGCAGCCGGCCGAGGAAGGTCATGCCGTAATAGGCCGCATCGCGCGGCCGCAGCCGCGCCAGGCTCAGCAGCAGCCCGCCGATCGGTCGGATGGCGAAGGGCATCCAGACGCTGGCCGGCACCGAATGCCGCCGCAGCGCGAAGCCGAGCCCGCCGCCATAGAGCCAGGCGCGCGCCACGGCGACTTCCGACAGGCGCTTGTCGGGGTGGATGATGCGCAGCGTGGGATCGTAGATCGCCTTGTGGCCCACGGTGACGGCGCGCAGCACCAGGTCATTGCCCTCCGCCGAGCCGAGCCCCGTGCCGGGCCCCATGGTCTCGTCATAGCCGCCGAGGCGCAGCGCCAGGCCGCGGCGGAGCCAGAGGTTGAACTCGATGACGCTGGTCCAGGCATTGGCCGCCGTGATCGGCCCGCCCTCGACCCGCCAGCGGCCGGAGCCGAGACCGCCATCGGGGCTCTCGGCCGGGCCGGTCAGGATCATCAGCGCCGGATCGGCGGCGAAGGCGGCGGCGACGCGGTCCAGCAGGCCCGGCGGATAGAGGCAGTCATCATCCGGAAAGCTGACCAGCGCGCCGCGCGCCTGGCGCAGGCCGAGGTTGCGGGCGTGGTTGGCGCGCGCGATGGAGGAGCGCAGATGCGTGATCCGCAGCGCCTGCGTATAGGGCGCCAGAAGCGGGGCGAGGCGGCCATCCTCGTTCTGGTCCACCACGATCACCTCGGCATCCTCGCGGCGCTGGGCCATGACGCTGTCGAGGAATTCCACCAGCTCCGTGGTGCGGCCGCGGGTGGCGACGATCAGGCTGAACTGGATCATGGGGCCTCCATCCCGCGCGCTGCGCAGGCCTCCGCGATCAGCGCCCGCAGGCGGGCACGGAAGGCCTCGCGGGAGAAGCGCTCCGCATTGGCGCGGCAGGCTTCGGGGGCGATGGTCAGGGTCTCGAACTGGGTCACGGTGGCGATCAGGCTTTCCGTGGTCTGGTGGGGGAACAGCAGGCCGGTGACGCCGGGCTGCACGATGTCGGTGGCGCCGCCGCGGCCATAGGCGATCAGCGGCGTGCCGCAGGCCTGGGCCTCCACCATGCCGATGCCGAAATCCTCCTCCGCCGCGAAGACGAAGGCCTTTGCTGCGGCCAGCAGCGCGACGAGGTCGGCCTGCGCGACGCGGCCACGGATCTCGATGTTCTTCGAATCGCCCGCCGCTTCGCGGACCCGCGCCATCTCGGGCCCGTCGCCGGCGATAATCAGGCGCCTGTCCGGCATTTGGCGAAAAGCCTGGGCGATCAGGTCAATACGCTTGTAGGGCACCATGCGGGAAGCGACGACATAGGCCTCGCCCTTGGCGGCCTGGAAGGGGAAGCCATCGAGGTCGACGGGCGGATGCACCACCACGCTGTCCCGCCGCCAGGATTTGCGGATCCGCTCCGCGATCCAGGCGCTATTGGCCGCGATCACATCCGGCCTTGCGCCGGAGGCGAAATCCCAGGCGCGCATGCGCGACAGCAGCCAGCGGGTCAGCGCGCCCTTCAGCCCCGCTTCCATGCGGGCCTGGCGCAGATACTGGTGCTGCAGGTCCCAGGCATAGCGCATCGGGCTATGGACGTAGCTGACATGCAGCGTCCCCGGCCCGGTCAGCACCCCCTTGGCGACGGCGTGGGAGGAAGACACCACCAGATCGTAGCCGGAAAGATCGAACTGCTCCACCGCCAGCGGCATCAGGCCGAGATAGTAGCGGAACCATTTGCGGGCGCGCGGCAGGCGCTGGATGAAGGAGGTGCGCGGGATGCGGCCACCGAGGAAGGCGCGCTCGCCGTCTGGCAGGAAGTCGCAGACGGCAAAGAGATCCGCCTGCGGAAAAAGTGCGAAAAGCTGCTCCAGCACGCGTTCGGAGCCGGCATAGCTGTCGAGCCATTCATGGACGATGGCGATCTTCATCGGGACTCCAGCAGGCCGAGCAGCCGGTCCGCCGCGGCGGCCCAGGAGAATGTGGCGGCGCGGTCGCGGCCGGCCATGCGCAGGCGCTCCGCCAGCAGCGGTTCGTCCAGCAGGCGGGCGAGGGCGGCGGCGGGGGTGCGGGGCCCCTCGGCGTCGAAATAGAGCGCGGCCTCGCCACACACCTCGGGCACAGCACCGGCCGCGGCGGCCAGCACCGGGCAGCCGCACCACATCGCCTCCAGCGGCGGCAGGCCGAAGCCCTCGTAGCGGGAGGGGAAGATGAGGCAGAGGGCGGCGCCATAGAGGGCGCGCAGCTCCCCATCGCTGACCCGGCCGAGCGCCACGGCGGCGTCCACGTCGCCGGCATTGCGGAAGACGCCGGCATCGGCGGCGCCGGCGACGGCCAGCTTCATGCCGCGCGCCGCCAGCAGGGCCACTGCCTCCCGCAGCGCATCCAGGTTCTTGTGCGCGGCGCGCGTGCCGACGGCGAGGGCGAAGCGGCCGGGCTGCAGGCCATGGCGCGCCAGCACCGCCGGTTCCGCCGCATCGCGCAAGGCATGTTCGCCACCCTCCATCACCACGCCGATACGCGCGGCGGGCAGGCCCAGATGCATGGAAAGCCGCCCGCGCGAAAATTCCGAGACGGTGACGATGCGCGCGCCACGGCGCGGCAGGGTCCAGTGCAATGCGCGGTACCAGGCGCGGAAGGCGAAGGAATAGCTTTCGGGCGTGTCGAAGACGCCGGCGTCGTGGATCACCAGGGTCTGCGCGGCGCCGACCCGCAGCGGCGCGGTATTGCCGAGGTTCAGCAGGTGCTGGCCGGCCAGCGCGCCGGGCAGGTCGAATTGTTCCCAGGACTGGCCCGCGCGGCGGCCGATATGTTCGACCCGCAGGCCGGCGAATTCGGCTGGCGCATCGCGCGGGGCGAGCAGCCGGATCGGGCGGCCGGACTCCGCGAGGGCGGTCACGATCTCCCGCGAGAAGCGCTGCACGCCGCTCATCTTCTGGGTCAGGAAGCGGGCATTGATGGCGAGCGTCATGCGGGCTCTCCGCGCAGCACGGCGCGGATGCGCCAGGGGCGGCGCAGCAGGCCGCGCGCGTCGCGGCGCTCCGCCTCGGTCAGGGCCAGGATGCCGGCGGCGGTGAAGCCGGCCAGGGCGAGCAGGGCGAGGGGGATCGGCAGCACGCCGGGCAGCAGGATGGCGAGGCCGAGACCGCCGGCCAGCAGCGGCGCTGCGAGCTGCCGGGCGGCGTCGCCGGCCGTCGGATAGAGCCGGGTGACGAGAAGGAGCCGGCCGAAGACATCCGTGGCACAGCGCAGCGCCCAGGCGGCGGCGGCGCCCTCGATGCCGATCCACAGCAGCAGCAGGGCGGAAAGCGGCAGGAAGACCAGCGCCTGCAGCAACTGCCACTTGGCATTGGCATCCGGCCGCCCGATCGCATCCAGCAGCGCGCCGGGGGCGAAGGCGGCGCAGGAGAAGAAGATGCCGACCGAGAGGATCTGCAGCACCCGCCCACCGCCGGCGGCGAAATCCGCGCCGAGCCAGAGGCGCAGGATCTCCGGGCCCCAGACCACCAGCACCAGGCAGGCCGGCAGCACCGCGGCCATGACCAGCAGCGCGCCGCGCCGCAGCAGCCCGGCGGTCGCCTCGGCATGCGACAGATAGGCGCTGGCCATGGCCGGCAGCAGCGCCTGGGCCACCGCCACCGGCAGGATCCACATGCGCATGACGAGGTCGAGCGGCGTGGCGTAATAGGCGACCGCCGCGAGTGTCAGCAGTGCGCCGACCAGGAATCGGTCCGCATAGAGCAAGGCCTGGGTCAGCACGCCGGAGGCGCTCATCCAGCCGCCCATGCGCAGCAGCGGCGCGATCAGCGGCCAGCGCGGCCAGACGGGCCGCAGCCCCGGCAGATCCCGCCGCGCCAGCCAGAGATAGGACAGCGTATTGGCCAGCCGGCAGGCGAGCAGGGCCAGGATGACGCCCACAAGGCTCTGCCAGACCAGCAGCACCAGCACCGGGCCGAGATAATAGAAGATGGCGACCGGAATGGCGGCCAGGTTCGCCTCCCGAAACCGCTGATGCGCGGCCAGCGTGCCCCAGAGTGCGGCGTTGACCACAACCAGCGGGGCCGCGGCACAGAGCCAGCGAAAGGCGGTGATGGCCTCGGCTTGCAGGGCGGGGGGCGTGTTCAGCAGGCCGGTGACCAGCATCGGCACGAAGGCGAAGGCGAGGCCGGCGATGACGGCGCTGAGCAGTGCCAGCGCGCTGATCGCGGCCCCTGCCAGCTCCGCCGCCCCCTCGATCTCCCCCGCGCCGATCCGGGCCGAGAGCGCCCGGGTCAGCGCCGCGCCCACGCCGAGGTCGAAGACCCCGAAGACACCGACCAGTGCGAGGGCGAGGGTGAAAAGCCCCCAGCGGTCGATGCCCATCTGCCCGACCAGCACCGGCGTCAGCGCCAGGGCGAGAAGCAGCGGCAGGCCCCGGCCCGCCGCATTCCACAAGGTGCCGGAGAGAAGCCGCCCTCCGGAGGCGCGATGTTCGGCCGAATTGGCCATGACCTGCGCCATTCCTGCCTGGGGAGTCACGCGGCGCGATATGACTCGCGCCGCCGTCGAAGGGAAGGCTTGGTCAGTAGGCGCCGCGGCGGGCCAGCACTGCCATGGGGGTGCGCAGCAGGATGCGGATATCGCCGAGCAGCGAGGGGTGGCGGGCATAGGCCACGTCCAGCGCCACGCGCTGGGCATAGGAGGTGTCGTTGCGGCCGGAGACCTGCCAGGGGCCGGTGATGCCCGGGCGCACCGCCATGTAGTGCTGCGCCGCCGGGCCGTAATACACGGCCAACTCCGCCGCCTGCACCGGGCGGGGCCCCACCAGGCTCATCTCGCCGCGCAGCACGTTCAGGATCTGCGGCAGCTCGTCCAGTGAGGTGGCACGCAGGAAGCGGCCGATGGCCGTCACGCGCGGATCCGCCTTCAGCTTGCGGGTGGCTTCCCATTCCGCGCGGGCGGCCGGGTCCCGCTCCAGCAGCGCGGCCAGCCGGCGGTCGGCATCGGCAACCATGGAGCGGAACTTCAGGCAGCCGAAGAGGCGGCCGCCGCGGCCGACGCGCTCATGCGCATAGAAGGCCGGGCCGCCATCCATGCGGACCAGCAGGCCGATCACCAGGAAGACCGGCAGGCAGAAGAGCAGCAGCAGACCGGCGCCGAGCAGGTCGAGCCCGCGCTTGGCGATCGCCTGGGCGGTGGCCGGGGCCTCCGCCACCTCGGGCTGAGCCTCCGCCGCGCTGAAGGCGAAGACCGATCGCCGGGTTTCGGGTTCCCGCAGCAGAGTCTGGATATTGTCCAGGCCGGGCATGGAAGTCCTCGTGATCGCGGCGGGGGCCGCGGCTGGTGTGGGCGGGTCGGGCTTCCGGCACGATGCGGGCCCCAGGGGGCGGCCGCGGATCGGGTCAGGAGCTATTCCCTTGATGGGGGTAATACGCATGGGGACGGGCGGGTTTGCGACGCGCTTGCGGCGGGATTGTGGCGGCTGCGAAAGGTCCGGCGAATCCTTTGCCTTTCCACGAAAAAATCACGATCACGCCGTTTTTGGGAAGACAGCTCCCGCCCTGGTTGTGCCATAATTGGGCATGCGCAACTCAGCCTCTCGCGATGCCCGGCGCGACACCCCGGATGCCAGCCCCCTTCGCCCCCGGATGCCGCCCCGATTGACGGCGTCCGAACAGCCGGCGGGCAGCCCGGCGCGGGGAATCGGCCTGGCGGTGCTGCTCTCCGGCGTCTTCTGGATCGTGGTGGGCTGCATCGCCTGAGGCGGCTTGCGCGGGGCAGCGCGCGGCGCCTACAGGGCCGCGCCGCCCCCGCCGACAGGAACCGCCAAGCTGACCGACCGCCAGACCGCGCCGCTGTCCTATGCGGCTGCCCTCGCCCTCGGACTCGGCCTCGCCCTCTGGGTCTTTCCGCTGGATTTCCTCTTCCCCGCGGCCGGGCAGGGCTGGCGGCCGGCGGGGGATGCGGCGCAGCACATGGTGGCGCAGCGCTACCTGATCGCCGATGACTGGCGCTGGCCACCCAGCTTCGCCGCCAATCTGAACACCCAGGAAGGCGGCATGAACACCGCCTTCGCCGATTCCATCCCCGCCCTCGCGCTGCTGCTGAAGGCCTTTCGCGGCTGGCTGCCGGAGGGGTTTCACGGAATCGGCCTGTTCTACGGGCTGGCCTGGGTCGCGCAGCCCATCGCCGCCGTCTTCGCGCTGCGCAGCGCCGGGGAACGGCGGCTGCTGCCGGCGCTGGGCATGGCGCTGGCCGCCGCCTCCATGCCCGCCTGGATCGGACGCTTCGGCCATGCGGCGCTGTGCGGCCACTTTCTTCTGCTGCTGGGCCTCGGCCTCTATCTGCGGCTGGTGACCCGGCCGAGCCCGGCGCTGTGGCTGGCGGCCGCCCTGCTGCAGGTGGCGACGCTGCTGGTCCACCCCTACCTGGCCGCCATGACGCTGGCCCTGCTCGGCGCCGTGCCCGCCACGCGGCTGCTGCGCGGCGAGGCCTTCTGGGGCCCCGCCTTGGCGGTGGCGGCCAGTTTCGGGCTGGTGGTCGCGGCGATGGCGGGCTTCGGCTATCTCGGCGCCAAGGGCGATGGCGGCTATGGCCATTTCGCGCTGAACCTGCTCTCGCCCCTCTGGCCCGCCGGCTCGCTTCTGTCCGGCTGGCCCTGGTCGCCGCAGCTGGATGCCACCGGCCATGGCGGGTGGGAGGGGTACAACTGGCTCGGCGCCGGGCTCTGGGCCGCGCTGGCCCTGGGCCTTCTGCTGCGGCCGCGATTCGCCTGGCGGCGCTTCCGGCGGCATGCCGGGCTGGCGCTGGTGCTGCTGGGCCTGACGGCGCTGGCCGTGTCCTTCCAGGTTGGGTTCGGCGCGCGGATCGTGCTGGACCTCGGCCCGCCGCCGGCGGCGCTGGAGCAGTTCCGCGCCTCCGGCCGCTTCTTCTGGCCGGTGGCCTATGCGCTGCTGCTGGCGGGGATGGTGCTGCTGGCGCGGCTGCGGCCGGTGCTGTGCCTTGCGGCCGGGCTGCTGCAATTCGCCGATGCCACGCCGCTGCGCGCCGCCATCGCCGACTGGGCCCAGGCCCGCCCGGCCTGGACGGTGGAGGCGCCCGCCCTGCGCTCCGAATTGGCCAGCGCGCAATCGCTCACCCTGCTGCCGAGTTGGACCTGCCTGACCCATGCCGAGGCCACAACCTATCCGCTGCTGCTGGAGGTGCTGGCCCTCGCCTCCGAAGACGCCGTGCCGGCCAGCACCATGTATGTGGCGCGCTGGCGCACCCCGCCCGCCTGCCGCGACGCGGCGCTGGCCGCCGCGCCGCTGGCCCCGGGCGAGCTGCGGCTGATCCTGCCCGCCGCCCAGGCCGCGCTCGCCCCGCTGGTGCCGGAGGGGGCGGCGCGCTGCCGCCCGATCGGGGCGCTGCTGGCCTGCCGCTGAGGGCTCAGCCAGGCCCGGACTGGGGCGCCATCCCGCTCGGCACATGGCGCTCCACGATATACAGCGGGCGGCGCTTGGTCTCGTTGAAGATGCGGCCGAGATACTCGCCGATGATGCCCAGCGTCATCAGCTGCACCCCGCCGAGGAACAGCACCACCGCCATCAGGCTGGGATAGCCGGCCACCGGATTGCCGAACAGAATGGTGCGGATGATGAGCTGCACGCCGTAGACCACCGCGCCGAAGGCGGTGAAGAGGCCCAGATAGGTGGCGATCTTCAGCGGGCCGACGGTGAAGGCGGTGATCCCCTCCAGCGACAGGTTCCAGAGCTTCCAGTAGTTCCACTTCGTCTCACCCGCCGCGCGCGGCGCGCGGTCATACATCACGGGGATGGAGGGGAAGCCGACCCAGGCGAACAGGCCCTTCATGAAGCGGTGCTGTTCGCGCAAGGCGAGCAGCGCATCCAGCGCGCGGCGGCTCATCAGCCGGAAATCGCCGGTATCGGCCGGCAGCTCCACCTTGCCGCCGATGCGCTTCATCACCCGGTAGAAGCCGGCGGCGGTGGCCTTCTTCAGCCAGGTCTCGCCCTCCCGCGCGCGGCGGCGGGCATAGGCGACGTCATAACCCTGGCGCCAGGCGGCGACGAGGTCCGGGATCACCTCCGGCGGGTCCTGCAGATCCGCGTCGATGACCACCACCGCCTGGTCCGCCGCCGCATGATCCAGCCCGGCGGTCAGCGCGATTTCCTTGCCGAAGTTGCGGCTGAGATTGACCACCGAAACCCGGGCATCCTGCGCCCGCAGGCCGAGCATCAGCGCCAGCGTGCCGTCGCGGGAGCCGTCATTCACATAGACGACCTCCCACGGCAGGCCGATGCCTTCCATCACCGGCACCAGGCGGGCGTGGAAGGCGGGAAGGACCTCCTGCTCGTTATAGGCGGGCACGACGACGGAGAGCGCGGGGCGCGCAAAGGCGGCGTGCTGGGCTTGGGGGGCGGGCAGGCTGGGAGCTTCGATGCGCATGGCGCGCAGTGTGGCCCGAGGCTTGCGGCAATTCCACGGCGGTTGACGGCAGAGGTTTGGCCAAGGGAGTTTGGGGGGGCATGCCAAATCCCCCGCCGGAGACCATCCGGGACCTTCTCTCCTACCGGATCCACCGGCTGGCCAATGCGCTGAGCCGCGGGGCGGCGCGCCGCTACCGCCGGGATTTTGGCGTCAGCCTGATGGAATGGCGCATCCTGGCGCTGCTGGGCGGTTTTGCGCCGATGACGCTGCGCGACCTGGCGCGGGAATCCGGGCTGGACAAGGCGCAGGCGTCCCGGGCCGTGAAGGCGCTGGTCGCGCGCGGGCTGGTGGAACGCGCGACGGGGGCGCAGGACGCGCGGGAGGTGGCGCTGCGGCTTTCGGGGGAGGGGGCGCGGCTGCAGGCGGGGCTGATGGAGGCGGCGCGGGAGCGGGATGCGGCGTTTCGGGGGGCGCTGACGGAGGAGCGGCTGGCGGTGGTTGAGGAGGCGATTCGGGTGCTGATGGCGGAGGCGCGGAGGCAGGCGTTGGAGTAGCCTTCTTGCGTCAGAAGCCAAAAGCCAATCTGTCATAGCGACAGACGAGTTTGCGATATGCTGTGCGATACGGCTCCGCATCGAAACTATCAAGGTGCTGAACTAGAAATTCCCGCAGCGCATTTAGATCAACCTCCGCGGCTGGCTGGAAAGCAAGCATAAGTGCAGCTTCAGTGGGTGCGGAAGCTTTTTGAATAATCTCGGAAGTTGATAAATTAGAAAATGCAGACTTGTATCGACTTGAGTAGGGGCTGCTTGTGTAATCTGCAGCCCTAAGTTTGGCGACAATTTTTTTCGCGCCCTCAAATTTTGACTCCTGTAGTTGCTGCGAAGAAGTTATTCCTGCGGATTTTAGGTAGCGAAAAATTGGAATAAAGGTGCGGCTTGATCGAGCATATCCTGGATACGCTGATCCGAGCAGATCGGCTGCGTCAAACTTCGAGACTTCCAGCAGGCAATCGCTGAAGACTTCATCCGGAGTTACGCCGGCATACCCTTTCCTTGCAAGGGCACTTTTGACTGCTTCGTCAACCCGCTCACCAAGTTCCTGTTGGCGCCGGGCGACTCCTACCCCCACCACAAATTCTACTGCTTCTAATGAGCCGATCTCTTCAAAATCAACAACTGCAATTTTGTTTTCATTGTCGGCGGGCGCGCGAACCAAATCATACATCTGTTCCTTAAAGAAGCGAAGTACGCGGGCTGGAATTTTTCGTTTGGTCGCGGTAAGTGCAGTATAGATCTGCGAAAAATCAGCCACCCTGACGACCGTCATCGTCACACTAAACTCATCAGACTGGATCGTGGTCTTTTCGAGGCGTACAGTTTCGGCGTCTTTGGCGCGCTGAACGAAAATAAGATTTTCCTGGAATGATGAAATCTTTTCTTGACTAAGGCATCGCGCTATCGAAGTTATGATCGCGCGAATGTGGGGGTCAGATATTGAGTACCCCAGGAAAATAATAGGATGCTCAACGAAAATCGTGACTAATTTTGCCGCGAGATAGGGGTTTTTTGAGGCGAAGGCTTTATAGTCCTCCTGCGTTAGCACCATGCTTCCTGGATCGGATGCTGAGCCGTGGATCTTGTAGATCTCTCCAATGGCTTGAGGGTGCGAGAACAACAGCTCCTCTTGCCCGACAAAAACGCGGTAGCCGGGGAATAGGTCTTCCAGCAAAAAATCCCAGTTCGTTGTTATTATGCCGTCGACAGATATTTCTGAAAGCGTTACAATTTCGGCCCCAAATTCCGAATCGCGAGCATTTTCTAGTGAGCGAGTTTTGATGTAATTTGCGATATCGAATTTTAAGGCATCTGCCTTGGATTTTATTCTGGCTCCATATTTATTTCGATTTTCGGCTGTCTCGGCGGCGCTCCACCACCATTCGTTGTAATCGTCGGCCATGAAGGAGGCGGCCAACGGCAGATCTCCGTTGGCCTTCGAAATATAGTAACCAAAATCCTTAATGGGAGCGCAAAATTTTTGTAGTAAACCTTTCCAATCCTCCAGCTGAAGATATCGTCTGGAAAATCCCGACCCAACAAATAGGAATGGCGCTGCAGGGTGCCGATCAAAGATGTCTTTCAGCGTCTTTTGCGGCTCAAGCATGTCTCGGCCCGTAAGCGGTGGCTTGGCATGATGGCAGATATGATTCGGTGTCGCAAATTGTGGTTCACCTCCAAGAGGCACAAAAAGAGGATTTCTTCCCGACCAAACTCACCCCGAACAGCTCGCCCCCCCCAACACGCAAAACTTCGCGCAATGCGGGTGGTTCAGCGCCACCGGCCGCGCCGCCTCCGCCAGCGTCCCGCCCAGCTCGAATTGCGCGTCGTAAGGCAGCAGCGTGCAGGCCACCACCGCCGGCCGCTCCGCCCCGCGCCGCTTCACCACCATGCGGGACGACGCGCACATCATCTGCTCCGGGTGTTTCCCCAGAATGCCCCAGCAGGCCTCGGTGATTTCCGGCACGTCCACCGCCGCATCCATCTCGGGAAACAGCATCAGCGCCACCGGGTCCGCCGCGTCGATCGGAATCGCGTGTTCGGCAAACACCCGGGCAAAGCCGGCGCGCATCGCCGCCTCATCCTCCCCGCCAAAGCTGGCGCGGCCGGCGACATGCACCCGGAAACCCTCGCGCGAAAGCCAGCCGAGGCCTTCCAGCGTGGCCGCAAAACTGCCGGCGCCGCGCTCGAAATCGTGGTGCGCGGCGCTGTGGTGGTCCAGGCTCACGCGCAGCGTCAGCCGCTCCGTCCCGAACCGTTCCCGCAGTTCCAGCAGTTTTGGCGCATACCGCCGCATCGGCTTCATCGCATTGGTCAGCACCAGCGCCCGAAGTCCCCGCCCGAGCACATCGACCAGCATCGGCACCAGCCCCGGATTCATGAAGGGCTCGCCGCCCGTGAACCCCACCTCGCGCAGCGGCATCCGCGCGGACGCGGCCTCGTCCAGATAGGCGGAAACCTCCGCCGCCGAGAGATAGACCAGCGCATCGTTGCGCGGGCTGCTCTCGATATAGCAGGCGCGGCAGGTGATGTTGCAGAGCGTGCCGGTGTTGAACCACAGCGTCTCCAGCGCCTTCAGCCCCACCACCGCCCGCCGCTCCCCCTTCGCCGTCACCGCCGGGTCGCGGAATTTCTCGGGGGCGAGGGGGCGCGGCAAGGCGAGGGTCAGGGTCAAGGCGCAATCCTCCGTTGGGCAGCTTCGCGGCGGGGCGGGGGCAGGTTACGCGCGCGGCGCGTCATGGCGCGCCCAGGAAGGCGCGCAGCGGCGCGGCGGCTGCGGCGGGCGCTTCCTCCATCGGCACATGGCCGAGGCCGGGCAGCACCACCAGCCGCGCATCGGGCAGGGCGCGCAGATATTCCTGCGCATTGGCCACCGGCACCATGCGGTCCTCGGCGCCCCAGAGCAGCAGGGTGGGCGCCGTGATCCGGGCCAGCAGCGGCTCCGGCCGCTCCAGCACATGCTGGCCGGCGCGCGCCACGATCGCCCGGCGCACGCCCGGCGCCAGCAGCATGTCCCGGGTGCGGGCGAAGCGGGCCGGGGTCAGCGCGGCCGGGTCGGCATAGGCGGGGGCGAGGCTCGCGCGCAGCAGCCGGTCCGGCAGGGTATAGGGCAGGGCGCGCAGCAGCAGCGGCACGCGGGGCGGCGCATCGTAGCCGATGCCGGGGCTCGCAAAACCGTCGGGCGCCATCAGCACCAGGCGGTCGACGCGGTCCGGATGCGCGGCGGCGAAGCGCCAGGCGATGCGCCCGCCCATGGAACTGCCCAGCAGATGCGCCCGCGCCAGCCCCAGCCGGTCCATCAGCGCGGCCAGCACCGCCAGGGCGCGCGCATCGGTATAGTCGCCCAGGGGGTCGGCGCCGGTCAGGCCGAAGCCGGGCAGGTCGAGGCGGATGAGGCGGAAGTCGCGCTCCAGCAGCGGCGCCCAATCGTCCCAGGTATGCACGCTGCTGCCGAAGCCGTGCAGCAGGATCAGGGCGGGGGCGGTGCGCGGGCCGGTGTCGCGCAGATGCAGGCGCAGGCCGTCGAGCTCGAGGAAGGTGGAGGGCGGCGCGGCATAGGCGGCCTCCAGCGCCGCGCGCGGCCGGTCCGGCGCATGCAGCCACCAGCCGGCCGCGAGCAGGGCGAGCAGGAGGAGGAGAAGGATCAGCCGCATGCGGGAAAGGGGCGAGGGCGCATGGCCCATAGATGCGGATGGCCGCCGCCCTGTCGATGGCCCGGGCGCGGAAAAGCCGGCGCCCTTCGCGGCTTCAGCCGGGGGTTGCGCAGCGCTGGCCGGCCCGCTAGGAAGCTCCACGCTTTCCGGCGGCACGCTGCTGTAGCTCAGTGGTAGAGCACTCCCTTGGTAAGGGAGAGGTCAAGAGTTCAATCCTCTTCAGCAGCACCATCGCCGGCGTGTTTCCCGAACATCTTCAAGGCGTCGCATCCAGGGCCTCGCGCACCTTCTCCGCCAGCTGGTGGCGGCGATAGGGCTTGTTGATCAGCGGCAGCGCCAGGGCGGCATCCGGCTCGGGCAGCCGTTCATCGTAGCCGCTGGTCAGCAGCACCCGCAGCCTGGGCTGCAATTGCCGGGCGAGGGCGGCCAGCTGCGGGCCGCTGCGGCCGCCGGGCATGACGATATCGGTGAACAGCAGGTCGAAGCCCGCATCGGCGCGGAGAATCCGCAGCGCCTCCGCCGCATCGCCCGCCTCGGTCACGCGGTAGCCCAGTTCGCGCAGCAGGCTGCCGGCATAGTCGCGCACCGCGCCGTCATCCTCCACCACCAGCACGCGCTCAGTGCCGCCGCGCGGCCCGGCCAGGCGCCGCGCCGGCTCCGGCCGCGCCGCCGGGCCCTGGGCGCGGGGCAGGTACATGCGCACCCGCGTGCCGCCGGCCGGCTGGGAATGGATGGTGACATGGCCGCCCGACTGCTTGAGGAAGCCATAGACCGTGCTGAGGCCCAGCCCGCTGCCCTGGCCCACTTCCTTGGTGGTGAAGAAGGGCTCGAAGGCGCGGGCCAGGATCTCCGGCGGCATGCCGCTGCCGCTGTCGCTGACCTGGACCATCACATAGTCGCCCGGCGCCAGCTCGCCCTCATGCCGCGCGTAGTCGGCATCCAGCCGGGCATTGGCCGTCTCGATGGTCAGCCGGCCGCCCTCCGGCATGGCGTCGCGCGCATTGATGCAGAGGTTGAGCACCGCCGTCTCCAGCTGCGGCGCGTCGATCAACGCAACATGCAGGTCCGGCGCGGGGCGGATGACGATCTGCACCTGCTCGCCCAGCGTGCGTTCCAGCATCTGCACCAGGCCCGCCAGCAGCGCGTTCACATCCACCGCCCTGGGGTCCAGCGCCTGGCGGCGGGAGAAGGCGAGCAGCCGGCTGGTCAGCGCCGCGGCGCGGCCGGCGGCGGCCATGCTCATCTCGGCCATCTGGCGCAGCTCGCTGGCCGGCTCCAGCCCTTCCACCATCATCTCCGCATTGCCCAGGATGACGGTCAGCAGGTTGTTGAAGTCGTGCGCCACGCCGCCGGTCAGCTGGCCCACCGCCTCCAGCCGCTGCGCCTGGCGCAGCTTCTGCTCCAGCTCCAGCCGCTGGGTCACGTCGGTATGCACGCTGAGGATGGCGCCCGGCGCGCCATCCTCCTGCCGCACCAGGGTCCAGGAGGCCTCGACCACCAGCGGCTGGCCGCCGCGGTGGCGGTGCTGCTGCTGGCCGGTCCAGCTGCCGGCCGAGAGCACGGCCTCCACCGCCTCGCACAGCGCCGCCTCCGCGCCGCCGAGCGCCGCGGGCAGGGGCTCGCCCAGCACCTCCTCCGCCTCCCAGCCATAGAGGCGCTGCGCGCCGCGATTCCAGTAGCGGATGCGCCGGTCCGCGCCGTGGACGATGATGGCGTCCTGCACCTGTTCCAGCAGCGCGGCCTGCTGTTCCAGCTGCGTCTGGTAGCGCCGCCGTTCCGTGATCTCGCGCTCCACCGCCACCCAATGCGTCACCCGTCCACAGGCCGCGCGCATCGGCACGATTTCCATCTCGATCCAGAATTCCTCGCCCGACTTCGTGTAGTTCAGCAGCTCCGCCTTCACCGGGTCGCCCGCTTCCAGTGCGGTGCGGATGCGGTCGAGCTCGCTGCGGCGGGTCTTCGGCCCCTGCAGCAGCCGCGGGCTGCGGCCCAGCACCTCGGCGCGGGCATAGCCGGTGCGTCGTTCGAAGGCGTCGTTGACGAAGACGATGCGCGGACCTGGCTCCGCCAGCGGCCCGGCCTCCGTGATCAGCACGATGTGGTTGAGCTGCGCGATGCAGGCCTCCAGCAGGCGCTGCCATTCCGCCCGCCGGCGCCGCTCGGTGATGTCGTGCAGCACCACGGTCAGGCCCTCGGCGGCCGGATAGGCGCGCATCTCGAGCCAGAGGCCGCTGCCCGGCAGCGCTGCCTCGCAGAACTGCAATGACCGGCGCGCGGCGGCATCGCGCAGGGTCCGCCCGAAGGGATCGGAGGAGCCGAAGCCCGGGCGCGCCCCCACCGGCGTGCCAACCAGTGCCGCGGCCGAAAGGCCGAAGGCCAAAGCGGCGCGGTCGTTCACATGGGTGAAGCGACCCGCCGCATCCAGGGTGAAGAAGGCGTCGGAGATGCTGGCGATGGTCGCGGCCAGGCGCGCCGTCAGCTGCTGGTTTGCCGCCTCCGCCGCCTTGCGGCCGGAGATATCCTCGACGATCGCGACCAGCCCCTGCAGGGCGCCCGTGCCATCCAGCAGGGCGGAGACGCTGACACGGGTCCAGACATGCATGCCGGCGCCCGTGCGGAAGCGCTTCTCACTGACGAAGCCCTGGCGCAGGCCGAGCTTGATCTCCCGCACCAGCGCGGCGCAGTCGGAGGGTTCGGCCGGGTCGTCGAATTCGGCGATGTGGCGGCCCAGCAGGGCTTCCGCGGGATAGCCGATCATGGTGCAGAAGGCCGGGTTGGCCTCGCGGATGCGGTGCTCCTCATCCGTGCTGACGATGCCGACGGCCGCGTTGCGGAAGATGTTCTGCAGCGTGCCGGCGACGCGCAGCATGTTCTCCTGCGCCACCGGCAGCAGGTGCCGCTGGCCGGAGGGGTCGATCAGCGCATCAACCTGCCCGCCGGTCAGCTCCACCAGGCGCCGCTGCGTGGCATGCAGCGTGCCGATCAGCGCCAGCAGCTCCGGCTCCTGGTCGGCCTGCCGCAGCGTCACGGCAGGTCCGGCGCCAGGGCTGCCAGCAGCGCCCTGCGGTCGCCCAGGTCGCCCACCACGGCGCGCGCGCCCTCCTCGGACAGGATCACCAGCTGCGGTGTCATCAGGATGCCGTCGGCCAGCGCGCGTTGCGGCTGCTCGAAGACATCGACCGTTTCCACCACCCAATCGGCGGCCGGGCATTCGGCGCGCAGCTGCGCCAGGTTAGCCAGCGCCTTGCGCGAATTCGGGCTGGATCCCGCGATGTAGAGCCGCAGGCGCGGCGCCGCATCAGGCATCGGCGACCTCCATCTGGTCATCGGCCATGCGCCGATGGCCGAGTTCCTCGCGGGTCCTTCGGTGATCCTCGCTGCGCACCTCGCCGGCGCGGCGCAGGGCGGCGGCCTCGGCCTGCTTCAGCTCCAGCTGGCGGCGCAGCAGCACCAGCCGCCCCTCGATCTCCGCGGCCTCCGCCTCCAGCTTCAGGCGCTGCAGCTCCGTCTCCGCCGCCTCGGCCGCGATGCGCAGCCGGTCCTCGTTCTCCCGCGCCCAGCGCATCGTGCCCATCAGCACCTCGCCGTCCGAGCGATAGACATCCTCCAGCGTCACGCCCTGCCGCGTCAGCAGCAGTTCGCGCACCTGGCTGGAATGCCCGGTGCCGCGCGACTTGATGATGGTCAGCGCGCGGTTGCGCTCCCCGGCGCGCACCACGTAGCTCAGGTGGAGCCAGGTATCGGCGATGGTCGAGACCTGCAGCGGCGTGCCTTCCTGCTCCGGATTCATCTGTCCCATCAGGCTGGTGCAGAGCAGGGTCATGTCGCGGGCCTTGGCCCAGTCTATCAGTCGCTCCGCCACGCCATGCGCCAGGCCGGCATTGCCGTCATGCGACAGGGCCGAGAGCGGGTCGATGATCAGGCAGCGTGTGCCATGCGCCAGCGCCGCCGCCTTCAGCCACATCAGGTGCGCCTCCGCGCTGCCATGCACGGAGCGGGCGGAGAGGATGCGCAGATGCCCGCTCTCGACATGCGGGGCCAGGTGGATGGCGACGGAGGCGAGGTTGCGGATGATCTCGTCGCCGCGTGAATCGAAGCTCACCAGCAGCGTCTGCTCGCCGCGCCGGCAGGCGGCATCGGCGAAGCTGCCGCAGAGCGTGGTCTTGGCGGTGCCCGGCGCGCCGCTGACCAGCACGCTGGCACCGCGGTGGTAGCCGCCCTCCAGCATCGCATCCAGCCGCGCGATGCCCGTGCTAATGCGTTCCTGCGTCACCTGCCTGCCCTGGTCACGCTGGCTGGCGGCGAAGGCGACCTCGATGCCGCCGGCGCCGATCAGCAGCGGCGCCTGGTTCTC
Source organism: Falsiroseomonas sp. (assembly GCF_051860665.1). Lineage (GTDB taxonomy): Bacteria > Pseudomonadota > Alphaproteobacteria > Acetobacterales > Acetobacteraceae > Falsiroseomonas. Next base: position 55,073 of record NZ_JBHYDM010000030.1, read on the forward strand.
GGCGAAGGCGGAGCCGCGGTATTTCAGCACGCGCAGGCTGCGCTGCGAGATGCCGGCCACCACCTCATGCCGCAGCAGGATGGCGCAATCGACCATGAACTGCAGGAAGCCGAGGGAGGGCGCGGGCTGCGCGGCGGGCCCGGTCTCCGCCGCCTTGGCGGTGAGGATGGCGGTGAGCTGGCGCTCCAGCAGCCAGCGGTGCAGACGGTAGAGTTCGCGCCGCCGCGTCGCCGCGTCCGGCAGCAGCGCCAGCACCACATCGATCGAATCGAAGACGATGCGCCGCGCGCCGGTTTCCTGCACCAGCGCGCCCACCGCCGCCAGCAGCCCGCCGAGGTCGAAGCTGCCGACCTGCACCAGGTCCGGGCTCGGCTGGGCATCGAGGAAGAAGGTGGCGCGCTTCCAGGCCCCGTCATCGGCCCAGGCGAAGCCGCTGCAATTGGCGCGGATGCGGGCGGGCTCCTCCTCGAAGGCCACGAAGATCCCGGGCGTGCCGTCCGCGGCCACGCCATGCGCCAGCGTCTGCAGCGCGAGCAGCGTCTTGCCTGCGCCGGGGCCGCCCTCGATCAGCGTCACGCGGCCCGCAGGCAGGCCCCCGCGGGTGATCTCGTCGAGACCCGCAATGCCGGTCGGCGCCTTGCCCATGCTGCCCCGCTCCCTTCCAAGGCGATCCGTCCGGCGCCGGGGAGCGCCGTTCGCGGCATCGCAGTCGCAGCCGCGAAGCAAAGCCCGCTGTCGGCAAGCGAGGCAAAACTTCGCGCTGTGCGGGAATAATGCCGCGAAGGGGGGCGGCGGGGGAAGGCGCCTACCAGACCAGCCGATAGCCCTTTCCGCGCAGTGCCGTGATGGTGATGCGGCCGGCGGAGGCGGCGACGAGCTTCTGCCGCAGGTTGGAGGCGAGCTGATCGACCCCGCGCTGTTCCGGCAGCAGGCGGCGCCCGAGCACGCGGCGCGAGATGACCTCGCGATCCGCGAGATTGTCCGGCTCGGTCAGCAGCAGCGTGAGCAGGCCGGCCTCGCCGCCGGTGAGGCGGATCTCCGTGCCATCGACGCCGGTCATGCGAAAGCGCGCCGGCTGCAGCGTGGTCCCCTCGATGAACCAGGAGCTGGGCTCGGCGACGGCGAGCGCCATGGCCGCCTCCGCGGCGCCTGCGGGACTCGCGGCCGCCGCTGCGGGGCTGCCGGGCGCGGCGGCGGTGTCGCTGGCATAGCTGGGGCGCGGCGGCAGCGCGCCGACCATTTCCGGCGGCGTGGCGGCCATGCGCTGCACGGCCGACTGGGGCGTGGCGAGCGGCAGGCTGCGCGGGGAGGTCGCATCGAGGCGGCGGTTCAGCGCGCGCAGCCGCGCCACCATCTCGCGCAGCGAGAAGGGCTTGGTCAGGTAGTCGTCGGCGCCGACTTCGAGGCCGATGATGCGGTCCACCTCGTCGCCGCGCCCGCTGACCACGATGATGCCGAGGTCGCCGCCGGCGGCCGCTTCGCGCACGAAGGCGATGCCATTGCCATCGGGCAGGCCGAGATCGGCGATGATGAGCCGGGGCTGGTCCTCGTAGAGCCGCCTGCGAGCCTCGGCCAATGTGCCTGCCGTGACGGTGGCCCAGCCTTCCCGCGTCAGGGCGCCACAGATGGTAGCGGCCACCGCGGCATCATCTTCGAGCACCAGAACGAGGCGCTGCGCCAATGGCTGGACCAGCGGGGCAGCGACCAGCGGGACGGCGACCATTGGCAGATCCCATGCTAGAGCGTTTTCACCTCAGCCGGAATCGGATTGGGGATTCCGGCACGGGTCGTCAGTGTGATTCATAGGCGTCCG
>NZ_JBHYDM010000031.1:0-55842 GCF_051860665.1 Falsiroseomonas sp.
GACCATCTGCGACGCATGGGCAAAAGACTCGTCGCCTTTCACCATCAACCCGCACCACCTCATCCCGGGACCAAACAGTGCACTCGCCTTCGCTGTCACGCCCGGTCAGATGGGCGACATGCGTCCCGCCCACGGCCTACTCGCTGGCCTGCCACCACCGGACAAGCTGCTGGCCGACGCAGCGTACGACAGCAACGGCCTACGGGCCTTCTTGGTCGGGCGAGGTACCCAGCCGGTCATCCCCAACAACCCGACCCGCAAGCGGTTCCACTCGTTCGACCGCATCGCCTATCGGGCACGGAATGCCATCGAACGCACCTTCGGCCGACTGAAGGACTGGCGGCGCATCCACACCCGATACGACAAGCTCGCCAACAACTTCGCCTCCGCCGTCGCCATCGCCGCCGTGCTCATCTGCTGGTGCTGAATGAGTCTGGAGCCTAGAGCCGTTCCACCGGCAGCGAAGACGGCGAAGCGGCTCTGGCTTATTGCTTGAGCGCATTTTCCGAGTCGCCTTGCGAAGCCGCAAGGCTTGAAAATGCTCTAGCCGGGGATCGCCGCCATCGTCTTGGCGCGCCGGATCAGGAACAGCGTCCCGATCACGGCGACCAGCGACAGCAGCGTCGCCAGGCCGAAGACCGCGGTATAGCCAGCCGCATCGGCCAGCCGCCCGGCGATGAAGGACCCGGCCATGTAGACGATGAGCTGGGCGCAGGCGAGCACGGTGAAGTCCGTGCCCGGCTGCTCCGGCGAGGCCACCGCCATGAAGAGGCTGTAGAGCGCCACGATCTCCATGTAGCGGATCAGCGTCTGGAAGCCCGCCGCGCCGAACAGCGGCACGAAGCCCACCACCAGCCCCGCCGCATGCAGCGCGAAGAGCAGGAAGCACAGCGTGCGCGCATGGCCGAGCAGCGACAGGGTGAAGGACAGGCCACGCTTCTGCACCATCCAGGCGGCAATGCCCGTGCCCGCCAGGCCGGCGGTCACCGCCGAGAGGCCGGAGATATAGCCGATCCAGTCCAGCGGCACCCCGGCATCGACCAGGTAGGGGCCCTCCAGCGCCTTCACCAGCCCCTCGCTGGCCCGGTAGAGCAGCGCGATCCAGAGGATGGCCCGCGCCTCCCGCCGCCGCAGGAAGGCGCGCAGCGAGGGCAGGCTGCGCGATTCGAGCGGGCCCGGCGGCGGCTCCCGCATCGCGAAGGCCGCAGCCAGTGGCAGGGTGGAGATCGCGGCGATGGTCAGCAGCATCGCCGTCCAGCCGTAGTGATGATGCAGCACCAGCCCCAAGGTGCCGCCCACCACCACGCCGATGGCGATGGAACCGCCCTGGATCGCATTGCCGATGCCGCGATCCTCGACCGGCAGGTACTTTGCCGCATAGCCATCGGTCGCGATGTCCTGCGTCGAGACCAGCAGCGAGGTCATGAAGCCGATCGCGATGATGCTCCAGACATCGCGCGGCCCGACCAGGATCAGCGACAGGATGCAGAGGATGACGCCGATCTGCGTCAGCACCACCCATCCCGCCCGCTGCGCGCGGGCGAAGGGGCGCAGCCGGTCCACCAGCGGCGCCCAGAGGAATTTCAGCACCAGCGGCAGGAACAGCAGGCTGAGGTTCGACAGGTCGGTGCGGGAGACCCCCGCCTCCCGCATGATCGGCGGCAGGGCGGCCACCAGCAGGTAGCTCGGGATGGCCTGCGCCAGATACAGCGCGGCCAGCACCACGAAGAGCCGCATGCGGCCGATCCGGCCGGGCTCGGCGAGGGTCGCGCCGCTCATGCTCGCGGGTCCTGCAGCGGGCCCATGGTCAGAAGGTGATCCGGTAGCCGAGGGTCACGACGCGGCCCAGCGACTCCACCGGCAGGTTGCGCACGGCGCTGGCGGTGGGGTTCTGGTAGGCGGCGTCGAACAGGTTCTCCACGGCCAGGTAGCCCTGCCCGCCGCCGATCGGCGTCGCCGCGCTGAGGTTCATGGTGGCGCCCTGCGAGATCTTGTAGCGGGTGCCGCGGGTGTCGATGGTCTCGTTGCGGCCGCTGAAGGCCACGCCCTCCACCCGCATTACGGTGCCGCCCTCGAAGCTGTAGGTGCCGCTGAGCGCGCCGCGGATCGGGCTCGGGATGCGGTTGTTGGGCAGCGCCGCGTCCAGCTTGCCGTCGGCATTCGAATCGTAGCGCCCCTCGCGCCAGGTCAGCATGCCGCCCAGGCGGAAATTCGCCGTCAGCGCATAGTCCGCATGCGCCTCCACGCCATAGATCAGCTCCTTCTGCTGCGAGATGCGGTTGGTGCCGGGGTCGAAGGTGACGCCCTCATCCGAGGTGCTGGCGAAGCCGACCAGCCCCGCATTGAAGTCGGCGGAGCGGTGGCGGATGCCGAATTCGTAGCTGTCCACCAGCTGCGCCTCGGGCGCGATGGAGGCGTAGGAGACGCGGGTGCCGGCCGGCAGGCAGTTCGGCCGCGCGGTGGAGCAGGCATAGGTCAGCGAAAGCCCGGCGCGGCGGGTGAAGGACCCCACATCCGGCAAGGCAAAACCCTGGCTCCAGCCGCCATAGAGTTCCGCCGTCGGGCTCAGGCGGAAGCTGGCGCCGAGATTGGCGGTCAGCGCGTCATAGCTGAAGCTGCCGCCGGTGACGGACAGCGCGGGCAGCACATAGCCGACCGAGGGGCTGACGCCGTAATAGGCGGTGGGCCGGGTGAAATCCTCCACATCCAGGTCGAAGCGCTCATAGCGCAGGCCGCCGCGCAGCGTCAGGCGGTCCCCCACCGGGACCTGAAGCTGGCCGAAGGCGGCGGTGCTGGTCTGCTCCAGCGGCGAGAAGACCTGGCGGCCGTCGAGCAGTTCCTGCGAGGTGCGTTCCCGCCCCAGATCGCCGCCCCAGGTCAGCAGCAGCCCGTCCATCACACCGCTCAGCGGCGTGTCGACGGTGACATTGAGGCCGGAGCGCACGGAGTTCAGCGTGGTCTGGTTCGCCGGATCGGTCGGCGAGGACGGGTTGCCGGAATAGTAGACGACGCTGTTCGCCGGATAGGCGTAGCGCGAATAGCTGAAGCGCTTGTTGATGTCGTTGTGGAAGCCGGTCACCGAAAGCCGGCCGAGGGCGAAGTCCTGGTCCGTGTAGCGGGCGGAGACGGAGGCGCTGCGCTCATAGACCGACTCGCCGGTATAGGCCGTGCCGAAATCCGGGGCGGCGCGGGGGGCGGTATAGGTGGTGAGGTAGCTGGGGTCCTGCTCCAGGTTGATATAGGTGCCGCTCAGCTCGATGCGGCGCGCCGCGTCGATGTCATAGCCGATGCGGCCGGTGAAATTGCCGAAGCGCGTGCGGTCGCCGCCGCCCTGGCCGAGCAGCGCGTCAGACGGCATTTCCCGCCCCGCGCCGTCATAGGTGACATTGGTCTGCCGCCCCGTGGCGGTGAAGGCATAGTCGAAGCCGCCATCGGTGCGGCCGCTGGCGCCGAGCGAGAGCTGCGGCTGGATCGAACGGCCCGGATTGGCGGTGAAGGCGCGGACGGAGGCATCGGCCGTGAAGCGCACCCCCGGCTCCGTCCCGCGGCGGGTGATGAGGTTGATGGTGCCGCCGGTGGCGCCCGCGCCGTAGAGGGAGGAGCCGCCGGCCACCGTCTCGATCCGCTCGATGGCATTGAGGTCGATCAGCGCCAGGATGCGGGAGACGTCGCGCAGCGGCGTGTTCAGCGGCACGCCATCCAGCAGCACCAGCACGTCCCGCCCGCGGAAGGTCTCCGAGGCGCCCGAGATGGTCTCCGTGGTCTGGGAGAAGCCGGGGATCAGGCGGGAGATGGCGGCGGCGGGATTGTTGCCGAAGGCGAGCTGGCGCTCGATCTCCGCGCGGTCGATCACCTGCACCGTCTGCGGGATCTGCTCCACCGGGCGCGGCGCGCGGGTGGCGGTGACGGAAACCTCGCCCAGCAGCAGGGCGCCTTCCGCCTCGGAAGGGCCCTGGGCCTGGGCCGCGACCGGCAGGGCGGCGAGGCCGGCCAGGGCGAGCAGCGGGGAGAGGCGGGCGGGGCCGCGGCGGGGCGCAGACGACATGCGGGGATTCCTGATTGCTGCGGCTCTGATAATGCGAGTCATTATCAGTAACAATGCGACGCAAGGCCGCCCGGGACACCTGCCCCGCCCCTGTGGCACCAGGGACGCACCTGCCCCCGGGCTCCCCGGCCGGTCCCATCGCCGCTATCCTGTCCGGACAAGTCAACCCGCAGCGATGTCAGGACTCCCGGCCCCATGCGTGAACGCGACCGCCGAATCGCCATCGTCGGCGCCGGCCCCGTAGGGCTGGTGCTGGCCCTCAAGCTGGCGACCATGGGCCTGCCGAGCCTGGTGCTGGAGGCGGAAGAGGATATCTCGGAGGCGCTGCGGGCCTCCACCTTCCACCCCCCTTCCCTCGACATGCTGGACAGCCTGGGCGTGGCCACGCCGCTGATCGCGCAGGGGCTGGTGACGCCCACCTGGCAGATCCGCCGGCACGAGGATGGCGCGCGGGCGGTCTTCGACCTGTCCGTCCTGAAGGACGACACCGCCCACCCCTACCGCCTGCAGGCCGAGCAGTGGAAACTCTCCCGGATCATCCTGGCGAAGCTGGCGGCGGAGCATGCGGGGACGGTGGAGGTCCGCTTCGGCGCCAAGCTGGACACCGTGGTGCATGGGACGGACCATGTCGCGCTCTCCGGCACCGGCTTCGATACCTTCGAGGCGCCCTATGCCGTGGGCTGCGACGGCGCCCGCAGCGTCATCCGCCGCGCCATGGGGCTGGAATTCCCGGGCGATACCTATCCCGAGACCACCATCCTGGCGACCACGACCTTCCCCTTCCACGAGGTCTTCGAGGGGCTGTCCAACGTCAACTACTTCTGGACGCAGCACGCGGCCTTCTCCGGCACCTTCTCCCTGCTCCGCGTGCCCGGAAAGTGGCGCGCGAGCCTCTACCCCGCCCCGGGCGAGACCATCGAGCAGGCGCTGGAGCCCGCCGCCATCGAGCGCAAGCTGCAGGCGATCCATCCGAAGTCCACGCCCTATGAGGTGCCGGACCTGCGGCCCTACCGGATCCATCAGCGCATCGTCGAAACCTACCGCATCGGCCGGCTGCTGCTGGCCGGCGATTCGGCGCATCTGAACTCGCCCTCCGGCGGCATGGGCATGAATGGCGGCATCCAGGATGCGATGGAACTGGCCGAGACCCTGGCGCCGGTCTGGCGCGGGGAGGCCGAGGACAGCCTGCTCGACCGCTACACCCGCCGGCGCCAGCCGATCGCGGCGCAGGAGATCATCGCCCAGGCCGACCGCAACCGTGCCCGGATGCGGGAGACGGATCCGGCGAAGCGGGCCGAACTGCTCGCCAATCTGCAGGCCACGGCGGCGGATCCGGTGAAGGCGCGGGAGCATCTGCTGCGCTCCTCCATGATCTCCGGCCTGCGGGCGGCCAGCCGGATCATGTGAGGATTCGTCCCCTTCACCCAACTGACATAAAACTGTAAAATCCCCGCAACGCAGGCCGTCTAGAGCCCGCCGTCACCTTCACGGGGAGAGATCTGCCCATGTTCCGCCGCACCCTCATGGCGGGCGCCGTTGCGCTCGCTGGCCTGATCGGCCCTGCCCAGGCACAAGCGCCGACCGAGATCCAGTTCTGGCACGGCCTCTCGCAGCCCCTCGGCGGGCTGCTGGAGCGGCTGGTCTCCGACTTCAACGGCAGCCAGACCCAGTACCGCATCGTGCCGACCTTCCGCGGCAGCTATCCGGAGACGATGGTCGCCGCCATCGCCGCCTTCCGCGCCGGCCAGGCGCCGCATCTGGTGCAGATGTTCGAAGTCGGCACCGGCACCATGATCAATGCCGGCCGCGCCATCATCCCGACGCATGAGCTGCTGACGCAGACCAGCGTCAACATCAACTTCGACGACTTCCTGCCCGGCGTGCGCGGCTACTACGCCGCCGCCGATGGCCGGCAGATGGCGATGCCCTTCAACAGCAGCACGGCCATCGTCTACTATAACAAGGACGCCTTCCGCCGCGCCAACCTGAACCCCGACCAGTTCCCGACCACCTGGGAAGGCGTGGGCCAGGCGCTGGCCGCGCTCAAGGCCTCCGGCCATGCCTGCCCGATGTCGACCGCCTGGCCGACCTGGCTGCACCTGGAGCAGTTCAGCGCCATCCACAACATCCCCCTCGCCACCCAGGGCAACGGCTTTGGCGGCGCCAATGCGGAGCTGCGGGTGAACAACCCGCTGGTGCTGCGCCACCTGACCAACCTGGTGAACTGGCAGAAGGACGGCATGTTCCGCTGGGGCGGCCGCGACAATGCCGGCGAGGCGCTGTTCCCGAACGGCGAATGCGCAATCATGATGACCTCCTCCGGCTTCCGCGCCCGGGTGCAGCGGGAGGCGCGCTTCGACTGGGGCGTGGCCATGCTGCCCACCTATGAGGGCACGCAGCCGGCCAATGCCATCATCGGTGGCGCCAGCCTCTGGGTGATGAACCGCGGCCCCAATGCGCAGCGCAGCGCGGCGGAACTGCGCGGCATCGCCGAGTTCTTCGCCTTCACCGCCCGCCCGGATGTGGCCGGCAAGTGGCACATGGACACCGGCTACCTGCCGATCACCCGCAGCGGCTTCGAATCCGCCCGCGCCAGCGGCTTCTACACCCAGCCCGCCAATATCGGCGCCGAGGTGCCGATTGAGCAGATGCTGCGCGGCGCGAGCTCCGAGAATACCCGCGGCATCCGCCTTGGCGGCTTCGTCGAGATCCGCGTCATCATGCAGGAGGAGATGGAGAAGGCGCTGCAGGGCCAGCAGACGCCTGAACAGGCGCTGACGGCCATGACGACGCGCGGCAATGCGGTGCTGCGCAACTTCGAGCGTGCGAATCGCGGCGGCTGATGCCAAAGCGGTAGGATGACCCGGGGGGTGGGCCGCGTGCCCACCCCTTTGGCATTTGATGGGGGACCAAGGGTTGCGGAAGAAGGTCATCTTCAAGGGCGTCGCCTTGCCCTGGCTGCTGCTGCTGCCGCAGCTCCTCATCACCGGCGTCTTCTTCTTCTGGCCGGCGGGCCAGGCCATCTACGGCTCCTTCCTGCGGGAGGATGCCTTCGGCCTGTCGCGCGAATTCGTGGGCCTCGAGAACTTCGCGGATGTGCTGGCGGATCCGAACTACCTGGCCTCCGGCTGGACCACGGTGATCTTCTCCTCCTCCGTCGCCTTCCTGGCGCTCGGCGCGGCGCTGTATCTGGCCGTGCAGGCGGACAAGGCGATCCGCGGCGCCAATGCCTACAAGACCATGCTGATCTGGCCCTATGCGGTGGCGCCGGCGATTGCCGCGGTGCTGTGGCTGTTCATGTTCCACCCGCAGATCGGGCTTTTCGGCCGCATGCTGAACGGCCTCGGCCTGCCCTGGGACTACAAGCTGAACGGCGACCAGGCGCTGCTGCTGGTGATCCTGGCGGCCGCCTGGAAGCAGGTCTCCTACAACTTCATCTTCTTCATGGCAGGCCTCCAGTCGATCCCGAAATCGGTGCTGGAGGCGGCGGCGATCGACGGCGCGCGGCCGATGCGCCGCTTCTGGACCATCATCTTTCCCCTGCTGGCCCCGACCTCGTTCTTCCTGCTGGTGGTCAACATCGTCTACGCCTTCTTCGACACCTTCGGCACGATCCACGCGCTGACTGGCGGCGGCCCAGGACAGGCGACGACGACGCTGATCTACAAGGTGTACGTGGACGGCGTGCAGAACCTGAACTTCGGCTCCTCCGCCGCGCAGAGCGTGATCCTGATGGTGATCGTCATCCTGCTGACCGCAGTTCAGTTCCGCTTCATCGAGCGGAAGGTGCATTACTGATGTCCGCCACCATGGACCTCGAGGCGGACCGCCTCGCCCGCGCCACGCTGCGCCGCAATGCGCGCAACCGCTGGATCGCCTATGTCACGCTGACCCTCGGCGTGCTGATCTTCGCCTTCCCGATCTGGCTGACGCTGGTGGGCTCGACGCATGATGCCTCGACCATCGGCCGCGGCGACGTGCCGCTGTGGTTCGGCAATCTCGGCATTTCCAACTACGTCTCCGCCTGGATGACGGGCGGCGAGGCCACGCGCACCACGCGCTCCGTCCCCGCCTGGGTGATGCTGTGGAACAGCCTGAACATGGCGGTGCTGATCGCGGTGGGGAAGATCGCGATCTCCCTGCTCTCGGCCTATGCCGTGGTCTTCTTCAGCTTCCCCGGCCGCATGATCGCCTTCTGGCTGATCTTCATTACGCTCATGCTCCCTGTGGAGGTCCGCATCATCCCGACCTTCGAGGTCATGGTGAATCTCGGCCTCATCAACACCATGACCGGGCTGGTGGTGCCGCTGATCGCGAGCGCCACCGCGACGCTGCTGTTCCGCCAGTTCTTCCTGACCATCCCGGACGAATACGTGGAAGCCGCGAAGATCGACGGCGCCGGGCCGCTGCGCTTCTTCAAGGATGTCGTGCTGCCGCTGTCGGTCACCAATATCGCGGCGCTCTTCGTCATCCTGTTCATCTATGGCTGGAACCAGTACCTCTGGCCGCTGCTCATCGTCTCCGACCGTGATCTGGAAACCGTAGTCGTCGGCATGACCAAGATGATCGGCAATGGCGACGCGCAGAATGAATGGAACATCATCATGGCCACCGCCGTGCTCGCCATGCTGCCGCCCGTGGCAGTGGTGGTGTTCATGCAGCGCTGGTTCGTGAAGGGCCTGACGGAGACAGAGAAGTAAGATGGCCACGCTCACCCTGAACTCCGTGAAGAAGCAGTTCGGCGCCACCCAGGTGCTGCATGGCATCGACCTCGAGGTCGCCGATGGCGAGATGATCGTCGTGGTCGGCGCCTCGGGCTGCGGCAAGTCGACGCTGCTGCGCATCGTGGCCGGGCTGGAAACCGCCTCCTCGGGCGAGGTGCGCATCGATGGCCGCGACGTCACGGCGCTGGAACCGGCGGATCGCGACATCGCTATGGTCTTCCAGAACTACGCGCTCTACCCCCACATGTCGGTCTTCGAGAACATGGCCTATGGCCTGAAGATCCGCGGCATGAGCACGGCCGAGATCAAGCGCCGGGTGGATGAGGCGGCACAGATGCTCGAGATCGGGCCGCTGCTGGACCGCAAGCCGCGCCAGCTCTCGGGCGGCCAGCGCCAGCGCGTCGCCATGGGCCGCGCCGTGGTGCGCGAGCCGAAGCTGTTCCTGTTCGACGAGCCGCTGTCCAACCTCGACGCCAAGCTGCGCGTGCAGATGCGCGCCGAGATCCGCCGCCTGCAGAAGCGCCTCGGCGTCACATCCCTCTTCGTCACGCATGACCAGGTGGAGGCGATGACGCTGGGCGACCGGCTGGTGGTGATGCACCAGGGCCGCGCCGCGCAGGTCGCCTCCCCCATGGAGGTCTGGGGCCGGCCGGCGGATACCTATGTGGCCAGCTTCATCGGCTCCCCGGCGATGAATTTCATGGCCGCCACGCTGGAGCCGGGCGGCGGCGCGGCCGCGCTGAAGGCCGGGCTCACCATCGGCTTCCCCGAAGGGCCCCGCGCCGGGCAGGCCGGCATGCCGCTCACCCTCGGCATCCGCCCCGAACACATCCAGCTCGGCCAGGGCGGCCTCGACCTGGCGGTGGATCTGGTGGAGCCGCTGGGCTCCGAGACCGTGATCCACGGCACCGTCCGGGGTGGGGAGGTGCTGACCGCACGCCTGCCGATCCCGGCCAGCGATATCGGCAGCGTGCTGCCCGTGATCCTGCCCTGGGACGCCTTCCACGTCTTCGACGGCGCCACCGGCCGGCGCATCGACCCGGCCTGAGGCCCTGACGGGCCGCAGCCTTGCTCGTCAGTGCGGCCGGGCGCGGCTTCCGGATGCCGGGCCCGCGGGCGCCCCAGGCACCGCAAATCGGTGGGCGCCGAGGTAGGCGGCAATGGCCTCTGCCGCCTCGTCGCCGGCCTCGGCCTGCCGTTCCAGCGCCACCTTCCCCTCCGCCAGTTCGCGGCGCATCGGGGCGATCTGGTCGAGCGCCCGGCGCATCCCTGCCTCGTCGTCCGCAAGGACGGCATCCGCCATGTCGCGCGACCAGCGATGGAAGACCTCGGCACGGGGGCGCGCCGCCGCGAGGCCGCGGGCAAGCGACAGAAGCGGGGCGACGACCTCACGCGGAAAGATCAGCAGCATCCGGATCTGCGTCGCGTGGTGGGCTTCCATGAGGCGCTCCATCGTCTCCAGCGCCTTCCCGACATCCCTCAGGACCGGGTTGATCCGGTCGCGCAGGGCCTGCACCTCCATGACCGAGACGGGTCCGTCCCGCAAATGCAGCTGGAGCCAGGGCTCGGCCAGGCCGAGTGCTTCGTCGATGAGCTCGACCATCCCCTCCGCCTGCGTCAGCAGCTGCTGCCCGCCGGCGATGAGGGACGTCGCTGCCTCGATCTGCGAGGTGAAGACCACGGCCCGATAGGCCTGGTCCCGCCCCTCATGGGAGAAATAGGACGATGCCACGGCGGCCAGCGCGGAGACCGCCGCGCTGACCACGGCCAGGACCGTCATCAGCCGATCGATCGACCAGCCCCCGGCCCATTTCGCCGGCGCCTGGGCGGTCGCCGCCCCCCTCTCCGCAACCCTCTCCTCCGCCACCGTCGCGCTCGATTCCAGGATCTGATTTCACGACGATAGCCAAACGAAAGCGGCGCCGTCATCGCATCCCGCGGGTCGCTTTCCCGATTTCCCTCAGGAAGAGGCATGCGTTAGGAACAGGGCGCAGAGGAGCCTCAGCAGATGGATGCGGACCCGTCCGACGCCCCCCTCCCCCCGAGCCCGGAGGCGATCCGTGCCCGCGGCGACGCGTTGCGCGATGCGCGGGACTGGGCGGGGGCCGAGGCCGCCTATCGGGAATACCTGGCCGAGCGACCGCGCCACTGGCAGATCCATGTCCAGCTTGGCCATACCCGCAAGGAGCAGGGCGACCCCGAAGGCGCGCTGCCGCATTACCGGCACGCCGCCATGCTGGCGCCCGACGATCCGGACCCGGTGCTGCAGGCCGGCCATGTGCTGCGCAACCTGGGCCGGGGGCGGGAGGCGGCGGAGGCCCTGGCCCGCGCCCTGGCGCTGGCGCCGGGCAGCGCCGACCTGCGCCATATCGTCGCCCTGCTGCGCCACCGCACGGAGCCCCCGCCCGAGGACCCCTACCAGGCGCCACCGCCCCGCCCGACCGGCCCGCCGACCCAGCTCGCCTTCGATGTCACGGACCTGCTGGACTATCTGCGCGCCGCCCGCACGCCCACCGGCATCCAGCGCGTCCAGATGGGCATCCTCGGCGCCCTGCTGGCCAGCCCGCAGCGGCCGGCCAATGTCATCCTGGTGGCCTTCGATGGCGGCACCTGGCGCTGGTGGCATGTCGAGGAGGCCGGCTTCCGCCGCGTTCTCGCCCTGGCCCGCATCGGTGGGCGGGACGATGATCCCGCCTGGCGCGCCGCCACCGCGGCCCTGGTCGCCCCCGATGCGCGGCCGGATGCCCCGATCGTCGCCGGCTGCACCCTCTGCTCCCTCGGCAATGCCTGGGGCGTCCAGGAGTATTTCCGGGGATTGCGCCGGCTGCGCGCCACGACGCCGATTCGCTACGTCGCCTTCGTGCATGACTGCGTGCCGCTCGCCATGCCGGAGCATTGCCTGGACCTGACGGTGCGCCTCTATGCCCGCTGGTTCGCCGCGCTGTCGCTGCATGCGGATGGCATCCTGGCCAATTCGCGGGCCACCATCGCCGACCATGCCCGCTTCGCCGCGCCGCTCGGCCCGGTCGCGCCCGCGGGCCTGATCCGCCTCGCCGCCGAGGCCGGCGCCTCCCCCGTCGCCGCCGCCCAGGCCGCCGAGGCCCTGCGCACCCCCCGCCCCGGCGAGGACTTCGTCCTGTTCGTCGCGACGCTGGAGTCGCGAAAGAACCACCTGATGGTGTTCCAGGCCTGGCTCTCGCTGATCCGCCGGCTGGGCGCGGATCGCGTGCCGCGGCTGGTCTGCGTCGGCCGCCCGGGCTGGCGGGCGGAGGCGGCGCTGGCGCTGCTGGAGGGCTCGCCCGACCTGAGGCGCAAGGTCACGGTGCAATCGGGCGTCTCCGACCTGGCGCTCGCCGGCCTCTACGGGCGCTGCCTGTTTACCGTCTACAACTCCTTCCACGAGGGCTGGGGCCTGCCGGTCAGCGAGAGCCTGGCCGCCGGCAAGCTCGCCGTGATCCCCGCCCATTCCGGACTGCTGGAGGCCGGCGCCCCCGGCGCGGTCTTCTTCGCCCCCCAGGATGAGCCGGACCTCGTCGCCAAGCTGGAGATGATGCTGACCGACCCGGCCCAGCGTGCGGCGCTGGAATCCCGCATCGACCGCGGCGCCGCCCGGCGCGACTGGCCCGATGCGGCACGGGAGGTGCTGGAAGCCCTCGCGGATCCCGCCGACCCGCCGGATCTGCCGCAGCTGCTCCCCCTGGGGCGGCACCTGCCGATGGGCTGGCGCGGCGATGGCCTGCCCTCCCGCGCCATGGCCTGGGCGGAACGGGTGCGGGAGGGCCTGGCCTGGTGGTGGCAGGAGGATTGGGGCGTCTGGATGCGCGACGGCATCGCCACCCTCGCCTTGCCCATGGACCAGCCGGAAGGCACGCCGATGCGCCTGGTGCTGGAGCTGCGCGCGCCGCCCCGGCCGCTCGCGCTGCGTCTGCGCGGCCGCGGCCGCCGCGCGGAACCCTGGCGCGGCCTCACCCTGCAGCCCGGCGAGACCATCCGCTGCGTGCTGCAGGCGGAGGCCGGCGCCGGCGGGCTTGCGGTGGATTTCGACAATGGCGACGGCGTGCCGCTGGGTGACCGCTTTCACCGCGTGGTGGGCGCCGGCCTCATCAGGCTGATGCTGTGCCGGGAGGATGACCTGGCGGCGCGTCTCGGCGCGCTGGAACGCGCGGAGGGCTGAGCCCGGCCGGCCGGCCGTTGCGCCTCCGGGTGCGGCTGCGCCGCGCATGGCCTATCCTATGATGCGACTCGGCGCAAAACGCATCACGCTGCTCGATTCTTTGCCCGGTGAAAGGGGCCTGGTTCCATCACCCGCAACCCGCCGTCCGGAGCAGACCGCCCCGCCGCCCCGCGCCGCGCGGCCCTTCTGGCTGGCCTGGTCGCGTCCGGCCTGGCCTGGGGCGCGGCTGCGTGGTTCGTGCAGGACCGCTCGGCCGAGGCGGGCCGGTCGGCCCTCGCGGTGGCGGAAGGCGCCGTCCAGGCGGCGCGGCGGCAGCTGGCGCTGCCGCTGGATGCGACCCTCGACCTGCTCGCGGCGCTGGAGTCGCGCGGCGGCGCCCCGGCGGGAACCCTGCCCGGCAGGCTCGCGGCGCGGCTGGGGCGGGATGGGCTGCAATTCGCGGCGCTGACCGATGCCGCCGGCCGCATCACCTGGTCCAGCCATGCCCCGCTGGTCGGGCGCTCGCTGGCGGAGCGGGAGGCCTTCATCCGGCATCGCGCGGGGCGGGCGGAGATGCTGCTGACCCCTGCCCTGCTGGACCTGCCCGGCGGGCCGCGCAGCCTGCTGGCCAGCCAGGCCCTGGCCGATGCGCGCGGCGGCTTTGCCGGCATGGCGGTGGTGGCGCTGGATCCGCGCCGGCTGGATGCCGCGCTCGGCGATGCCGCGCTGCTGCCCGGCCTGCGGCTGGCCCTGCTGCGGCCGGACGGCATGCCGCTGGCCAGCGCCGGGGCCACGACGCGCGTCGCCAGCTGGCCCGCACCGCCCGCGGCGCCGCTGCTGCGCCCGGCCGGGGAAGGGCTGCCGCCGCTCGCCCTGGCCGCGGCGCCGGTGGTGGCGGAGCTGGTTCTGCTGGCGGCCTATGACCCGCGCCCGCAGACGCGCCTGGCGGCCGAGGCCGGCTGGCTCGCCCTGCTCGGCGCCTTCCTCGCCAGCCTTCTGGCGCTCGGCCTGCCTCTGCTGCGGCGCCCCCTCGCCGCCCCGCCCGCCGCGCAACCGCTGGAGGAGGCGCTGCCCGCCGTCGGCTATCGCGGCTTCATCGATCCGGGCGGCGCCCTGCACCTGACCGAGATCGGGGCCGGTGTCGAGCGGCTGACCGGCTGGACGCCGGAGGCGGCGCTGCGCCCGGGCTGGCGGCTGCGCGGCATCGATGCCGCCAGCCTGCCGCTCGGCCCGGTGATCGAGGACCGGCTGCGGCGCGAGCCCTCTGCCGCCGCCGAATTCCGCTTCCGCCGCGCCGATGGCGCCTGGATGTGGCTGCGCGAGACGCTGCGCGCCACCGCCCGCACGCCGGAGGGCATCGAGGTGGCGGGCGCGCTGGAGGATATCTCGGCCGAACGCGAACTGGCCCTGCAGGCGGCCACCGCGGCGAAATTCGCCACGCTGGGGGAGATGGCGGCGGGGCTGGCGCATGAGCTGAACCAGCCCATCGCCATCATGTCCCTGGCCGCCGAGAATGCGGCGGAGGCGCTGGAGGAAGGCGAGGAAGGCGTGGCGGAGGCGGTTGTCCGGCTGCGCCGCATCATGGCGCAGGCGGACCGCGCCAAGGCCATCGTCACCCAGCTGCGCGCCTTCTCCCGCGTCGATGTCTCGGCGCTGGAGCCGGTGGATCTGGGCGCCGCGGTGCAGGGAATGATGGTGCTGGCCGGCCAGGCGCTGCGCGATGCCGGCATCCAGGTGCAGCTGCGCCTGCCCGATGTGCTGCCCCCCGTGGTCGGCCAGATCATCCTGGTGGAGCAGGTGCTGCTGAACCTGGTGCTGAATGCGCGCGACGCGCTGCTGGAACGGCCGCCGGAACGCCGCCGCCTGCGCATCGAGGCCGAGGCCGGGCGGGCCGACAGCGATGTGGTGACGCTGCGCGTGACGGATACCGGCCCGGGCCTGGCGCCGGAGGTGCTGGAGAAGCTCTTCGAACCCTTCTACACCACCAAGCCGCCGGGACTCGGCACCGGGCTCGGCCTGTCCATTTCCCGCACCATCATGCGCGGGCTCGGCGGGCGGATCCTGGCCGCGAATGCGCCGGAGGAGAGCGAGATGGGTGCGGAATTCACCCTGGTCTTCCGCCGCGCCACGCCCGGCGGGCATCCCGGGCCGGACCCCCGCGCCGCCGCACCGGCGCCCCGCTGGCCAGCGGCGATCTGAGGCTCAGGCGGCGCAGAGCCGGCCGAGCATGGCCGTGAGCTCGCTGGGGTCATAGGGCTTGGCCAGCACCATGGCATTCTGATGCCCGGGCGGCAGGCCGGAGGCGCCGTAGCCGGTGGCGATGACATAGGGAATGCCGCGGGCGGCCAGCAGATCCGCCACGGGGGTCGAGGTCTCCCCGGCCAGGTTGAGGTCCAGCACCACCGCATCCGGGCGCACGCCGTCCAGGAACTGCAGGGCCTCCTCCACCGTCGCCGCCGGCCCGATCACCTGGAAACCGGCATCCAGCAGCGCGTCCTCCACGAGCATGGCGACCAGGGCCTCATCCTCCACCACGAGGACCTTCCTGATGACTCCCGACATAGCCAACTCCGTCCGCGATGGATTGCGTACACCGAACGCCAGCGGTGCATGAATGTTCCAGCTTGCACACGCAACCATGCGAGCGCGGATCGGCAAGCGCTATTTCTCCGGGAGAGGCCCCGGGACGATCAATTGCCCGCCAGCAGGGGATGCGCGACCCAGGCGGCGGCCTGCCGGGGTGGCCGCCCCGGGCCGCGCCGCCCCGGCAGCAGGCGCACCGGCAGCAGGCGCACCGGCCGCAGCCGATAGGCCGCCCCCTCATAGGCGATCAGCCGCCGCAACGGCGCGCCGGCCAGCCGCAGCACGAGGCCCGGCACGAGGTGATGGCGGGCGCGCCGCAGCGTGGGATAGGGCGCGCCGCGCAATCCGACCCGGCGCCAGCCCCGCAGCACCGCCGGCCGCGCCGCCCCCTGCGCGAAACGCCGGCCGGAGCGTCGCCACAGCACAGCGGGGTCCAGCAGGGTGCCATAGAGGAAGACCTCCAGCCCGCCCCGCCGGATGGCCTGCTCAATGGCCGGCGTTGGCACCCGAGAAATCCGGCACCGGCAGGCCGGAGGCCTGCAGCTGGCGGGCGATATCGGCCTTCAGCCGGTCGAGCCCGGCCTCGGAGGAGGCCTCGGCGCGGGCCACCAGCACCGCCTGGGTATTGGAGGCGCGCAGCAGCCACCAGCCATCCTCGGTCAGCACGCGCACGCCGTCCACGTCCTGGACCCTGGCGCCCTCGGCGGCCAGGCGCTGCTTCACCTCCGTGATGACGCCGAACTTGCGGGTATCGGCGCAGTCGAAGCGCAGCTCCGGCGTATTGATCACCTGCGGCAGGGCCGCGCGCATCGCACCCAGCGTCTCCGTGCTGCGGGCAATGATTCCGAGCAGGCGGACGGCGGAATAGGGCGCGTCGTCGAAGCCGTACCACTTGTCGGCGAAGAAGATATGGCCGGACATCTCGCCGGCCAGCGGGCTGCCGGTCTCCGCCATCTTGGACTTGATCAGGCTGTGGCCGGTCTTCCACATCAGCGGCGTGCCGCCGGCCTTGGCGATCTCGTCGAAGAGCACCTGGCTGGCCTTGACGTCGGCGATGATGACGCCGCCGGGCTTGGACTTCAGGACATCGCGCGCCAGCACCACCAGCAGCTGGTCGCCGAAAAGGATATGGCCCTCGCCATCGACCACGCCGATGCGGTCGGCGTCGCCGTCGAAGGCGATGCCGAGGTCGGCGCCCTGCTTGGCGACCTCGGCGATGATCTGCTCGAGGTTCTTGGCCACCGTCGGATCCGGGTGATGCGCCGGGAAGGTGCCGTCGATCGAGCCGTTGATGATGTAGTGGGTGCCCGGCAGCTGCGCCGTCAGCAGCTTGACGATCTCGGCGCCGGAGCCATTGCCCGGATCCCAGACCACCTTCAGCGGCCGGTCGCCGCCGTCCCAGTCCTGCATCATGCGGGCGACATAGCGTTCGGAGACGTCCACATGCTCGTCGCTGCCCACCGCACTGGGCACCACGTCGCCTTCCGCCGCCATGCGGCCGATTTCCTGGATCTGCGCGCCGTAGAAGGGCTTGCCGCCCAGCATCATCTTGAAGCCGTTGTAGTCCGGCGGGTTGTGGCTGCCGGTGACCATGATCGCGCCATCCGCCTTCAGGGCATAGGAGGCGAAATACAGCATCGGCGTCGGCCCGCAGCCGATCTTGGCCACCTGCAACCCGCAGGCGCGCAGCCCCGCGACCAGCTGCGCCTCCAGCTCCGGCGAGGAGAGGCGACCATCATAGCCCACCGCGACCTTGGTGCCGCCGGCGCGGGAGACCATGGAGCCGAAGCAGCGGCCGATGGCGAAGGCGTCCTCCGGATGCAGGGTCTGCCCGACGATGCCGCGGATGTCGTATTCGCGCAGGGAGGTCGGGTCGAAACGGTGGTTGAAGGCGGTCATCGGCGGCGGGTCTCCGTCTTCCTACTGCGCATACTTCTTGAGAATGGCCTGCATGGCGGGCGCCATGTCCGGCCGGGCCAGGGCGAAGGCCACCTGCGCCTCCAGATAGCCCGCCTTGTCGCCGCAGTCGAAGCGGCGGCCCTCATAGAGCACGCCGTGGAAGGGCTGGCTGCCGATCAGCTTGGCCATGCTGTCGGTCAGCTGGATCTCGTTGCCCGCGCCCTTCTCCTGCTTCGCCAGATGCGCCATCACCTCCGGCATCAGCACGTAGCGGCCGATGACGGTGAGGTTGGACGGCGCCTTCTCCACCGGCGGCTTCTCCACCAGGCCCTTCACCTCGACCAGCTTGCCCGTGGTCGCGCCGGGGTCGATCACGCCATAGGAGGAGACCCGCTCCTTCGGCACCGTCTCGATCGCCACCACATTGCCGCCGGTCTCGTGATAGGCCTCCACAAGCTGCTTCGTGCAGGACACGTCGCACAGCATCAGGTCGTCCGGCAGCAGGATGGCGAAGGGTTCGTCGGCCACGAAGGCACGGGCGCACCAGATGGCGTGGCCGAGGCCGAGCGGCACCTGCTGGCGGGTGGAGACCACGGAGCCCGGCGGCAGCGCCTGTTCGTGCAGCAGGGCCAGTTCCTTGGTCTTGTTGCGCTCGACCAGCGTGCGCTCCAGCTCATAGGCGACGTCGAACTGGTCCACCAGCATGGTCTTGCCGCGTCCGGTGACGAAGCAGAACTGCTCGATGCCCGCGGCGCGGGCCTCCTCCACCGCATATTGGATCAGCGGCTTGTCGACCACCGGCAGCATTTCCTTGGCCATCTGCTTGGTGGCGGGCAGGAAGCGGGTGCCGAGACCGGCGACGGGAAGGACGGCCTTGCGGAGCGGCTTGCGCACGGGTGGTGGTATCCCTCGGCAGGTTGACGGGCGCAGGAGTGCCACGAGAGCGGGAGCCCGTCCACCACGCGGCGCCGCGGCGGGGCCGGATCGCGGCGACAGGGGCCCTTGGAATCCTTCACGCTTTCGCAGGGTCGTTCCGGATCAGGGCAGCAGCGCGTCCCGCGCCGCATTCAGCCGCGCGGCCAGCCAGTCGGAGCCGCCCTGGTCCGGATGGGCGCTGCGCATGAGGCGGCGGTGCGCGGCGCGGATCGCCTCGGCCGAGGCGCCCTCCGCCAGGCCCAGCACCGCCAGCGCCTCCGCCCGGCTCATCGGGCCCGATCTCGCCTCCGGCGGCGCGGCCTGGCGCCAGTCCGGATGGCTGCGGTCGAGCCAGGCTTCCAGCAGCGGCAGGCCATCCGGGTCCTGGGACGCCAGTTCGGCCATCAGCGCCAACAGGTCGGGCAGATCCAGCGTGGCGAGGTCCGCGCCCGCATAGCGCCCGGCCTTCACCCGCCCGGTCATCCGCCCGCTGTCATGGTCCAGCGTCATGGCGAGAAAGGCGGTCTCCACGGCGGAGGCCCGGCGCGGGCTGGCCGCGCCACCGCTGGCGAAGCGGCGGGCGGCGCGGCGGCCCTGCCACCAGTTCCAGATCACCGGCCCGAGGAGGATCAGCGCCCAGATGGCCTGCGCGCCACGGCCGGTGGCCAGCAGCGCGACCAGAAGCGCCAGGCCCAGCCCCGCCACCAGGAAGGCCAGCGCCGCCTTCACCTGGGCGGGCCTGGCCTCGGCGAAAAGCTTCAGCAGGCCGAGCAGCGCGACCAGGCCGAGCAGGCCCAGGATCAGCCAGACCATGGCTCAGCCGCCGCGTGTGGCGGGGGCCGGAAGCTGGCCGGCGATGCCCTGCGCCACCGCCCCGCCGAGGCGCAGCAGTGCGGGCCGGCCGCCGGTGGCGAAGACCGCCACCGCCCGCAGCAGGTCCCGCAGCGCGGTGGCGCTGCCCGCATCGAAGGGCGCCCAGGCGCCGCCCGAGAGCTTCGTCAGCTGCCGCAGCGCCTTGCGCGCCACGGGATCCGCGCCTTCCTGGAAGCAGAAGACCGGTGTGCCGCGCAGGCCGAGCTGGCCGGCAAGGTGGCAGGCGGCGTCCACCTCCTCCTCGAAGGCATCGCCGATGAAGACCAGGGCATGCACCCGCTGGCGCTGCGTCTCCTCCAGCGCATGGCGCAGCAGCCGGGTGATCTGGGTCTGGCCGCCGAGGCAGGTGACGCCCGCCATCCGCCGCGCCAGCTCCTGCGCCTGGGTCAGGAAGGGGGTGGCGGCGAATTCGCGGAAACCCCGGAAATAGGCCAAGCTGACGGCCAGGCTGCCCACCTCGCCCACCGCGCCGAACATCTCGGCCTGCAGGTGGCAGGCGCGGTCCCAGCTCGGCTGGCGGCTGGCCGTGGCATCCATGGCGAAGATCAGCCGGCCCGCGGCGCCCGGCGCGGGCACCTCGGCAACCTTGCGGAGGAAGGCCGCGACCGCCGTGGAGGGAGGCTGGGGCAGGTTGCTCATGCCGGGCATGTGGCCCCGCTTCCCGCCTGGCGCCAGGGGAAGGCCAGCTGCGCGACCAGGGGCAGATGGTCCGAGGCGCGACGGGCCGCCGGCGTGTCATGCACCGCGACGCCCGTTATCAACCCGGCGGGCCGCGCCAGGATATGATCCAGCGGCAGCAGGGGCCGAAAACTCGGGAAGGTGGGCAGGCTATTCGCCGGGCCGAGCGCGTCCGTCAGCACGCCCAGCGCGGAGCCCTGCGGCCGCCATTCGTTCAGGTCGCCCAGCAGCAGGGTGGGCAAGTCGGACTCCATCGCCGCCAGCAGCCGCCGGGCCTGCGCCCGCCGCGTCGCCGCGCCCAGGCTGAGATGCGCGGCCAGCAGCCGGAAGGGACCCTGGCCGAGGTCGAGATCGGCCAGGATCGCGCCGCGCGGCTCCCAGCCACCCAGCGGCAGGCCGCGCGGCGGCGCCAGCAGGCGGGCGTCCCGGCGGATCAGCACCAGGTTGCTGCGATAGCCCTGCTGGGCCGGGTCCGGCCGCAGCGGCACCAGGCCGAGTTCGCCCAGCGCCGCCTCGGGCAGCATGGGCGTGCCGCGGCGCAGATAGTGCTGCGCCTCCTGCAGCGCGATCAGGTCCGGGCGGAGCTCCGCCAGCACGGCCAGGATGCGGTCCGGGCGGAAGGGTCCGAAGGCGGGGCGGCCGCGATGGATGTTCCAGGTGGCGACGCGCATGGGCTAGCGGCGGCCGCGCTGCCACAGCAGCCCGCCGGCGGTGGCCCCCAGGGTGGTCAGCAGGATGTCGGTGACCGTGTCGACGGCATGGCCGATGAGTCCGAGCGCCCATTCCAGCACCTCCCACCCCACCGCCAGCGCAAGGCCGAAGACCAGGCCGTGGCGGGCCAGCGCCCAGGCGCTGCGTGGCCGGCCATCCGCCAGGATCAGCCCGGCCAGCACGGCGCCGGCCAGCAATCCGCTGACCAGGTGCACCACCTCGTCATAGGGGTTGGCGCCGTGGAACCAGTTCAGCCCGTAGCCCGGCGTGCTGAGCAGGCTGGCCAGGACCGGCGCGGCATCGAGATCCCGCGGCAGGCGCCGCAGCCGCATCGGCAGCGCCGCCATGCGCTCCCGCGGCGGCAGCAGCACGCCGAGGCAGCCGAGCACCGCCGCCAGCGTGCCCCAGGCCGCGGCGCGCTTGTCGATCATCCAGAGCGCCAGCGCCGCGGCCAGCAGCGCGGCGAGGCAGAGCCAGGCAAAGCGCGACTGGTGGCGCAGGTCGTCCTTCGTCAGCAGCGCCATCCCCTCTCCCCTGCCCTCTCCCGGTGCAACGCGGCGCGGCGAGGCGGGTCCGCCGCTTCACGCAGGCGTCATGCGCCTCTAGGAACGATGGCGGAGGCGAGAGGGTGGTGATGGCAAAGTGGGTGCAGGTCGATCCCCGGGTGGCGGAGGCGCATCCGCTGCACGGGATGGGCGGCTGGCTGCGCCTGCCGTCGTTCTTCCTGGCGCTGACGGTGCTGGCCATGCCCCTGCTGCTGCTGCGGGAGTGGCGCCCGCCCGGCGCGCCGGATGCGCTGCTGCTGAACCTGGACCTGCTGGTCTCCGCTGGCCTGACGCTTGCCGCCGCGGTGCTGTGGTTCCGCCGCTGGCGGCTGTTCCGCCCGGCCTATTTCTGGGTCTTCCTGGTGGCGGACACTGTCCTGCAAATCGCCGCGCTGACCCTGGCCCCCGGGCTACGCGGCGCGGAGGAGCCGGCCGAGGCGGTGGCGCAGGCCGTGCTGGGCCTGGCCCTGCTGCTGCCGCTGGCCATCGCCATGCAGCGCAGCCGCCGCTTCCGGGTGACCTTCGAGCAGCGGCTGCGGGCCGACGACCCTGCGCTGGCCCTCACACCCCCGGCAGCATCCCATTCGACTGCGCCGCCGCCAGCGCCGTCATATTGACGATGCCGCGCGCGGTGACGCTGGGCACCAGCACATGGATGGGCTTCGCCATGCCGAGCAGCATCGGGCCCACCTGAAGCCCCTCGCCCGCCGCCTTCAGCAGGTTGAAGCTGATATTCGCCGCATCCAGCGTCGGCATCACCAGCAGGTTCGCCGCATCGGTCAGTGGGCTGTCCGCCACCGCGCGGTCGCGGATCGCCTGCACCAGCGCGGCATCCGCATGCATCTCGCCATCCACCTCGAAATCCGGCGCGCGGTCGCGCAGCAGGCGCAGCGCCTCGCGCATCTTGCGCGCGGAGGGCGCGCCGGAGGCGCCGAAGCTGGAATGGGACAGCAGCGCCGCCTTGGGCGTCAGCCCGAAGGCGCGGATCTGCTCGGCCGCGAGCAGCGTCATGTCCACGATCTGCGCCGCGGTCGGATCCACGGTCAGATGCGTGTCGACGAAGAACAGGTGGCCGTTGGGGACGATCAGCGCGGACAGCGCATAGACGCGCGCCACCTCCGCCCGCTTGCCGATCACGTCATAGGCGTGGTGCCAGTGGCGGAACCAGTCGCCGCTGCCGCCGCAGAGGCAGCCATCCGCCAGCCCCGCCTCCAGCAGCAGCGCCGCCGCCACGGTGGGGCGGTTGCCGACGCGCCGCGCCGCGGCATCGGGCGGAATGCCCTTGCGGCCGACCTTGGTCTTGTAGAGCGCGACCAGCGGGCCGAAGACCGCCTCATCCGCCGCCGGGTCCAGCACCCGCACGGACTCGTCGAAATTCATGCGCAGGCCCATGGCGGCGCATTTCGCGGCGATCACCTCCCGCCGCCCGATCAGGATGGGCTCGGCCAGGCCGTCATCCAGCACGGTCTGCACGGCGCGCAGCACGCGCTCATCCTCGCCCTCGGCATAGACGATGCGGGCCGGGCGCTTGCGCGCGGCCTCGAAGATTGGGCGCATCAGATTGCCGGAGCGGAAGACGAAGCGCTCCAGCTCCTGCCGGTATTTCGGCATGTCGGTGATAGGGCGGCGGGCGACGCCACTATCCATCGCGGCCTTGGCCACGGCCGGCGCGATCTCCAGGATCAGCCGCGGGTCGAAAGGTTTCGGGATGATGTAGTCCGGCCCGAAGGTGGGGGCATTGCCGCCATAGGCGGCCGCCACGACCTCGCTCGCCTCCATCCGCGCGAGGGCGGCGATGGCGTCCGCCGCCGCGACCTTCATCTCCTCATTGATCGTGGTCGCGCCGACATCCAGCGCGCCGCGGAAGATGAAGGGGAAGCAGAGGACGTTGTTGACCTGGTTCGGATAGTCGGTCCGCCCCGTCGCCACGATCGCATCGGGCCGCACGGCGCGCACCGCTTCGGGCAGGATCTCGGGCTCAGGATTGGCGAGGGCGAGCACCAGCGGCTTCGGCGCCAGCATCGGCAGCCATTCGGCCTTCAGGATGCGCGGCGCGGAAAGTCCCAGAAAGACATCGGCGCCGGGCAGCGCCTGCTCCAGCGTCCGTGCCTCCGTCTCCTGCGCATAGGCGCCCTTGAAGGGGTCGGTGTTCGGGCGGCCCTTCCAGACCACACCGTCGATATCGCAGATGGTGACGTTCTCGCGCTTCAGGCCCATGGCCACCAGCAGGTCGAGGCAGGCGATCGCCGCGGCGCCGCCGCCGGTATTCACGACCTTCACCTCGGACAGCTTCTTGCCCTGCAGCAGCAGCCCGTTGCGCACGGCGGCGGCGACGATGATGGCGGTGCCGTGCTGGTCGTCGTGGAAGACCGGGATGTTCATCCGGTCCCGCAATGCGCGCTCGATGGCGAAACATTCGGGCGCCTTGATATCCTCGAGATTGATGGCGCCGAAGCTCGGCTCCAGCGCCGCCACCGCCTCGATGAACTTCTGGGGGTCGCGCTGCTCGATCTCGAGGTCGATGGAATCGATGCCGGCGAATTTCTTGAAGAGGACGGCCTTGCCCTCCATCACCGGCTTGGAGGCCAGCGCGCCGATGGCGCCGAGCCCCAGCACCGCCGTGCCATTGGTGATGACGGCGACCATATTGCCGCGGGCCGTATAGTCCCAGGCGGCGTCGGGGTCCTTGGCGATCTCCTCGCAGGCGGCGGCGACGCCGGGGGAATAGGCCAGGCCGAGGTCGCGCTGCGTCGCCATGCGCTTGGTCGGCTCCACGCTGAGCTTCCCGGGGCGCGGCAGCCGGTGATAGTCCAGCGCTGCCCTGCGAAAATCCTCGTCCATTGCCACCTCCGAGGTCCGCTATAGGCGATATCCCGCCGCGCCGCGACCCGTGGCGCCGGCAAGGTCGCGACGCCGCGGGGCCGGCCGGCGCGGTTCGGAAGAAATATTTTTTGCCGCGCGGCGCCGGGGGGATTTTCCGGTGCCGGTCAGGCGGCCCCCGCGAATTCCGGGACCCGCGCGCGGGCGGCGGGAAATATCACGACTGTCACATGACATCCGCAAGACCTGCGATTTGATTTCGTCCCCTGTGGCACGATCTAATGCAGCAGACAGCGGACCGCCCATCAGAACAGATGCTGGGCGGGCCGCTGCATCAACAATCGCAGCAGGATCACATGTTACCCCCGCGGGCCCGGCAGGCCCTTCACTACCGAACGATTGCCAGGTCAGACCTGGAGATCGTCCATCGCATGGATCTCGACTTGGACCAGGTTGAGGATTACCTCGGCCCGCTCTCCGATATCCTTGCCAGCGTCCGCCGCGGCGCAGCCCATGCCCTGGTCGGCATCGAGTCCGAGGGCCGGCCGATCGGCTTCTATGTCATCCATCCGGACGCCCGGGACGCCAGCTGCTGGTGGCTCGGCTGGTTCATCCTGGCGCGCGCCCATCAGGGCCGCGGCCTCGGCCGCGCCATCCTGGCGCGGATCATGGCGGGGATGGCGAGCGTGCCCGGCTGCCGACGCATCCGGCTGATCGTGGTGCCCGAGAATGCCGGCGCGCAGGCGCTGTATCGCCGGATGGGCTTCCGGCTGGTCGGCACCTTGCCGGCCACCGGCGACCTGGTGATGGAATGCGCGTTGCGCCCGGGCAGCCCGGCGCTGGCGGCCAGCCTCCCGGCCCTCGCCTGCCCCATCGCGAGCCGCCGCGGCCGCCGGCGCATGCGGCTGCGGCCGCGGACCGGCCCGCATGCGGCGCGCGTGATCGGCGTGGAGCGCGGCCCGCCCCGCCCCATCAGGGCGAATCCCCCCTGAGCCTCCGGCACGCGCCGGAGGCACGCGGCCTCAGTCCACGCTGGCGCCCGAGAGCTTCACCAGCTCGACGAGGCGCAGGCTCTCCGAGGCCACGAAGCGTGTGAAATCGGACCGCTCCCCGACGCTGGAGGTGCTGCCCAGGGAGCGCAGCCGCTCCGCCAGCGCCGGCATCGTGCCGACCTTCAGGAAGGCGGAAGCCAGCCGATCGAGGATGGCGGCCGGCGTGCCGCTGGGTGCGAAGGCGCCGCCCCAGACCTGGAGATCCACCGGCACCCCGGCCTCGGCCATCGTCGGCACATCGGGCAGCTGCGGCACCCGGCTGGCCGCCGTCACGCCCAGCGCCCGCGCCTGGCCATCGCGCACCATCGGCAGGGCGGTCGACATATTGTCGAAGATCATCTGGATCCGGCCGCCCAGCATATCCTGTTGCGCCTGGGCCGCGCCGCGATAGGGCACATGCGTCAGCTCGATGCCGGCCGACTGCGCGAACAGCACGGTCGAGAGATGCATGCCGGAGCCACTGCCGGCCGAGCCATAGTTCAGGACGCCCGGTTGCCGCTTCGCCAGCGCCACCAGCTCGGCGACGCTCCGGGCCGGGAAATCGGGACGAACCAGCAGGATGCTCGGCACGCTGTAGAGCATCGCCACCGGGGCGAGGTCCTTCGCGAAGTCGAAGGTCAGGTTGCGGTAGAGCCCCATGTTGATGACGTTCACCACCGATCCCATCAGGATCGTGTAGCCATCCGGCGCCGACTTCGCGACGAAATCGGCGCCGACGCTGCCCGAGGCGCCCGCGCGGTTCTCCACCACCACGGGCTGGCCCAGTTCGCGCGACAGCGGCTCCGCGAAGAGGCGCGCCATCACGTCGATATTGCCGCCGGGCGCGAAGGGCACCACCCAGCGGACCGGGCGCTGCGGCCAGGCTGGCTGGGCCAAGGCGGGGCGCGCCAAGGCGGTGCTGGCGAGGCCGAGCCCCAGAAGACGACGGCTGATCCTGGCATCCATGGTCATGCTGATTTCCCCTGGGAACCGACGGAGTCGCGCAGAGCCTGCAAATTCGCCGCCGGAGTCGCGGCGGTCAGGATGGAACAGCCCGGGCCCAGCACGAAGCGGCGGCCATCCGCCTGGCGGATCGCATCCTGCGCCTTCATGCGGACCTCCGCCGGCGTGCCATGCGCCAGCGTCCAGGGATCGACGCCACCGGCGACGCTGGCCGTCGCCGGCAGGCGCTTCAGCGCGGCGCCGGGCGAGGGATTGCCCTTGCTCTGCGACTCCCAGTGGAAGCCCGCCACGGGATAGTCCGACAGCGCGTCGAGATAGATGCCGTCCTCGCAGAGGTGCAGCATGTTGCAGGGCAGCGCCTTCGCGGCCCCGATCATCGCGAGGTCGAAGGGGCGCGCCAGGCGGCGATACTGCGGCTCCGTCAGCCGGTGCGCATTGGCCCATTTGGTCGAGAAATAGATGCCGTCGACGCCGCGGCGGACCACTTCCTCGATGAAGGGGACGAAGGTTTCGGTGAAGACCGCGAGCGCGGAGGCCACCGCCGCCTCATCGGCCGCGATATGCTCGCCCAGCAGCGCGCCGTTCTTGTCCGACAGCTTGTAGGCGATATCGAGCGGCAGGAAGACGGTCATGATGACCGGCACCGCATCGCCCAGCGCGCGCTTGATCAGGTCGATCGCCTGCAACTGCTCGGCGAGCGCCGGGGTGCTCAGCGGCAGCGGCCGCAGCTTGCGCCAGTCCTCGGGCGTGGAGATCGGCGTGTGCAGCGTCTCATGCACCGTATCGGCGCGGCTGGAGGGCTGGTGGCGGAAACCGAACCCCTCGACGTGGAAGCTGGCGCGGGGGTGGAGCTTGCAGAAGTCCCAGTCATAGCGCTGCTGGAACTCGACCATGTTCTCGGCAAAGGACTCCGCCGACATTTCGCGCAGGTACCAGTGCCCCCAGGCGCTGACCGGCACCCGGTCGGGCGTGCCCCCGTGCATGGCGGCGCGCAGGCGTTCGTGACGGTTCATCGGGGCAGGCTCTCATCCAGGAAGCGGTGGGGCATCGTCATGGGCGGAACGCTACCGACTT
The DNA here is from genome assembly GCF_051860665.1 of Falsiroseomonas sp. Taxonomy (GTDB): domain Bacteria; phylum Pseudomonadota; class Alphaproteobacteria; order Acetobacterales; family Acetobacteraceae; genus Falsiroseomonas. The sequence goes on from NZ_JBHYDM010000031.1 coordinate 27,015, forward strand.
GAATTCATCATATCAAAGTCATTAATCTGATATCTCCATCATAGGATGTTATGGAGATGTACCGGCCCAATACCCGGCAACTCGAGGCCTTTCGCGCTGTCCTGCTGGCCGGGGGCATGACCGCGGGCGCCAGGCTGCTGCATGTGACCCAGCCGGCGGCGAGCCGCCTGATCCGGGATCTCGAGGCCGGGCTCGGCCTTTCCCTGTTCACGCGCCGCAACGGACGGCTGGTCGTCACCCCGGAAGGCCGCCAGTTGCAGGCGGTGGTCGAGCGACATGTCGCGACGCTGGGCGAGGTGATGGACACGGCGCGCGGCCTGCGCAGCTCCCGGCTCGGCCAGCTGCGCATCGCCGCCGGCGCCAGCCTGTCGCTCGCCTTGCTGCCGGGCCTGCTGGCGGAGATGCTGCGGCAGCATCCGCGGGACAGCCTGCGCGTGCAGACCGCGACCGCCCGCGACGTGGTCGGCATGGTCGCGCGGGAGGAGGCGGATATCGGCTTCGCCGCGGATGTCTCGGCGATCGCGGCGGAGACGCCCGGCGTGGAGATGACGCTATTGCCGGCGGTCGACGCCGTCTGCGCGCTGCCGGCCGGCCACAAGCGCGCGCGGCAGCGGCGCATCGCCCTGGCGGAGCTGCATGGCGAGGCCTTCGTCAGCTTCGGCGGGGACGGCGTCTTCCCGGTGCGAATCGCCGCCGCGCTGGAAGCGGCGCAGGTGGCGCCACGGATCCGCATGGTCGCTAGCAATGCGGCGATGGCCGCCCAGGCGGTCGCCCAGGGCGTGGGTGCCGCCATCCTGGACCCCTTCACGGGCGATGCGCTGGCGGCGCAGGGGCTCGCGGTGCTGCCGCTGGAGCCGCCGCTCGCCTATGGCCTGGCGCTGTTCCGGCCGCGCGATGCGCAGCCCTCCCCCCTGGCGGAAGCCTTCGCCGCACAGGTCACGGCCGCCGTCACACGGCGCGCCACCGCATAGGCAGCGGTACCGTCCAGGAGCTTTGGGAGAAGACCCGCCTCCAGGGGCGGGATGGTGCGGTCGAGAAGATTCGAACTTCCACGGGGTTGCCCCCACCAGCACCTCAAGCTGGCGCGTCTACCATTCCGCCACGACCGCATATCGGGTAGAGCGCGCCTATAGCCGATGACAACGCACCCGACAACGCCCCCCTTCGCCTCGCCCGAATGGTCCATCGCACCCGGCCGGCTGCCCTATGAACTGGCGCTGGAGACGATGGCCGCGCGCGTCGCCGCCATCCGCAACGGCACGGCGCCGGAGACGGTCTGGCTGGTGGAGCATGAGCCCACCTATACCGCCGGCACCTCCGCCCGCCCCGAGGACTTGTTGGAAACCCGCTTTCCGGCGGTGGCCGCCGGGCGCGGCGGGCAATGGACCTATCACGGGCCGGGCCAGCGCACCGGCTATGTCATGCTCGACCTGACGCGGGACCACGGCACGGTGCGCGCGCGCGACGTGCGGGACTATGTGCGGGGTCTCGAGGAATGGCTGATCCGCGCGCTGGACCGCTTCAATATCCGCGGTGAGCGGCGCGAGGGGCGCATCGGCATCTGGGTGGTCGACCGCGCCCGCGGCACCGAGGAAAAGATCGGCGCCATCGGCGTGCGCGTCACCCGCTGGGTGTCCTGGCACGGCGTGGCGCTGAACGTGGACCCGGACCTCTCCCACTTCGGCGGCATCGTGCCCTGCGGCATCGCCGATGCCGGCGTCACCAGCCTGCACAAGCTCGGCGTGCTGGCGACGATGGAGGAGGCCGATTCGGCGCTGATGGCGGCCTGGGGCGAGGTTTTCGGCTAGGCGCGCCGACGCGGCAGCGACACCATCCGATAGACCGCGACGCCTACCGCCCAGGCGAGCCAGGCCAGCACGGGCCAGGCCAGCGCCATCCATCCCGCCTGGGCGCGCTCCGTCGAGATATCGTCGGTCGCGCTGAGCCAGGCGGGGGCCGCCACCGCCCGCAGCCCATGCCGCGCGAGCGCCGCCTGCGCCGCCTCGGGCCGCGGCGTGGCGCGGAAGGCGCGGGTCAGGCGGGGCGGCAGGGCGGTCGCGCAGGGCTCGGCCGCGCGCGGCTGCTGGCAGACCAGCCAGGCGGCGACGGGCTCTGCCGCGGTCCAGCCCGGCGGCACCAGCGGCACGGCGAAGGCGGACAATTCCAGCGGCGGGCCGGCGCTGCGCGGCGTGGTGCTGCGCGCCTCGCCCAGCAGGTCGGGGCGGGCGGTTGCTTCGGGGAAGGCGAAGCGGGTGGCCTCGGGGTGGTCGGGCGCCTCCGCGATGCTGGGCAGCGTCACCTCCGGCGCATGGCGCAGAGCGAGCCAGAGCTGGGTTTCGGAGGCAGCGCCCACAAAGCCGAAGAGCGCGATCAGCCCGAGGGCGAAAAATGCGCCCGAGCGCAGGCGGATGGCCAGCACCACGCCGGCGGTGAAGGCGCCGAGCCCGCCGAGCGCGATGGCCGCGGGAAAGGGCAGCAGCAGCACCAGCAGCGGCGCGGCGAGGCCGATTCCCACCATGGCCGCCAAGCCGGTGAGCAGAAGGCGCGAAAGGGTGGCGCGCGAAACAACCGCCTGCCCTGTTGCGGCCTGGGACGGCGATGCCATGCGGAGAGTCCTTGCTGCGTATCCTGCCCGCCGCATCCTGGCATGCGGGCGGCGCGCGACAAGGCCGGAGGGCGCGGGCGTTTAGGGCCCGTCCTCCTCCACCTCCCATCCCTGCGCCAGGAAGCGCGCCAGGATGGCCTCGTGCTGGTCGTCCTGGTGGGACTCCAGCACCTCATCCTCCTCGTCCAGCACCTCGGTGCCGGAGTCGGTGGTGACGATGACCCTTGTGGCCATCTCACCCTTCATCAGCACCGTTTCGCGCATGGCCGGCAGACCTCAGCGGCTGCGGGCGCTGCCGTCCCGGAAATCGCCGTCGCGCCAGTTGCGGTCCTTCTGGCCCGCCGCGGCCGGGCGGCGCGCGGGCTGGTCGCCGGTGCGGGCTGCGCTCGGCGCATTGCCCCGGGGCGCAGCCTGCTGGCCGCCGCGGCCCTGGCCACCGCCGCCGCCGTTGCGGCCGCGGGAGGGGCTGTTGCGGCCACGATGGCCGCCGGCCGGCTTCACCGCATCCGGGCGTCCGCCGGTGCGATACATCGGCACGGAGACATCCTGGCGCTCGTCCGACGCGGGGATGGAAATGCGGATCAGCTTCTCCACCGCCCAGAGCTTCTCGCGCTCATCCGGCGCGCACATGGCAATGGCGATGCCGGAGGCGCCGGCGCGCGCGGTGCGGCCGATGCGGTGGACATAGGCCTCCGGCGTGTCCGGCATGTCGTGCTGGATCACATGCGTCACGCCATCCACGTCGATGCCGCGCGCGGCGATGTCGGTGGCCACCAGCACGGGCGCGCGGTTCGACTTGAAGTCGGCCAGGGCGCGTTCCCGCTGGCCCTGGGACTTGTTGCCATGGATGGCATTGGCGGCGATGCCGTCGGCCTCCAGGTTCTTCACCACGCGATCGGCGCCGTGCTTGGTGCGGGTGAAGATCAGCGCGCGGCCGACGCCCTCGCCCTTCAGCAGCTCCGCCAGCTTGCCGCGCTTGCGGCCCTGCTCGATGACCACCAGCTTCTGCGTCACCCGCTCCGCCGTGGAGGAGACGGGCGCCACCTCGATCCGCACCGGGTCGCGCAGGATCTCGGCCGAAAGCTTGGCGACTTCCGCCGGCATGGTGGCGGAGAAGAACATGGTGTGCCGCTTGGACGGCAGCTTCGGCAGGATCTTCCGGATGGCGGGCCAGAAACCCTTGTCCAGCATCTGGTCGGCCTCATCGAGGACCAGCGCATTCACCATGTCGAGGCGCGCCGTGCCCTCATCCATGTGGTCCTGCAGCCGGCCCGGCGTGGCCACCAGGATGTCGATGCCGTTCGCCAGCGCCCGGCGCTGCGGGCCATGCGGCACGCCGCCGAAGATCACGGCGATGGTCATGCCGAGATGGCGGCCATAGGCCTTCAGGTTCTCCGCGATCTGGCTGGCCAGCTCGCGCGTCGGCGAGAGGATCAGGGCGCGGCAGCCGCCGCGCGGCGGGCGGCCCTTGGATTCGGCCAGCAGATGCAGCAGCGGCAGGCCGAAGGCGGCGGTCTTGCCGGTGCCGGTCTGGGCGATGCCCAGGATGTCCCGGCCCATCAGGGCATGCGGGATGGCATCGCGCTGGATAGGTGTCGGGGTGGTATAGCCCTCTTCGGTCAGCGCCTGGAGGATGCGCGGAGAGAGGCCGAGTTCACTGAAGCTCATGAAATGCAAAAATCCGGTCAGGCCGCCCAGCGATCGCGCGGGCGGTTGGGTGGCGGTGGGCCAACCCGCGTGCCGGGGCCGGTCCGATCTTGTCCGCAGAGCCACGCCTTACGGGCGACGGCAGCGCCCCGGTCCGGGCCTCCAGGCGCCCGGTCCCCCGCTTCTCGGAGTGACGGCGCCAGGCCCGCTCACGCGGCCGGGGCGCGGCGGGCAACCACCCGCCGACGGAGGGAGGGATAGGGCAGATTCGCTGCCCGGACAAGATTTTTTCGGCAGTGCAGCATAAATCTGCTCAGCCATCCGGCTGGCGGGCGAAGCCTTCCTCCGCCGGCGGCGCCGCTTCCGCCTCCGCCACGCCCGTCACCCGGGCGAAAAACGGGCCGCGGCGGCAGGCCTCGACCATGGCCTGCACGGCCTCCACGGGCCCTGCGACCAGCGCCCGCACGCTGCCATCCGGCCGGTTGCGCACCCAGCCGTTGAGGCCCAGGCGCTGCGCCTGCTTCACCATCCAGTCCCGATAGCCGACGCCCTGCACCCGGCCGGTGATGGCCAGCAGGCGTGCGATCATGCGGAAAGCTGCACCAGCCGCGCGGCGAGCGCCACATCGGCGGCGGCGGCGGTCCGGCGGGCAAGGTTCTCGGGATCGGCGCCCCAGAACTTCTCCTGGTGCACCTCCTCCAGCGTCGAAAGGCGATGCGCCTCGGCCGGGTCCAGCTGCCCGGCCGTGACGGCGAGGCCCAGCACCAGGCTGCCCAGCGCCGGCACCGCGACGCCGAGCGCGGCCAGGCCCAGCAGCGAATGGCGCTCCACCGCCCGCCGCAGCGCCGCCAGCGCCTGGGGCGGCTGGGCCACGGGCATCAGGCCGCTGGTGACGCGCAGCGGCGCATCGAGGGAGCGGGCCGCCCAGGCGAGCCAGGGGTCCCAGGCCTCCGCCTGGGCGGCGGCCAGCTTGCCGTGCTCGGCGCGGTAGCAGAGGAGTTCGGTCTCGCCGTAGCGGGCGAGCGCCGTGACAGTGCCCTCCCGCGCCGGGGCGATGCGCTCCTCGGCGGTGCCGGCCAGGCGGGTCAGCGGCACCTCCTCGGGCCGCATCTCCCCGCCCTTCTCGCCGCCGGCCTGCTGCCATTCGGCCGCCACGGCCTCGGCCAGCCTGCGGCCGCGCAGGCGCAGCGCACCGCCACCGGGCAGGCGCAGCGGCTTGCCATCCAGCAGGATGGCAAAGCCGTCCTCGGCCTCGGCGACCTGCGCCTGGCTCCAGAAGCGCTTCACGCGAGGCGCGGGGTCAGCGGTTCCGTGCGACCGCGGCGGAACGGGTATTGGCGGCGCGACGGGTCGGCGAGGTGGCCGGCGTCGCACGTTCCGGGCAGGCCGTGTCCGTGACCGGGTTCAGCACATTCCGCTCCAGGGAGATATCGACCAGGGAGCTGGCGCTGCTCTGCGCCAGGGCCACCTGGAACAGCGGCGTGATGTTCTGGCAGAAGCGCGAGCCCTGGCGGATGCCGTCCTGCGACTGCTCATTCGCCAGCAGGGTGATGTAGCCGTCCAGCGCGCGCTGGCCCTGGGCGCCCTGGGTGCGGCGGTAATGCGCGCGGATGGTGTTGTAGGCGCCGCCGAGCTCGCCCTGGAACTTGCGGACGAAGGCGTTGTAGTCGCTGTCGCGCTGGCAGGTGATGGCGGCGACCATCAGCTGGCTCTGCAGCGCGCGCAGCTCGAAGGCCGTCCGCTCATTGGATTGCACGCAGGACTGGGCGATGGCGGGACCGCCGATGGCCACGGCGGCGCCGGCGAGCAGAAGACGAACGGAAAACTTGCGGCGCATGGCGTGGGAACCTCCCCCTGGGACCCCCTGCCTGCCGCATCGGCCGGCCCCGCGCAACCAATGTTGCGCAAGCCGACCGCGCGGCGGAGCCCCCCGGCCCCACTGGTGTCCCGTCGAGGGCCGTCTCTACAGCATCCGCGCCCGAAAAACAGCAGGGAAGCGCGGGGCAGTCTTCACAAGATTCCAATCAGGTAGAGCACGATGATAATCGGGATCGGCAAGCCGACCAGCCACAGCAGAATGCCCTTCATGACCCGCTCCATAAGGTTGCGCGGGGTGAACGCGGGCTCAGCCCTTTCGTTTCCGGCGTTGGAACCGGGCCAGTCCGGCCAGGCGCCGGTCGAGGAAGGCCTCGGTCGCGGCGGCATCCGGCGATTCGTCCTGCAGCCAGAAGGCCAGCGTCGCGCCATAGATCGCGGCCAGCGTCGCGCGCCTCGTGTACCAGGAGAAATCGGCAGAGCCATCGCCCGCCGCGGCCCAGACGGCATCCGCGGTGCGCGCCACCGTCCGCGCGGCGGAGGCGAGGTTCCAGGGCAGCGATTGCTGGGCCAGCGCCCGGCGCACCGCCTCCCGATGCGGCGCGGCCTGCTGTAGACGGATCAGCAGCAGGCGACGGATGCGGGCCGGGATACGGAGCGCGGCGAGGTCCTCGGCGGCGGCCGCCGCCTCCATCTCCCGGTCCGCCAGGTCGCACCAGGCCTCGATCGCCTCGATGGGGCCGCGCGGAAACAGCCAGTCCTGCTCCAGCGGGTCGCGGCCGAGATCGGCAAGGCCGGCCGAAAGGGCGGCGCGGCTCCAGCCCAGCGCGGCCACATGCGGCAGGGCGGCGCGGAGCGCCTGGTCCCGTTCCTCGCTGCGCTCGATCATCACGCTGTCTCCTGCGGCGGTTCGGGCTGCGGCTCCGGCCGGTCATTGGCCGGGCGCGCGGCCTGGCTGGCGGCGCGATGCAACTCCTCATTGAAACCGAAGCGCGAGAGGTCCGGCATGCGCATGGGATAGAGCACGCCGTCCAGGTGGTCCGTCTCGTGCTGGATCACGCGGGCGGCGAGGCCCGCGGCCTCGCCTTCCATCGGCCGTCCCTCGATATCTAAGCCGCGGAAGCGGATGCGCGCGGCGCGCGGCACGGCGCCGCGCAGGCCGGGGATGGAGAGGCAGCCCTCCCAGCCTTCCTCCATCTCCTCCCCCACCGGTTCGATCTCGGGATTGATCAGGGCCAGGATATTGCCGGCGCCGCCGCGCCAGACGAAAAGCCGCAGCCCGACATGCACCTGCGGCGCCGCCAGGCCGAGGCCGGAGGCGTCCTCCATGGTCTCCGCCATGTCGGCGACCAGGCGGCGGATCTCGGGCGCGGTCGGGTCCGCCACCGGCAGGGCGCGGCGGGTGAGGACCGGGTGGCCCATGCGGGCGATCTTGAGCAAGGCCATGGCGGCTGGAATGTCCGGCGGTTCACCGCATAAGGTAATGCGCGCGGCGGGCTGCGGGAGGCCTTTCGCCGCACACGAATCCTGTGCTAAGGCTCCGGCCCTCGCCTTGGACGGTTCGGACCATCTTCCGGACCGGCTGGCGCGCATCCGCTTTTCCGCCTCTCTCCCATCCGAACCAGGAGGTTCCATCGCGTGCAGGTCGTCGTCCGCGACAATAACATCGACCAGGCCCTGAAGGCGCTGAAGAAGAAGCTTCAGCGTGAGGGTGTGTTCCGTGAAATGAAGCTCCGCCGCCATTACGAGAAGCCGTCCGAGCGCCGCGCCCGTGAGGCCGCGGAAGCCGTTCGTCGCGCCCGCAAGGTGGAGCGCAAGCGTCTGGAGCGCGAGGGCTTCTGATCCCCCGTCCCGGCCCCGCCGGGACCTGGATCCGCCTTCCACCCAACGCTTTCCTGGCCGCCCTCCCCGGCAGCCATCCGACAGGCCGAAGCACCGCGGTGCGGAGACCCCTCCGCCAGCCGCGGCTGTGTGCTGTCCGGGGCTTTGCCTGCCGCGCCGCAGGCTGTCTACTGGCCGCTCTCTCGGCGAGGGCAGGGCGATGGATGGGTTCGGCGACAGGGAACAGGCGCTGCTGGCGCGGGCCAGGCGGGTGCTGCCGGCCGGCGGCTTCGGGAATTTCCCGCCCGAGGTGATCCTGGAGCGCGGCCTCGGCGGCCGCGTCTGGGATGTGGCGGGGCGCGAATACGTCGACTATCTGCTGGGCTCCGGCCCGATGTTCATCGGCCATGGCCACCCCGAGGTGACGGAGGTGGTGCAGGACCAGCTCGGCCGCGGCACCACCTTCTTCGCCAATAACGAACATGGCATCGCCCTCGCCGAGGCGATCGTCGACGCCGTGCCCTGCGCCGAGCAGTTGCGATTCGTCGGCTCCGGCACGGAGGCGGACCTCTACGCCATGCGCCTGGCCCGCGCCTTCCGCGGCCGCGACAAGATCCTGAAGTTCGAGGGCGGCTACCACGGCATGTCCGACTACGGGCTGATGAGCCTGGCGCCACGCCACCTGGCGAATTTCCCCCGGCCGGTGCCCGATTCGGCCGGCATCCCGAAATCGGTCGCGGAGGACGTGCTGGTCGCCCCCTTCAACGACCTCGCTGCCGTGACGCGGCTGGTGGAGGCGCAGGGGGAGGAGATCGCCGGCATCATCGTGGAGCCGCTGCAGCGCCTGATCCCCCCCGCCCCGGGTTTTCTCGAAGGGCTGCGAGCGCTCTGCACGAAGCACGGGCTGGTGCTGATCTTCGACGAGGTCGTCACCGGCTTCCGTTTTGCTTACGGCGGCGCCCAGGCGTTCTACGGGGTGACGCCGGACCTCTGCACATTGGGCAAGACGATCGGCGGCGGCTTTCCGCTGGCGGCGGTCGCGGGGCGGGCCGAGATCATGGCGCATTTCGACAAGGCGCTGGTGGGCGAGGACGGCTTCCTGATGCAGGTGGGCACCCTGTCCGGCAACCCCGTGGCGGCGGTGGCGGGGCTCAAGACGCTCGAAATCCTGCGCCGCCCGGGCACCTATGAGGCGGTCTTCGCCACCGGCCGGGCGCTGATGCAGGGCCTGGCCGAGCAGATCGCCCGCGCCGGCCTGCCCGCGCAGGTGGTGGGGGAGCCGACGCTGTTCGACGTGGTCTATGCGGCCGGCGAGGTGCGCGACTACCGGGCGACGCTGCGCGCCGACCGGGCGATGCAGGCGCATGTGAACCGGGTGCTGCGCCACGACGGCATCCTGAAGGGCGAGAGCAAGTTCTACATCTCGACCGCGCATGAGCCGCGCGATCTGGACCAGACCCTGGCGGCCTTCGCCCGCGCCATGGCCACCCGGCCGGCGGGGAGCTAGATCCAGCCCAGCGCGCCGGCCAGGCCACGCAGCGACAGCAGCATGATGACGCCGCCCACCAGCAGCATCAGCCCGCGCGGCGGCACGTGCCGCGCCACCAGGGCGGCGAAGGGCGCGGCCAGCACGCCGCCTACCACCAGGCCCAGGATCGCCTGCCACAGCTCCAGCCCGATCGCGGTGAAGAAGGCGGCGGTGATGGCCAGGGTGACGAAGAACTCGGCGGCATTGGTCGAGCCGATGGCGATCCGCGGCACATCGCCGCGGCCGATCAGGGTGGAGGTGACGATCGGCCCCCAGCCGCCGCCCCCCGCCGCATCCAGGAAGCCGCCGCCCAGGCCCAGAAGCGTGACCGGCCGGTCGGGCCGCGGCGCCGGCGGACGCCAGGCGCGCCACAGGATCAGCGCGCCCATGCCGAGCAGATAGGCGCTGACCAGCGGCCGGATGACCTGCATCGGCAGGCTGGAGGCGACGAGCGCGCCGGCGATGCCGCCCGCAATCCCCGGCAGCGCCAGCCGCGCCACCAGCCGCGCATTCACATTGCGAAGCCGCCAATGGGCGAAGCCGGAGGCGCCGGTGGTGAAGACCTCCGCCGCATGCACGCTGGCGCTGGCGACCGCAGGATGGGTACCGAGCGAGACCAGCACACTGGTCGCTGTCAGCCCATAGGCCATGCCGATGGCGCCATCGATCATCTGCGCCAGGAAACCGACGGCGGTGAAAAGCAGGAACTCGTCCATGCGGGCTCCTCACCGGGTGGGCCCCGGCCGCGCAAGGCGGCCGGGGAAGGCGGAGGCTACTTCTGCAGGCTCTGCACGATCTGCTGCGTCACCTTCTTGGCGTCACCGAAGAGCATCATCGTATTCGGGCGGAAGAACAGCTCGTTCTCCACGCCGGCATAGCCGCTGGCCATGCCGCGCTTGACGAAGAACACCGTCTTCGCCTTCTCCACGTCGAGGATCGGCATGCCGTAGATGGCGGAGCTCTTGTCCGTCTTGGCCGCCGGATTGGTCACGTCGTTGGCGCCGATGACATAGGCCACGTCGGCCTCGGCGAATTCGGCGTTGATCTCCTCCAGCTCATGCACCTCGTCGTAGGGGACATTCGCCTCGGCCAGCAGCACGTTCATATGGCCGGGCATGCGGCCGGCGACGGGGTGAATGGCGTAGGAGATCTCGGCGCCTTCCTTCTTCAGCAGGTCGGCCATTTCGCGGACCACCTGCTGCGCCTGCGCCACCGCCATGCCGTAGCCCGGCACGATGATGATCTTCTGGGCATTCTTCATGATATAGGCGGCGTCTTCCGGGCTGCCGGCCTTCACGGGCGCACGGTCCGCCCCCCCCGCACCCGGGCCAGCCGCAGCGCCGGAGTCGCTACCGAAACCGCCCAGCAGCACGTTGATGATGCTGCGGTTCATGCCCTTGCACATGATGTAGGACAGGATGGCGCCCGAGGCGCCGACCAGCGCGCCGGTGACGATCAGCAGCAGGTTGCCGATGGTGAAGCCGATGCCCGCCGCCGCCCAGCCGGAGTAGCTGTTCAGCATGGAGACAACCACGGGCATGTCCGCGCCGCCGATCGGGATGATCAGCAGGAAGCCGAGCACGAAGGACAGGATCGCGATCAGCCAGAACAGCACGGGCGAGCCGGTCGCGACGAAGGCGATCACCAGCACCAGCAGCAGCGCGCCCAGCGCCGCGTTCAGCATGTGCTGGCCCTTGAAGATGATCGGCGAGCCGGACATGCGCCCGTCCAGCTTCGCGAAGGCGATCACGGAGCCGGAGAAGGTGATGGCGCCAATCGCCAGCCCCAGCGACATCTCGACCAGCGACGCGCCCTTGATGGCACCGGGGTAGCCGATGCCGAAGCTCTCCGGCGAATAGAAGGCCGCCGCCGCCACGAAGACCGCCGCCATGCCGACCAGGCTGTGGAAGGCCGCCACCAGCTGCGGCAGGGAGGTCATCTGGATGCGCTGCGCCAGCAGCGTGCCGATGGTGCCGCCGATGGCGAGCCCCGCCAGCACCAGCACGATGCCGCCCGCGCCCATGCCCGGCTTCAGCAGCGTCGCGACGATCGCGATGCCCATGCCGACCATGCCGAACAGGTTGCCCTGGCGGCTGGTCTCGGGGTTGGAGAGGCCCCGCAGCGCCATGATGAAGAGGACGGACGCGACCAGATAGGCCAGCGTCGAAAGGGTCTGTGCCATGGCTCAGCTGCCCTTCTTCTTGAACATCGCGAGCATGCGGCGCGTCACCATGAAGCCGCCGAAGATGTTCACCGAGGCGAGGGTGACGGCGATGAAGCCGAAGGCCTTGGCGGCCCAGCTATCGGCCAGGCCGGTCGCCAGGATGGCGCCCACCACGATGACGGAGGAGATGGCATTGGTGACGCCCATCAGCGGCGAATGCAGCGCCGGGGTCACGTTCCACACCACGTAGTAGCCGACGAAGCAGGCCATCAGGAAGATGGTCAGCAGCAGCAGGAAGGGTTCGGCGGCGGCGGCCACCGGGGCCGCGACCTCCGCCAGCTGGCGGGCGTGTTCGGCCAGCAGCGCGGCGCGATCGGAGATCGAGGCCGCCTCATTGGCGATCTGTTGCGGGTTCATGGCGCGATCTCCTCAGGCGGCCGGGAGGGAGGCATGCACCACGGCCCCGCCGCGGGTCAGCTGCACGCCCTTCACGATGTCATCCTCTTCCTTCAGCACCGGCCGCTTGGCCTCCTTGTCCCAGAAGGTGGTCAGGAAGGTCAGCAGGTTGCGGGCATAGAGCGCGGAGGATGCGCCGGAAATCCGGCCCGGCCAGTTGCGGTAGCCCAGCACCTTCACGCCATTGCCCGTCACCGTCATCTCGCCCGGCACGGTGGCCGCGCAATTGCCGCCGGCATCGGCGGCGATGTCGACGATGACGCTGCCCGGCTTCATGGAGGCGACCATCGCCTCATTGACCAGGATCGGTGCCTTGCGGCCCTGCACCAGGGCCGTGGTCACCACGATGTCCTGCTTGGCTATATGGGCGGCCACGACCTCCGCCTGCTTGGCGTAGAATTCGGCCGAGAGCTGCTTGGCATAGCCGCCCGCGGTCTGGGCCGCCTTGCTCTCCTCATCCTCGTAGCCGACGAAGGTGGCGCCGAGGGACTTGATCTCCTCCTTCGCCGCCGGCCGCACATCGGTGGCGGAGACGCGGCCGCCGAGGCGGCGCGCCGTGGCGATCGCCTGCAGGCCCGCCACACCGGCGCCCATGACGAAGACGTTGGCCGCGGGAATCGTGCCGGCAGCGGTCATCAGCATGGGAAAGCCGCGGTCGAAGGCGGTCGCGGCCTCCACCACCGCGCGATAGCCGGCGAGATTGGCCTGGGAGGAGAGCACGTCCATCGACTGCGCGCGGGTGATGCGCGGCAGCAGTTCCATGGAACAGGCCTCGATGCCCATCTGGGCGTAGGTCTCGGCCATGGCGCGGTTGGCGCCGAGCGTGCCGATCAGGATCGCGCCGCGCGGGATCAGGGCGAGCTCGTCGACCTCGCCCTCCCCGGTGCCGAGCGGGGCGCGCACCTTGAGCACCAGCCCGGCATTCGCCAGGGCGCTGGCCGCATTCGGGGCAATCTCCGCGCCCGCTTCGGCGTAAAGGCTGTCCGGGAAGCCGGAGGCGAGGCCGGCGCCGGCCTCCACCGCCACGCTGCAGCCCAGGCCGATGAGTTTCTTCGCCGTCTCCGGCGTCGCGGCCACCCGCGTTTCCGCCCCACGCCTTTCGCGCAACACCGCAACGCGCATCAATGCGACCCCCTACCTGCTTTCGGCACCCGTTTGCTTAGCTTCCGAAGTCGGCGCCATATGAAGGCGTGTTGCAAGTCTTGCAAGGACGCCACGTTCCGGCGCGCTGCGGAACGGCCCCGAAACGGGGATTGCGGCGGGTCCGGGCGGCGCCCATCCTTCCAAAATGCTCCTCCGCGACCTGCCCGACGGTTCCACCCTGGCGATCAGCCAGCCCATGCATGCGCTGGTCTCCGGCCAGTTGGCCCGCGCCTGGGGCGCGCCCGGCTTCGCCGCGCTGGATCCCTTCGAGGAGGTGGCGACCGCCTGCGCCCAGCACGATGTCGCCTGGATGGACTGGGAGGCGGCGCCGACGCTGGATGACACCACCGGCCGGCCGCATGTCTTCCGCGCCGTCGGCGCCCGATCCCATGCGCCGATGTGGGCCGCGGGCGTCGACCGGGCGCTGGCCAGCTGGGGCCCCTGGGTGGCGCTGCTGGTCAGCCGCCATGGCAGCCTGATCTATGGCAGCTATGCCGACCGCCACCAGCTGGACCGCGCGGATGCCGAGGCCGCGGAGCACTACCTGGCCACACAGGCCGTGGTGCAGCACGACCTCGCCGCCCATCTCGGCGCGACGGAGGCGCAGGTGCAGACGGCCGCCGCCCTGGTCGCGGTGACCGATGCGCTGAGCCTCGCGGTCTGCGGCGGCATCGAGACCATCGGCGGCGTGGGCACCGCGCCCATGGCCGATGGCAGCCTGGTGAAGCTGGCGCTGAGCGAGGGCAATGGCGCCATCGCCATCGCCCCCTGGCCCTTCCGCCTGGCGGAGGTGACGCTGAGCTGGCGCGCCCGCCGCCTGCCGGCCGGGGCGCGCTGGACCGATGAGGCGGCGATGCGCGCCGACCTGGCCGCGGCCCCCGTGCAGCCGGCCTCGGCCCGGCTGGTGCCGGGCTGAAGCGAAGGGGTGCCCGAGGGAGCGTGATCGGGCTAGTCTGGACGCCTGGGCGCTGCGCGCGTTCTCCGGAGACCAGCCCGGAGCCATGCCGCCGCCCGCCCCCCCCCCGAACGGAGCCCCCGCCGATGCAAGCCCCTGGATTTTCCCGACGAAGCCTGCTCGCCGCCGCCGCCGCACTGCCGCTCGCCACCCCGGCCCTGGCCCAGGGCACCTGGCCGCAGCGGCCGATCCGCATCGTGGTGCCCTTCGCCCCCGGCGGCGCCGTGGACATCACCGGACGCCTGCTGGCGGAGCGCCTGCAGCCGATGCTCGGCCAGACCATCACGGTGGACAATCGCGGCGGCGCCGGCGGCAATATCGGCGGCGATGTGGTCGCCAAGGCGCCGAAGGATGGCTACACGATCATGCTCGGCACGGCGACGATCCTGGCCGCGAACAAGTTCCTGTTCCGCCGCTCCATGCCCTTCGACCCGATCCGGGACCTGACCCCGGTGACGCGGGTGACCACCGGCACGGTGCTGCTGGTGGTGAATGCGGACAAGCCCTGGCGCAGCTTCGCGGACCTCGTCGCCGCGGCGAAGCGGGAACGCGGTGCCGTCACCATGGGCTCCTCCGGCGCCGGCACGGTCAGCCACCTGACGCTGGCGCGCATCAATGCCGCGGCGGGCATGGAGATCACCCATGTGCCCTATCGCGGCGGCGGGCCCGCCATTGCGGACCTGCTCTCCGGCAGCATCGACATGATGTTCGACGTGATCCCGGCGCTGATGCCGCATGTGCGGGAGGGCCGCTTCCGGGCCCTGGCCGTGGGCTCCGCAGAGCGGGTGACCTATGTGCCGGAGCTGCGCGAGGTGCCCAGCATGAACGAGATCTTCCCCGGCCAGGGCATCGACATGCAGAGCTGGTACGCGGTGAACGCGCCGGCCGGCACGCCGGAGCCCATCGTCAACCGCCTGCATGAGGCGCTGGTGCAGATCGCGCGTTCGGATGATTTCAAGGCGCGGATGGAGCCGCTGGGCTTCACGCCGGTCTGGGACGAAAGCCCGGCCGCCTATGGCACCTATCTGCAGCAGCAGGAGCAGTTCTGGAAGGGGCTGGTCGAAGCCTCGGGCGCCACGCTGGACTGAGCCAGGCATGCTGCCGGGGGTCGCGGCCCCCGGCAGCAGCAGGGCCCTGCCGGGGTGCCATAGGCTGGCCCTTTCCTTGCCATCGGGAAACTGTTCGCCTGCCAAACGGTGCTGGTGCTAGCTTGGCCGCTGTCGATCGTCGAGAGGTGCGGCCGTGGCATTCGAAAAGCTGAGCGACGACGATCTGAACCGCGTCACGGGCGGCAATGGATCCACGTCGAGCGAGGTCATCGATCTGGCGAACCAGATGTCGAACCAGCTGTCCGAGATCCTCGCCAATGCGAACACCTAGCTCAATGAGGCGCTCAATCAGTTCCAGAACGGACAGGCCGGCAACCAACCGCCCCCGGTCGACACCATCACGGGCACCGCGGGCCACGACGTCCTGTTCGGAACCGGCAACGGCGAGGAATTCCGGGGCGGTACCGGGTCCGACATCATCTTCGGCGGCGGCGGCGACGACACTTTTGTCGGACAGAACGAGGATCGCGTCAGCGACGTCGCCTTTGGCCAGGACGGCAACGACCGCTACATCTGGTCGCCCCATAGCGGCAACGACGACTTCGATGGCGGCAGCGGCACGGACACGGTGGAGCTGCGGGGCCTGTCGACGCAGGTCCTTGTCATGCAGCTTGTGGCGCAGCACCCCGGCATCAGCTTCAGCCAGAGCAACGGGATGATCACGGCCAGCATGATGGTGAACGGCCAGCCCCAGCCCTTCAACGGCGCCATCGAGAGCGGCGGCCAGATGATCCAGTTCACCAATGTCGAACGGATCACCTGGCCGGCCTGAGTCTCGCTCAGAGCCTGGCTCAGCCCACCAGGCTGTCCGGCACGCCGGCGGCCAGCACCGCCGCGCGCTGGCGCTCCGCCACCGCGGCTTCCGAATGGTCGTGCACCAGCTCCATGAACAGCCGGTGCCAATTGGCCTGCGCCTTGAGGCGGAAGAAGACGCTGCCCAGGCCAATCGCGGCGCGGTCCATCAGCGGGAATTCGCGCGGAATCTTCACGCCGCCCGTCCGCTTCAGCCCCTCATGCACCGTCTGCGCCACCTTGCGGCCGTAGCTCGGATCCTCGCTCGGCGTGATGGAGCGCACCTTGTCCTCGACCAGCGGCTCGTAGAGGAAACGCGCCCAGAGGTTCAGAACCTCCATCGTCTCCTTGGACAGATTGCGAAAACCCCAGATGCCATAGGCATGCGCGGCCTTCTCCCGGTCGTCGTCGCGCACCGCCTCGTACAGCATCACCACGCCGGTGACGAAGCTGGCGGGGAAGATGCGGATCACGCCGAAGTCCAGCAGGTTCACGCCATGCCCCACCTCGGCATCCGGCCGCACCTGGTAGTTGCCGAGATGCGGGTCACCGTGGATCACGCCATAGCGGTAGAAGGGGACGTACCAGGCGCGGAACAGCGCGCGGGCATAGGCATTGCGCTCCTCCTCCGGCGGGTCTTCCTCCAGCCGGCGCAGGATCGGGCGGCCTTCCAGCCAGGACATGGTCAGCAGGCGCTTGGTGGTCAGTTCCGGCACCGCGGTGGGCACGGCGACGCCGGGCGTGCCGGCCAGCATGGCGCCATACAGCCGCATGTGGCTGGCCTCGCGCTCGTAGTCGAGTTCCTCCCGCAGCCGGGCCGAAAGTTCCTGGTAGGCCTCGGCATTGTCCAGCGTGCTGTCCATGCGGCGATAGAGGTTCAGCGCCATCTTCAGCTGGCGCAGATCGGCCTCCACCACGCTCGGCATGTCCGGATACTGCAGCTTGCAGGCCACATCCCGCCCATCCGGCAGCGTCGCGCGATGCACCTGGCCGAGACTGGCGGCGGCCACCGCTTCCTGGCTGAAGCTGGTGAAGCGGGACTGCCAGGCGGGGCCCAATTCGCCCTGCATGCGGCGGCGCACGAAGGCCCAGCCCATCGGCGGGGCATTGGATTGCAGGGTGGCCAGTTCCTGCGCGTATTCCTCCGGCAGCGCCTCCGGCACCGTCGACAGGAACTGCGCCACCTTCATCAGCGGGCCCTTCAGCCCGCCCAGGATCTGCTTCAGATCCTCCGCATGCGCCGTCTTGTCGGTCTTGATGCCGAGGAAACGCTCCCCCGCCACGCGCGCGGCGATGCCGCCCACGGCGCCGGAGGTCCGGACCATCCGCCGCATCTCGCCGAACAGCGTCGAGCCCTTCTGATCCTCGGCCATCGGCTCAGCCAGCCTCCAACTCGTCGTCGCGCGAAGCGCGCGCCAGTTCATCGATGAAGCCGGAAATCACATCCAGCCCCTTGTTCCAGAAGGCGGGGTCGGAGGCATCGAGGCCGAAGGGCGCCAGCAGCTCCCGGTGCCGCTTGGTGCCGCCGGCGCGCAGCATGTCCAGGTACTTCTCCTGGAAGCGCGGATGCCCGTCGCGGAACACGCCGTAGAGCGCATTCACCAGGCAATCCCCGAAGGCATAGGCATAGACGTAGAAGGGCGTGTGCACGAAGTGCGGGATATAGGCCCAGTAGACGCTGTAGTCCGGCGTGAAGTCGAAGGCCGGGCCCAGGCTCTCGGTCTGCACCTGCATCCAGATCTCGCCGATCCGCTCATGCGAAAGCTCACCCTTGCGGCGTTCGTCATGCAGCAGCGTCTCGAAGCGGTAGAAGGCGATCTGGCGGACGACGGTGTTCAGCATGTCCTCCACCTTGCCGGCCAGCAGCATGCGCCGCTTCTTCGGGTCCGTCTCGGCATCCAGCACGGCCCGGAAGGTCAGCATCTCGCCGAAGACGCTGGCGGTCTCGGCCAGCGTCAGCGGCGTGGAGGACATCAGGTAGCCCTGCTTGGCCGCCAGCACCTGGTGCACGCCGTGGCCCAGCTCATGCGCCAGCGTCATCACATCCCGCGCGCGGCCATGGTAGTTCAGCAGCAGATAGGGATGCGCGCTGGGCACCGTGGGATGCGCGAAGGCGCCGCTGGCCTTGCCCGGGCGCAGCGCGGCGTCGATCCAGGGCTTCTCGAAGAAGGGCGCCGCGACGCGCTCCAGCTCCGGGCTGAAGGCGCCATAGGCGGCGCGGACGCGGGCCACGGCCTCCGGCCAGGGGATGGTGCTGTCCGTGTCATCCGGCAGCGGCGCGTTGCGGTCCCAGTGCTGCAGCTTCTCCAGGCCGAGCCACTTCGCCTTCATCGCGTAGTAGCGGTGGGAGAGCCGCGGCAGGCCGGACCAGACGGCGGAGACCAGGGCGTCCACCACCTCATCCTCCACCATATTGGCGCGGTTGCGGGCGGAGGTGGGGCGCGGATAGCGGCGCCAGCCGTCCAGGATCTCCTTGTCCTTGGCCAGGGTATTGGTGATGAGCGAGAACAGCCGCACCTTCTCGCCGAAGGCTTCGGAGACGCCCTTGGCCGCGGCGGCGCGCACCGCGCGGTCGCCGGAGGACAGGTTGTTCAGGGCAGCGGAGACGGTCAGCTCCTCACCCCCCACCGGCACGCGCATGCCGGCCACCGTCTCATCGAACAGGCGGTTCCAGGCGGAGCGGCCGGTGACCTCCTTCTCATGCAGCAGCTTCTCCAGCTCGTCCGAGAGCTGGTGCGCGCGGAAGACGCGCAGGTCGCGCAGCCAGGGCTGCCAGCGGGTGAGCGCCGCGGATTGCCGCAGCTTCGCCTCCAGCGCCCCGTCCTCCAGCCGGTTGATCTCCAGCGTCAGGAACAGCAGGTGGCTGCTGATCGCCGTCACCCTCTCCTGCACCGTCTGGTAGAATCGCCCGTTCTCGGCCGATTGCGCATCGCCGGAGAAGACCAGCTGCGCATAGGACATGGCCCGGCCGAGCACCTCCTCGATCCGCTCATAGGTTGCGATCGCGCCGGCCAGCACATCGCCCGAGGCCTGGCCGAGGCGGCCGGCATGGCTGGCATGGAAGGCGCGGGCCTCGGCCTCGGCCCGGTCGAGATCGGCCTGCAGCCGCGGATCGCCCGGCGCGGCATAGAGGTCGGACAGGTCCCAGGCCGGCAGCGGCGCGGGGTGGGACTCGGTGGCGGGTGCGGGGGCGCTGTTCTGGGTCACGCCCCTGCATATAGCCCGCCCCGGCGCGAGGCCAACGGGCGGCGGCCGAATAGGGGCGACGCTTCGGATTTGGCAACTATCGCGGCGCTATCCTGCCGGCGATGGCCCGCCACGCGAAGGACCCTGCATGCGCATCCGCACCATGTTCATCCTGGGCTTCTGCCTGGTCGCGATCCCGGGGCTGATCGCCTCGCTCTGGCTGGCGGCAGGCGCGGCCCGGGACCTGGGGCGGACCTCCCAGGCCATGGCGGCGCTGCAGGCGGCGAGCGACGCACAGCGGGCGGTCAGCTTCGTGGCGGTGGAGATCGGCGGCTATAGCAGCGTGCTGCGGGAGGCAAATCCGAACCGCGCCCAGGTGGCCGGAGATGCCGCCGCGACCATCCGGCTGCTGGAGGCGAGCACCGCCAGCGCCGCCCGCGCCGGGCTGGATGCGGCGGCGGTGCGCCGGGTGGCCGAACAACTCGCCAGCTTCCGCAGCCGCGTGGACCAGGCCCTCGCCCTGCCGCCGGATCGCCGCGACCCTGGCCTGCCCGCCGCCGGCACCGCCGCGCGCAATGCGGCCGTCGCGACGCTGCTCGGCGTCTCCGCCGCCGCGGCGCGGGACGTGGCGCGCACCGCGCCGGAACTGGCGCTGCTGATCGAGGCCTCCTCCACGGTGATGGACATGCGCGACCAGGCCGGGCGCCGCAATGCGCAGATTTCCACCTGGCTCAGCGGCGCTTCGGCGGTCACGCCGCAGGCGGTGCAGGCGGCGGAGGCGCTGACGGCGGGCGTCGAGCAGGCCTGGACCTCGGTGCAGCGGCTGCTGGCGGCCAGCACCTCCTCCACCGCGCTGGAGGCCGCGCTGGCCGCGCAGAAGCAGAGCTTCGTCGAGCGGAACGAGCCGCATTGGCGGCGCCAGGTGGAGACCGCCCGGCAGCGCCTGACCGCGCCGGAGACGCCCTGGACCACGACCTTCGCCGAATTCCGCCTATGGTCGCGCCCGGCCCAGGCCGAGATCCTGGTGCTGCGCGACGCCGCGCTGGATGAGGCGGCGGCCAGCGCCGATCGCAGCATCACGGAAGCGCAGACCGGCCTGGCCCTGGCGCTCGCCCTGGCCGGGCTGTGCTTCGTGGCGGCCCTCGGCGGCGCCGTGCTGCTGCTGCGCCGGCTGGTCAGCCCGATCCGCGCGCTGACCGCCAGCGTCGGCGGCATCGCCGCCGGCGACCTGTCGCTCGCCGTGCCCGGCCGCGGCCGCACCGACGAGCTGGGCGAGATGGCGGAGGCGGTGGAGACGCTGCGCGCCGGATCCCAGGCCCGGGTGGCGGAGACGGAGGCACGGGCCCGGGAACAGGCGCAGCGCCTGGCCCGCGCCGAGCGGGTGGATGCGCTGCTGCGGCAGTTCGAGGAACAGGCTGGCAGCATGCTGGAAGCCGTGGCCGCGGCCTCCACCGAACTGGATGCCACCGCCCATAGCATGGCCGGCATCGCCGCCAATGGCAGCGCCCATGCCGCCGCCGTGGCCGAGGCCGCCTCCCGCGCCAATGGCAGCGTGGAGACGGTGGCCAG
Organism: Falsiroseomonas sp.; assembly: GCF_051860665.1. Lineage (GTDB taxonomy): Bacteria > Pseudomonadota > Alphaproteobacteria > Acetobacterales > Acetobacteraceae > Falsiroseomonas. Next base: position 47,805 of record NZ_JBHYDM010000031.1, read on the forward strand.
CGCGGCGGGGGAGCTCGCCGCCTCCTTCGGCGCGGTGACCCAGCAGATCCGCCACGGCGCCGACCAGGCGCGCGCGGCGACCGGCGCGGCGCAGGAGGCCGACCGCACCGTGCGCGGCCTGTCCGAGGCCGCGGACCGCATCGGCGCGGTGGTGCAGATGATCACCGACATCGCCGGCCAGACCAATCTCCTCGCCCTGAACGCCACCATCGAGGCCGCCCGCGCCGGCGAGGCCGGCAAGGGCTTCGCCGTGGTGGCCGGCGAGGTGAAGGCGCTGGCCGCGCAGACCGCCAAGGCGACCGACGAGATCAGCGGCCAGATCAATGCCATGCAGGCGGAGACCAGCCGCACCGTGGCGGCGATTTCCGACATCGCGCGCATCATCGCCGCGGTGGGTGAGGCCACCAGCCAGGTGGCGGAGACGGCCGGCCAGCAGGCGGAGGCGACGCAGGCCATCAACCTGGCCGTGACGGAGGCCGCGCGCGGCACCGCGGCTGCCGCCGATCACGCCAATGGCGTGAATGCGGATGCCGAGCGCACCGGCGATGCGGCCGGCGAGGTGCGCGCCGCCTCCAGCGAGCTGTCGCGCCAGGCGGAGAAGCTGCGGGCGGAGGTCTCGCGCTTCATGGTGGAGCTGCGCGCGGCTTAGCATCCTGCCCTCCAGCGCCGGGCGCGGCCTCCCGCCGCTTGGCTCACCGCAGGGCCGGGGGCATCACCCAGCCCGCCATTTGTCCCGAAGCCTGCCCGCATGGCATGATCCCGTCCAAGCAACGGGAGAGCCTGTCGGGAATGCAAAGCGCCGGGACGCGTGGCTGGAACAGCCTGCCGCATATGATGCTGGACCTGGCGCGCGGCTGGCGCGGCCGGCCCATGCTGCGGCACTGGCAGGGTGGCTGGCAGAGCACCAGCTGGGGCGAATTCGGCCAGCGCGTCGCCGCCATCGCCGCCTTCCTGCGCGCCCAGGGCGTCGCGCCCGGGGACCGGGTGCTGCTGGTCTCCGAGAACCGGCCGGAATTCCCCATCGCGGATACCGCCATCATGGCGATCGGCGCCGTCACGGTGCCGACCTACACCACCAATACGGTCGCCGATCACGGCCATATCCTGGCCGATAGCGGCGCCAGCTTCGCCATCGTCTCGACCGGCAAGCTGGCCGAGCGGGTGGCGCAGGGCGCGGCGCAGCGCGGCGTGACGCTGGAGCGCCTGATCTGCATGGAGGCGGGCGCGGCGGGCTGCCTCGACTGGGCCGCGGCGCTGGCCACCCCCGCCGATCTCGACCTGCTGGCAGCGGAGGCAGAGCTGATTCCGCCCGGGCGGCTGGCCTGCCTGGTCTATACCAGCGGCACCGGCGGCCTGCCCAAGGGCGTGATGCTGCCGCACCGCGCCATGCTGTCCAACCGCGAGGGTGTGGCGCGGATCGCCACCCGGCTGCACCTGGACGGCACGCCCTACCTCTCCTTCCTGCCGCTGTCGCACAGCTACGAGCACACGGTGGGCGGCTTCCTGCTGCCCTCGCTGGGGCTGGAGGTGGTCTATTCGCGCGGCGCGGACCGGCTGGCGGCGGAACTCCAGGAAATCCAGCCCACCGTCATCACCGCCGTCCCCCGCCTTTTCGAGGTTCTGCGCGGGCGCATCGAGGCGCAGGTCGAGAAGGACGGCGGCTTCAAGGCCAAGCTTTTCGCACGCGCGCTGGCGCTGGGGCTGAAGCGGCTGGACGGGCAGCTTTCCCTGTTCGAGCGTGCCCAGCACGCGATCCTGGACCGGCTGGTCGGCACAAAAATCCGGGACCGCTTCGGCGGCAGGCTGCTGGCGCTGGTCTCCGGCGGGGCGCGGCTGGACCCGGACCTCTCGGGCTTCTTCCTGGCCTTCGGCCTGCCCGTGATCCAGGGCTATGGCCAGACCGAGGCCGGCCCCGTCATCAGCGTGAACCCGCCCTGGGAGAACCGCCGCACCACGGTCGGCCCGCCTTTGCCGGGGGTGGAGGCGCGCATCGCCGAGGATGGCGAGCTCTGCGTGCGCGGCGACCTGGTGATGGACGGATATTGGAACGACCCCGAGAGCACCTCCCGCGCCCTGATCGATGGCTGGCTGCATACCGGCGACGTGGGCGAGATCGTGGACGGCTATATCCGCATCACCGACCGCAAGCGCGACTTCATCAAGACCCTCGGCGGCGACATGGTCAGCCCCGCCAAGCTGGAGGGCCTGCTGATGGCCGAGCCGGAGATCGCCCAGGCGGTGGTCGCCGGCGAGGGCCGCCCGGCCATCGTCGCCCTGGTGGTCCCGGCCGATGGCGCGGCGGACAAGGTGCAGGCCGCCATCGCGCGCGTGAACGGCAAGCTGTCCAACATCGAGCGCATCCGCGCGAGCACGGTGGTGGAGCCCTTCACGGTGGAGAACGGCCTGCTGACGCCCACCATGAAGGTGAAGCGCCGGATGGTGCTGCAGCAGCATGCGGCGGTGGTGGAGGGCCTGGCAAAGCGGTGAAACGCGGCGGAACACGCCCGACACCGGATGCTCCTAGAAGGGTTGCAGGGCGGCTTCGGGGGCCGCTTCGACCGGATAGGGGGGCGCCAGGATGGCGACGTTCTTCACCAATAGCGACCAGACCACGACCGCCGCCAATACGCCGGTCTATCAGCTCGGGGACTACGATACGCTCATGGTCGGGCCCGATGCGGTCCTGACCGCCACCGGGACCGGCAGCCGCGGCATCAACGGCCTGGCCGAGGTCACCGTGCTTCTGTCGGGCGACCTCTTCGTCGCCCACAGCAGCGGGATCTTCGCCAGCGGCGGCGCCGATATCCGGATCACCGCAGAGGGCAGCATCACCAGCGGGTTCAGTGCGATCTACCTGCAGGACGACGGGCACCAGGTGACCAATGGCGGGCATATCCTGGCCGAGGATTTCGGTATCCGCCTCAGCGGCGGCGGACTCGTCCTGAACAGCGGCGGGATCGCGGCCGGCGGCGGCATCCTGTCCGGCGGCCGGCTGGAGCTGCACAACAGCGGCCTGATCCAGAGCACCGGCTCGAATGACTTCGGCTGGTGGAATGGCGAGGCGATCTACGTCCCCGCCGGCAGCGCCAGCATCGTCAACACCGGCACCATCGCCTCCGTCCAGGGCATCGCCATCTCGCTCTCCAGCCAGGCGGGGGAGCAGAGCACGGTGGAGAATTTCGGCGTGATCTCCGCCGCCGAGGGCTCCTCCGCCATCATCGGCGGCAATGGCGTCGACCGCGTGATCAATGCCGGCACCATCAACGGCAATATCTGGCTGAGTGCCGGGGATGACATCTTCGACGGCACGCTCGGCCAGACCTTCGGCTTCCTGCAGGGTGGCGCGGGCAACGACACGATCCTGGGGGGCGCGGCGGGTGAGCTGCTCCAGGGCGGCTCCGACCAGGATTCGGTCGCGGGCGGCGCGGGCGCGGATACGCTGAGCGGCGAGGCCGGCGACGACACGCTGCTGGGCGGCGAGGGCGACGACCTGGTGGTCGGCGGCGACGGGTCGGACATGATGGAGGGCGGTGCCGGCTGGGATATCCTCTCCTATGCCGGGGCCGGGCAGGCGGTGACGGTTGACCTGGCCACCGGCCAGGCGGATGGCGGCGCCACGGGCGACAGCTTCGCGGGCTTCGAGGCGGTGCGCGGCGGCAACTTCGACGATGCCCTGGCAGGGACCGCGGGGGCCGAGACGCTGTCCGGCGGCGCCGGCGCCGATACGCTCACCGGCGAGGGCGGCATCGACCGGCTGCATGGCGAGGCCGGCCAGGACTGGCTGGTGGGCGGCGCCGGCGCGGATTTCCTGTTCGGCGGTGCCGAGGCCGATACCTTCCGCTACATGGCGATCGGCGACAGCACGGTGGCCGCCAGCGGCCGCGACCGCATCCGCGACTTCAGCCAGGCGGAGGGGGATCGCATCCACCTCTGGTCGATCGACGCCGATACGACCGTGACGGGCAACCAGACCTTCGCCTTCATCGGCAGCGCGGCCTTCGGCGGCCACGCGCGGGAGCTGCGCTTCCAGGCGATGGGCGCGACGACGCAGGTGCAGGCGGATGTGGATGGCGACGGCAAGGCCGACTTCGCCATCCAGATCATGTCGACGGTCACGCTGACCGCCGCCGACTTCGTGCTGTAGGTCTCAGACGTGCCGGGTGAGCCCGCCATCGACGCGCAGGCTCTGGCCCGTGACATAGGAGGCCTGGTCCGAGACCAGCCAGGCCACCGCCGCCGCGATCTCCTCGGCCTTCGCATAGCGGCCGAGCGGGATGCGGGCGCGGCGCGACTCCTTCTCCGGCAGGCTGTCGACGAAGCCGGGCAGCACGGCATTCACGCGGATACCGGCGGGCGCCAGCTCATCCGCCGCCAGCTTGGTCCAGGCACCGAGCGCAGCCCGCAGCGTGGTGGCGGGGAAATCCGACTCCGGCTCCAGCGCCGCATAGGAGGACAGGTTCACGACGGAACCCGCGCCCTGCGCCTTCATCCCCGGCAGCACCAGCCGCAGTGCGCGGATGGCGGACAGCATGACCATGTCGAAGCCGGCATGCCATTGCGCATCGCTGAGGTCGAAGAGCGGCGCCTTGGGCGGATGGCCGGCATTGTTCACCAGCGCGTCGATCCGCCCGAATTTTTGCAGCGTGCCATCCACCAGCCGCTGGAGGTCGGCGGGCTCGGTGACCGATCCGGTGACGCCCAGCGCATCCGGCAGCTCGGCCGCCAGCTTCTCGGCATTGCCGGAGGGCGACATGACGGCAACCCGAAAACCATCCGCCGACAGGCGCCGCGCCACCGCCGCGCCGATGCCACGGCCCGCCGCCGTGATGATCGCGGTCTTCACGTGCGGTCGCTGGTCGCAGGCGTGAAGGCGCCGCCATCGGTCGGGCGCAGCGCCTCGAACATCTCCGTCACCTGGGTATAGTCCCGGTAGCCGCAGCGGGCGATCGCCTGCGCCGCCACCGCATCGAAGCGGCCATCGACGATATAACGCTCATCGATATGGATGCCGACGACCTGGCCCAGCACCAGGAAGCCATCGGTCGGATTGCCGTCGAGGTCGTTCAGCTCCATCGCCTGCAGCACCTTGCATTCGAAGCTGGCGGGGCTTTCGGCCACCCGCGGCGCCTTGACGAAGTTGCAGGGGGCCATGGTCAGCCCCGCCGCCTCGAACTCGTTCTCCCCTTCCGCCAGCGCGGCGGAGGAGGCGTTCATGGCGTCGAACAGCGGCCGGGTGACCAGGTTGAAGACGAATTCGCGCGTCTCGAAAGCGTTGGCGGCGGAGTGCTTCAGACCCTCGCTGCCGAAGACCACGATGGGGGGCTGGCCCTTGACCAGGTTGAAGAAGCTGTAGGGCGCCAGATTCGGGCGGCCCTTGGCGTCCAGGCTGGAGATCCAGCCGATGGGCCGCGGCGCGACGATGGCCTTGATCGGGTCGAAGGGCAGGCCGTGGCCCCGCTTGCCGTGCTTCGGTTCGTAGAACATGGCGCCGCCCCTCTCTGCCTGGACGGCCTTCCGCTACATGCCCAGCGCGCGGCGGTAAAGATCGAGCAGCGTCTCCTGCTCCTCCACCTCGGCCGGCTCCTTCTTCCGCAGGGAGATGATCTGCTTGATCACCTTCACATCGAAGCCGGCCGACTTGGCCTCGGAGAAGATGTCCTTGATGTCGCCGGCCAGCGCCTTGCGCTCCTCCTCCAGCCGCTCCACCCGCTCGATGATCGACCGCAGCCGGTCTACGGCAATGCCGCCGACCTCGGGGTCCGGGTCCTTCTCCTGGCGGTCGCGGCTGGCCTGGGCCTCCTGCGCGTCGAAATCACTCATCGAAGGCCTCCGGGGCACGAGTTGAGGCGCGGCGTATAGCGCTGGGGCGGGGGTGGCGCAAACCGGAAGAAGAAAGGTTGGGGAGAAAGTATTCTCCCCAAACCCCTCATCTATTTTTGGGACTTTGGGTCGGGGCGCCAACTGAAAGGTCCCGAAAAACAAGGGAGGGGTTCGGGGAGGGAATGCTTCCCTCCCCGACCTAATGCCCGGTACTGGCCGCCGCAAACTTGGCCTTCTGCTCGGCCGTCGCCTCCTTCTGGTGCAGCGCCTGCCATTCCTTGTAGGGCATGCCGTAGACGATCTCCCGCGCCTCCGGGTCCGTGATCGTCACGCCCTTGGTCGCGGCCTCCTCGCGGTACCAGCGGGAGAGGCAGTTTCGGCAGAAGCCGGCCAGGTTCATCATATCGATGTTCTGCACGTCGCTGCGCTCGCGCAGATGCTGCACGAGGCGGCGGAAGGCGGCGGCTTCGAGCTCGGTCTGGGTGGCGGCGTCGATCTCGGGCATCGGGGTTCTCCTGCGATCCACCGCTAGATGGTCCATCCCGCGCCGCTTCGCCATACTGGCGGCAAGAGGGAGACCGGAATGGACTGGACCGATGCCGCGGCACGCGCGGCACTGAAGGACATCTTCGCCGCCGCCGTGGCCAGCGCCGATCCGCGAATCGTGCTGGCGCGCCACCTGCCCGAGCCGCCCGAGGGCGGCCGCGTGGTGGTGGTGGGCGCCGGCAAGTCGGCGGCGGTCATGGCCGCGGCGGTGGAGGCGGCCTGGCCCGACCAGGCGCTGACCGGCTTGGTCGTCACCCGCTACGGCCACGGCTACCCCACAAGCCGGATCGAGGTGCTGGAAGCCTCCCACCCCGTGCCCGATGCCGCCGGCGCGGCGGCGGCGCAGCGGCTGCTGCAGGCGGTGGCGGGGCTGACGGAGCGCGACCTGGTGCTGTTCCTGGTCTCGGGCGGCGGCTCCGCGCTGACCACCCTGCCGGCGCCGGGGCTGACGCTGGAGGAGCTGATGGCGGTGAACCGCGCCCTGCTGGCCTCCGGCGCCACCATCAACGAGATGAACTGCATCCGCCGGCATCTTTCGGCCTTTTCCGGCGGGCGGCTGGCCCTGGCGGCGGCGCCGGCGCGGGTGGTGACGCTGGCGATCTCGGACGTGCCGGGGGATGACCCGGCCGCCATCGCCTCCGGCCCCACCGTGCCGGACCCGACCAGCTTCGCGCAGGCGCGCGGGCTGGTGGCGCATTACCGGATGGAGCTGCCGCCGGCGGTGGTCGCGCATCTGGCGGCCGCCGAGGAGGAAACCCCGAAGCCGGGCGACCCGCGCCTGGGCCAGGTGGACTACCGTTTCATCGCCACGCCCCGCATGGCGCTGGAGGCAGCGGCGGCCAAGGCCCGGGAACTGGGCCTGGCGCCGCTGATCCTCGGCGATGCGCTGGAGGGTGAGGCGCGGGAGCTGGGCAAGGCCCTGGCGGGCATCGCGCTCTCGGCCCGCGCCCATGGCCACCCCCTGCCCGGCCCCTGCCTGCTGCTCTCGGGCGGGGAGACCACGGTGACCATCGGGCCGGAAGGCGGCGGTCGCGGCGGGCGGAACGGCGAATCCCTGCTCGGCTGCGCCGTGGCGCTCTCCGGTGCCACGGGGATTTGGGCGCTGATGGGCGACACAGACGGCATCGACGGGTCGGAGGACAATGCGGGCGCCATCGCCACGCCCGATACCTTGGCCCGCGCCCGCGCGGCGGGGCTGGACCCGCGCGCGGTGCTCGGCCGGCATGACAGCTACAGCCTTTTCGCCTCGCTGGGCGACCTGCTGGTGACGGGGCCGACCCTGACCAATGTGAACGACCTGCGGGCCGTGCTCGTCGCGTAGCCGGACCGGCTCAGCTCAGGGCAGCGGCCACCTCCTCAGGTGTTTCGCGAACAGCCTGGCGCTTGCCGGCAACAAGAAGGGCGGCCTGCGCACCTTCGTAATCGAGCTGCGGGTCGGCTGGCCGGATCATGCTGATGGCTCTCCGCGAAAGATGGATCGGCGTGCCATCTGGCCCGTTGAAACGGATGAGATCGCCACCCGCCTCGATGATCCTCAGGACCAGGCTGTCCAGATCCTCGCGGGTGAACTGCTTCTCGGCGCCGAATTCAATCTTTAGGTGTGTAGTCCCGAGGAGTAGTGGTGCATCCTTCTCACCTCAGGAGGAGGATGCGTTGTGGCAGCAGGTCTTCA
>NZ_JBHYDM010000032.1:0-51810 GCF_051860665.1 Falsiroseomonas sp.
CTGGAGGATGTGGTGCTGGTGGTGACGGACGACGCGGTGCTGGCCTGCCACCGGGACCGGGCCCAGGACGTGAAGAAGATGGTGGAGCAGCTGAAGGCGGGGGGCCACAAGGAGGCGACGGAGCACCGGCGGGTCTACCGGCCCTGGGGGTCCTATGAGGGGGTGGCGCTGGGGACGCGGTTCCAGGTGAAGAAGATCACGGTGCGGCCGGGCAGCAAGCTGAGCCTGCAGAAGCACTACCACCGGGCGGAGCACTGGGTGGTGGTGGCGGGGACGGCGGTGGTGGAGCGGGACGGGGAGCGGATCCTGCTGCGGGAGAATGAGAGCGTCTACCTGCCGCTGGGCTGCGTGCACCGGCTGGAGAACCCGGGGATGATCCCGCTGACGCTGATCGAGGTGCAGTCGGGGTCCTATCTGGGCGAGGACGACATCGTGCGCCTGGAAGACACCTACGGCCGGGCCTGACCAGCGTGCCGTGGCACAACCGTGACGGGTGGCGACACAGCCCTGACGCGTGGCGGCTTGATTTTTACTTACATCGATTCCCTAATGTCCTGGGGAACCCAGGAAGCCGCTACGGTCGTAACGCCTTGAGCGCGACCAAATTTGGATCGGGATGGTCTCCCTATTTAGATGAATTCCAATTAATTGATCATCGCATGGACGGTGGCTTGACCTTGGGGTATGGCGCCCTTGCCGTCCGGGCGCCGGGTTCGTCTTGTCTCGTTGGCGTTTCGGCGGCTGTTCCAGGAAGGCGCCGGGCCGACAGGCTTCCAGCAGGAATCGGAGCGCGCCTTGTCTGAATCCAACCCGGAAGTGGCGGTCAAGGACGGCAATCTGCGCGCCGCACCGAAGCCGCCCGCCTGGGCCGCGGGCCTGGTGGACCTGCTGCTCGGGCAGGCGGATGCCTCCCGGCTGCCCCCGGGCGCCACGGACCCGCTGGCGGCGGCGCGCGCGATCCTGCTCTCCGATGCCTTCGCCGAGACGGTGCTGGCGCCGCTGGCCGCCGGTACCGCCCCGCCGCAGGCGGCGCGCGGCGCCACGGTGCCGGAGGCGCTGCGCCGGCTGGCCGAGATCCATGTCTTCGCGGGGCGGCTGCAGCTCTCCGGTCCCAGCTTCGCCGATCGCTGGCCGCGCTTCCTGCTGCGCCTGCTGACGCATGAGGATTCCGCGCTGCGGCTCGGCACCCCCGGCTGGCAGTCGGCACCGCCCGAGGCGCAGGCCCGGCTGGCGGAGCGGACCGAGGCGGCGCTTCGCGCGCAGGCGGTGGAGGATCCGCTGCTGCGGCATCGTGTCTTCACCGCCGCCACCTCGCCGCTCGGCGTCGATACGCTGTTCCGCTACGTGCTCGGCCGCCCGCCGACCCCGCGCGACAATCTGGTGGCCTCGGCGCGGGAGGGCTACCACCACTGCATCCGACGCTTCCTGCTGGCGCCGGAATTCGACCGCAACGTGCTGGTCCCGCTGCGCGACGGCAAGCCGCCGCAGCACGCGGCGCAGCAGCCGCTGGAGCCGGGGCACCTGGCGATGCTGCAGGCGCTGTTCGGCCGCGCCGAGGTGCCGCTGGAGGATTGGTCGGCGGAGGTGCTGCACTTCCTCGGCCAGGCGGATCTGATCACCGGGCTGATCGGCCCCGCGGCGGCGCTGAACCCGAAGCAGCGCGCCGTCGCCGCGCGGCTGCGGGCGGTGGTCGCGGTGGCGGGCGCCACGGCAGCCCCCGGCGCCGCCAGGCTGCCGGTGACCACGCGCTGGCGCGATGGCCGCGTGCTGGTGGTGCATGTCGATACCGCGCAACTCGCCCTGGCGCAGCCGCTGCGCTGCCCGCTGCGGCTGGAGCTGACGGCACCGCAGCCGCTGGCGCTCGACTTCAAGCCCGAAAGGCTCGTCCGCGGGCTGCTCGAGGCGAGCGTGACGGTGCCGCTGCTGGCCCCGGTCCCGCATACCATCGAGGGTGAGCTGCTGGTGCATCCGGCGGAGGCGCCGGCGGCCGCGCCGCTGGCCCGCGTGCCGGTCTATGCGGAACTGCCGGCGGAAGCGATCCAGGGCATCCTGGCCCGCAAGAAGGAGGAGCTGGACCGCGCCGGCTATCTGGCCCATCGAGGCCGCACCGGCGATGCGCTGAAGCAGCTGGATGCGCTGCTGGCCGATGCGCCCTGCCTGCCGCTGCCGCGCGCCCTGTCGCTCAGCCTGCGGCTGCTCTCGGGCCTCATCGATCCGGCCTCCGCGCTGCAGCAGATCGACCAGGCACCGCGCGACCCGGCGCTCGCGCGCCTGGCGGTGGCGCTGCAGCTGCAGGCGGATGCGCCGGCGGAGGCGCTGCGGCGGCTGGAAGCCCTGCCCGCGGCCACCGAGCCCGCCTGGCGGGTGCTGGAGGCGGTGATCCGCCAGCGTGCCACGGGCGCCCCCGGCGCCGCGCTGGAGGGGCTGGCGCCGGGCTGGGCGCAGCGCCTTCTCCTCGGCCTTTTTGAAACGGGCGCCCGGTCGCCGGCCATGCCGGCCAGTGCGCTCGGCGTGCTGCCGCCGGATGCGGTGCGCGCGGCCCTGGCGCGCGGCGTGGTGCAGGCCATGGCGCTTGCCTTCCTGCCGCCGCGCCGCATCGCGGAGACGGTGCAGGCCTTCGACCGCGCCGGGCTGCTCGGCATCGCGCAGCTCTGCAAGGACGCGATGGCGCAGGACTGGATGGCGCAGCTGCTGCCGGCGCTCGGCCTGCTGCCGCCGGAATCCATCGTCGATCCCTGGATGCAGCTTTCCGCCGCCCGCGTGCAGCAGGCCGCGGGCCAGCTGGAGAATGCCCTGGGCCTCGCGGAATCGGTGCTGCGCCGCAAGCCGGCGGAGATGGATGCGCTGCTGCTGGCGGCGACGCTGAAGCACCGCCTGGGCGCGACGGAGGAGGCGATCCGCCTGCTGGATCGCGCCCTGCTGCAGAAGCCGAAGGATCCGCGCCTGAATGAGCGGGTGCTGGCGCTGGAGCTGGACCTGAACAAGCGGGAGCCGCTGCGCTCCCGCCAGCGCGCCGACCGGCTGATGGCGCAGCTGCTGGAGATCCGGCAGCGCGAGCTGGCCGCGGCGCCGAGCGATGCGCCGACGCGCTACGAATATGCCCGCACCGTCGCCATGGCGGAGCGTTTCGACGAGGCGATCCCGATCCTCGAAAGCCTGGCCGAGGCGGCGCCGGAGGAGCTGCGCTACAAGACCGAGCTGATGCGCCTCGGCCAGCTCTCCGGCGACCACAAGACGGTGCTGCGCTGGTTCCGCGCGATGCAGCCGGAGGAGCGGGACGAGCGCGCCACCGTCTTCGCCATCCGCGCCCATCGCGGCCTGGGCGAGGTGGAGGAGGCGCAGGCCCTGCTGGATGGCGCCGCCTCCCGCGACAGCGGGCAGATGCAGCGCGAATACGTCCGCAACCTGTTCTTCACCGGCCATTTCGACCGTGCGCTGGAGGCCGCCGAGGAGGCGATCGCGCGCACGCCGGCGGATCTGGAACTGCGCCTGCTGGCGGCCGCGGTGAACCTGGAGACCGGCAACAACGCGCGCGCCGCGCAGCATGTGGACTGGACGCACCGGCATGGCGGCGCTGCCGCCTATCCGCTGGAGATGCCGCTGTTCCGCTACGCCGTCGCGCACAAGGCGGGCGATACGCCGGGCGCGCTGCGCTGCCTGGACCCGATGTTCGCGCGCGTCGGCGCGCAGCCCGTGCTGCTCGACCGCAGCCAGGGCGCCCAGGCCTTCGACCAGCTGGTGGGCAGCGGCCGGCATGGCCGCTTCGCCGGCGCCTTCCCGCCGGTCTTCGACGGGCCGATGGTCTCCGTGGTGATGACCTCCTACAACGTCGAGGCCTATCTGCCGACCGCGGCGCGCTCGATCCTGCAGCAGAGCTACCGCAACCTCGAGCTCATCATCGTCGACGATGCCAGCACGGACCGCACGCCCGAGATCCTGATGGAGCTGGAGCGGTCGGACCCGCGGGTGAAGGTGATCCTGAAGACCACCAATGACGGCACCTATGTCAGCAAGAACACCGGCATGCTGCAGGCCCAGGGCGAATTCATCGCGCTGCAGGATTCCGACGACTGGTCGCATCCCGACCGCCTGGCCAGCAGCATCAGCGTGCTGCTGCGCCGGCCGGATGTGGTGGGGCTGACCACGGACTGGCTGCGCATGACCTCGGACGGCGACATCGTCATCAAGGCCGGCGGCCAGATCTCGCATCTCTGCTGCATCTCGCTGGTCTTCCGGCGCGATCCGGTGATCGACAAGGTCGGCTTCTTCGACAGCGTGCGCATCGCGGCGGACCTGGAATTCATCCAGCGCATCGGCCTGACCTACGGCGCCCGCGCCGTGCCGCGGCTGCGCTGGCCGCTGCTGTTCGGCCGGGCGCGGTCGGACAGCCTGACGGCGAGCGAGGAATTCGGCATCTCCCGCACCGGCTTCACCGAGCCGCGGCACATCTACCACGAGAATTCCGAATCCTTCCACGCGCGCATCAAGGCCGGCGAGCCCGCCTATATGCCCTTCCCGCTGCGCGTCAGGCCTTTCGTCGCGCCGAAGATCATCCTGCCCGTGCGAGAGAGCTGACATGCCGGTTCCGGTGATCAACTGCACCATGTATCGGGACAACCCCTATACGGAGGTGCTCTATTCCGGCCTGGCCGAACGCTACGTGCCGCTGCGTGGGCGCATCGACGATGCCATCGCCCGCCTGCAGGCGCGGGAGAAGGTGCTGCTGCACATCCACTGGGAGGAGCACATCGTGCGCCCCTGCCGCACGGAGGTGGAGGCGCGCGTCGCCGCCGACTATTTCCGCGGCGCGATCGAGCGTTTCGTCGCCATGGGCGGTCGACTGGTCTGGACCGTGCACAACAGCCTGCCGCATGAGCTGGAGCATGTGCAGCAGTTCCTGCAGATCCGCCAGGCGATCGGCGATGGCTGCGACCGGATCCTGGTGCACAATACCGAGGCGATCAACGTGCTGGCGGACCAGATCCGCCTCGACCGCCGCAAGATCTACTTCCTGCCCCATCCCTCCTATCTCGGCGTCTATGAGCCGGAGGCCGCGGCCCAGGCCGCCATCGCCGCGCCGCCCGCCACGCCGCATGGCCGCAATATCCTCTCCTTCGGCAAGATCCGCCGCTACAAGGGCACGGAGCGGCTGATCGAGGTGCTGACGCCGGATTTCCTGGCCGCGCAGCAGGCGAAGCTGCAGATCAGCGGCGAGCCGATTCCGGAGGATCCCTTCCTCGATGAGCTGCGCACCCAGGCCGCGGGGCGCGAGGATATCCTGTGGGACATCCGCAAGGTGGAGGATGCCGAGGTGCCGGCGCTGATGCGCGGCGCCGCCTGCGTGGTGATCCCCTATGAGCGTTTCCTCACCTCCGGCGTCGCGCTGCTCGCGCTCAGCGTCGGCTCCCTGCTCATCGGCCCGGCGACGCGCCAGCTGCGCGAACTGCTGCCCGTCGTCTCCCAGCGCTTCCTCTTCGAGCCGGATTCGGCCGAGGATCTGCGGCGCGCGGTCGCCGATGCGCTGGCGCTGACGGCGGAGGAGCGCGCCGGGCTGGCGCGCGCCTATCTGGACCGCGCCGCGCATTTCCATCCGCAGCGCATCAGCCAGCACCTCGGCCGCGTGCTCGACCCCCTGCTGCACTGATGTTTCCGGCCGCCGGCGCCGCCGCCCGCAGGCTGGTGCCGCCCCTGTCGCGATGTTAGCCTTGGTCCAGCCATGCAATGGTTGCCTTTCGCCTGCAGGGCCCCGGCAGGGGGCGCCTGCGGCCCGCGTGACTGGCCTGCCTTTCCCCCTCCGAACCCAGAGGCCCCCCGGTGCCTGAGGCTCCTTCCTTGATCGACGCAAGCAAGACCGAGATCGGCCTGTCCCAGGCCTATGCCGAGGCCGCCGCCCTGCTGCGGGACCTGGCAGCGATGCCGGGCGAGGCGCTGGCCGGGGCCGCGGCGCAGGCGATGGACCGGCTCTGGGCGCTGCCCGACCCGGCGGGCGCCTGCGCCCTGTTCCGGCAGACGCGGGACCGCGTGGCCGGCGCGGCGCCGGAGGCCGTGACACCCTTTCTGCTGCGCGGCGCCGCCGCGCTTTTCGCCACCGGCGCCGTGGCGGAGGCGCGGGCGCTGCTGCAGGGGCTGGTCGCCAGCCAGCCGGAACTGCTGGCCGCGCGCCGCCTGCTTGCCGCCGGCCTGCGGGCGGAGGCGCCGGCCCAGGCGCTCGCCAGCCTTGCCGCCGCGCGTGGCACGCCCGCCTTCCAGGCGGATGCCGCTTCCGTCGCGCTCTATCTCGACCTGCTGCTGCGCAACCGCCAGTCCGGCCTGGCGCATCTGGAGGCCGGCCGCCTGCAGGCGGCGCTGCCCGCGCCGGAGCTGATGCTGCTGCTGGCCAATGCCGAGCCGCTGGCCGCCGACAAGCTGGTGCTGCTGAACGCCTTCTTCGAAAGCCAGCAGCTGGCGCCCCTGGCGGCGCGGCAGCCGGCGCCGGCGGGCGGGCTGCTGGATGGCTTCGCCTGGCCCTGGCGCGCCGCCGGCGACGGGCCGCTGGTCTCCGTGCTGATGGTGGCGACCGACGCCGCCGCCAGCCTCGCCTCCAGCCTCGCCGCGCTGCAGGCGCAGACGCATGGCAATTGGGAGGCGCTGGTCGTCGACAATGCCAGCACCGATGCCACATCCGGGCTGCTGCGCGGCCTGGCGCAGCAGGACAAGCGTATCCGCCCGATCGTGCAGGCCAGGCGCCTGCCGGCCGGCGCCGCGCTGAACCTGGCGCTGCAGGCCGCCGCCGGCGAATTCGTGCTGTGTCACGCGCCGGGCGTGGTGTCCCACCCCGAGCGCCTGAAGCGGCAGGTGGCGGCGCTGGCGGCGCAGCCCACGCTGCTCGCCTGCATCTCGCAGCTGGTCCAGCTTGACTTCGCCGGCCAGGCGCTGGCGGGGCCGGAGGGCACCTTCCGCCAGCCGCATCGCGCCGCGCTGCTGTTCCGCCGGGCGGAGGTGGTGCGCGACATCGGCTATTTCGCCGCCATCGACCAGGGCGCGGAGCAGGACTTCCTGGCCCGCATCACCGGCTTCTGCGGCACCGCCAGCCTGGTGCAGCTGCCCGAGGCCCTGGCCCTGGCGCCGGAGGGCCCCGGCGCGGGTTCGGCCGCGCTGCCGGCGCTGGACCCCTGGCTGGACTGGCTGGCCGCCTGCCTGGCGGAGGGCCGCGCGCCCTTCATCCTGCCGGATGGCACGCCGGGCGCGGCCGGGGATGGCCTGCCCGATCCGCAGGCCCCGAAGGCTGACGCGGCGGCCTTTGCCCGGCTGCACCTGACCCCGCGCACGGCGCCGCGGGTCGGGGCCGAGCCGGCCTCCCCGGCGCCGGGCGCCGATCTGCGGCCGGTGCTGCATGTCGCGGATCTCGGCTCGGATTCCCAGCTGGCGACGATGCTGCTGAACCACGCCGTGATCGAGCATCGCCAGGGCCTGCGCAGCCAGGTCTGGAACATCCTCGGCACCGCGCCCAAGGCGCTCTGCTGGCAGGCGCAGCGGCTGCGCGGCGCCGGCATCGGCATCCTGGACGAGCGCCCGAGGGGCCGGTGAGCCTCTTCGTCTATGGCCGCCGGGCGCTGGACATGCTGGCCCATGCGACGCGGCCGCATGCCGAGAGCCAGCTGGTGGTGCTGGTGCCGACGCCGGCGGAAGCGGCCGAGGCCGGCAAGCGGCTGGCGGAGCTGCGCCTGCCCGGCCGCGTGCTGCCGGTGAACTTCGCGCTTTTCGTCAACCGGCCGGACCTGGCGCAGGGCCAGGCGCTGCACGACCGCTGGGACATCGCCCTGGCCAGCAATCTGTTCGGCGACAGCCGCCCGGCAGCGGAGCTGGGCGGCATCGGCGTCTCGCTGGTCGGCCGTGGCGTGACGGAGGAGGATCTGGCCTTCATCGCCGCGCTGAAGGCGGCCACCGGCACCGCCCCCGTCGTACTGGTGGACCCCGATGCCAGGGACAGCCTGGCCGGGTCCCCCGCCCGGGTGGTGCTGGCCAGCCGCGGGCGCAACTTCTGGAACGACTTCTTCGCCGATGTGACCCTGCTGGTGGAGCGCGAGGCGAAGGTCGCCAAGCTGGGCCTGCTGAGCGGCGTGGCGCAGGCCCTGCTGCGCGCCCGGCCGGTGGCGCTTGTGACGGAGGAGGCGGCCGCCACGCCGGGCGTGCTGACCTTCCCGCAAGCGGAGGAGATGCTGGGCTTCCTGGCCGACCTGGCGCGCAACCCCGCTTCCTATGCCGCCATGCGGGAGACCGGGCAGGCCGAGCTGCGCGCGCAGCTCGGCGATGGCTTCCACATGCAGCGGCTGCGCGAGCTGGAAGGCTGAAGCCCGGCGCGGCGGAGGCCCGCCGCGCCGGCTCGCTCAGCCGAGCGCCAGCGCCTCCGCCACCCGGCGGGCGAAGGCCACCGGGTCGCGCGGCGTATCGCCATCCTGCACCCGGGCCAGGTCCAGCAGCAGGCCCGCGCTATCGGCCATATCGGCATCGCCCGCGGCCTGTTCCGCCAGGCGGCGGATCAGGGCGTGGCGAGGATTCACCTCCAGCACCGGCAACCCGCCCGGGAAACCGCGTCCGGCGCGGCGCATCAGGCGCTGCATCTGCAGGTCCGGCCCCATCTCGCCGGCGGCCAGCACCACGGCGCTGTCCACCAGCCGGTCCGTGGCGCGCACATCGGCCACATCGGCCTTCAGCGCCTCCTTCAGCAGCGGCAGCAGGCGGGAGAGGTCGGCGGCCTCACCCTCCTGCGCCGTGCCCTCAATGGCCGAGAGGTCGATGCTGCCCTGGGTGATGCTGCGGATCGGCTTGTCCTCGAACTTCTCCAGACGCTCCGGCCAGAAGGCGTCGATCTGGTCGGTCAGCAGCAGCACCTCCACGCCCTTGGCCCGGAACCCTTCGAGCTGCGGCGACTTGGCCAGCGCCGCGGCATTGTCGCCGAGCAGGACATAGATCGCCTCCTGCCCCGGCTTCATGCGGGACACGTAGTCGGGCAGGGAGGTCCAGCCCTCGACCGCGGAGGAGCGGAAACGCAGCAGGGGGGCGAGGTCCTTGCGATGCTCCGCATCTTCCCAGACGCCCTCCTTCAGGATGGCCCCGAAATTCTCCCAGAATTTTCCAAAGCTCTCGGCGTCCTTGGCCTTGGTCTTCAGCTCGGACAGCACGCGGCTGGTCACCGCGCGGCGGATGCGGGCCAGCACCGGCGTGGCCTGCAGCATTTCCCGGGAGACGTTGAGGGGCAGGTCCTCGGTATCCACCACGCCCTGCACGAAGCGCAGCCAGGGCGGCAGCAGCGCCGCTTCCTCGGTGATGAACATGCGGCGGACATGCAGCCGCACGCGGCTTTCGCGCTCGCCCTCCACCGCCTGGAAGGGCTTCATGCCGGGGATGAACAGCAGGGCGGTGAAATCCAGCGCGCCCTCCGCGCGCCAGTGGAGGGTTGCCCAGGGCTGGTCAAAGATATTGCCGAGGTGGCGGTAGAATTCGGTGGTCTGCTCCTCCGTCACCTCGGACTTCGACTTGCGCCACAGCGCCGTGCCTTCGTTCGCGGCTTCCTCCACCCCGTCCTTCGCCACGGTGATGGGGATGGTGATGTGGTCGGCCCATTTGCGGATGATGGTCTGCAGCCGCAGCGGCTCCAGGAATTCCTCCGCATCCGCCTTGATGTGCAGCACGATGTCGGTGCCGGCCTCGGCGCGGCTGCCCGGCGCCAGCGTATAGGCCCCGGCGCCCTCGCTGGCCCAGATCCAGGCCTCCTCGGCCCCGGCGCGGCGGGAGGTGACCTCGACGCGATCCGCCACCATGAAGGCGGAATAGAAGCCGACGCCGAACTGGCCGATCAGGCTCGGCTTTTCGGCGGCCGGCGCATCCGCCAGCGACTTCGCGAAGGCCAGCGTGCCGGAGCGCGCGATGGTGCCGAGATGCTGCGCGAGGTCGGCCTTGGACATGCCGATGCCGGCATCCGAGATGGTGAGCGTCCGCGCCGCCTTGTCGGGCACGATGCGCACCTTGGCGTCCTCCGGCAGCATCAGCGCCGCATCGGTCAGGGATTCGAAGCGGCGGCGGTCCACCGCATCCGCCGCATTGGCCACCAGCTCGCGCAGGAAGATCTCGCGTTCCGAATACAGCGCATGCACCACGAGATCGAGCAGGCGGCCGACCTCGGCGCCGAATTCATGCCGCTCCACGGTTTCGCTCATGACGGGTCCCTTCTGGCTATGCGCGGCCGGCGATATGCGAGAGGGCGGCGGGCTTTTCAACCGCCCCCGCGCAGCCAGGCCAGCAGCACCAGGAAGCCCGCCACGCCGACCAGCGCATGGGCGGCCAGCGCCAGCCTGGCGCGGGGGCGGCCGCGGCCGAAGAGGCGCGGCGCGAACCAGCCGGCGGCCAGCGCCAGGCCCAGCAGCAGCGGCGGCAGGGCATCCGGCGGGCTGCCGCCGCGCGGGGCGGAGACCGCCAGGCCCGCCACCAGGGCGGTGGCGGCCAGGGCCAGCAGCAGATGTGCCCGCGTCAGCCAGGGCCGGCGCGCCCGCTGCAGATAGAGCAGCCCCGCCGCCACGCCGGCGGCCAGGGTCAGCACCACCAGCAGGATGGCCGCGGCCCTCACGGCAGCAGCCGCCCGGCGGGCTGCAGCGCCGCCCCCTGGCGCCGCAGCAGCATGGCCTCGCCCGAGGCGGGGAACAGGCCCGTCAGCGCCGTGATATTCACCTGGTGGGTGACGGCGACCAGCGCGCCCGGCCCCTCCCAGCCCAGCAGGATGCGTCGCGCGGCGGCGGTCCGCTCCGGCTCCGCCGCCCGGTTGCCGAAGAAGGAATCGAAGGCCGGCTCCAGCCGCACCGCGCCGGGAAAGGCCAGCTCCGCCGTCTCCCGCGTGCGGCACCAGGCGGAGGCGAGCACGGCGCCGACCGCGATGCCGCGGCTGCGGAAGGCCGCGCCGATGCGGCGGGCCTGGTCGCGGCCCGTCTCGTCCAGGTTGCGCTGGGTCTCGCAGGCGCCGAGGCGCATCCCCGGCGGGTCGCCGCCGCCCGGCGCCTGGGCATGGCGGAACAGCGCGATGCCGCCCTGGCGCAGCACCTCCCAGGCCGGGTCGTCCCCGGGCTGCGCGGCCCAGCCGGTGGCCGGGCCGGCCAGCAGGCCGAGGGCGGCGCGGCGCGTCAGGGCGGGCGTCATCCGGTGGCGGTTCCTCCCCTTCCGCCCCGCATGTCGGGGCGCGCGGGCGGAAGGCAAGCGTCCCGGCCAGGCCGGCGCCGCTTTACCGAATCTTGTCACCCCCCCGCGCAGGATGCCCCCGCACTGGCAGGAAGCGGGATTTTCAGCGTGGCAGGTCTGCAAGCCCAGGCGGCATTGGCCGAACCCCGGGAGGCCATGGCCGATCCCAAGCTGGAGCTGCTGCGCCGCTGGCTGGAGCTCGGCGAGATCGAGCGCCGCGCCTTCATCGCCATGACGGAGGAGCTGACCGCCTCCGCCGGCCTGATCGAGCAGAGCACCATCGAGCTGAGCGGCCGCTTCCGCGAGCTGGCCGATGCGGCGGAGACCCAGGGCGGGCTGGTGACGCGCGTCGCCGGCATCGTCGAGACCATCCAGGTGGCCGGCGAGGCCGTGCCCATGGTGCAGGCCACGCGCTTCGTGGAGACGGCGCTGCTGCAGGCGATCGAGGCGCTGGGCCAGGTCTCCGACCAGGCGACGCGGATGGTGCAGGCCCTGGCCGAGGTGACGGCGGAGGTGGTGGGCGCTGAGCAATGCGTGGCGCGGATCGATACCATCAACCGCCAGACCCGCTTCGTGGCGCTGAATGCGGCGATCGAGGCGCAGCGCGCGGAAGGCGCCGGCGGCACCTTCAAGGTGATCGCCATGGAGCTGAAGGAGCTGTCGCAGGAGACCGACACCACCTCCCGCCTCGTGCGCGAGAGAATCGCGGCGGTGGCGCGCGGCGTGCGCGGCGCGCATGCGGAGCTGCAGGCGATCGCCGGCCGCGACCGTTCGGCGGAGGCCGCGACGCGCGCGCGGCTGGATGCGGTGCTGGAGGGGATGGTGGCGCAGAACCAGGCCCTGGCCGCCGTGCTGGCGGAGGCCGTCACCGCCTCCACCGCCATGGCCGGCACCATCTCCCACCTCGTCACCGGCGCGCAGTTCCAGGACCGCACGACCCAGCACCTGACCCATGTGACGGATGCGATCGGCGCGCTGGGGGAGGCGACGGAGGCGCTGCAGGGCGACAGCCGCGCGGCGGTGCCGGAGCTCGGCGGCGCCATCGCGCCGGATGCGGCGCTGCTGCAGCGCATGCTGGACCGGCAATCGCTGAGCAGTGTGCGCCAGCGCTTCCTGGCCCGGCTGCTGGACGATTCCGGCGCGGCGCCGGAGGCGCATGCGGCGGGCGGCGAGGTGGAGCTGTTCTGACCGCACCCGGCGGGCCGGCCGCTTAACCGGCCGCCAATCTAATTGGCGCAGGATGCGCGAGACTCGCAACGGACCAGGCCCCATGCCCACAACCCGCGATCCGGCCTCGCAGGATTCCCCAAGCCTGGTCCTTCCGGCCTCGCTGGACCTCACCCAGGCGGAACCGCTTTGCCAGGCGCTGCGCGAGCGGCTGCAGGATTCGGCGCTCTGCCTGGAGGGCAGCGCGGTGGAGCGCGTCTCCACCCCCTGCCTGCAATTGCTGGCGGCCGCCCATGCCAGCGCCCGGGCGCGCGGCATTCCCTTCCGCCTGCATGGCGCCTCCGCCGTGCTGGTCGCCGCGATCGCCGATCTCGGCCTTTCCACCGCCATCCCCCTCGAGGTCTGACACCATGGCGAAGCGCGTGATGACGGTGGATGACAGCCGCACGATGCGGGAGATGGTGGCCTTCACCCTCCGCAAGGCCGGCTTCGAGGTGAGCGAGGCGGCGGATGGCAAGCTGGCGCTGGCCGCGCTACAGGCCGCGCCGGTGGATGTGGTGATCACCGACCTCAATATGCCGAACATGGACGGCGTCGCGCTGATCCGCGCGCTGCGCGCCGATCCGCGCATGCGCGCCGTGCCGATCCTGATGCTGACGACGGAATCGGAAGCTTCGAAGAAAGCCGAGGGCAAGAGCGCCGGCGCCACCGGCTGGCTGGTGAAGCCCTTCGACCCCGAGAAGCTGGTCGATGTCGTGAAGCGCGTGGCCGGCTGAAGGCGATGAGCTTCGACCACCTCCGCGCCACCTATTTCGAGGAGAGCGCGGAGCTCCTCGAAAGCGCCTATGCGCAGCTCTCGGACCTCGCCGAGGGGCGGGAGGATGGCGAGACGGTCCATGCGCTGTTCCGCGCCATCCATTCCATCAAGGGCGGCGGCGGCGCCTTCGGCTTCGAACGCCTGGTGCGCCTGGCGCATGGCATGGAGACGCTGCTGGACCTGCTGCGGGACGGCACCCTGGCGCTGGACCAGGGGCGGGTGGCGCTGCTGTTGCGCGGCGCCGATGCGCTGGCCGACCTGCTGGCGGCCGAACGCGCCGGCACGCAGGTGGCCGCGGGCTTCGAGGATGCGCTGATGCAGGACTTCCGCATCGCGGCCGAAGCACCGGCCAGCGCGCCGAGCGCCGCGGCGGCGCCGGCGGCCCGGGCGACCGCCCAGCTGCCCGAGGGGTGGCGCATCGACTTCCGGCCGCGGCCGGAGCTTTTCCGCAACGCCAATGAGCCGCTGCTGCTGGTGCGGCAATTGCAGCGCCTGGGCCCCGTCACGGTCAGCGCCGACCTGACCCGCCTGCCGTCGCTGGAGCGGATGGAGGCGGAGGATGCCTATCTCGACTGGCATTTCGGGCTGCAGGCCGCGGTGCCGCGCGAAAGCGTCGAGGAGGTCTTCGAATTCGTCGCGGACGATTGCGAGCTGACCATCTCGCCCATCGAGGCGGAGGTGGTGGCCAAGGCAGACACGCCGCAGGAGGCCGCGCCGGCCGCTGTTGCATCCTTGGCCGCACAAGCTGTCGCCGCCACGCCGCAAGCCGCCGCCGCAAGCCAGCCCACCGCGCAGTCCATGCGCGTGGACGTGCAAAAGATCGACCGGCTGGTGAACCTGGTGGGGGAGATGGTGATCGGCCAGGCCATGCTGGTGCAGCATGCCAGCAGCCTGCCGCCCGATCTCAGCCCCGGCCTGACGGCGGGGCTGGAGGCGCTGTCGCAGCATCTGCGGGAATTGCAGGAGGGCGTCATGTCCATCCGCACCCAGCCGGTGAAATCCGTCTTCTCCCGCATGCCGCGGCTGGTGCGCGAATTGTCGGCGCAGCTCGGAAAGGATGTGCGGCTGGTGGTGACCGGCGAATCCACCGAGATCGACAAGACCGTGGTGGAGCAGCTGGCCGATCCGCTGACGCATCTGCTGCGCAATGCGCTGGACCATGGGATCGAGACGCCGGAGCAGCGCGAGGCGGCGGGCAAGCCGCGGCAGGGCACGGTGCATCTCAGCGCGGCGCAGCGCAGCGGCCGCATCGTCATCGAATTGTCCGACGACGGCCGCGGCATCGACCGTGCGCGCGTGCTGGCGCGGGCGCGGGAGCGCGGGCTGGTCGCGCCCGATGCGGTGCTGAGCGACGCCGAGATCGATGAGCTGATCTTCCTGCCCAGCTTCTCCACCGCCGCCACCATCTCCGCCGTCTCCGGCCGTGGGGTCGGCATGGATGTGGTCCGCCGCAATATCCAGGCGCTGGGCGGGCGCATCGCGCTGGAATCGCGCTTCGGCGCGGGATCGCGCTTCCTGCTCTCGCTGCCGCTGACGCTGGCGGTGCTGGATGGGCTCGTCGTCTCCGTCGGACGGGAGGCCTATATCCTGCCGATCGCCGCCATCGTCGAAAGCCTGCGGCCGCGGCGGGAGGATATCCATGCGGTGGTCGGGCGCGGCGAGGTGCTCTCGATCCGCGGCGCCTATATCCCGCTGCTGCCGCTGCATCGTCACTTCGCCGTGCCGGAGGCGGAGGCCGATCCCGCGCGCGGCATCGTCGTGATCGTGGAGACGGATCATGCCGGCCAGATCGGCCTGCTGGTGGATGACCTGGTCGGCCAGCAGCAGGTGGTGGTGAAAAGCCTGGAGGCGAATTACGGCCGCGTCGAGGGCATCGGCGGCGCCACCATCCTGGGCGATGGCCGCGTCGCGCTGATCCTCGACATTCCCGGCCTCGGCCTGGGCCAGGCCGGCGCCACGGCCACGCGACCCGTCGCCCCGCATTTCGCCCTGCAATAGCGCGCAAGGATCCCCCCATGGACCTTCCCATGAACCATCACGCCCAGCCCGCCGGCTTCGGCGCGCCGGCCGGCGACCTCGCCAGCGGCACCGCCGGACAGTTCATCACCTGCACGCTGGATGCGGCCGAATTCGGCATCGACATCATGGCGGTGCGCGAGATCAAGGGCTGGACGGAAACCACCGCGATTCCGCATGCGCCATCCTGGATCCGCGGCGTCATCAACCTGCGCGGCGTGATCGTGCCGATCCTCGACCTGCGCGCGCGCTTCGGCATGGCGGCCACCGCAGCGACGCCGATGCATGTGGTGGTCATCATCCAGACCGGCACGCGCCTGGCGGGCCTGCTGGTGGATGCGGTCTCCGACATCATCGCGGTCGCACCCGGGGAGGTGCGCCCGGTGCCGGAGATGGGGGCGCAGGCGCCTGAATGCCTGCTCTCCGGCCTGGTGCCGCTGGAACGCGGCATGGTCGCGCTGGTCTCGCTCGATGCGCTGCTGAACTTCGGCGAGGACATCCTCGCCGCGCCTGCACCGATGAACGCCTGAAGCCGGAGCACCTGCCATGTTCATGAGCCGGGTCAAAACGCCCCCCTCGCCGCTGGGCTTCCTGGATCGCCGCGCCGCGCGCGACCGCCGCGCCTCCGTCCGTGAGATGGAGGCGCGGCTGGCGGCGCTGGAAGCGGCGCAGCCGATGATCGAGCTGGCGGCCGATGGCACGCTGCTGGATGTCAACGCGGCCTTCGCCGCGCTGCTCGGGGCGCAGCCGGAGTCGCTGCGCGGCCGGCCCTATGCCAGCCTGCTGACGGAGGCGGAGCGCGCCGCGGCGACGCCGCAGCGTGGCCTGGGCCGCCTGCTGTCGCGGATCGCCTCGGGCGAGGCGGCCACGGCCCTGCTGCGCCATCAGGGAGAAGGCGGCGGCGCGCGGCCGCTGCGCCTGTCGGCGATGCCACTGGCGAGCGAGGAGGCGGGACCCCGCCGGGCGCTGGTGCTGGCGCAGGATGCGCAGGAGGAAGCGCGGAGCCTGCATGCCGGCCAGGCGCTGGAGCGGGCTTCCGTCGCCGTGATGATGGTGGATCGCGACTTCGTCGTGACGCATGTGAACCGCACGACGCAGGAGCTGCTGGCGCAGCATGCGGAGAATTTCCGCAAGCTGTGGCCGAGCTTCGATCCCGCGCGCATCGTCGGCATGTGCATCGACACCTTCCATCGCGATCCTTCGCATCAGCGCCGCATGCTGGCGGATCCGTCGAAGCTGCCCTTCCGCACCGACATCACCGTTGGCGCGCTGAAGTTCGCCCTGAACGTCAATGCCAGCTACGACGCGGACGGCGTCTATGACGGCAATATCCTGGAATGGATGGATGTGACGGAGCTGCGCACCCAGCAGGGCCAGCTGGCCGCCATCGAAAAGTCCCAGGCGGTGATCGAGTTCAGCCTGGATGGCCGCATCCTGCATGCCAATGCGAATTTCCTGAACGCGCTGGGCTACAGCCTGGAGGAGGTGCGCGGCCAGCATCACAGCCTCTTCGTCGATGCCGCCTATCGCCAGAGCCCCGAATACCGAGTCTTCTGGGACAAGCTGGGGGCCGGCGAATACGATGCCGGCCAGTACCGGCGCATCGGCAAGGGCGGGCGCGAGGTCTGGATCCAGGCCAGCTACAATCCGATCCTCGACCAGAACGGCCGCGCCTTCAAGGTGGTGAAATACGCCACCGACATCACCGCGCAGGTGCGTGCGGCGCAGGCGCTGAAGGACGCGGTGGCGGAGACGCAGGGCATCGTGGCCGCGGCGCAGGCGAACGACCTGAGCCGCCGCATCGGGCTGGAAGGCAAGGAAGGCGCGATCGGCGAGCTCTGCGCGGGCGTGAACGGCATGCTGGACACCATGTCGGGCGTGGTCGCGACTATCACCGAAAGCTGCGGCACCATCAGCACCGCGGCGCGGGAGATCGCGATGGGCAATACCGACCTGTCGCAGCGGACGGAGGAACAGGCTTCGAGCCTGGAGGAGACCTCCGCCAGCCTGGAGGAACTCACCGGCACGGTGCGCCAGAACGCCGACAATGCGCAGCAGGCGAACAAGCTCGCCAGCTCCGCCTCGGAGATCGCGGAGCGTGGCGGGCGGGTGGTGACGGAGGTGGTGCAGACGATGGACGGCATCACCCAGTCCAGCCGCAAGATCAACGACATCATCGGCGTGATCGACGAGATCGCCTTCCAGACGAATATCCTGGCGCTGAATGCGGCGGTGGAGGCGGCCCGCGCCGGGGAGCAGGGGCGCGGCTTCGCGGTGGTGGCGGCGGAGGTGCGGAACCTGGCGCAGCGCAGTGCGAATGCGGCGAAGGAGATCAAGGCGCTGATCTCGGACAGCGTGGGCAAGGTGGACAGCGGCTCGAAGCTCGTGGCCTCCGCCGGGCAGACGATGGAGGAGATCGTCATCTCGGTGAAGCGGGTGACGGATATCATGGCGGAGATCTCGGCCGCCTCGCAGGAGCAAAGCACGGGCATCGAGCAGGTGAACACCGCCGTGGTGCAGATGGACAAGATCACGCAGCAGAACGCGGCGCTGGTGGAGGAAGCGGCGGCCGCGGCGAAATCGATGGAGGAGCAGACGGAGCAGCTGGCCTCCATGGTGGCGGGCTTCGTGCTGCCGCCGGGGCTTGCCATCGCGGGGCCCTCGCCTGTCGTGAAGCCCGGCGCCAGGACCAGTGCCAAGCCCAGTGCCAAGCCCAGCCCGCCCGCCGCGCCCAGCCGCAAGCCGGCGCCGGCGGCCGCGCGCGAAGACGCCTGGAAGGAATTCTAGCCGGGCGCGCGCCAGGCGCGCCCCTCGGCGGCCCGCGATCGGGCCGTCCCCCAACCGGAGACCACCATGTTCATCAGCCGTACCACCCAGGCCCTGCAGCCGATCGGATTCATGGATCGCCGCGGCGCCCGCGACCGTCGCGCCGCCGTGCGCGACCTCGGAGCGCGCATGGCCGCGCTGGAACTGGCGCAGCCGATGGTGGAAATCGGCCTCGATGGCAGCCTGATCGATGCGACGCCGCCCTTCGCCGCGCTGCTCGGCACCACGGTGGAGGCGCTTCGCGGCCTGCCGCATGCCGGGCTGCTGGCGGAGATGGAACGCGGCAGCGAGGCGCAGCGGCGCTTCCAGGAGGAATGGCAGCGTGGTGCCGCGGCCACGGCGCTGCTGCGCCATCGCCATCCGGACGGCACGGAACGCCTGCTGAAGCTTTCCGCCATGCCGGTGCGCGACGAGGCGGAGCGCATCGAGAAGGCGCTGGTGCTGGTGGCGGATGTCACGGCGCGCAAGCAGGCGGAGGCCAATGCCCAGGGCCAGCTCGCCGCGATCGACAAGGCGCAGGCGGTGATCGAATTCACCCTCGATGGCCGCATCCTGCGTGCCAATGCGAATTTCCTGGCCACGCTCGGCTATACTCTGGAGGAGGTGCGCGGCCAGCATCACAGCCTCTTCGTCGAAGCGGCCTATCGCCAGAGCCCCGAATACCGCGCCTTCTGGGACAAGCTGGGCCGCGGCCAGTATGATGCCGGCCAGTACAAGCGCATCGGCAAGGGCGGGCGCGAGGTCTGGATCCAGGCCAGCTACAATCCGATCCTGGACGCCGAGGGCAAGCCCTTCAAGGTGGTGAAATACGCCACCGACATCACCGAGCAGAAGCTGCAGACCGCGAATTTCGAAGGCCAGCTCGCCGCGATCGACAAGGCGCAGGCGGTGATCGAGTTCAGCCTGGATGGCCGCATCCTGCAGGCCAATGCGAATTTCCTGCGCGCGCTGGGCTATACGCTGGAGGAGGTGCGCGGCCAGCACCACAGCCTTTTCGTGCCGCCCGACCAGCGCCATACGCCGGAATACCGCGCCTTCTGGGACAAGCTGGGACGCGGGGAATACGATTCCGGGCAGTATCTGCGCATCGGCAAGGGCGGGCAGGAAATCTGGATCCAGGCCAGCTACAACCCGATCCTCGATCTCAATGGGCGGCCCTTCAAGGTGGTGAAATACGCCACCGACGTGACCGCGCAGGTGCGCGCCGCGCAGGCGCTGGCGGCCGCCGTGGCGCAGACGGAGGAGATCGTGGCCGGCGCCCAGCGCAACGACTTCTCCCGCCGCATTCCCCTGGCTGGGCTGGATGGCGCCATCGGCCGGCTCTGCGGCGGCGTCAACAGCATGCTGGACACGATGGAAGCGCAGCTGCGCGTCGCCCAGGCGCTGAAGGATGCGGTGGCGGAGACGCAGGGCATCGTGGCCGCGGCGCAGGCGAACGACCTGAGCCGCCGCATCGGGCTGGAAGGCAAGGAAGGCGCGATCGGCGAGCTCTGCGCCGGCGTGAACGGCATGCTGGACACCATGTCGGGCGTGGTCGCGACTATCACCGAAAGCTGCGGCACCATCAGCACCGCGGCGCGGGAGATCGCGATGGGCAATACCGACCTGTCGCAGCGGACGGAGGAACAGGCTTCGAGCCTGGAGGAGACCTCCGCCAGCCTGGAGGAACTCACCGGCACGGTGCGCCAGAACGCCGACAATGCGCAGCAGGCGAACAAGCTCGCCAGCTCCGCCTCGGAGATCGCGGAGCGTGGCGGGCGGGTGGTGACGGAGGTGGTGCAGACGATGGACGGCATCACCCAGTCCAGCCGCAAGATCAACGACATCATCGGCGTGATCGACGAGATCGCCTTCCAGACGAATATCCTGGCGCTGAATGCGGCGGTGGAGGCGGCCCGCGCCGGGGAGCAGGGGCGCGGCTTCGCGGTGGTGGCGGCGGAGGTGCGGAACCTGGCGCAGCGCAGTGCGAATGCGGCGAAGGAGATCAAGGCGCTGATCTCGGACAGCGTGGGCAAGGTGGACAGCGGCTCGAAGCTCGTGGCCTCCGCCGGGCAGACGATGGAGGAGATCGTCATCTCGGTGAAGCGGGTGACGGATATCATGGCGGAGATCTCGGCCGCCTCGCAGGAGCAGAGCACGGGCATCGAGCAGGTGAACACCGCCGTGGTGCAGATGGACAAGATCACGCAGCAGAACGCGGCGCTGGTGGAGGAAGCGGCGGCCGCGGCGAAATCGATGGAGGAGCAGACGGAGCAGCTGGCCGCCATGGTGGCGGGCTTCGTGCTGCCGCCGGGCCTCCTCACCGCGCCGGCCGCGCCCGCCGCCAAGCCCCGCGCCAAGGCCGCGGCGCCGCGCAGCAAGGCCGTGCGCGCGGCGGATGATGACAGGTGGGAGGCATTTTGACGCAGGCTGCCACCCTGGCGGATCCGCTGCTGGCCGAGGTGCCGCTGACGGAACAGGATTTCGCCCGCATCGTCGCGCTGGTCCGCAGCCATTCCGGCATCGCGCTGAGCGACAGCAAGCGCGACCTGGTCTATGGCCGGCTGCGGCGCCGCCTGCGCGCGCTGCGGCTCGACAGCTTCGCCGCCTATCTGGAGGTGCTGGAGGGGCCGGAGGGGGCGGAGGAGCGGGTGCGGATGATCAATGCGATCACCACCAACCTCACCGGCTTCTTCCGCGAGGCGCATCACTTCGAACACCTGGCGCAGGCCGTGCTGCCCAACCTGCCGCGCGGCCAGCGGCGGTTGCGCATCTGGTCCGCGGGCTGCTCCTCGGGCGAGGAGCCCTATACCATCGCGATGACGCTGCGCAGCGCCATGCCCGACCTGGCCGGATGGGATGCGCGCATCCTCGCCACCGATATCGACACGGACATGGTGGCGCATGGCGAGGCCGGGCGCTACGCCGCGGACCGCGCGGCGGCGATTCCCCCGCAGCTGCGCCGCACCCATACGCAGGCGGCGGGGGCGGAGGTGGAGATGGGGCCGGAGCTGAAATCGCTGATCAGCTTCCTGCCGCTGAACCTGCTGGAAGCCTGGCCGATGCGCGGGCCCTTCGATGCGATCTTCTGCCGCAATGTCGTGATCTACTTCGACAAGCCGACGCAGCGCACCCTGTTCGACCGCTTCGCCGATATGCTCTGCCCCGGCGGCCATCTTTTCGTCGGCCATTCGGAGACGCTGTTCCGCGTGAGCGAGCGCTTCCAGCATCTGGGCCGCACCATCTACCGCAAGCTGCGGTGAGCGGGCAGCAGGCGTGCATGAACCCCGCGGCCGGCCGTCGGATCATCAAGGTCTCGCCCGGCGAGCACTATGTCACGGCCGCGGCGGAGGAGGCGATCGCCACTGTGCTCGGCTCCTGCGTCGCCGCCTGCATCCGCGATCCGGTTGCCGGGATCGGCGGGCTCAATCACTTCATGCTGCCGGAGAGCCGCGAAGGTGTCTGGGGTACGGGCGAGGCCAGCCTGCGCTATGGCAACTTCGCCATGGATCGCTTGATCGACGACATCCTGCGGCGCGGCGGCCAGCGGCCGAGACTGGAGGTGAAGCTCTTCGGCGGCGCCCAGCTTGCGCAGGACCGCGGCCAGATCGGCGGCCGCAATGTGAGTTTTGTCGACGCTTATCTGAAGCAGGCGCATATCAGCCCCGTGGTGCGGCAGCTGGGTGGGCGGCAGGCCCGCCGCATTCTCTACATGCCGGTCAGCGGCCAGGCCTTCATGATGCTGCTGCCGGATGCGCCGGCCAGGCAGGCTTGGGCGCCGCGGGGCGCGGCGCTTGATGCGGGGCCGCTCCCCGCCGCGGAGATGATCTGATGCCCGTGAAGGTCCTGGTGATCGATGACTCGGCGCTGATCCGCCAGCTGCTAACCGAATTGCTGTCGCGTGATCCCGGCATCACCGTGGTCGGCACCGCGCCCGACCCCATCATCGCGCGCGACCGCATCAAGGCGCTGTCGCCGGATGTGCTGACGCTGGATATAGAGATGCCGCGCATGGACGGGCTCAGCTTCCTCGAAAGGCTCATGGCGCTGCGGCCGATGCCGGTGGTGGTGATCTCCACGCTGACGCAGAAGGGCGCGGAGGCGGCGCTGCGGGCGATGGAACTCGGCGCGGTGGATTACGTGCCGAAGCCGCTGATCGATATCCGCAGCGGCATGCTGGAACTGGGGGCGGAGCTTGTCGCGAAGGTGAAGGCCGCCGCCGCCGCACGGCCCCAGGCCCGGCAGGCGCGCACGCAGGCGAGCGCGCCGCTGCAGGTGGATCCGCGCCTGTCCACCGCCGGGCGCATCGTCGCCATCGGCGCCTCCACCGGCGGCGTCGAGACGCTGCAGCGCATGATCACGCGCCTGCCCGCGACCACGCCGGCGCTGCTGGTGACGCAGCACATGCCGGCCGGCTTCACCTCCTCCTTCGCCCGGCGGCTCGATGCGCAATGCGCGATGACGGTGACGGAGGCCGAGGATGGCCGCCGGGTGATGCCCGGGCACGTCTATATCGCGCCCGGCGCGCGGCACCTGGAGCTGGTGCGCGATGGCGCGCATTTCGCCTGCCGGCTGCATGACGGTGCGCCGGTCTCCGGCCATCGCCCTTCGGTCGATGTGCTCTTCGCCTCCGTCGCCGCCGTGGCAGGGCGCGCGGCGATGGGCATCATCCTGACCGGCATGGGGCGGGACGGCGCCGCGGGGCTGCTGGAGATGCGCCGCGCCGGCGCCCGCACCCTGGGGCAGAGCGAGGCGAGTTGCGTGATCTACGGCATGCCCAAGGCGGCCATGCAGGCCGGCGCGGTGGAGCTGGAAATGCCGCTGGACCGGCTGACGGAGGAGATCGTGACGCTGCAGTAGCGCTTGACCTCGCCCGGCCGCTGCGGTTCCCTTTTCGCGTCACCATCAGCCTCGCCTGATGCACGAATGAAGGGGAACGCCCATGAACCATGTCACGGCAAAGACCGGGCCACGCTACCGCCATTCCGCCGATGCCGCCGAGCCCTATCGCAGCATCACGGTCCAGAAACTCACCCCCATCATTGGCGCGGAGATCGGCGGCGTCGACCTCGGCACGCCTTCCGCCCAGCAGATGCAGGAGATCCATCGCGCGCTGGCCGAGAACCTGGTGATCTTCTTCCGCGACCAGCAACTGACGCCGCAGCAGCATCTCGATTTCGGCCGGCAGTTCGGCGAGCTGCACATCCATCCGGCGGCGCCGACCGAAGGACATCCCGCGCTGATGATCATCAAGGCGGATCGCGACAGCCCGCGGGCCAATGGCGAGTTCTGGCATTCCGACGTCTCTTGCGACGAGGAACCGCCGATGGGCAGCATCCTCTACATCAAGCAGCAGCCAGAGGTCGGCGGCGACACGCTGTTCGCCAGCATGTACGCCGCCTATGACGCGCTCTCGGACCGGATGAAGACCTATCTGGAAGGCCTGACGGCCGTGCATGACGGGGAGGAGGTCTATCGCGGTACCTATGCGAATCTCGGCGTGCAGGACAAGCCGGTGTATCCGCGCGCGGTGCATCCGGTGATCCGCACGCATCCCGTCACGGGCCGCCGCGCGCTCTTCGTCAACAAGGGTTTCACGCGGCGGATCCTGGACATCCCGCTGGATGAGAGCACGGCGATCCTGGACTATCTGTTCGAGCACAGCGCCAATCCGCTGTTCCAGTGCCGCTTCCGCTGGCGGGCGAATTCGGTGGCCTTCTGGGACAACCGCTGCGCGCAGCACCGGGCGATGTGGGACTACTGGCCGGCGACGCGCTACGGCAACCGCGTGACCATCCAGGGGGATCGCCCGGTTTAGCTGCTGGGATGCAAGTGCCATTGACGGCGGGGCCGGCACGGTTTCAGCTTGGGGCGCCATGCCCGAGGAGCTGACCATGCCGAACCCGACCCTTTCGCGCCGCGCCGCGCTCGCCCTGGGCGGCGGCGGGCTCGTGGCCATCACCCTGCGCGATGCCGGGGCGCAGTCCGCGCGGGCGATGACCTTCGTCACGCCCTTCTCCTATATCCTGGCCTTCGTCGACGTGCTGAACGCCAAGGGCGGCGGCTATTTCGAGCGTGAGGGGCTGGACGTGACCATTGAGCAGGGACGCGGCTCCGCCATGGCGGTGCAGCAGATCGTGGGCGGCGGCGGGTTGCTGTCCCGCACCGGGGTCGGCGACCATATCCGCGCCTCCTCCCGCCCTGGCGGCGACGACCTGATCGCGGTCGGCACCATCAGCCAGGGCTCGCCCTTCTTCGTCATCAGCTCGCCGGCCAAGCCGGTGCGCACGCCGGCGGATATGATCGGCAAGACCATCGGGGTGCTGTCCGTGGGCGGCGCCACCGAGATTGTGCTCGATGTGATGCTGCAGGATCGCGGCCTGGACCGGGCGCGGGTGGCGCGGCAGGTGGCGCCCAATTCGCCGGCCGGGCTGCAGCTGATCGCGCAGGGGCGGCTCGATGCCTATATCGTCTCGGCCGGCGTGCCGGTGGCGCTGCAGGCGGCGAATACGCCGCATGTGTCCTGGAACACGGACGATGTCGCGCCGATCCCGGGCCAGTGCTACATCGCGCGCCGTTCGACGCTGGCGCAGAATGGCGACCTGGTGGTGCGCTTCCTGCGCGCCGTGAAGCGCTCGCTGGACGACATGCTGGCGGATACGGATCTGTCGAAGACGCTGGCCAATCTGCGCGGCTTCGAGATTGCCGAGATGCGCAACGCCGCCACCGCGCCGCTGATCCTGCGCAACGAGATGCAGTTCTGGCTGACCGCGGGGCGCGAGAATATGCTGCGCAACGTGCCGGACCGCTGGCAGCGTGGCTACGACCTGATGGCGGCGGCGGGCTTCGCCCCGGCGGGCGTCAAGGCCGAGACGCTCTATACCAACGAGTATGTCGAGCGCGCGCTCGCCTGATGCGCTTCCGTCGAGGCGAGGCGGCGCTGCTGCTGGTGGACTACCAACGCGGCTTTTTGGATCCGCAGGGGTTCGTGGCCGCGCAGGGGCGGGATGTCTCGGCCTGCGCCGAGGCTGCGCGACAGGGCTATGCGCTGGCCCGCACGGCGCGCGCCGCGGGCATGCCGGTGATCTGGACGCGGCATGTTTTGCGTGCGGATCATGCCGATGGCGGGCTGCTGACGACGGAGCTGCGGCCGCGGCTGGGCGAGCTGCGCGCGCTTGCCGCCGGCAGCGCCGATATCGAGATCCCGGACGAGGCGGGCGTGCAGCCCGGCGACGTAGTGCTCGACAAGCCGCGCTACTCCGCCTTCTTCGGCACGGCGCTGGATGTGGTGCTGGCCACGCGCGGCATCCGCGCGCTCATGGTCGGCGGCGTCACCACCTCCATGTGCGTCGAGAGCAGCGTGCGCGACGCGGCGCAGCGCGACCTGCGCTGCTTCGTGGTGCGCGATGCCGTGGCGGATTTCGACGAGGCGCGCCACGCCGCCTCGCTCTCCGCCATGCAGTTCGGTTTTGCCCGCGTCATCGGCGCGAACCAGGCTGCGGTTGCCATCGCGGCGGGGGAGGCGGATTTTCCGCTTGCCTGAAACGGGATGGACAGCGGTGGACAGGCGCGCGATCCTGGCGGGATGCAGGCTGCACACACATCACCCGAACACCACCCGGCCATCGCCTTTCAGGCCGTGGAAAAATGGTACGGCACGCGCGATGAGCCGGTGCATGCGCTCGCCGCAACCGATCTCGCGGTGGCGGAGGGCGAGTTCCTCGTGCTGCTCGGCCCCTCCGGCTGCGGCAAGACCACGCTGCTGCGGATGATCGGCGGGCTGATCGCGCCGACCTCCGGCGAGATCGCCATCGAGGGCCACAGCCTCTGGCGCAACGGCCAGCGCCAGGCGGAGGCGCTGTCCGACCTCGGCATGGTGTTCCAGGAGGCGAATCTGTTCCCCTGGCTCAGCATCGAGCAGAACATCGCCCTGCCGCTGGAGCTGAAGGGCGCGCCGAAGGCCGATCGTGCGGCCCGCGCCCAGGCGCTGGCGAAGCTCGTCGGCATCCAGGGATTCGAGAAACGCTGGCCGCGCGAGCTGTCGGGCGGCATGCGCCAGCGCGCCGCCATCGCGCGCGCCCTGTCCTACGACCCGCGCATCCTGCTGATGGACGAGCCTTTTGGCGCGCTGGATGCGATGACGCGGGAGGCAATGAATATCGAGCTGCAGCGCATCTGGATGGAAACCCGCAAGACTGTCGTGCTGGTCACGCATTCGATTGCGGAGGCGGTGTTCCTCGCGGACCGCATCCTGCTGCTCTCGCCGCGCCCCGGTCGCGTGGATATGGAGGTGCAGGTGCCCTTCGCGCGGCCGCGCGGGCCGGACCTGCAATCCACCCCCGAATTCCAGGCCATCGTCCGCCAGCTGCGGCACCGCCTCAACGAGATCAGCTGAGGGCGCCGCGATGACCGCAAAACCTGCCCCCGCGCAATTCGCCAAGCGCTTCGTCACCATGGATGGCGCGCTGCCCTGGATCACCACGCCCATCCTGCTGGCGCTGCTGGTACTGATCTGGGATTCCTATGTGCGCTACGCCGGCGTTTCGCCGCTGATCCTGCCGCGCCCGGGCGCCGTCTGGACCGCCTGGCTGGAGATGCTGCGCGACCCGCGCGCCTGGCACCACACCTGGATGACGGTCTATGCCACGCTCTCCGGCTTCGCCTATGCCAGCGTCATCGGCGTGGTGCTCGGCGTGCTGATCGCGCGGCTGCGCTGGCTGGAGCTGACGCTGAATCCCTTCATCGTGGCGACGCAGGTGATCCCGAAGGTCGCGCTGGTGCCGCTCTTCGTGCTGTGGTTCGGTTTCGGCGTGACCTCGAAGGTGATCGTCGCCGCGGTGCTCGCCTTCTTCCCGATCCTGACCAATACGGCAATGGGCGTGAAATCCATCGACGAGGGGCATCGGGATGTCATGGTCTCGCTGAATGCCACGCGCTGGCAGGTGTTTCGCCGATTGGAGTTTCCCTCCGCGCTGCCCTTCATCATCACGGGGCTGGAGATCGGCATCGTGCTCGCCATCATTGGCGCCGTGGTCGGCGAATACCTTGGCGGCAATGCGGGGCTCGGGCATCTGCTGATAGCGCGGCTGAACGCCTTCGAGACGGATCAGATGTTCGCCGTGCTGATCCACATGTCGCTGCTGGGCTTCATCTTCTATTTCGCCATCGGTGCGCTGCGCAAAATGCTGGTGCCCTGGCATGCCTCGGCCGGGCCACGGGTGTGACTCCGGAACAGGCGCAGATCCTCGGCTCGGTCGAGGCCCTCTTGGCGAAGCGCCTGCCGCCCGCCGAAATCCGGCGGCGCGATGCGGGCCATGTGCCGCCCTACGACCTGCTGCCGGAGATGGGCGAGCTCGGCCTGTTCGCGCTGGCGGTGCCGGTGGCGGAAGGTGGGCTTGGCGCGGATTGGGCGACGGTCGCGCTGGTGCAGGAGGCGCTGGGCCAGCACGCCTATATGGCGGCCTCCATCTTCAACCGCGTGGTGGGCTTTGGGCTGGCGACGATCCGCGGCCATGGCAGCGCTGCCCAGCGCGCCGAGATGCTGCCGCTGCTGATGACGGGCGAGGCGTTCTGCGCCCTGGCGCTGACGGAACCGCAGGCGGGCAGCGACGCCGCCGCCATCCGCACACGCGCCACGCGTCAGGCCGGCGGCTGGCGCATCAATGGCCGCAAGACCTGGATCAGCGATGCCGAGGGCGCGCGCTGGCTCATCCTGCCGGCCCGCACGGGGCCGGAGAAGGAAGGGGCGCGCGGCATCTCGCTGCTCCTGGTGCCGACGGATGCGCCCGGCATCGTCATGACGCCGCTGCCCAAGGTCGGCAACAACTGCATGCCCAGCTTTGACATCGGGCTGCAGGATGTGGACCTGCCGGAGGACGCCCTGCTCGGCCAGGAGGGCCAGGGCTTTGCGCATCTGATGTCGACGCTGCACTACTCCCGCGCCTCCATGGCCGCGACGGTGACCGGCGCCGCGGAAGCCGCGCTGCGCATCGCGCTGGATCATGCGCGAAATCGAGAACAATTCGGCCAGCCGATCGGCCGCTTCCAGGCCATCGCGCATCGTCTGGTGGATATGCGCCTGCGCGTCGACCAGTCCCGCCTGATGGTGCGCCACCTGGCCCGGCTGATCGACCAGGGCGCGCCCTGCCGGCGCGAGGCGGCGCAGGCCAAGATCATCGCGACCGAGGCGCTGCGCGACGTCGCCGATGCCGGCATGCAGATCATGGCCAGCGCCGGCTACTCCGCCGAGAGCGACATGCAGCGGCTGTGGCGGGATTCGCGCCTCTACACTTTTGGTGAGGGCGCGAACGAAGTGCTGCGCGATTCCATCGCGCGGGAGATGGGTCTGACTTCAAGGGGGAAAGCGTGACAGGCATCCGGGCGATCGATGCGGTGGTGAATATCTGGACGCCGGAGGCGCTGGCCGGCCGGCCGGACCGCACCGGCTTCTACACCAGCAAGATGCGCGTGAAGCGCGAAATCTTCGAGGGCATGAGCCTGAAGGACATGATCGCGCGCATGGACGCCGCGGGCATCGAGAAGGCCTTTCTCATCGCGGCCAAGGTCGGCCGGCTCGGCCATCCCGCCTGCTACCATGTGGACTACAGGCTGGTGGCCGATGCGGTGCAGGCGCATCCGGATCGCTTCTATGGCCTGGCGGGCCTCGACCCGACGGAGGGCATGCGCGGTGTGCGCGAGCTGTCCCGCGCCGTCACCGAATACGGTTTCATCGGCGCGCATTTCTATCCGCATTGGTTCGAGCTCGCCCCGGACCATGCCAAATGGTACCCCTTCTACGCGAAGTGCGCGGAGTTGGACGTGCCGGTGCAGCTGCAGGTCGGCCAATCCATGGTCTATGACCCCAGCTATCCGCTGCGCTCCGTCGGCCGCCCGATCGCGCTCGATGCCGTGGCCTGCGACTTCCCCGAACTGAAGATCATCGGCATTCATGTCGGCATCCCCTGGACCGAGGAGATGATCGCCATGGCCTGGAAGCACAGCAACGTCTTCATCGGATCCGACGCGCATAGCCCGCGCTACTGGCCGGACAGCTTCAAGCACTACATTCGCAGCTATGGCCAGGACAAGGTGATCTTCGGCACGGATTTCCCGGTGCTCGACTTCGGCCGCACCATGGCGGAGATCGCCGAGCTGAACCTGCCCGAGGCGGTGCTCCAGAAGTTTCTGCGCACGAATGTGGAGCGCATCTACAAGCTGGATGGCGTGAAGGCATGAACCTCGCCGATGCGCTGGACATCCACGCCAAGGCGCGGCCTGGCCACATCGCGCTGATCGACGGCGCGCTGGTGCTGACCCATGCCGAATTCGTCGCGCGCGTGCGGCGCATGGCGGCCTGGCTGCAGGGGCTCGGCCTGCCGGGTGACCAACCCATCGGCCTCTGCCTGCGCGACACGGCGCAGCATGTGGTGGCGCTGTATGCGGTGGCGCGCGCCGGCCTGCCGATCCTGCCGATGGATGTGCGCTGGACCGCCGAGGAACAGCGCAATGTCGCGGACCATTTCGGCGCCTCGCTGGTGCTGCAGGAGCCGGATGCGTCACCGCTGCCCGGCCTGCGCTGCGACACGCCGCAGGAGGTCGATGCAACCGGCGCCGAATTTGCCAGCGATCCGGAAGCACCCTTCGTGCTGTCGCTGTCCTCCGGCACCACGGGCCGGCCGAAGGGGCCGCTGATCGCGCACAAGCATTTCCTCGCACGCTTCCGCACGCATTGGATCAATCTCGGCCTG
The DNA here is from genome assembly GCF_051860665.1 of Falsiroseomonas sp. Classification (GTDB taxonomy): domain Bacteria; phylum Pseudomonadota; class Alphaproteobacteria; order Acetobacterales; family Acetobacteraceae; genus Falsiroseomonas. Next base: position 29,758 of record NZ_JBHYDM010000032.1, read on the forward strand.
AACGGCCGCGACCGCTTCGTCTGCGCCACGCCGCTGTATTTTGGTGGCGGCCGCACCTTCGCGATGTCCGTTCTCTTCGCCGGCGGCACGCTGATCCTGAAGCCGCCGCCCTGCACGCCGGAGGAGCTGGTGGCCTGCGTCGCGCAGCACGGCGCCACCAGCCTCTTCCTGGTACCGACGCAATTTCGCCGGCTGCTCGCGCTGGACGATGCCGCGCTGGCACCGCTCCACAACCTGAACCTGCTCTTCTCCTCCGGCGCGCCGCTCTCCGCCGAGGAGCGGCGCGCGATCCGCGACCGGCTCTGCCCGCGCTTCTTCGAATATTATGCGAGCACCGAGGGCGGCGGCGTCTCCCTGCTGACGCCCGAGGATCTCGCCACGCATGGCGATACGGTCGGCCGCCCCGTCTTCGGCGTGGAGGTGGAGGTGGTGGACGACGCCGACCGCCCCCTGCCGCCCGGCGAGACCGGCCTGCTGCGCTACCGTGGCCCCGCCTGCGCCACCGGCTACTACCGGGACCCCGAAGCCTCCGCCGAGGCTTTTCGGCACGGCTGGTTCTACCCGGGCGACCTTGCCTCGCTGGACAGCGAAGGCTTCGTCACTCTGCGCGGGCGGCAGAAGGACATGATCATCCGCGCCGGCATCAACATCCACCCCGCGGATATCGAGGCGGCGCTGACCGCCCATCCGGCGGTGGCGGAGGCCGCGGTGCTCGCCTGGCCCTCGCCCGAATTCGGCGAGGAGATCGCGGCCTTCGTCCGCCTCGCGACACCGGTGGAGCCGGAGGCGCTTCTCGCCTTCGCCCGCGCCCGGCTGCCCCGGCCGAAATGGCCGCGCGAGGTCTTCGTGCTGGACGACCTGCCACGCAACAGCGCCGGTAAGGTTTTGAAACGCGACCTGGCGCAGCGCCTGCCGCCGCTGCCGCGCTGATCGGCGGCGCAGGAGGCCTTTGTTAAGGCAAGGCATGGTTCCTGCCATCCGGGCGCATGGCGCCGGATACCGGCGGTTACAACGCGGCGGCTTGACTTGCGATGGAAACTGGCGCGTATCGCAACGCGAAAACTAAGCAGTTTCCAAAGAGGTCCCATGTCTCCACAGCATGCTTCGCGCCTGCCGCTCCGCCTGCCGGCGCTCGGGCTGCTCGCCCTGCTGGCGGCCTGCGAGGAGCAGCCGGTGCGGCCGGCCGCCGCCCAGGGTGCCGCCCCGCCGCCCACGCCCGTCACCGTCGTGACCCTGCAGCGCCAGGAAGTGCCGGTGACCACGCTGCTGCCCGGCCGCACCACTGCCTTCCAGGTCGCCGAGGTGCGCCCCCAGGTCGGCGGCGTGGTGCGGGAGCGTCTGTTCACCGAAGGCCAGGTGGTGACCGCCGGCCAGCCCCTGTTCCAGATCGAGCCCTCGAGCTACGAGGCCGCGGTGACCCGCGCAGAGGCGGCTTTGGCCCGGTCCGAGGCCACGGTGCGCGGCGCGGCGGCCACCGCGACCCGCTATCGCGCCCTGGTGCGGTCCCAGGCCGTCAGCCAGCAGAGCCTGGACACGGCGGAGCAGACGCTTCGGGAAGCGCAGGCGGATGTACTGTCCAATCGCGCGGCGCTGGATAGCGCACGCATCGACCTCGGCTATACCCGCGTCACCTCGCCCATCGCAGGGCGCAGCGGCCGCTCCAACGTGACCGCCGGCGCGCTGGTCACCGCCAGCCAGACCACCGCGCTGGTCACCGTGACGCAGCTCGATCCGATCTATGTCGACGTGACGCAGCCGAGCTCGCTGCTGCTGCAGCAGCGCCGCGATATCGCCAGCGGCGCGCTGCGCCGCGCCTCCGCCGACCGCGCCGCGGCCCGGCTGATCCTGGAGGACGGGACGGAATATGCGCATCCCGGCGAGATCCAGTTCTCCGAGGTGATCGTCGACCAGGGCACCGGCTCCGTCACGCTCCGCGCCGTCTTCCCCAATCCGGACCAGCTGCTGCTGCCGGGCATGTTCGTGCGCGCGCGGGTCGAGGAGGGCGTCACGGACCGTGCCATCCTGGTGCCGCAGCAGGCCGTCTCCCGCACCCCGCGCGGGGAGCCGGTGGCCCTGGTGGTGAATGCGGAGGGCGTGGTGGAACAGCGCATGCTGCAGGCCGCCCGCGCCATTGGCACCAACTGGCTGGTGACGGAGGGGCTCGCCCCGGGCGATCGCGTGGTGGTGGAGGGCGTGCAGCGCATCCGCCCCGGCGCACGGGTGAATGCCACCGAACGCGCACCCGCGCCCGCCGCAGCGCCCGCCGCCGCGCGGCCCGCGAGCTGAGGCCCCGCCCATGGCACGCTTCTTCATCGACCGCCCGGTCTTCGCCTGGGTCATCGCCATCGGCATCATGCTCGCCGGCCTGCTGGCCCTGCGCACGCTGCCCATCGCGCAATATCCGGCCATCGCGCCGCCCGCCATCTCCATCACCGTCAGCTATCCCGGCGCCTCGGCCGAGACGGTGCAGTCCACGGTGGTGCAGATCATCGAGCAGCAGCTGAGCGGCATCGATGGGCTGATCTACTTCTCCTCCCAGACCACTAAGGACGGCGCCGCCACCATCCAGCTCACCTTCGCCCAGGGCACCAATCCGGACACCGCCCAGGTGCAGGTGCAGAACAAGGTGCAGCTCGCCACGCCGCGCCTGCCGCAGACCGTGCAGCAGCAGGGCATCCGCGTGGCGAAGTCCACCAGCAACTTCCTGATGGTGGTGGGCTTCGTCTCCACCGACGGGCAGCTCGGCAGCGCGGATATCTCGGACTTCCTGGTCAGCACCATCCAGGACCCGCTGAGCCGCACGCCGGGCGTCGGCGACTACCAGGTCTTCGGCTCCCAGTTCGCCATGCGCATCTGGCTGGATCCGGCGAAGCTGGTGAATTACGGCCTGACGCCGGGCGATGTGCGCGACGCCATCCAGGCACAGAATGTGCAGGTCTCCTCCGGCGAGATGGGGGCGCTGCCGGCGGTGCCCGGCCAGCAGCTGAACGCCACCATCATCGGCCCCTCCTATCTGCAGACGCCGGAGGCCTTCGGCGCCATCCTGCTGCGCGTGCAGACCGATGGCGCGCAGGTGCGGCTGCGCGACGTGGCGCGCATCGAGATCGGCGCGGAAAGCTACAGCAATTCCGCCCGCTTCAACGGCAGCCCCGCCGCCGGCATCGGCGTGCGCCTGGCCAGCGGCGCCAATGCGCTGAACACCGCGACCGCCGTGCGCGCCACGATCGAGAACCTGCGCCCGAACTTCCCGGCGGGGCTCGAGGTGGTCTATCCCTACGACACCACCCCCTTCGTGCGCCTGTCCATCACCAGCGTGGCGCATACGCTGGTCGAGGCGGTGGTGCTCGTCTTCCTCGTCATGTTCCTGTTCCTGCAGAACTGGCGCGCCACGCTGATCCCGACGCTCGCCATCCCCGTGGTGCTGCTCGGCACCTTCGGCGTGCTGGCGGCGGCGGGCTATTCCATCAATACGCTGACCATGTTCGGCCTGGTCCTGGCCATCGGCCTGCTGGTCGACGACGCCATCGTGGTGGTGGAAAATGTCGAGCGCGTGATGGCGGAGGAACATCTCTCCCCGCTCGAAGCCACGCGCAGGTCGATGGACCAGATCACCGGCGCGCTGGTCGGCATCGCGCTGGTGCTCTCCGCGGTCTTCCTGCCGATGGCCTTCTTCGGCGGCTCCACCGGCGTGATCTACCGGCAGTTCTCCATCACCATCGCCACCGCCATGGCGCTATCGGTGCTGGTGGCGATCTTCTTCACCCCCGTGCTCTGCGCCACGCTGCTGAAGCCGCACAAGCCGGGCCAGGGCAAGCGCGGCCTCTTCGGCCTGTTCAACCGCGGTGTGGACCGCACGACGGCGGTCTATGAACGCGGCGTGCGCGGCAGCCTGCGCCGGCCCTGGCGGATGATGACGATCTATGCCGCGCTGCTGGCCGGCCTCGGCTTCGCCTTCCTGCGCCTGCCCGGCGGCTTCCTGCCGGATGAGGACCAGGGCACCGCCTTCGTGCAGATCATCGCGCCCCCCGGCGCCACCAGCGAACGCACCCAGCGCGCGCTGGATGAGCTGAACCGCTACCTGCGGGAGGAGGAGAAGGATGTCGTCGCCTCCAACTTCGGCATCAACGGCTTCAGCTTCACCGGCCGCGGCCAGAATACCGGCCTCGGCTTCATCAGCCTGCGCCCCTGGGACGAGCGAACCTCCCCCGCCAGCAGGGCGCAGGCGCTGACCGGGCGCATCATCCGCCACTTCGCCACCTGGCAGGATGCGATCGTCATCGCCTTCGCCCCGCCGGCCATCACGGAGCTCGGCAATGCCACCGGCTTCACCTTCCAGCTGCTGGACCGCGGCGGCGCCGGCCATGCGGCGCTGATGCAGGCGCGCAACCAGCTGCTCGGCATGGCCGCGCAAAGCCCGGTGCTGGCGCAGGTCCGCCCGAACGGGCAGGAGGACGAGGCGCAGTTCCGCCTGCTGGTGGATTGGGAAAGGGCCAGCGCGCTGGGGCTTTCCGTCTCCGACATCAATACCACGCTCTCCACCGCCTGGGGCGCGACCTACGTGAACGACTTCCTGGACCGCGGCCGCATCAAGCGCGTCTATATCCAGGGCGATGCGGACTCGCGCATGCTGCCCGGCGATCTCGACCGCTGGTTCGTGCGCAATGCCAGCGGCCAGATGGTGCCCTTCTCCGCCTTCGGCCGCACCGAATGGAGCTATGGCTCGCCGCGTCTGGAACGCTTCAACGGCATCGCCTCCCGCGAGATCCAGGGCATGCCGGCGCCCGGGCGCACCAGCGGCGAGGCGATGGCGGAGATGGAGCGGCTGGCAGCCCAGCTGCCGCCCGGCTTCGACCATGCCTGGAGCGGCGTATCCTATGAGGAACGTGGCGGCTCCGGCCAGGCGCCGGCGCTCTATGCCATCTCGCTGATCGTCGTCTTCCTGTGCCTGGCGGCGCTCTATGAAAGCTGGTCGATCCCGACGGCGGTGATGATGGTGGTGCCGCTCGGCGTGCTCGGCGCGGTGGTGGCCACGCTGCTGCGCGGCATGTCGAACGATGTCTATTTCCAGGTCGGCCTGCTGACCACCATCGGCCTCTCGGCGAAGAACGCGATCCTGATCGTCGAATTCGCGCGGGAAGGCTTCAACCGCGGCCTCTCGCTGGTGGAGGCGGCGGCGGAGGCGGCGCGGCAGCGCCTGCGCCCCATCGTCATGACCTCGCTCGCCTTCACCCTCGGCGTGGTGCCGCTGGCGATCGCGAACGGCGCGGGCTCCGGCGCGCAGAATGCCATCGGCACCGGCGTGATCGGCGGCGTCATCGCCGGCACGCTGCTGGCGCTGGTCTTCGTGCCGCTGTTCTTCCTGCTAATCCTGCGCCTGTTCCGCACCAGGCCGGTGCCGCCGCCGGGCCAGGGTGATGCAGCCCCCGCGGCACAGCCGCAGGTCGCCGCGCCATGAGCGAGGCGGAGGCGCCGGCGCGGCGCAAGCCGGGCCGCGCGCCGATGCCGGAGACGGCGCGGCGCCACCTGCTCTGCGAGGCGGCGACGGAGGTCTTCATGCGGGACGGCTATGCCGCCGCCAGCATGGACGACGTCGCGCGCGCCGCCGGGATGTCGAAGCGCACGCTCTACCAGTTCTTCCCCTCCAAGGCCGCGCTCTTCGAGGCGACGGTCGCCGCGGCCCTCGCCCCGCTGCATGTGGCCTCGGAGCTGGAGACGGAGCCGGACCTGCGGCGCGCGCTGTGCGGCATGCTGGAAGCGGCGGCGGGGCATCTGCTGGCGCCGCTCCAGACCGGCATCTTCCGCCTCGTCATCGCCGAGGTGAAACGCTCCCCGGAAATCGCGCAGGCGACGCATCGCGTGCTGTTCAATCGCGGTGCCGGTTCGCTGCAGCGGCGCATCGCGGCCGAGATGGCGCGCGGGGCGATCCGCCTGCCCGATGCCGAGATGGCGGCGCAGCTGCTGTTCGGAATGACCCTGGGCAAGACCCATATGATGATCCTGCTCGGCCTGCGCGATGCACCCGATGCGGAGGAGGTGGCGGCGCTGGCCCGCGCGGCGGTGGATGTCTTTCTCCATGGCGCGCGGCGGGGTGAGGCGGACTGACCTCTACTCGCCGAAGCCCAGCCCATCCGCCAGGCGCCGGCGCAGCAGCGCGGCCGGGGACAGGCCGGTGAAGGCGCGGACCTCCCGGATCAGATGCGACTGGTCGGCAAAGCCCGCCTCCACCGCCAGCCCGGCCCAGCCCGCCTCCGGCACTTCCGGCAGCCGCGCGATCACGCCGCTGAAGCGCTGCAGCCGCGCGGCGAGTTTCGGCGTCAGCCCGGTGCGGTCATGGAAGTGGCGCACCAGCGTCTGGCGCGACAGGCCGAGGTCGCGCGCCAGGGCGCCGATGCCGATGCGCCCGGCGCTGGCCTCGATCCGCCGCCAGGCCTCCGCCACCGCATCGGTGGGCGGGTCGCCCGCCAGGCGGCGCAGCAGCATGCCCTCCAGCAGGTCGAGGCAGCTTTCCGGATCGGTCGTTTCCGCCAGCCGCGCAGCGAGGCCGGGCCCCTCGCGGCCCAGCATCTCGGACAGATCGAGGAATTGCGCCGGCACGCCGGAGATCGGGCAGCGCAGCAGGCGTTCCGCGCCCAGCGGCGTCAGCATCACCTGCACCCCGCGCTGGCTGCCCTGCATGGAACTGCGCGCCGGCGCCGGATGCGGCCGGGCCAGGAAGCCCGTGGCGGTGTCGAAGCGCGTCTCGGCCGCCGGGTCGGGCCAGGCGACGCCGATGGCCGGGCCCAGGTTGATCAGCAGCACCGCCTCCGCGCAGGGCATTTCGCGCCGGCGCTGCGGCGCCTCGCGGCGTTCCGCGTAGTACCAGAGGCCGCGCACCAGCCCGCGCAGCGCCGGATGCGGGCGGCGCGGGTGGAAGCGGGCCGTCACATCGTGGCGCCGATCACCCAGGGGGCGAATTCGGCGCCGCCGAAATCGTAGCTCTCGCTCTTGGTCCGCTCGCCGCTGGCCACCCGCAGCATGAGTTCGAAGATGCGCTGGCCGGCCTGCTCGATCGTCTCCTCGCCGGTGACGATGGTGCCGCAATTCACGTCCATGTCCTCCGACATGCGCTCATACATGGCGCTGTTGGTGGCCAGCTTGATGGAAGGCGCGGGCTTGGCGCCGAAGACGGAACCGCGGCCGGTGGTGAAGCAGACCAGGTTGGCGCCGCCGGCCACCTGCCCCGTCGCGGCCACCGGGTCGTAGCCGGGGGTGTCCATGAAAACAAAGCCCTTGGCGGTGACGGGTTCCGCATAGCGGTAGACCTCGACCAGATTGGTGGTGCCCGCCTTGGCCATGGCGCCGAGCGATTTTTCCAGGATCGTGGTCAGCCCGCCGGCCTTGTTGCCGGGGGAGGGGTTGGCATTCATCTCCGCCCCCTCCCGCGCCGTGTAATCCTCCCACCAGCGCATCAGATCGACCAGCTTCTCGCCCACTTCGCGGGAGACGGCGCGGCGGGTCAGCAGGTGTTCGGCGCCATAGGTCTCTGGCGTTTCCGAGAGGATCACCGTGCCGCCGTGGCGCACCACCAGGTCGCTGGCCGCGCCGAGGGCCGGGTTGGCGGTGATGCCGGAATAGCCGTCGCTGCCGCCGCATTGCAGGGCCACCACCAGCTCGCTGGCCGGGATGGGTTCGCGCCGCAGCGCATTGGCCTCCGCCAGCACGCCCTTCACGAATTCGATGCCGGCTTCGACGGTCTTCCGCGTGCCGCCCATCTCCTGGATGTCCATGCTGCGCAGCCTTCCGGCCAGGCGCTGTTCCTCGAGCATCCCGCCCAGCTGGTTCACCTCGCAGCCCAGGCCGATGGCGATGACATGGGAGAAGTTGGGGTGCCGCGCATAGCCGGCGAGCGTCCGGCGCAGCAGCCGCAGCGGCTCGCCCTCCGTCATGCCGCAGCCGGTCTTGTGCGTCAGCGCGACCACGCCATCCACATTCGGGAAGTCGGCCAGCGGGTCGTTGCCCGCGAAGGGGTTGCGCTTGAAGGCATCGGCGATGAGGTCCGCGACATGGGCGGAGCAGTTCACGCTGGTGATGATGCCGATGTAGTTGCGCGTGGCCGCCCGCCCATCCGGGCGGCGAAAACCCATGAAGCTGGCGGGGGTATTGGCATAGGCGGTCGCCTTCACCTCCCGGCTGTAAGCATAATCCTTCGCGAAATCGCCCATGGCGCAGTTGTGGGTATGCACCCAGTCGCCGGGCGCGATGGGGGTGGTGGCGAAGCCGATGATCTGGCCGTAGCGGCGGATCTCCTCGCCCGCCGCATGCGGACGGATCGCCACCTTGTGGCCGGGCGGGATGCGCTTCTCGCCGACCGTCACGCCCGGCGCCACGGTGGTGCCGGGCGGCAGGGCGATGCGCGCGATCAGCACGCCGTCTTCGGGGGCCAGGCGGAGCACCGGCGGCAGCGTGGTGGCGTCCATGGTTGTCTTCCTCCGTTTGGCCAAGCCTACGCCGCCCGCGCGGCGCCTTGGAAGCCCGGCATCTCCCGCAGCACCGCGCCCTGCCGCGCGGCGAGCTCCGCCAGATGCGCGTGATGGGTGAAGAGGATGGTCTGGGTGGTGGCGCCGAGGCGCGCCAGCAGGGCCAGGGCGGCGCTGGCGCGGGCATCGTCGAAGGTGGCCAGCAGGTCGTCCGCGATGAAGGGCAGCGGCTCCGCGGCCTCCGCCTGCGCCTCCACCGCCGCCACGCGCAGCGCGAGGAACAGCTGGTCCCGCGTGCCTTCGCTCAGCGCATCCACCGGGCATTCGGCGCCGCTGTCGCGCACCGCGCGCAGAAGGGTGCGGCCGGCCTCGTCCTCGTCGGTGGCGAGGCGGGTGTAGCGACCCTCGGTCAGCAGGGCGAAATGGGCGCCGGCCTGGCGCAGCAGCGGGCCCTGGCGTTCCTGGCGGATGCGCTCGATGCCGGATTGCAGCAGGCTGCGCGCCAGGTGCAGCCGGGCATAGCGTTCCGCCGCCGCGCTGGCCTCCGCCAGGTGGTGGCGGGCGGCCTGGGCATGGGCGGCGGCGTCCCGGCCCTGCTGCATGGCGGCCAGCTTCGCCTCCGCCTGCTGCCGCTGGCCGCCGAGCTCGGCCAGCCCCTCCCGCAGCGCGGCCTGCTCGGCCTCGATTCGCTGCAGCCGGGCGGTGGCCAGGTCCGGGTCGGTGCCGGCCGCCTCGGCGCGCAGCGCCGCCTCGTCATGGCCATCGCCCTGCGCCAGCAGCGCGGCCTCCGCCTGGGCGATGGCGCCGTGCAGCCGGCTGCGGGCCGCGGCGCGGGCGATCGCCGCCTCCAGCGCCGCCAGGTCCTCGGCGCCGGCGGCCTCGCGCAGGGCGGCGAGACGCGCCTCGGCCTCGCGCAGCCGCGTCGCGGCGCCGGCGGCGGCCTGCTGGCGGTCCTGCAGGCGGCGGGCGAGGGCGGCGGCTTCCTGCGCCGTGCCGCGCGCCGTGGCGAGCCGCCGCGCCAGCTGGGCGACGATGGCGGCCGGGGAGTCCTCGCCGTGTGGCAGGGCGAGGCGATCCTGCACCCGCCGCGTCGCCGCCGCGAAATCCGCCAGCGCCTCCGTCATGGCCGCGACCCGGGCCGCATCGCCGCGCCAGGCCTTGGCGGCCTCCGCCACCCGGGTCCAGGCGCCGAGCGCGGCTTCCACCAGTTCCGGCGAGGCCTCCGCCGGCAGGCGCAGCGCCGCGGTCGCCGCGTGCCATTGCGGGGCGAATTCGGCCAGCGCGGCGGCGGCGGCGGCTTCGGCATGGCGGGCGGCCTCCGCCTGCGCCGCCGCCTCCGCGGCGCGGCGGGCGAGGTCGCGGTGCTGCTGCTGTGCCGCCTCGGCCTCGGCCAGGGCATCCTCGGCGCGGGCGAGCAGCGGCGCCAGCAGGGTTTCGGGGCCGGGCAGGGTGGCGTGCAGCGCGGCCAGCGCGGCCTCCCGCCGCGCCGCCAGCTCCGCCTGCTTCCGGCGCGCCGCGGCCTCCTGCTCCGCCAGGCGCAGCACCTCGTCGCGGCCGCGGCGCCATTCGGCCATGCTGGCGGCGTCCATGGCGAGTAGCCCGGCCGGCTGCCACAGCGCCTGCCAGGCGGCCGCGGCCTCGGCCGCGGCCGCCTCGGCCTGCTGCCGGGCGGCGCGGGCCAAGGGTTCGCGGGCGTGCAGCAGGTCGCGGCGGGCGGATTTCGTCGAATAGTCGCTGACCCGGCCGGCATCCTCGGCGCGGGCATCGGCCAGGCGGTCGGCCTGGTCGCGCAGCGCCTCGAAGGTCTCGGGCAGGGCCGGGTCGAAGGGGGTGCCGGCGGACAGATGCGCGCGCAGCGCGGCCCAGGCGGCGTCGCGGCGGGCGCGTTCGGCGGCAATGCGGTCGGGGGTGGGCACCGTCCCGCCCCGGGCGAGGCTTTGCAGCGCCTCCTCCAGCTCCGCGATCTCGGCGGCCAGCGCCGCTTCGGCCAGGCGGGCGGCCTCGGCCGCGGCGCTGGCCTCGGCCAGGTGCTTCGCGGCGGCCTCCGTCGCCGGGGGCAGGGGCAGGGGCAGGGCGGCCAGCGCCTCGGCCGTGCCGGACCAGAGGGGCAGGGCGGCCAGCGCGGTCGCCGTCCGCCGCGCCGCCTCCGCCACTTCGCGTTCCGCCGCCGCCAGCTCCCGGTCCAGCTGGCCCTCGCCGCGCGCGGCATCGATGGCGCGGCGCAGCGGGGCGGTGGCGGGCGGGGCGGGGCAGCCGGCGAGCCGGGTCGCCAGCGCATCCCGCAGCCGGATCGCCTCCGCCAGCTTCGCCGCCTCGCTGCGCCGGGCGGTGGCGAGTTCGGTATGGCGGCGGATCAGCGCCTGGGCGGCCTGGCGATCGGCGGCGCGGGGCAGGGCCTCGCGCAGCTCCTCCGGCGTCGCGCCGCTGCCGAGCAAAGCGGCGGCTTCCTCCACCTCGGCCCGGAAGGCCTCCACCTTGCGCTGCACGGCGGGCAGGTCCCGTGCGGCCTCCAGGGCGGCGCCGCGCCGCGCCGCCAGTTCATCCACCGCATCCTGCACCGCCAGCACCGCCGGGTCCTGCCGCAGGGCGGCGGCCTCGGCCGCCAGCGCCGCCGCCTCCGCCGCCTCGCGCCGCTGGTCCTCGGCGGCCAGGCGGTGGTCGTCCAGAAGCTGGCGCAGCGTCGCCGCGGCATCGGCGGGCAAGGCGGGGGCATCGGCCACGGCGGCGGCCTCGGCGCGCAGCGCGTCCAGGCTGGCGAGCAAAGGCAGGATGCGGCGGGCGCGGTGCAGCCGGGCGGCCTCGGCGGCCAGGGCATCCCCCTGCGCGCTGGCCTGTTCGATCGCGGTGGAGAGGCTGTCGTAGCGCGCCTTGGTGTCGAGCCATTCGCGCGGCCGCACCGCGGCCTCCTCCGCCGCGCGGCGCTGCTCGGCCCAGGCCTCCGCGGCGGCGGCGAGCGCCCGGCGGCCGCGGCCATCGCCATGCAGGGCGCGGGCCTCGGCATCCAGCCGGTCCAGCGCGCGGCGCAGATGCGGCAGGCCCATGCCGGCCAGCAGGCTTTCGCCGGCCTCGCCGCCGCTGGCGAGCAGCGACAGCGCGCCCTCCCGCAGGCTCGCGCCGTTCAGCCCATAGGTGGTCTCGAACAGCGCCCGGCTGGCGCCGCCCAGCAGGTGCAGCAGCGCCGCCTCCGGCACCGGGTTTTCCGCCGCATCGAGCAGCGTGTTCTTGTTGCCCTTGCGTCGCAGGAATCTGGTGCGGCTGCCGTCGCGCCCGAGCACGTCGAAGCCGAGCCGCAGCGCGCTGGTCTCGTGCAGGAAGGCATGCGGACTGCGCGCCGGAAAGCCCCAGAGCGCATCGCCGATGGCCGAGAGGGTGGTGGACTTGCCGGCCTCGTTCGGGCCCAGCACCACCACCAGCGGCGCGTCTTCGGGAAACGCCAGCCGCGCATCGGTCAGGTGGCCGTAGCGCAGCAGGTCCAGCTGCAGCAGCCTCATGCCGGCTGTTCCGCCGCGATGGCGGCTTCCGCGAGGGTCCAGGCTTCCTCCGCCAGCCGGGCAAGGCCGGCCGCGTCCTCCGGCAGGTCCAGCCCATCCCGCGCCGGGGCGGGGACCTTGGCGCGCAGCGCGGCCATCTCGGCCAGCAGCGCCGCGCTGCGGGCGGGGTCGGCCAGGCCGGCGGCGAAGGCGCTGCGCAGCGGGTCCAGCGCGCCGGCCTCCAGGCTGCGGCGCGGGCGGGTGCGCAGGCGCACCGCCTCGATGAACAGGGATCCGCCGGCGGCGATGGCGGCGTTGCGGCATTCGGCGGCCAGGCGCTCGGCATCCGCGGCCAGGCCGGGCTGCGCCTCCCCGGCCAGGACCAGGCGGGCGAGCAGGGGGCGGTCCTCGGCCTCCGCCAGGGCCTGGCCCACCGCCTCGGCGATCCGGGCGGCGAGGATGTCGTCCTCCGCCGCCTCCACCTCCAGCAGCGCCCAGCGCAACCTGTCCAGCGCGCGGTGTTCCACCGCGACGATGCGGCCCTCCTCCACCGTCACCAGGCTGCAGCCCTTGGCGCCCGTCTCCCGGATATGGCGGCCCTGGATATTGCCGGGAAAGACGATCCAGGGGTGCTCGGACAGCACCTGGCGCTGGTGGATATGGCCCAGCGCCCAGTAGTCGTAGCCCTTCAGCCGCAGCAGGCCGGGGTCGCAGGGGGCATAGGTCTCGTGCTCGCCGGGATCATTGGCGCTGGTATGCAGCAGGCCGATGTTCAGCCAGCCGCGGCTGGGCTCGGGATAGCCGAGGGAGAGATCCTCCGGCACCGCGCGGTTCGGGAAGGAATGGCCGTGGATGGCGATGCCGAGCTCGCCCAGCTCATGCGTCTGGCAGGTCCGGGTGGAGAATTCGAGGACATTGGCCGGCAGCGCCAGCTCCTTGGTGATGACGGAGCGCGCATCATGGTTGCCGCGCAGCAGGAAGCAGGGGCGGCCGAGGCGCTTCATCTGCTCCGCCACGAAAAGCCCGGTGGAGAAATCCTTCCAGTCGCCGTCATAGAGGTCGCCCGCGATCAGCACGAAGGCGACGTCCTCGGCGATCGCCAGGTCCACCAGGGCGGCGAAGGCGCGGCGGGTGCAGTGGCGCAGCAGGTCCGGCGGCAGGTCGGCGCGCGCCTGCAGCCCGGCCATGGGGCTGTCCAGGTGGATATCGGCGGCGTGCAGGAATTTCATCCCTGTCAGAATCGGCCGGCTTGGCGCCCTCCGCAACCCCGCTACTGTGGCAGGGAGGATCGGGGGCGCTGGGATGTATTCGCTGGACGTGCTGGTGCAGGGCTATCCCGGCAAATCGGTCTGCCATGGCGCGCTGGGCTGGAGCACCATCGCCCTGCTGCGGGGCGAGGGGCGGATCGCCCTGGTGGATGTGGGGTCCTTCGGCGTGCGGCCGGAACTGGCGAAGCAACTGGCCGCCCGCGGCGTGAAGCGGGAGGATGTGACGGATATCCTGCTGACCCATGCCCATTGGGACCACAGCGTGAATGCGCCGCTCTTCCCCAATGCCACGGTCTGGATCGGCGCCGAGGAAATGGCCTGGGCCGAGGCCGAGCCCTGGGATTTCAACGCCCTGCCGGAGCTGCATGTGCGGGAGCTGGCGACCAGCCCGCGCACGCGCAAGATCGCGGCGGGGGATCAGCCGCTGCCGGGCCTCCATGCCATCGCAGCCCCCGGCCATACGCCGGGCTGCCTGGTCTATTACTTGGCGGCCAATGACCCGCCGGTGATCTTCAGCGGCGATGCGGCCAAGAACCGGGCGGAGATGCTCTCCATGGCGGCGGACATGACCATGGATGCGGCGGCCTCCCACGCCTCCATGGCCGGCATCTGGTCGCTCTGGCGGGCGGTGCCGGGGACGCTGCTGGTGCCCGGGCATGACCTGACCATGCGGCTGGATGCGGAAGGCCGGCCGGAATACTGCGGCCAGCGCCAGGCGGCGGTGCGGTCCTGGTTCAGCGAGGACCTGGCCGTGACCGCCGAATTCGACCTGGCGGCGCCTTGAGCGGGACGGCCCGCGCCTGGGTCCGCCTGCCCTCCGGCCGCAGGCTGGATCTGCTGGCGCCCACCCCCTTCGACTGGACCGATGAGGACCTGGCCACCGGCCTGGCGCGGACTTTTCGGTGGGGCGGGCATTCCATCTGGCCGGGCGCGCCGCTCTCCGTCGCGCAGCATTCCCTTGCCGTGCTGGCGCTGCGGCTGCGGGCGAAACCTGCGCCCAGCCGGGCGGAGGCGCTGCGCGAATTGCTGCATGATGCGGAGGAGGGGCTGACCAATTTCGACTGCATCTCCCCCCTGAAACCCTTCCTGGGGGCCGGCTTCCTCGCGCTGCAGGACCGTCTCTGGTCCGTGGTCGCCCAGCGCTACGCGCTGCCGCCCTGGGACCCAACGGCCAGAAAACTGCACAAGCGGCTGGATGTGGCGATGGCGGCGGCGGAGGCGGTGCATGTCGCCGGCTGGTCCCGGGCCGAGGTGCGGGACACGCTCGGCATCCGCGCCGCCGTGATGGAGGAGGATCCGCTGGTCGCGGAGCATGGCGGCACGCCCTGGCAGCCCTGGCCGCCGGAACAGGCCGCGGCCCGCTTCCTGGCCGCGCTGCGCCGCTTGCAGGAACCCTTGGCAGCGCCGCCCGCTGCGACTACCACCCCCGCATGAGCGAAGAAGCCCCCGCCAATACCTCCGACACCCTGCCCGACCGGCTTTCCGTCGATCCGCGCAGCCCCTTCTACCAGGAGGCGCTGCTGGCGCGCGGTGTCGGCATCCGCTTCAACGGCACCGAGAAGACCAATGTCGAGGAATACTGCGTCAGCGAAGGCTGGGTGCGGGTTTCCGTCGGCAAGGCGGTGGACCGCAAGGGCCAGCCGCTGACGCTGAAGCTGAAGGGCACCGTCGAGCCCTATTTCCGCGACACAGCCGAGGGCTGATATGCGGCCGGCGGCGTTCCCACCCGCCGCCGCAGGGTCTAGCGTGGCGCGCATGGCCTCTGTCGAACCCTTCTGGCGGGCGAAAACCCTCGGCGCCATGACGCGCGCCGAATGGGAAAGCCTGTGTGATGGCTGCGGCCGCTGCTGCCTGCACAAGCTGCGCGATGCGGAGACGGAGGCGCTGGTCTGGACCAGCGTCGCCTGCCGCCTGCTGGATGGGCAGAGCTGCCTCTGCAAGGATTATGCGAACCGCAAGGCCAAGGTGCCGGATTGCGTGAAGCTGACGCCGGCCAAGGTGGCGGCGATCGACTGGCTGCCGCCGACCTGCGCCTATCGCCTGCTGGCCGAGGGCCGCGACCTGCCCTGGTGGCACCCGCTGGTCTCGGGCTCGCGCGAGACGGTGCATGAGGCCGGCGTCTCCGTCCGCGGCCGCGTGGTGGCGGAGCGGGATGCGGAGGCGCTGGAGGACCATGCCGTGGACTGGCCGGGGCAGTGGCCCCGGGCGGCGCGGCCCATTCCCCGCCCGCGGCGGGCGTAATTGCAACGGGAAGGACCCGAGACGATGAAGGACGCGCTTTTCGGCGGCATCAATGCGGCGGCGCTGACCGCCATGAAGGCCGATTTCTCGCCGGACCTCGACCGCTACGCGGCGCATTGCAACTGGCTGCTGGCCAATGGCTGCAACGGCCTCGGCATCCTGGGCACCACGGGCGAGGCGAACAGCTTCGGCTTCGAGGAGCGCAAGCAGATCCTGGAGGGCATCATCGCCCGCGGCGTGCCGGCGGCGAAGCTGATGCCGGGCACCGGCTGCGCGAGCCTCGCCGATACGGTGGAGCTGACCAAGCATGCCAAGGCGCAGGGCTGCCGTGGCGTGCTGGTGCTGCCGCCCTTCTACTACAAGGCGCCGTCGGATGACGGGCTGTTCGCCTATTTCTCCGAGCTGGTGAACCGGGTCGGCGGCGGCATCGCCATCTACCTGTACCACTTCCCGCAGCAGTCCGCGGTGCCCTTCAGCCTCGACCTGATCGGCCGGCTGCTGAAGGCCTTCCCGGGCGTGATCAAGGGCGTGAAGGACAGCTCGGGCGACTATGCCAACATGAAGGCGATGATCGACGCCTTCGCCGAGGACGGCTTCGAGGTCTATTCGGGCTCGGACGAGTTCGTCCAGAAGATCCTGGCCGAGGGCGGCGCGGGCTGCATCACCGCGGCCGGCAACGTGAACGCCCGCTTCGGCGCCATCGTCTACAAGCACCGCACGGGGCCGGAGGCCGATGCCGCGCAGGCGGTGCTGAACGCGACCCGCAAGGCCGCCACCAGCTCCCCGCTCATCCCCGGCCTGCGCGAGATCATCGCCCGCAGCACCGGCGACAGCGCCTGGCGCAACATCCGCCCGCCGCATCTGCCGCTCTCCGCCGAGGCGGGCCAGAAGGCCTGGGACAATATGCAGGCGACCGGCGCGCTGCCGCTGCCGGGTCTCGGGCTGAAGGCCGCCGCGGAGTGACGACTCCCCTGACATGCCGGGCGCCGGCGATCGGCACCGTGCAGCAGGACGACGCCATGGTCCGCGTCACGCGCTGGGATTTCGATCCCGGCGCGGAGACCGGCTGGCATCGCCATGGCTGGGGCTATGTGGTGATCCCCGTCACCGACGGCACGCTGCTGCTGGAACTGCCGGGCGGCGCCACGGCCAATGCCACGCTGACCGCCGGCGTCTCCTACACCCGCGACCCGGGCGTGGAGCACAATGTGGTCAATGCGGGGACCCAGAAGCTGTCCTTCGTCGAGGTCGAGCTGAAGGCGCTGCCGGGCTGAGCCATGGCAGACCCGTTCACCGGCCCCGATGGACGTCCACGCTGCCACTGGTGCGCCGCGACGCCCGCCTACATGGCCTACCACGACCGGGAATGGGGTTTCCCGGTCGCGGATGACCGCCGGCTCTTCGAGAAGCTCTGCCTGGAAGGCTTCCAGTCCGGGTTGAGCTGGCTGACCATCCTGAACAAGCGCGAGAATTTTCGCGCCGCCTTCGACAACTTCGAGATCGACCGCATCGCGGCCTATACCGAGGCCGATGTCGAACGCCTGCTGGCCGATGCCGGCATCGTCCGCCACCGCGGCAAGATCCAGGCGGTGATCAACAATGCCCGCCGGGCGCAGGAGCTGGTGCGGAGCGAAGGCTCGCTCGCCGCCTATGTCTGGTCCTTCGAGCCGAGTGCCGAAAACCTGCCGCCGCAGGGCGCGGCCACCTCCGCCGCCTCCATCGCCTTGTCCAAGGATCTGAAGAAGCGCGGCTGGGCCTTTGTCGGGCCGACCACGGTGCATGCCTTCCTGCAGGCCATGGGCCTGATCAACGACCATGCCGAGGGTTGCGCTTTTCGGGCCGAGGCCGCCGAGGCCCGGGCCAGCTTCAAGCGCCCCACGGCACGCGGCGATTGAGCGCGGCCGTCCCGCCGGGGCAGGCTGGCCCGATGGCCGAATCGGAACTCGTCTCGCTGCCGGGCGCACCGGACCCCTGCCTGGTGCAGTGGCGTCCCTCCACGCGGGCGCGAAACGTCTCGCTGCGGATCTGCCCGCGGGCGGGGGCGGTGGTGGTGACCCTGCCGCCAAAGGCGGGCCGTCGCGCCGGGATGAAGCTGCTGCGCGACAACGGCGCCTGGGTTGGGCAGAAGCTGGCGGCCCTCGCCCCGCAAACGCCCTTCATCGCCGGCGGCAGCGTGCCGCTGGGCGGGCGCGACCATGCCATCATCCATGACCCCGCGGCGCGCGGCGGCGCCTTCCTGCGCGAGGACAGCATCGTGGTCACCGGCGACCCGGCCTTCCTGGCACGCCGCGTGGCGGATTTCCTCCGCGCCGAGGCGAAGCGCCGCATCGCCGCCCTGGCCGCGCCCCATGCCGCCGCGCTGGCGGTGACGCCGCGCGCCATCCGGCTCAAGGACCCGCGCAGCCGCTGGGGCAGCTGCGCCCCGGATGGCACGCTCGCCTTCTCCTGGCGCCTGGTCATGGCCCCTTCCTGGGTGCTGGATTATGTGGTGGCGCATGAGGTGGCGCATCTGCGGGAGATGAACCACTCGGCCCGCTTCTGGGCGCATGTCGCCCGCCTCTCCCCGCATCGGGAGGCGGCGGTGGCCTGGCTGCGCATCCATGGGCCGGGCCTGCTGCGGGTCGGTTGAATGAAATCGGAGAGTGTTGCGATGCGCCTTGCCTTCATCACCGGCGCCACCGCCGGCTTCGGCCTCGCCATTGCGCGGCGCATGGCCGCCGATGGCTGGCGCATCCTGGCCGCCGGGCGGCGGGCGGAGCGGCTGGATGCGCTGGTGGCGGAACTCGGCGCCGATCGCTGCCACCCCCTGGTGCTGGATGTGCGGGACCGCGCGGCGGTGGAGCAGGCGGTGGCGACGCTGCCGCCCACCTTCGCCGAGATCGACCTGCTGGTGAACAATGCCGGCCTGGCGCTCGGCCTGAACCCGGCCCAGGGCGCGGACCTCGATGACTGGGACGCGATGGTCGACACCAATTGCAAGGGGCTGATGTATGTCACCCGCGCCGTGCTGCCGGGGATGGTGGCGCGCAACCGCGGGCATGTGGTGAATATCGGCTCGACGGCCGGCGAATTTCCCTATCCGGGCGGCAATGTCTATGGCGCGACCAAGGCCTTCGTCCGGCATTTCAGCCTGAACCTGCGTGCCGACCTCTTCGGCACCGCGGTGCGCGTGACGGAGATCGAGCCCGGCCTGGTCGGCGGCACCGAATTCAGCGCCGTGCGCTTCAAGGGCGATGCCGAGAAGGCCGCCGCCCCCTATGCGGGGACGGAGGCGCTGGAGCCCGAGGATATCGCGGATGCCGTGCATTGGGTGGCCACCCGGCCGGCCCGGGTGAACGTGAACACCCTGCAGGTGATGCCCGTGGCGCAGAGCTTCGGGCCGCTGCGCGTGCACAAGCCATGACGGAGGAAGGCTCCCGCGCGCTGCGCCGCGTGGTGCGGGGCTTCGTCGCAGCCTCCGTACTCTCCATGGCCGCCGGCATCTGGCTCAGCATCGGCACCGGGGACTGGATGTGGTTCGCCCGGTCGGGTGCCATCCTCACCGCCCTCGGCCTGGTGCTGGCCAGCCGCAAGGTGCTGATCGCGCGGGCGGACCTGCTGGCGCTGCTCTCGGACATGGAACGGGTGGACGGCGCCGAGCGCACGGTGCGGCTGGCCAGCTTCAAGCGCCTGCAGCGCGACATCGACCGGCAGGTGATGGAACGCGCCGGCTTCGCGCTGCTGATCCTCGGCACGCTGGTCTGGGGTTTCGGGGATCTGCTCGGCCGGCTCTGAGTGGCGGCGTGAAGACCCTGTCATCTTCGCGCTTGCATATGGTTCATAACAAACGCTACCGCTTGGCCATCCGGGCAGGAACGCACCGTCAACACGGGCGGCCCGGAAGGGGAGCGTTCCGGGATGATCGACCTGACCGTCAACGGGCAGCCGCATCGGCTTGATGCGGAGCCCGACATGCCCTTGCTCTGGGCGCTGCGCGACCTGCTGAACCTGACCGGCACGAAATACGGCTGCGGCATCGCGCAATGCGGCGCCTGCACCGTGCATCTGGACGGCCAGCCGGCGCGATCCTGCCAGACCACGCTGGGCGAGCTCGCCGGCCGCAAGGTCACCACCATCGAGGGTCTGCACCCCGAGGGCGCGCATCCCGTGCAACTCGCCTGGGTGGCGGAACAGGTGCCGCAATGCGGCTTCTGCCAGTCCGGGCAGATCATGTCCGCCGCCGCCATGCTGGCCGAGAAGCCGCAGCCGACGGATGCCGATATCGACGTCGCCATGGCCGGCCATATCTGCCGCTGCGGCACCTACCAGCGCATCCGCGCCGCCATCCACCACGCCGCGGCGAAGACCTGAGAGGGGGTGAGCCATGCAGCGCAGAACCCTTCTGCAGGCCGGTGCCGCCACCCTGCTGGTGCCGCTCGCCCCCGCCCAGTCGCAGCCCGCGCCGCCCCCCGTCATCACCGCCGCCGCGGCGAACAGCCCGAATGCCGGCCCCGGCCAGATCACCGCCTTCCTGCGTATCGGCCAGGACGGCATGGTGGATTTCGCCTCCCCCGTGACGGAGATGGGGCAGGGGACGCACACCGCGCATGCCATGATCGTGGCGGATGAGCTGGACGTGCCACTCGCCGCCGTCCGCGTCACCGCGGGCCAGCCCGAACCTGCGCTGCGCCTGCAGCCGGTGGGGGAGATGTATTCCGGCGCCAGCTTCGGCATCCGCTTCTGGCACGACCGCATCCGCCGCGCCTCCGCCCAGGCGCGCATGGCGCTGCGCGCGGCGGCGGCGGAGCGGCTCGGCGCACCGGTCGGCGAACTCACCACTTCGGAAGGCCGCGTGCTGCACGCCGCTTCCGGCCGCAGCCTGGCCTATGGCGAGTTGGTGGACCTGGCGGCGCGACTGCCGCTGAACGACCAGCCGCAACTCAAGCCGGCCTCCGCCCGGCGCATCACCGGTCGCGCCGCACCGCGTGCCGATATCCCAGCCAAGACGCGGGGCGCCGCGATCTACGGCCATGACGTGAAGCTGCCCGGCATGGCCTATGCCGTCGCACGGCTCTCCCCCGTCTTCGGCGCGGAGCTGGAGAGTTTTGACCGCGCCTCCATCGCCGGCCTCCGCGGCCTCATCGACGTGGTGCCGCTGCCGAACGGCGTGGCGGTGGTCGCCGAGAACACCTGGGCCGCCATGCAGGGCGCGCAGCGCATCACCCTCCGCTTCAAGCCCACGCCCGACCAGGCGCTGGACAGCGCCGAATTGTCGCGCCGCCTCCAGGCCGGCCTCGCCGCGCCCGAGGCCTTCCGGGGCAAGAACGACGGCGATATCGAGGCCACGCTGCGCGGCGCCGCGAAGGTGGTGGAGGCCACCTACGAGGCACCCTACCTCGCCCACGCCCCCATGGAGACGGAAAACGCCACCGTCCATATCCAGGGCGACCGCGTGGAAGTCTGGTGCTCCACCCAGCACCAGGACTGGTGCATCCGCGACGCCGCCCGCGTCGCCGGCGTGCCCCGCGAAAATGTCCGCATCCACACGCCGATGACCGGCGGCGGCTTCGGCCGGCGCCTGGTGACCACCATCGTCGAGCAGGCCACCACAGTCGCCAAGGCCATCAACCGCCCCGTCAAGCTGATCTGGACGCGGGAGGAGGAATTCGCCCAGTCCTACTGGCGCCCCGCCTTCGCCGCCCGCATCCAGGCGGCCCTCGACGCCCAGGGCAAGGTGGTCGGGCTGAACCTGCGCGCCGCCGGGCAATCCGTGATGGGCGACTACCGCCCCGCCCTCTTCGCCGGGCCGCTGCGGGGCAACGACCCCTTCTCCCTGCAATCCATCAGCGACACCCGCTACCGCTTCGGCGCCTTCCGCGCCGAATGGCACCGGGTGCAGGCCGCGCCAAAAGTCTGGCTCTGGCGCTCGGTCGGCTCCTCGCAATACGGCTTCTTCCTGGAATCCTTCCTGGACGAAGTCGCGCTCGCCGCGAACAAGGACCCGCTGGCCCTGCGCCAGGAACTCCTCGCCCACGACCCGCGCGCCCTCAACGTGCTCAACACCGCCGCCCGCGAAGGCGGCTGGGGCAGCCCCGCGCCCGCCGGGCGCCACCGCGGCCTCGCCTATGTCGAATGCTACGGCAGCCTCTGCGCCCAGGTCGCCGAAATCTCCGTCACCGGCCGCGACATCCGCATCCACAAGGTCACCGTCGCCGTCGACTGCGGCGACGTCGTGAACACCGACACCGTCGCCGCCCAGATGCAGGGCGCCGTCGTCTGGGGCCTCTCCGCCATGGCCGCCGAACACATCACCCTGAAAGACGGCGCCGCAATCCAACGCAACTTCGACACCTACCCCATCCTGCGCATCAACCAGGCCCCCCAGGTCGACACCCACATCATCCGCAGCGGCGAACCCCTCGGCGGCATCGGCGAACCCGGCGTGCCCCCACTCGCCCCCGCCGTCTGCAACGCCATCTTCGCCGCCACCGGCCGCCGCCTGCGCAGCCTGCCCTTGGTCGACCAAGGACTGCACGTTTAGGCGGGGGTTTGGAGGGTCGGCGCTGGAGGCCATGCAAGGGGGCTTTGCCCCCCTGCACCCCCCACCAGGAGGCAGTGGCCTCCTGGACCTCAGGACCT
>NZ_JBHYDM010000033.1:0-50670 GCF_051860665.1 Falsiroseomonas sp.
CAATGTCCGCGACATGGCGATCGAGCTCACCGGGCTGAAGACGCTGAGCGCCAGCGACTTCGTGCTCTGATCCGACACGGCGGGCGCCGAATGCGGCGCCCGTCCCTTCACCGCGGCGGCACCGCCCCCTGCGCTACGGCCAGGAACTCCGGCCGCCGTGCGGCGAAATCCGCCACTTCGCCGACACAGACCGTGGTGGTGCGGCCGCGCGGTGTCTGGACGATGACGAAGAGGGTGCGGATCTCCTGCGCCCTTGCAGGCAGGCCGTCACGCGGGCGGATCATGCCCTCCAGCAGCAATCCCACCAGCTCGCCCTGCCGGTAGCTCTCATGATGCTGGATGTCGTAGATCGGCGACATCGCGCGGATCGCCGTCTCGCGCCAAAGGGGGCTCTGGATCGTCTCGTTCAGCTGCGCCTGGCTCAGGCTGGCGGTCACCGGGTCCTCGGCGAAGCTCACCCGGCAGCCGGTATCCTCGTCCGATGGTCGTCGCACGCTGAAGATGGTGGCGTAGGGCGGGCGAGGGGGCAGGGGGCTGGCCTCGTAGCCCGGCGGAGCCACCACGGAGAGGCCCGCACCCGGCTCGGGCACCGCCTTGGCCATCGCCACGCCTGCCAGCGCGCAAAGCGCCGCCACCATCGTCGCCGTCCGCATCGTCCTGTCCCGTCCTGCCACAAGGCAGAGATCGCCACAGCGCCGCTGGCGTTGCGTGGCGCCACGGAACGTGAAGCGCAGCCTCAGACCGGGGCGAGGCCCACCGTCAGCCCACCGCAGACATAGAGCACCTGGCCGGTCACGAAGCCGCTGCGCGCATCGAGGAAGAAATCCACCGCATTCGCCACATCCTCCGGCGTGCCAAGCCGCTTCACCGGCACCCCCTCGATGATCGCGCGGGTGCGCGGGCTGTTGTCCGGATTGGCGCGCTGGAACAACTCGGTCGCGATCGGCCCGGGCCCGATGGCATTCACCGTGATGCCATCGGCGGCCAACTCCAGCGCCCAGGTCCGCGCCAGCCCGATCAGCCCGGCCTTGGAGGCGCCATAGGCGCTGCGCAATTCCTTCCCCAGTGCGGCGCGGGAGGCGATGTTGACGATGCGCCCGAAGCCCGCGGCGCGCATTGCCGGCAGCAGCGCCTGCGCCGCCAGCACCGCGCTGCGCAGGTTCACATCCATGACGGTGGCGAGGTCCTCGACCGAGGTTTCCTCCAGCGCGGCCGGCTTCACCACGCCGACATTGTTCACCAGCCGCGTCGGCGCGTGTCGCGCCGCGACCCGGGCCAGGACGTCGCGCGCCTGGGCCAGGTCAGCAAAGTCGCAGGCGAAAAAATCCTCGGTGGGCAGCGGCGTTGCCGGCGCGCGCAGGTCGAGGTTCACCACGCGCCAGCCGGCCGCCGCCGCGCGCTGCGCGATGGCCCGGCCGATGCCGCCCGAACCGCCGGTCACCAGTACCGTGTCATTCACCTGAAGGTTTCCTCCAGCCATCCCGCCAGGCGATCCGCCAGGGCTTCCCAGCCCAGGTCGAGCATCATCGCATGGCCCATGCCGTCCAGCAGCGCGAAGGGCGCGGCGTGCCAGGCGGCGGTGCGCACCACGGCATCGGGCGGCACCAGAGGGTCCCGCCTTCCGCCGAAGACCACCATGGGCCGGCCGAGGCCCCAGGCCGGCGGCACCGGCTGCGGCGCCTGGGCCTCCAGCAGCGCCAGGCGGCTTTCCGCGCCCATCCGCGCCAGGTGGTGCAGCGCCACCGCCTCCGCCATGCCGGGGCCGAAGAGGGCGCGGCGCAGCAGCGTGGCCTCCGCCGCGGTGCCGCCCGGCTCCGTCATCCGCGCCACGGCGCGCCAAAGCGGCGGATCGGCCATGGCAAGACGCCAATTCGCCCAGGCCAGGCCCTCCGGCGGCGCCGAGGCGAGCAGGGCGAGGCCCGCGACTTCCGGCGCATCCAGCAGCCGCTGCGCCACCAGCCCGCCCAGCGAATGGCCCAGCAGCACCACGCGGCGTTGCAGCGCCGCCATCGCGGCCCGGGCATCGGCGGCATAATCGGCCAGTCCGGCGGGGCGGTCGGGCGTGCCGCGGTTGAAGCCGGGGGCGAAGACGGCGTGGCCCGCCGCCGCCAGCCGCGCGCCGAATCCCTCGGCCCAGACCCAGCTGCCGCAGGCCGCGCCGTGCAGCAGCAGCAGGGCCGGCGCATCGGGCGGGGCGGCGGGCGGGTCCCAGGCCAGCATGCGGCCGCGGGCGAAATGCATCTCGGTGGGGTCGGGCGCGCGCATCGCCTGCCATGGTGGCAAGCCGCGGGCGTGGCGACAACTGTTCCAAGGCCCGCGGGCCGCCGCTATAGATGTTGCCATGCCGCACGGACCAGATCCCATGCTGGCGACGATCGTCGCCTGCATCCTGCTTGCCTTCGTCATGGGGTCCCTGGCGCGGATGCTGCGGCTGCCGGCGCTGATCGGCTATATCGCCGCGGGCATCCTGATCGGCCCCTATCTGCCCGGCGCGGTGGCGGAGCGCGGCATGGTCAGCGCCATGGCCGAGATCGGCGTGGCGCTGCTGCTGTTCAGCATCGGCCTGCATTTCCGGGCGGCGGACCTGCTGGCGGTCTGGCGGGTGGCGGTGCCGGGGGCGGTGGCGCAGATCGCGGTGGCCGGGCTGGCAGGCGCCCTGGTGGGGCAGGCGCTGCTCGGCCTGGCGCCGGGCATGTCCTTCGCCTTCGGCCTGGCGCTGGCCATCTCCTCCACCGCCGTGGCCACCAAGTCGCTGGAGGAGCGCGGCAAGCTGGGCGGCGCGGCGGGGCGGCTGGCGCTGGGCTGGCTGGTGATGCAGGACCTGGTCGTGGTCTTCGCCCTGGTGCTGCTGCCGGCCGTGGCCGGCGGGGCGGGGGGCGGGGCCGCTTCCATGCTCTGGGGTCTCGGCCAGGCGGCGCTCTCCCTGGCTGCCTTCGTGCTGCTGATGGTGGTGGTCGGCCGCCGCGCACTGCCCTGGGCGCTGACGCGCGTGGCGCGCGGCGGGTCGCGCGAATTGTTCACCCTGGCGGTGCTGGCCGCGGCGCTCGGGGTTGCCGCGATCGCCTCCTCCCTGTTTGGCGTCTCCTTCGCGCTGGGGGCCTTCTTCGCCGGCGTCCTGCTGGGGGAGAGCGACCTGGGCCACCAGGCGGCGGCGGAGGCGACACCGCTGACGCGCATCTTCTCCGCCATCTTCTTCGTCTCGGTGGGCCTGCTGCTGGATCTGGGGCAGGTCGGCGGCACGCCGCTGGCGGCGCTGGCGGCCACGCTCTCCGTCATCCTGGCGATCGGCGGCAGCGTGCTGGCGCTGCTGCTGCTGTTCGGCGTGCCGGCGCGCACCGCGCTGCTGGTGGCCGCCGGCCTGTCGCAGATCGGCGAATTCTCCTTCCTGCTGACCGAGGTTTCGATCCGCCAGGGCCTGCTGCCGGAGGGGGTGCGCGGCCCGGTGCTGATGGCTGCCATCGGCAGCATCATCGCCACCCCGCTGCTGCTGAAGGCGGCGGAGGCGGTGGCCCCGGCGCTGGAACGGCGGATTGCGGCGCGCGCCGCCCGTCGCCCCGGCGGCGCGGCCACGCGCCAGGCGCCGCCGCCGGTGCCCTGGCCGCTGCTGGAGAACCACGCCATCGTCGTCGGCGCCGGCCGTGTCGGCGCCACCATCATCGGCGCGCTGCGCCGCCACCACCTGCCCCTGATCGTGATGGAGGAGGATCGCGCCGCCGCCGAGCGCCTGACGGCAGAGGGCATTCCCGCCATCTGGGGCGATGCGACGCGGCCGGAGGTGCTGGCCGCCGCCCATCCCGAGCGCGCCCGGATCCTGATCCTGGCCCTGCCCGGCGCGCTGGAGGCGCGGGAGGTGCTGCGCCTGGCACGCCAGGCCAATCCCGCCATCCAGACCGTGGTGCGCAGCCATTCGGAGACCGAGACCAGCTGGCTGGAGGCCGAGGCCGAGGTCGGGCTGGTGATGATGGGCGAGCGCGAGATCGCCCTCGGCATGGCCGATTTCGCCATGCAGCGGCTGGGCATCGCGGCCAGTACGGCGCAGGCCACCGTCGATGTGCTGCGCCGCCGCCGGATGCCGGATGCCGTCGGGTGACGTTTTGTGGCTGCACCGCCTGGACGGTTGACGAACCGTCCGGACGGTATAGCTACTGCGCATGACCGACGCAGCCCCCGTGACAGGCGATGCCCGCAGCCGGATCCTCGATGCCGCCGAGGCCATCGTGCAGGCACGCGGCGTGCCGGCCCTGACGCTCGAGTCCGCGGCGCGGGCGGCCGGCGTCTCGAAGGGCGGCCTGCTCTATCATTTCGCCAGCAAGGAAGCCCTGCTGAACGGCCTGCTGACCCGCCTGGCGCAGGCCATGTCGGCGGATTTCGACCGGGCCATGGAACGGGAGCCGGAAGGGCCGGGCCGGGTCGCGCGCGCCATGCTGGGCTGGGCCTTCAGCGACCAGATGCCGGGCCGCGACATGCACGACCGCGCCGCCGCCGTCTTCCTCGCCGCCTTCCACCACGACCCGGCGCTGCTCGACCCGGTGCGGGAGCTGATCGCCGCCATGCGTGTCGCCATGGCCGCGGACGGCCTTCCGCCGGGCGTCGCCCAGGCCATCATGTGCGCGACCGATGGGTTGTTCATGTCCCATGTCTTCGGCCTGTATCGGATGACGCCGGTGGAGCTGGCGGAGGTGCGCGGCGTGCTCACGCGCCTTGTGGAGAGGGTGGCATGACCTTGCGCGGCAAGCTGATCGGCCTGGCGGTCCTGCTCTTGTCGGGGGGTGGCGCCTATGTCGCGCTCGGCGGCGGCGCCCCACCGGCCGCGACGCCTGCGGCGGTGGCGCCCGCCGCGCCGGCCGGGGTCGGCGCCCTGGGCCGGGTGGAACCGGCCTCCCGCATCCGCCGCCTCGCCCCGGGCAATGGGCAGGAGGGCACGCGCATCGCCCGGATGCTGGTGGCTGAGGGCGCGGTGGTGCAGGCCGGCCAGGTGGTGGCCGAGTTCAACGACGCGACACTGAAGGATGCCGCCCTGGCCCAGGCGGAGGCACAGCTGGCCCAGGCGCGCGCGCGCCTCGACCGCACCCGCGCCGCCGGCCGCCCCAGCGAGGTCGCCGCCCAGCGCGCCCGCGTCGATGCGCTGGGCAATGCCGAGGCCAGCGCGCGGCGTGAGGCGGAGCGCGCCGAGCGGCTGGAGCGCAGCGGCGCCGGCGCCGAGGCGGTGGCCGAGCGCAACCGCTTCGCCGCCAACCGCGCCCGCGCCGAACGCGCCGAGGCCGAGGCCGCGCTGGAGACGCTGCTGAGCCCGCGCGCGGAGGACCTGGCCCTGGCCGAGGCCGAGCTCGCCGCCGCCGAGGCCGCCGTGACCCGTGCCCGCGCCGAGGCCGCGCTGGCCCGGCTGCGCGCCCCGATCGATGGCACGGTGCTGCGCGTGCTGGCCCGGGCGGGGGAGGCGGTGGGCAGCGACGGCGTGCTGGAGATGGCCGACCTGACCGCCATGGACGTGGTGGCGGAGGTCTTCGAGACCGACCTTCCCCGGCTGCGTCCCGGCGCGACGGCGGAGGTGATCGTGCCCGGCGAGCCGCACCGCTACGCCGCCACGCTGCGCGAGATCGGCTGGCTGGTGCGCCGCACCACCCAGGCCGGCACCGACCCCGTCGCCGCCGTGGATGCCCGCACCGTGGAGGTGCGGCTGACCCTGGATGCGGCCGGTGTCGCGGCGCTGGCGCGGCGGTCCAATATGCAGGTGCAGGTGGCGATCCGGCCATGAGCGGCGCCGCCACCGTGGAACGTCGCGCCCCGGCCGCGCCGGCAGCCGCGCTGCTGGCGCTGCGCCTCGCCTGGCGGCAATTGTGGTCGGAGAAGGCGCGGCTGGCTTCCGCCATCGCCGGCGTCATGTTCGCCTGCGTGCTGGTCTTCATGCAGCTGGGCTTCCGGGCCGCGCTGTTCGACAGCGCGACGGCGCTGATTGGCGCCATGCGGGGCGACCTGTTCCTGATGCATCCGCTGACCACCGCGAGCTTCCGGCCCGAACCCATGCCGCGCGTGCGCGCCTACCAGGCGCTGGCGCTGCCGGAGGTGGAGCGCACCGTGCCGATCTACCTGGCCCAGGCCACCTGGCGGAATCCGGAGGATGGCTCGCGCCGCGCCATCCAGCTGATCGGCGTGGATACCGATGCGGGCGTGCTGGATTTTCCCGGGTTGGCGCCGATCCTCGACCAGCTGAAGCGCGCCGATACTATCGCCTTCGACACCCGATCCCGCCCCGAATTCGGCGCGGTGGCGCGGCTGCTGGCGGAACGCGGTCCCTTCGACGTGCAGGTCGGCAACCGGGACATGCAGGTGGTGGGGCTGATCGAGATCGGTCCCTCCTTCGGCGCCGACGGGAATATCGTGCTGTCGGACGTGAATTTCCGGCGCGTGGTGAAGGAAAGGCTGGTCTCCTCCATCGACCTGGTCGCGATCCGCCTGCGCCCCGGCAGCGACGTGGCGGCGGTGCAGCAGCGGCTGATCCAGGTGCTGCCGCCCGATGTGATGGTGCTGACCCAGGCCCAGCTGAATGCGCATGAGCGCGCCTATTGGGAGGAGGCGACGCCGATCGGCTTCATCTTCTCCTTCGGCAGCCTGATGGGATTGGTCGTCGGCATGGTCATCGTCTACCAGATCCTGTTCAGCGACATCGCCGGCCACCTGAAGGAATACGCGACGCTGAAGGCCATGGGCTATTCCAATGCCTATCTCGGCCAGGTGGTGCTGGGGGCGGCGCTGATCCTCGCGGTGGCGGGCTTCATCCCGGGCTTCATCGTCTCCGCCTTGCTGTACGACGTGGTGGGCGGCGCCACCTTCCTGCCGCTGGCCATGGACCTTGCACGCGCCGCCACGGTGTTCGTGATGATCTTCACCATGTGCGCGGTCGCCGGGCTGCTGGCGATGCGCAAGCTGCGCGATGCCAATCCGGCGGATATGTTCTGATGGACAGGCCGGTGGATCTGCGCGGCATCACCTTCGCCTATGGGGAGGGCGAGCTGCGCAAGGCGGTGCTGCGCGATGTGGACCTGACGGTTGCGCCGGGCGAGATCGTGCTGCTGACCGGCCCCTCCGGCAGCGGCAAGACCACGCTGCTGACCCTGATCGGCGCGCTGCGCGCGATGCAGGAGGGCAGCGCCCGTGTGCTGGGGCAGGAGCTGCGCGGCGCCAATGAGGCCGCCCGTGTGCGCCTGCGCCGCAGCATCGGCTTCATCTTCCAGAGCCACAACCTGCTGGGCTTTCTCACCGCGCGGCAGAACGTGGCCATGGCGCTGGAGATGGATGCGCGCCTGTCGGAGCGCGAGCGCCTGGACCGCGCGGCGGAGCTTCTGACGCAGGTCGGGCTGGCGGAGCACCTGGACAAGGTGCCGGCGCAGCTTTCCGGCGGGCAGCGGCAGCGCGTTTCCGTGGCCCGCGCGCTGGCCGCCGAGCCCGGCCTGGTGCTGGCGGACGAGCCCACCGCGGCGCTGGACAAGGCCAGCGGCCAGGAGGTGGTGACGCTGCTGCGCAACCTGGCGAAATCCCGCGGCGTGCCGATCCTGCTGGTGACGCACGACCCGCGCATCCTGGACATCGCGGACCGCGTAGTGGCGATGGAGGACGGACGGATCGTCGGCGCGAGCAGCCAGGCCAATGCCGCCGTCTGAGATCGCGCCGCAGGAAGGACCCGCCATGCGCTTCACCTATACCGCCGCACCGATGCGCGTCGTCTTCGGCGCCGGGCGGCTGGCCGAGCTGGGGGCGGAGGTGGAGCGGCTCGGCATCCGGCGCGCCGTGCTGCTGGTCACGCCATCCCAGCAAGCGCGCGGCGAAGCCCTGGCCGCCCAGCTCGGCCCGCGTGGCGCCGGCTGCATTCCGCTGGCGGCGATGCACACGCCGGTCGAGGTGACGGAGCAGGCGCTGGCGACGCTGCGGCGGCTGCAGGGCGACGGGCTGGTGGCGGTGGGCGGCGGCAGCGCCATCGGCCTCGGCAAGGCGCTCGCGCTCCGCACCGGCCTGCCGCAGATCGCCGTGCCGACCACCTATGCGGGGTCCGAGATGACGCCGATCCTCGGCCAGACCGAGGCCGGGCGGAAGCTGACCATCCGCTCGGCGGAGGCGCTGCCGGAGGTGGTGATCTACGACGTCGACCTCACCCTCGGCCTGCCGGCGGCGCTCAGCGCCACCAGCGGGCTGAACGCCATGGCGCATGCGGTGGAGGCGCTCTACGCGCCCGACGCCAATCCCGTCACCAGTCTCCAGGCCGAGGAATCGATCCGCGCCCTGGCTGCCGCCTTGCCGGTGGTGGTTGCCACGCCGCGCGACGGGGCGGCGCGGGCCGAGGCCTTGCAGGGCGCCTGGCTGGCCGGGGTCTGCCTCGGCGCCGTCAATGTCTCGCTGCACCACAAGCTGTGCCACGTGCTCGGCGGCAGCTTCGGCCTGCCGCATGCGGAGACCCATGCGGTGGTGCTGCCCCATGCCATGGCCTTCAACGCGCCCGCGGCGCCGGGGGCGATGGCGCGGGTGGCGCGGGCGCTGGGGGTGGCGGACCCGGTGGCGGGGCTGTTCGACCTCGCGCGCCGCATCGGCGCGCCCCGGAGCCTGGCGGAGCTTGGCCTGCGGGAGGCGGATCTGGACCGCGCGGCGGAAATCGCGACCGCCAGCCCCTATCCCAATCCGCGCCCGGTGACGCGGGACGCGATCCGCGCGCTGCTCGGCGCCGCCTTCGCGGGCGCGTAGCGCGCCCGGCCTCGGGGCGAGGCTTGCGGGGGCTACGGCAGGTGGGGAATCCAGTCCTGCAGGTTCTGCAGCAGGCCGAATTCGGCGATCTGGGCCTCCGTCGCCTCACCGAATTCCATCAGCCGCTGCAGCCCGGTCAGCAGCGCGATGCGGTCGCGGTCCAGGCGAAGCCCGGTCAGCGCCTCGTACTGCGCCATCATGCGGCGGGTCAGGTCGGGCGCGATGAAGCTCGGCGCCAGGAAGTCGCGGTGCAGGGGGCCGAAGCCGCTGGTGCCGAAGTCGAAGACGCCATGCAGCCGGCCTGCCGCGTGATCGAAGGCCAGGTTCCAGCCATGCGTGTCGAAATGGCCGAAGACCAGGCCGCCCGGGTCCGGCGGCAGGGCCGCGCAATCCCCGGCGAGGCGCGTGGCCGCCCTGCGCAGCCCGGCTGGCAGCCGCGGCAGGGCCTGCTGCAGGATCGCCCCCGGCGCCGGCCATTCCCACAGCGGCCCGACACCGGCCTGGCGAAGCAGCGCGGGATCCAGGCGATGCAGCGCGGCCTGGAAGCCGGCGAGATCCTCCGCCAGGCGCTGTCGCGCGGCCTCGGGCAGACGCGCATAGCCGGCCGCCAGCAGGCTGGTGCCCGGCAGCTTGGCGTGCCAGGCGAAGCAGGGCGGGCCGGGATGGAAGCGGGTGCGGGGGACTGCGACCGGCAGCGCGGGGCCGATCACCGCCAGCAGCCGCGCTTCGCGCTGCAGCGCGGCGACGCCGCGTTCGAAGCGCGGAAAGCGGAAGATCAGCCGGTCGTCGACATCGACGGCCTGGCTTTCCCAGCCATCGGTCAGCAGGGTGAAGCGGGCGTCGGCGAGGTCCGGGAAGGCGGCGAGGATGGCGGCGCGCAGCGCCGTCAGGCCCGCCTCGGCCATCAATCCGCCTTGGCGCTGGCCTCGGACCGCGTGGTGCCGACGCGCTGCGCCAGGGCCGCGGCCATGAAGTCGTCGATCTCGCCATCCAGCACGGCGGCGGGGTTGCCCTTTTCCACGCCGGTGCGCAGGTCCTTCACCATCTGGTAGGGCTGCAGAACATAGCTGCGGATCTGGTGGCCCCAGCCGATATCGGTCTTGCCGGCCTCCACCGCGTCGCTGATCGCCTCGCGCTTGCGCAGCTCCAGCTCGTAGAGCCGGGCCTTCAGCATCTCCATGGCGATGGCGCGGTTCTTGTGCTGGCTGCGGTCCTGGGTGGAGGCCGCGACCACGCCGGTCGGGATATGCGTGAAGCGCACGCCCGATTCCGTCTTGTTCACATGCTGCCCACCGGCGCCCGAAGCGCGAAACGTGTCGGTCTTCAGGTCGGCCGGGTTGATCTCGATCTCGATCCGGTCGTCGATCACCGGATAGACATAGACGCTCGCAAAACTGGTCTGCCGGCGCGCGGCGGCGTCGAAGGGGCTGATGCGGACCAGGCGGTGCACGCCGGTCTCGGTCTTCAGCCAGCCATAGGCATTGTCGCCG
This sequence comes from Falsiroseomonas sp., assembly GCF_051860665.1. Lineage (GTDB taxonomy): Bacteria > Pseudomonadota > Alphaproteobacteria > Acetobacterales > Acetobacteraceae > Falsiroseomonas. Next base: position 10,221 of record NZ_JBHYDM010000033.1, read on the forward strand.
GTCACCTGGATGGTGGCGGACTTGATGCCGGCCTGCTCGCCCTCGGATTGTTCGGTCAGGCTCAGCTTGTAGCCGCGCTTCTCGGCCCAGCGCGTGTACATGCGCAAAAGCATCTCGGCCCAGTCCTGGGCCTCCGTGCCGCCGGCGCCGGCATTCACTTCCAGATAGGCGTCGTTCTGGTCGGCCTCGCCGGAGAGCAGGCTCTCCGTCTCGCGGTGCTTCACCTCGGCGGCGTAGGTCTTGAGGTCGGCGACGGCAGCATCAGCGACGGCGACATCGCCCTCCGCCTCGGCCAGCTCGATCATCTCCAGCGCATCGGCGACATTGCGCTCCAGCGCCTGCACACCCTCGATCTGCGCGGCCAGGCGGTTGCGCTCGCGCATCAGGGCCTGGGCGGCCTCCGCCTTGTTCCAGAGGTCCGGGTCCTCGGACCGGGCATTCAGCTCCTCCAGCCGCCGCAGCGCCTCATCCCAGTTGAGATGGGCGCGCAGCAGGGCGAGGCCCTCGGCGATCTGGGTCTTCAGGTTCTCGGCATCGGCGCGCATGGCGGCCTACCTAGTGCCGGGCCGGGCGGCTGTCGAGACAGCAGGCGCAGGCCGGCCGGCCGCCGGTCCCGAAGCCGGCGGCCGGGGGCGGTCAGTAAAGCCCGCCCAGGTTGCTGTCGACGCTGGCCGCCGCCGTGCCGGGCTCCGTCGCCAGCGGATCGACCGGCGGGCGGGCGCTGTTTTCCGTGCCGGGCTTGAAGGCCTCCAGGATGGTCTGGCCGTTCGGCAGCTGCAGGCGGACCAGCGCCACGCCCGGGGGGGCGCGGAAGGGCAGGGCCGGGCTGTCGCCCAGCGCGGCCGCCACCACGTCGCGGAAAATCGGCGCGGCATTGCTGCCGCCGGTCTCGTTCGGGCCCAGGCTGCGCGGCTCGTCGAAGCCGACCCAGACGGCCACCACCAGGTCCGGCGTGAAGCCGACGAACCAGTTGTCCTTGTAGTCGTCCGTCGTGCCGGTCTTGCCCGCCACCGGGCGGTTCAGCCCGGCGCCGGCCCGGGTGCCGGTGCCGCGCTGCACCACGCCCTGCAGCATGCTGGTCATCTGGAAGGCGGAGACCGGGTCCGTCACCTGCCGGCGCGTCTCGGTCAGCGCCGGGGGGCGGCCGGTCGGGTCGCTGTCGCAGGCGGTGCATTCGCGCGCATCGGTGCGCCAGACAAGCCTTCCCTGGCGGTCCTGCACGCTGTCGATCAGCGTCGGCGTCACCTGGCGGCCGCCATTCACGAAGCTGGCATAGCCGGCTGCCTGGCGCAGCACCGTCGTCTCCCCGGCGCCGAGCGACATGGCCAGCACGCGGGGCATGTTCGGGATCACGCCGAAGCGCGCCGCCACCTCCGCCACCGCCGGCATGCCGACCTGCTGGGCGAGGCGCACCGTCACCAGGTTCAGGCTGCGCTCCAGCGCGCTGCGCATCGTCACCCAGCCCTGCGGGGCACCGCCGCCGTAATTGCCCGGGCGCCACAGGCCCTGCGGCGTCATGATCTCCACCGGCCCGTCCAGCAGCAGCTGGTTCGGCGGGATGCCGGCCTCCAGCCCCGCCAGGTAGACATAGGGCTTGAAGGAGGAGCCGGGCTGGCGCAGGGCCTGGCTGGCGCGGTTGAACCAGGACCGCTCGAAGGACCAGCCGCCGACCATGGCGAGCACGCGGCCGGTATTCGGGTCCATCGCCACCACGGCGCCCTCCACCTCCGGCATCTGCCGCAGGGCGAGGCGTTCCGGCTGGGCGGGGGTGCGGCCCTGGGCCGCGGTGGCGGGCAGGGTTTCCACCAGCACCACGTCGCCGGGGGCCAGCACGTCCTGCATGCGCCGCGGCGCGCCGCCGACGCGGCCATCCCGCACCGGGCGGGCCCAGCCGGAGACATCGGCGAAATTCAGCGTGCCGGTGCGCGGCTGCGGCGCGGTGCGGCCATCTGGGCGCTCCAGCCAGGCCATCCGCGCCTCCCGGTCCCGCACCTCCAGTGCCACGGCCAGGCGCCATTCCGGCAGCGCGCCGGGCGGGCGGGCCTGGGCCTGCAGCGCGGGGAGCCATTCCGTGGGATTGGCGGAAATCCGCGCCACCGGGCCGCGCCAGCCGCCGCGGCGGCGGTCATAGGCCAGCAGCCCGTTGCGCAGCGCCGCCTCGGCCTCGCCCTGCAGCACCGGATCCAGCGAGGTGCGCACCACCAGCCCGCCCATCGTGGTCTGGTCGGCGCCGAAGCGGGCCACCAGCTCGCGCCGCACTTCCTCCGTGAAATACTGGCCGACCGGCACCACGTCCGGGCGACGCTGCGGGCGGGGGATCAGCGGCTCGGCCTGGGCCCGGGTGGCCTCGGCCACCGTGATGGCGCCGTCCTCGGCCATGCGGCCGATCACCCAGTCCCGCCGGCCGCGCGCAGCCTCGGGGAAGCGGGAGGGGTTGTAGTTGTTCGGCGCCTTGGGCAGGGCGGCGAGGAAAGCCGCCTCCGACACCGTCAGCTCATCCAGCGACTTGTTGAAGTAGTTCTGCGCCGCGGCGGCCACGCCATAGGCCTGCTGGCCCAGGAAGATCTCGTTCAGATAGATCTCGAGGATGCGCGACTTCGGCATCGCCTGCTCGATGCGCAGCGCGAGGATGGCTTCGCGGACCTTGCGCATCAAAGTGCGGTCGTTGCCGACCAGCATGTTCTTGGCGACCTGCTGGGTGATGGTGGAGGCACCCGCCATGCGCCGGCCGGAGCCAAGCTGCTCCAGGTTCGTCACCATGGTGCGGGCGATGCCCATGGGGTCGATGCCGTAATGGGTCCAGAAGCGCTGGTCCTCGGCGGCGATGAAGGCCTGCTGCACGCGGAGTGGAATCGCCTCGATCGGCACGAAGACCCGGCGTTCCTGGGCGAGCTCCGCCATCAGCCGGCTGTCGCCAGCATAGATCCGGCTCATCTGCGGGGCCTGGTAGTCGGCCAGCCAGCGATAATCCGGCAGCTCCGCCGAGGCGGAGCGATACAGCGCGAAGGCGGCGACCGCGCCGGTCACCCCGACGGCCACCACCAGGATGAGCACGGTCCTGGCCAGCAGGCCCATGGTGCCGAAGAGCCAGCGGCGCCGGCGGGGCTGCCGCGGCGGGCGGGCGGCCTTGGGCGGGCGGGGCGGCTGGCCGCCGGCATCGGGGCTCGCGCCTTCGGGCGCTGCCGGGCGGCTGCCCACCATCGGGCCATCAGCGCGGAGGTCGTGGGTGTCCATGGGCTTCCCATACACTGTCCGGCCGCAGGGGGCATATGCCGGCCGCATGAGGCAGCCCTGCGCCCGCGCAGACGTGTCCCGCATCTTGGGTGCCGGGCAGGGCGCTGCCAGGGCGCCTGGCGCCCCCGCGCCGGCTGGCGGTCAGCCGAAGGCCGTCGCCACGTCCCGCCCCTGCGCCAGCCAGCCATGGATCGCCCGGCCCATGGCGCGGGCCAGCTTGGCGCGGTGGTCGGCGCGGCGCAGCGCCGCCTCGTCCCGCGGGTCGGACAGGAAGCCCATCTCGACCAGCACTGCCGGCACGTCGGGCGCCTTCAGCACCACGAAGCCGGCCTGGCGATGGGCATTGTTCAGCATCGGCACATCCTCGCCCAGCTCCGCCACCACCTGCTGCGCCATGCGGGCGCTGCCGATGCGGGTCTCGGCGCGGATCAGGGACATCAGGATGGCCTGCACCTCGGGCGAGACCGAGGGCAGGCGCAGGCCGCCGGCGCGGTCCGCCAGGTTCTCCCGCCGCGCCAGGGCGCCGGCGAGGGAGTCGGAGCTTTCACCCAGCGTATAGACACTCGCGCCGCGCGCCCCCGGGGCGCTGTCCGCATGCAGGGAGACGAAGAGCGCGGCCTGGCGGCGGCGGGCGAATTCCACCCGGTCGCCGAGCGCCACGAAGCGGTCGTTGCTGCGGGTCAGCGCCACCCGGCAATGGCCGCCGGCTTCCAGCACCCTTTGCAATTGCAGCGCGGCGGCCAGCACCACGCGCTTTTCCTGCGTGCCGCTGGCGCCGATGGCGCCGGGGTCGCGCCCGCCATGGCCGGGGTCGAGCACCACCAGCGGCAGGCTGGCGCTGCGGCCGGGTGCGCCGCCGCCCTCCGCCATGGTGCCGCTGCCGCCGGCCAGCCGGGCGAAGGGCGCGGCCGCGCCGGGCTCCACCTCGATCACCAGCTGGCCACCGCTGGCCTCCGCCCGGCGCAGGGCGACGGGGCCGGAGAGATCCAGCCGCAGCCGCCCGCCTTCCATGCGGGCGGCGCGCACGGGGCCGGCGCCGCGCAGCCGGGTGGCGGCGCGCCAGGGCTGGCCAGGCACTTCCAGCAGCAGGCGGTTCGGGCTGCGCGCGGCGCGCAGCCGCCAGCGGGCGCCGGCGGGCAGCCGCAGGGTGAGGCGCGCGCCGGGGCCCGTGGCCTCCAGCGTCGCGCCGGTGACGGCGGCCAGGGCTTCGCGCGGCCTGGGCAAAGCCGCCAGGCCGAGCAGAAGGCTCGCCAAGGCACGGCGTCCGAGCATGGGCTGGGATCCCCTCATGGTTCGGGCGGCGCCAACCGATCGGCCGCTGGCCGCCGCATGGCAGGCCGCGCAGGCCCCCCCGTCGCGGCAGGCGGCACCATCCCCCGATGCCGGCCATGCCGGGAGAATGCCACAATCCGCCCGGCACTTGCCAGCGCCGGTTGAGAATCAGCTTGAGATTCGCGCCGGTGGTGTGGTCTGGCGTGGCCAGGGCCCTGCCAGGCTTTTTCAGGAGGGCCGCCGCGCCGCCTTGTGGTGGCGGAACGGGCCGCCTATGGTGACCTGCCCCGGTGGCAACCGCCGCCGGCTGGGTTTGCGTGTCGCGCGGCCGCCTGGTCCCGCATCCGCCCGCGCTGTCGCGGTGGACGGTTCACCGGGTTCATGGCCGAAGTCCTGGCATGGTGGAAGGGTTTTGGCCCACGCCGTGTTTCGCCAGGTGCCGCGATGCAGTTCCGGCCGGCGCGGTGCCTGTGCGGCCATCCCGTTCCCTTCGGTGGACCAGGATGCGCCCGCAGGCCTGCCGCCCGCCCGATTGCGCCTGCGACCGGCGCCCCTGCTGCATGGGGCATCCGATTGAAGGGTTTCCGGGGCAGCGCGAGGCGCGCCCGCCGGGACCGGTCTGCCTGGAATGCTCCAGGTGCATCGGCCCCACTGAACCCAACAGGGTCTGCCCCCGGGGTCCCACCCCAGGGCCGGCCCGCCGCGACAAGGACCGGATCGCCGCCGCATGGACGATTTCCTGCCGCCGATCCGTCGTGTCTCGGGCCCCGCCACCCCCTGTCGCCGCAGCCGGCCCACCGGTGATCCCCCTGGGCAGCGCGGTGCGGAGTCCCCTCCTCCATGACCAAGCGCATGCTGATCGACGCATCCCACCCCGAAGAGACACGGGTGGTGGTGCTGGATGGCAACCGGCTCGAGGCCTTCGATATCGAGTCGGCCAACAAGATGCCCCTGAAGGGCAATATCTACCTGGCCCGCGTCGTGCGGGTCGAACCCAGCCTGCAGGCCGCCTTCGTCGAATATGGCGGCAACCGGCACGGCTTCCTCGCCTTCAGCGAGATCCACCCCGACTACTACCAGCTGCCCGTCGCCGACCGGCAGCGCCTGATCGAGATGCAGGCGGCCGAGGCGCGCGAGGAGCAGGAGCGGGAGGAGGCCGAGGAGGCCGCCCGCGACGGCGACGAGGCCCTGACCGGCGCCCTGGCCGCGGCCATCGAGGGCGGCGCCGAGGCTGACGAATTTGCCCGCGACGATTTCGAGCAGGGCCCGTCCGACCAGGCCGAATCTGACCAGCCCGAATCCGAGCAGGGCCAGTCCGACGAAAGCGAGCCGGGCCGGGGTGCCGCCATGCCGATGGCGATGGAGGTGGAGCGCATCTCCGCCCCCGTGACGCCGGAGGGCGAGGCCGCCGAACCGGCGCCCCAGGACGCCGCCGCCGAGCAGCGCGCGCAGGAGGCGGCGGAGGACGCCGCCCTCGACGCCGAGGCGCGCGAGAATGCCGAGGCCGCGGCCGACCAGGCGCAGGCGCTGGCCGACGAGGGCGCCGAGGACGACGCCGGCCAGGTCGGCGACGCGCACCGCTTCTCCTACGACGCCGGCTCCAGCGAGTCCGATGCCGGTGAGACCGACTCCGGCGAGACCCAATCCGGCGACGAGGCCGGCGCGACCGAGGCCGGCGCCGCCCGCCGCCATGGCCGGCCGCGCCAGGATCGCGGTGGCCGGGGCCGCGGCCGGGATCGCGAGCGCGGTGGCGACCGGGATCGCGGTGGCGACCGCGACCGCGACCGGGGCCGCCAGGACGACGATGTGGAAAGCGTCGGCAATTCCGAGGCGCCGCCGCCCGAGATGGTCGGCGGCAGCACCGAGGACGATGCGCGCGAGCGCCGCATCCCGCCGCGCTTCCTGCGCCACTACAAGATCCAGGAGGTCATCAAGCGCCGCCAGATCATGCTGATCCAGGTGGTGAAGGAGGAGCGCGGCGGAAAGGGTGCCGCGCTGACCACCTATATCTCGCTGGCCGGCCGCTTCTCCGTCCTGATGCCGAACAGCCCGCGCGGCGGCGGCATCTCCCGCAAGATCACCTCGGCCGGCGACCGCAAGCGCCTGCGCGAGATCATCGACGAGCAGCAGCTGCCCCAGGGCATGTCGCTGATCGTCCGCACCGCCGGCGCGCAGCGGCCGAAGCCCGAGATCAAGCGGGACTGCGAATACCTGCTGCGCCTCTGGGACGGCATCCGCGAGCGCACTTTTGCCAGCACCGCGCCTGCCCTCATCTACGAGGAAGCCGACCTCATCAAGCGCTCCATCCGCGACGTCTACGGCAAGGACGTCGAGGAGGTGCATGTGGAGGGCGATGAGGCCTACCAGGATGCGCGCGAATTCATGCGCATGCTGATGCCCGCGCATGTGAACAAGGTGAAGCCGGTGCGCGACGGCGTGCCGCTGTTTGCCCGCTATGGCGTGGATGCCCAGCTGGACGCCATGCACAGCCCGAATGTGCAGCTGAAGTCCGGCGGCTATATCGTCATCAACCAGACCGAGGCGCTGGTTTCCATCGACGTGAACTCGGGCCGCGCCACCCGCGACCGGCATATCGAGGACACCGCGCTGCGCACCAATCTGGAGGCGGCCGACGAGGTCGCGCGCCAGCTGCGCCTGCGCGATCTCGCCGGGCTGATCGTCATCGACTTCATCGACATGGAATCGTCGCGCAACGACGCCATGGTCGAACGCCGGCTGAAGGAAGCCCTGAAGCAGGACCGCGCGCGCATCCAGGTGGGCCGGATCAGCCATTTCGGCCTGTTGGAGATGTCCCGCCAGCGGCTGCGGCCCTCGGTGGTCGAGCACGCCTATGTCGCCTGCCCGCATTGCCAGGGCCGCGGCCTGGTGCGCAGCGTGGAGAGCAGCGGCCTGCAGGTGCTGCGCGCGATCGAGGAGGAAGGCGCCAAGCGCCGCGCCGCCGAGATCGTGGTGCATGTCGCCATGCCGGTGATGCTCTGGCTGCTGAACCAGAAGCGGGAGCGGCTGGGCCAGATCGAGCAGCGCTTCGGCATGCGCGTTCTGGTGCAGCCGGACGATACGCTGATCCCGCCGGCGCTGCGCATCGAGCGCACCCGTGCCGCCAATCCGGACGCGCTGCCCGAGCGCCCCTCCGCGCTGCGGATGGATTACGCGCCGGAGCCCGAGGCCGATGAGGCGCCGGAGGCCGAGGAGCTGGAGGCCGAGCCCGCCCCGCAGGCCGAACCGCGGCCCCGGGCCGAGATCCCGGGCGAGAAGCCCGTCGATGGGGCCGAGGGCGAGGCCGGCCGCCGTCGCCGTCGCCGTCGCCGGCGTGGCGGGCGCCGCGATGGCCTGGAGGGCCAGGCGGGCGATGCCGGCACGGCCGAGGATGGCAACGCCGAGGAAGGCGGCGCCGACGAGGAGGCCGAGGAGGGCGAGGAGACGTCCGAACTGACCGCGGAGATGCCCGAGGCCGGCGAGCCGGTCGCGGAGGCCGCGCCGTCGGCTGGCGAGATGCCCGAGGCGGAGGCCGAGGAGGGGCCCGAGGATGAGGCGGCGCGCCGCCGCCGCCGCGGCCGCCGCGGTGGCCGCCGCCGGCGTGAGGAGGGTGAGCAGCCGTCCGAACTGGTCGCCGCCTCGCCCAGCCCGACCCTGCCCCAGGCCCCCCCGCCGGCGCGCCGTGCGCCGACGCCGGCCGATCCCTTCGCTGGGCATATGGACGACATCTTCATGGCGATGGAGGCGGCCGAGCAGGCGGCCGAGCGCGCCGTGACGACCCGCCGCACCACCCCGGCCCCGCAGCCGCAGGAAGCTGTGGCGGCGCCCATGCCGGCGCCGGAGGCCGCGCCCGCGGAACTGCCGCAGCCCGAGGCTCCGGAGGCCTCGCCCGTGGTGGCGCAGGAACCGGTCGCCGTGCCAGCGCCGGCGGAGCCGGCGGTGCCCGCCGACTCGGCACTCGCGGAGCCGCCTGCCGCTGCCGTGCCGGCCGCCCCGGCGCCGGAGCCGGAGCCGGCGCAGCCCGTCGCCAAGCCGGAGGAGCCGGTGGCGGCCCCGCCGGTGGCGCCGATCGTGCTGGGGGAGGGGGCCGTGGCCGATCTGCCGCGCAAGCGCGGCTGGTGGCGCGCCTGACGCCTGGGCAGCCGGGCCGGGCCTGAACCGGCCCGGCTGCATGGCTGCCTTCGCGCCCGGTCCGGTTGCCGCCGGGCGCGGCAGCGGCGAGGATGCCGCCCGATCCGCAACCGGGGGCAGCCCGGAGCGGCGGGAGGGAGACAAGGCGTGGCGCAACTGACGGTCCTCGAGCCCGAGGGAATGTATCCGGACACGCTGCTGGAGCAGGAGATCCTCGGCGCTGGAGTCGAGATCCTGCATGGCGGCGCGCCCCATACCGGCACGCTGGATGCGCTGCCGGACGCGGTCTGCGCCAAGGTCGATGGCCTGCTGATCTTCCGGCACTGGCTGCGCGCCGCGGACATCGCCCGCTTCCCCAAGCTGCGCGTCGTGGTCCGCATGGGCGTCGGCTATGACCGGCTGGACCGCGCCACCTGCGCCGCGCGCGGCATCACCGTCTGCAACGTGCCCGACTATGGCACGCAGGAGGTGGCCGACCATGCCATCTCGCTGGCCCTGGCGCTGCGCCGCGGCATCATCCTACACCACGACCTGCAGCGGGCCGACCCGCCCGCCCCCTGGCGCTATGCCGACAGCCCGCTGATCCGCAGGGCGGAGGTGCAGGGCTTCGGCATCGTCGGCCTCGGCCGCATCGGCACCGCCGTGGCGCTGCGGGCGAAGGCCTTCGGCTTCAAGGTCCGATTCTACGACCCGCACCTGCCGAATGGCGTGGACCGCGCGCTCGGCATCACCCGCGCCCGCACGCTCGAAGAATTGATGCGTGGTGCGGACGTGCTCTCGATCCACGCGCCGGACACGCGGGAGACGCGCGGGATGATCGGTGCGCGCGAGCTCGCCTGGCTGCCGGAGGCTGCGGTGGTGGTGAATACCGCGCGCGGCACCAGCCTCGATATCGACGCGCTGGAAGCTGGCCTGCGGTCAGGTCATATCGCCGGCGCGGGCCTCGATGTGATCCCGGTGGAGCCGCCGGTGGAGCCCATTCCAGGCCTGCTGGCCGCCTATCGGGCGCGGGAGCCCTGGCTGCGGGGCCGCGTGGTGATCACCCCGCACAGCGCCTTCCATACGCCGGAAGCCTGGCTGGACATCCGCCGCAAGAGCGCCGAGACCATGCGCGACGTGCTGCTGCAGGGGTTGTCGACCAACGTTATCCACCCGGAACAGGGGTAGGGGCGTGGCGGGTCACACACGCAGCAGGCGAATGTTCCAAAAGTGTTGAAAAAAAGAGATTGACCTTCAGCTTAATTTAACACAGGATTGTGAGGCCTTTCGCGGCCTCCGTCGCGACATTATTGCGGTGCACGCTAAGGAGATCAACGTGTTGCACCGCCACCGGGTGATGTTGGACCTCTGGCGGCCCCCCGTGATGCGAGGAGATTGCTAGGCGTGCATGTCTTCCTGGACATCTCCCGGCTCCTGACGGTTGCACACCGCTCGGCCCCGTCCGGTATCGACAGGGTTGAGTTGGCCTATGCCCGGCACTGGGCGACGAATGACCCGGCGAACTGCACCTTCGTCGCGGAGGTGCCGTTGCTGGGCTTCGCCGCGCTGCCCACCGCCCTGGTGCGGGAGCTGGTGGTGGCATTGGAGGAATCCTGGGAGAGCGGCACCCGGCTGGCATCCGGCGCCGCCCGGCGGGCGCGGCTGTCGCTGCCCTTCGGCCGCCCCGCGCTGAACGAGGCGCTGCGCCGGCCAGGCCCGAAATGCTTCCTGCTGGTCTCGCACCGGGCGCTGGAGCGGCCGGGGCGGATCTCCTCGATGCGGCGCAATGGCTGCCACTTCGTGCCGCTGATCCATGACCTGATCCCGCTGCACCATCCGGAATTCGCCCGCGCCGGCCAGGCTGAGAAGCACCGGCGCCGCATCATCACCACGGCCGCCATGGCAGACGCCATCATCGTCAATTCCGCGGCCACAGCGGCGGAGCTTTCGCCCTGGCTGGCGGCGCGGCCGGACCGGCCGCTGGTCGCCGTCGCGCCGCTCGGCGTCACGCCGTCGGTGGTGGAGGCGCCGCCGGTGGCGCTGCGCCCCTATTTCGTGGCGCTCGGCACCATCGAGCCGCGCAAGAACCACCTGCTGCTGCTGAACCTGTGGCGCCAGTTCGCCGCCAGCATGGGCGGTGCCGCGCCGCGCCTGGTTGTGGTCGGCCGCCGCGGCTGGGAGAATGAGAACGTGCTGGACATGCTGGAGCGGTGTTCCGCGCTGGATGGGCTGGTGCGCGAATCCGGCTCCCTGCCGGACCGGGAGGTCGCCTCCCTGCTGCGCGGCGCCCGCGCCCTGCTCTTCCCCTCCTTCGCCGAGGGTTTCGGCCTGCCGCTGGCCGAAAGCCTGGCGCTCGGCGTGCCCGCCCTGGCCTCGGACCTGCCGGCGCTGCGCGAGGTGGGCCGGCAGGTGCCGGACTATCTGGATCCGCTCGACGGCATGGCCTGGCGCAGCGCCGTACTGGATTATGCCCGCCCCGACAGCGGCAGCCGGCGCGCCCAGCTGAGCCGCATGAATGGCTGGAAGCCGCCAAGCTGGGATGCCCATTTCGTCGAGGTGGAGCGCCTGTTTCGCGATCTTCTGAAGCGCCCGGCCGAGGCCCTGACGGCGCCCCCGGCCCTGGCGGAACGCGCCGCCGAACGGCCGCTGGCCATGCCCGGCGCCCAGCGGCGCGACGAGAGCGCGCCATGAGCGCCGCCCCCTGCCATGCGAGCCGGCGCTGAGGGCGACCGCCGCATGAACCCCGCCCGCCCCCGAAGGGCGGCTGCCCGTCGCTCCGCCATGCCCATCGCCATCCTCGGCGCGGGCTGCCGGCTGCCGGGCGCCGCCAATATCCAGGCCCTCTGGTCGCTGCTGGAATCAGGCACCGACGCCGTCTCCACCGTGCCGGCCGACCGCTTCAACCAGGCCGCCTTCCTGCATCCGCGGCGCAGCGAGCCGGGCCGGTCCTATACCTTCGCCGCCGGCACGCTGGGCGACGTGCGCGGCTTCGATGCCGGCGCCTTCGGCATTTCCCCGCGCGAGGCCGCGGAGATGGACCCGCAGCAGCGCCTGCTGCTGGAGGTGACGCTGGCGGCGATGGAGGATGCGGGGCAGCGCCCCTCCGCCCTCGCCGGGCGCGATATCGGCGTCTTCGTCGGCGGGTCCTCGACCGATTACGGCGACCTCCGGCTGCTCGATCACAGCGGCGGCGACCGGTACTTCATGACCGGCAATGCGCTGTCGATCCTGTCCAACCGCCTGACCAATGTCTTCGACCTGCGCGGCGCGGCCGAGACCATCGACACCGCCTGCGCCTCCTCCCTCGTCGCGCTCCATGCCGCCTGCCAGTCCCTGGCGGAGGGGCGGCTGGAGGCGGCGGTGGTGGCGGGGGTGCAAATGCTGCTCTCGCCCTTTCCCTTCGTCGGCTTCTCCCGCGCCGGCATGCTCTCCCCCACCGGCCGCTGCCGCGCCTTCGCGGCGGAGGCCGATGGCTATGTGCGGGCGGAGGGCGCGGCCGCCTTCCTGCTGAAGCCGCTGGATGCGGCACTCGCCGCGGGCGATCCGATCCGCGGCGTGATCCTGGCAAGTGGCGTCAGCGCCGTCGGCCGTTCCATCGGCCTGTCCCTGCCGAACCGGGATGCGCAGGCGAAGCTGATCCGCCAGGTGATGGAAGCGGCCGAGGTCACGGGCGACCGGCTGGCCTATTTCGAGGCACATGGCACCGGCACCCAGGCCGGCGACCCGGCGGAGGCCTGGGCGATCGGCCAGGCGGCGGCCGGGCGCGCGTCGCCGCTGCCGGTGGGTTCGATCAAGACCAATATCGGCCATCTGGAGCCGGCCTCCGGCGTCGCCGGCCTGCTGAAGGCGATGCTGGTGCTGGAGAAGCGCCAGGTGCCGCCGACCCTGCACCAGGGCAATCCGAACCCGAACATCGATTTTTCCGGGTTGAACATCCGCGTCCCGGCGGCGCTGGAGCCGCTGGCGGATCACCCTGCGCCGGTTGTCGGCGTGAACTCCTTCGGCTTCGGCGGCACCAATGCTTCCGTCCTGCTTGGCCCGGCCCCGCCGCCGCGCCGGGTGGTGGGGCAGGCGAAGGGCGCGCCTGCGCCGCCGCTGCTGCTGTCCGCGCGGTCCGCCGCCGCGCTGGGCGCGCTGGCGGCGGAATGGGAAACCCGCCTGGCCCAGGCGACGCCGGCCGAGACCGCGGCCCTGGCGCGCGGCGCGGCGCGGCATCGCGACCTGCATCCGCATCGCCTGGCGCTGCGCGGGGCGGAGGGTCCGGCCCTGGCCGCCGCGCTCGCGGCCTGGCGGCGTGGGGAGGCGCGGCCGGGTGCTGCACCCGCCACGGGTGTCGCCGGCGCCTCCGGCGGGCTCTGCTTCGTCTTCAGCGGCAATGGCGCGCAATTCGCGGGCATGGGGCGCAATGCGCTCGCCACCTCCGCCCCCTTCCGCGCCGGCCTTCTCGCCGCCGGTGCGGCGCTGGCGCCGCTGCTCGGCTGGTCGCCGCGGGAGATGGTGGAGGCCGGCGTCACGGCGGAACAGCTCGCCGCCACGGATATTGCCCAGCCGCTGCTCTTTGCCATCCAGGTGGCCAGCCTGCAGGCCTTGGCGGCCGAGGGGCTGCGGCCGGACATGGTGCTCGGTCATTCGGTGGGGGAGGTGGCGGCGGCCCATGCCGCGGGCCTGCTCGACCTGCACGCCGCCGCGCGGCTGGTGGTCGCGCGCTCCCGCCAGCAGCACCGCACGCGTGGCCAGGGCCGCATGGCAGCCCTCGGCGCGACGCCGTCCGAGGCCGCCGCGCTGATCGCCACCGCCGGGTTGGATGGCCGCATCGAGATCGCCGCGCTGAACGGCCCCGCCGCCGTCACCCTGGCGGGGCCGGAGGCGGAGTTGGACCGGCTGCGCCAGGCGGCGGAGGCCAGGCGCCTCGCCTATGTGCCGCTCGACCTCGACTATGCCTTCCACAGCGCTGCCATGGACCCGGTGCGGGATGGGCTGCTGGAGGAGCTGATCGGCCTGGCAGGCCAGCCGGGCCAGGTGCCCATGGTCTCCACCGTCACGGGCGAGCTGCTGGAAGGCGATGCGCTGGGCCCGGTCTATTGGTGGCGCAACCTGCGCCAGCCGGTGAAGTTCGAGCCGGCGCTGCGCACCGCCATCGCCCGCGGCGCCCGGCTTTTCCTGGAAGTCGGCCCCAATCCGGTGCTGCAATCCTATCTGCGGGAGACGGCGCGCGCGGCGGGGGTGGAGGCGGCGAATCTCGTCAGCCTCAGCAAGCGCGATGTGGATGGCGCGGACCCTTTCCCCGCCATCGCCGACCGCGCCTTCGCCGCCGGCGCCGATCCGCGCGAAGGGCCCGCCTTCGCCGGCCCAACGGAGCACCGCCTGCCGCTGACGCCCTTCGACCGCAAGCCGGTCTGGCAGCCGGAGACGGTGGAGGCCAGCCACCTGGTCAATGCCGTCCAGGACCACCCGCTGCTCGGCATCCGTCGCGGCGCGGAGCCGGGGGTCTGGACCAAGTCGCTGGATACGGAACAGTCACCCTGGCTGGCCGATCATCGCCTCGGCCCGGATGCGGTGCTGCCGGCTGCCGGCATGCTGGACATGGCCCTGGCCGCCGCCCGCACCCGCTACCCGGAGGCCGCGGCGCTGGAAGTGGCGGAATTCCGCATCCTCCGCGCGGTGACGCTGGAGCATGGCCGGGCGCGCGAGCTGCGCTGCACGCTGGATGCCGCCACCGGCCTTTTTCGCATCGAGGGCCGCCGGCGCCTGTCCGAGGAAGCCTGGGCGTTGCATGCGGAAGGTGAGTTGCGTGCCGCCACCGTCGCTGCGCTGAGCCCGCCCCCTGCCGTGGCGCCCGGACCGGGCGGGACGCCGGCCGCGATGGATGGCGCCAGCCTGCGCGCCATCGCCGCGGGGCTCGGCCTGACCTATGGCCCGGCCTTCGCGGCCGTGGACTCCGTGGCGCCAACCTCCGTGCCAGGCCAGGTCCGCGTGCGGCTGGCACTCCCCGAGGCCGCGCCGCCCGACGAGGGCTACCTGCTGCACCCCTCGCGCCTGGATGGCGCCATGCAGGGGCTCTTCGGCCTGCTCGCCGATTCCCCGCCGCCGCCCGGCACCGGCCTGGTGCCGGTGCGCTTCGGACGGCTGGTGGCGCAGCCCGGCGCCGCCGCCGCCGTGATGGCGGAGGTGACGCTGACCCGCCGCGGCATGCGGTCGGCCACCGCGCGGATGGTGCTGCGCGATGCGGTGGGCCGGATCGTTGCCCGCATCGAGGATGCCGTCTTCCAGCGCTTCGCCCTGCCGGGCGCGGCCGCCGCGCTGGAGGCCGCCTATCGCATCGGCCTGGCCCCGGCGGCGGAGGGCGCGCCCCCCGCGCCCGCCCTGGCACCGGCCCTGGACGCCGCCCGCGCGGCGGCCGCGGGCCTCGACCTGACGGAAGCCGCGCTGCTGCTGGAGGCGCATGTCGCCGCCGCCGCCCAGGGGCTCTATGCCACCGAGCCCGCGCTGCACGAGGCTGCGCCCGAGGCCTCCGCCTATGAGGCCTTCCTGCGCCGCGCCCTCGTGGAGGATGGCGCGGCGGAACCGGTGCAGAAGGGCACGCCCGGCGGCATCCGCCTGCTGTCGGAGGGTGCGTTGCCGGAGGCGGGCGAGATCTGGCGCTCCGTCCTGGCGGAACAGCCCGCGCTCGCGCTCGACCTCGCCTGGGTGGCGGAGGCGGCGGAGCGGCTGCCGGAGGCGCTCGCCGGCCAGGCCCGCGACCCGCAGCCGCCGCCCGCCCAGGGCGAGGCCATGGCGCGGCTGGCGGAGGCGCTGGCCGCCGCGGTGGGCGCGCTGGCCGCCGCCTGGCCGGAAACCCGGCCGCTCCGTATCCTGGAAGTGGGGGCCGCCGGTGGCGTGCTGGCGCGGCGCGTGCTGGCGCGGCTGGCGCCGCTGGGCCGCGCCCTGGTCTATGTCGCCGCCGGCGAAGGCCGCGTGCCGCTGCCCGAATTGCCGGAGGGCATGGCCGCCGGCAGCGAGATCCGCGGCGTGGTCTGGAATCCCCTTGGGGACCCGCTGGGCACCGCCGCGCCGCCGCTGGTGGCGGACCTCGTCATCGGCCTGGCGCCCGCTGCCCGGGCGAAGGCGGGCTCCGCGCTCGCCGCCGCGCTGCGCCCGGCGCTGGCGGAGGGGGGCGCGCTGCTGCTGGTGGAGCCGCTGCCCGGCCGCGTCTGGACCTTCGTGTGTGGCCAGGACCCGGCCTGGTGGACCGGCCTGGGGCCGGATGCGGTGGGCGGTTCCGCCGGGGGCGCGCTGCCGGATGAGGCGCTCTGGCTCGGGCGCCTGTCGGAGGCCGGGTTCCGCGCCATTGTGGCGGAGCCGCTGGGCTGCGCGCCCTGGCCGGCCCTGCTGCTGGCGGCGGAACAGCCGCCGCCGCCCGCCGCCGCCCCGCCCGCCCCGCCGCGCAGCCTGATCCTGACCGATGCCGCCTCCGCCCCGCTGGCCGAGGCGCTGGCGGCGCGGCTGCAAAGGCGCGGGGCGGAGGTGGCCCGGGTGCCGCTCGGCGAATTGCCGGCGCCCGGCCAACTGCGCGGCGCCCGCATCCTGGCGCTGGCCGCACCGGCGGAAGCGGCGCTGGCCGAAACGCTCGCCGCCGTCACCCGCCTGGCCGAGGCCGCTTCCGGCACGGCGGCGGGCTTCGTCCTGGTGACCCAGGGCGGGCTGCAGCCGGCCGAGGGGCGCCATGTGCCCGAGGCCGCCGCGCTGCTCGGCCTGATGCGCGTGCTCGCGAACGAAATGCCGGCGCTGCGGCCGCGCCGGATCGACCTGGCGCCTGGCATGGCGCCGGAAGCCGCAGCGCGCCGCCTCGCCGCCGAGCTCGGCCAGGCGGCGCCGGAGCCGGAGGTGACGCTGGGCGCGGATGCACGGCTGGTACCGCGCCTGCAGCAGGGCCTGACGACGCCCGCCCCGGGCGGCCCCCTGGCGCTCGGCATCGGCCAGCCGGGCCGGCTCGGCACCCTGCGCTGGGAGGCCGCCGCGACCCGCGCGCCGGGTCCCGGCGAGGTGGCGCTGCGCGTCGAGGCCGCGGGCCTCAATTTCCGCGACCTGATGTGGGCGCAGGGCCTGTTGCCCGAGGAAGTGCTGGAGGCCGGCTTCGCCGGCCCGACGCTCGGCATGGAATGCGCCGGCGTGGTGGAGCAGGCCGGGCCGGGCGTTGCGCTGCGCCCCGGCACGCGCGTCTTCGGCTTCGCCCCGGGGGCGCTTGCCGCCCGCGTCATCACCCGCGTGGAGGCGATCGCGCCGCTGCCGGAGGGGCTGGACCCGGTGCAGGCCGCGACCATCCCCGTGGCCTTCATGACCGCGATGCATGCGCTGGAGACCTGCGCCGACCTGCAGGCGGGCGAGACGGTGCTGATCCATGGCGGCGCCGGCGCCGTGGGCCTGGCCGCGCTGCAGGTGGCGCAGGCGATCGGCGCCCGCATCGCCATGACCGCGGGCAGCCCCGCCAAGCGCGCCTTTCTGCGCGCCGCCGGCGCCGAACTGCTGCTGGACAGCCGCGACCCCGGCTTTGCCGACGCGCTGCGTGCCGCCTGGCCCGAGGGCGTGGACGTCGTCCTCAATTCCCTGGCCGGCGAGGCCATGGAGCGCTCGCTGGGACTGGTAAAACCCTTCGGGCGCTTCGTGGAGCTGGGCAAGCGCGATTATGTGGAAAACCGCCGCGCGCCGATCCGGCCGCTGCGGCGCAATGCCAGCTACTTCGCGGTGGATGTGGATGAGCTGCCGCGCGCCCGGCCGGGCCAGGCCGCGCGGCTGCTGGGCCAGGTGCGGGACCGGTTGCAGGATGGCACGCTGCGGCCGCTGCCGCATGCGCTGTTCGGGCCGGAGGAGGTGGAGGCCGCCTTCCGCACGCTGCAGGCCTCCGCCCATATCGGCAAGCTGGTGATCCGCCCGCCGGCGGAACGTCCGGCCGCCGCCGCTGCCTGGGCGCCGCCGGCCGACCGGACCATCGTGGAGGTCGGCGGCACGCGCGGCTTCGGCCTGGCCACGGCGCGCTGGCTGGTGGGTCAGGGTGCCAAGCACCTCGCGCTGATCGGCCGCCGGGGCGGGGAGGAAGCCGCCGCCGCGCTGCGCGAGCTATCGGCGCTGGGCGCCCGCCCGGCGCTGCACCTCTGCGATGCGACGGACGCCGCCGCGTTGCAGGCGACACTGACGAAAATCCGGGCGGCGCGGCCGATCGGGGGCGTGGTGCATGCGGCCGCGGTGCTGGATGACGGCGCCGCCACGGCCATGGATGCGGCGCGCTTCCAGCGCGTGCTGGCGCCGAAACTGCGGGCGGCGGAGAATCTGGACCGGCTGACGGCGGCGGACCCGCTCTCCCTGTTCCTGCTGTTCAGCTCTGCCACCACCGCCTTCGGCAATCCCGGCCAGGCGAACTACGTCGCCGCCAATGCGGCGCTGGAGGCCCTGGCCCGCCGGCGGCGCTCCGCCGGGCGCCCGGCGCTCGCCATCTGCTGGGGCCCGATCGCCGATGTCGGCATGCTGGCCGATGACCGGGAGAAGGCGGAAAAGCTGAACCGCCGCCTGGGGGTTGCCGCCATGACGGCTGACGAGTCGCTCTCCGCCCTGCCGGCGCTGCTGGCATCCGCCGATGCCGCCCCGCTGCTGGTGCGGCTGGCGACGGGGGAGGGGCGGCTCGCCCTGCCGATGATGGCGGAGCCGATGCTGGCGGTGCTGGCCGGATCGGAGGCGCCCGCCGCCGGGGAGGATCTGCGCGCCCGCCTGCCGACACTGCCGCGGCCGGAGGCGGAGGCGCTGATCCTGCGGCTGGTGACGGAGGAGATCGCCCGCATCCTGCGCCTGCCTCCGGATGCGGTGGCGGCGGAGGCCGCGGTGACCGGCCTCGGCCTCGACAGCCTCGGCGCGCTGGAGTTGCGCGGCGGGCTGGAACAGCGCCTTGGGCTGCAGGTCGCGCTGGCGGCGCTTACGGAGGAGTTGACTGTAGGTGCCCTGGCGCGCCAGATCGCCGATGCGGCGCTGGCGCCGGCGGGCGATGAAGTCACCATCTCCACGCTGATGGAATCCTTCGAACCCAGCACGCAGACGATCCGCGCCGCCGAATAGGATGGGCGGACGGCAGGGCAGGGGGTTCGGCGGGCCAGTATGATTCGCGGTCAAGGGTTCGGGCTTTCCAACGCCGCCCGCATGGCGCTGGTGCAACGCCTGGCACGGCGGCGCGAGGGGCAGGAAGCGCAGGCGGCCTCCGACCAGCGCGGCTTCGGCGCCATCCAGGGCCTGCGCGACTGGGGCCTGATGCGGGAGGCGATGGGCGCGCTGTCCATCGAAAGCCCCTTCTTCCGGGCGCATGAAGGGCGGGCCGGCGCGCATAGCCTGATCGGCAATCGCGACATCATCAATTTCGGCTCCTACGACTATCTCGGCCTGAATGGCGATGCGCGGCTGCACCAGGCGGCGGCGGAGGCCATGGCGCGCTACGGCATCTCCGCCAGCGCCTCGCGCCTCGTCTCCGGCGAAAGGCCGGTGCATGGGGAGCTGGAGCGGCGGCTGGCGGCGCATTACGGGCAGCAGGCCGCGCTTGCCTTCGTCAGCGGCCATGCGACCAATGTGACCGTCATCGGCCATCTGATGGGGCCGCGCGACGTGATCGTGCACGACGCCGCCATCCACAATTCCTGCGTCGAGGGCGCCAAGCTTTCCGGCGCGCGCCGCGTCTCCTTCGCCCATAACGATGCGCGCGCCGCGGAGCGGGAGCTCGCGGCCGTGCGGCGCAGCGCCGGGCGGGCGCTGCTGCTGGTGGAGGGGCACTATTCCATGGACGGCGACGTCCCCGACCTGGCCGCGCTGCTGCAGATCGCCCGCAAGCACGATGCCTGGCTGATGGTGGATGACGCGCATGGCCTGGGCTGCGTCGGCGCCACCGGCAAGGGCGTCTTCGAGGCGGCGGGGGTCGATCCCGGCGAGATCGATATCTGGATGGGCACCCTGTCCAAGACGCTCTGCGCCGCCGGCGGCTATATCGCGGCGCGCGCCGACCTGATCGACTGGATGCGCCATACCGTGCCGGGCTTCGTCTACTCCGTGGGCCTCTCGCCGCCGCTCGCCGCCTCCGCCGCGGCGGCCATGGACATCATGGCGGCGGAGCCCTGGCGGGTGGCGAAGCTGCAGGCCAATTCACGCCTGTTCCGCGACCTGTGCCGGGCGCATGGCTTCGATACCGGCAACTCGGAGGGGCTGGGCATCGTGCCCGTCGTGCTGGGCAGTTCGGTGCGCGCCATCCGCGTCTCCGCGGCGCTGCTCGAGCATGGCGTGAACGCGCTGCCCATCGTCTTCCCGGCGGTGCCGGAGAAGCTGGCGCGGCTGCGCTTCTTCCTCTCGGCCGAACACTCCGAGCAGGATGTACGCGACGCCGTGGTGGCCCTGGTGGCGGCGACCGATGGCGTTGCCCCGGCCGACCTGGCCGGGTGAGCCTGCGCACAGCACCCGTCCTCACCGGCGCCGAGGCACGGGCCTTCCACGCGCTGCCGGCGCGGCTGCGGGGCCTCGGCTGGTCGGTCCCGCTGCGCTGGGAGGAGGCGCGGATGTTCGATCCGGCCTTCTTCGGCTTTCTGCGGGATCACGCGGTGGCGCGGTTCCTGGCCTGGCGGGATGGCACCGTGGTTGGCCGAATCGCCGCCTGCGTGCCGCATGATGCGGCCGCGCCGGCCAGCTTCGGCTTCCTGTGCACGGAACGGGACCCGGCGGTGGTCGAGGCCCTGCTGGCAGCCGTGCGCCGCTTCATCGCCGCGGCCGGCCGGGCGGATATGACCGGGCCGCTGTCATTCACCATCAACCATGAGGTAGGCGCGCAGCTTGGCTTCCACGACCGGCCGCCGATGCTGCGCATGCCCGGTACGCCGGACTGGCTGCCGGGGATGCTGGAGGCGGCGGGCCTCGCCCCTGTCCAGGATGTGGTGGCCTGCACCCTGGATGTGCCGGCGGAGCGGCATTCGGCGCGCTTCGCCGCGCTGGCACTGAAGCGCCCGGCGGAGCTGGCGCGGCTGCGCCTGCGGGTGATGGACCGCCGCGACTATGCGGCCGAGGTCGTGCGCATCGCCGCGCTCTACAACGACGCCTGGGGCGCCAATTGGGGCGCGGTGGCCCTGCGGCCGGCGGAGGTGGCGAGCCTCGGCCGGCTGCTGCGCCCGCTGCTCTTCACGGGGGAGGTGGTCTTCGCCGAATGGGACCGCCAGCCGGTCGGGCTGGTGGCCGTGGTGCCCAACCTGGCGGAGGCGATGCCCGCGGATGGCCGGCTGCTGCCCTTCGGCTGGGTCAGGCTGGCCGGCGCCCTGGCCGGGCGGGTGGGATCGGCGCGGGTGCCCATGCTCGGCATCACCCAGGCCTTCCGCGGCCACCCCGCCTCCGCGCTCGCCATGGGCGCGCTGCTGCGGGAGGCGATCGGGCTGGCCGGACGGCGCGGCTGGAACAGCCTGGAAATCTCCTGGATCCTCGAAGGCAATGCGGCCATGCGCAATGCCATGGCGCGGCTGCCGGCCCCGGTGACCGGCCGCTGGCGGATCTGGCAGGGCACGGTGCTGTGAAACGCGCCGAAACCGCGCGGGCCGGCGGCGGGATTGACAGTTCCGGGCCGCTTGGTGGCTATGGGCCATTCATGTCGCCGCCAGATCCCATCACCGCCGTGCCGGACCCCGCTCCGGGACCGGAGGGTCGCCTGCCCGCCGGCCCGCCGCCCGATGCCGGAAGCGGCGACCGCCCCCTGCAGGGGCCTCGCCCGGGGCCGCGCCGCTTCCTGTTCCTCCAGGGGCCGATCAGTCCGGTCTTCGCCGAGGTGGCAGCCGGGCTGGCGCGTCTGGGCCACGAGGTGCACCGCATCAACCTCTCGCTGGGCGACCGCCTGTTCTGGCGGCAGCAGCCCGGCATGCGGAAGGCGGTGGATTTCGGGGGGCGGGAGGCGGCCTGGCCGGACTTCATCGGCAGCTACCTGGACCGGCACCGCATCACGGATATCCTGCTTCTGGGGGAGCAGCGCGCTTATCACCGCGCGGCCATCGCCGCGGCGCATCGGCGCGGCATTGCGGTGGCGGTGACGGATTTCGGCTATTTCCGGCCCGACTGGGTGACGCTGGAGCGCGACGGGATGGGCGGCGACAGCCATTTCCCGCGTGACCCGGCGGCGATCCGCGCCCTGGCCGCGGGCCTGCCGCCGGCCGACCTGACGGAGCGCTACCGCGACGACTTCCGTCTGCAGGCCATGTGGGACGTGGCCTATCACCTGGCGAACCTGGCGCCCTGGCCCTTCGCGCATTACCGCAGCCACCAGCTGCACCACCCCGTCTCCACCTATGCGGGCATCGCCCTGCGGCTGCTGCGGCGGCGCGCGGAATTTGCGGAAGGGGAGCGGGCCCTGGCCCGGATCGGCACGGCGCCCTTCTGGCTTTTCGCCATGCAGATGGAGACCGATTTCTCCGTCCGCGCCTATTCGCCCTATCCGGACCTCGATACGCCGATCGCGGAGGTCATGGACAGCTTCGCCCGCATGGCGCCGGCCGGGGCGCATCTGCTGGTGAAGGTGCATCCGCTGGATCCCTGCGTGAAGCGTTGGACCCGGCGCGTGGCGGCGATGGCCGCGCGTGCCGGGGTCGCCGGCCGGGTGCATGTGGCGCATCACGGGCCGCTCGATGCCATGCTGCAGCGGGCACGCGGGCTGGTGACCATCAACAGCACCGTCGGGCTGCGCGCCCTGGCGCTGGGCCGGCCGGCCAAGGCGCTGGGCCAGGCGGTGTGGAACGTGCCGGGCCTCGCGCATCAGGGCCCGCTCGACCGCTTCTGGGCGGAGGCGGCGCTGCCCGATCTCGGTCTGCGGGACGCCTTCCTGGCCGCCCTGCAGGGCACGACGCAATTGCGCGGCGTGTTCTATGGGCGGGACGGCCGGGCGGCCGCGGTGCAGGCCATCGTGCAGACGCTGGATGCCGACCGGGTGGGCCCGCGCCTGCCGGAGGCGGCATCCGGCCCGCCGGGCACCATGGCGCCGCAGGCCACGGGCTAAGGGCCGCGCTTGCGGTCGCAGGCGGATGTTTACGCGCGCCGGCGCCTCTCGTTACTGTTTCGTCAGCTGGGGCCGGAGAGCCCCGACGGGATGGGAGGAAGGTTCGATGCATATCTCACGACGCAGCCTGATGGCCACGGTCGCGGTGCCCGGTGTGTCCCTGGCGCAGGGCACCTGGCCCAACCAGGCGGTGCGCTTCATCACGCCCTTCGCCCCCGGCGGCGGCGTGGATACGCTGGTGCGCCTGGTCTGCGCCAAGCTGGGCGAGCTCACCGGCCAGTCCTTCGTGGTGGAGAACCGGGCCGGGGCGGGCGGCAATATCGGCATGACGGCCATCGCGCGCGCACCGGCCGATGGCACGGTGATCGGCCTCGGCTCCGTCTCCTCGCTGGCCATCTCGCCGACGCTGCGGCCGAACATGGCCTTCGATGTGGAGCGGGACTTCACCTATATCGGCGGGCTCTGGCAGCTGCCGAACCTGCTGATCGTCAACAAGGACGTGCCGGCGCAGACGGTGCCGGAGCTGATCGCGCTGATCCGCGCCAATCCCGGCCGCTATACCTTCGCCAGCCCCGGCTCCGGCACCACGGTCCATCTGGCGGGCGAGATGTTCAGGCAGATGGCCGGGCTGGAGATGGTGCATGTGCCCTATCGCGGTGGTGCGGCGGCGCAGCTGGATGTGCAGGCCGGGCGGGTGCACATGATCTTCGACAATATCCCGCAGAGCCTGGCCAGCGCGCGCGGCGGCCAGGCCCGGGCGCTGGCCGTCACCGGCCTGGCGCGCAGCCCGCAGGCGCCGGAGGTGCCGGCCATGGCCGAATTCCTGCCGGGCTTCGAGGTCACCTCCTGGGCCGGGATCGTCGCGCCGGCGGCGCTGCCGCGCGCCATGGTGGAGCGGCTGTCGGAGCTGACGCGCCAGGCGCTGGCCAGCCCCGACCTGCAGGCGAAGTTCCAGGAGAATGGCGCGACGCCCTGGCCGATGGGGCCCGAGGCGCTGTTCGACTTCCGCCGCGCTAGCGCCGCCCAGCTGGCCCCGGTGATCCGCGCCTCGGGCGCGGTGGTGGAGTGACCGTCACCCCTCCGGGCTGACCCGGAAGCGCATGCGCCGCACCGCCCAATCGCCCAGGCGGGGCGGCAGAAGCGCCAGAAGCCGCAGGCCGAGCGCCAGCGGCCAGGGGAAGGCGGCGCGCGGCGCGCCGGCGGCCAGGGCGCGGCAGACACGGTCCGCCGCTTGGTCCTGGCTGAGCACAAGCATGCGCCGGCCATGGAAGCGGGCGCCCATGGCGCTTTCGAAGAAGCCGGGCGTGACCACCGTGACGCGGATGCCGGCCGGGCCGAGCTGGGCGCGCAGCGCCTCCCCCCAGCCGATCAGCCCGGCCTTGCTGGCGCAATAGCCCGGGAAGTCCGGCAGGCCGCGCAGCCCGGCGACCGAGGCGATCAGCCCGATGCGCCCGGCCCGCCGCGCCCGCATGCCCGGCAACAGCGGGCCCACCAGGTTTATGGCGCCGATCAGGTTCACCGCCACCTGCCGCGCGGCGGCCACCGCATCCTCCGGCGTGCCATCCGGCGTGGTGCCGGCAGAGGTGCCGGCATTGGCGATGACGAGATCGACCGGCCCCGCCGCCTCGAAGGCCGCCAGCGCCGCGGCCAGCATCGCGGCCTCGGTGATGTCGCAGGCGAGGGTGGTGACGGCGGCGCCCTGCGCGCGGCAGGCCTCCGCCACCGCCTCCAGCGCCGCGGCGGACCGCGCGGTCAGCAGCAGCCGCGCGCCCGGCCTGGCGTGGCGCCGGGCCAGCGCCGCGCCGAGGCCGCGGGAGGCACCGCTGATGACGATCCCGCTCATCGCCAGCCCCGCATCCAGGCGATGGCGCGCGTGACAAGGCCCTGGGCGGCGCGCAGCCGGGCGCGGCGGCCGGGGGGGAAGAGGTCGGGGCGGTCCATGCGGTCCAGCAGCACCTCCGGCGGGCAGGGCAGCAGGGTGAGCGGGTCGATGCAGCGCGGATAGAGGATCAGCGCGCCGGCCACCAGTTCGTCCAAGGTCAGGCGGCGCGTCCTTGGTGGTGTCGCAATCGGGCCGCGATCCGTGGTCAGGCCCCAGCCGGCATAGAAGGGCGTGCCCCAGCAGGTCACGGGCAGGCCGCGCAGCAGCGCCTCGAAGCCGGTGAGGGAGGTGATGGTATGGACCTCGTCCACAAGGCCAAACAGCGGCGCCATGGGCGCGCCGCGCAGCACCTGGTCGGCCAGGCCTTCCAGGTTCCGGGTGGCGATGCGGCCGCGCCGGAATCCGGCCTCGATATCCGGATGCGGCTTGTAGACCAGCCAGGCCTCGGGCGCCGCCGCGCGCACCGCGCGCAGCAGGTCCAGGTTGCGGCGGATGGCGCCGCCGCCCTGGCGGATGGAGGCATCGTCCTCCACCTGGCCCGGCACAAGGATGCGCCGCCGGCCCGGCGGGGCGCCGATGACCGGCGCCGCGCCGCCCAGATTGTACTTGGTGACCCCGCGCGCCACCACGGCCCGGCGCAGGGCGCGGGCACGGGCCAGCAGGGCCGGCGGGAAGGGTTCGGTCGCCAGCAGCCGGGCCAGGTCGCTCTCCCGCGCCGGGTCGTAATAGGGGCCGTGCCGGTCCAGCGCGAAGGAGGCGCCGGCCCGAAAGGCCGCGCCGAGGCCGGCGGAGCGGATGAAGCCGTCCTCCAGCCAGGCCAGGGGCACGCCGGC
The DNA here is from genome assembly GCF_051860665.1 of Falsiroseomonas sp. Classification (GTDB taxonomy): domain Bacteria; phylum Pseudomonadota; class Alphaproteobacteria; order Acetobacterales; family Acetobacteraceae; genus Falsiroseomonas. The sequence continues at coordinate 35,569 of NZ_JBHYDM010000033.1, forward strand.
CTCGGCACAGCGTGCCGGCAGATCCTCCGGTGCGCTGGCGGACCAGGCCAGCAGCGCGCCGCCCCGGCGCTGCGCCAGGGCGATGGCCGGCGCCGGGCGGGCCGCGAAGGCGGGCGGCGGCCCGGCGGAGGCCAGAAGCTGGCGCAGCCGGTCGCGCTTGTAGGGATGCACGCCGAGGCAGGCGGCGATGCCGCGCGACTCCGCCTCCCGCACCCGCCACAGCGCCAGCAGGTCCAACGCCGCCTCGACGCTGCAGGGAACCGCGCGAAAGGGGTCGACGGCGCGCGTCGCGGCGAGGATCGCGGCCCAGCTGGCGGCGGGGTCGGCACCGGCCAGCGGCCCATCGGCCAGCGTCACGCCGGCAGCCAAGGCGAGCAGGGCGAGGTCGCGGCTGGCGCCGTGCAGCGGCAGGCGAGTCTCCAGCAGCCGCCAGGGGTCGGTGGCCGGCAGGCTGCCCGGCAGCACCGGGGCGCCCATGGCAAAGGGGTCGCGCAGCAGCAGCGGCCTGCCACCGATGGCCTGGAGCTGGCGCAGCCTGGCTTCGGCCGCAGGCCGCGCCTGCGGGTCGCAGGGGTCGAGCAGGATGCAGTCGGCGGCACCGGCGGCCAGGGGCAGGTCCGGCAGGCCAGGTGGCGCGCCGAGCCTTCCCCCGGCCATTGCCGCCATCACCCTCAGGGCAAGGTCCAGATCCGGCTGGGCCGGTGCGGCGGCCAGGGCACTGGCCACCGGGTCCGGCCCCGCACCCACTACCAGCAGCACCGGCACCTGCCGCGCGCCGAGGCGGGGGGGGCGGAAGGGGCCGGGCGTGTAGCGCAGCAGGGCGGTGCCCGGCGCGCCAGGCGGCAGCGCCGCGGCCACCGCCGGCTCCGTCACCAATCGGTGATCCGGGAAGAAGGCCGGCAGATGCGGCAGGGCCGCGAGCTCAACCGGATCCAGCCGCAGCAGCGGCGGCAGGGGCAAGCGGCCTCCGTCCTGCAAAGCCCGCTCCTGCAAAGGTCGCTGCATATTTTTGCATTTTGCCTAAGCGCGGGGGTTCGGCTAGTGTGCCACGTCATGATGCATCGCAAACAGGCCCCGGTCCCACCGGCTGGCTCGCTTCCCGGTCGCCTGCCCCTGCGCGCATCGGTTGCGCTGCTGGGCCTGCTCGCCCTGGCGGGATGTGCCCGGAGCGGGGGCGAGGGGTTGTTCTCGGGCCCCGCGGCGGCACCGGCGGGCGTTCCAGCCTCGACCGACCCGGTTGTAATCTTCGCCGGCCAGGCCCAGCCCGGCAGCTCCCAGCGCATCGTGCTACCCGATGGCCAGACCGCACAGGTGCGTGTGGTGCGCGCCTATAACGCCGCCAGCGGGCGCGAATGCCGCGAAGTGCTGGTCGGCTCCGGCATGGTCGAACGCTCCCGCCTGGTCTGCGCCGTGCCCGGCGGCTGGGTCGAGGCCCGGCCGCTGCTGCGGGGCGGCGGGACCGCAAGGCCGTGAGTGCCGCCACCGGCGGCTCCGGCGGCCTGCCGGGGGATCTGCCGGAGCGCAGAAGCGAATTCGACCGCACGATCGAGGGTCTGCGGGTCCAGAGGCGGGTCATCCACGCGCTGCTGCTGCGGGAATTGCAGACGCGATTCGGCCGCGGCCACCTCGGCTTCCTCTGGCTGTTCCTGGAGCCGCTGCTGCTGGCCGGCACCATCGGCATGCTGAAGACGCTGCTGCATTCGCGGGAGATGGGCAATGTGCCGCCCTTCCTCTTCGTCGTCGTCGGCTACGCGCCCTACTTCGCCTTCCGCGCCATCATCAACCGCGCCACCACGGCCTTCCAGGCCAATATGACGCTGATGTACCACCGCCAGGTGCGGCTGCTCGATATCATGCTGGCGCGCAACCTGCTGGAGATGGGGGCGGTGACCTGCGTGCTGCTGATCGTCCTGTCGGGCACCTCCTGGGTCACCGGCTTCAGCCCGCATTCCATCCCGACCATGGTCTTCGCGCTGCTGCTGCTCTTCGCCCTGGCCAATGGCCTGGCCCTGCTGGTCGCCGCCGGCGCCGCGCGGTGGGAGGTGGTGGACCGCATCGTGCACCCGCTGACCTATATCTCGCTGCCCTTCTCCGGCGCGCTCTTCGCCCTGCATTACCTGCCGACGAAGTGGCGCGAGGTGCTGCTGTGGAACCCGCAGGCCAATCTGCACGAGATGCTGCGCGACGGCATGTTCGGCGACCAGATCCCGGCCTACTACGACGTGCATTACGTGCTGGCCTGCGTCGTCATCATCAACCTGCTCGGTATCGCCGCGGTGCGCGCGGTGCGCGCCAAGCTCGAATTCTGAGGCGCGGGCGGTGATCTACTTCGACCGGGTCTCGAAGCACTACGAACTGCGCGGCGGCGGCAAGAAGCATGTGCTGCGCAATGTCTCGGGCATCATCCGGCCGGGCGACGCGGTGGGCATCCTGGGCCGCAACGGCGCCGGCAAGTCCACCCTGGTGCGCATGCTGGCCGGCGTCGAGCATCCCAATTCCGGCCGCATCGAGCGGCGCATGACCGTGTCCTGGCCGCTGGCGCATGGCGTCGGGCTGCAGAATTCCATGTCGGGCGCCGATAACGCCCGCTTCATCGCCCGCATCTACAACCAGCCGATCAAGAAGGTGCTGGACTTCGTCGAGGAATTCGCCGAACTCGGGCCGTACATGGACATGCCGGCCAAGACCTATTCGGTCGGCATGATGGGACGGCTGCTGCTGGGCCTGTCCTTCGCGGTGGATTTCGACTGCTACCTGATCGACGAGGTGACGGCGACCGGCGACCAGCGCTTCGTGGCCCGGGCCCAGGCGCTGCTGGCGGAAAAGACCCGCGGCCGGTCCCTGGTGCTCGTCACCCACGTGCCCGACCACCTGAAAATGTATTGCCGCACTGCAGCGGTGCTGAATGAAGGCAGCCTGACCTTCTTCGAGGATGTCGATGAAGCTGTCGCCACCTATAAGGCCCTCTGAGGCTGTCTCCACCACGGGCGTGGAGGCGCTGCCGCGCCCGCGCGTCCAGCCGCGCCGCAGCCTCTTCGCCCGGCTGCGGCCGAAGAGCGCGATGGGCTGGTATGTGCTGCTGGTCCTGCTGCCCACCGCGCTCGTCGGCCTCTACTACGCGACCTATGCGGCCGATATGTACGAGGCCGAGGCGCGCATCCTGGTGCGCGGCCGGCCGGGGGCGAGCGGGTCGGGCGCCGGCGGCATCGCCAGCATCCTCGGTGCCACCGCCGGGTCGATGCGCACCGGGGCGGAGGAGGCACAGGCGGTCACCGCCTTCGTCGACAGCCTGGATGCCGTGAACGGTCTCAGCCAGCGGCTGAACCTGGCCGAGATCTGGCGCCGGCCCGAGGCCGACCGGATCTCCCGCCTCTGGTACGAGGAGCCGGAGGCCGAGCGGCTGCTGCGCTACTACCGGCGCCGGGTGACGGTGGAATACGACCTGGAGACCGGCCTCATCACGCTGAAGGTGCTGTCCTATCGCCCGGAGGATTCGCGCGCCATCGCCGAGGCACTGCTCGAACTGTCCGAGGGGCTGGTGAACCGCTTCTCCGCCCGCACCTCCCAGGACACGCTGCGGGTGGGCCGGGAGGAGGTGCAGATCGCCGAGCGCCGCGTGGTGGCGGCGCGCGAGGCCCTGACCGCCTTCCGCGAGCGCGAGCAGACGCTGGACCCGACCGCCGCCGCCGGCTCGGCGGTCGAGACCATCGGCCGCCTGGAAGGCGCCCTGGCGCAGGCGCGGGCGGAGCTGCAGGAAAAGCAGGCCTTCATGCGGCGCGACAATCCGCAGATCCAGGTGCTGCACAACCGCATCGCGGCGCTGCAGGCGCAGATCGGTGTGGAACGGGCGCGGCGCACCCGCGGCGAGGAGAACCTGACCCAGCAGCTCTCGGGCTATGAGCGCCTGACGCTGGAGCGCGAATTCGCCGAGCGCGTCTATGCCTCCGCCATCGGGTCGCTGGAAGCCGCGCGGGCCGATGCGCAGCGCCAGCAGGTCTTCCTGATGCGGGTGGTGGAGCCCAATCTGCCGGAGCGCGCCACCTTCCCGAAGGCGATGTTCAACACCATCACGCTGCTGGTGGCGCTGACCGTCCTGTTTGCCATCGGCTGGCTCATCATGGCGGGCGCGCGCGAGCACGCGAGCTGAAGCGGCCGCGCCGGCTCCGGTTGCGCCCCTCCAGGCGCGGTCCGGACCGGCCGGAGGTGCCGCCGGGTGATGACCCGCTGCAACAGCTTGCGGGCAATCCCTCTCTCCTGGCCTGAACAGCATGGCATTTTGTGCGAGGACAGGACAATTTCACGCCGGCCAGCGGTTTGCCGGCCCTAGCTTCCGGATAGCGCCCGACATGCACCACCTCGTCCGCCGCCCGACCGCAATCCTGCGCTGCCTGGCCCTGCTGCTCGCGCTGCTGCTGCCGGTTGCGGCCGGCGCACAGGTGCAGCCGCCCGGCCTGGCCGGCCAGGCCGGGCCGCGGGGCCCCGCCGTGGGCACGCTGCCGACCCTGCTGGGCGCCGCGGCCGATACCATCACCACCTCCCGCGCCGGCTCCGCCACCGCGGCGGAAGGCGGGCCGACCGCGGTGGGCCCGATCGGCGACCCCGCGCGCGCCGCCGGCCCCGCGACGGTGGTGTTCGGCGCGGCGCTGTTCACCCGGGCACCGCCCTCGGCGACCGATACGCCCAATCCGAACTACGTGATCCGCCCGGGCGACCGCGTCTCCGTCACCATCTGGGGCTTCATCGAGGCCTCGGCCGTGGGCGTGGTGGATCCCGAGGGCAATCTCTTCCTGCCGCAGATCGGCCCGATCCGCCTGGCCGGCACCCGCGCCGGCGATGTGCAGCGGGTGGTCGAGGCCGAGGTGCGCCGCGTCTACTCGCAGCAGGTGCAGGTCTATGCCGTGCTGCTGAACGCCAGCCAGGTCGGCGTCTTCGTCACCGGCCCGGTGCGCGCGCCGGGCCGCCATCTGGGCGCCGGTTCCGACAGCGTGCTGGACTACCTGACGCGCGCCGGCGGCGTGGACCCGGGCCGCGGCTCCTATCGCGACATCTCCGTGAACCGGGGCGGCCGCACGGTGGTGCGGATCGACCTCTACCGCTTCCTGCTGACGGGCCAGTTGCCCAACATCACCCTGCAGGAAGGCGACACCATCGTGGTGGCGCCGCAGGGCGCGATGGTCGGGGCCGATGGCGCCGTGCGGAACAACTTCCTGTTCGAGGTGAATGGCCGCTCCATGCCCGGCCGTGAGCTGCTGAGCCTGGCCTCGCCGCTGCCGTCTGCCACCAATGCCGTGATCCGCGGCAGCCGCGGCGGCCAGCCCTTCGCGCGCTATGCCACGGTGCAGGAGCTGGGCAACCTGCAGCTGCAGGACCAGGATACCGTCACCTTCATCACCGACAGCCCGGCGCCCACGGTTCGCGTCAGCATCGAGGGCAGCCGAATCGGCCCCTCCGTGCTGATCGCGGATCGCGACACCACGCTCTGCACGCTGCTCGACTATGTGGCGGTGGACCCGGTGCTGGCCAATCCGGCCGGCGTCTTCCTGCTGCGCCCCTCGGTCGCGGCGCAGCAGACGCGGGTGATCAACGAGGCGATGGACCGGCTGGAGCGCCAGCTGTTCATGTCTGTCTCCAGCACCACCGGCGTCGCCGAGATCCGCGCGGTGGAGGCCAACCTGGTTTCCACCTATATCCAGCGCGCCCGCCGCACCCGGCCGGAAGGCCGCCTTGTGGTGATGGACCGCGCCGGCCGCTGCGCCGATGTGCGGCTGGAGGATGGCGATACGGTCGTCATTCCGGAGCGGGTGCAGACGGTGCTCGTCTCGGGCGAGGTCTCGGTGCCGCAGGCGGTGGTCTGGCGCCCCGACATGCGCATCCCGGACTATGTGCGCGCGGCCGGCGGCTTCGCCGAGCGTGGCGTGGAAAGCCAGGTGATGATCCGCAAGGCCTCGGGCGAGCTGATCCTGGAGCCGACGGAAGGCCCGGCGCCGGGGGATGAGCTGATCGCCCTGCCGCGGCTGGATCCGAAGAATTTCCAGATCGCCCGCGACCTGCTGAACCTGATCTTCCAGTCCGCCCTCTCGGCCCGCGTCTTCATGAACTGACGCACGCGCGGGCGTGATGCCCGGCGCGCCGCGGCGGCTGCCATCCCCCTGTCCTGGCGATTGCGGCGCGCCGCGCGCCGCGATACCAGGATGGGGTACGACCGGCCAAAGGCCGGCAGCTGGCAGGGAGGCCGCATCGCAGTGACCCATACCCCCATTGCGTCCATCGGACGCCGCACCGCCCTCGGCCTCGGCGCCACCCTTCTGGGCGCGCCCGCCGTCTGGGGGCAGGACCGCTACCCGAACCGGCCGATCCGCATGCTGGTGCCCTGGGCCGCGGGCGGCACCACGGATATCCAGATGCGCGCGCTGGCGGACCAGGCCTCCCGCCGCCTGGGCCAGCCGATCGTGGTGGAGAACCGCGCCGGGGCGGGCGGCATCCTGGGGCCGCAGCAGCTGCTGAACGAGCGGCCGGACGGCTATGTCATCAGCCAGATGCCGATCAGCGTCCTCCGCCACCCGCAGATGGCCCCCCGCGCGCTGTTCAATCCGCTGGAGGATTTCAGCTACGTCATCCACCTGACCGGCTATCTCTTCGGCATCGTGGTGAATGCCGAGAGCCCATGGCAGAATCTCACGCAGTTCCTGGATTATGCGAAGGCCAATCCGGGTCGGGTGAATTACGGCACGCCGGGCGTCGGCACCTCGCTGCACATCACCATGGAGCAGATCGCGGGCCAGCGCGGCATCGAATGGACGCATGTGCCCTTCCGCGGCTGGGCGGAGAACAGCCAGGCGCTGCTCGGCAACCAGATCCAGGCCAGCGCCGATAGCTCCGGCTGGTCGGAGCTCGTGCAATCCGGCCGCATGCGGCTGCTGGTGACCTGGACGGCGGAGCGTGCCAAGCGCTTCCCCAATGTGCCGACGCTGAAGGAAAGCGGCATCGATATCGTCTCCGCCTCTCCCTACGGGCTGGCGGGGCCGAAGGGGATGAACCCGGACCATGTGAAGGTGCTGCACGACGCTTTCCGGGAGGCGCTGTTCGACCCCGCCCATATCGCCATCCTGGACCGCTTCGACATGGCGCCCTTCCACCTGGGCCCGGACGACTATGCCGCCTTCATCCGCCGGCAATATGCCGAGGAGGGCGAGATGATCCGCCGGCTGGGGCTGCGCTTGTAGACTTCTCGCGCCGCCGCTGCGGATATGCCATCCGGGGGCATGACCTCCACCGCCCATATCCGCTGCGGCGACGACCTGCGCGACCTGCTGCCCCGGGCGGGCTGGGCGGGAAGCTATCTGCCGATCGCCGATCCGGTCTGCGTCGGCGCCGTCTCCGATGACGAGCTGATGGCCTATCTCGGCCAGCGCGCCCGTGTTGTCGCGCTGCATGCCGGGGTGGATGCGCAGGAGGCGCGGCTGCGGCTGGGGCGCGAATACATGGCGCTGAACGCGCTGGACCGCTTCGACCTCGTGCTGCTGTGGTTCGAGCACGATCTGTGGGACCAGGCCTGCCTGATCCGGGTGCTGTCGCTGCTGGCTGGGCGGGCGCCGCTGCAGGGCCGGCTGTTCCTGATGCCGGCGGATGGCCGGCGGCCCTTCGCGCATCTGCCGGCGGAGGAGCTGGCGGCGCTGGTGCCGCAGCCGCTTGGTTCCCTGGCACTGGAAGCGGGTGCCGAGGCCTGGGCCGCCTTCGCCAGTCCCGACCCCACGGCGCTGGATCGGCTGAGCCGCCGTCGCCTGCCGCTGCCGCACCTGGCCGCCGCCATGCGCCGCCATCTGCAGGACCTGCCCTGGCGCGGCGATGGCCTGGGCCTGACCGAGCGGCGGCTGCTGCGGGCGGTGGCGGAGGGGGCGGGGGATGAGGCCAGCCTGCTGCGCGCCCTGCTCGCCGCCGACCCGGTCTTCCAGGTCACCGACCTGATCCTGCGGGAGGTGGCGCAGCGCCTGTCCGCGCTGCCGCAGCGGCTGGTCACGCGTCAGCGACCCTGGCGGCTGACGGAGCGGGGCGCCGCGGTGCTGGCCGGCACCGCGCGCTATCGCCCGCCGCCGCGCTTCCAGGGCGGGGGTGATGGTGCGGCCCGATCCCGCCTGGTGGTGGGACCCGCGGGCGGCGGGCGTGCATGCCGCCGCTTGACGGTTGAGCGGGCGGCCGCGCCGCGCCATGCTCGCCGTCGGGAAACGTCAGGACAAATACCATGCGGATGCGACGGATCGCGGCGGCGCTGGTGCTGCTCGGAGGGGTGGCGGGCGGGCTGCCGGCGGCGGCGCAGGAGGCCTGGCCGAACCGCCCGCTGCGGCTGGTGGTGGGCTTCCCGGCCGGCGGCCCCACCGATATCCCGGCCCGCATCATCGCGGAGAAGCTGCGCGGCCAGCTCAGCCAACCCATCGTGGTGGAGAATCGCAGCGGCGCCGGTGGCCGGATCGCGCTGGACCATGTGCTGGCGCAGCCGCGGGACGGCCATACGCTGCTGATCTGCACCTATATCGACGCGCTGAATTCGATGAGCGCGACGCGGCCCTATGCGCTGGGCGAGATGGCGCCGATCTCCCAGATCACGCGGGCCTATTACGCGCTGGTGGTGCCGAATGCCCTGCCGGCCGCGAATGTCGCCGAATTCGTCGCGCTGGCCAGGGCGCGGCCGGAGGGGATGGCTTTCGGCCATGTCGGCCCGGCCTCGATGCCCAATCTGGTGGCGCGGATGTTCGAAGGCGCGGCCGGCCTGACCATGGTTGAGGTGCCCTATCGCGGCACGCCGCCGGTGCTGCAGGACCTGATCGCCGGGCGGCTGCAGCTTTTTGTCGGCCCGCTGGTCAATACCATGCCGCTGGCCCAGGCCGGGCAGGTGCGGGCGATCGGCGTCACCAGCCCGCAGCGCCTGGCCGTGGCGCCGGAGGTGCCGACCCTGGCGGAGCAGGGCATGGAGGTGGTCGCCTTCGGCTGGCTTGGCCTCTGCGCCGCCGCCGGCACGCCGCCCGCGGTGGTGCGGCGGATGAACGAGCTGGTGGTCGCCGCCGTCGCCTCCCCCGAATACCGCCTGGCAGTGGAAGGCACCGGGGCCGCGGCCGTCTCCTCGACGCCGGCGGAGCTGGAGCGACTGATGCAGGAGACGGTCGCGCAATACGGCGCGGTGATCCGGCGGTTCAATATCCCGATGGATTGAGGGTCAGCGCAGTGCGGCGAAGAACCCGCGCAGCAGCGCCGCGGCCTCACTCTCCCGCACCCCGCCCACCACCTCCGGCGCGTGGTGGCAGGTGGGCTGGGTGAAGATGCGCGGGCCGTGCTCCACCCCGCCGCCCTTCGGGTCATAGGCACCGAAGACCAGGCGCTTCACCCGGAAATGCGCGATCGCCTGAGCGCACATGGCGCAGGGCTCCAGCGTCACCCAGAGCGTCGCCTCGGGCAGCAGCTTGTCGCCCAGCGCCGCGGCGGCGGCGCGCAGCGCCAGCATCTCGGCATGGGCGGAGGGGTCGCGCCGCGCCTCCACCTCATTGCCCGCGCGGGACAGCACCCGGCCGGCGGCATCCGTCACCACGGCGCCCACCGGCACCTCGCCACGCGCGGCGGCGGCGGCGGCTTCCTGAAGGGCGATCTCCATGGGCGACATGGCGCCTGCTTTGCCCCGGCCGGCGCGGCCGGTCGAGCGGTTTCGGCGCGCAATCCGCGCCTTCGGGCGTGCCGGAATGGGCAAAGGTGCTATAGCGGCCGCATGAACAGACGCCCCGTCATCGGCGTGACCCTGGATGCGGAACCGGCCGGTGGCTGGTCGAAGCTGCCCTGGTACGCGCTCCGCCAGAACTATTTCGCCAGCATCGTCGCGGCCGGCGGCCTGCCCGTCGCGCTGCCGCATCATCCCGAGTTGGCGGTCGACTACCTCGACGTCATCGATGGGCTGCTCGTCACGGGTGGGGCCTTCGATGTCGACCCGGCGCTCTGGGGCGGCGGCGCGCCGCATCCGAAGGTGACGCTGAAGCCCGGCCGCACCGATTTCGAACTGGCCGCGACCCGCGCCGCCCTGAACCGGGACATGCCCGTGCTCGGCATCTGCGGCGGCCAGCAATTGCTGGCGGTGGCCCTGGGCGGGACGCTCATTCAGCATATTCCGGACGAGGTACCGGGCGCCCTGGCGCATGAACAGCCCAATCCCCGCACGGAGCCGGGGCATGAGGTGGCGATCACGCCGGATACGCTGCTGGCCAGCATCGTCGGCGGCAGCCGCATGGCGGTGAATTCCGCGCATCACCAGGCGGTGGCCACGGCGGGTTCAGGCGTGGTGAATGCCGTGGCGCCGGATGGGGTGGTGGAAGGAATCGAGCTGCCGGGCCACCGCTTCGCGCTCGGCGTGCAATGGCACCCGGAATATGCCGTGGACCCGCGGGACCCGGATATCCTCGCAGCCTTCGTGGAAGCGGCGCGTCGATGACCGATGAGATCGAGGACAGCCCGGAACGCGGCGAACGCATCGCCAAGTTCCTGGCCCGCGCCGGCATCGCCTCGCGCCGCGATGCGGAGAAGCTGATCGCCGAGGGCGTGGTGAAGCTGAACGGCAAGAAGGTGGAGGGGCCCGCCACCTTCGTGCAGCCCGGCGACCGTGTTTCCGTCTCCGGCAAGACGGTCGCGATGCCCGAACGCACGCGGCTGTTCCGCCACCACAAGCCGGATGGCGTGGTCACCACCCACAAGGACCCGCAAGGCCGGCCCACGGTCTTCGAACGCCTGCCGCCGGCGCTCGGCCGGGTCATCTCGATCGGCCGGCTGGACCTGACCAGCGAGGGGCTGCTGCTGCTGACCAATGACGGCGCCCTGGCCCGCAAGCTGGAACTGCCGAGCAATGGCTGGCTGCGGCGCTACCGCGTGCGGGTCTTCGGCCATGTGGATGAGCGCGCCTTCGCCGCGCTGTCGCGCGGCATCACCATCGATGGCGTCGCCTATGGCCCCATCGAATGCGGGCTGGACAGCCGGCAGGGTGGCATCGCCTGGCTGACCGTCAGCCTGAAGGAGGGCAAGAACCGCGAGATCCGCCGCGTGATGGCGCATCTCGGCCTGCAGGTCACCCGCCTGATCCGCACCGCCTATGGCCCCTTCCAGCTCGGCACCCTGCCCAAGGGCGCGGTGGAGGAGGTGCATCCCAAGGTGATGCGCGAACAGCTCGGCATCGGGGAGGCGCCGGCCAAGCGCCGCCGGCGCGAGGTGGCAGAGGCCGAGGCAGCGGCCGCCGCCGCGCCGCCGCCGGAAGCCGCCGCGCCGGTCTCCAAGCGTCCGCCGCGGCCGGGCAATATCCCCCGCGCCCGCAACGCCGAACCGAAGAGGCCGCCCCGTGCTGCGACTCGTCGCCGGACACCACCGCGGGCGTAGGCTCGCCGCCCCGCCGGGCGAGACCACGCGGCCGACCAGCGACCGCGTTCGCCAGGCACTGTTCGACATGCTCTGGCACGCCCCCTGGGCGGGGCGGGCGGCGGTGGAAGAGCAGCGTGTGCTGGACGCCTTTGCCGGCTCCGGTGCGCTGGGGCTGGAGGCGCTGTCGCGCGGGGCGGCCCATGCCAGTTTCCTGGAGAGCGACCGCGTCGCGCTGGCCGTGCTGCGCCAGAACGTGGCGACCCTGAAGGAGGAGGCGCGCTGCAGCGTGCTCGGCGGGGATGTGCTGCGGCCGCGGCGGGCGCCCTTGCCCTGCGGCCTGGTCTTCCTCGACCCGCCCTATGGGCGGGAACTGGTGCCGAAGGCCCTGGCCGCGCTGGCGGAGGCCGGCTGGCTGGCCCCTCAGGCGCTGGTGGTGGCGGAGCTGGGGCGGGAGGAGGCGCTGGAGGTGTCGGGTTTCGTGGAGCAGGCGACGCGGGAACATGGCGCCGCCCGGCTGGTCTTCCTGCGGGCCGTCTGAGCAGCGCGCCGCGGGACGGGGGCGGGCGTGGCTCTCGAATGTAAGGACATGTCGTGCGCCAGGGGAATCGCGGCCCTGTTCACGAACTCCTGGTAGATCCCGGCGTAGTAGACAGTCGGCCTCCCCCCGGGCCCACCCGTTCCTGGACCGCTGTCATGCCCGAGACCGCCACGGCCTGCACCGCCTGCCGCGCCGCCAGGCCGCCCTTTCCCTTCACGATGGCCTTCCAGCCGGTGGTGGATCTGCAGGAGGCGCGGATCGAGGCGCATGAGGCGCTGGTGCGCGGCCCAGGCGGCGAGGGGGCGGGAACGGTCCTGGCCCAGGTGAATGCGGACAACCTCTATGCCTTCGACCAGGCCTGCCGGGTCAAGGCCATCGAATTGGCCACCCGCCTCGGCATCGACTGCCAGCTCAATATCAATTTCCTCCCGAATGCGGTCTATGAGCCGAGCGCCTGCATCAGGCAGACCCTGAAGGCGGCCCATCGCTGCGGCCTGCCCCCGAATCGCCTGACCTTCGAATTGACGGAGGGCGAGCAGGTGGTGGACCTGCGGCACACCAGGGGCATCTTCGAGGAATATCGCCGGCAGGGTTTCCAGGTTGCGCTGGACGATTTCGCCACCGGCTATTCCGGCCTGTCGCGGCTCGCCGATCTGCGCCCGGATATCATCAAGATCGACCGCGCCCTGGTGCAGGATTGCGACCGCGACCGGGTGCGGCTGGCCATCATGGCGAGCCTGGTGCAACTCGGCCGCGAGATCGGCATCAAGGTGGTGGCGGAGGGGGTGGAGCGCCGCGAGGAGGTCGAGGCCCTGCGGGAAACCGGCCTGCGCTACATGCAGGGCTTCTACTTCGCGCGCCCGGTCTTCGAGGGGTTGGCGCCGGCGGAACAGGCACTGGCGGGCCTGCGCGCCCCTGCCTGAGGCGCGGCGGGGCGGGTTCCTGCCCCGGTTCCTGCGCCGGCCGGCTGCCGCAATGCCGGGGTAACCTTCATCTGGCACCCTGCGCGCCCCAACGGACGGCAAGAGGGCCCTCGATGTTAGGCTACAAGCTGCGAAAAGCGGAGGTGCCCGGCACCCGTGCCTTGGACGCGCTGCGCACCAATGTGATGATCGCCGACAAGGACCTGAACATCACCTACATGAACGCGGCGGCCATGGTCCTGATGCGCGAGGCCGAGGCCGATCTGCGCGCGGAGCTGCCGCAGTTCAGCGTGGACCGCCTGATCGGCAGCAATATCGACATCTTTCACAAGTCCCCATCGCATCAGCGCCGCATGCTGGCTGCGCTGGAGGCGCCGCATGCCGCCACCATCCGGGTCGGCAGCCGTGCCTTCGACCTGCTGGTGACTCCGCTGCGGGAGGGCGGTCACCGTGCCGGCTTCGTGGTCGAATGGGCCGATGCCAAGCACCGCCTGCAGAACCTGGACTACGAGGAGCAGCTGGCCGCCATCAGCCGGTCCCAGGCCGTGATCGAATTCTCCACCGACGGCACGGTGCTGGGCGCCAACGACAATTTCCTGAAGGCGCTTGGCTATCGGCTGGAGGAGGTGGTGGGCCAGAACCACCGCATCTTCGTCGACCCGGCGGATATGGATGCCGCGCGCTACAAGGCCTTCTGGGAGGCGCTGCGGCGTGGCGAGTATCAGGCGGCGCAGTTCCGGCGCATCGGCAAGGGTGGCCGCGAGGTCTGGATCGAGGCCGCCTACAACCCGATCCTGGGCGCCGATGGCAAAGTTGCAAAGGTGGTGAAATTCGCCACCGACATCACCCCGCAGGTCAATCTGCTGACCAACCTCAAGACGATGATCGACCGCAACTTCGGCGAGATCGACGAGGCCATCCGCAATTCCACGGCGGAGGCCGATGCGGCCTCGGCCGCCGCCGGCGAGACGGCGAGCAATGTGCAGCTGGTCGCCGCCGCCTCGGAGGAGCTGGCCGCCTCCATCGGCGAAATCTCCCGCAGCATGGCGAATTCGCGCGCCGCCACGGATTCGGCCTTCGACCAGACCGTGAGCGTGGCGCATAGCACGGAGGCGCTGGCCAATGCGGCGCAGGCGATGACCAGCATCGTCGGCCTGATCCGCAATGTCGCGAGCCAGATCAACCTGCTGGCGCTGAACGCGACGATCGAGGCGGCGCGGGCGGGGGAGGCCGGCAAGGGCTTCGCCGTGGTGGCCAGCGAGGTGAAGAACCTGGCCGTGCAGGCGGCGCAGGCGACGCAGCAGATCTCCGGAGAGATCGATGGCATCCAGGCCACCTCCGCCGCCGTGGCGGAAGCCCTCGGCACCATCCGCGACGCCGTCACCACCGTGCGCGAAAGCGTCACCCAGACCGCCGCGGCGGTGGAGGAGCAGAGCGTGGTGACGCGCAGCATGTCCGGCAATATGAACGGCGCCTCCAGCGCCGTGACCACGGTGTCCAACAGCGTGGCCGGCATCTCCAACGCCGTGCTGAGGGCGGCGGAAGCGGTGGCGACCACGCGGCAGGCCGCGGAAGTGCTGGTGCGCTGAGGCGGGGCGTCCCGGCGCCAGGAGGAGATCAGCCGCCGAGGCGGATGCCGAGCTTCGCGTACATCTCGGTCAGCCGCTGGCCGTAATGCGCGGCATCGAAGAGCACGGCCTGGCGCGGGCCGCGGGCGGCAAGCTCCGCGCGCAGCTCGTCCTGGCCGTCCAGCGCCTGGATCGCCTCGGCCATCGCCCTAGTGTCATAGGGGTCGACGGTCAGTGCCGCCTCGCCCACCACCTCGGGCAGGGAGGAGGTCTTGCTGGTCATCACCGGCGTGCCCAGCAGCATCGCCTCCAGCGCCGGCAGGCCGAAGCCCTCGTATAGCGAGGGAAACAGCAGCGCGCGGGCGCCGCGGATCAGGCTGACCAGCAGGCGGAAGGGCGCGTAGTCCAGCAGGATCACGCGGTCGCGCAGCTTGCGGGTCAGGGACTGCACGCCGTCGAAGGGGCCGGGATCGGCCATGATCCGCTGATCGTCGTCGTAGATTAGGCCGAGCTCCTGGCGCATCTGCCAGGCCTGCTTGCCGCAGATCACCAGCGGCCTGGTGCTGCCGGAGGCGAGATAGGCCTCGATCAGCCGGCCGACATTCTTCTTCGGCTCGATCGCGCCGAAGAACAGCCAGTACTCGCCCCAGTCCAGGCCGAAGGCGCCCTTCACCTCGGCGCGCGCCAGGTTCTC
>NZ_JBHYDM010000034.1:0-48371 GCF_051860665.1 Falsiroseomonas sp.
ATCGAGGTGCAGTCGGGGTCCTATCTGGGCGAGGACGACATCGTGCGCCTGGAAGACACCTACGGCCGGGCCTGACCGGCGTGCCGTCCTGCCGAAGATGCGCTAGACCTGTCTGACGGCCCGGCAGGCAGGATCTTCAGGCATGGACGGTGTGCGGCGGAGCGAGGGTGCGGGCCTATTGGGGGAGGCGGATCGCAGGCGCGATGCGCGCGACTGGCGTGGCGCCGCCGAGGGCTACGCCGCCTGGCTGGCGCAGCACCCCGATGACTGGGGCATCTGGATCCAGCACGGCCATTGCGTGAAGGAACAGGGCGACCCGCTCGGCGCCGTCGCGTCCTACCGCCAGGCGGAGCGCGGCCTGCCGGAGGATGCCGATCTGCAGATCCAGATCGGCCACGCCCTGAAGCGGGCCGGCGACCGGGCCGGCGCGCGCATCGCCTATGCCCGCGCGCTCGATCTGACGCCGGACAGCGACCTCGCCTGGCGCGAGGTGGCGACCCTGCTGGCGGAGGGCGGGCTGGCGGAGGCGGCGGCGGCCGAAGGCGGCGGGCTGACCCTGGTGGGCGATCTTTCCGTGGTCTTCGACCTATCGGACCTGCTGTCCTGGTTCGGCAGCAACCGTGCCCCCTCCGGCATCCAGCGCGTCCAGATGGAGATCGTGGGCCCGGCGCTGCGGCCGGGGGTGGCGGCCTCCACCGTCCTGCTGGCCGTCTTCGATGCCGAAGCCGCGGCCTGGCGCGCCCTGCCGCGCGAAATCTTCCTGCGCCTGGCCGCCCTGGCCCGCGCCGGCGCCGATCCTCTCGACAGCCCCTGGCGGGAAGCGGTCGGCCTGGCGCGGGAAGCGGTGGCGGCGGCGCCGGAGCTCGTCTTCCCGCAGGGCGCCTGGCTGGTGAACCTCGGCTCCTCCTGGTGGCTGCCGGACTACAGCCTGGCGCTGCGCGCGGTGAAGGCGCGGCATGGGGTGCGCTACGCGCCGCTGGTGCATGACTGCGGGCCGCTGGTGGTGCCGGAGCACAATACCCCCGGGATGGTCGCGGAATTCGCGCGCTGGTTCGCCGGTCTCGGCGCCCATGCCGACCTGCTGCTGGCCGTCTCCGAGGCGACGCGGAAGGATATCGAGGCGCTGCGCCAGAAGCTGCTGCCCGGCCTGCCCACCCCACCGGTCTCCGTTCTGCGGCTGGATGCGCAGCCCCTGCGCGTGCCATCGGCCGCACGGCCGCATCCGGGCATCGCCGCGCTGGCGGGGCGGCCCTATGCCCTGTTCGTAGGCACGCTGGAATCGCGCAAGAACCACCTTTTCGTGCTGAACGCCTGGCTGGCGCTGATCCGCAAGCATGGCGCCGCGGCGCTGCCGCTGCTGGTGCTGGTCGGCCGCCCCGGCTATCTCTCCGACCCCGCGCTGGCGCTGCTGCGCAATGCGCCGGCGCTGCGCGAGGGGGTCCGGCTGCTGACCGATGTGCCGGATTCGGCGCTGGACGGGCTGTATGAGGGCGCGCTCTTCACCCTGTACAACTCCTTCCACGAGGGCTGGGGCCTGCCGGTGACGGAGGCGCTGTCGCATGGCAAGGCCGCCTTGGCCCCGGACCATAGCGGGTTGCTGGAAGCCGGCCTCGGCCTTGCGCTGCATTTCCGCCACCAGAGCGAGCCGGATTTCCTCGATTCGGTGGAGCGGCTGGTCTTCGACCCGGCCTTCCGCCAGGCACAGGAGGCGAAGGTACGCGCCGGGCTGAAGCTGCGCGCCTGGAAGCAGGTGACGGACGACCTCCTGTCGCGCCTCGCTGGCGCGCCCTCCGCCGCGCCCCCGGCGCCGCCGCCCGTTGCCCTTGGCACGGTGCACCGGCTGGCGGAAATCGCGGCGCCGCTGCCCGACCCCGCCATGGCGCTCGCCGACCTGCTGCGCGCGGGGGAGGGGTGGCATCGCGCCGAGGCCTGGGGCTGCTGGACCCGTCCCGGCCGCGCCCTGCTGCAATTGCCGGTGGCTGAGGCGCAGACCGGCACGCTCCGCCTGCACCTGATGCTGCGCGCCCCGGCGCGCGACCAACGCGTGACGCTCGCGGTCCGGGGCGCCGAACCCCTGGTGCTGGATCTGGCGGCCGGCGGACGCGCCGTGGCGGCGCTGGAGGTGTCCCCCCAGGGCCAGGTGATGGAACTCGCGATCGAGGCCGATGCCGCGCCGGAGACCACGGACCCGCGTGCGCGGGAGGTCGGCATCGGCGTGATATCCGTGATGGCCTGCGCGGCGGAGGATCTCGCGGCGCGCCTTGCCTATCTGGAGCGCCAGCGCTTCGTCTGGCCGGAGCCTGCGTAGCGGGTGCGCGGCCCGCGGCGCCTCAGCCCCGGATGCGGGCCACGGTGGCCGTGGTGCTCTGGCCCGGCAGCAGCGCCGCGAGGCGGACCTGGCCACCCCAGTCGGTGACCAGATCCGCGCCAACCACCTTGTCCACGGTATAGTCGGCGCCCTTCACCAGCACCTCGGGCCGCAGCAGGCGCAGCAGCTCCAGCGGCGTGTCCTCCTCGAAGACCGTCACCAGGTCGACCGAGGCAAGGGAGGCGAGCACGGCGGCGCGGGCGGCCTCGCCCTGGATCGGCCGGGCCTCGCCCTTCAGGCGCTTCACGCTGGAATCCGCATTGAGACCGACGACCAGCCGGTCGCACCAGGACCGCGCCTGTTCCAGCAGATGCACATGGCCTGGATGCAGCAGGTCGAAGCAGCCATTGGTGAAGCCGACGCGCCAGCCGCGCCGTCGCCAGCGTTCCACCTGCTCCACCGCCTGGGCGCGGGAGACCACCTTGCGCAGCGCGCCGCGCTCCGGAGTCATGGCCTCCAGCAGATCGCCCTCCCGC
Source organism: Falsiroseomonas sp. (assembly GCF_051860665.1). Classification (GTDB taxonomy): domain Bacteria; phylum Pseudomonadota; class Alphaproteobacteria; order Acetobacterales; family Acetobacteraceae; genus Falsiroseomonas. The sequence goes on from NZ_JBHYDM010000034.1 coordinate 2,845, forward strand.
GCCACGGCGGTGCCGATCTTGCCGACGACGATTCCGGCCGCGATGTTCGACAGGCGGGCGGCGACCGGGACGGCGAGGCCGGCGGCAAGCCCGGCGGCGACCACCGCGACCACGGTATCGCCGGCGCCCGAGACATCGTGGACCTCCGGCGCCTCGGCCGGGAAGTGGCGGACGCCCTCGGCTTCCACCAGCGTCATGCCATCCTCGCTGCGGGTCACCAGGACGCCGCCAAAACCATGGTCGATGCGCAGCCGCTGGGCGGCGGCGACCAGCGCGGCCTCGGTATCCACCGGCATGCCGGTGGCCTGCTTCAGCTCGGCCCGGTTCGGCGTGATGAGGTCGGCGCCGGCATAGCGGGCATAGTCGATGCCCTTGGGGTCCACCACCACGCGGCGCCCGGCGCTGCGCGCGGCGGCGATCAGGCGCTGCGCCGTATCGCCGGACAGCACGCCCTTGTTGTAGTCGGACAGCACCATGACGGTGGTCGCGGCCACGGCATCGGCGGCGATGCGCACCAGCCGTTCCGCCAGGCGCGGATGGATCGGCCCGGCCATCTCGTGGTCGGCGCGCAGCAATTGCTGGCCGGCGGCGATGAAGCGGGTCTTGGTCGTGGTGGCGCGGCCGCCCTGCACCAGCAGCCAGGGCTCCACATTGGGCTGGCCGCCGATCAGCCCGGTCAGGTCGCTGCCGGCCTGGTCGTCGCCCACAACAGAGACGAAGGCCACGGCGGCGCCGAGGGCCGTGAGGTTGCGCACCACATTGCCGGCACCGCCAGGCATGGCGACCTCGCGTTCCACCGCCAGCACGGCGACGGGCGCTTCCGGGCTGACGCGCTCCACCTGGCCATAGACATAGCGGTCCAGCATGGCGTCGCCGACGACGAGGACGGAGGCCCGCTTGAGCAGGCGCACCGCCTCGGTCAGGTCGCCGACCGGGATTTCTGGCATGGGAAGGTCGGCGGGCGCGGGGCCTTGCATCGGCTTGGCGTAGCCCAATCGCCACATCCGGCGCAAGGCGCCCCCATCCGCACGGGGGCGAAATACGGCGCGGCAGGCGGCGCCGCGTAGCCGAAGCCTGTCTCTAGACCTGCAGGAAATCGACCCGCGCGCCCTGGAACACGCCGCAGGTCAGCGCCCCGCCGAAGACCGCGCCCGTGTCGAGTCCGATCCGGTGCGGCAGGATCTCGGGGCTCGCCGCCGGCGTATGGCCATGCACCACGACGGCCGGCAGCCCGCCTCGCCCGGACAGGAAGGGCTCCCGGATCCACAGCATGTCCATGCGTTGCTGCAGTTCCGGCGCAACCCCGGGGCGCAGCCCGGCATGGACGAAGACATAGCCGCCTGCGGCATGATGGCTGGGGCAGGATCGCAGCAGATCCAGATGCGCGGCCGGGATGCGCCCCCAGCTGCGGGCATCGCGTGGGCTGGCGCCGTAGCTTTCGAGCGTGGCGCCGCCCCCATTGGCCAGCCAGAGCTCGACCTCCTGCTTCGCCGCATCGGGCGCCAGCGCGTCCAGCATCATCTGGTCGTGATTGCCCATCAGGTTGATGATGGGCAGCCGCGCCGGCGGGGCTGCCAGAATCGCCAGCACACCGGCACTGTCCGGCCCGCGGTCCACGTAATCGCCAAGGTGGACCAGGCGCGGCCGGGCGATGGGGCGTGCGGCGAGATCGGCCAGGATCAGCCCGTGCAGCGCCGCCAGCTGGCGGGCACAGCCATGGCTGTCGCCCACCGCATAGATTCGCAGCCCCTCCGGCAGGAAAGCCTGCGTTGTCGCGCCCGGGATTAAGCGTTTGGCAGCCATTGCCGGCGGACTCTAGGCGGATGGGGGGCGACACCGCCATCCCGGCCCTCGCGGTTCCTGATCCATGCCAGAAGGCTTCGCCACCAAGGATGTCTCCGCCACGCCACAGCAGGCACCGCTGCTTGCGGTAATGCGGGAAGCCCTGCGCGCGCCTTCGGGGCGCGTCGCCCTGCGGGTGCCGGTGATGGCGCCGCATCGGCGGCGCGTGGCGCGGGCGCTGCTCCAGGAAGGCGCGCTGGTGGCGGGCGGCGTCGTGGCGGAGGGGCCGAACGAGGAATTGCTGCTGATCGGTGCCGAGGCCGGCCGCGCCGAACGGTTGCGCGGCCTGCTCGACCGGCTCCTGGGCGGGCAGGTGACGCGGATCTGGTCGCTGGAGCGGGATGCCGGCGCCCTGCTCGCCTATGCCGCGGAGGCCGGAACGCAGGGTGCCGCCGGCGCGGGGCCGGCCCTGGCGGGGCTGGATACCTGGCTGCGCAGCCTGCCGCTGACCCAGGTGGTGCGGCGGCAGATCGGGATGCGGGTCGATCCCGCCAGCGGCGCCTGCCGCCCGGCCTTCCTGCGGCTGTCGGTGGCCGCCGTGCCACTCGCGGCGCTGCTGGGAAGCCTGGGCGCGGATGCGGATCTGCTGGAACACGCCTCGCGCAGCCTGGCGGCGCGCCTGCTGCAGGCCATCGGCGACCCGGTGCAGGGCCGGGAGCTGATGGGGAGCGTCCTGCCCGGGCCACTGCATCTGCCGGTTCCGCCGGCGCCGATCAGCGGCCGGGGAGAGGGCGCGCAAGGTGGTGCGCGTGGCGGCCTGGTCGCAACCGTCGGTCTGGAAGTGGTCTCCGATCCCGCAGCCCTGGCTGCGCGGCGGGACAGCCTGGCCGGCCAGGGCTGGGGCCTGGAGTTGGATGGCCTTGGCGCCAGCGCGCTGCGCATCCTGGAGCTTGCGGCGCTGCCGGTGGACTGGCTGCGTCTGGTCTGGTCGCCCGCCATGGCGCATCCGGGGGTGGTGGAGGCGCTCGGCCGCGTCCCGCCCGAACGCCTTATCCTGTCGGGCGTCGAGGATCAGCTGGCGCTCGACTGGGGGCGGCGGCATGGCATTCTGCGCATGGAGGGCCGCTTCCTTGAGGCTGCGGCGGCGCCCGCGCGGCCGCCGGTCGCCGCGGCGGTGCTCGGCGCGGCGGCGCGGCAGGGCGGCACCAGCCCGCCCCGTCCAGCGGCATGAGGCCCGGGGAGGCAGAGCTCGAGCGCCGCCCGGGTGGCGTGCGCGCCGCGGCGGAGCTGGCTGCGCTGGTGCGGGAGAGTGTCGCCGCCAATGCGGTGCGGGAGGTGCTGCACCTGCGCCTGGCTGGCCTCGGCCCGGTCTCCCGCCGGCCGCAGCATCAGCGCCTGCTGCGGGATGCGCTGGAGCCGGTGATGGCCGCCGCGCGCACCCGCGTCTTCGACCTGCCGAATGGCGATGTGGTGGCGGTTGCCGCCCCGCCGGGGCTGGTGCTGGAAACCGCCCGGCTGGCCCTGCTGCGCGCGCTCGACCCCGCGGCCGCCGAGGCGGTGCAGGCGCTGCGGCTGCCGGCGGGTGCGGCGCAACTGCTGGCGGTCGCCGCCGAAAGCCTGGGCCTTTCGCAGGTGCCCGAGGCGCCGATCCACCCGGTCGATGCCGCGCCGATCAACAGCTTCGATCTGGCCATGGCGGAGCGCGCCCTGGCGCAGGCGGATGTCGAGGCGATGACGCTGGCACAGGGCGTCTGCCGGCTGGATCCCGAGGGGGAGCCGGCCGAGCCGCTCTGGGAGGATCGCCGCATCGCCTGGTCCAGCCTGGCGGCCGCCGTCCTGCCGGGTGTCGATATCACCGCCTGCTCCACCCTGCAGCGCCGGCTGGCCCGGCTGGCCGAACTGCGCATGCTGGCCGAGATCGGCCGCCCGGCCGCGCAACTCGGCTGGCGGCGGATCGGCCTGCCCGTGACGCCGGCGACCCTCGCCGCGCCCGGCTTCCTGAAATTCGACGAAAGCCTGCCGGCGGGGCGCCGCCAGGACATCACCCTGGCCTTCCGGCCCGCCGATATCCTGGCCGATCCGGGCGGTTTCACCACCGCGCGCGATTTCGCGCGCGGCAGGGGCTACAGGCTGGCGCTGGACGATGCGCCGGTCGAACTGCTGGCCATCCTGCCGCCGGAGCGGCTGGGCCTCGATCTGCTGCGGTTGCGGTGGTCCGCCGAGCTGCCGGTGGCGAGGTCCGACGCGCTGGAACGCGCGCTGGCGCGGCCAGAGGCCATCGTGCTGGTCGGCGTCGACCGGCCGGCCGCGATCGCCTGGGGCTGGGAGGTGGGGGTCCGCATCTTCCAGGGCGGCCTGGTCGAGCGGCGGCGGCGAAACGGCTGAGCCTGGCGTAACCGAGGCCCGCCTGCCGCGTTCCGGCTGGCATGACCGCACCACCCGCCTTCCTCTTCGCCACCGGCATCGAGAACAGCATTCCGCGCATCAAGGGCGGCCGCGTCCGGGTGGATGAGATGGCGCGCTGCGGCCACTACGAGCGATGGCGCGAGGATTTCGGCCTGGTGCAGGAGCTGGGCCTGTCCTTCCTGCGCTACGGGCCGCCGCTGCACACCACCCTGACCGGGCCGGGCCGGCACGACTGGGATTTCGCGGATGCGACCTTCGGCGAATTGCAGCGCCGCGACATCGTGCCGATCGTCGATCTCTGCCACTTCGGCGTGCCGGACTGGATCGGCGACTTCCAGAATCCGGATTTCCCAAGGCTTTTCGCGGCCTATGCGGGCGCCTTCGCGCGGCGGTTCCCCTGGGTCCAGCTCTATACCCCGGTCAATGAGATGTATATCTGCGCGCTCTTCTCCGCCCGCTATGGCTGGTGGAACGAGGAACTGCGCACCGACCGCAGCTTCGTCACCGCGCTGAAGCACATCGTGGCCGCCAATGTCCTGGCGATGCGCGCCATCCTGGAAGTCCGCCGCGACGCCATCTTCATCCAGAGCGAGAGCACGGAGTATTTCCATGCCGAAAGCCCGGATGCCATCGGGCCGGCGGAGCAGCGCAACCAGGAACGCTTCCTGTCGCTGGATCTGAACTACGGCCGGCGGGTGGACAGCGGCATGTACGAATACCTGCTGGACAACGGCATGACGCGTGAGGAGTACCACTTCTTCCTGTCGCAGAGCTCGTTGAAGCATCACTGCATCATGGGCAACGACTACTACTGGACGAACGAGCACCTGGTGATGCCGGATGGCGGCACCCGCGCCTCGGGCGAGGTCTTCGGCTATGCCGTGCTGACGCATCAGTATCACCAGCGCTATGCGCTGCCCGTCATGCACACGGAGACCAATATCCGCGACGACGGCCAGGGCGCGGCGGAACGCTGGCTGTGGAAGCAATGGGCCAATGTGCTGCGCGTGCGGAACGACGGCGTGCCGGTGGTCGGCTTCACCTGGTATTCGCTGACCGACCAGATGGACTGGGACACGGCGCTGCGGGAGGAGAATGGCCGCGTCGATCCGGTCGGGCTCTATGATCTGGATCGCAAGATCCGGCCGGTGGGCGAGGCCTTCAAGCGGCTGGTGGCGCAGTGGCGGGACGTGCTGCCGGCGCAGTCGCTCTGCCTGCAGGTGCCGGTGCTGATGCCGAGCGCCCATGGCATCGACGCACTGCCGGACGACTATTGGGCGCTGCAGGCCGCCCGTCGCGCCCGCGGCGAATAGGGCATCTTCCGGCACGGCCGCGTCCCCGCTAGACCGGCCCCGTGCAGATCACCCGGTTGTTCCTCGTCCGTCACGCGCTGGTGGAGCCCTCCGCCCGCGCCGTCGTCTATGGCAGCATGGATGTGGGGCTCTGCGAGCTGGCCCTGCAGCAGGAGGCCGCGGCCTACCGCTGGCTCGCCGCCCGGTTGCCGGAGGGGGCGCGCTGGGTGGTCACGCCGCTGTCGCGCACCCGCGCCACCGCGGCCGCGATCTTCGCGGCTGGCTATGCGCCCGCGGCGCTGGAGGTCGAGGCGGACCTGGCGGAACAGCATCTGGGCGAACTCCAGGGCCTTTCGCATGAGCGCTTCGCCGAGCTGCTCCGCCACCCGCCGCACCCCTTCTGGCCCCATGCGGGAGAGGAAAAGCCGCCCGGCGGGGAATCCTTCGCCGAGGTGGTTGAGCGGGTCGCCGCGGTTCTCAACCGGCTGGTGGAGGAGAGCGCGGGGCAGGACATCGTGATCGTCGCGCATGGCGGCTCGATCCGGGCCGCGATCGCCCAGGCAATGGGGCTGACGCCGCACCAGGCCCTGATCTTCTCCATCAAGAACCTCTCGCTGACCCGGCTGGAGCGGCATGGCGCCGATTGGCGGGTGGCGGCGGTGAACGAGGAACCCTTCACCGCGCCCTCGGGCGGCTGAACACCTGGCTCAAGCGCCCGGGCCGCTTCACCTTGGACACCCGAGTCGCGCCCATGTAGACTGTGCTGCGACATAGGGTTGCGGGGGGCTTTTCATGTTCCGTGGGATGATGCTCGCCATCGGGCTGCTGTTTGCCGTGCCTGCTGCGGCGCAGCAGGAAGAACAGGCGCTGGTCGACCGGGCGACGCTGGCGGTGCAGGAGCTGATGAGCAGCGGCGAACAGGCCGGGGATGCGGTCGGCTTCCTGCAGCGGGCACGCGCCGTGATGGTCTGCCCGCGCGTCTTCCGGGCCGGCTTCATCCTGGGCGGGGAGGGCGGGTCCTGCGTGCTGATCGGGCGCGACGGGGCCGGCTCCTGGTCCTCCCCGGCCTTCTACGGACTCGGCTCCGGCAGCTTCGGCCTGCAGATCGGCGTGCAGGATGCGATGGTGGCCATGATGATCATGACCGATCGCGGCCTGCAGGCGGTGATGGACAGCCAGTTCAAGATCGGCGCCGACGCCTCCCTCGCGCTGGCCACCATCGGCGGCGGCATCCAGGGCAGCACCACGGCTGCGGTCGGCGCGGATATCGTGGCAATCGCGAAGTCGCGCGGTCTGTTCGCGGGCGTGTCCCTCTCCGGCTCCGTGCTCTCCTACCGGCCGGACTCGGCGCGCAGCTATTACGGCCGCGAGTATTCGGCGCGGCAGATCGTGGTCGCGATGGAGGCGCATAACCCCGGATCCGACCCGCTGCGGGCCATGCTGCTGCGCTATGGAGCGCGGTGAATATCCCAGAAATTGAGATCATTCGTCCCGTTTGATGGGTCTGTGATCGCAAATTGCAACGCGATCTGCTGGAACGCGGGATGCAGGGAGGGCTTCAGGAGGCCGTTTTCCCGGCCGTCCGATGCAGATCGCGAGGCCCGACTTGTACGCACCGCCCCAGCTCAGCGTGGTGATCCCGGCGCATAACGCCCTGCGCTGGCTTCCCGGCGCCGTCGCCTCCCTGGGCCCGGCGGCGCAGATCGAGATCCTGGTGGTCGATGACCGGTCGGAGGACGGCACCGCCGACTACCTCCGCGGAATCGCCGCCAGTGACCGGCGGCTCCGGCCGCTCACCGCCACCGGCGCCGGCCCGGCTGCGGCGCGCAACCTGGGTCTGGCCGCGGCGCAGGCGCCGCTGGTGGCCTTCCTGGATGCCGATGACCGCTGGCGGCGCGGCAAGCTGGCGGCGCAGCTGGAACTGCATCGGCTCTACCCCGAGATCGGCTTCTCCTTCACCGACCATCGATGCTTCGCCGAGGATGGCACGGAGCTGCCGGGCGGCTTCGCCCGCTGCCCAAGCTTTGCTGCCCGCCACAGCATGCGGCGCGAGGCCTTCATGCTGGACCACGATGGGCAGGCAGCCATCTATGCTGAACCCTTGGTCGCCACCTCCACCGTGATGGCGCGCACGGCCCTGCTGCGGGCCGTCGGCGGATTCAATGAGCAGCTCCAGCGTTCCGAGGACTGGGACCTCTGGCTGCATCTCGCGGCCTGCGCCCCCGTGGGCTGCCTGCCGCGTCCCTTCGCCGATCGTCTGGTGCGCGCGGTCGATCCGGACGGGGCGGAGGGGCTGGCGCGGCGGCTGTCCCGCCGCCGCGTGGCGGATGCCTATGCCGACCCGGTCAGTCGGCTGGACGATGCCGCGCTGGCGCTGTGCCGGACCAGCCAGCTCGCGCTCGAGGCCGATGGTGCCGCCCTGGCTGGTCGGCGGGTACAGGCGGCGCTGCTGCGCCTGAGCGCCTTCGCCCAGCAGCCGAGCCGCAACATGGCGCGGGAGGCGGCCTGCGATCTCCTGGGGATCCGGGCCGCGGCGCAGCGGGTGCCCTGAGGGGCAGACGGAGCAACCTCTGCGCCTTCGACAGGCCAGATGCGTTGACCCCATGCCCATGCAGTGCGAGAGGTGGTTCGTGAGCGCAATAGATCCCGAAATCGCTGGCCAGCTTGCGTCGGACCTTCCACGCGAGGACTTCGTGCGCATCGTCCGGACCTTCGAGGAGGATCTCGGCCGCCTCGCGCGGCTCCTCGCATCGGCGGTCGCGGCCGGTGACGAGGAGGGCTACCGGCGCGCCGCCCATAGCCTGGCAGGCGCCGCCGCCGCCGTGGGGGCACGGCGCCTGGAGCAGGTGGCACGGATCGCGATGGACCATCGGAATCCCGCCGATCCCCAACTCCTCGCGCCACAGGTCCGGCAGGAGGCGGAAGCCGCGCTGGCCGAGCTGGCCGCGCTGGCCGAGCGCCCGCCCGGATCCCGCTAGCGCCCCATGGCCACGGCGGCCGCTCGGATCCTGATCGTCGAGGATACGCCGACCCAGGCCGAGGTGGCCCGTGCCCTGCTGCGCGACCTCGGGCATGACATTCGGCTGGCGGAAACCGGGGCCGAGGCCCTGGAGCAGGCCCTCTCCTGGCATCCCGACGCCATCATGATGGATCTGGAGCTGCCGGACTTCTCCGGCTTCGAGGCCATGCGTCGGTTGCGCGCGCAGGGCGTGGAGGCGGCCATCATCGTGGTCACCGCCCATGGCAGCGTGAACCATGCCGTGGAGGCGATGCGCGAGGGGGCCGTCGACTTCATCGTCAAGCCCTATGCCAAGACGCGGCTGACCGTGACGCTTCAGAATGCGCTGGAGAAGCGCGCGCTGGCGACCGAGCTGCGCGAGGTGAAGGCGCAGCTCACGCGGGAAAGCTACTTCGGCTTCATCGGTGCCTCGCCTGCCATGCAGGCCGTCTACCGCACCATCGAAAGCGTGGCCGCCAGCAAGGCCAATGTCTTCATCACGGGCGAGAGCGGCACCGGCAAGGAACTTGCAGCCGAGGCGGTGCACCAGGCCAGCCCCCGCCGCAACCGGCCCTTCATCGCGCTGAACTGCGCCGCGATCCCGCGTGACCTGCTGGAATCGGAAATCTTCGGCCATGTGAAGGGCGCCTTCACCGGCGCCACCGACAGCCGGCCCGGCGCCGCCAAGCTGGCCGATGGCGGCACCTTGTTCCTTGATGAGATCGGCGAGATGCCGCTCGAGATGCAGGTCAAGCTGCTGCGCTTCGTGCAGACCGGCAGCTTCCAGCCGGTCGGTGCCTCCCGCCCCGAGAAGGTGGATGTGCGGATCGTCTCCGCCACCAACCGCGACCCCTGGCTGGAGGTCGAGGCCGGCCGGTTCCGGGAGGATCTGTACTACCGGCTCTATGTCGTGCCGGTGGATATGCCGCCGCTGCGCGACCGCGGCGCGGATGTCCTGCTGATCGCGCGCCACTTCCTGGCCGCCTTCGCGCGGGAGGAGGGCAAGCGTTTCCGCGGCTTTGCGCGGGAGGCGGAGCAGGCCCTGGCCGCCTATCCCTGGCCGGGAAATGTGCGCCAGCTGCAGAATGTGGTGCGCAATATCGTGGTGCTGCACGATGGCGCGCGCGTGGAGCCCGGCATGCTGCCGCCGATGCTGCTGCGCAACGCCATCCGTCCCGCCGCGCCATCGGCGCCCGCGGAGCCATCGGTGCCCGCGGAGCCGGAGGCGGCGGAGTCGCAGCCTGCACCGCCCATCGCCGCGCCCGATTGGGCCTGGGCGCCGGAGCCCGCGGCCACGCCGCCGGCCAGCGCCCCCTGGCTGCCGCCGGCGGAGCCTGCGCCCTTCCTGCCGCTGGCGGAGGTGGAGAAGCACTATATTCTGGCCGCGCTCGATCACACGGCGCAGGACGTGCCCCGCGCCGCGGCGATGCTTGGCGTCAACCCTTCGACCATATACCGCAAGCTACAATCCTGGCGCGCGGAGGGAACCTCGGCGCGCCCGTGATCTTCACGGCAGGCTGGAGGTTGCCGCCAAGCGGCGCCACCGCCAGATGGCAGATGGTGTTTCAGGGAGTGGTTAATGGACCTGATGCGGACCCTGGCGGATCATAGCATCCGCCGCGCCCTCAGCTTTGCCGGGCTGGGCGTGGTGACCCTGATGCTGGCGCTGTCCTTCGACCTGGCGCTGGCGATGCGCACGGGCGGAAACCTCCTGGCGCTGATCTGCCTGGGTCTGCTGTGGCTCGCCTGGCGGACGCCGAGCCGGAACCTCCGCCGCAGCGAGCTCTGGAGTCTGCTGCTGGAACACGCGACGGCCCTGGCACGCAGCCTTTCGGCGGAACAGGCGCAGCGCATGATGGCCCAGACGCTGCGCCAGCGTCTGGTCTGGCATGCGGAGCAGATCGGCGGCCTCGCCCTGCTGTTCTGGCTGCTGGGCATTCTGCTGGCCCTGGTCGGACGCTGAGAGGAGGCGTCCGCGGTCAGTCCCGGCCCTCCTAAAGCGGCGAAGTCCGGTCGCCTTCGCCGAGCGCGCGCTGCATGAAGACCACATCGACCCAGCGGCCGAACTTCAGCCCGGCCGCCTTCAGGATCCCCGCCTGCCGGAAGCCGAGCGAGACGTGCAGGCCGATCGAGCCGACATTCTCCGAATCGCCGATGACGGCCAGCATCTGCCGGAAGCCGCAATCGGTGGCGCGCTGCAGCAGCACCTCCACCAGCGCCTTGCCGACGCCCTGGCCCCGGACGTCGTCGCGCACATAGATCGAATTCTCGGCGGAGAAGCGATAGGCGGACCGCTCGCGGAACTGATTGAAATAGGCGTAGCCGATGACAACGCCATCGAGCTCCGCCACCAGCCAGGCCCAGCCTGCCTCCTGGACCTTCGCGATGCGTGCCGCCATTTCGGCCTGCGGCGGCGGGACCTCCTCGAAGGTGCCGGTGCCGACCTGGACGTGGTGGGCGTAGATGGCGGTGATGGCCGGCAGGTCGTTCGCGGTCGCGTCACGGATCAGCATCGGCAGGCTTCCCAGGATCGGCGGAGCCGCAGCGATTAGGCCGCCGCGCAGGCAGGGGCAAGCGCCGTGCTGGCCGTGGCGTTCAAACCGGCAGTCGCAGCTCGGCGGCCACTCTTTCGGCCACGGCCAGCAGGGCCCGGTCACGGCCCGGCGCGGCCGCCAGCGAGAGGCCGACTGGCACGCCATCCACCTTCGCGGCCGGCAGCGTCACCTCGCAAAGCCCGGCGAGTCCGGCGATGGCGGTGACACCCATGGTCCGCTCCCGCACCGCCTGCTGGGCCTCCGCATCGATGTCGAGGCGGGGGGCGGCGACGGGCGAGGTCGGGTAGATCAGCACCGCGCCGCCGGCCAGCAGCGCGCGCATTCGCTGCCGGAAGACCTCGCGGAAGGCGCGGGCCGCCGCGGCGACGGCGGGCGCGGTGGCCTTGGCCGCGGCAAAGCGCTCCGCGACACCGGGGCCGAAGCTGGGTTTGATGGCCTCGATCCAGGAGCCCAGGCTGGCCCAGGCCTCCTCCGCCTGCGCCGCCCGGAAATTCTCGTAGAGCTGGGTCAGCCCTTCCGGTGCGAGGTGGATGGAGAGGCAGGGGCCGAGCACCTCTTCGACCTTCGAAAGCGCACCCACCAGGGCGGTCGCGGTCTGCGGCACCGCATTCACCCAGGCTTCCTGCACCTTGATCAGCGGCCCGAGCGCGCCTTCTCCCCCGGAGGCACCCCCGCCGGGCAGCAGCACATCCCCCACGCGCCGCAGCACGGAGGCGCGGGAGGCGAACCAGCCGGCAGTGTCGAAGCTGGGGCCCAGGGGACAGGCCGCGGTCAGATTGACTGCCCCCCAGGAGGGCCGGATGCCGAAGATGCCGCAATAGCTGGCCGGGATCCGCACCGAGCCGCCGGTGTCGCTGCCGAGCGCGAAATCGACCAGGCCTGCCGAGACCGCGGCCGCGGAGCCGCAGGAGGATCCACCCGGGAAGCGGTCCGGCGCGGCGGGGTTCGTGGGCGTGCCATACCAGACGTTTTCGCCGGTCAGGCCATAAGCCAGTTCGACGGTCTTCGTCTTGCCGCGAAGCTGCGCGCCGGCCTGCGCCAGGGCCAGGATGATGGGCGCGGTCGCCGCGGCTGGCGCATGGGTGCGCGCCCAGTCGGGATTGCCGTAGCCGGTGACGGCTCCGGCCACGTCGAACAGGTCCTTGACCGCGAAATCAAGGCCATGCAGCGGTCCGGTGGCGGCAGCGGGCAGCTCCACCCGCGGCCCTGGGACGAAGGCACCGACACGATCCTCGAAAGCACGCGGCACGGCTCTGTCTCCGTTACCCATTCAAACCAATCCTGGATCTTGCGGCAGGATAGGTCCGGACACAACGCCCGCCTGTGCCGGTTCCCGCTTGCATGGCACGGCGCCTCAGCCTTCCCGGGCGGCCGAGGCGCCGCCGAGGGAGCGGCGCGGACGCTGGGCATGGTCCCAGTTCGAATCGTCGAGCCAGGCCGCGATGCGGTCCCGGCAGCCGGGCCACTCCTCCGCGAGGATGGAGAAGAAGGCGGTATCCCGCCGCCGGCCCTTCACCACCAGATGGGCGCGCAACTCGCCCTCATAGACGAAGCCGAGGCGGGCGGCTGCGCGGCGCGAGGGGGCGTTCAGCGCGTTGCACTTCCAGACCAGGCGGCGATAGCCGAGGTCGTCCATCGCATGGCGCATCAGCAGGAACATGGCCTCCGTCGCGGCGCGGGTGCGTTGCAGGCGGGGCGAGAACCAGATGTGCCCGATCTCGATGGCCGCATTGGCCGGCTGGATTTCCATCAGCGTCAGCCAACCCTGGACCGTGCCGCTGGCGTGCGGGCGGATCGCCCAGGCCATCGGGTCGTGCTGGGCGGCGAAGGCGGCGACGTGGCGCCGCATGGCCTCCGCATCGGCGAAGGGGCCATAGCCCATATAGGCCCAGCCATGGCCCGCCGCATCGGCCTGGGCCGCATCCCAGAGTTCGGCCGCATGCCGCACCGCCAGCGGCTCAAGGGTGACGGAGGCGCCGCGATGGGGGATGCGGGCGGGCAGGGGGCGCGGCGTGGCATCCACGAGATCCCCGACCGGCGGTTCGGACTGCGGAGCAGGGTCGTTCATCAGCGGGGCTCGGGTCATGGTGAGGCGGGAGCATGCCCCAGAGCGCCCGGCAGGGCGAGACGGCCGGGTCAGGTTTGGGCGCGGTGACTTCGCCAGGTGCAACCGCATTGCAGCAGGGCGGGGGATGTCGCATACGGGCGCCATGTCGTCCCCCAGCGCCTCCTCGGCGATCGAAGCCGCCCCGCCCGGGTTCTTCCTGGAGCGGGTGCTGACGGTCCATCACTGGACCGATCGGCTGTTCTCCTTCACCTGCACGCGCAGCCCGCAGTTCCGCTTCGTCGCCGGCCAGTTCGCGATGATCGGCCTGATGGTCGAGGGCAAGCCGCTGGTGCGCGCCTATTCGCTGGTCAGCGCGCCCTGGGAGGAGCATCTCGAATTCCTGTCCATCAAGGTGCAGGACGGGCCCCTGACCTCCCGGCTGCAGCACATCGTGCCGGGCGACGGCGTGCTGATCGGTCGCAAGGCGACCGGCACGCTGGTGACCGACAACCTGCTGCCGGGCGGCACGCTGTGGTTCTTCGCGACGGGTACCGGCTTGGCACCCTTCCTGAGCCTGATCCGCGAGCCCGAGACCTATGACCGCTTCGACCGCGTTGTCGTGGTTCATACGGTGCGCCAGGTGGCGGAGCTGGCCTATCGGGAGACCATCTCGAAGGACCTGCCGGCGCATGAGCTGCTGGGCGATATGGTCCGTGACAAGCTGCTCTACTACCCCAGCGTGACCAGGGAGCCCTTCCCGAACCAGGGGCGCGTCACCACGCTGGTCGAGAGCGGACGCCTTTGTGCCGATCTCGGCCTGCCGCCCCTTTCGCCGGAGCGGGACCGTGCCATGCTCTGCGGCAGCGAGGCGATGAACGCCGATATGCGCGCCATCCTTGAGGCGCGCGGCTTTACCGAAGGCGCCAACAACCGGCCTGCGACCTACGTCGTGGAGAAGGCCTTCGTCACGAAATAGTCGGCCTCCTTACCTCGGGCCAAACCGGGCATTGCGCTTCGTCGCGGCGAACCCCTATGAAGAAGGGGGAAGAAAATGCCGAATGATTCGCAAAGCGGACAGACGGCCCGTCCGGGAGGTAGGGATGAACGAGAACGACACGCGTAATGCCGGTCGCCGTGGCCTGCTGAAGGCGACCGCAGTTGGCGCCGTGGGGGCCGCCGTCCTGGCGACGCCGAATGTCAGCCGCGCGCAGACGACGGTGCTGCGCTTCCAGTCGACCTGGCCGCAGCGCGACATCTTCCATGAATTCGCCCAGGATTTCGTCACCCGCGCCAATAGCATGGCGGGTGGGCGCCTGCGGCTCGAGCTGCTGGCGGCGGGTGCCGTGGTCGGTGCCTTCCAGCTGATGGATGCCGTGCATGCCGGGACGCTGGATGGCGGCCATGGCGTCTCCGCCTATTGGTTCGGCAAGAACAAGGCCTTCAGCCTCTTCGGCACCTCCCCGCCCTGGTTTGGCGATGCCAACCAGCTGCTGGGCTGGTTCTACCACGGCGGCGGCGAGGCGCTGTACAAGGAGCTGGTCAACGACATCCTGCGCCTGAACGTCGTGGGCTTCCAGAGCGGCCCGATGCCGACCCAGCCGCTCGGCTGGTTCAAGAACCCGGTTACCAGCGTCGAGCAGATCCGCGGCCTGCGCTATCGTACGGTGGGCCTCGCGACCGACCTGTTCAACGAGATGGGCGCGGCTGTGGTGGCGCTGCCGGGCGGCGAGATCGTGCCGGCGCTGGAGCGCGGCGTGATCGACGGCGCGGAGTTCAACAATCCCTCCTCCGACCGCGTCCTTGGCTTCGCCGACGTGGCCAAGAATTACATGATCCAGTCCTTCCACCAGAGGACGGAATCCTTCGAGATCCTGTTCAACAAGGGCAAGTATGACGCCCTGCCGGCGGAGTTGCAGGCGGTGCTGCGCTACGCCTCGGAAGCCGCCTCGGCCGATATGTCCTGGAAGCTGCAGGACCGCTATTCGAAGGATCTGGTGGCGCTGGCGCAGTCGGGCGTGAATGTCCGGCCGACCCCGCGCCCGGTGCTGGATGCGCAGCTGCGCGCCTGGGACACGGTGGTGCAGCGGCTGGAGGCCGATAACTCCAGCCCGGCGAATGGCCCCTATTTCAAGAAGGTCTGCGACAGCCAGCGCGAGTGGTGCCGCCGGGTCGGTGGCTTCTTCCTGCGCTACGAGGCCAGCCCGGTGATCTCCTACAACCACTTCTTCGCCCGCCAGGGCTGAGTGCCGACGCGCCCCGCGGATGGCCAGTGCGGCCAACCGCGGGGCGGGTTCATTGGCATCGCGGGCCGGCGAGGTCGTCCTGCCAGAAGGTCAATCTCATGCAGCGCGTCCTCATTGGCATCGACCGGCTTTCCACCCTTGTCGGCCAGACCTTCGCCTGGACCGTCGTCATCCTCACCGCCGTCATCGTCTATGACGTGACGGCGCGCCGCTTTTTCGCTGCGCCGACGACCTGGGCCTTCGATACCTCCTATATGCTCTACGGTACGCTGTTCATGATGGCGGGTGCCTATGCCCTGTCGCGCAACGGGCATGTCCGGGGCGACTTCCTGTATCGCAACTTCAGCCCGGCCCTGCAGGCGAAGTTCGACCTGGTGCTCTACGGGCTGTTCTTCTTTCCTGCCATCTTCGCCTTCATGATCTCGGGTTGGCACTTCTCCGTGCAGTCCTGGGCGCAGAACGAGCAGTCCAGCATGAGCCCGAACGGGCCGATCATCTGGCCGTTCAAGTTCCTCATCCCCATCGTCGGCCTGCTGCTGCTGCTGCAGGGCGTGGTGGAAGTGGTGCGCTGCGTGCAGTGCATCCGCACCGGTGCCTGGCCGCAGCGGCTGTCCGACGTCGAGGAACTCGAGAAGCAGATCCTGGCCGCGGCAGAAGCCAAGGGGGCGGAGGCGCTGGCGGCCGAGATGGCGCGCGGCGGGGAGGCGGCCGTGGTGCGCGCTGCCTCGCAGGTTGGCGCCTCGCAAGATCCCACGCCGCGCCACCCGCATTCCTGACCCTGCTCAATGACCCTGGGGCCCATCCACATGAGTGACGCCAGATGAGTGACGCCGGCCTCGGGCTCACCCAGCTCCTGCTGTTCCTGTTCTTCATCATGCTGGGCTTCCCCATCGCCTTCACGCTGATGGCGATGGGGCTGTTCTTCGGCTATCTCGGCATGCAGGATCGGGTCTTCGACCTGCTGGTGCAGCGCACCTATGCGGTGATGAGCAACGACGTGCTGATCTCCGTCCCGCTCTTCGTCTTCATGGGCTATATCATCGAGCGGGCGAATATCCTCGACAGGCTGTTCCGCTCGCTGCAGCTGGCCTCGGGCGGGTTGCCTGGATCGCTCGCCGTGGCGACGCTCGCCACCTGCGCGCTGTTTGCCACCGCGACCGGCATCGTTGGCGCGGTGGTCACGCTGATGGGGCTGCTGGCCTTCCCAGCCATGCTGCGGGCCGGCTACGATCCTAAGCTCGCGGCGGGTGTCACCTGCGCGGGCGGCTGCCTCGGCATCCTGATCCCGCCCTCGATCATGCTGATCCTGTACGGCGCCACCGCAGGCGTGTCCGTCGTGCAGCTCTATGCCGCGGCCTTCATCCCCGGGGTCACCCTGGCGCTGCTCTACATCATCTATGCAATCGGCATCGGGATCATCCGGCCCGAGATGGCGCCGCGTCTGCCGCCGGAGGAACGCAACGTGCCGGCGCTGCAGATCATCTGGGCGCTGCTCACCTCCTTTCTGCCGCTGGCGCTGCTGATCGCCTCGGTGCTCGGCTCCATCATCGCCGGACTCGCGACCCCTTCTGAGGCGGCCGCGATGGGGTCATTGGGCTCGATCATCCTCGCAATCGTCTATCGCGCCTTTACCTGGCAGAAGCTGAAGGAGAGCGTGTTCCTGACGGCGCGCACCAGCGCCATGGTCTGCTGGCTCTTCGTCGGCAGCTACATCTTCTCCTCCGTCTTCGGTTATCTGGGCGGCCAGTCGGTCGTGGAGGAATTCGTCAAGTCGCTGCCGCTGAACAGCTTCACCTTCCTGCTGCTGGCGCAGGTCATCATCTTCATCCTGGGCTGGCCGCTGGAATGGACGGAGATCATCGTGATCTTCGTGCCGATCTTCCTGCCGCTGCTCGACGACTTCGGCGTGAGCCCGATCTTCTTCGGCATCATGATCGCGCTGAACCTGCAGACCTCCTTCCTGTCCCCGCCCGTCGCGATGGCGGCCTTCTACCTGAAGGGCGTGGCGCCGCCGCATGTGCGGCTGGAGGACATCTTCCGCGGCTGCATGCCCTTCATCTACATCGTCATCTTCTGCATGGGCCTGGTCTATGTCTTCCCCGCCTTGGTGACCTGGCTGCCGGAGAACCTCTATGGCGGCGCGACGCCCGTGCCCGGCGCGCCCAGCATGCTCGACGCGCCGCCCGCGGGTGGCTTCACGGAACAGGAGGAAATCAGCCTCCCGCCGCTCAATTGAGGGCCGGGAGCTTGGCGGCGCCCGCCTGGTCGCCGGAGGCGGCGACCCGCTGGCTGGTGGAGGCCGTGGAAACCGGCAACCCGCTCGCCGCCCTTCCGCCGGAGGTCGCGCCCCGCGATCTTGCGGAGGCTGAGGCGGTGGCGCTGGCCGTGCTGCAGCAGCTTGAGATTCCGCCCTGCGGTGTGCGCCTGCTGCACCGGCTCGGGAGGGCCACATTGGCTGGCCCGATGATCGAAGGCCGCCTGCTGCCGAATGGGGCCCCGGTGGCCCTGGAGGCGCTGCGCCAGCCGGTCCTTACGGCCGCCGCGGTCGGGGTGCTGGCGGAGGCGCTGCACCCCGATTCCGCGGAGCCGCCTCGCCTGGCGGCGCTGCATGCCGCCATCGACGTCTCCGCCACGCGTTTCGGGGCCGAGGCCGATGATCTGGCCCTGACCGCGGATCTCGCGCGCCTCGGCCTGGTCGTCGTCGGGCGTGGCAAGGCCCTGGTACCTGGAAGCATCAAGGCCGGGCTCGGACCCGCAGGGGCGCGGCGAAAGGTCGTGCCCTGGGAACTGGCCACCGCCTTCGCCGAGGCTGCGGCCTTTGCACGGCGGCTTGGCGGCCTGCCGGCCGGCGGGCTGCTGGTTGTGGCAGGCCTGACGCCGCCGCTGCACCCGAAGGGGACCGTCACGGCCTCGCTGGGGCCTTTGGGGCGGGTCGAGGCGGTCTGCAGTTGAAGTTCCCCTCCCGCAATCCAGGACCGAACCGCTAGGCTGGCCGGAAGCGGGCCGCGGTCAGTGGGTCGTGCTGCAGGGCCGTCTCGACCTCTGTACGGGATGCGTCATCCGGCACCACGGCCAGCACGCTGTCGAACCAGGGGCAGGTGCCGCGCACCCGCGCCTGGAACAGCCGGTCCAAGGCCGCGGAGACAGGTGGGCGTCCGGCGCAGCAGGCGCAGGCCGCGGCATGGCGCGGCCCCTCGGGCGCGAAGGCTGCGTGGGGCAGACCCTGAGTCGCCATGCCCGCCAAGGCCTCGGGGATCAGCAGCGCGGGCTTGCCGCTGTCTTGCTGCGCGGCTGCCATCTGCGCCGCCAACTGGGCGGAGGTGACCAGGCGCAGCGGGATGCGGGCATCGAGGGTCCATGTCATGGACTAGACATAAGGATATCTTTATGTCATTTGCAAGCGCATGGAAGATCTCCTAGCCCAGCTCCGCGCCGCTGCCGAGCCCACTCGGCTGCGCCTTCTGTCGCTTTGTGCGCGCGGTTCATTTTGTGTTTCGGACCTGTGCAGCATTCTGGGCCAGTCGCAACCCCGGCTGTCCCGGCATCTCAAGCTGCTGGTCGAGGCGGGGCTGCTGGAACGCATGCCGGAGGGCGCGAACGTCTTCTTCCAACTGCCCTCCGATGCCGATCTGGTCCGCCAGATCCTGGCCCGCCTGCCCGAGGAGGACCCGTTGTTGGCCTCGGACCGGCGCGCTGCGGCGCGCCTGGCGGCCGAGCGCGCCCGCGTCGCCTCCGACGCCTTCCGCCGCCATGGCGCCGATTGGGATGAGATGCGGGCGCTCGAACTGCCCGCCGCCGCGATCGAGGCGGCGCTGCTGGAGGCGCTGCCCGCTCAGCTGGACCGCCTGGTGGATATCGGCAGCGGCACCGGCCGGCTGCTGGAGGTCCTGGCCGGCCGCTGCGCCAGCGCGCTCGGCGTCGATGCCAGCCGCGAAATGCTGGCCCTGGCCCGCGCCCGCCTCTCCGAGCGCGGCCTGAATCACTGCGCGGTGCGCCAGGCCGATATGTACCGCCTGCCGCTGCCTGATTCCGCCTTCGATGCCGCGACGTTGCAGATGGTGCTGCACTATGCCGAGGATCCCGCCGCGGCCCTGGCCGAGGCGGCCCGCGTTCTGAAGCCTGATGGAAGCCTGCTGGTGGTGGACCTGGCGCCGCATGCCAGGGCCGATCTTCTCGGACGGCACGCGCATCGCTGGCCTGGCTTCGACGACGCGCAGCTTGCGGGCTGGCTGGGCGCAGCCGGCTGCGCCCTGCGCAGTGCGCGCAGCATCGACGGCCCACTCGCCGTCCGGCTCTGGGTGGCGCAGCGCCAGCCGGCCTCCCTCTCCGTTTCGACTCGCTGAAGGGGTTCCCCCGCATGTCTCGTCCGCATCTTCTCGACGCCCTCAGGGACCAGGTGCTGCTGTGCGACGGCGGCTTCGGCGCGCGCATCCAGTCCATGACGCTGGATGTCGAAAAGGACTTCTGGGGCAAGGAGAACTGCACCGAGGTGCTGAACCTCTCTCGCCCCGACATCGTGCGCGAGATCCATCGCAGCTACTACGAAGCCGGGTCGGACATGGTGCTGACCAACAGCTTCGGCGGCAGCCCCGTCACCCTCGGCGAGTTCGAACTGGGGGAGAAATCCTTCGAGATCAACAAGCTCAGCGTAGAGCTGGCGCGTGAGGCGGCGGAGAGCTTCGCCGATGGCCGCCACCGCTGGGTGATCGGCGATATCGGACCGGGCACCAAGCTGCCGAGCCTGGGCAATATCACCTATGACGAGCTGGAAGCGGCGTTGGTGCTGCAATGCCAGGGCCTGATCGCCGGCGGGGCCGATGCGCTGCTGACCGAAACCAACCAGGACACGCTGTTCATCAAGGCCGCGGTGAATGCGGCCAAGATCGCCCGCGCCCAGGCGAAGTCGGATATCCCGATCTTCGTGCAGGTGACGGTGGAAACCACGGGCACGCTGCTGGTCGGGCCCGACATTGCCGCCGCGACTACGGTGGTGCATTCGCTTGACGTGCCGCTCATCGGGCTGAACTGCGCGACCGGGCCGCAGGAGATGGCCGAGCATGTGCGCTGGCTGTCGCAGAACTGGCCCGGCCTGCTCAGCGTGCAGCCGAATGCCGGGCTGCCGGAACTGGTGGACGGCAAGACCCACTATCCGCTGGGCCCGAGCGAGCTGGCATCCTGGATGGAGCGCTTCATCCTCGAGGATGGGCTGAACCTGATCGGCGGCTGCTGCGGCACCTCCACGCCGCATATCCAAGCGCTGGACCAGCTGCTGCGCAAGCTGGGCGGTGCGCGCCAACGCCCCGCGCCCACGCTGCGGAAGCCGGTCTGGGTCCCCTCCGTCGCCAGCCTCTACGGCGCGACGGCGCTGCGGCAGGAGAACAGCTACTTCTCGATCGGCGAGCGTTGCAACGCCAATGGCTCCAAGGCCTGGCGCGAACGGCAGGCGAATCATGACTGGGACGGCTGCGTCGCCATCGGTCGCGAGCAGGTAGCGGAGGGCTCCAACAGTCTCGATGTCTGCACCGCCTTCGTCGGGCGTAACGAGATCGAGGAGATGAACGAGGTCATCCGCCGCTTCACCAGCAGCGTGAACAGCCCGCTCGTGATTGACTCCACCGAGACCCCGGTGATCGAGGCGGCGCTGAAGCTGCATGGCGGCAAGCCCATCATCAACTCGATCAATTTCGAGGATGGTGAGGAAGCGGCGCATGATCGCCTGAAGCTGGCGAAGAAGTTCGGCGCCGCGGTCATTGCGCTGACCATCGACGAGGTCGGCATGGCGAAGACGGCGGAGGACAAGCTGCGCATCGCCGAGCGGCTGGTGGACTTCGCCTGCAACAAGTACGGCCTGGCACAATCCGACCTGCTGATCGACCCGCTGACCTTCACCATCGCCACCGGCAACGAGGACGACCGCAAGCTCGGCCTATGGACGCTGGAGGGCATCCGCATGATCCGGGAGAAGTTCCCGGACATCCAGATCATCCTCGGCCTGTCCAATATCTCCTTCGGCCTGAACCCGGCGGCGCGGCACGTTCTCAACAGCGTGTTCCTCGACCACGCCGTGAAGGCCGGCATGACGGGCGCCATCGTCCACGTCTCCAAGATCAAGCCGCTGCACCAGATTCCGCCGGAGGAGGTGGAGGTGGTGGAGGATCTGATCTTCGACCGCCGTCGCGAAGGCTACGACCCGCTGCAGAAGGTGCTGGAGATCTTCTCCGGCCGGAAGGCGGCGGACAATGTCAAGAAGGTGCGGGCCGAGACGGTGGAGGGACGCCTCAAGGACCGCATCATCGACGGCGACCGCAAGGGCCTCGGCGAGGAACTGCAGGTCGCGCTCGACCAGGGCAATACGCCGCTGTCCATCATCAACGACGTGCTGCTGGACGGCATGAAGGTGGTGGGCGAGCTTTTCGGTGCCGGCAAGATGCAGCTGCCCTTCGTGCTGCAGAGCGCGGAGACGATGAAGGCCGCCGTTGCCTATCTCGAACCCTTCATGGAGAAGGTGGAGGGCCAGGAGAAGGGCACCATCGTGCTCGGCACGGTGAAGGGCGATGTGCACGACATCGGCAAGAACCTGGTCGATATCATCCTGACCAACAACGGCTACAAGGTGGTGAATCTCGGCATCAAGGTGCCGCTGATGGACATCGTCGCGGCGGCCAAGGAGCACAAGGCGCATGCCATCGGCATGTCCGGCCTGCTGGTGAAATCCACCGTGGTGATGCGCGAGAACCTGGAGGAGATGAGCCGCCAGGGCATCGACATTCCCGTGATGCTCGGCGGCGCCGCGCTGACCCGCAACTATGTCGAGGATGACTGCGTGAAGGCCTATGCCTGCGGGCGCGTGGCCTATGCGCGGGATGCCTTCGATGGCCTGCACCTGATGGACAAGGTGATGGGCAACGGCTTCGAGGATTATCTTTCCGCCCTGCAGGCCAAGCGCGTCGGCAAGGCGAAGAACGAGAAGCGCACCCTCGGCCAGGCCGATCCGCGCGGCTTCGCCCCTGTCGACGTCGCCTATGCGCAGGAACGTCGCCGCCGCGTGGCGGCCGAAAGCGCCGTGCCGGTGCCGCCCTTCTGGGGCGCGCGGGTAGTGGAGGCGCCGCCCAAGGCGATCATCCCCTTCATCAACGAGCGCAGCCTGTACCAATTCCAGTGGGGTTTCCGGAAGGCCGGACGCTCGCTTGAGGATTTCCTGGGCTGGGCGAAGCAGGAACTGCGTCCTGTGCTGAAGCGGATGCTCGCCTTGGCGGAGGACCAGAAGATCCTCAAGCCGCAGGCGATCTACGGTTATTGGAAATGCGCCGGCCAGGGCAACGACCTGGTGCTCTTCGCCGAGGATGGCGTGACGGAAGTCTGCCGCTTCAACCTGCCGCGCCAGCCGAAGCCGGATGGCGAATGCATCGCCGACTTCGTCCGGGATATCGAGGAGGGGCCGGAGGGCCGCGACGTCATCGGCCTGCAGGTCGTGACGGTGGGCCAGAAGGCCTCCGATATTGCGCGGGAATGGTTCGAGGACAACCGCTACCAGGACTACCTCTATCTGCACGGCCTGTCCGTGGAGATGGCGGAGGCGATGGCGGAATATGTGCACAAGCGCATCCGCGCCGAGCTCGGCTTTGCGGCCGAAGACGACCGCGACATGGACAAGATGCTGCAGCAATCCTACCGCGGCGGCCGCTATTCCTTCGGCTATCCCGCCTGCCCTAGGCTGGAGGACCAGGAGCCGCTGCTGAAGCTTCTGGATGCGGAGCGGATCGGCGTGTCCATCTCGGACGAGTGGCAGTTGCACCCCGAGCAATCCACCAGCGCGATCGTGCTGCACCACCCGCGCGCCAAGTATTTCTCGGTCTGATCCAGCGCGCCGCCGCGCAAGGTTGCGCTGGCGGCGCGGTCCGGGGCATCAAGCAGCCGGTCCGAAGGAGAACGGCCCGGTGCCTGCATCTTGCCCATGCCACCGCCCGCTGCCGCCTTGCCGCAGGGACGCGGCATGAAGCGGGTGGAGCACTTCGCCGCGGCGAGCGTCCTGGTCGCGCTCCTCGTGCTTGGCCTGAAGGCGGGGGCCTGGTGGCTCACGGGCAGCGTCGCGCTTTTCGCCGATGCGCTGGAAAGTGTGGTGAACGTGGCGGCCGCGCTGGTGGCCCTGGCTGCCATCCGCGTCTCCGCCAAGCCGCCGGATGCCCAGCACCCCTATGGCCATGCCAAGGCCGAGTATTTCTCCGCCGTGCTGGAAGGCGTGTTGATCTGCGTCGCGGCGCTGCTGATCCTGAACGAGGCCTGGCAGGCCTGGCTGCAGCCGCGCGCGCTGGAGGCGGCGACGACGGGTCTGGTGGTCTCGGCCATTGCCACGGGCATCAACGGCGCCTGGTCGGCGGTGCTGTTCCGCCGGGGGCGTACCTCGCGCTCGCCCGCCCTGCTGGCCGATGCGCGGCACCTGCTGTCTGATGTCATCACCTCGGTCGGGGTTTTCGTCGGCGTCGCGCTGGTGGCGCTGACCGGCATCCTCTGGATCGACCCGCTGCTGGCGGCGCTGACGGCGCTGAACATCCTGTTTTCCGGCTGGCAGTTGATGCGCGACTCCTTTGGCGGGCTGATGGACGAGGCGGCGCCGGCCGAGGAGCTCGGCCAGATCCGCAGCCTGGTCGCCGCCCATGCCGAGGGCGCCATCGAGGCGCATGACCTGCGCACCCGCCGCTCGGGCCGCTTCACCTTTGTCGAATTCCACCTGGTGGTGCCGGGCGAGATGACGGTGACGCAGGCGCATGGCATCTGCGACCGGATCGAGGCCGCCCTGAAGGCGGAGTTGGATGGCGCCGTCATCACCATCCATGTCGAGCCGGAGGGCAAGGCCAAGCACCGGGGCGTGCTGGTGCTGTGACGCGGCCACGGGCCCGCCGCGGCGGGCAAGGCCGGCGATCCACCGCCCTGGGCCTCTCGCTGCTGGTGCATGCGGCCGGCCTGCTGGCGCTGGTCATCCTGCAGGGCCGGGCGCCGCCTGAGGAGGCGGCGCAGCAGGTCGCGCTGGTCTGGGCCGAGCAGTCGCCCTGGGCGGGCGATTCCGATGAGGCCAGCGGGCCGGCTCCGCCCGCCGAGCCGCCGGCGCCTGCCATCGCACCACCCGTGGCCCCGGCCCAGCCTGCCGAATCGGTGCAGCAGGCACCGGCGCTGCAGCCCCAGGCCCCGGTGCCACCGGCCGCCGACCTGCCAGGGCAGGAGGTGGCGCTGCCCTTGCCGCCTCCGCCCCCACCCCCCTTGGCTCCATCCCTGCGGACCGCCGCCGCACCCCGCGCCGGTACCTCTCCACCGGGCGCGGCCACCACCCCGGGGCCGCCGCGCGAACAGGCTGGCGGCGAGGCGCTGGGCGCCGTGGTTCCTGCCCGGCAGCTGGGCGGCGCGGCCAATCCTCCGCCCGAATACCCCTATGCCAGCCGGATCCGGAATGAGCGGGGGCGCGTCACCCTGCGCGTCGAGATCGATGCCATCGGCCGCGTCGCCGACGTCCAGGTGCTGAATTCGACGGGATTTCCCACGCTGGATGAGGCTGCGATCCGCGCGGTGCGGGCCTGGCGTTTCGAACCGGCGCAGCGCGACGGGGTACCGGTCTTTTCGACCACCTCCATCGGCATCACCTTCCAGCTTGAAGGAGACCGAAGATGGTAAGGCTGGATGTGATCACCACCCGGGGCGGCGATGCGGGGGAAACCTCCCTCGGTGACGGCACGCGGGTACGCAAGGATGCGCTGCGAGTCGCGGCCTATGGGACCATCGACGAGGCCAATGCGGCGCTTGGCCTGCTGCGCCTGCACCTGGCGGGCGATGCGCTGGCGGATGCCATGCTCGGGCGCATCCAGAATGACCTCTTCGACCTGGGCGCGGATCTCTGCGTGCCCGGGACAAGCCAGGATCGCCTGCGGGTCAGCGATCAGCAATGCCTGCGGCTGGAGGCGGAACTCGCCGAGATGAATGCCCTGGTCCCGCCGCTGCGCAGCTTCGTGCTGCCGGGTGGAAGCCCGGGCGCCGCCCATGCCCATCTCGCCCGCACCATCATCCGTCGGGCGGAGCGCGATACGGTGGCGCTGGCGGCGGAGGAGGCGGTGAACCCGGCCGTGGTCCGCTACCTCAACCGCCTGTCGGACCACCTTTTCGTGCTGTCCCGCCGGCTGAACGGCAATGGCACCGGGGATGTCCTCTGGACGCCCGGCGCCAGCCGCTGAAGGGTCAGGTCAGCGGGCCGGAGGCGTATTTGGCGCAGCCGGGACGGGTGAGAAGGCGCTCGTACCAGCCGCGCAGCGCCGGCATCTCGGCCCGCTCGATCGGCATGGCGAACCAGCGATGCACATAGATGCCGAGCGCGATATCGGCCAGGGTCAAGTCCTGGCCGGTGAGGAAGGGGCGGCCCGCCAGGTGCCGGTCGACCATGGCCCAGAGCTGCTCCGCCTCCGCCCGCGCCTTGTGAGTCGCCGGCCAGTCGCGCTCCGCCTCCGGGATGCGGACATAGGTGAAGAACACGGTTGTCATCGGGCGGTTGAGCGTGCCGAGCTGCCAGTCCATCCAGCGGTCGCAATCGGCCGCCAGGCGCAGATCCGCCGGATAGATCGGATGGCCGGGCGCCTTGGACCGCGCCAGGTAGCGCAGGATGGCATTGCTTTCCCACAGCGCGAAGCCGTCGGGCTCCTCGATGGTCGGCACCAAGGCATTGGGGTTCAGGGCGAGATAGGCCGGCTCCTTCGTCTTCCCGAAGGCGCCGCCGGCGTCGATCCGCTCGAAGGGCAGGCCCAGCTCCTCGCAGAGCCACAGCACCTTCATGACATTGGACGAATTGGCCCGGCCCCAGATCCGCAGCATCGCGATTCCCCTCCTGCTATGCGGCCACGGTAGGTCCGGCTTCCCCACGGGTCCAGTTGCCGATCGGCACGGGCTGGCGGATGAAGGCGGCATGCCAACCTCCTTCCTGGCGGCGTTCCTCGCCGCCGCCGCGCCGCTCCTCGCCATGGGTTTCGAACGCTGGCCGGGCCTGGCGCCCTGCGCGCTGTGTCTCTGGCAGCGCTGGCCCTATTGGGCGGCCGCCGCGCTGGCGCTGCTGGCGGGGCTGGTGCCGTCCGGCAAGCGGGTCTGGCTGTTGCGCGGGGCGGCCCTGTTGGTCGCGGTCTCCGGCGCCATCGCGGCGCTGCATGTGGGTGTCGAGCAGGGCTGGTGGCCCTCGCCGCTGCCCGCCTGCCTCGCCCCCGGGGTCGGCAGCGCGACCAGCGTGGACGACCTGCTGCGCAACATGACGCCGCTGCCCAGCAAGCCCTGCGACGAGCCCGCCTATCTCATTCCCGGCCTGCCCCTTTCGATCGCGGGAATGAACCTGATCTATGCGCTGCTGCTGTCGGCGTGGATCCTGCGCCGCGCCGGCCGCGACGGAGCAGGGAGGAGCTGATGCCAGGACGCCGGACCGCGGAGGAACGCCTGCCGGGAGACACAACGCCGCGCGACTATGTGGCCCGCACCATCCGTGTCGACCACGCCGGGGAATACGGCGCCAGGCGCATCTATGAGGGGCAGTTGGCCGTGCTCGGGCGGACGAAATACGGACCGATCCTGGAGCATATGAAGGCGCAGGAGCAGGTGCATCTCGACACCTTCGCCCGGCTGATCGGGCAGCGCCGCGTGCGCCCCACCGCGCTGCTGCCACTTTGGCATGTGGCGGGCTTCGTGCTGGGGGCCGGCACCGCGATGCTGGGCCACCGCGCCGCCATGGCCTGCACAGTGGCGGTGGAGGAGGCGATCGACGAGCACTACCGTGCCCAGGCCGAAACCCTGGGCGAGGACGAGGCGGCGCTGCGCGCGGATATCGAGCGCTTCCGGGCGGAGGAGCTGGAGCACCGCGACATCGGCCTGGCCCATGAGGCTGAGCTGACGCCCGCCTACCGGCTGCTGAGCGCCACCATCAAGATGGGCTGCAAGGTGGCGATCAAGGTCAGCGAGCGGGTCTGAAGGCTCAGCTTTCCAGCTCGCTGTCCCAGTAGAGGTAGTCGCGCCAGCTTTCATGCAGGTAATTGGGCGGGAAGGACCTGCCATTTTCCTGCAGCTCCCAGCTGGTGGGCTGGCGCGGCACCTGGCGCGGGAACATCCGGCACTCCCGCGGCAGCTTGTTGGCCTTGCGCAGGTTGCAGGGGCCGCAGGCGGTGATGACATTGTCCCAGGTCGTCCGGCCGCCGCGGCTGCGCGGGATGACGTGGTCGAAGGTCAGCTCCGGCGTCGGCTTGCCCTGGCCGCAGTACTGGCACTCGAAGCTGTCGCGCAGGAAGACGTTGAATCGCGTGAAGGCGGGCCGGCGCGCGGCCGGGATATAGTCCTTCAGCGCGATGACGCTGGGCAGCCGCATGGTCACGCGGGGCGAATGCACCAGCGTCTCATATTCCGAAAGGACGGAGACACGGTCGAGGAAGACGGCCTTCACCGCATCCTGCCAGGCCCAGACCGAAAGGGGAAAGTAGGACAGCGGCCGAAAATCCGCGTTCAGGACGAGCGCGGGAAACGACTGGCCCAGCTGGAAGTGTCCGCCGTCAGGCAAGCGCCACTCCTATGAATGGCGACGCCTCCCAGCACTGGGGCTACGAACGTTAGGCAAGCCCCATATTCTGTGGCAGCGCCGCGTTGACGCTGTCTTCATGCCAGGGCGGCCCTGGCGGCGCAACCGCCTGTTCCGCGGCTTTCATCCAGCCGTCATGCCCCGCCGCAGAGCGCGCGCTGCAGCGCCAGCGCGCCGAGGCTGATGCCGACCTCGTCGATCGCATGTCCCAAGCCCGGCCGGTAGACCGCCTCCACCGAAAAGCCGGCCTGGCGCAGGCTGGCCTCCGCCTGCCGGCTGCCCGCTTCCGGCACCACGTCATCCGCCGCGCCATGCACCAGCAGGACCGGTGCCGCGCCGGGCCGGGCCAGGGCGGGAGGCGAGAGGAGGGCGCCGGAATAGGCGATGACGGCGGCGCAGCCATCCGGCGCATGCAGGCCGAATTGCAGCGCAGTCATGGCGCCCTGGCTGAAGCCGGCCAGCGCCAGGTCGCGCCGGGTCAGGCCCAGCTCCCGCAGCTTCGCCGCGACCGCGGGGGTGAGCGATTCCGCCGCAGCCTCCACCCCCGCCCGCATCAGGGCCGGGCGGCGGTCCTGCAGGCTGAACCATTGCCGCCCATAGGGGGCGAGGTCGCAGGGCTCCGGCCCATGCGGCGCGATGAACAGCGCATCCGGCACCGCCTTGCCCCAGCCGGGGGCCAGGTCGATCAGGTCGAAGCCATCGGCGCCCAGGCCGTGCAGCAACAGCACCAGATGGCGCGGCCGGCCGCCCGATGCGGGGCCCCAATGCGGCCCCTCCAATCCCTCCGCCATCGCTTGCTCCCCTTCCGCTGTCTCGGCTACGCCGGGGCAGGATGACCGCGCCCCGGCCCCTCGTCACCCGCTTCGCGCCGAGCCCCACGGGTTACCTGCATCTCGGCCACGCCCATTCGGCGCTGGCCGGCTGGCGGCGGGCGCGGGAAGGGCAGGGGCGCTTCCTGCTGCGGCTGGAGGATATCGACAGCACCCGCTGCCGCCCGGATTTTTCCGAGGCGATCCAGGAGGACCTCGCCTGGCTGGGCCTGGATTGGGACGGGCCGGTGCGGGTGCAGTCCCGGCACATGGCGGATTATGCCGCGACCCTGGCGACGCTCGGCGGCCGCGGCCTGCTGTTCCCCTGCTTCTGCACCCGGCGCGACATCGCGCGCGAGATCGCCGGCAGCGCCTCCGCCCCGCATGGCCCGGATGGGCCGCTCTATCCCGGGCTTTGCCGGCGGCTGTCGGAGGATGAGCGCCAGGGGCGGCTGGTGCGGGGTGATGCGCATGCGCTGCGGCTGGACATGCCGCGGGCGCTGGCCTTGGCGGGGCCGGGCCTGTCCTTCGCCGAGTTGGGACGCGGCCGCCTGGCCTGCGACCCGGCCCGCTTTGGCGACGTGGTCCTGGCGCGGAAGGAGGTGCCGGCCAGCTACCATCTCTGCGTCACGCATGACGATGCGCGGGACGGCGTGACGCTGGTGACGCGGGGCGAGGACCTGCTGCCGGCGACCGACCTGCACCGGCTGCTGCAGGCCCTCATGGGCTGGCCGGAGCCCGCCTATGCCCATCACCCGCTGCTGACCGATGCCGCCGGGCGGCGGCTGGCGAAGCGCGATCGGGCCGAGACGTTGCGCGAGCTGCGCGCCCGAGGCGTCAGTCCCGCCGAGGCCCGCGCCCTGGCGGGCTGGCCCGATTGAGGCTCAATGGCCGCCGCCGAGATAGGCGTCGCGGATTTCAGGCCGGGCCAACAGCTCCGCGCCGCTGCCGCTCATGGTGATGCGGCCGGTGACGAGCACGTAGCCGCGATGGGCCAGGCGCAGCGCCTGGTTCGCATTCTGCTCCACCAGCAGCACCGTCAGCCCCTCCCGCCGGTTCAATTCGCGGATCGCCGCGAAGATCTGGCGGGAGATCAATGGCGCCAGGCCGAGCGAGGGCTCGTCCAGCAGCAGCAGGCGCGGCCGTGACATCAGCGCCCGGCCGATCGCCAGCATCTGCTGCTCGCCGCCCGAGAGCGTGCCCCCACGCTGGGCCTGCCTCTCGCGCAACCTGGGGAACAGGGTGAAGACGCCCGGCAGTTCGGCATCCGGATCCTGGCCCGCCGCCTGCGCGCCCATGATCAGGTTCTCCAGCACCGACATGCGCGGGAAGATGCGCCGGCCCTCCGGCGACTGCGCAACGCCGCTCCGCATGATCTCATGCGTCGGCTTCGCGGTGATCTCCTCGCCATCCAGCAGGATGCGGCCCGCGCGGGCGCGCGGGTCGCCGCAGATGCTCATCAGCAGGGTGGACTTGCCGGCGCCATTGGCGCCGATCAACGTCACGATCTCGCCCTTCTCCACATGCAGGGACACGCCCTTCAGCGCCTGCACCGCGCCGTAGCCGGCAGAGAGGTTGTCGATTTCCAGCAGCGGTCCGGCCATCAGCCTTCCTCATCCTCCCCGAGGTAGGCGGCGATGACGTGACGGTCGTTCCGCACCTGCTCGGGCGGTCCTTCCGCGATCTTCTTGCCGTGGTCCAGCACCACGACATGATCGGAGATGCGCATGACGATGCCCATGTCATGCTCGATCAGCAGCACCGAGGTGGGGGGGGCGGCCGTCGCGGTGCCGTCGCGGATGCTGAGGAGAAGCTTGGCCAGGTCGTCCGATTCACGCGGGTTCAGCCCGGCGGCGGGCTCGTCCAGGCAGAGCAGGTCGGGCCTGGTGCACATGGCGCGCGCGATCTCCAGCCGCCGCTGCGCGCCATAGGGCAGGCCGCCCGCCACATCGTCGGCGCGGTCCAGCAGGCCGATGGCGCGCAGCCATTCCGCGGCACGGTCGATCGCCTCCTCCTCCGCCGCCCGGTAGCCGGAAAGGCCGAGCATGGCGCCGATGCCGAAGCCGGTCGCCTTCTGGAGCTTGATATGCTGGGCGATCAGCAGGTTCTCCAGCACCGTCATGCCCGCGAAAAGGCGGATGTTCTGGAAGGTGCGGGCGACGCCGGCACGGGCGATGCGGTGATCCTTCAGCGTCTGCAGCGCGGCGACACTGCCATCGGCGCGGCGCAGGCGGATCTGTCCGGCGGTCGGCCGGTAGAAGCCGGTGATGCAGTTGAAGACGGTGGTCTTGCCGGCGCCGTTCGGGCCGATCAGTGCGGTGATGCTGCCGCGCTGCACCTGAAAATTCACGCCATCGACGGCCAGAAGCCCGCCGAAGCGCATGCTCAGCGCCTCGACCTCCAGGATCGCGGTGCCCGATGCCGTGGCAGGGTTCGACAGGGAGGCGCTCATCCGCGTCGCGTGCCGAGCAGCACGCTTGGTGCGCGGGACCCGACCAGGCCGCGCGGCCGAAGCACCATGATGAGCACCATGGCGCCTCCGAAGACCAGCATCCGGTACTCGTCGAGGTCGCGGAACAGCTCGAAGCCGCCGATCATGACGATGGCCGCCACCGCGATGCCGATCTGGCTGCCGAGGCCGCCCAGCACCACGATGGCCAGAATGATGGCGCTTTCGATGAAGGTGAAGCTCTCGGGGCTGATGAAGGCCTGGCGAGTGGCGAAGAAGGCGCCGGCGAATCCCGCGAACATGGCGCCGAGCGCGAAGGCCGTCAGCTTGGTATTGGTGATGTTGATGCCGAGGGCACGGCAGGCGACCTCATCCTCCCGCAGCGCCTCCCACGCCCGGCCAATCGGCTGGCGGCGGATCCGCATGGCGACCCAGTTGGTCAGCAGCGCCAGCGCAAGGATCAGGTAGTACAGGAAGATGACGCGGTGCGAGGGGTTCGGCTCCAGCCCGAAGAAGCCGGCGAAGCTGCCGGGGCCACCGCTCATGCTGAAGGGCAGGCCGAAGAAGGTGGGACGCGGGATGCCCGAGATGCCGTTGGGGCCACCGGTCAGGCTGACCCAGTTCAGCAGGACGATGCGGATGATCTCGCCGAAGGCCAGCGTGACGATGGCCAGGTAGTCGCCGCGCAGGCGCAGCACGGGAAAGCCGAGCAGCACCCCCCAGAAGGCGGCCAGGATGCCTGCCAGCGGCAGGCAGATCCAGAAGGACAGCCCGAAATACTGCGCCAGCAGCGCGTAGGAATAGGCGCCGACCGCGTAGAAGGCGACATAGCCAAGGTCCAGCAGCCCGGCGAGGCCGACCACGATGTTCAGCCCCCATCCGAGCATCACATAGGTCAGCACCAGGATGCCGAGATCCAACTCATAGCGGCCGATGCCGGGAATGAAGGGCAGGATCAGCGCCAAGGCGAGCAGGGCCGGGCCGAAGAGCAACCCGGCGCGCGAAAGGGTGGCGTTCCATCGAGTCGTTGCTGCCCCCGCCTGCCGTGGCCGCAGGCCCAACCCCATCGCGAGGCGGAGGATGAAGACGGCGGCGCAAAGCGCGGCGACATCTGTCCATCGCGTGCGCAGCAGCAGCGCGCCAGAGGGGCTGATATCCGTCCGCAGGCCCACCATCACGACGAACAGGCCGAAGGCAATGCCCGTCGCCTTCAGCGCATCGAACATCGCAAGGCGCAGCCGCCCGGCGGCCGGGGCCATCGCCGGCGTGGTCATACCTTCTCGATCTCCTGCCGTCCCAGCAGGCCGGTGGGCAGAAAGACCAAGGTGAGGACGAGGATCCCGAAGGCGGCCACGTCCTTGTACTGGACTGAGAAATAGGCCGACCAGAAGGTCTCGATCAGGCCGATCAGCAGGCCGCCCAGCACCGCGCCGGGCAGGCTGCCGATGCCCCCCAGCACCGCCGCGGTGAAGGCCTTCACGCCAACGATGAAGCCCATGAAGAAATCGGCGATCCCATAGCGCAGCAGGTAGAGCGTGCCGGCCACCGCGGCCAGCGCCGCGCCGATGACGAAGGCCAGGCTGATGGTACGATCGGTGTTGATGCCGAGCAGGGAGGCCATCTTGCGGTCCTGCTCGCAGGCACGCATCGCCCGGCCCAGCGCAGTTCGCGTCACCAGCCAGGTGAAGACGGCGAGGACCGCGAGGGTCGAGGCGATGATCAGGATCTGCATGTAGGACAGCTGGACGACGAAATCGCCGTCCCGCATCAGCTCCACCCCGCCGCGCAGCTGCGGCTCCAGCGGCTTCACACGGGCGCCCTGGCTGACCTGCACGAAGTTCTGCAGCACGATGGACATGCCAATGGCGGAGATCAACGGCGCCAGGCGGAAGCTGCCGCGCAGCGGCCGGTAGGCGATGCGCTCCACCGTCCAGCCGTACAGCGCGGTGAAGGCCATGGAGATCGCCAGCACCAGCAGGATGGCGGCCGGGCCGCCCATCAGGTCGCTCGACATCAGGCTGAGGATGGCGATCAGCGCGATGAAGGCGCCGACCATGAAGATGTCGCCATGGGCGAAGTTGATCATGCCGATGATGCCGTAGACCATCGTATAGCCGACCGCGATCAGCCCGTAGATCATCCCCAGGCTGATGCCGTTGATCAGCTGCTGCAGCGCATAGGCCAAAGGTCGGTCCTTCTGGGAGCGGTCGTCCGGCGACCCTCACGCAAGCCGGGGGGCTTCGCAAGAGGTTTCGCGGCGGCCGCGGTGGCGGCGGCTGGCTTGCCGGGACCCGGTGCGCTGCGCATCCTGGGGGCGGCGCATTGCAGAAGGGGCCGCTCGTGCATGTCGGTATCGTCGGCGGTGGGCTGGCGGGCCTGGCGACCGCCGCCCTGCTGGCCCGGGATGGCCACCGGGTGGAGGTGCTGGAACGGGCCGCCGCACCGCGGCCCATCGGCGCCGGCCTGCTGCTGCAACCACCCGGCGCGGCAATCCTGGGACGGATCGGCGTCCTCGATGCACTGTCCGGGACCGCCGCGAAGGTAAGGCGGCTGGACAGCCGCACCACCACCGGAACCCGCCTGCTGGACCTTCAGTACGAAGACCTGGCCGAGGGGCTGCACGGGCTGGGCCTGACCCGCCCTGCGATCTGGGCTGCGCTGTCGGCCGCCGCGGCGGCGGCCGGCGCGGCGGTGACGCCTGGCTGCCAGGTGGCACGGGTCGAGGGCCTGGGCGAGGCGGCGGTCGCGGTTCTGGCGGATGGGTCCTATCGGCGCTTCGAGTTGATCGTCGTTGCCGCCGGCACCCATGCCACCCTGTGGTCCGGCCGGCCGGGACATGCCGCCCGGCCCTATGGATGGGGCTGCCTCTGGGCAACCGTCCAGCTTCCGCCCGGCTGGCCCTCCGACGTCTTGATGCAGCGCTGTGAAGGCACACGCATCATGGTCGGCGTGCTGCCTACCGGGCTGATTGAGGGACGGCCGGCCGCGGCGCTGTATTGGAGCATCCGCAATGACTGCGTGCCGGCCTGGCGTGCCTCCCCGATCGCCACATGGCGGCAGGAGGTGGCGCGCGTCTGGCCGGAGGCCGCCGAGCTTGTGGCGCCGCTGGCGCCCGAGCAGGTGGAGCATGCGAGCTACCGCGACGTCTGGGCTGCGCCACCCTTTGCCGATCGCCTGGTGGTGCTGGGCGATGCGGCGCATGGCACCAGCCCGCAGCTTGGCCAGGGCACGACCCAGGCGCTCCGCGATGCGCTGGCGCTGGCTGAGGCCTTGAGCCTGCCCGGAGCGCTGGACGCACGTCTTGACACCTATTGGCAATCCCGCCGCCGCCGCACGGCCTTCTACCGCCTGGCGAGCCGCGCCCTGACCCCGGTTTTTCAGTCCGACCTGCCAGGCCTGGGCTGGATGCGCGACAGGCTGGCGGGGCCGGTCGGGCGGATTCCCCTGGTACGGCGCCAGGCGCTGCTGACGCTGGCCGGCCTCAAGACAGGACTTTGGGGTGCCGACCCGCCGTGAGCGGCGTAGCGGAACCGAACAGCGCCATGAGGGAGTGAAGACACAGGAGAGGGATGGTGCGCCTTGACGGAGAGACTTCGAACGCTTTGCTAGATCAGCTGTCGTCTTGGGGCGCCCTGCTTCCGGGGTAAGGCGCGCCCTTACAGGACAGATCTGGGGCTCCATTTCCCTCCAGCCCGGGTCACCATGGTGGCAAACTGAGGTGACCCGCATGAACCCCGCCGCCGCCCCATCCTCCGTTCGCCCCGCCCTCCACTGCGTCCGATTCCCTGGGGTGCCCGACGCGGAGTGGGAGGCGGCCATGGCTCTCCTATCGCAGGCGGTGAGCTTCGCTGGCATCCACCTCCCTACTGCCAACGGGCGCTTGGAGCGTCAGGACGCAATAAAGGTCATGGCGGCCCTGATGAACCTGGGCGGCCAGGTGCCAAAGGGTCTGGAGCGCGATGCAGGTGATCGCGAATCCTTGCATGGCGACCCGACGCTCGGGTCTCGGGACGCATGACTACCATGGCAACCGTGGACCTGCTCCGC
The DNA here is from genome assembly GCF_051860665.1 of Falsiroseomonas sp. Lineage (GTDB taxonomy): Bacteria > Pseudomonadota > Alphaproteobacteria > Acetobacterales > Acetobacteraceae > Falsiroseomonas. The sequence goes on from NZ_JBHYDM010000034.1 coordinate 38,053, forward strand.
GGGGCAATCGCGCTCTTGGCCCACCACGCAGAGCGGACAGCGAGCGTCGATCTGACCGATGGCGGCTCTCTTGAAAAGGCATAAGCCGCCGCACGTTTTTGTCTTCCCGATCGTGCTCCGACGTCGGGCTTTGGGCGCCCGAATTTGCAACTCCCGTACTCGGTCGTGCAGTCATGGTTGGGCGCTGGGGTCACGACGACGTCGAACCAGGATGCGTCATCATCGGCCTTGAGGAGGCCGTGTGGCAGTGCCCCGAAGGGGTGAGCGCATCCTCAGCGGAGGGCGCCTTCGCCGGAGTCGCCGCGATGGAGTTCCTAGAATCCTGACTCAGCTTCCGTCGCGATCATGTTGCCTGACCACTCCGATCGGGTGCCTCAAAGGTTCAGTGCCGCTCTATTGGGATCTTGGGGGCAAGTCGCTCAGCTCGCCCCCCGCTCAGCAAGGTAATGGTCCCGGTCTCGTTCTCCGGCTCCCAGGTGACGGCAACTCCCCGGGCACGGAGCGCCTGAAATATCGCGATCACCGTGGACAGCTTTGGGTCCGACCTGCCCTGTTCGAGGGCCTGGAGCACGCTGGTCGCCACTCCGGCAGCGTGAGCGAGTTCGGCCTGCGTGAGCCCGGCGAGAACACGGGCCGCGGTGAGAAGGCGCGGCAGTTGGAGCATGCGGGGGAAGGCCGTGAGCGCTGTTCAGCACGAATGTTGACAGCAATATGCGCGCTCGTCCCCGCGACAATCCTTGTCAACATTCTTTGCCTGAGCTCGTCGAACCATAGCATCATGTACCGGTTTCTGTAACCGGTAAACCGGTTGAAACTAGCATTGCGCGCATGCAGGCTCCGCCGTACTGGAACGAATGGGGGCACTCAGTGACGCGCGAATCGGAAACGGCCGTGCCAGCGATGTGTCTGGATCAATGCGTCCGGGCCTGCCCGCGCGGGCCAGGGGCCGTTACTCGCATTGGTGGAGTGGTCGCAGGATGAGCGGGGGCTACCAGCCTGCTGCTCGGGCGCTGATTGCCACTATGGCTGCCCCAATGGCTCGAGCGCTTTGCCTAGTGCCCCGGGTCCTGGGGCAGCTTGAGCCCGCCCGGGGCGGCGAGCAGCACCGACCGCCTTGCCGTGAACAGAAGCCCTTCTGATGCGCCACGAACTGGAGCAGCTCCTGCGCGCAAGGTTCCCCGTGCTCTACCGGGATGCTGACGAGCGCGGCCAGGAACGGCCGCCAATCTTCGGCTCCGATCTCGGCGACGGCTGGTTCGCCATCCTGCAGGCGCTTTCCGAAGTCCTGGCAGCGCGCGTTGAGCGGGCTGGGCTCAAGAACATCCGCGTCCTGCGCATTGAGCGTCTGGAGGGCGGGATGCAAGCCCATTTCAGCGGCGAAGATGCCTTCGTGGACGGAGCGGCCGCCGCCGCGTCGCACCTAAGCTTTGCCGTGAGCATGCAGAGCGGCAAGCCGGGCAGACTGATGACGAATGACATCGGTGAGCTTTGCACGCTCGCGCCGGGCGAACTGGAAGGGTGGAAGCCGGTTCCGAAGGCTGCCAAGCGCCGCCATCCCGCACCAGTCGGCGCAGATGGAGCCCGCGCGCTGAGGTTGCTCGAGCAACGGTACGAACACCTCATCAATGACGGAATCGACATCCCGCCGGGCTGGGCGAACCTCGCTGAAGTCGTCCTCGCCCCGTTCCTGGTCAGCACGAATGAAGTGGAGCTGATCGCAGCCTGGGATAGCGGCTCTGTTGGCCAACTCGTCGTCTCCCGCAACCGCCAGCACCTGTCCCCATATGAAAGCGGGGCCATAGCCTTCGCCGTTCGCATGGCGGCGCTCACGGATCCCGGGACAGGAGCCTGCGGCCCGGTCGACGACAAAGGGGTTCCGGATTGGTGGCGGCGTTTGGCAGGTCCTACTGGCGCCCATCCTACCCCCTGGGGCGTGTACAGCGGCGATGGCGTTTGGCGCCCGCGCAAGGACATCTTCTCGGGACCCGTTTCCTGCCATCCCAGGCCAACGCCGGTGATCAGGGCCCATCACTTCGAGAGCGGCGCTGTTCAGCTGACCATTTACAAGGGCGCCGCCAACGTGATGCGTGGCATGGCCCGCAGGCACGGCAAGCCGGGTTGTGCAGCGCTGCTCGCTGAATTGCTCAGGCTCTGACCGAATGAGCCATGCCATGAGCACCGCGAATCCGGAATGCGAGGACGGGCTTCGCCAAGCACCGATCTTCGGGATGACAGCGAGCATGTCACCGTCGGCTCTCGCTCATATCAATGGTGCCGGTCTCGTGGTGCCGTCAGTGCCTGACCGGAACCGGACCATGAATGGAGGACCATCATGAACGCGCATCAGAAATGGCGCGCGAACGTCCATCTGGATCCGTGGTGTCTCGTCGAGTTTGCCGACGGCACCGAGGCCCTCTTCGGTTTCGCCATCGAGAACGACGCCACCGGTGGGTTGGCCTGGATGAGAAGTTCGCTGGTCGAATGGATGCCTGAGGATGGCAGCCGTGCCCGGACGAGTAGCGGTCGCCGATATGCGCTCGGCCGCCGCATCAGCATCGACCAGCTACCAAGCGAGGAAGCCAGGTACGCCTTCGCGATCATGATGACACCACGCCTGGCCGATCCACGCCTCGCACCTGCCGTTACGGAAGACCTGACAACGGCCTTCTGGTGGATCGCAGCGTGCAAAATGGCACGCCACCTCACGACAGACGCACCGCCGCTTCATGACCCGACGGCGACTGGGAAGTTCATCGCGGACCACCTGTCTCGCTACCTCGAACGTCGTGGCCCAAGGCTGTTCTGATGCATCCCTTGGACATTCAGCCTGTCATCTTCATCGGCATCGACGGAGTGCTGTAGAGCACCCGGGCGTGGATGATGCCAGGCAACCGTGCACTGCGCGCAAGGACTAGATGGTACTATGGGCGCGGCGCAGCGCAGGAAATTGGGCGTGACGCATTTTTTGAGCCCAGCGCAATCCAGCTGCTTGCACAAATCCACTATGCCACTGGTGCACGCTTCGTCGTGTCGAGCGGCTGGCGCTACACAGTCGGGCTCGTAGAAACACGCGCAAAGCTCATCCAACAGGGTCTCGACGAGGACATGCTTCATGAGGATTGGGCGTGCCCGCCGATGCAGCACGGGGAGAAGACGAAGTTCATCGACATCGAAAATTGGCTGAGCAATCATCCTGAGCAGCAGCCAGGCAGCTGGCTCGTCATCGATAACGTGCCGGGCACAACGCCGGAACCGACCCTGCTGGTGGATGGCGTTGAGGGCCTCTGTGTCCGTGACGCTGCAGCCGCCATCCGCTACTTCGGCCGCTTCAGCGAGCGCCTCGGCATGCGCAGCCTGGACGAGCTCGACATCCCGGCTGAAGTCCATAGCGCGTTCAACGGCCGCAGGGTCGAGCTCTGCCGCTGGCTCGAAGGCGTTACGGTGCCAATCGGCTACCAAACTCCGTCGAAGCTGCTCCGATGTGGCAGGCCCGACTTGGCGCTCCGCCTGCTGCCCAGCGCACTCAGCTTATCGATGCCGCCGGGACCTGACGACGACATCAAGAACGCTCTTTTGGGGCGCCAACCTCTGTGACCTGCAGCGGAGGCGGGAATGGCCATCATCAACAGCATCGCTGAGCTTGAATTAACGTGAGGTGTGCTGGTGCACGATAGGACAGCCGGAACTCTGGCAGGGCTTGTCACAGCAGCCGCCGTGGCGCGCGAAGCTGTTCAGGCGTTCCACAGCACGGAGCTGTCGGGCGCCGAACTCGTCGCCATTTCTGCAACTTGGCTTTTGGCAATCGCGACGACAGCATTCGGTGTCGGCTTGCTGGTTCACTTCGGCATCGGGTTTGCCCGACTGTCGGCACGAGAACGGCGAAGCCGCCGGGCATGTGAACCGCCCCGTGAATAACACGCCGTTGAATCCTCGCATGCGCGCTATGACCGCGGGCAGCGGAGCGCCGTTCTCCGCGATGGTCCTGCGAGTAGCCTCTGTGAGGCAATTGCGTGGCGCGCCACCGCTTACCCAGACATTCAGGGTTCAAGGCGCCCGCGGCCGACTTTGCAGCCGCCCGGCAGCCGAGTGAGGACGGCATGACTGCGCATGAAGATTGGCGTCCAAACGCCCGCATGGATCCGTGGTGCTCCGTGGATATCGACGTCGGCGTCGAGATCCTGTTTGGCTACGCCGTCGAGCACAATGTGCTTGGCGGCCTGTCGTGGGCGAGAAGCTCCCGGGTGATGTGGTTCGCGGCCGACTACAGCCGTGCACATACCTTGAGCGGCCGCCGGTATTCGCTTGGGCAGCGCTTTGAGCTCGACCAGTTTCCAAACGAGGAAGCCAAGGTCGCCTTTGCTGTTCTGGTGGCACCATACGTCAACGGGCCAGCACTCGTGCCCCCGGTCACAGGAGACCTGTTCATAGCCGGACGCTGGGTGCTTGCCTGCAAGATGGCTCGCCACCTCCAGACCGCGGCGCCACCGCGCAGCGATCCGGATGCAGTCGAGGAGTTCATCATGTTGAACAGAAACCAGTACAGCCGTCTGCTGATGGGCGAGTAGCTGTCCTCAAGCATGACGGTCCTGCTGACCTACCGGCTCACATTTCATGCAGAATCTGGCGCCGGAAGTGTCGACCTCGCCAGCGCACCCTGTGCAGGCGTGTCTGGAGGCAACGGTATTGCGTGAGGCACTCGAGCAGCTGCTGTTCCAGCGCTACCCGGCACTCTACGTCAGGCGCCACCTGCCCCTGACGGAGAGCCTGATGGCGCAAGGCTTCACGCACGGGGACGGCTGGTTCGCCATCGTCGACGTGTTGAGCAACCTCGGCAGGCAGGACGTTCAGCGAACGGACAGATATCTCATCGCGACTCAGGTCAAGCAGAAGTTTGGCGAGCTCCGATTCCGCATGAAGGACCTAGATGATTACATGCACAGCGCGTGGGTCATGGGCGAGCGCTACAGCCTCTGTGTGAGCGAGTTTTCGGGCCGCCCTGGCGCGCTGCATGTGTGCGACGGCCACTACTGCACTTTGGCGGTGGGCGAGCGCAGTGAATATGGTCTCGCCGAGGGAACAGAGACGCCCCTGCCACGCGCGGGCCAGCCGGACGCGCTGGACCTGTTGCGCAGAGGGTACGGCGCCCACGTGCCGGATGGCATCGACGTCCCTAGCGGCTGGGTCGACCTGATCCAGCAGTTCATTCTCCAGAATCTTGTGGTCGCGCGCGGCAGGGATGATCGGCAGCGAAAGGCCGAGCTGACATCCATCACTGCCACCGCCGAGGGCCAGCTGACCATCCTGTGGATGGGCGAGCCGACACCCGATCAGCAAGGCTGCGCTGCGTTCGCAGAGGCCATGGTGCGTCGCATCGATCCGGTGTCCGGCGCGATTGGCCCGGTGGACGACACGGGAACTCCCGTATGGAACCGAACGAGATAGCCTGGCGCTGCGCAGTGCGGACAGCAGCGTGACGACGCAGCTTAATTCGAAGGCGATGGCAACTCCACGACCCACGGCTCAGCGCGGCCTAGGCCGCGTACTGCGCATCCGCCCCCTGGCCACTCGATGCGGCCCTCATGCGGACGGTGATGATGTCCGTGGATGACGAGGCGCGCGCGGACACGGCGTGCCAGTGCGTCAATTGCGGCGAAGCCGTAGGGGTGAGATGTCGGCGCCTCATGGCACACGAGGATGTCGCCGCCATTCGTCGCTGCCCGTTCCCAGTCCTCGGGGAAGATGGTGATGGCCTGCCGGAGCGGCGGGGTCTTGCGTTCACCGTGTGCACGCCGTGCTTCGACGCGCGTCCTGTATTCGGGCTTTGCGGCAGCGTCGTCCCTTGGCCACCACACCCGTTCGCGGAACACGCCGCCCAAACCCACTACGCGCGCACCGGCGAGCGTCGCGCAGCGGCCGTGCAGGCTGCGCTCAGGCATGTCGCCGAAAGTTCGGTCGTACCATTCCTGGCTATCGCCCTCGTGGTTGCCGGGGATCCAGCGTACGTCGATGCCTGCCTCCAGCAGCGGGGCCAGCACGACGCGCAGCGGCGCGGGCGGGTCGAAATCGCCAACGATCAGGACGGCCGAGGGGCTGTGCTCCTTCACTGCGCGGAACAGCGGCACGAAATCACCGTGCGGGTCGCCGTAGGCAAGTAGGGTTCCTGGATTGCTCATGGCGCGTCTAGATCTCAAGGTTCTTCGTTCGCGCCCTGAAGCCGGGCGGCACGGCTATCCAGCGGATGCGCGGGGCTGCGGCGCGCATCCTAAAGCGCGCCGCAACGTCCTCAAGCCGGAGCATCAGCCCCCGGCCCTTGCTGGACCGTTGCCGTCGCCAAAACCATCACGCCGTACAGCACCATTGCGACCCTGCACGCATCCAGGATGCACGCTAACCTCTGGCGGCCAGCCCCGAGCGGCGTCAACAGGAAGCGCTCGCCACAAGCCTATCCGGGTTCAAAGGAGTTCATTCCAGCCCTTCATTCCTGTTGCCCGGCACACCTGGCTTCGCTAATTTCGAGGTCTCGGCAGCCGTAACAAGAGGAGGGCCGCGGTGCATTACAGCTACCACCACCGGCGCGGCCCTGTCCCAGCCCTGCAGATGCGTTTGCAGGGCTGATCAGGTGACAGACTCCAAGGTCTCTTTCCCCGATCAGCTCATTTACTGACGGACGTTCTGCGTCTGGACCTCGGTCCGGCCAGGACAGCGAAAGACGACCTCATGTCCCTGATCACGCTCGAAGCCCTCGGCATGTCGCTTGGCGCGCCGCTGTTCACCAACCTCGACTTCACCATCCACAAGGGCGACCGCATCGGTTTGGTCGCCCATAACGGTGGCGGCAAATCGACCCTGCTGCGCGTCCTGGCGGAACGCACCGAGCCCGCCACAGGGCACTGTCGCTACGGCCGCAACCTGCGCGTCACGTTGATGCAGCAGGACCCGGAGCCCTCCTCGCTGGCCCTGCCGGTGCGCGATGTCCTGCTACAGGCGCTGCCCGCCGAGAGCCGGGAGTGGGAGGGCTGGCGCGTGGATGTCGCGCTCGACGCCATGGACGTCCCAGCGGAGTTGCACGACTGGCCCCTGGGCGCGCTGAGCGGCGGCTGGCAGCGGATGGTACTGTTGGTCCGGGCCTGGCTGACGGAGCCCGACGTCCTGCTGATGGACGAGCCTACCAACCATCTGGACCTCCAGCGGATCGGCCAGTTGCAGCGTTGGATCGCCGAGCTTCCGCAGGATGTCGTCCTGGTGGTCGCCAGTCACGACCGCGCCTTCCTGGATGCGGTCACCCGGCGCACCCTGTTCCTGCGGCGCGAGGCCTCCGCGGAGTTCGCGGCACCCTACTCCGCGGCGCGTGCCAGCCTCGCTGAGCTGGACGAGGCCACAGCGCGGCGGCACGAGACTGAGCTGCGTCAGGCCACCCGGCTGCGGCAGCAGGCGGCCAAGCTGCACAACATCGGTGTCAACTCCGGCTCCGACCTGCTGAAGGTCAAGACGAAGCAACAGCAAGACCGCGCAGAGCGCATCGAGGCCGCAACACGCCCAGCCTATCGCGAGGGATCGGCTGGGCAGATCCGGCTGGCCGACGGCAGCACCCACGCCAGGACGCTGCTGACCCTCGACACCCTCAAGGTCACAGCACCGGACGGGACGAAGGCCATCCGGGGCCAGTCCTATCCAGGCGTGACGGTAAGCGCCACGGTCGTCGCCGGGATCTGCGACCAGATGCTCAGCCACCTGCGCCCGGGCCAGACGCTGCACGACGCCATCCGCAGCCGCTTCGAGATTGGCGACCAGCGCATCCGGACGCTGCTGGCAACTGCGGGCTTCCCGGTCGACCGGCAGGGGCACAGCATCGGGCAGCTTTCCGGCGGCCAGCGGGCGCGGCTCGCCATGCTGATCCTGCAGCTGCAGGAGCCGAACTTCTACCTGCTGGACGAGCCAACCAACCACCTAGACATTGAGGGCCAGGAGATGCTGGAGGAGGAGCTGCGGCAACGGGAGAGCGCCTGCCTGCTAGTCTCGCACGACCGCCGCTTCGTAGAGAACGTCGGCACGCGGTTCTGGCTGATCGAGCGGGGATGTTTGGTGGAGGAAGACAACCCGAGTGCATTCGTCGCATCAGCGATGGCCGATTGATGAGACTGTCGAAGGCGCAAGTGACAGAAGAAGCATTGTCATCTGCGGGTCAGCACGGAACAAGTTCGACACGGGGGGGTGTCCCAGCCCCCCCGGGATGACGTCTTGCTCTGGCTGGGCTTACGAGACGCACCCGCGTAGCTCTACAAGGGTCTGCCTCTCGCGCGCCGACAGAAAGGCACCGACGTGGCGTTCGAGAATTGGCAGCATGTGGGGCTCATATGTCTCGAACCAGAGGCGTAGCAACTCGTCAGGGTCAGCCCTGAGCGACGAGGCGAGCAGTGCGACCTTGTCCGGCGGCACTCTGGTGGTGCCCTGCTTAAACATCGTGATGATGTTTGGCTTCAGATAGCCGAGCTCCATCGCGATCTGGCGCTGAGTCTTGCCACTGGATTCCATGAGGGCGCCAATCCGGCGCACAAAGCTGCTCGACGGCGGACATGCTGATCGGCGCACTTTCGCAACCGCGCTCGTTGTCGGCTGATCATCCAGGAAAATCGTGGCGGATGTCATTTTCTACTGTCCTTTCAACGTTCCTATTGTGACCCCTAAGGGCGCCGGATCTTTTCAAGCCGTCAGGCGGCGGTGATGAAGCGGCCGTCGTCTGCGCAGACAACGTAGACATCAAGGAATTCCTTGATGGCATCGTAGATGCGGTTGCCCAGCTCTCGGCGCAGGTGTCGGCGCGACGCCTTGTCCAAGAAGAAGACGTCCGCGCCGCGGCGGCGTACGGAACGCCCATGATCCTGCACAACAGTCGCTACAAAGGGCGGTATGGAGCGCTGTTGCAGGCGCTCGATACAATGGGTGGTGGCCGACAGATTCATGGCGGTCATGCCTGCGCGGACGGCGTGGCCATGAAGCCCGCCTCATGCAGCAAGCGGTCGATCTCGACCCGAGGCACGGTCCGCCAGTTCGGCTCGCCGCGAACAATGCCCCAGTTGCCTTCGGCATTGGGGCGCCGCCAGCGCGGTGGATGCATGCCTTTCAGGGCGTCGAGTGCCTCGAAGTAGTCGTGCACAACGAACTCATCACCCTTGGCCCCGATGCGGAAGCCCAGGCGTTCCGAGCCCGTGCCTCGCGTCTGGCGGGCCAGAGTAGGCAGAAAGGAAGCGCCATGCGCATCCACCGGCACCATGACGATGTCTGGCTCGTTGTCGGTGCGGTCTGGCGATCGGCTGTCCTGGTCATCGGACGCATTCAACCAACGAGACGGCCTGAACTTCCTGGGGCGCCTTCCCATCAGCCAGCCTCGCGCCTCATCAGCCGCGATGAGACCCTTGGCGTCGGGATGGAGTTGCCTGCCGAGTGCGTTGAGGACCGTCTTGTCGTCGAGCCGCCCAAGGCGCGCTATCTCGGCAGTCGTGATCGGCGCCTCCCTGTCCATCTTCCAACGCGCCAGCGCGGACGCGTATGTGCCGGACAGTGACCAGGGATGGCGCGGGTTCGGCTCCCAGTTTGGTGGCAGCAATTCCATGAGACGCGCAGCTCGCGCGAAAAGCGCTTCGAGGTGAGAACGGCGCGCCTCGACGTCATCGGGCAGCCGCGTGTCGGTAACGACGCCATCAATCGCGAAGGCGTATAGTTGCTCCGCCAGAATGGAGATGCTTGGCCAATCAGCGACCCCGTGAGACTCCTCCAGGCCAGCCCGCCAACCGTCGCGGTCAATCCGCTGCTCGATCTCGCTGGGAGATCCACCGCAACCGACGTGCAGGGCGACGACGAGCGCCCGCATGCTGGTTCCAGCAATTCGCTCGCCGAGCAACACCTCCAGCCACTCGCCTGAGCGCAGCACGAGCGTCTGGTAGTCGGCGCGCTCGCCGATGTCCTCGAAGTAGCGGCTCGCCCAATCCATGCCCTCGAGCCGAGCCTCGGCATCACCTTGAATTTGATTTCCCATCGTGACCTCTGTATTCCCGAATGGCCTTCTACGACACCTACGTGCGCTAGTAAAGGTTGATCGGGCGAAAATTCGCCTCGTTGGCCCTTTGCATGGTTATGGCATCGGTCGGCCGCAGGATGAGCCGTGTGAGGTAACGGGTATGCGGCGGTCCTGCCGCACTGTTGAGGTTCGAAGATCAGGCAGAGCACGATGCAGGCTGCGCTAGTTGTGTAGTCCCGAGGAGTAGTGGTGCATCCTTCTCACCTCAGGAGGAGGATGCGTTGTGGCAGCAGGTCTTCATGGC
>NZ_JBHYDM010000035.1:0-46588 GCF_051860665.1 Falsiroseomonas sp.
CGGCGGCTGCGGCGAGGGATCGGGCGGCGCCGGCACGGTCTCGGCCGGCGCCGCCGGGGCCGGCACCTCCCCGCGCGCCTGGGCGGGCGGCTCGGCGGAGGTGAATTCCACCGTCATCGCCATCTCGACCGGCGGCGGCAGCGGCCGGACATAGCCATAGAGCAGGCCCGCCACGCCCAGCAGGACATGCAGGCCGAGCGAGACCCCCGCCCAGCGCTTCAGCGCCCGGTCATCATCCGCGGGGTGGAGGAGAAGGCCTGACAAGGGCTTGGCTCAGCGCCCCGCCGGGCGGGCGGCGGGGGCGGCGGGCCGCGCCCCCGGCGCGCCCTGTGGGCTCTCGGCCAGCAGCGCGACGCGGGAAAATCCGGCAGCGCTGACCGTGCCCATCACCTCGATCACCCGGCCGTAGTTGATGGCGCGGTCGCCGCGCACGAAGATGCGCCGCTCCGGCTGGCCGGCCTGCTGCTGGTTGCTGGCCATGATGGCGCGCAGCTGGGCCACCAGCCCGTCCAGCGGCACCTCCGTCTCCTGCAGGAAGACCGCGCCCTCGGCGGTGACGGAGATGGTGATGGGGTCCTGTTCCTGGTTCAGGTTGGAGGCCTGGGTGCGCGGCAGGTCCACCGGCACGCCCACCGTCATCAGCGGCGCCGCCACCATGAAGATGATGAGCAGCACCAGCATGACGTCGACCAGCGGCGTGACGTTGATCTCGCTGACCGGCCGGAAGCTGGCGCGCCGCCCCCGCCCCGCCTGCCTGCCGCCTATCGTGCCGCCGGCCATGGCTCAGCCCTCCGCCGGCTGGCGGGTGGAGGCCGGGCGCGCCGGCTCGGCGGCCGCGGCCTCCGACTGGCGGGAGAGGATGGCGCCGAATTCGGCCGCGAAGGCATCCAGCCGCCCGGCGAAGCGGGCGAGGTCGGAGGCCAGCTTGTTATAGGCGATGGTGGCCGGGATGGCGGCGACCAGGCCGATGGCGGTGGCGAACAGCGCCTCGGCGATGCCCGGCGCGACGACCGCAAGGTTGGTCGATTGCATGCCGGCGATGGCCGAGAAGCTGTTCATGATGCCCCAGACGGTGCCGAAGAGCCCGATGAAGGGGGCGGCCGAGGCGACGGTGGCCAGGAAGACCATCCAGCGCTCCAGCCGGTCCATCTCCCGCGTGATGGCGACCGTCATGGCGCGCTCGACGCGTTCCTTCAGCCCGGTCACCGCCAGGTCGCTGGTCATGGCGCGGCCGGAGGAGCGGCGCCATTCGCGCATGGCGGCGCCGAAGACGGCGGCGATGGGGTTGGTGGGCTGCTCGCCTTCCTTGGCGAAGAGCTCCTCCAGGCTGCCGCCCGACCAGAAGCGGTCCTCGAAGCCATCGGCCGCGCGGTTCACCCGGCGCAGGGCGGTCATCTTCTCGAAGACGATCGCCCAGACCCAGACGGAGGCGAGCAGGAGGGAGACCATGACGGCCTTCACCACCCAATCCGCCTGCAGGAACAGCGACCACAGCGACATGTCGTGCGCCATCGGTGCCAGGGCCTGCGCGGTCACATTGCCCAAAGCGCAATCTCCTCATCCAGCCGCCTTCGCGGCGGGTCCCAATATCGCCGCCCCGGGCCGGGGCGGCCAAACCTCAGACCAGCCCCGCCAGCGCCGCGCGCCAGGGCGCGGGCAGCCGGGTCGGCCGCAAACCATCGGCGCGGACGCAGACCAGGCCCACCTGCAGCCGCGCCAACACCACCTCACCGCCCCCCTCATCCGCCCGCAGGACGGTCTGTTCCAGGTCGAGGGTGGCGGCGCCCACCGCCTTCACGCGAGTCGCCACCTGCACCGCATCGTCGAGTCGGGCGGGCGCCACATACTCCACTTCGATGCGGCGCACCACGAGCATTGCGTTGTAACGCGCCATCATAAGCGAGTGCGGCAAGTCCATGGCGCGCAAGGATTCGGTGCGGGCCCTTTCCGCCCATCTCAGGTAGTTGGCGTGATAGGCCACCCCGCCGGCATCCGTATCCTCGAAATAGACGCGCATCGTATGGCGATGCCCTGACAAAATTTGGTTCATCCCGCGGCCGCTGCCCTATTCCTCGAAGGGCGGAGCGTTCGCCAGCAGGTCCAGTTGCGCCGCGATCGCGCGCGGCGGCATCAGGCCGAGGTGGCGCCAGCCCGGCTCCCCCAGCATGCGGCCGCGCGGCGTGCGCAGCACCAGGCCTTCCTGGATCAGGAAAGGCTCCACCACCTCCTCCAGCGTATCGCGGCTTTCGGCCAGCGCGGCGGCCAGGGTCTCGACCCCCACCGGGCCGCCATTGTGGTGTTCCGCGATGCGGCGGAGGTAGCGGCGGTCCTGGGCATCCAGGCCCAGCGCATCCACCTCCAGCCGCAGCAGGGCGCCATCCACCATGGCGCGATCGGCGGCGCGGCCGGAGACCAGGGCGAAATCCCGGATCCGGCGCAGCAGCCGGCCGGCGACGCGCGGCGTGCCGCGGGACCTTCGCGCGATTTCCAGCGCGCCGTCCTCGGTCAGCGCGAAACCCAGCTTTTCCGCGCCACGCCGGACGATCAGCAGCAGCTCCTCCACCTCGTAGAATTGCAGCCGCAACGGGATGCCGAAGCGGTCGCGCAGCGGCTGGGTCAACAACCCGGCGCGGGTGGTGGCGCCGACCAGGGTGAAGGGCGGCAGGTCGATGCGCACGGTCCGCGCCGCCGGCCCCTCCCCGATGATGAGGTCGAGGCAGTAATCCTCCATCGCCGGATAGAGGGTCTCCTCGATGGCCGGCTGCAGGCGGTGGATTTCGTCGACGAAGAGCACGTCGCGCGGCTGCAGGTTGGTGAGGATGGCGGCAAGGTCCCCTGCCCTTTGCAGGATGGGGCCGGAGGTGGCGCGGAAACCGACGCCGAGCTCGCGGGAGACGATCTGGGCCAGCGTGGTCTTGCCCAGGCCGGGGGGGCCGAAGAGCAGGACATGGTCCATCGCCTCGGCGCGCTGCCGCGCGGCGCCGATGAACACCTGCAGATTCTCCCGCAGCGGCTTCTGGCCGATGAAGTCGGACAAGGTCTGGGGGCGAAGGCTGCCCTCCGCGCCATCCTCCTCCTGCCGCGCGCCGGCCGTCAGGCGTTCGCTCTCGCTCATCGCGGCGCCATCTCCTTCAGCGCCTCGGTGATCAGCGCGCCGAGGGCGGCGTCATCGCCGATGCGGCGGGCGGCGCGGGCGACGGCGGCGGCGGCCTCGGGGCGCTTCCAGCCGAGATTGACCAGGGCCGAGACCGCATCCGCCTGGGGCCCGGCCGGTTCGGGGGCGTGGATGGCGCCGCCGGCGCCGATGCCATCGGCCTCCGGCATGGCGCGGCCGACCGCCCATTTCTGCATGGCGGGCTCATCCACGATGCGGGTGGCCGTCGCCGCGCCGAGGCCCTTCACATCGGCCAGGCGCTTGCGTTCCTTGGCCGCGATGGCGCGGGCCAGGTCGCCGGGGGTGAGGCCGGAAAGGACCAGCAGCGCCTTCTGGGGGCCGACCGTCTTCACCTCGATCAGGGCGAGGAAGGCATCGCGCTCCGTCGCGTCGAAGAAGCCGAAGAGGGTGATGGCGTCCTGGCTGACGCGGGTTTCCACCAGCAGTTTCTGGACGCCCTCGCGCGCCGTCAGGCGGTCCAGCGTCTTGCGGGAGCAGTGGACGAGGTAGCCGACGCCGTTCACGTCGAGCACGCAGGCGCCGTCCTCGACGGACTCCACCAGGCCGCGGAGGGAACCGATCATGGGTGCATAGCCCTCTCCACCCGCAGGGGGGGGGTTGCGGCGCTGCCGCAACGCCGAAGGCTGGTTGGGTGGGCGGGGCGCGGCAGGATCGGTGCGCGTGCCCCCCCACCCCGACCCTCCCCCCCGAGGGGGGGAGGGAGAAGTATTGCCCTCACGACGCCGCCCTCGCCACCGCCGCCGAAAACGCGTTCCGGGTGCTGCGGTGATGCGCATGGCAGATGGCGATGGCCAGGGCATCCGCGGCATCCGCGCGCTTGAAGGTGACCCCCGGCAGCAGGTGCCGCACCATGGCCTGGACCTGTTCCTTCGCCGCATGGCCATTGCCGACCACGGCGCGCTTCACCTCCATCGCGCCATATTCCCGCACCACCAGTCCGGCCAAAGCCGGTGCCAGCAGCACGACGCCGCGCGCCTGGCCGAGCTTCAGGGCCGATTCGGGGTTTCGGGCGACATAGGTGTGCTCGACGGCAGCCTCATCCGGCGACTGGGCGGCGATCACCGCGGCCAGGCCGTTGTGCAGCGTCAGCAGGCGGTGGTGCAGGTCGTCCCCGGAGTGGGTGGAGACCACCCCCTCCGCGCAGAAGCGGAGGCGATAGCCGTCATGCTCCACAAGCCCCCAGCCGGTGTGCTGGAGGCCCGGGTCGAGGCCGAGGATGCGAATCGGGTGGGTGGCCATGCGCCTTCATAGCAGAAGGCCGCCCCTACCCCAGCACCGCCAGCCCATCCGCCGCCCGCACCCCCTGGCCTTCCGGCAGGACAAAAAGCGGGTTGATCTCCGCCTCCAGCAGCCGCTCGCCCAGGGATTCGCCCATGCGGGAAAAGGCGAGCACGGCCTCCACCAGCGCCGGCACATCGGCCGGCGGCGCGCCGCGGAAACCGGCGAGGACGCGGGCGATCTTCAACCCGCGCACCATGCCCTCCGCATCCGCGCGGGACAGGGGCAGCATGCGCAGTTGCGTGTCCCCAAAGACCTCGGCCGCGGTGCCGCCGGCGCCCAGCAGCACGGCGCTGCCCAGATGCGGGTCGCGGACGATTCCCAGAATCATCTCGATGCCGCCCGAGATCTGTTCCTGCACCAGCAGGCCCTCGGCCTCCGGCAGTTTCTGCAGAAGCGCGGTGCCGACCTCCGCCACGCGGTCGGGCGTCACGTTCAGCACCACGCCGCCGATATCGGACTTATGGGCCAGGTCGCGCGCCAGCAGCTTGACCACCAGGCGCGGCCCGAGGTGTTCCGCAGCCTGCTGGGCGGCGGCGGGTGTCGCGGCGCTGACCTCGCGCGTCGCGGCAATGCCGTAATGGGCGAACAGCGCCTTGCTCTCGGCCTCGTTCAGCTTGCCGTGGCGCAGGCCCATCGGTGCCGGCTCGGGGCGGGATTCGGCGGGACGGAAGGCCGGGCGCGAAAGGCCGGCGAGGATGGCGGCGATGCCCTCCGGCGTGGTGCTGGCGGGCACGCCGCGCGCATTCAGCCCGGCGGCGATGGCGGGCGCATGCGGGCTGACATAGGCGATGACCGGCTTTTGCGAATCGCCGCGCGCTTCCATCATGGCCTCAGCCACCAGCTCCGGCTGCGCCAGGGCGGAGCTGCCGACCACGACGACCAGCGAGTCATAGAGGTCGCTGTCCAGCAGGCTGCGGATGGCACCGCGGAACAGGTCGGGGCGCACCCCGGCGAGGGTCACGTCCACCGGATTGCCGACCGGCGCCTCCCCCAGCAGGGCCGACAGCTTCTCGCGCACGGCGGCATCCGGCGCCGGCAGGCTGCCGCCGGCCAGGCCCACCGCATCCGCCACCAGCGCGCCGGCCCCGCCCGTCGAGGTCAGCACGGCAACCCGGAAGCCGGCGGCGCGCCGGCCCTGCGCCAGCGCGGCGGGGACTTCGAGCAGGTCCGAAAAGCGTTCGGCCCGGATCACGCCGAGGCCGGCGAAGAAGGCGTCATAGATCCGGTCCGCCCCGGCCATGGCGCCGGTGTGGGAGATGGCGGCCAGCGCCCCGGCCTCGCTGCGGCCGACCTTGAAGGCCACCACCGGCTTGCCCGCCGCGGCGGCCCGAAGGGCTGCCGCGCGGAAGCGCGCGGGGTTGCGCAGGCCTTCCAGATACAGGGCGATGGCGGTGGTCGCGGGGTCGTCGACCAGCGCATCCAGCACCTCGGCGACCTCGATATCGCCCTCGTTGCCGGTGGCCACCAGCTTGGCGAAGCCGATCCCCGCCGCCGCGCCGCGCGACAGCAGCGCCCCCAGGATGCCGCCGGATTGGGAGACGACGGAGAGCCCGCCGGGCGGCAGCTTCTCGAATTCCAGGGCGCCGGAGGCACTCAGCACGATCCGGTCGGTCAGGTTCACCACGCCGATGGTATTCGGCCCCAGCAGGCGCATGGACCCGGCCGCGCGCTTCAGGGCGGATTGCTTTTCCGCGCCCTCCTCGCCCGTCTCGCCATAGCCGCCGGCCAGCACGATGGCGGCCTTGCAGCCCTTGGCCGCCAGGTCCCGCACCGCCTGTTCCGCGCGTTCCGGCCCCACCAGCACGATGCCCACATCCGGCGCGCCGGGCAGGCTCGCCACATCCTTGTAGCAGGGCAGCCCGGCGATCTCCGTCGCGCGCGGATTCACCGGCCAGACATCGCCCGAAAATCCGTGCCGCAGCAGATAGCCCACGGGGCGGCCGCCGGTCTTGGTGGCGTCGGCGGAGGCGCCGACCACCGCCACGCTGCGCGGCCGCAGCAGGCTTTGCAGCGCGCTCACTTCTTCGACTTCTCGAGGAAGGCGGCGACGGAGGCGCGGTGTTCGGCGGTGGTGTAGCAGATCGCCTGGCTCTGGCTGCCGATGGCCAGCACATTCTCGAAGCTGCTTTCCAGGCTGCGGTCGAGCGTCGCCTTGGCGAGCGCGAGCGCGGCGATGGAATGCGTGCCCATCTCCGCCGCCCAGCTCTGGGCCGCCGTGGCGAGGTCCGCATCCGGCACCACGCGATCGGCCAGGCCGATGCTCAGCGCCTCCGCCGCATCGACGCGACGCGCGGTGAAGACCAGTTCCTTCGCCCGCGCCAGGCCGACGCGCCGCGGCAGGAAGTACATGCCGCCGCCGTCCGGAATCAGCCCGCGCGCCAGGAAGCTCATGGTGAAGCTGGCGGATTCGCCGCACAGCAGAAAGTCGCAGGCCAGCGCCACATCGGCGCCGAGGCCGGCGGCCGGGCCGTTCACCGCGGCGATGACCGGCTTCGGCATGTGGTGCAGCAGCGTCACCGCGCGATGGGTGCGCGCCTGGCGGCGCCAGCCATTGATGGCGACCTCCTCGGGCGGCGCTTCCAGCCGGTTCTTCATGCCGCGCACATCGCCGCCGGCGCAGAAGGCACTGCCGGCGCCGGTGACGACCAGCGCCTTGATGGCCGGGTCCGCCGCCACCGCCTCCAGCGCCGCGATCATCTCGCCGCGCATGGCATCGTCGATGGCGTTGCGCACCTTCGGCCGGTTCAGCGTCAGCGTGGCGATGCCGGCCTCGGTGGTCAGCAGGATGGCGTCGGACATGTCGCAAAAGGCCTTTACTGGACGCGGAGATTGGCGCGCTCGACCACGCGCGACCAGCGCTCGCGGTCCGAGGCGAGAAGGCGGGTGAAATGCGCGGGCTCGGGGCTCGGCGCGATCTCGTCGACGCCGGCGGCGATCAGGCGCTGCTTCACATCCTCCTGGTTGATCGCGGCGACGGCGGCGGCATGCAGCACGGCGATGCGGTCCGGCGGCGTCGCCCCCGGCGCGAGGAAGCCGTACCAGGTGGCGCTGTCGAGCTCCGGGAAACCCTGCTCCACGCTGGTGGAGAGGTTGGGCAGCGCCACGCTGCGCGACTGGCCGGCGATGGCGATGGCGCGGATCTTCTCCGCCTCGATATGCGGCTGCAGCGGCGCGGAGGCGTTGGTCAGCAGGTCGACGCGGCCGGCGAGCAGGTCGTTCAGCGCGGGGCCGGTGCCGCGGTAGTGGATCGGCTCCATCTCGATGCCCAGCACCACGCCGATCATGGCGCCCAGCGCATGGCCATTGGTGCCGACGCCCGGCGTGCCGTAGCGCAGCGGCTCCCGCCGCGCCTTCGCCAGCGTCTGCAACTCGCGCAGGTTCGTGGCGCGCAGGCTGGGATGGATGGTGATGACATTGGGCGAGGCGCCGAGATAGGCGATGGCCGCGAAATCCCGCACCGGGTCATAGGGCAGGCGCGGCTGCACCAGGGAGGAGATCACGAAGCTGCCGGAGCCCGCGAGCAGGATGGTGTGGCCATCCGGCTCCGCCTTCGCCACCGCGTCATTGCCCAGCAGCCCGCCGGCGCCGCCGCGATTCTCCACCACCACGGCCTGGCCCAGGCGCTGCGCCATGGCGTCGCCGAGCATGCGGCCCACCACGTCGTTGCTGCCGCCGGCGGTGAAGGGGATGACCATGCGGATGGGGCGGTTGGGGAAGCTCTGGGCCGCGGCGCCGCGGCTGAGGAGCATGGGGGCCGCCAGGCCCATCAGGGCGTGTCGCCGGGTGATCATGGGATGTCCTCCAGTGGTGGCGGGCCTTCGGGCGGGCCTGCGCATCGCCCTGTTTGGCGTGGCGGCGCGGCGCGCGCCAGCCTGGATTTCTTGCCCTACCCCAAGCCCGGGTTATGCTGGGGCATGGACCATCTGCCGCCCCTCGCCGCCCTGCGGACCTTCGCCCTGGTGGCGGAAACCGGCAGCCTGACCGCCGCCGGCGCCCGGCTGAACCTGACCCAGCCCGCCATCAGCCGGCGCATCCGGGAATTGGAGGCCGCACTCGGCGTGACGCTGGTGCATCGCGGCGCCAATGCGCTGCGGCTGACCGAGGAGGGGCTGCGCTATGCCGCCGCCCTGCAGCAGGCTTTTGCGGGCATCGCCGCCGCCACGCTGGAACTGCGTGGCGCAGCAGCGGCGCCCTTGCGCATCCGCGCCTATACCACCTGGGCCATGCGCTGGCTGATCCCCCGCCTGCCCCGTTTTCGCGCCCGGCATCCGGGGCTGGAGGTGGAGGTGGTGACCTCCACCAGCCCCGCCGTGGATTTCGCGCGGGAGGGTCTGGATGCGGCGATCCGCACCGCGCCGGCCGGCACGCCACCGATGCGCGGCGCGGTGCGGCTGCAGGCGGTGCATGTGGCGCCCTTCGCCGCGCCCGCCGCCGCGCGCCAGGGGCTCGATCGGCTGACCTGGCTCGGCAGCCGGGTGCGGCCGCGCGACTGGGGCAGCTGGTGCACCGCCGCCGGCCTCACTCCGCCCGCCGCGCCGCCGCTGCTCTTCGAGAGCACCTCGCTCGCCATCCAGGCGGCGCTGGAGGGGCTGGGCGCCGTCATCTGCACGCCCGATTTCGTGGAGGAGGAGGTACGGCGCCGCCGGCTGCGGCGCCTGTCACCCGTCTCCGCCGCGACCGGCGACCACTACTGGCTGCTGCTGCCGCCCGGTGCGCCGCGCGGTGGTGGCGAGGCGCTGCGCGACTGGCTGCTGGATGAAGTCGCCGCCATGCCGCGGCGCAGCATGCGATAGGGGATCGCCTTCCGCGCTGTCATGGCGCTAACCTCGATCTGTCATCGCACTGTCATTACAAGAGGCTAAACGCCCGGCATGCCAGACCGCCCCGCCACCCAGGGTCAGCTCCGTCTTCACGGGGTGGCCAAATCCTTCGGGGCCGCCCAGGCGCTGCGTGACGTCACGCTCTCGGCCGCACCCGGCACCTTCCTCGTGCTGCTCGGCCCCTCCGGCTGCGGCAAGTCCACGCTGCTGCGCGTGCTGGCGGGGCTGGAGGCGCCGACCGCCGGCCAGGTCTTCATCAATGGGCGGGATGCGACGGGGCTGGCGCCGGCGGCGCGCGGCATCGCCATGGTCTTCCAGTCCTATGCGCTGTTCCCGCATCTCTCGGTCGCGGAGAATATCGTCTTCGGCCTGCGCGCCCGCGGCGTGGCGCGCGCCGAGCGAGACGCCAGGCTGGCGCGCACCGCGCAGATGATGGGCCTGTCGCAGCTGCTGGACCGGCGCCCCGCGCAGCTCTCGGGCGGGCAGCAGCAGCGCGTGGCGCTCGCCCGCGCCGTGGTCGCGGAAGCGCCGATCTGCCTGATGGATGAGCCGCTCTCCAACCTCGACGCGAAGCTGCGGGCCGAGATGCGGCGCGAGATCCGCGCGCTGCAGCAGCGCCTCGGCATCACCATGGTCTATGTCACCCACGACCAGGCCGAGGCGATGAGCATGGCCGACCAGGTGGTGCTGATGCGGGACGGCCAGGTGGAGCAGGATGCGACGCCCGCCGAGCTCTATGCCCGCCCCGCCACCACCTTCGCGGCCAGCTTCATCGGCACGCCGCCCATGTCCCTGCTGCGCCTGGTGGCGGGGCCGCAGGGGGCGGAGGTGGCCGGTGCGCCGGGTTTCGCCGTGGCGCCGGCCAATGCCGCGGGCGCCACGCTCGGCATCCGGCCGGAGGAAGTGACGCCGACCGATGGCGTCGGCCTGCCGGTGCGCGTCCTCGCCGCGGAATTTTTGGGGGCGGAGACGGTGCTGGCCTGCGCCGTGGGCGAAGGGGCGGAGGTGATGCAGGCGCGCATCCCCGGCCATCACGCCTTGCCCGCCGGCACGCATCTGCGCCTGCGCCTGCCGCCCGCCCTGCACCTTTTTGACGCGCAATCCGGACGGCGCCTGCCGGAACCGGTGCGCGAAACCGTCTTCGCCTGACGACAGGAGCCCCCGCATGATCCTCACCCGCCGCCTGGCGCTCGGCAGCCTGGCCGCCGCACCGCTGCTGGCCGCGCCAGCGCTCCGCGCACAAACGCCCGTCGAGATCGTCTTCAACTATCCGATCGCCGTCGGCGGCCCGATCACCCGCATCATCGATGGCTATTGCGAGGATTTCGCCCGCGCCCATCCGGGCTTCCGCGTGCGCCCGATCTATGCCGGTTCCTATCAGGACACGCTGACAAAAACGCTGACGGCGATGCGTGGCGGCGATGCGCCGCACCTCGCCTGCCTGCTCGCGGTCGATATCTTCACCCTGATCGGCGAGGATGCGGTGGTGGCCTGGGATGGGCTGCCGGGCGCGGACCAGGCCTGGCTGGACGGCTTCTATCCGGGCTTCCTGGAGAACAGCCGCACGGGCGGCAAGACCTGGGGCATTCCCTTCCAGCGTTCCACCGTCGTCATGTACTGGAACAAGGACGCCTTCCGCGAGGCCGGCCTGGACCCGGAGACGCCGCCGGCCAATTGGGCGCAGCAGATCGAATTCGCCCAGAAACTGACGAAGCGGCAGGGCGATGCCACCAGCCAGTGGGGCATGCAGATCCCCTCCTCCGGCTTCCCCTATTGGCTGTTCCAGGGGCTGACGACGCAGGCCGATGCGCGGCTGATGAATGCCGAGGGCAACCGCACCTTCTTCAATGACCCGAAGGTGGCCGAGGCGCTGCAGTACTGGATGGACCTGTCCATGCGGCATCGCGTGCATCCCACGGGCATCGTCGAATGGGGCACCACGCCGCGCGACTTCTTCGAGCGCAAGGTGGCGATGATGTGGACCACCACGGGCAACCTCACCAATGTCCGCGCCAATGCCCCCTTCCCCTTCGGCGTCGGCATGCTGCCCGCCGGACGCCGCCGCGGCAGCCCGACCGGCGGCGGCAATCTGTATCTGTTCAAGTCGGCGAGCCCCGCCCAGCGCGAGGGCGCGGTGCGCTTCGCGAAATTCCTGACGACGCCGGAACGCGCCGCGCAATGGGGCATCGACACCGGCTATGTGGCGGTGACGCCCGCGGCCTTCGAGACGCCGGCGATGCGCGCGCATGTGGCCGGCTTCCCCGCCGCCGCCGTGGCGCGCGACCAGCTGGAATTCGCGGTCGCCGAACTTTCGACGCAGGAGAATCAGCGCGTCACCAAGGCGCTGAACGACAACCTCCAGGCCGCGCTGACCGGCCGCAAGCAGGCTGGCCCCGCCATGGCCGATGCCCAGGCCGAGGCCGAACGCATTCTGCGCAGCTATCGCTGAGAACGAGGGACATCCCATGACCCAGATCACACGTCGCGCCGCGCTGATCGCCGGCGCCAGCCTGCTCGCCACGCCGGCTTTGCTTCGCGCCCAGACGGTGCGGGAGCTGACCTTCTACTACCCGATCGCCGTCGGCGGCCCGATCCCGCGCATCATCGACGGCTATTGCGAGGCGTTTCAACGCGAGACCGGCATCAAGGTGAACCCGGTCTATGCCGGCGCCTATGGCGAGACGCTGACCAAGGCCGTCACCGCCATCCGCGGCGGCAGCGGGCCGCATTTCTCCGTGCTGCTGGCGGCCGAGCTGCACAGCCTGCGCGACATGGACATCCTCGCCCCCTTCGAGGAGATCGAGGGCGCCGGCGACCTGAATGCCTGGACCAGCGGCTTCTTCCCCGCCTTCATGGCGAACAGCAAGGCCGAGGGTAAGACCTGGTCCGTGCCCTTCCAGCGGTCCACCGCCGTCTATTACTACAACAAGGACCTGTTCCGCGCCGCCGGACTGGACCCGGAGGCGCCGCCGCGGAGCTGGGCGCAGCTGATCGAGGCCGGGCGCAAGCTGACGGCCGACGGCCGCTGGGGCGTGAAGATGTCCAACAGCGCCGGCAACGGCCAGTGGACCTTTGGCGCCATGGCCAACCAGGTCGGGCACAAGCTGATGAACGATGCCGGCACGGAGACCTACTTCACCGATCCGCGCGCGATCGAGGCCGCGAATTTCTGGCGCGGCCTGGCCTTCGACAGCCGCATCACGCCGCAGGGCGTGACGGATTGGGGCGTGCTGGCACCGGACTTCCTGAACCAGACGGCGGCGATGATCTGGTCCACCACCGGCAACCTGACGAACATGCGCACCAATGCCCGCTTCAACTTCGGCGTGGCCGGCCTGCCGGGCAAGGAAGGCCCGCATACCGTGGTGGGCGGCGGCAATCTGTACATCTTCAAGAACGCCTCGCCCGCCGAGCGCGCCGCCGCGCTGCGCTTCGCGCGCTATGTCGCCGCGCCGGAAGTCGCGGCCGACTGGTGCATGAAGACCGGCTACCTGGCGACGCGGCCGGATGCCTGGGAGACCGAAAGCCTGCGCCGCTACACGCAGGAATTCCCGGCCGCGCTGGTCGCCAAGGACCAGATCCCGGTCGCGACCGGCGAGCTCTCCACCTTCGAGAACCAGCGCGTCTACAAGGCGCTGAACGACAACCTGCAGGCCATGCTGTCGGGCGGCAAGTCGGCGCAGCAGGCGATGGCCGACACGCAAGCCGAAGCCACCCGCGTGCTGCGCCCCTTCCGCCGCGCCTGATCCCTCTGAAGCCCTCTCCCCCGGACAGGGGGAGAGGGTTGGGTGAGGGGGTCAGCCCAAGATCGAAAGAACCCGATGCCATCCCGCACCACCCTCCACGCCTGGCTGATGCTGACGCCCGCGTTGGTGCTGCTGATCGGCTTCACCCACTACCCCGCGGTCGCCACGCTCTGGCATTCCTTCTTCTCCACGCCACGCGCCAACCGCCCCGCCCGCTTCATCGGTGCCGAGAACTACCTGGCGCTGGCCGAGGACCCGGTCTTCTGGCAGGCGCTGTGGAACAACCTGATCTACGCCGGCGCCACCATTCCGCTCTCCATCGGCCTGTCACTGGCCATGGCGGTCTGGGTGAATGGCAAGCTGTCCGGCCGCACCGCGCTCCGCATCGCCTATTTCACCCCGACCGTGCTGCCGATGATCGCCGTCGCGAACCTCTGGCTGTTCTTCTACACGCCCGATTACGGGCTGCTGGACCAGATCACCCGCGCGCTGTTCGGCTGGGGGCCGACCAACTGGATCGGCCAGCGGGAGACCGCGCTGGGCGCGATGATCGCCGTCGCCGTCTGGAAGGAAGCCGGCTTCTTCATGATCTTCTACCTGGCCGCGTTGCAGGCGATTCCGCCGAACCTGTATGAGGCGGCGGCCATCGAGGGTGCCTCGCGCACCCGCGTCTTCTTCCGCGTCACCCTGCCGCTGCTGGGCCCGACGACGCTGTTCATCGCGGTGAACGCCGTGATCAACGGCTTCCGCCTGGTGGACCATATCATCGTCATGACGCGCGGCGGGCCGGACAATGCGACGGCGCTGCTGCTGACCGTGATCTACGACCTCGGCTTCCGCTTCTGGGACACGGCGACGGCGGCGGCGCTGACCGTGGTGCTGCTGGTGATCCTGGCGCTGACCGCCGCGCTGCAATTCCTCTTCGCCGCCAAGCGGGTGCACTACCGATGAGCGCGACCACGACGACGCAGGCCCCTGCTCTGCCCCGCCTCGGCACGCTGCTGGAGACGGCCGCCGCCTGGCTGCTGGCCTTGGTCTGGGTGGCGCCGCTGCTCTACGCCGTCTGGGCCGCGATCCACCCCACCGGCTATGCGACTCGCTTCGAACTCTTCGCGCCGCTGACGCTGTCCAACTTCGCCGCGGCCTGGGAGGCCGCGCCCTTCGCGCGCTACTTCCTGAACACCTTCGCCCTGGTCACGATGGTGCTGGCCGCGCAGTTCGTGCTCTGCACCCTCGCCGCCTTCGCCTTCGCCCGCGCGGCTTTTTGGGGGAGCGGCGTGTTGTTCGGGCTGGTGCTGGTGCAGCTGATGATCATGCCGGACATCCTGCTGGTCGAGAACTACAGGACGATGCGGGCGCTCGGCTTGGTGGACACGATCCTCTCCATCGGCCTGCCCTATATGGCCAGCGCCTTCGGCATCTTCCTGCTGCGGCAGACCTTCAAGCAGGTGCCGAAGGAGCTGGAGGAAGCGGCACGGGTGGAGGGCTGCGGCACGCTCGGCATTTTGGTGCGCGTCTATGTGCCGCTGGCGAAGCCGACCTACCTCGCCTACGGCCTCACCAGCGTATCCTACCACTGGAACAATTTTCTCTGGCCATTGGTCATCACCAATAGCGTGGAGACGCGGCCGCTGACGGTGGGCCTGTCCGTCTTTGCCTCCACCGACCAGGGCATCGACTGGGCGATCATCAGCGCGGCGACACTGATGACCTCCGCGCCTCTGCTACTGGGTTTTCTGCTGTTCCAGCGTCAGTTCGTGCAGTCCTTCATGCGGGCCGGGATCAAGTGATCCTGGCCAGGTAGTCGTGGCCCATCCGCGCATAGGTCAGCGGATGCGCCTTGGCCGGGTCCTGCTCCGCCTCCACCACTAGCCAGCCTTCGTAGTTCGGTAGCTGCGCGAGGACGGCGGGGTAGTCCACGCAGCCATCGCCGGGGACGGTGAAGACGCCTTCCAGCACGGAATCCAGGAAGGACAGCCCGCGCGCCTTCACATCCGCCATCACGGCCGGACGGATATCCTTGCAATGCACATGCACCACCCGCGCCGAGTGGCGAGCCGCCGCGCGCACCGGGTCGCCGCCCGCAAAAGTCAGGTGGCCGGTGTCGAGCAGCAGGCCGACATCGCGCGTGCCCTCCATCAGCCGGTCCACTTCGGATTCCGCCTCGATCACCGTGCCCATGTGGTGGTGATAGGCCATGGCGAGGCCCCGCGCCTTCAGCCGCCGCGCCATCTCATCCAGCCGCGGCAGCAGCACCGCCCATTGCGCCTCGCTCAGCACCGGGCGACGCGACAGCGGCGTGGCCTTCTCCCCATGCACGCTGCCCGTCACCTCGCAATGCACCATGGCGGTGCAGCCCAGCGCCGACAGCAGCGCGATATGCGGCTCGGCGGCGGCCATCTCGGCCTCCACGTCGCGCTCCAGCAGGTTGGAGCCATACCAGCCGGAGACCAGCGCCAGGCCGTGCGCGTCAAGGATCGGCTGCAACTGCCCCGCGACGCGGGGAAACTTGTTGCCCAGCTCCAGGCCGGCAAAACCCGCCAGCTTCGCCTCCGCCAGGCAGGTCTCGAGCGGGGTTTCCGCGCCGAGCTCCGGCATGTCGTCATTCGTCCAGGTCAGGGGATTGATCCCGAGCCGCACTTTCATCCGCGTCACGCTCCGCTGCCCCGCTTCCGCAGGGCGGTTTCGTAGTCTTTCCGGGCGGCTTCCTGCGCCGCGCCGCGGGGAGCCGCTGAGACCGGCACCTCCCACCAGGCGCCACCCTCCGCCGTGCTGGCGACGGGGTCCGTGTCGATCACCACCACGTTGGTGCGCTTGGCGGACAGCGCCTTGGGCAAGGCCGCTTCCAGCTCCGCGACGTTCGCGACCTTCACCGCCTGCGCGCCCAAGGCCCGCGCATGCGCCGCGAAATCCACGCGCGGCGCGGCATCGGCCAGCAGGTTGAGGAAGGGCGCGCCGCCGGTGCCCTTCTGCAGCCGGCTGATGCAGCCAAAGCCGCGATTGTCGAGCACCACGATGGTCAGCTTGGCGCCCATCGCGACGCTGGTCGCGATCTCGCTGTTCATCATCAGGTAGCTGCCGTCGCCCACCAGCACCACCACCTCCCGCCTCGGCGCGGCCAGTTTCACGCCCAGCCCGCCGGCGATCTCGTAGCCCATGCAGGAGAAGCCGTATTCCAGGTGGTAGCTGGCCGCATCGGTCGCCCGCCACAGCTTGTGCAGCTCCCCCGGCAGCCCGCCGGCGGCGCAGACCACGATGCCGTCCGCGGGCATGGCCCGGTTCACCGCGCCCAGCACCTGTGCGTCGGAGGGAAGCCCTTCCGCGCGCGGCTTCGGCGCGGCGGTGATGCGCTCCACGCTGCGATGCCAGCGGCCGGTCGCCGTCACGGCGCGTTCCTGCCAGGGCCGCGGCGCCTCCCATTTGCCGAGCGCTGCGGTTAGCGCGGCCAGCCCTCGCGCCGCATCGGCGACCAGCGGCTGCGCGCCGTGCTTGCCCGCATCGAAGCCGGCGACATTAAGGCCGATCAGCGCGGCCTGGCCGAACAGGGCGCGGGACCCGGTCGAGAAATCCTGCAGCCTTGTGCCGACCGCCAGGATCACATCGGCCTTCTCCGCCAGGGTATTCGCCGCCGCGCTGCCGGTCACGCCGATGGCCCCGGCATTGCGCGGATGGTCCCAGGCCAGGCTGCCCTTGCCGGCCTGGGTTTCCGCCACCGGCACGCCGTGGCGATGCGCGAAGGCGGCCAGGCCGGCCTCCGCGCCAGCATATTTCACGCCACCGCCGGCCAGGATCAGTGGGCGCTTGGCGTCGCGGAGCCGCGCCGCGGCCTCCGCCAGTTCGTGCCTATCCGGCTCCGGCGCGCGCGGGCGGTGGACCCGCTTGCGGAAGAACTCCGTGGGCCAATCGAAAGCCTCGGTCTGCACATCCTGCGGGAAGGCGAGCGTGGCGGGGCCACACTCCACCGGGTCCAGCAGCACCCGCAGCGCCGCCGGCAGCGCCACCAGCAACTGTTCGGGGCGCATGATCCGGTCGAAGTAGCGCGAGACCGGCCGGAAGCAGTCATTGGCCGAGACGGTGCCGTCGCCGAAATGCTCGACCTGCTGCAGCACCGGGTCCGGCTGGCGACTGGCAAAAATGTCGCCGGGCAGCAGCAGAACCGGCAGGCGGTTCACATGCGCCAGCGCGGCGGCGGTGACCATATTGGTCGCACCCGGCCCGATGGAGGTGGTGCAGGCCATCATCCGCCGCCGCGCATGCGTTTTTGCATAGGCGATGGCGGCATGGGCCATGGCCTGCTCGTTATGGGCGCGGAAGGCGGGCAGGGCCTTGCCCATGGCCTGCAGCGCCGGGCCGAGTCCCGCGACATTGCCGTGCCCGAAGATGGCCCAGACGCCGCCGAAGATCGGCACCGTGCGCCCTTCCAGCTCGGTCATCTGGGCGGCCAGGAAGCGCCAGGTGGCCTCGGCGGCGGTCAGGCGTATGGTGGCCATGGATTCAGGTCCTGGACGTCATTGGCGGCGAGCCGGGGCAGAGTTACGGTTTGATGACATGCCCCACAAGCGGGCAGCCAGGAAACACCATGCTGCATTTCGCACAATTCGGCGCCGGACGCATCGGCGCCATCCATGCCCATAGCCTGGCCGGCAGCGGCCTGGGCCGGCTGCGCCACGTGGTGGATGTCCACGCCCCCTCCGCCCAGGCCCTGGCCGAGCGCCACGGCGCCAAGGTCTCAACCACCGAGGCCGCGCTGGCGGACCCCGAGGTGGGCGCCGTGATCATCGCGAGTTCCACCGACACCCATGCCGGGCTGATCATCGCCGCGGCGCGCGCCGGCAAGGCGATCTTCTGCGAGAAGCCGATCGACCTGTCGCTCGCCCGCGTCGATGAATGCCTCGCCGCGGTCGCCAAGGCGGGCGTGCCCATGCTGGTCGGCTTCAACCGCCGCTTCGACCCGGATTTTTCGGAATTGCACCGCCGCATCCAGGCCGGCGCGATCGGCGCGGTGGAGCAGGTGGTGATCACCAGCCGCGACCCCGGCCCGCCGCCGGTCTCCTATATCAAGGTCTCGGGCGGGCTGTTCCGGGACATGACGATCCATGATTTCGACATGGCGCGCTGGATGCTGGGCGAGGAGCCCACCGAGGTCTTCGCCACCGGCTCCAACCTGGTGGATCCCGAGATCGGCGCGGCGGGCGATATCGACTCGGCCATGGTGGTGCTGAAGACGGCCAGCGGCCGCCTGGCCACCATCAACAACAGCCGCCGCGCATCCTATGGCTACGACCAGCGGGTGGAGGTGCATGGCAGCCTCGGCCGGCTGATCGCGGGCAATCGCGTGGGCAGCACCGTGGAACAGGCCGACGCTCAGGCGGTCTCCACCGAAAAGCCGCTGCACTTCTTCCTGGAACGCTATGCGCTGGCCTATCGCGCCGAGATGCTCGCCTTCATCGAGGCGGTGACCAAGGGCACCCCGATGCCCGTCGGCGCCGCGGATGGGCGGCAGGCGCTGGTCTTGGCCGATGCCGCGCTGCGCTCCATGGCGGAAGGCCGCGTGGTGCGGCTGTGAAGATCCGGCTGCCCGGCCGCCGCATTCTTGTCACCGGCGGCACCCAGGGCATCGGCGAGGGCGTGGCGCTGGCCGCGGCCGAAGCCGGGGCGGCGGCCATCTGCATCACCGGCCGCAACGCGGCCCGCGGCGCGCAGGTGGTGGCGCGTCTCCGCGGGCTGGGCACGGAAGCGCATTTCGTCGCGGCGGATCTCGCCGATGCCGAGGCCACGGCCGGCATCCTGGCGCAGGCCGAATCGGCGCTCGGCCTGATCGACGGGCTGGTGAACGCGGCCGGCCTGACTGATCGCGGCACCATCCTGGATACCGACGTCGCGCTCTGGGACCGGCTCTTCGCCGTGAACGCCCGCGCCCCCTTTCTGCTGACCCAAGCTTTTGCGCGGCGCCTGGTGGCGGAGAAGAAGCCGGGCGCGGTGGTCAACGTCATCACCATGTCGAGCCATGGCGGCCAGCCCTTCCTCACCGGCTATGCCTCCTCCAAGGGCGCGCTGGCGACGCTGACGAAGAACACCGCCCACGGGCTGCGCGCGCACCGCATCCGCGTGAACGGCATCAATCTCGGCTGGGCCGATACGCCCGGCGAACACGCCATCCAGGCGAAGGACGGCAATCCGCCCGATTGGCGCGAGACCGCCGAACCCACACAACCTTTCGGCCGGCTGATCCGCCCAGCGGATGTCGCGGGCCTCGCCACCTACCTGCTGTCCGACGCCGCCGAGATGATGACCGGCGCGCTGATCGACTTCGACCAGAATGTCATGGGAGCCTATGAGTGACCGACCTCAAGCACCGCATGGCGATCGCCGCCGGCATCGCCCGGGAAGCCGCCGCGCTGGCCTTCCGCATGCGCGCCAACGGCATGGCCGAGACCACCTTCAAGGGCGCGCAGGATTTTCTCACCGAGGCCGATGGCGCGACCGAGACCTTCATCCGCGGCGAACTGGCAAAACATTTTCCGGATGACGCGATCATCGGGGAGGAGCAGGGCGGCGCGGTGGTCGGCGACGGGCCGGTCTGGATCCTCGACCCGATCGACGGCACCTCCAACTTCTCGCGCGGCAGCGACCGCTGGTGCGTCTCCATCGGCATGGCGCAGGGCAACCGCGCCGTTCTCGGCGCCATCGCCCGCTACGCGCCGGCCGAAGTCTTTGTCGGCGCCGAGGGCTGCGGCGCCACGCTGAACGGCGTACCGATCCGCCCCGCCACCACCACCGACATGCGCCGCGCCATCATCGAGGTCGGCTGGTCCATGCGGAAGCCGCTGGAAGTCTTTCATCGGCTGTCGCAGGGCGCCATGGCGCAGGGCGCGGGGCTGCGCGTCGGCGGGTCCGGCACGCTGGGGCTGGTGGAGACCGCCGTGGGCCGGCTGGATGGCTATATCGAGCAGCACATCAATTCCTGGGATGCCTGCGCGGCGGTCGCCATCGCGCGGGAAGCCGGCTGCTGGATCAACGGATTCGACAGCGGCGACTGGATCGCCGAGGGCAATCCTGTGGGCATCGGCGCGCCCGGGCTGGGCGCCGCGCTGGAATCGCTGATGCAGGCTTGAGCCGCGCGGCGTCGCGGCCTTAACTGCACTGTCACAAACGGACTAGCGGACCGGCGCCATAACGCCGGCCGTCCCCTCGGAGGTTCCCCGTCCATGACCACCCCTCGCCGCCTTCTGGCTGCCGGCTTCGCAGCATCCCTCGCAGCCTTCCTGCCCGCCGCCGCCAGCGCCCAAGGCAACCTGACCGTCTATTGCTCGGTGCAGGAGGAATGGTGCCGCCCGATGGTCCAGGCCTTTGAGCGCGCCACCGGCGTGCGGGTCGCCATGACGCGCAAATCCTCCGGCGAGACCATGACGCAGATCCGCGCCGAGGCCGCCAATCCCCGCGGCGACATCTGGTGGGGCGGCACCGGCGACCCCCACATGCAGGCGGCGGAGGAAAATCTCACGGCCGAATACCGCTCCCCCCGCATGTCCGAACTGCACGACTGGGCGACGCGCCAGGCGCAGCAGGCGCAGTTCCGCACCATCGGCATCTATGCCGGCGCGCTCGGCTATTCCTATTCGGCGCCGGAACTCGCCCGCCGGCGCATCGCGGCGCCGACCTGCTGGGTGGATCTCGCCAAGCCGGAATTCCGCGGCGAGATCCAGGTGGCGGACCCGAATACCAGCGGCACCGCCTACACCATGCTGGCGACGCTGATCCAGGTGCTGGGGGAGGAACCCGCCTTCACCTATCTCCGCGCGCTGCATCGCAACGTGAACCAGTACACCCGCTCCGGCGCCGCGCCGGCGCGTGCGGCCGCAACCGGCGAAACGCTGGTCGGCATCACCTTCCTGCATGATGCGGTGGCCCAGAAAGTAACCGGCGCGCCGGTCGAGATCGTCGCCCCCTGCGAGGGCACCGGCTACGAGATCGGCTCCATGTCCATCATCCGCGGCGCGCGGAACATGGAGAATGCGCGGCGCTTCTACGACTGGGCGCTGTCGCCGGAGGCGCAGGGCCTGGCCGGGCCGGCCAATGCCTATCAGCTGCCCTCCAACCGCAATGCGCCGATCCCGCCGCAGGCGCCGCGCTTCGAGAACATCCGCCTGATCGACTACGATTTCGCCCGCTGGGGTTCGGCCGCGGAACGCACGCGCGTCATCACGCGGTGGGAGCGTGAGGTGCGCGCGGGGGCGCGCTGAGCCTCATCCTCCTCCCGAACAGGCTCTGACATGGGCGCCCTGACCTTGGCCCGCGCCGCGCTGATCTGCGCGACGCTGGGACTGTTCCTCGCCCCCTGGCATGGCCTGCAGGATGGGTTTTCGGAGCTCGCGGCCTGGCCGGGCGGCCCCGCGGCGCCGCTGGTGGCGCTGCTGCTGGATGGCTCGCGCTGGTGGCTCTGGCCGGTCGCGCTGCTGCTGGCGCTGGCAGCGCCTGCGCTGCTGCGCGGCCGCGCGGAGGCGGGTCTTGCCTGGATCGGCGCCGGTCTGGTGCTGGTGGTCTTCGGCGCCGGCTATGCCATCGGGCTCAACGGCCTGCACTGGTCCTGGCTGGCGCCGCTGCTCGGCGCGCCGCCGCCACAGGGCTCGCTCGGCTGGGGCGCGCTGCTGGTGCTGGCGGGCGGCATCGGCCTTTTCGCCGCCGGCCAGGCGGCACGCGGCCGCTTCGGCGCCGATGCCTTCGTGGCCTTCCTGGTCAGCGGTTGCGGGTTTCTGCTGCTGCTCTTCGTCTTCCTGCCGCTGGTGAACATGCTCTCCGCCGCCTTGTACGAGGATGGCCGGCTGGCGCCGGCCGCCTTCGGCGCAAGGCTGGTGGCGCCGGAGGCCTGGAGCCTCGCCTGTCTGTCCACCCATGCCGGCTGCGGCGTGGTCTGGAACACGCTGCTGCTGGCGAGCCTGACGGCGGTGATCTCCACCCTGCTCGGCCTCGCCTTCGCGCTGCTCGCGGTGCGGGGCGGGGCACGCGGCAAACTCAGCGGCGGCGCCTTCCGCGCCATGACCATCCTGCCGCTGATCACGCCCCCCTTCGTCGTCTCGCTGGCGCTGATCTTGCTGTTTGGCCGCACCGGCATCGTCACCGGCTGGATGTGGGACTGGTTCGACATTCCGCGCAGCCGCTGGATCTACGGCCTGCCGGGCGTGCTGCTGGCGCAGGTGCTGGCCCAGGCGCCGATCGCCTTCCTGCTGCTGGACGGCGCGCTGCGCGCGATCTCGCCGAGCCTGGAGGAAGCCGCCAGCACCATGGGCGCGCGGCGCATGCGCGTCTTCCGGACCGTCACCTGGCCGCTGCTGAAGCCGGCACTCGCCGCCGCCTTCCTGCTGGGCTTCGTCGAGAGTCTCGCGGATTTCGGCAATCCGCTGGTGCTGGGCGGCGATTTCGACGTGCTGTCCACGCGCATCTTCTTCGCCATCGCCGGCGCGCGGCATGATCCCGGCCGCGCCGCGGCGCTCGCCTTGCTGCTGCTGGCCATCACCTTCGGCGCCTTCGCGCTGCAGGCGCTGTGGCTCGGCAAGCGGCGCTACACCACCGTCACCGGCAAGGGCGACAGCGGCATTCCCGCGCCGCTGCCCAAGGGGCTGAAATTCACCTGCGCCGCGGTCGCCTGGCCCTGGATGATCTTCACCGCCGCCGTCTATGGCATCATCCTGGTCGGCGGCTTCGTGCATGACATCGGCCGCGGCGATTTGTCGTTTACTTGGCGCCATCTCGGCACCGGATTCGAGATCGGGTGGTTTGACGGACCGGCTTTCATCGGCAGCGCCTGGAACAGCCTCTTCACCACCATCCAGGTGGCCGCCATCTCCGCGCCGCTGACGGCGGGCCTCGGCATCCTGCTGGCCTGGCTGATCGCGCGCCAAAGTTTTCCCGGCCGGCGCGGGCTGGAATTCATGACCATGCTGTCCTTCGCCATCCCCGGCACCGTGGTCGGCGTCTCCTACATCATGGCCTTCAACGTGCCGCCGGTGGAACTCACCGGCACGGCGCTGATCCTCGTCATCTGCTTCGTCTTCCGCAACCTGCCGGTCGGCGTGCGCGGCGGCATCGCGGCCCTGGCCCAGATCGACAAGTCGCTGGACGAGGCATCCGCCACCATGGGCGGCGGCGCCTTCGCCACGCTGCGCCGCGTGGTGCTGCCACTGCTGCGGCCGGCGATCGTCACCTCGCTCGCCTTCAGCTTCGTGCATGCGATGACGGCGGTCTCGGCCGTCATCTTCCTGGTCTCGGCGCGGCACAACCTCGCCACCGTCTATATCGTCGGCCGCGTCGAGGCCGGCGAGATGGCGCTGGCCATCGCCTATTCCACCGTGCTGATCGTCATCATGCTGGCGACGGTGCTGATCATCGAGCGCCTGGTCGGCCGCGCCCAGCTCGGCCGCCGCGCCACCGCCCCCACCGTCCTGCACGCCGGAGCCTGACCCAAATGTCCGACGTCGCCATCCACTTCAACCGCGTGACCAAGGCCTTTGGCAATGTGCGCGCCGTGGACGAGGTCTCCTTCGACCTGCCGCGCGGTGCGCTGGTGACGCTGCTCGGCCCTTCCGGCTGCGGCAAGACCACCACGCTGCGGCTGGTGGCGGGGCTGGAACTGCCCACGGGCGGGCGCATCGAGATCGAGGGCCGCGACGTGACGGGGCTTTCCGCCGCCGAACGCCGCATCGCCATGGTCTTCCAGTCCTATGCGCTGTTCCCGCATATGAACGTGCTGGAGAACGTCTCCTACGGCCTCGTCGTCAACGGTGCCCGCAAGGCCTCCGCGGAGGCCGAGGCCACGGCCATGCTGAAGACGCTGGGGCTTGAGGGGCTGGGCCAGCGCCTGCCCTCCGAACTCTCGGGCGGCCAGCAGCAGCGCGTGGCCGTGGCGCGCGCGCTGGTGCTGCGGCCCAAGGTGCTGCTCTTCGATGAGCCGCTGTCGAATCTCGACGCGCGGCTGCGGCGCCGGGTGCGGGAGGATATCCGCGACCTGCAGCGCAAGCTCGGCCTGTCCGTCGTCTATGTGACGCATGACCAGCAGGAGGCGCTGGCCGTCTCCGACCTGGTCTGCGTCATGCGCGCCGGGCGCATCGCGCAGATGGGCACGCCGGTGGAACTCTACGACGACCCGGCGGATGCCTTCATCGCGGACTTCATGGGCGAGGCGAATGTGCTGGCCGGTGAGGTGCTGGGGCCGGGCCGCATCGCCCTCGGCGGCGTGGCTCTCGATGTGACGATGCGGGCGCATCCCGCGGGCCCTGCGCAGATCGCCGTGCGCCCCGAATCCATCCTGCCGCAGCCGGAGGGCGCGCCCGGCCTGCCCGGCCGCATCCAGCGCGCCGCCTTCCTCGGCCAGACCCGGGAATACGAGGTGGAGACGGCGGCCGGGATGCTCTTCGTGGTGACGCCGGCGGCGAGCCCGGCCTTCGCCATGGGCGAGGCCGTCTCCTGCCGGCTGGACCGCGTGATCCCGCTACGCGCCCCCGCCTGAGCGCATCGCGAAGGCTTCCTCGGGCGAGAGCACCAGGCGGTGGCGGCCGCGCAGGGCGAAATAGGCCATGCCCACCGCGATCCAGCCCGCCACCGGCAGCACCGCGGCCCGATAGGCGGGGTCCTGCACCTGCCAGGCCAGCGTCAGCAGCGCGATGGTCGCCGTCGCCACCGCCCCGGGGATGCCGAGCGGGCTGCGATAGGGCCGCGCGATATCCGGGCGCTTCAGCCGCAGCCGGATGAAGGCGATGGCCTGCATCAGGTAGGACAGCATGGCGCCGAAGACCGCCATGTTCAGCAGGGTGGTGCCGATGATGGTGGTGGCCCCCGCCTCCCCCACCGCAAGCCAGACCATCAGCATGATCGCCAGCCCAAGCGCCGAGCCTGCCAGCAGCGCCGCCACCGGCGTCTTGCGGGTGGGATGCGTCAGCGACAGCGCGCGCGGAAAATAGCCGGCGCGGGACAGCGAATAGATCTGCCGGCCGAAGGCGAAGAGGATGGTGTGGAAGCTGGCCACCAGCCCGATGACCGCGGCGAGCGCCAGCAGCCGCGCCAAGTCGCTGCCGTAGATGGCGCGGAAGCCGTCCAGGATCGGCTCGGCGGACTGGCCCATCTCCGCCGCGCCGCCGCCGATGCCGGCGGTCAGCACCAGGGTGAGAAAGGCGGTGACCACCAGGGTTGCCATGCCGGCCAGGATGCCGCGCGGCATGTCCCGCTGCGGGTCATGACTTTCCTCCGCCGCTAGGGGCAATTGCTCGATCGCCAGGAAGAACCAGACGGCGAAGGGAAGTGCTGCCAGCACGCCGCCCAGGCCGAAGGGCAGGAAGGCCGTCTGGCCCGGCGCGGGCGGGATGTTCAGCGCCAAGTCCCAGCGGAAATGCGGCAGCGCCGAGATCCAGAACAGGGCGAGCACTGCCAGCGCCAGCAGCGTCACCACCAGCGTGACGCGGAAGGACAGCTCCACCCCCCAGATGTTCAGCGCCAGGAAGGCGGCATAGAAGCCCAGCCACCACAGCGGCATGGCCCAGCCCGGCGTGTCGAAGATCGCGCCCATATAGGTCGAGATGAAGAAGACCACGACGGTCGGCGTCAGCACGAATTCCACATTCTCCGCCAGGCCGGTGAAGAAGCCGCCCCAGGGGCCCATGGTGGCACGGGCGAAGGAATAGGCGCCGCCGGTATGCGGCAGCGCCGGGGACATCTCCGCCAGGCTGAAGGTCAGGCCCAGATACATGACCATGATGACCAGCGTGGCCAGCAGCATGCCGCCGAAGCCGCCGACGCCGAGCCCGAAATTCCAGCCCGAGAAATCACCCGAGATGACGGCGCCGACGCCGAGCGCCCAGAGCGAGGCGACGCCCGCATGGCGCCGCAACCCGCGGCTTTCAAAATAGCCCGCCGCCACCGGCGCATAGGTGACACCACCCGGCCCGACCTGCTCGCGCATGCTTCACGCCCCGCCCTTCGCCCCCATCAGGCACCCGGCACCGCCGCGGTTGCAAGTGCCGAGATTGCGAGGCCGGCCGCAGACCGCGATGATGCGGCGACACCGGAGATCGCCATGCATATCGACTACTACCTGTCGCTCAACAGCCCCTGGGCGCATCTCGGCGCCGCGCGGATCGAGGCGCTGGCCGCGCGCTATGGCGCCACGCTGCGCCCCTTCCCCTGCGACTACCGGGAGACGATCTTCCCGGCCTCCGGCGGCCTGCCCCTGCCCAAGCGCAGCCCGCAGCGCCAGGCCTATCGGATGCAGGAGTTGCGCCGCTGGCGCGACCATCTCGGCATCCCCATCAACCTGACGCCGCAGAGCTATGACGAAGGCTTTGCCGCCGCCTGCGTCATCGCGGCGCGGGAGACGCAGGGCGATGCCGCCGCGCTGCGCCTCGCCCACCGCCTGCTGAAGGCGCTGTGGGAGGAGGATCGCAACCCCGGCGAGCGCGAGACCCTGGCCGCGCTGGTCACTGACGCCGGGCTGGATGCGCCGGCGCTGCTGGCTTTGGCGGAAGACCCGCGCTGGGCCGCGATGCGCCAGACGGATAGCGAGGCAGCACTGGCGCGCGGCGTCTTCGGCGCGCCTAGCTATGTGATCGGCGAGGACATCTTCTGGGGGCAGGACCGCCTGGAGTTCGTCGCGAAGCGGCTGGCTCAGGCCGCGTAGGCGGTCAGCGCCCCGCCGCGTAGCGGCCAAGGGAAAGATCGCCGGCATCGATGTCCGGCGCCTTGCCGCTCATCAGGTCGGCCAGAACGCGGCCCGATCCGCAGGCCATGGTCCAGCCCAGCGTGCCATGGCCGGTGTTGAGGAACAGATTGGGATAGCGGGTGGCGCCCACCACCGGCGTGCCATCCGGCGTCATCGGCCGAAGCCCGGTCCAGAAGCTGGCCTTGGCCACGTCGCCGCCGCGCGGGAAGAGGTCCGTCACCGTATGTTCCAGCGTGCGCCGGCGCGGCCCGCGCAGCGTGTCGGAAAAACCCGCGATCTCCGCCGTGCCGCCGACCCGGATGCGGTCGCCGAGTCGCGTCACCGCGATCTTGAAGGTCTCGTCCATCACGGTGGAGACCGGCGCGCCTTCCGGATCGCTCACCGGCAGCGTCAGCGAATAGCCCTTCACCGGATAGACCGGCACATGCAGGCCAAGCGGCCGCAGCAGTTTCGGCGCGAAGCTGCCGAGGGCTACGACGTAGTGATCCGCGGTGACGCGCCCCTGGTCGGTGGCGATGCCGGTAACGCGGCCGGCCTCGGCCTCGATCGCTTGGATGGTGACACCCTGGCGGAATTTTACGCCGGCCACCTCGGCCAGCAGGGCCAGGCGCTGGGTGAAGAGGAAGGCATCCCCCGTCTCATCCCCCGGCAGCCGCAGGCCGCCGACATACTTGCCTTCCACGAAGCGCAGGGCCGGCTCGGCGGCCGCACAGCCCGCCGCGTCCAGCACCTCGTACGGCACCTGGAACTGGTCCAGCACGCGCGTATCGTTCGGCACGGCATCGAGCTGCTTCTGGGTCCGAAAAAGCTGCAGCGTGCCCTGGGTGCGCTGGTCGTATTCGATGCCAGTGGCGCCGCGCAGGTCACGCAGGCAGTCCCGCGAATACTCCGCCAGGCGCACCATGCGGGACTTGTTAAGATTGTACGCCTCCTCGGTGCAGTTCGCGAGCAGGCGCGCCAGCCAGCCATAGAGGCGCGTGTCCAGCAGCGGCCAGACCACCAGGGGGCGGTGGTGCATCATCAGCCATTTCAGCGCCTTCACCGGAATGCCCGGGCCGGCCCAGGGGGCCGAATAGCCGGGCGAAACCTGGCCGGCATTGGCGAAGCTGGTCTCCATGCCCGGGGCCGGCTGGCGATCCAGCACCGTCACCTCATGCCCCGCCTGGGCCAGGTACCAGGCGCTGGCCACGCCCACCACACCACTGCCCAGCACGACCACGCGCATCATCGTCATCCCTTGCGACAGGCCGAGCTTAGCCGGTGATTCCGACGAATTTCATGCCACATCGGCGCTGGATCTTTCGCCCTTCACCGTGCTGCGCAATATTCTGCGATAAAATCGTAGGATCTGCAGATGGATGAAATCGACCGCGCGATCCTACGCGCGCTGCGCGCCGATGGCCGCATGCCCAATGCCGCGCTGGCCACCGCGGTGGGGCTCTCCGCCTCCGCCTGCCTCCGCCGGCTGCGGCTGCTGGAGCAGCGCGGCATCATCCGCGGCTATACCGTGCTGGTGGACGAACCCGCCCCCGCCGGGGCGGTGACGGTGATCGTGCAGATCACGCTGGAGCGGCAGACGGACGACCATCTGCGTCGCTTCGAGGATGCGGTGCGGCGCTGCGCGGAGGTCCGCGAATGCCACCTGATGACCGGCATCGCCGACTACCTTTTGCGCGTGGAGGCGCGGGATGCGGCGGATTACGAGCGCATCCACAAGGAAGCGCTGTCCCGCATGCCGGGCGTCGCCCGCATCCAGTCCAGCTTCGCCATCCGCACGGTGATCCGCGGCGGCGCGTGACGGGTTCCATCGCGGCACCATCAGACTTGTGAATGGTGGCCATCGAAGCGGGGTGATGGCGGTTGCGGCAGACCGGGCC
Organism: Falsiroseomonas sp.; assembly: GCF_051860665.1. GTDB lineage: Bacteria > Pseudomonadota > Alphaproteobacteria > Acetobacterales > Acetobacteraceae > Falsiroseomonas. The sequence goes on from NZ_JBHYDM010000035.1 coordinate 28,605, forward strand.
CAGATCGGGGTCAACCGCGGCGCCACCCGTGCCGCCTGGCCTTCGAGGAACCTGCAATGACCGAGACCCCCGACCTGTTCGGCCCCGTGAAGCTGGGCGCGCTGACCCTGCCCAACCGCATCGTCATGGCGCCCATGACGCGCAGCCGCGCGCCGGGCAATGTGCCGAATGCGCTGATGGCCGAGTACTACGCGCAGCGCGCCACCGCCGGCCTGATCGTGACGGAAGGCACCACCCCCGCCGCCAATGGCCGCGGCTACAGCGACATTCCCGGCCTCTACAACGACGCCCAGGTCGAGGGCTGGCGCGCCATCGCGCAGGCGGTGCATGCCAAGGGCGGCCACATCTTCGCCCAGCTCATGCATGTCGGCCGCATCGCGGTGCCGGAGCACCAGGATGGGCTGGAGCCGGTGGGCCCCTCGGCCATCGCCGCCAAGGGCCAGATGTACATCGCCGCCGGCATGAAGGACCTGCCGACGCCGCGCGCCCTGACCGAGGCCGAGATCGAGCAGATGATCGAATCCTATGCCCAGGCCGCGCGCAATGCGGTCGCCGCCGGCCTCGACGGCGTCGAGATCCATGGCGCGAATGGCTATCTGCCGGGCCAGTTCCTGGCGCCGAATGCCAACCGGCGCACGGACAAGTGGGGCGGCTCGGGCGAGAACCGCGCCCGCTTCCTGCTGGCCATCACCGATGCGGCCGCGAAGGCGATCGGCGCGGAGCGCGTCGGCGTGCGGCTCAGCCCCGGCAATCCCTTCAACGACATCGACGACCCGGATGTCGAGGGCACCTATACCCCCGTCATCCAGGGCCTTTCGGGCAAGGGGCTTGCCTATGTCCATTTCCTGGACGCGAAGCCGGCCTTCGACGTGATCGGCCTGGCGCGCAAGCATTTCGGCGGCCCGCTCATCCTGAACGCCGGCTATGACAAGGCCCGCGCCCAGGCGGATATCGCCAGCGGCCGGGCGGACCTGATCGCCTTCGGCTCCAGCTACATCAGCAACCCGGACCTGGTGGAGCGCCTGCGCCAGGACGCGCCGCTGGCCGCGCCGGACCAGGCGACCTTCTACGGCGGCGGCGCCAAGGGCTATACGGACTACCCGACGCTCGCCGCCTGAAGGCTCACCACCCGATCGCCCTCGGCAGCCATGTGGCCAAGCCGGGGGCGAGATAGACGACGGCCACGGCCAGCAGCTGCATGACGACGAAGGGGACCACGCCGCGGTAGATATGCCCGGTGGTGATCTCCGGCGGCGCCACGCTGCGCAGGAAGAACAGGGCCCAGCCGAAGGGCGGCGTGAGGAAGCTGGTCTGCAGCATCACGCAGATCAGCGTGGCCAGCCACACCGGGTCCACGCCGGCCTGGGCGAAGATCGGCAGGAAGAGCGGCACGGCGATATAGCTGATCTCGATCCATTCAAGGAAGAAGCCGAGCACGAAGACCAGCATCAGCATGAACCAGATATCTGCGCCGACGCCGCCGGGCAGGAAGGCGAAGAGGTCCTCCACCAGCTGCTCCCCGCGCAGGCCGCGGAAGGCCAGGGCAAAGACCTGGGCGCAGATCAGGATGAACATCATCATCGCGGTGATGCGCGCGGTGGCGCGCAGCGTCTCCACCACCAGGCCCCAGCTCAGCCGGCGGCCCAGTGCGCAGACGATCAGCGCACCCAGCGCCCCCATGGCCGCGGCCTCCGTCGGTGCCGCGATGCCGGCGATGATGGAGCCCAGCACGGCGGCCACGAGGCCGAGTGGCGGCGCGATCACGCGCACCAGTTTCGCCAGCAACTGCCGCGTCGAGATCAGCGCGCGCTCCTCCGCCGGCACGGCGGGGACCATCTCGGGCCGGAAGATGCCGAGCGCCAGGATATAGACGCAGTAGATGCCGGACAGCATCAGACCGGGCAGCACCGCGGCGGCGAACAGCGTGCCGACCGAGAGGTTCATGATATCCGCCAGCAGGATCAGGATCAGGCTCGGCGGAATGATTTGGCCCAGTGTGCCGGAGGCGCAGATGACGCCGCAGGCGAGCCCCGGATCGTAGCCGCGTTTCAGCAGCGCGGGCAGCGTCAGCAATCCCAGCGTGACGACGGTGGCGCCAACGATGCCGGTGGTCGCGCCCATCAGCACGCCGACGAAGACGATGCCGAGGCCGAGGCCGCCGCGCAGCGCGCCGGACAGCCGCCCCACCACCTCCATCAGGTCCTCGGCGAGGCGTGATTTCTCCAGCGCCACGCCCATGAAGACGAAGAGCGGAATCGCCAGCAGCGAATAGCTGGTGACCACGCCATAGATGCGCGCGGGCAGCAGGTTGAACAGCATCGGCCCGAAGCCGAGCCAGCCGAAGGCGAAGCCGGAGACGGCCAGCGTCAGCGCCACCGGCATGCCGAGCATCAGCAGGCCGAAGAAGGCCACCAGCATGAGGATGGCGTAGATCTCTGTCAGGGGCATGGATGCCTCAGCGAAGGCGCGAGAGGGAGCGCAGCGTCTCCGCCACGAATTGCAGCAGCAGCAGCGCGAAACCCGCGGGGATGAAGGCTTTCAGAATGTACCGCGCGGGAATGCCCCCGGGATTGGCGGATCCTTCATCCTGCCCCCAGCTCTGCAGCACGTAGCGCCAGGACAGCTGGATCACCAGTGCGCAGACCACGATGCCGGCAAGGCCCGCCAGCACATCGACGCGCGCCTTGTTGCGCGCCGAGAAGCCCGCATAGAGCACATCGACCCGAACATGCTCGCCATGCCGCAGCGCATAGGCCGCGCCGATCAGCGCGATGGGCGCCATCAGGTGCCACTCGAGCTCCTGCGCCCAGACGCTGCCGAGCGAGAATCCGTAGCGCAGCAGCACATTGCTCGCCATCACCAGCACCAGCGCGGCAACGGCGAGCGCGGAAAGCTGGCCGATGCGATCGACGAAACCATCGATCGCATCGGCCGTCCGTTCCAGGCGCGCCATCAGCCCTGGCGGATCTTGTTGTGGTAGGGAACCTCGCTGTAGGTCGACCAGGCCTCGAACTTCTGCTTGTAGGCCATGTAGCTGTCATGCACGCGCTTGGTCACGGCATCGCGTGCGACCGCTTCCTCCAGCACGGCATTCGTCTCGGTGCGCAGCCGCGCCACCACCTCATCCGGCAGCGGCAGGGCGTTGACGCCCTGGTTGCGGATCAGGTCCTCCATCGCCTCGGCATTGTTCTTCTGGCACCAGGCCTCGGAGATCACGTTGCACGCGGCGACGGCGTTCTCGACGATGGCCTTGAGGTCCGCCGGCAGCCGCGCCCAGGCGGCCTTGTTGATGATGAGCTCGGAGGCGGTCGCCGTCTCATGCCACCCCGTCGTGTGGTAGTATTTTGCGACCCGCTGCAGGCCGAGCTGGCGATCCAGATAGGGCCCGACGAATTCCGCGGCATCGATCACGCCGCGTTCGAGGGCCGGAAAGATCTCGCCGCCCGGCAGCAGCCGCACATCGACGCCGAGCCGCTGATAGACGCGCCCCGCAAGCCCCGGGATGCGCATCTTCAGCCCGCGAAAATCCTCCACCTTCTCGATCGGGCGGCGGAACCAGCCGGTCATCTGCACGCCGGTATTGCCGCAGAGGAAGGGCACCAGGTTGAAGCGGTCATAGACCTCCCGCCACAGGTCGAGGCCGCCGCCGTCATACATCCAGCCGTTCAGCCCCTGGTAGTTCAGCCCGAAGGGCACGGCGGTGAAGTACTGCGCGGCGAAGGTCTTGCCGGTCCAGAAATAGGCGTTGGCATAGTTCATCTCGACGATGCCGGAGGAGACGGCATCGAAACCCTCGGCGGCGGGAATCAGCTCGCCGGCCCCGAAGAACTGGATGCGGATGCGGTTGTTCGACATCTTCTGGATGCGGTCGATCAGGTCCTTCGCCGAGCCCGGACCGGTCGAATAGAAGGCCGCCTGCGGGCCGTAGAAGCTGGTCATGCGCCAGTTGAAGGTGGTCTGCGCGGTGGCGACCGCGGGGGCGGCGAGTGCGCCGGCACCCCCGGCGGCGACGGAGGCGATGAGGTTGCGACGCTGCATCCGAAGTCTCCCGGTTTTCTTGGCGGCGCCTGGGCGGCGCGCGGCTCGGTGCAAAGGTTTGCAATCCTCGTGCCAGGTCCGGAACATGCTCTGCGCACGGCATCCAATCTGCACTTCGCCCATTCCCGCGCCGCGCTGCCTTGCGAACCGGCAGAGCCCGCGCCTTCGGGGATTGCGCCGCGCCGAGGATTGGCGGAACACCCCACCCGCACTAGCCTCCGCCCCGCATCCTTCGAGAGAGACCCCGCATGTCCGACGCTGCCGAGCCCTTCGACCTTGTCCTGCGCGGGGCCGTCGTGCTCTCAGACCGTGTGCTGGCGGATGGCTATGTCGGCATCCGCGGCGAGACCATCGCCGCGATCGGAGAGGGCGCGCCGCCGCCCGCCAAGGCCGTGGCAGATCATCGCGGCCGCCTGGTGCTGCCGGGGCTGGTCGATGGGCACATGCACACCTCCTCCTCCACCGGTTGGCCAGGGATCGAGAATGCGACGCTGACGGCCGCCGCCGGCGGCGTGACCACGGTCTGCGACATGCCCTATGACGTGCCGAACCCGGTGATGTCGGCGGCGATCTTCGCCGAGAAGGTGGAATGGGTGAACCGCCTGGCGCATGTCGACATGGCGCTCTACGCCACCATCAAGAAGACGGGCGGCGCGGAGGATGTGGCGGCGATGGCGGAGGCCGGCGCCTCGGCCTTCAAGGTCTCGACCTATGAATACGACGCGCACCGCTTCCCGCGCCTGGACCATCCCAGCATGCTGGCGGGCTTCGCCGAGATGGCCAAGACGGGCCTGATGGTCGCCGTGCACAACGAGGACCAGGAGCTGGTGGTGAAGCTGACGGAGGCCGCCAAGGCCGCCGGCAATACCTCCCCCATCTGGCACTGCCGCACCCGCCCGCCGCTGGCCGAAAGCATGGCGGATCTCGAGATCTTCGAGATGGCGCTGGAGACCGGCGCGCATGTCCATATCGCGCATTCCTCCATCGCGCGCGGCTTCGATCTCGCGAAGATCTACCGCGACATGGGCGCCAAGACCTCGGGCGAGGCCTGCATCCAGTATCTCTGCATGACGGAGGAGGACATCGTCCGCCTCCAGGGCTACGGGAAGTGCAACCCTCCCTTCCGCACGGCCGACGAGGTGGAGCGGATGTGGGCCTCCCTCGCCGCCGGCACCATGGCCTATATCTCGACCGACCACGCCCCCTGGCCGCGCGCCAAGAAGGAATACAGCGGCGACATCTTCCCCGTCGGCGCCGGCCTGACCGGCCTGCAGAGCTTCGCGCCGCTGATGTATACGCTGCTGGCGGAGCGCGGCCTTTCGCCCACCGTCATGGCCCGCATGTGCTCCGAGGAGCCGGCGCGCTACCATGGGCTCGATCCCAAGAAGGGCGGCATCCGCATCGGTGCCGATGCGGATTTCTGCATGCTGGAGACGGGCGACTTCGTCTTCGACGAGCGCATCATCCAGGACCGCGAAGAATTCCGCTGGTCCGCCTATCACGGCCGCGCGATGAAGGCGCGCGTTGCCGCCACCATCCTGCGTGGCGCCGAGATCTGGAACGGAACGGAAGTGAAGGCCAGGCCCGGCGCCGGCCGCTTCGTGCCGCGCCAGCACAAGCGCAGCGCGCTGGACGCGTGAGCCCGATCGCATGAGCTCCCCGCATGGCTACTACATCAAGCACCTGGCGGTGGATCTGCGGCTCGCCGTCGCGGAACATATCGCCGATGCGACGCTGGCCGCCGGACGGCAGGCGGCGCTGCTGCCGCTGACCGTGGTGGTGCTGGATGCGGGTGGCCATGTGGTGGTGCAGAAGCGGGAGGACGGCTCCGGCATCCTCCGCGCCGAGATCGCGCGCGGCAAGGCGCATGGCGCGCTCGGCATGGGCATCGGCAGCCGCGTCATCCGCGACCGGCTGAAGGACCGCCCGGCCTTCCAATCCGCCATTGCGGCGGCCAGCGAGGGGCGCTTCATTCCCGTCCCCGGCGGCGTGCTGATCTGCCGGGAGGATGGGGCCGTGATCGGCGCCGTCGGCGTCTCCGGCGATGCCTCGGACAAGGACGAATATGCGGCGATCGCGGGCGTGCGCGCCGCCGGCCTGCTGCCCCACCCCGAAACCCCCGTGGAGAATTGGCGCGATGCCGGACTTTAGCCCCACCCGCCGCGCCCTGCTCGCCGGCGGCGCCACCCTGCTCGCAGCACCCGCCTTGGCGCAGGATTTCCCGGCCCGGCCGATCCGGCTGGTGATCCCCTTCCCCGCCGGCGGCCCCACCGATGTCTATGCCCGCTTCTATTCGGAGCGGATGTCGCGCGAGCTCGGCCAGCCGGTGGTGACGGAGAACCGCGGCGGCGCCGGGGGCGCCATCGGCTCCCTGGAAGTGGCCCGCGCCCGGCCGGATGGGCATACGCTGCTCTTCGGCACCGCCTCCACCCATGCGCTCTACAACCTGGTGACGCGGCAGCCGCAATATGATGCGGCCAGGGATTTCCAGGCCGTCGCCCAGCTTGGCGGCGGGCCGCTCTGCTGGCTGGCGCATCCCTCCCAGCCCGCCACCCTGCCCGAATTCCTGGCCGCCGCGCGCCGCGCCAGCCCGCCGCTGGCCTATGGCTCGCCCGGCACCGGCACGCTGATGCACCTGGCCACCGAGATCGTGAAGCGGGAGGGCGGCGAGGTGCCGCTGAACCACATCCCCTATCGCGGCGCGGCGCCGGCCATGAACGACCTGATCGCCGGCACCCTGGCGCTAGCCGTGAACACGCTGGGCGCCGGCCTGCCGCTGCACCAGGGCGGGCGGGCGCGGATGCTGGCCGTGGCCTCCAACGCCCGTGCCCCGCAGGCCCCCGATGTGCCGACGGCGGCGGAGGCGCTGGGCCGCCCGGGCTTCACCGCCGTGCTGTGGCACGCCGTCTTCGCCCCGCCCGGCCTGCCGGCCCCGGTGCTGGCGCGCCTGTCCCAGGCCAGCAATGCCGCGCTGGCCGATGCCGCCTTCCGCGCCAGCCTGGCCGCGGCCGGGATCGAGGCCGCCGCCCCCGGCACGCCGACGGAGGCCGCCGCCTATATCGCCACGGAGACCGAACGCTATCGGCCGATCGTCGAGGCGATCCGCCCGGAGCTCGATGCGTGAACGCCACCCTGCCGCAGCCCGATGAGGATGAGGAGGAGGCACCGAAGTCCGGAATCCAGGGCCACCATATTCTCATCGCGGTCCTGGTGCTGGTCGGCCTCGGCGTCGCGGCCTTCGAGGTGCTGGGCCTGCGGGCCGATGACCTCGGCGGGGGCTGGGCCCTCGGCTTCGGCGGCGTCGGGCTGCTGTTCATCGTGCGGGTGATGCTGCGCCCCTGACCCCTCCCCGCGGCCTGGCCGCCATGGTCCCGGAAGCAGGATCCGGCTAAAGCACCACCGGTTCACACTGAAGCAGGGTGAGCCAGTTCATGCTTTAGGAACAACAGCTTCTGCGGCACGAGATCTGTCCATCCGGGCACATCGTGCTGTAGAGGCCGGGCCTGCACCAGGAAGCGAAGCAAGGCATGACCGCGAACCGCCCGCCGGGACAGCGCTGGATCAAGCGCCCGCCCCGCCCCTCCCGCACCACCCTCCCCGGCCCGCCGCCGCGGGTGGGGCCGGGTGTCAGCCACTTGCTGATGGCGATCGCGACCGGGGTTGCCACCGGCATCGTCGGCGTGGTGCTGGCGCAGCTGGCAGGCGCGCGCGCCGGGGTGCCGGGCTTCGCCGCGGGGCTCGGCTTCATCCTCGGCTTCATCGTGCTGTGGCGCGGTTTCGGCGGCACAAGGCAAGACATCAGGAACCTGTTCAAATGAGCCGACTTCTCACCATCGCCGGCGCCCAGATGGGCCCGACCCAGCGTGCGGACAGCCGCGCCGCCACCCTCGCCCGGCTGGTGGCGCTGCTGGAACAGGCGGCGGCGCGCGGTGCGAAGCTGGTGGTCTTCCCGGAACTCGCCTTCACCACCTTCTTCCCGCGCTGGCCGATGGACCGGGACGCGCCGGAGCTGCTGGCCAGCTTCGAGGCCGCCATGCCGAACCCGCAGGTGCAGCCGCTGTTCGACCGCGCGCGGGAGCTGGGGGTGGGCTTCTACATCGGCTATGCCGAGCTGACGCCGGATGGCCACCGCTTCAACAGCGCCATCACGGTCGGCCCGGACGGGCAGATCCTGTTCAAGTACCGCAAGATCCATCTTCCCGGCTCGGACCACGTGAAGGACGGGCAGAAGTACCAGCAGCTCGAGAAGATGTATTTCGAGTATGGCGACATGGGCTTTCCCGTGGCGCGCGGGCCCGAGTCCTGGTCCCGACCGGTACTCGGCATGCTGGTCTGCAACGACCGCCGCTGGCCGGAGGGCTGGCGCTGCCTCGGCCTGCAGGGGGTGGAGCTGGTGATGGTGGGCTACAATTCCGCCGCCTATGACCCGAATGGTGGCGAGGGCGAGAGCGAGGCGCTGCGCACCTTCCACTCCATCCTGGCCGCCCAGTCCAACGCCTATATGAACGCCACCTGGGCCATCGCGGTGGCCAAGGCCGGGGTGGAGGATGGCGCCGGGCTGATCGGCGGCTCCGTGATCGTCGATCCGAATGGCGTGGTGGTGGCCCAGGCCCGGACCACGGCGGATGAGGTGATCCTGGCCGAGATCGACCTCGACGCCTGCCGCCAGGGCAAGGAGAAGATGTTCAATTTCGCGGCGCATCGCCGGCCGCAATGGTATGGCCGCATCGTCGAGCAGGTGGGGGCGGAGCCGCCGGCCTGACACCCCTCAGCGGGTGTCGGATGCCTCCGGCTTGCGCAGGCGCTTGATCCGGTAAAGCTCCGCATCGGCGTGCAGCAGGCCGGCATCGATGTCCTCGGCATCGCGCGGGATGATGGCGATGCCGATACTGCAGCCCAGCGCCAGGCGGCCATGCGGGGTGTGCAGCCCCCCGGCGAGCGCCGCCTGGAAGCGGGAGACAACTTCCACTGCCGCGATCTCCATCATCGGCACCGGGGCCTGCAGGCAGATCAGGAATTCGTCGCCGCCGAGGCGCGCGGCGCAATCGCCCTGGCGCAGATGCCCCTCCAGCCAGCGTCCGATGGCCTGCAGCATGGCATCGCCGGCGGCATGGCCCAGCCGGTCGTTGATCGGCTTGAACCCGTCCAGGTCGAGCGCGAGCAGAACGCAATTGCGCTCCGCCTCCGGATGCGCGGCGCGCCAGGCGGTGAAGCCGGCCCGGTTCAGCAGGCCGGTCAGCGGGTCGCGATAGGCGGTCTCCCGCAGCTGCCGCAGCCGGGCCGCCACACGCTCCAGATCCTCCGTCGCATCCTGGCCGGATTCGCCCTCATGCAGCGCGCGCAGTTCGCGCCGGAAGCGGCCCACCACGGCGCCCGCCAGCAGGCCGCAGGTGGCGGCCACGGCGAGCGTGCCGAAGAAGAGCCAGAGGGCCAGCTTGCGCAGCGGGGCCAGCGCCGCCGCCGTGTCGCGCTGCGCCAACACCATCCAGCCGAGGCCCGGATGCACCGCGCTGCCCTGGGTGAACTCGATCACGCTGATCCGGCCGTCATCCACGATCCAGTCATGCGCCAGGCTCGGCACCTGGCCGATCGCGGGGGCAGCCGCGGCGCCCAGCAGCACCTGCCCTTCGCGGTCCAGCACCAGCAGGTCCGGCGCCGCGGCCTCGGAGAGGAATTGCAGCACCTCGCGCCGCGCGGCCTCCACCCAGCTCAGCCTCAGCTCGGCCGCCACCACGCCCAGCGGGTGGCCGGAGGGGCCGATCACCGGCGTCGCGGCCAGGAGCAGGGGCGCAGCCCCGCCCGCCGGCGATCCCGACCGCGGTGTGGCGGTCAGCACCACCGGATGGGACCGGTTCATGAAGGGCCCCTCCAGGCCGCTGGCGAACCAGGGCTGGGCGGAAACGTCCTGCCCCTCCGATGCACCATCGGTGGCCACCAGGACCCGTCCCCCGGCATCCACGAGGCCAAGCCAGCCATAATCGGGCGCGCGCTGCCGCAGATCCTCCAGCATCCGCCGCAGCTCCTGCGGGGTCGGTGGCCGTTCGGCCAGCGCCAGGGCGCGGCCGAGGCGCGCGAGGTCCAGCACCCAGCCTTCCAGCCGCTCGTCCAGGCGCTGCGCCAGGACGCTGGCGGCGACATCCAGGCGCGCGCCATGCTCGGCCAGCACCCGCTCCCGTTCCGCCCGCACCACCAGCGCGGACAGGCCCCAACCGATCAGCAGGCAAGTCAGCGCGGTCATCAGGGTGGTCCGCATCCGGGAGACCCGGAGCAGGGAGCGGTAAGGCACGTGGCACCGTCGGCTGGTTGGCGGTGCAGACAGAGCGCAAATTGATTACCGCATCGTGCAGCTGGCGCCGGGACTGGCCAGGCCGCGCCGCCTCTGGCATGTGCCGCGCAGCATCCGGGAGAGACCGCCCCCATGGCCCGCCGTCTTGTTGTCGCCGCCGCCCAGATGGGCCCGATCCAGAAGGCCGAGGGCCGTGACGTGGCCGTCGCGCGCATGGTGGGGCTGATGGAGACGGCGGCGCGCCGCGGGGCGGAGGTGGTGGTCTATCCCGAACTGGCGCTGACCACCTTCTTCCCGCGTTGGTACCACGAGAACCTAGCCGAGGCCGACCACTGGTACGAACACGCCCTGCCCTCGAACGAGACGGCGCCGCTGTTCGATGCGGCGCGGCGCCTCGGCGTGGCTTTTCATCTCGGCTACGCCGAGAAGACGGCCGACGGCCATCGCTACAACACCGCGGTCTTCGTGCATCCCAGCGGCGAGATCGTGCTGAAATACCGCAAGGTGCACCTGCCGGGCCACGCGGAATACGATCCGGTCCGGACGGTGCAGCATCTTGAAAAGCGCTATTTCGAGCCGGGCGACCTCGGCTTCCCCGTGGTGCGCGCCCCGGTCGGCAGCGCCGGGCCGGTGAACGTCGGCATGCTGATCTGCAACGACCGCCGCTGGCCGGAGGCCTGGCGCGTGCTGGGGCTGCAGCAGGTGGAGCTGGTCATGCTCGGCTACAACACGCCCAGCCTGAACATGGAGAATCGGGGATTCGAGGCGCATCACCTGCGCGTCGCCCATAGCCACCTCTCGATCCAGGCCGGCTGCTACCAGAACGCCTGCTTCGGCGTCGGCGTCGCCAAGGCGGGGACGGAGGATGGGCATGAGCTGTTCGGCCATTCCATCATCGTGAACCCGCAGGGCGAGATCATGGCCCAGGCCACCAGCTGGGGGGATGAGGTGATCGTCGCCGATTGCGACCTCGGCATGTGCGAGCTCGGCCGCAGCACCATCTTCAACTTTGCCCGTCATCGCCGGCCGGAGCATTATGGCCGCATCACCGGCCAGACCGGCAGCGAGCCGCCGGCCGAATGGTCCCCTCGCGCCTGACGCCCCCTGGCTGGTGAAGCCGGGACCGCCGCGTTACGTTAGAGACCCTTCCCAAAAGGTCGCACCGCATGAGTGAAGCTTCCGCCTACCCTGTCCTGTACCGTGTCACCGCCGCGACGGAGCTGCGCGAGGGGCCGGGGCCCGACCACAAGGCGATCCGCTCCCTGCCGATCGACCAGGTGCTGGTGCTGGTGGGGGATGTCGCGGAAGGCTGGCTGCCGGTGGAGGCGCCGACGGGCCAGAAGGGCTATGCGCCCGCGGGCCTGCTGCGCCGCCAGGTGGCGGGCGCCAAGGCGCCGCAGCATGTGACGGAAACCTTCCCCTGGCGGAACGTGGACCGCGTGAACCGCGAGCCGAAGATGCTGCACCCCGCCTTCCGCAATCGCGCGCTGCGCACCGTGGCGCGGCTGAACGCGGAGGGGATTCCCTTCGGCATCTATGAAGGCATGCGCGGCCCGTGGCGGCAGAACCACCTCTATGCCTCCGGCCGCAGCCGCACCGGCCGCATCCTGACCCCGGTCCAGGCCTTCGAAAGCCTGCACCAATACGGGCTGGCGGCGGATTTCGTGCTGGCGCTGGAAGGCCGCTGGTCCTGGGATGCGGATGAGGGCCAGGCGCGGATGTGGGACCGGCTGCATGCGGTGGGCGCCGATGAGGGGCTGGTCTCCAAGCCCGGTGAGATGCCGCATCTGCAGCTGGCGGATGTCGACCTCGCCGACCTCAAGGCCGGCCGGCTGCCGCCGAATACCGATCCGGCCTGGACCACCGCCTTCACCTGGATGGTGCAGAGCTGGGACGGCAAGCCGGCCGGGCCGAAGCTGAAGTAGGGCCGCGCTACTCCGCCGCCTGGGCAAGAGCCTGGGCGGGCTGCGGCGCAACCACCGCCTGCAACGCCAGCGCCACCGCGGCCTGGCAGGGCTCGATCACCGGCAGCCCGCAGGCCTGCTCCACCGCCGCGCGGTGGAAGGCCATGCCGGCGCAGCCGAGGATCACCGCCTCCGCCCCCAGCTCCGCGATGCGTCGCGCCGCGGCGACCAGGGCGGCGCGCGGCGCGGCCGGGTCGGTCAGCACCTCCATCGGCAGGTTCAGCGGGATATGGCCGAGCAGCCGGCCCTCCACCCCCATGGCCTGCAGCGACCGCCGCTGCCGCGGCAGGGAGGGGTCGCCGAAGGCGATGATGCCGAAGCGATCGGCCCGCGCCAGCGCCGCGGCGACCGCGCTGCGCAGCGGGCCGAAGACCGGCGCGCGGGTCACGGTGCGCACCGCATCCACACCTGGGTCGGAAACGCAGGCGATCACATAGGCGGCAGCCGCCTCCCGCTCCACGAGGCGGCAGAGCGGCTCCGCCACGCCGAACCAGTCCCGCCAGGTGACGACGGCGGGCGGGCCGCCTTCCAGCTGCGCCACCTCGATGCGCGGCAGGCCGGGGGCGCGGAAGCCGGCCAGGGCGGCATCGATGCCCTGGGTGCAGCTGGCGCTGCTGTTCGGATTGATGACCAGGATCCGGTTCGACATGGGCGCAGCCCTCCTCTGCATGGCTGAACCCTCGCGCCATGCCTCGCGTTCAGGCAGGATCGGCGGGCCTGCGATCCGACGCAAGCCGGGCCTCGTGCCAGGCCCCGGGGCCGGGATGCTTGATCGGCCGCATCCGAGACGACATATTGCACCGCACAACGGCCGCGCCGGCCCATCCAGGCGACAAGGCCGAAAGGAACGCCACATGACGCGCTGGGAGCCCACCCGACCGGCACCCGCCTATACCGAGACTCCCCCCACCTCCTTCTGGACGGCGGTCAGCCGCGGCGCGTGCAACCGCTGCCCGGTCTGCGGCGAGGGCAAGGTCTTTGCGGGTTTTCTCCGGGTCGTCGACAATTGCGAGGTGTGTCAGGCGCCGCTGGGGTCGCTGCGGGCCGATGACCTGCCGCCCTACATCACCATCTTCGTCGCCGGGCATGTGCTGTTTCCCCCCGTGCTCTGGGTGGAGAAGGCCTGGATGCCGCCGATGTGGCTGCACATGCTGATCTGGCTGCCGGCCTTCGCCATCGCCTGCACCCTGCTGCTGCGGCCGATCAAGGGCGCGACGGTGGGCTGGATGGTGCGGCTGGGCTTCGAGGCGCCGGAGGCGGCGAAGCCGGGCCTGCCGGTCCCGCCGCCCCCACGCTCCGACCATGCCTGACAGCCAGCCCGCCGGTCTGCGCGACCTGATCCGCATCGAGCTGCCGGATGGGCACGCCCTGCTGCCCAGCCCCTATGCCGAGGCCGATCGCCGCCAGGCGGTGGAGGATCTGCTGGCCGGGAACCGCTTCCGGCCGGCGGGGCTCGGCCCCGGGCCCTTCGGCCTGGCGATCGCGGTGCGCGACGGGCGGCTGATGCTGGAGATCCGCGACGCGGCGGATGCCCCGCTGCATGCGCTGGTCCTGGCGCTGGGCCCCTTCCGTCGGCTGATCAAGGACTACCACCTGGTGGTGGAAAGCCATGAGAAGGCGGTGACCGAGGGCGGTTCGGAGGCGCGCATCCAGGCGATCGACATGGGCCGCCGCGGGCTGCACAACGAGGGCGCGACCCTCTTGGCCGAGCGCCTGGCTGGCAAGGTCGAGATCGATTTCGAAACCGCGCGGCGCCTCTTCACCCTGGTCTGCGCGCTGCACCAGCGGATCTGAGCATGAAGATCGACGGCATCCCCTATCGCAGCGTCTGGGTCGAGCCCTCCGACGGCTTCTCGGTGCGCATCTTCGACCAGACGAAGCTGCCCTGGTCGCTCGAAGTGCTGCGGCTGACGGAGCCGGGCCAGGTGGCGCAGGCGATCCGCAGCATGCAGGTGCGCGGCGCGCCGCTGATCGGGGCGGTCGCCGCCTATGGCGTGGCGCTGGCGCTGCGCCAGGACGCCTCGACGGAAAACCTGGAGCGGGTGGTGGCGGAGCTGGGCGAGACCCGCCCCACCGCCATCAACCTGCGCTGGGCGCTGGCCCGGATGCGGGCGGCGCTGCACAACCTGCCGGCCAGTGAGCGCCTGGCCGCGGCCTATGCCGAAGCCTCGGCGATCTGCGACGACGATGCCGAGACCTGCCGCCGTATCGGCGAGAACGGCCTGCCGCTGATCGAGGCCGCAGCCCAGGGCCGTGAGCGGGTGAATATCCTCACCCACTGCAATGCCGGCTGGATCGCCACGGTGGATTGGGGCACCGCGCTCGCGCCCATCTACATGGCGCATGATGCCGGCCTGCCCGTGCATGTCTGGGTGGATGAGACGCGGCCGCGCAACCAGGGCGCGGCGCTGACGGCCTGGGAATTGGGCAAGCACGGCGTGCCGCATACCATCGTCGCCGACAATGCCGGCGGCCATCTGATGCAGCATGGCCAGGTGGACCTGGTGATCGTCGGCACCGACCGCGTGACGCGCCAGGGCGATGTCGCCAACAAGATCGGCACCTATCTCAAGGCGTTGGCGGCGCGGGACAATGGCGTGCCCTTCTGGGTCGCCCTGCCCCATTCGACGCTGGACATGAGCGTGGGCGATGGCATTTCCGAAATTCCGATCGAGGAGCGCAGCGGGGCGGAGGTCACCGACCTCACCGGCCGCACCGCCGATGGGCGCATCGAAACCATTCGCGTGGCGGCCGAGGGCAGCGCGGCCGCCAACCCGGCCTTCGATGTCACCCCGGCCCGGCTGGTGACCGGGCTGATCACGGAGCGCGGCCGCTGCGCGGCCTCCGAGGCCGGGCTGCGGGCGCTCTACCCCGAGAAGGTCTGATTGCCGGACAGGCGCTGGCGCTCGGAAGCAGGCTCCAGAAGCCAGAGCCCGACCACCAGCGACAGGCCGCCGAAGCCGGCGAGGCAGGCGGCGGCGACCAGCGGCACGCGGCCCGGCAGCGTGGCATCGCCCAGCACCAGCGTCACGGTGCCGAGAATGGCGGCCAGGCCGAGACCGACCAGCAGAAGCGCGAAACGGGGCATGGCGGGGTTCCAGGAGGTCCGTGCTGACATGCTTCCTTCTACGCGGCGGGCTTGACCCCGCCGCGACGCGGAGGCGGCAGGAATGGGGCAATCGCCGGAGCAATGTGAAAATCACTCCACAATTGCCCCGGATTTCGGCAGCCCAGGCCCCCCGGAGGTTGCGCCGAATCCCCCGCGATGGGATCGTCCGGCCGGGAGACACCTTACAAATCGGGAGCTTCACCATGCGCCGCCTGCTCGCCGCATGCCTTTTCGGCATGGCCTTCACCACCTCCGCCATCGCCCAGGGCCAGCCGCCGCTGCGCTGCGCGGTGGACGGCACCTTCGCGCCGCATGCCTTCCCGACCCTGCAGGGCGGCGTGCAGGGCTTCAACATCGACCTGTTCCGCGAGGCGGCGAAGCGCATGGGCCGCGAGCTGACCATCGACAGCGCCAGCTTCTCCGGCCTCGTGCCCGCCATGAATGCCGGCCGCTACGACTTCCTCTGCGCGCCGACCACGGCGACGGCGGAGCGCGCGGCGAACATGCTCTTCACCGAGGGCTATCTCTACACCGCCTTCCAGTTCGGCATCCGCCGCGGCAGCGCGCCGATCCGCAGCATGGATGACCTGCGCGGCAAGGCGATCAGCGTGAACAAGGGCAGCGCCTATGACGCCTGGGCGGCCGCCAATGCCGCGCGCTACGGCTTCACCGTGCAGACCTACGACACGCAGACCGATGCGGTGCAGGCGGTGATCTCCGGCCGCGCCTACGCCAACCTCGGCGGCAATACCGTGGTGCGCTACGCGGCCACCCGCACGCCGCAATTCGTGGCGGACTTCGTGATGACGGACACCCGCGCGCATTGGTCCGCGCCGCTGCCGATGGGCGCCACCGAGATGCGCGTGCAGCTCGAGAATGCGCTGGAATGCATGAAGCGGGACGGCACCATCGCGCGCCTGTCGCAGCAGTGGTTCGGCACGGCGCCGGCGGCGGATGATGCCGAGAACACCGTCTTCCCGGGCACCGGCGTGCCGGGCCTGGCCGGCTACGACCCGACGCCGCGCGAGCCGCGCTGCTGAGCCCCACTGTCGGGACTGACTTGATGACCGGCTGGCAGGCCTTTGCCCAGAGCTTCCTGAACCCCGAGGTCGCGGCGCAATACGCGCCGATGATCCTGGCCGGGCTCGGGGTGACCATCCTGCTGGCGGTGCTGGTGATCCTGGCCGGGCTCGCGCTCGGCCTGGCGCTGGCGGTGCTGCGGGCCTTCGGGCTGCGGGTGGTGAACTGGGGCATCATCTTCACCGTCGATGTCTTCCGCGCGCTGCCGCCGCTGGTCATCATCGTGCTGATCTATTTCGGCCTGCCCGCCGCCGGGCTTTCCATGTCCGGCTTCTGGGCCACCTGGCTGGCGCTGACCCTGGTCCTGATGGCCTTTTCCGAAGAGATCTTCTGGGCCGGCATCTCCGCCGTGCCGCCGGGGCAGTGGGAAGCGGGCCGCGCCCTCGGCCTGCACTTCCTGCCGACACTGACAAAGATCGTGCTGCCGCAGGCGATCCGCATCGCGGTGCCGCCGCTGGTCAACCGCACCATCGCCATCACCAAGGGCACGGCGCTCGGCAGCGTCGTCGCCGTCTCCGAGATCTTGGGGGCGGCGCAGTCGGGCATGGCCTTCTCGGGCAACCCGACGCCGCTGACCCTCGGCGCGCTGGCCTATATCGTCCTGTTCATCCCTGTGGTCATCGCCGGGCGCTGGATCGAGACCCGCTTCGCGTGGCGCCGATGAACGACTTCGTCCAGGCCTTCCTCAACGCCGAGATCGCCCTCGCCTCCTCCCACCTGCTGTGGATCGGCCTGCTGCAGACCATGCTGCTGGCGCTGATGACCGTGCCGCTCGGCATGCTCATGGGCGTGCTGCTGGCGGTGCTGTCCACGCAGAAAACGCCCTGGCTGCGCTGGCCGCTGATGGCCTTCACGGACTTCTTCCGAGCGATCCCGCCGCTGGTGCTGCTGATCTTTCTCTACGCGGCGCTGCCCTTCGGCGGCCTCGACCTCGGCGCCTGGGGGTCCGTGGCGCTGGCCTTCCTGCTGAACACCGGCGCCTACTACGCCGAGATCCTGCGCGCCGGCATCGAGAGCGTGCCGCGCGGCCAGGCGGAGGCGGCGCGCGCGCTGGGGCTGAAGCGCTGGCAGGTCTGGATCTTCGTGGTGCTGCCGCAGGCCGTGCGCAACGTGCTGCCGGACCTCATCAGCAACACGCTGGAGGTGGTGAAGCTGACCTCCATCGCCAGCGTGGTCGCGGTGCCGGAGCTGCTGTACCAGGCGCGCCAGGCGCAGAGCATCACCTACAACGCCACGCCGATCATGGTGGCGGCGGTGATCTACTTCCTGCTGCTCTGGCCCTTCGTGCGGCTGCTGTCGCGGCTGGAGAACCGGCAGATCGCCGGGCGGCGCTAAAGCACTATCCGATAACACTGAATCAGTGTATCGGATTTCGTGCTTTAGAAACAATGACTTCTAGAGCACGAGATCCGTCCAACTGGACGGATCGTGCTCTAGGCTCCAGACTCATTCAGCACCAGCAGATGAGCACGGCGGCGATGGCGACGGCGGAGGCGAAGTTGTTGGC
>NZ_JBHYDM010000036.1:0-45280 GCF_051860665.1 Falsiroseomonas sp.
GCACCCGCCAATGCGCCGCCGGCGCAGACCGCGGTGCCCCTGCCGCCGCCGCCCGCGCCCGCGCCGCCCACCCCGGTGACGCAGCCGGGCACCGGCTCCACGCCGCCCACCGCGCGGCCGGATGAGCGTTCGACCAGCGTGCTCAATACGCTGGAGCGCCTGCGCCAGCAGCAGGCCGCCAACCGTCCGCCGACGGCGCGCCCCTCCGCCCAGCCGGCGCGGCCGGCCGCGGCCGGCGGTGCG
This sequence comes from Falsiroseomonas sp., assembly GCF_051860665.1. Taxonomy (GTDB): domain Bacteria; phylum Pseudomonadota; class Alphaproteobacteria; order Acetobacterales; family Acetobacteraceae; genus Falsiroseomonas. The sequence continues at coordinate 244 of NZ_JBHYDM010000036.1, forward strand.
CCCAATGCCACCGATTCGCTCAATGCCGGCGAAAGGGCCGCGATCGGGGAACGGGTGGGGGAGTGCTGGCGCGTCGACCAGGGCATGCTGGGCCTGTCCGAGATGCGGGTCAGCCTGATCGCCATCGTGGATCGTGAAGGCGTGATCCGAAATGTGCTGCCGGGGCCCGATGGGGTGCCGAGCGAACCGCGCGCTCGCGCGCTATATGAGCAGGCGCGGCGCGCCCTGCGCGATCCGGCCTGCAGCCCGCTGCCGGTTCCGCCGGGCCGCCTGCAGGCGGGCGAAAACCGCTTCCAGTTCAATTTCTCGCCGAGGGGATTTCTGCGATGACTCTGCCGGGCTTCGGTTTCACGCGCCGCAGGGTTTTTGCCGGCGCCGGGGGCCTGGTTGTCGCCAGCCTGCTGCCCGACTTCGCGCTCGGCCAGGGCGCTTCCTCGACCACCGTCATCGACGTGACGCGGGCGCGGACGGATCCGGTGCCGATCGCGGTGCCGGACATGGCCGGCGCCAGCCCCGATGCGCAGCGCGTGGGCCGCGACATCGCGCGGGTGATCCAGGCCAATCTGCGCAATTCCGGCCTGTTCCGGCCGGTGGACCGGCAGGCCTTCATCCAGACGCCGGAACTGGCCGCCGCCAACCCGCGCTTCCAGGACTGGCGCGTGATCGGCGCCCATGCGCTGACCACCGGCCGGGTGGAGGCGACGGGCGACCGGCTGCGCGTCGAATTCCGGCTCTGGGACGTGCTCGCCGATACCCAGTTGCAGGGCACCGCCTTCACCGCGCCGGCCGCGCAGTGGCGCCGCATCGCGCATCTCATCAGCGACGTGATCTATGAGCGGCTGCTGGGCGAGAAGGGCTATTTCGACACCCAGATCGTCTATATCGCCGAAAGCGGCCCGCGCGACCGCCGCACGCGGCGCATGGCGCTGATGGACCAGGACGGCGAGAACCACCGCTTCCTGACCGATGGCAGCTTCCAGGCCCTGACGCCGCGCTTCCACCCGACCGCGCGCCAGGTCGCCTTCATGTCCTATTTCCGCAACCAGCCGCGAGTCTATCTGTTCAACCTGGACAGCGGCCAGCAGCAGGTCCTGGGCAGTTTTGGCGGCATGACCTTCAGCCCTCGCTTCGCCCCGGATGGACGCAGCGTGGTCCTGTCCGCCAGCCGGGGAGGCGACGCGAACATTTTCGTCGTCGACATCGCGAGCCGGCGGGAACGGCAGCTCACCTCCGGTGGGTCGCTCGATGTCTCGCCCTGCTATTCGCCGGATGGCACGCAGATCGTCTTCAACTCGGACCGCGGCGGCGACCAGCAGCTCTATGTCATGTCTGCCGATGGCGGCGGGGCGCGGCGGATCTCCTTCGGCAATGGGCGCTATGCCACCCCGGTCTGGTCGCCCCGCGGCGACCTCATCGCCTTCACCCGGATCAGCGGCGGGCAATTCGCCATCGGGGTGATGCGGCCGGATGGTTCGGGCGAGCGGATCCTGAGCGAGGGCTGGTCCATGGAAGGCCCGACCTTCGCGCCGAATGGCCGGGTGCTGGCCTTCTACCGGGAGACGGCGGCCCGCGACGCCCGCGGCGGCGGCTATTCCTCCCGCCTCGCGCAGATCGATATCGCCGGCTTCAACGAGCGGCAGATGGTGACGCCGACCGATGCCTCGGACCCGGCCTGGAGCCCGCTGCTTTCGTGACAAGATGTCAGTAACTGTTTCGGATGCAAGAAAGGGCCGCGACGGGCATTCTGCCTTGTTGCCGCCGCACGGATTGTTGACCATACCCCACATTCGGACCGTCCCCCGACTCGTCCGAAGCCAACCCCTGGAAGGATTCCGACTCCGATGAACACCAAGCTCCTCGGCGCCCTCGCCGCCGTGGCCCTGCTCGCTGCCTGCGGCAGCGGCACTGAGCAGTCCTCCGCTGCCACCGGCGGCGGCGCCGAGACGACCTCGAGCGGCCCCCGCCCCGGCAGCCAGGAAGACCTGGTGGCCAATATCGGCGACCGCGTGTTCTTCGACACCGATCGCAGCAGCGTCCGCGCCGACCAGCGCGTGGTGCTGGACCGCCAGGCCGGCTGGCTCGCCCGCTACCCGCAGGTGCAGGTGGCGGTCGAGGGTCATGCCGACGAGCGTGGCACCCGCGAATACAACCTGGCGCTCGGCCAGCGCCGCGCCAATGCGGCGCGCGACGTGCTGGTCGCCGGCGGCGTCGCCCCGGCCCGCATCGCCACCATCTCCTACGGCAAGGACCGCCCGGCCGCCCTCGGCTCCAACGAGCAGGCCTGGTCGCAGAACCGCCGCGCCGTCACGGTGGTGCGCTGAGCCTGCCGCGGGCCTTCGTCTGAAGGCCCGCAGGTCACCAGGGTCCGGAACGCCCTCCGCCGTCATCGGCAGGGGGCGTTTCGTCCTGGTCACGGCACTTCGTGCCGCAAGGTCACGGCACTTCGTTAAGCCGGGCCCTGGCCCCGGATGCGGCCGTGCCGTATCGGGGGGCTGCGCCACAGGCATGAAGGAGCTCGCCATGCGCCCATTCCGAACTGCCCTTCTGGCCCTCGGCCTCGCCGCCGCGCTGCTGCCGGCCCCGGTCCTTGCCCAGGTCGAGACGCGGGAGGGCATCGCCCTGCAGAACCAGATCCTGCAATTGCGGCAGGAGGTGGAGATGCTCCGCCGTGGCGGCGCCACCGCCATGCCGGCGCCGGTCCAGGCGCCCTCCGCCCTCGGCAGCCGTCCCGCCGCGCCGGGCGGCGCGCCGCAGGGCGAGCTGGTCGGCGCGCTGCTCGACCGCGTCTCCCGCCTCGAGGAGGATCTGCGCATCCTGCGCGGCCGCGCCGAGCAATCCGAATTCCGCGAGCGCACGCTGCAGGAGCGGCTGGAGAAGCTGGAAGGCGATATCGACTTCCGCCTGCAGCAGATCGAGGGCCAGCGCCAGGGCAGCGCCACGCCGCCCGCCCGCCCGCCGGTTGCCGCTGCCACGCCACCGGCCGGCGCTGCCCCCGCTGCCGCCCCGCGGCCGCCGCAGCGCGCTCTGGCGGAGGGCCAGGCGGCGCTCGGTCGGCGCGACTGGGCCGCGGCCGAGGCCGCGGCGCGGGAGGTGATCGCCGCCCGCGACACGGCGCGCGCGGCCGATGCGCAGATCCTGCTGGGCGATGCCCTGAACGGGAAGCGCGATTTCGCCGGCGCCGCGGTGGCCTATGACGATGCCTATCGCCGCGCCCCGCAGGGCAGCCGGGCGCCGGAGGCGATGCTGGGCGTCGCCACTGCGCTGATCGGCATGAACAACAATACCGTCGCCTGCGGCCAGCTGAATGACCTGCGCGGCAAGTTCCCCGCCCTGCGCGGCCCGGTGGCGGAGCGCGTGGCCGATGCCCGCCGCCGTGCCCAGTGCCGCTGAGGCTTTCGTCCGCAATTCGCTGACCGTGCCTGACGCGCCGCGCCCGGCGCGGGACTTCGGCGCCTGCATGGCGCCGCTCATGGCGCCGCTCATGGCGCCCCTGGGCCCCTTCGGCCCCACCCCCTTCATCCTGGCCGGCGTCTCCGGCGGTCCGCATAGCCTGGCGCTGGCGCTGCTGCTCGCGCGCTGGTGCGCCGCGCGGGGCGGCAGGCTGCTGGCCGGTATCGTCGACCATGGCCTGCGCGCCGAAAGCGCGGCGGAGGCGAAGGCCGTCGCCGGCTGGCTGGCGGCGCGGGGCATCGAAGCGCGCATCCTTCCGCTCGGCCTGGCCCCCGGTCCCGCGGCGCAGGCGCGCGCGCGAGAGGGCCGGCTGGCGGCGCTGCTGCGGCTGGCGGCGGCGGAAGGCGCCGGCTGGGTGGCGCTCGGCCAGCATCGGGCGGACCAGGCGGAGACGCTGCTGCTGCGCGGCCTGGCCGGCAGCGGCGCCGCCGGGCTGGCCGGCATGCCGGCCGCGCGCAGCGCCGGCGCAGCGCTGCTGATCCGCCCCCTGCTGGGCCTGGCCCCGGCGCGGCTGGAGGCGGTGGTGGCCGAGGCCGGGCTGGCGCCGCTGCGCGACCCCTCCAATGCCGATCCGCGCTTCACCCGTGCGCGGCTGCGCGCGGCGCTGGGCGATGCGGCGGGGCAGGGGCCGGCGGTGGCGGCGCTGGACCAGGCGGCGCGCGCCTTCGCGGCCCGGCGGGAGCGTCGGCAGCAGCAGGTGGCGGTGCGGCTGGCCGAAGCCGCAAGCCTTTCCGAATGGGGTTTTGCCCGACTCGACCTGGCGGCGCTCGGCCGGGACGGGGTGGCGGTCGCGGCGCTGGGCGGTCTGCTGCGGACGATCGGCGGCGCGGCCTATGCCCCGGGGGAGGCGGCGATCCGCCGGCTGCTGGCGCAGGGCGCCGGCACGCTGGGCGGGGCGCGACTGACCCGCCAGGGGCTTCTGCTGCGGGAGGCGGCGGCCATGGACCTGGCCGTGCCGGTCGCAGAGGGGGTCTTGTGGGATGGCCGATTCCGGGTGGAGGGGGCGGCCCCGCCCGGCCTCTGGCTGGGCGCGCTGGGCGCGGCCGCCTCCGGCCTGCCCCGCCCGCTTTGGCTGCCGGCCGCGGTGGCTGGGACCCTGCCGGCGGTCTGGCGGATCGATGCGGCTTCTCGCGACACTGTGCTGGCCGCGGTGCCCGCGCTGTCCTATCCTGCCGCCGAAACCAGCTTCGGCATCCGGTTGCGCTTCGCGCCGCTGGGCGGCGCAGGGGGTTGAGCGCAGGATTGCGGGCCGCCATCCACGATGTCTCAATGGATCGGGATGGAAGCTGGCGCTGGCGCACCTATCTGTGAGTGCGGTGCGGCCCATCTTCGCGGGCTCGCGAAGTCCAAATGGGGAAGCCCCAAAGGGATGCAAACGTGAACAATTTCGGCCGGAACCTGGCGCTCTGGGTCATCGTGGCGCTGCTGCTGGTGGCGCTGTTCAACCTGTTCCAGCCCTCGGGCGGCAACAGCCGGACGGCGCAGCAGGTGGCCTATTCGGACTTCCTGAATGAGGTGAACGCCGGCCATGTGCGCGACGTGACCATCCAGGGCCGGACGGTGACCGGGCAGCTCAATGATGGGCGCAGCTTCTCCACCTTCACGCCGGAGGACCCGCAGCTGGTCAGCCGCCTGACGGATCGTGGCGTGCGCGTCGTCGCGCGGCCCGAGGAGAGCGACGTCAACCCGCTGTTCCAGATCCTGATCTCCTGGTTCCCGATGCTGCTGCTGATCGGCGTCTGGATCTTCTTCATGCGCCAGATGCAGGGCGGCGGCGGCCGCGCCATGGGTTTTGGGAAATCCAAGGCCAAGCTGCTGACCGAGAAGCAGGGGCGGGTGACCTTCGACGATGTCGCGGGCATCGAGGAAGCGAAGTCCGAGCTCGAGGAAATCGTCGAGTTCCTGCGTGACCCCCAGAAGTTTCAGCGGCTCGGCGGCAAGATCCCGAAGGGCGTGCTGCTGGTGGGCCCGCCGGGTACCGGCAAGACTCTGCTGGCGCGCTCCATCGCGGGTGAAGCCAATGTTCCCTTCTTCACCATCTCGGGCTCCGACTTCGTCGAGATGTTCGTGGGCGTCGGCGCCAGCCGCGTCCGCGACATGTTCGAGCAGGGCAAGAAGAACGCCCCCTGCATCATCTTCATCGATGAGATCGATGCCGTGGGCCGTCACCGCGGCGCCGGCCTCGGCGGCGGCAATGACGAGCGCGAGCAGACGCTGAACCAGATGCTGGTTGAGATGGACGGCTTCGAATCCAACGAGGGCGTCATCATCATAGCGGCCACCAACCGGCCGGACGTGCTGGACCCCGCGCTGCTGCGCCCGGGCCGCTTCGACCGCCAGGTGGTGGTACCGAACCCCGACGTGAATGGCCGCGAGAAGATTCTGCGGGTCCATATGCGGAAGGTGCCGCTGGCCTCCGACGTGGAGCCGAAGACCATCGCGCGCGGCACGCCGGGTTTTTCTGGCGCCGACCTCGCCAACCTGGTGAACGAGGCGGCGCTGCTGGCGGCGCGCACCGGGCGCCGCACTGTGGGCATGGCGGAGTTCGAGGCGGCCAAGGACAAGGTCATGATGGGGGCGGAGCGCCGCAGCCTCGTCATGTCCGAGGATGAGAAGCGGATGACCGCCTATCACGAGGCGGGCCACGCCCTGGTCGCGATGCACGAGCCGGAATGCGACCCCGTCCACAAGGCCACCATCATCCCGCGCGGTCGCGCGCTGGGCCTGGTGATGTCCCTGCCGGCCGGTGACCGCTATTCGAAGCACAAGTCCAAGATGAAGGCCGAGCTCGCCATGGCGATGGGCGGCCGCGTCGCGGAGGAGCTGATCTTCGGCCCGGACAAGGTCTCGAATGGCGCCTCGGGCGACATCAAGATGGCGACCGACCAGGCCCGCCGGATGGTGACCGAATGGGGCATGTCCGAGAATCTCGGCATGATCGCCTATGGCTCGAACGACCAGGAGGTCTTCCTGGGCCATAGCGTGACCCAGTCGAAGAACCTGTCGGAGGAGACGGCGCGGAAGATCGATGGCGAGATCCGCTCCATCATCGACGCCGCCTATGCCCGCGCCACCAAGGTCCTGTCCGAGAACATCGACGAGCTGCACCTGCTGGCCAAGGGCCTGCTGGAGCACGAGACGATCTCCGGCGACGAGATCAAGCAGATCATCAAGGGCGAGCCGATCGTGCGGCTCCGCCCGGATGAGCCGGTGAACCAGGGCCGCGGCAGCGTGCCGACCAGCGGCCGCCCGACCCCGCGCCCGAGCGCGGGTCCGGGCCTGGCGCCGCAGCCGGGCACCTGATCCCCGCCCCACCCGGAACCGAGGCAGCGGCCCGCGCGAGCGGGCCGTTGTCATGTCCGGCGCCCGTGGCCTGCGGGAGCCCGGGCGTTGAATCGCACTCCCCTGACGCCAGGGGAAGCTTTGCCCCGGCGCGGGGCCGGGGCATCGTCGCCCGCCATCGCACCGGGGGCCGCGAGTCGTGACGGAAACATGGGTCGAGCCGCTCGGCTTGATCGAGGGCCAGGCCGCCGCCGCCGCCCAGGCGGCGGACCTGGCGCTGCCGCTGGCCGGCGGCCCGCTGGCCTTCACCCTGGTTCGGCTGATCGGCCCGGATGCCCCGGCCGGCCCGCTGCCGCTCGCCGAGGTGCCGGATCGCTGGCAGCCCCAGGTGCTCGCCCTGACCCGCCCCCTGCCGCGCTTCGCCGGGCTGGACATGCCCTCGGACTGCGGGCGGCCGCTGGTCATGGGCATCGTCAATGTCACGCCGGACAGTTTCTCCGATGGAGGGCGCGGCATCGCCGAATCCATCGCCGCCGGCCATGCCATGCTGGCGGCCGGGGCGGATCTGCTGGATATCGGTGGCGAGTCCACCCGGCCCGGTTCCCAGCCCGTGCCACCGGAGGAGGAATGCCGCCGCGTGCTGCCGGTGATCCGGGAGCTCGCCAAGGCGGCCACCATCAGCGTCGATACCCGCAATGCCGCCACCATGCTGGCGGCGCTGGAGGCCGGCGCCGAGATCGTCAACGACATCACCGCGCTGCGCCACGATCCGGCCGCGGCGCGGGTGCTGGCGCGGTCCGAGGCCAGCGTCATCCTGATGCATATGCTGGGCGAGGATCCCCGCACCATGCAGCAGGACCCGCGCTACGGCGACGTGGCGCTGGAGGTGGCGCAATTCCTGGCCGACCGGGTGGCGGCGGCGGAGCGGATGGGGCTGCGGCGGGACCGGCTGGCCGTCGACCCCGGCATCGGCTTCGGCAAGCGCATGCCGCACAACCTGGCCCTGATCGAGCGCCTGCCGCTGCTGGCGGGCCTCGGCTGCCCCATCGTCTTCGGCGCCAGCCGCAAGCGCTTCCTGGGCAGGCTCTCGGGCGTCGAGGCGCCGGCGGCGCGGGTTTCGGCCTCGGTCGCCGCGGCGCTCGCGGGGGCGTCGCGGGGGGCGGCGATGGTCCGTGTGCATGACGTGGCGGAGACGGTGCAGGCCCTGTCCGTCTGGCGCGCCCTCTCGGGCGGCGCGGAGGAGGAGGAAGACTGACCCGGACCCCACACGGCGCTTGACGTCCGCGTATACGATGGCGGAGGCTTCCCCCAAGAATGGCCCGGAAGGCCATGCGCGAAGGGAGCGGAGCATGTCGGAGATCAAGCAGGGGTTTTCGCGCCGGGTGATCCTCGGCGCAGGTCTGGCCACGCCCTTCCTGGGCCGTGGCGTCGGGGCGCAGGGCAGGGGCCCCGTGGTCGGCGTCTCCTGGTCCAATTTCCAGGAGGAGCGCTGGAAGACCGATGAGGCGGCGATCCAGGCGGCGCTGCGGGAGGGCGGTGGCAGCTACCTCTCGGCCGATGCGCAATCCTCGCCCGCCAAGCAGCTGACCGATGTGGAAAGCCTGCTGGCGCGCGGCGCCCGCGCGCTGATCATCCTGGCGCAGGATGCCGCCGCCATCCGCCCCGCCGTGCAGAAGGCGATCGATGAGGGCGTGCCGGTGGTGGCCTATGACCGGCTGATCGAGATGCCGGAGGTCTTCTACCTGACCTTCGACAATGTCGAGGTCGGCCGCATGATGGCGCGCAGCGTCCTGTCGCAGAAGCCGGAGGGCAACTACGCCTTCATCAAGGGCAGCTCCGCCGACCCCAATGCGGATTTCCTGTTCCGCGGCAGCATGGAGGTGCTGAAGCCCCATATCGATTCGGGGCGCATCCGCAATGTGGGGGAGGCCTATACCGATGGCTGGCTGCCCGCCAATGCGCAGCGGAACATGGAGCAGATGCTGACCCGCAATTCCAACCGCATCGATGCGGTGGTGGCGGCGAATGACGGCACGGCAGGCGGCGCCATCGCGGCGCTGGCGGCGCAGGGCCTGGCGGGCAGCGTGCCGGTTTCCGGCCAGGATGCGGACCGCGCGGCGCTGAACCGCATCGCCCAGGGCACGCAGACCGTGACCATCTGGAAGGATTCGCGCGACCTCGGCAAGAATGCGGCGGAGATCGCGCTGCGGCTGGCCGGCGGGGCGCGGCTGGCGCAGGTGCCGGGCGCGGTGCAGTGGAACGAGGGGCCGCAGCGGCGCGCGATGACGGCGCGCTTCCTGACGCCGGTGCCGATCACGCGGGACAATCTCGGCCTGATCATCGAGGCGAACTGGGCGCCGAAGGCCGCGGTCTGCCAGGGGGTGCCGGCGGGGCGGGTGCAGGCCTGCAATTGAGGCGCGCGGTGCGGGCCCCCACCCCGACCCTCCCCCGCGATGCGGGGGAGGGAGAAGAGCGGCGCGATTGAATGCGGCAGCTTGAGATAGACCCGCGGCTGGTGGGCATGCTGGCCGCGCTGGCGGCCATCTGGGTGGGGTTCGACCTGCTCTCGGGCGGCGCCTTCCTGACGCCGCGGAACCTCTGGAACCTTTCCGTCCAGACCGCCTCCATCGGCATCATGGCCTGCGGCATGGTGCTGGTGATCGTGACGCGGAACATCGACCTCTCGGTCGGCGCCATCCTCGGCTTCGTCGGCATGGTGGTCGGCGTGGCGCAGGCGCGCTGGCTGCCGGAGGTGCTGGGGCTGGAGCATCCGGCGACCGCCTTCCTCGTCGTGGCGCTGGGCATCGGCCTCGGCGGGCTGATCGGGCTGCTGCAGGGGGGGCTGGTCGCCTATCTCGGCATTCCCTCCTTCATCGTCACGCTGGGCGGGCTGCTGGTCTGGCGCGGCAGCGCCTGGTGGGTGACGCAGGGGCAGACCGTCGCGCCGATGGATGGCCGCTTCCGCATGCTGGGCGGCGGCATCCAGGGGGCCATCGGGGCCAATGCCTCCTGGATCCTGGCCGCGCTCGCATGCCTCGCCATCGTCGCCGGCATGGCCATGCTGCGCCGCCGGCGGCTGGCCTTCGGCTTCCCGGTGCGGCCGGGCTGGGCAGAGGGGGTGCTGATGGGCCTGTCCTGCCTTGCGGTGCTCGGCGCCGTCGCGGTGGCCAATGCCTATCCCATCCCGCCCGGGGTGGCGCGCCGGATGGCGGAGGCGCAGGGCATCCCCTGGCCGGAGGGTGGCCTCTTCATCGCCCATGGCCTGGCACTGCCGGTGATCGTGGCGCTCGGCGTCGGCATCGCCATGACGGTGCTGGCCACCCGCACCCGCTTCGGCCGCTACGTCTTTGCGATTGGCGGCAATCCGGAGGCGGCTGAGCTGTCCGGCGTCAATACGCGGCGCACGCTGATGCTGGTCTTCGGGCTGATGGGCGCCTTGGCCGGGCTTTCGGCCTGCATCGCGACGGCGCGGCTGAATGCGGCCACCAATGCGGCGGGCACGCTGGATGAGCTTTATGTGATCGCGGCGGCCGTCATCGGCGGCACCTCGCTCGCCGGCGGCCTGGGCTCGGTGGCCGGCGCCATGCTCGGCGCCCTGGTGATGCAGTCGCTGCAATCCGGCATGGTGCTGCTGGGCGTGGATACGCCCTTGCAGAATATCGTGGTGGGGCTGGTGCTGGTCTTCGCCGTCTGGCTGGACGGTGCCTGGCGGAGGCGGCTGCGATGACCCCACTCGTCCAGATGCGCGACATCTCCATCGCCTTCGGCGGCATCAAGGCGGTGGATGGCGTCTCCGTCGACCTGATGCCCGGCGAGGTGGTGGCCCTCCTCGGCCATAACGGTGCCGGCAAGTCGACGCTGATCAAGATCCTGTCGGGCGCCTATCGCGCGGATGCCGGGGAGATCCTGGTGGAGGGGCAGCCGGCGGATATCACCACCCCACGCGACGCTAAGCGCCATGGCATCGAGACGATCTACCAGACCCTCGCTTTGGCCGATAATGTGGATGCCGCCGCCAATATCTTCCTGGGGCGGGAGATCACGACGCGCTGGGGCATGCTGGACGACGCCACCATGGAGTCGGAAACGCGCAAGGTGATGGCGCGCCTGAACCCCAATTTCCGGCGCTTCAAGGAACCTGTCCGCGCCCTGTCCGGCGGCCAGCGCCAATCGGTCGCCATCGCGCGCGCCATCCATTTCAACGCCCGCATCCTCATCATGGACGAGCCGACGGCCGCCCTCGGCCCGGCCGAGACGGCGCAGGTGGGGGAGCTGGTGCGGCAGTTGAAGGCGCAGGGCATTGGCATCTTCCTGATCAGCCACGATATCCATGACGTCTTCGACCTGGCCGACCGGGTCAGCGTGATGAAGAACGGCCGCCTGGTCGGCACCGCCCGCACGGCCGATGTCACCAAGGACGAGGTGCTGGGCATGATCATCCTGGGCAAATGTCCGTCAGCCGCCCAGCGCGGCCCGGGGGCGATGCCGGAGTAGATTTCAAACCCGGCCCCGGCCGCTATAAGCGGGGGATGACCGCACCCACCCGCAGGCTCTTCGGCACCGATGGCATCCGAGGCACGGCGAACAAGCCGCCCATGGATGCCGGCACCGCACTCCGCCTCGGCCAGGCCGCCGGGCGCTTCTTCAACCGCGGCACGCACAAGCACCGCGTCGTCATCGGCAAGGATACGCGCCTCTCCGGCTATATGCTGGAGCCCGCCATGACGGCGGGCTTCGTCGGCGCCGGCATGGATGTGGTGCTGGTCGGGCCCCTGCCGACGCCGGCGATCGCCATGCTGACCCGCAGCCTGCGCTGCGACCTCGGCGTGATGATCTCGGCCAGCCACAACCCCTACGAGGATAACGGCATCAAGCTGTTCGGCCCGGACGGGCTGAAGCTGTCCGATGCGCAGGAGGCCGAGATCGAGGCGCTGATGGATGCGCCGAACTTTCTCGAATCCCTCGCGGCCCCCGGCAAGCTGGGCCGCGCCAGCCGGCTGGACGATGCGCCGGGCCGCTATATCGAGGCCGCCAAGGCCGCCTTCCCGCGTGGCCGCAGCCTGGAGGGGCTGCGCATCGCCGTCGATTGCGCGCATGGCGCCGCCTACAAGGTGGCGCCGACCGTGCTCTGGGAGCTGGGGGCGGAGGTGGTCTCCATCGGCGTGTCCCCCGATGGCTTCAACATCAACCGTGATTGCGGCGCGACCGCCCCGCAGCGGCTGGGGGAGCTGGTGCGGGAACGCCGGGCCGATCTCGGCATCGCGCTGGATGGCGATGCGGACCGGCTGGCGCTGTGTGACGAGCAGGGCCGCATCATCGATGGCGACCAGATCCTGGCCACCATCGCCGGCGCCTGGCAGCGGGAGGGCAAGCTGACGGGCGGCGGCGTGGTCGCCACCGTCATGTCCAACCTGGGGCTGGAGCGGCATCTGGAGGGCCTGGGCCTGAAGCTGCACCGCACCAAGGTCGGCGACCGCTATGTCGGCGAGAGGATGCGGGAGGCCGGCTGCAACCTGGGTGGGGAGCAGTCGGGCCATGTGATTCTCTCGGATTTCGCGACCACCGGCGACGGGCTGTTTGCCGCGCTGCAGGTGCTGGCGCTGCTGGTGGAGGAGAAGCGCCCGGCCAGCGAGGTGTGCCGCCGCTTCACGCCCATGCCGCAGCTTCTGGAGAATATCCGCTACACCGGCACCTCCCCGCTCGCCGATGCGGAGGTCTCCAAGGCCATCGCGGCGGCGGGCGAGAAACTCGGCAATCGCGGCCGCGTGCTGGTGCGCGCCTCGGGCACGGAGCCGCTGATCCGGGTGATGGCGGAGGCCGAGGATGCGGCGGAGATGCGGCGCACGGTGGCGGAGCTGTCTGCCCTGATCCGCGCGCGCGCCGCGGCGGGTGCCTTGAAGAAGGCGGCTGCGGCGGAATGAGCGGGGCGAAGGGCCGGGTTCTGATTTGTGCCGGATCGGATTCCGGCGGCGGGGCGGGCATCCAGGGCGATATCAAGACCGTCACCGCGCTGGGGGGCTATGCCGCCACGGCGGTCACGGCGCTGACGGCGCAGAACACGCTGGGCGTGCAGGATGTGCTGGGCGTGCCGCCCGCTTTCATCCGGCTGCAGATCCGCATGGTGCTGGAGGATCTCGGCGCGGATGCCATCAAGACCGGCATGCTGGCCGATGCCGCCACCATCGAGGCGGTGTGTGATGCGCTGGCCGAGCATGGCGCCGGCATCCCGCTGGTGGCGGATCCGGTGATGGTGGCGAAGGGCGGGCATCGGCTTCTGGCGGAGGATGCCGTGGCCACGCTGACGGTACGCCTGCTGCCGATGGCCGCGCTGATCACGCCCAACCTGCCGGAGGCCGAGGCTTTTGTCGGCTTCCCCGTCACCGACGTGCCCACGATGCATCGCGCCGCGGATGCGTTTTTGCGCATGGGCGTGCGCGCCGTGCTGGTGAAGGGCGGGCATCTGGAGGGCGAGGTGCTGACCGACCTGCTGGCGACCGCCGAGGGCACCGAGATCTTCGAAAGCCCCCGCATCGCCAGCACCAGTACGCATGGCACCGGCTGCACCCTGGCCTCCGCCATCGCCTGTGGCCTGGCGCAGGGGATGACGCTGCGGGATTCGGTGCGCCGCGCCCGCGCCTATGTGCAGGCCGCCATGCGCGCCGCACCCGGGCTGGGGCAGGGACATGGACCGCTCGGCCATGGCATCACCATGGATCCCTCCCGCCTGGAGACCCTGCCGTGAGGCGCTTCGACTTCGTCACCGTGGACGTCTTCACCGACCGCCGTTTCGGCGGCAACCAGCTTGCCGTCTTCCCCGATGCGCGCGGCATGACGGATGCGGAAATGCAGGCGCTGGCGGCGGAGTTCAATCTTTCCGAGACCACCTTCGTCCTGCCGCCCGAAAGCCCGGCCAATACCGCGCGCGTGCGCATCTTCACCCGGCACTACGAGATGCCTTTCGCCGGTCATCCCAATGTCGGCACCGGCTTCGTGCTGCGCGACCGCGCGGTGGGGGGCCTGCTGCGCTTCGAGGAGATCGCCGGCCTGGTCGAGGTGAAGGTGGAGGGCACCGAGACCACCATTGCCGCGCCGCAGCCGCTGACCCTGGATGTGAAAGTTCCGGCCGCGCTGGTCGCCCGCGCCGCGGGGCTGGCGGAGGCCGATATCGTGACGGCGCGCCATGCGCCGATCCGCGCCGGCACCGGCAATTTCTTCGTCATCGCGGAAGTGACGCCGGAGGCGCTGACCCGTGCCCAGCCCGACTTCGCCGGTTTCCGCGCGGGGCTGGAGGCGGTGCCGCAGCTTGCCGGGCGCTTCGCGCTCTATCTCTATGCGCCGCAGGGCCGCGACGTGCGCGCGCGGATGTTCGCGCCGCTCGGCGGCACGGTGGAGGATGCGGCGACCGGCAGCGCGGCGACGCCGCTGGCCGCCCTGCTGCTGAAACTCTCGGGCGAGGAGCAGGGCGCCTGGGACATCACCCAGGGCGTCGAGATGGGCCGCCCGAGCCTGCTGCGCACCACCGCCCGCCGCGCGGCGGATGGCATCCGCGCCACGGTCGGTGGCGGCTGCGTGCCGGTGCTGCGCGGCGAGGTGACGCTGTGAGCGGCACGCGCAAGCCGCGCAGCCCCAAGGCCAAGGGCGCCATTCCGGCCGGCGCCGCGCCGATCGACGCGCCGGCGCTGGCCGCCCCCAGCGAGCCCGCGCCGCCGCCCGCGGCCGCGCCGGTGGTCGCCGCCGTGCCGGTACCGGCCGCGCCGCCCGGACTCGCGCATCTGCCGCTGCCGCTGCTGGTGCTGCCGATGGGCCTGGGCGGGATGGGCCTCGCCTGGCGGGAGGCGGCCGCGAGTCTCGGCGCGCCGGCCGTGATCGGGGAGGCGGTGCTGCTGCTGGCGGCGCTGGTCTGGCTGGTGGTGGTGGCCGGCCAGGCGGCGCGGGCATGGCTGTATCCGGACGCCATGCTGGCCGAGCTGCGCCACCCGGTGCGCGTCGCCTTCGCCGCCACGCCGACGGTGGGGCTGATGATCCTGGCCGGTGCCGCCTTCCCGCATGCGCCGGGTTTTGGCGCCGGGCTGTGGTGCGTGGCGGTGGCGCTGCACCTGGTAGTGGCGATGCTGCTGCTGCGCCGCGTGCTGGCCGGGCGGGGAGAGGTGGCCATGCTGGCGCCGCCGCTGCTGGTGCCCTTCGTCGGCAATATCCTGGCCCCCGTCTTCGGCGCGCGCATGGGATTTCATGACGCCTCCTGGATGATGTTCGGCGTGGGCACGGTGCTCTGGCTCGCGGCGCTGCCCCTGCTGCTGCACCGGCTGATCGCCGGCCCCCCGCTGCCGCTCGCCATGCGGCCCAGCATCGCGATCTTCCTGGCGCCGCCCGCGGTGGGCGCCTTGGCGGTGGCCGCGCTGACCGGGGAACGGCACAGCCTGGCGCTCGCCTTCACCGGCGTGGCGCTGCTGGTGGCGGCCGCGCTGCTCTCGCTCGCGCGGGAATTGGCGCGGGTGCCCTTCAGCCTGACCTGGTGGGGCGTCACCTTCCCCTCCGCCGCCTTCGCCGTGATGCTGATGGTGCAGGGGTTCCACCCGGTCTTCGGCTGGCTGGCGCTGGCGCTGAACACCGGCCTCACCGGCTGGGTCACCTGGCGCACCGCGATGGCGGCGCGGGCCGGCGTCTTCCTGCGGCCCGAGGCGCATTGACTTGATGCTTGCGCGGTCCGCGGCGGGGGTCTAACCCTCGCGGCGGGCCACGCTCCCCCACCGGAGCGCATTCGCTTCTGGAAGGGAGCCGCATATGACCGCCAAGCCGGACCTGCGTCCGTCGAATCCCCGATTCTCCTCTGGTCCCTGTGCCAAGCGCCCTGGCTGGTCGCTGGCCGCGCTGGACGGCGCGCTGCTGGGGCGCAGCCATCGCGCCAAGGACCCCAAGGCCAAGCTGGCCGAGGCCATTGATCTGTCGAAATCCATCCTCGGCATGCCGAAGGATTGGCGGCTGGGCATCGTGCCGGCCTCCGATACCGGCGCGGTGGAGATGGCGCTGTGGTCGCTGCTCGGGCCGCGCGGCGTCGATATCCTGGCCTGGGAATCATTCTCCAAGGACTGGGCGACGGATGTCACCAAGCAGTTGCGCCTGACCGATGTGAAGGTGATCTCGTCCGGCTATGGCCAGCTGCCGGACCTCGCGCAGGTCGACAAGGCGCGCGACCTCGTCTTCGTCTGGAACGGCACCACCAGTGGCGTGCGCCTGCCGAATGCCGATTTCATCGCGGATGACCGCGAGGGCCTTGCCATCTGCGACGCCACCTCCGCCGCCTTCGCCATGGAGCTGCCTTGGCACAAGCTGGATGTGGTGACCTGGTCCTGGCAGAAGGTGCTGGGTGGCGAGGCCGCGCATGGCATGCTGGCGCTCTCGCCCCGCGCCGTCGCCCGCCTCGAATCCCACAAGCCCGCCTGGCCCATGCCGAAGATCTTTCGCATGACCAAGGACGGCAAGCTGAACGAGGGAATCTTCAAGGGCGAGACGATCAACACCCCCTCCATGCTGTGTGTGGAAGACGCGATCGACGGGCTGCGCTGGGCCGAAAGCGTGGGCGGGCTGAAGGGTCTCGTCGCGCGTTCGGAAGCGAACCTTGCCGCCATCGCCGATTGGGTCGCCGGCAGCGACTGGGCCGCCTTCCTGGCCGATGACGCGGCGACGCGCTCCTGCACCTCCATCTGCCTGAAGATCGTGGCGCCGTGGTTCACGGCGCTCGATGCCGAGGGCCAGGCGGCGGTGGCGAAGAAGCTCTCCGGCATGCTGGAGAAGGAAGGCGTCGCGCTCGACGCCGCAAACTACCGCGACGCCCCGCCGGGCCTCCGCATCTGGGGCGGCGCCACGGTGGAGACCAGCGACATCAAGGCGCTGCTGCCCTGGCTCGACTGGGCTTTTGCGAGCATTGCCGCCGAGCAGAAGGGCAAGGCGGCATGAGCGCGCCCAAGGTTCTGATCAGCGACAAGCTCTCGCCGGCCGCCATCGCCATCTTCCAGCGCCGCGGCATCGAGGTGGATTTCAAGCCCGGCCTGAAGCCGGCCGAACTGCGCGAAATCATCGGCAACTACGATGGCCTCGCGATCCGCAGCGCCACCAAGGTGACTCGCGAAGTGCTGGAGGTCGCGACGCGGCTGAAGGTGGTGGGGCGTGCCGGCATCGGCGTCGACAATGTCGATGTATCGAGCGCCACCGCGCGCGGCGTCGTCGTGATGAACACGCCGCATGGCAACGCCATCACCACGGCGGAACACGCCATCGCGATGATCTTCGCCCTCGCGCGGCAGCTGCCGGAGGCCTCGGCCTCCACCAAGGCGGGCAAGTGGGAAAAGAACCGCTTCATGGGCGTCGAGGTCTCCGGCAAGACGCTCGGCCTCATCGGCGCCGGCAATATCGGCAGCATCGTCGCCAATCGCGCGGTGGGGCTGCATATGAAGGTCATCGCCTTCGACCCCTTCCTGTCGGAGAAGCGGGCGGTGGAGCTGGGCGTGGAGAAGGTGGACCTCGACACGCTGGTGGCGCGCGCCGATTTCATCACGCTGCACGCGCCCTATACCGAGCAGACGAAGAACATCCTGAACCGCGAGCGCATCTTCGCCATGAAGAAGGGCGCCCGCCTCATCAACTGCGCCCGTGGCGGCCTGGTGGATGAGACGGCGCTGTTCGAGGCGCTGCAATCCGGGCACCTGGCCGGCGCAGCACTCGATGTCTTCGAGGTGGAGCCCGCGACGGACAGCCCGCTCTTCGGCCTGGAGAACGTCGTCTGCACGCCGCATCTGGGCGCGGCGACCGCCGAGGCGCAGGAGAATGTGGCGCTGCAGGTGGCGGAGCAGATGAGCGACTTCCTGCTCACCGGCGCCGTCTCCAACGCCATCAATATGCCGAGCGTGACCGCGGAGGAAGCGCCGCGGCTGCGCCCGTACATGGAGCTCGCCCGCCTGCTCGGCGCGCTCTCCGGCCAGCTCACGGCCGCGCAGGGCGAGGAGATCAAGGCGATCCATGTGGCCTATGAGGGCCAGGCGGCGGAGCTGAACCAGCGCCCGCTGACCGCCGCCGCGCTGGCCGGCGTGCTGACGCCGATGATGGGCGCGGTGAACATGGTCAACGCCCCCGTGGTGGCCCGCGAACGCGGCATCGAGGTCGCGGAGACGGTGCTGGAGCGCAGCGGCGACTATGCCACGCTGGTGCGCGTGACGGTGGTGACGGAGGCGCTGCGCCGTTCCGTCGCCGGCACCCTGGTCGGCACCGGCAAGCCGCGGCTGGTGGAGATCAAGGACATCGCGGTGGAGGCCGATTTCGCGCCCCACATGCTCTATGTGACCAACCAGGACCGCCCCGGCTTCATCGGCCGCTTCGGCACCACCCTGGCCGAGGCTGGAATCAATATCGCGACCTTCCACCTCGGGCGGAATGCGCCGGGCGGCGACGCCATCTGCCTGGTGGGGCTGGATGCGCCGGTGCCGGAGCAGGTGCTGGCGACCGTGCGCGCCCTGCCGCTGGTGGTGCGGGCAACGCCGCTGGCCTTCTGAACGCCGTCGGCCCGGTGGTTCGCACCACCGGGCCGATCGCCTCAGGCGGCGGACTTGTTCAGCGCGTCGCCCAGGTTCTTGATCTGCTCGGCCTTCGCGCCCTCGGCCCGGCCGGCCATCTTCACCGTCGCGTCGCCGAGCGCGCCGACCAGCTTCTTCACCGCCTCGCCGTCGATCTCCTCCGACTGGATCAGCTTCTTCAGCCGTTCCAGGTCGCGGACGATGCCCTTGGCGCCGGGCGTCTCGACGCTCTCCAGGGTCTTCTCCCAGCCCTCGATATTCTTCACCGCGGCGCTGATGGTGAAGCCTTTCACGCCCTCGGTGATATGCTTGATGGTCGCTGCGAACTGCGGCATGGCCGATGTCTCCCTCAGGCGGCGCGGGCTGCGCCGGTGCTGGGACAGCGCATCTTCCGCAGGCTGGTTGCCTGGGCTTATTTTCCGCGACGAGGTCTTGCGGAAGACTGGATCGACCCACGCGAATGAACCGGATTTGCTTGCGGCGACTTGCTTTTTCTGCAGCCGTTACGGCTACAATTCAGCTGCTTCGCGCGGTGCCATCCAGCCGGCGGATCTCGGCATAGGCTGCCGCCGCGGCCTCCGCCACGCGCGGCAGCCGGGGCAGGGTGGCAAGCCGGGCCAGGGTGGCCTGCGGGCCAAGCGGGAAGTCCGCCCCGGTCAGCGCCGCCTCCGCGCGTGCCGGCCGGCCCTGGTCCAGCGCCAGGGCAGCGTCGCGCAGCGCGGCGATGACGGAGGCGGGCGGCGCCGCCGGGCTGATGCCGATCGCCTGGCGCAGCTCCGCCACGCCCTGGCCGGTCGCCTGCAAGGCGGGGCCGGAGGCCTCGTGCCGGTAGCGCGGATCGGTCCGCAGCGCATCCGCCACCACCTCCAGCTGCACGGCCGCCCGCGCCGCCTGGGCCGGGTTGCCGGCGAGGCGTGAGGTATCGGCCAGCCACCAGGGGGCGGAGAGTGCGGCGCCGCGCACCGGGTCGCCGAAGCCGCCCAGGTGCTGCGCCGCGGGATCGGCGCAGGCGGCGAGGAGAAGCAGGGGCAGAAGGGCGAGGCGCATGGGCCGATCCTGCGGGCAGCCTGGCGCCCGCGGCAAGTCACGCTTCGTGACGTGACGGCGGGCCGTGGCCGCGCGATTCCTGCGGGCATGACCCTGCTGCTGCCGCGCCGCGGCCTGATCCTCGCCGCCCCCGCCCTTCTGCTGCCCGGCTGCGCCGTGGCGCAACCGGCCGGTGGCACGCCCGCGCAGATGGAGGGGCCCTACTACCCGCGCGTCATCCCCGCCGATGCCGATGCCGATCTGCGCCGCGTCGCCGGCCTCGGCCAGGTGGCGCAGGGCCGGCCGCTGCTGCTGGCCGGGCAGGTGCGCAACCTGGATGGCGCGGCACTGCCGGGCGCCGTGGTGGAGATCTGGCAGGCCGACCATGCCGGCATCTACCTGCATCCGCGGGAGGGCCGCCTGGCGCAGCGCGACGCCGGCTTCCAGGGCTATGGCCGCACCCGCGCCGATGCCGAGGGCCGCTATGCCTTCCGCACCATCCGCCCCGGCCAGTATCCGGGCCGCACCCCGCATATCCATCTGCGCGCCCATCCGCCGGCGGGCGGGCCGCCGCTGACCACCCAGGTCTATTTCCCGGATGAGCCGCTGAATGCCCGGGACGGGCTGCTGAACCGGGTGGCGGAGGCGCGGCGCGCCCTGCTGCTGGCGCGGCTTTCCGCGACCGATGAGGGGCAGGAAGCCGCCTTCGATGTGGTGCTCCCCTAGTCGCAGGGGTTGCGAAGGGGCCGCCCCCCTGCCACACACGCGCCGCCTTTCCGCGGCGTTGAACCACAGAATGACCGACGATCCTCCGAACCCCGCCCTGCTGCCCGCAGGCCTTTCCGACGTGCTGCCGCCCGAGGCGGAGCGCGAGGCGATGCTGGTCGAGGTGCTGGCCGAGACCTTCGCCCGGCATGGCTATGAGCGGGTGAAGCCGCCGCTGCTGGAATTCGAGGACAGCCTGCTGGCCGGCTCCGGCGCCGCCGTGGCCGAGCAGACCTTCCGGCTGATGGACCCGGTCAGCCACCGCATGATGGGGCTGCGGGCGGATACCACGCCGCAGGTCGCCCGCATCGCCGCGACGCGCCTGGCCCGCCTGCCGCGCCCGCTGCGGCTGAGCTATGCCGGCCAGGTGCTGCGGGTGCAGGGCACCCAGCTCGCCCCCGCCCGCCAGCTTCCCCAGGCAGGCATCGAGCTGATCGGCCCCGAAAGCGCCGAGGCCGATGCCGAGGTCGCCGCCGTGGCGGCGGAGGCGCTGGCCGCCGTCGGCATCGCCGATGCCTCGCTGGATATCACCCTGCCGCGGCTCGCCCCGGCGCTGCTGGACGAGGCCGGGGTGCAGGGCGAGGCGCGGCGCAAGCTGGCCCGGGCGCTGGACCGCAAGGATGCCGCGGCGGTGGCCGAGCATGCCGGCCGCGCCGGTGGCGCCGCCCTGCTGCTGCCCGCCCTGCTGGCCGCCGCCGGCCCCGCCGATGCGGCACTCGCCGTGCTGCAGGCGGAGGCGCTGCCGCCGGCGGCGCGCGCCATCGCCGACCATGCCGCCGCCGTGGTCGCCGCCATCCGCGCCCTGGCGCCGGCCTTGCGCATCACGCTGGACCCGCTGGAATTCCGCGGCCTGCAATATCACACCGGCGTCGCCTTCACGATCTTCGGCGCCGGCCGCACCGGCGAATTGGCGCGCGGCGGCCGCTACCTCTCGGGCGAGGAGCCGGCCACCGGCATGACGCTGTATCCGGATGCGGTGCTGCGCGCCGTGCCGGCGGCCGCGCCGCGGATGCGGGTTTTCGTGGCCATGGGCAGTGACGACGGCCAGGCGCGGGCGCTGCGCGCGCGGGGCCTGGCGACGGTGGCGCAGCTTGCCGCCCAGGATACGGCGCAGAGCCTGCGCTGCACGCATGTGATGGACAGCACCGGCGCGCCGCGCCCGGTTCAGGACCCGGTTCAGGAGTAGTCGCGATGGCCAATGTCGCCGTCATCGGCGCCCAATGGGGCGACGAGGGCAAGGGGAAGGTTGTGGACTGGCTCGCCAGCCGCGCCGACATCGTGGTGCGGTTCCAGGGCGGCCATAATGCCGGCCATACGCTGGTGGTCGGCAACCAGGTCTACAAGCTGTCGCTGCTGCCCTCCGGCGTGGTGCGCGGCAAGCTGGGCGTCATCGGCAATGGCGTGGTGCTGGACCCCGACGCGCTGCTGTCCGAGATCGCCCGCGTCACGGCGCAGGGCCTCTCCGTCACGCCCGAGAACCTGCGGATCGCGGAAAACGTGCCGCTGATCCTGCCGCTGCACTCCGCCATCGACAAGGCGCGGGAAGTGGCGCGCGGCGCCCATGCCATCGGCACCACCGGGCGCGGCATCGGCCCGGCCTATGAGGACAAGGTGGCGCGCCGCGCCATCCGCCTGTCCGACCTGGCGGAGCCCGAGGTGCTGTCGCACAAGCTCGACGAGCTGCTGCTGCACCACAACACCCTGCTCAAGGGGCTGGGCGCCGAGACCTTCGACAAGCAGGACCTGCTGGACCGGCTGCTGGCCCTGGCGCCGAAGCTGCTGCCCTATGCGGAGCCGGTCTGGCAGCTGATGGACGCCGCGCATCACGAGGGCAAGCGCGTGCTCTTCGAGGGCGCGCAGGCGGTGATGCTGGATGTCGACCACGGCACCTATCCCTTCGTCACCTCCTCCAACACGGTCGCCGGCAATGCGGCGGCGGGGTCGGGCGTCGGGCCGAAGCAGATCGGCTATGTGCTGGGCATCGCCAAGGCCTATACGACGCGGGTCGGCAGCGGGCCTTTCCCGACCGAATTGCACGACGAGACCGGCCGGCTGCTCGGCGAGCGCGGCCATGAATTCGGCACCGTCACCGGCCGCCCGCGCCGCTGCGGCTGGTTCGATGCCTGCATGGTCCGCCAGGCGGTGAAGGTCGGCGGCATCGAGGGGCTGGTTCTCACCAAGCTCGACGTGCTGGACGGCCTGCCGGAGCTGAAGATCTGCACCGGCTATGAGGTGGATGGCGTGGTGATGAACCGCCTGCCGGCCTCGATCGCGGCGCAGGAGAAGGCGGTGCCGGTCTACGACGTGATGCCCGGCTGGTCCGGCTCCACCCGCGGCGCCCGCAGCTATGCCGAGCTGCCGGCCGAGGCGGTGAAATACGTCCGCCGGATCGAGGAGCTGGTGGAGGCGCAGGTGGTGCTGCTGTCCACCAGCCCGGACCGCGACGACACCATCATGCTGCGCGACCCCTTTGCCGGTTGAGGAGGCCCGAATGAGCCAGGCCGAGGAATTCCACAACCTGGATGACGAGACGCAGGGGCTCGCCCGCGTCCTCGCGCCTGGCGTCACCACCCGGATCTTCCCCGGCGAGCACGCCATGCTCTCCATCGTCACCATCGCGCCCGATGCCATGGGCACGCTGCACGACCATCCGGAGGAGCAATGGGGCGTGCTGCTGGATGGCAGCGCCATCCGCATCCAGGGCAGCGAGGAGATCGCCGTGAAGAAGGGTGACTTCTGGCGCACCCCGGGTGGCGTGCCGCATACCATGAAGGCCGGTCCCGAGGGCTGCCGGGTGCTGGATATCTTCGCCCCGCCGCGCGAGGCCTATCGCAAGCAGGGCCAGGGTTTTGGCTGATTTCGCCCGCCGCCCTTCCCGCCTGGCGGGAAGGGCGTTAGAGCCCTGCTTTTTCCGCGCCCAATTCGTCTAGACATCCGGTTGTCATGAAACTGTCGCAGGGGCAGGCTCGGGCCATGCCCCTCCTCCGTGACAGCCGCCCCGACGACATCCCCGCCTTGGCCGCGATCTATGCCCATTGGGTGACGCATGGCCTGGCCAGCTTCGAACTGACGCCGCCCGATCCGGCGGAGATGGCGCGGCGGCGGGACGCCGTGCTGGCGGCGGGCCATCCCCATCTGGTGGCCACCGATGCCGCGGGGCGGGCGCTCGGCTATGCCTATGCCAGCGCCTACCGGCCCCGCCCGGCCTATCGCTTCGCCGTGGAAAACAGCGTCTATATCGCCCCGGATGCCCGGCGCGGCGGGATCGGCAGCGCCCTGCTGGCGGCGCTGATCGACCGCTGCACCGCGGCAGGCTTCCGGCTGATGGTCGCGGTGATCGGCGACAGCGCCAATGCCCCCTCCATCGGCCTGCACCAGCGCGCCGGCTTCACCCGCGCCGGGCTGATCCCGGCGGTCGGCTGGAAGCACGGGCGCTGGGTCGACAGCGTGCTGATGACCCGTCCGCTGGGGGAGGGCGCCGCGACGCCGCCCGCGCCGTGACCGTGACCGGGACCGTGACCGGGACCGTGACCCGGGCCGAGGCCGATCGCGCCTCCCGCCACGCCTCGATCGTGCTGGGCCTGACCCTGCCGGGCGATACGGTGCTCTACCTGCTGCTGCCGCTGCATGCGGCGGCCTTTGGCGTGAGCCTGGCGGAGGCCGGGCTGCTGCTGGCGGCGAACCGACTGGTGCGGATCGCCGGCTATGGCTGGGTGGCGCGCTTCTACGAGCGGTCCGGCCCGCGCCAGGCCTGCCTCTGCGCGGTGCTCGGCGCCGCCTGCGCCACCGCGGGCTATGCCGTGCTGCCGGGGGTCTGGTGGCTGCTGCCGGCGCGGCTGCTCTGGGGCCTGTCCTTCGCCGCCATGAATATCGCGACCCAGGCCCTGGCCACGGCCGAGGCCACGGGCGCCGCCCGCCGCAGCGGCACCTCCCGCGCCATCATCGCCACCGGGCCGATGCTGGGGCTGCTGGCCGGCGCCGTGGTGGCGGAGCTGGTGGGGCCGCGCGTGGTCTTCCTCGGCCTCGGCCTGCTCTCGCTTGGCGCGCTGCCCTTCGCCTGGCGGCTGCCGGCCGGGGAGGGGGCGCGCCTGCGCAGCGGCGGACCGCGCTTCGCGCTGCCGCGGCCGCTGGATCTCTGGTCCTTCATCCAGGGGCTGACGCTCGATGGGCTCTTCGTGCTGGGGCTCGCCTTCCTGGCCGCCGCGGCGCTGCCGCAGGGCGCGGCGCTGGCCGCCGGCGCCGCGCTCTCCGCCCGCTACCTGGCGGAGGTGCTGCTGGGCCCGTCCGCCGGGCGGATGGCGGAGCGCCTCGGCGCGGCACCGCTGCTGCTCTGGGTCTCGCTGGGCTCGGCCGCGGGGCTCGTGGTGATCGGCGCCGGCTGGCTCTGGGTCGGCAGCCTGCTGGTGGTGGGGCTGCGCGGGCTGCTGCAGCCGCTGCCCGCCCCGGTCGCCGCCGCTCGCGCCCCGGCCGCGGAAAGGGTGGCGGCGCTGGCGCGGCTGGCCACCTGGCGGGACATCGGCGCCGGGCTGGGGCCGCTGGTGGCTGGCGTGCTGCTGCCCCTGGTGCCGGCGCTCTGGCTCTATCTCGGCGCCGCCGCGCTGCTGGTCGCGGCCTCCCTGGCGGCCTTGCGGCGGTAAGGCGGGGTCAGCCCGCCTCGGCCAGCAGGCTCTTCAGGTCCAGCCGCTTGGTGCACATCTTCAGCCGCCCGTCCTCCAGGCGCGGCCAATCCTCCCGCGGCCGGTCGCGATACAGCTCCACGCCATTGCCATCCGGATCGCGCAGATACAGCGCCTCGGACACGCCATGGTCGCTGGCGCCCTCCAGCGGCCAGCCGGCCTCGACCAGCTGCTTCAGGGCGCGGGCCAGGCTGGCGCGGTCCGGCAGCAGCAGGGCGACGTGATAGAGGCCCGTGGTGCCGAAGCCGGGCGGGCTGCCGCCGGCGCTTTCCCAGGTGTTCAGCGCGATATGGTGGTGGTAGCCGCCGGCCGAGAGGAAGACCGCCTGGTCGCCGATGCGCTGCTGCACCTCCAGCCCGATGATGTCGCGCCAGAAGCCCAGGCTGCGCTCCAGCTCCGCCACCTTCAGGTGGACATGGCCGATGCGGGCGCCGGCAGGCATGGTGTAGGGGGCGGTGCGGCTCTCGTCTTCGAGGGTTGCTGACATGGCTGGCTCCTGTCTCTCCTGTCCCCAAGATGGGCAGGGCGGCGATGCGGGTCCAATCCGGCAGGCGGATACGCCATATCGCCTGGGATGATGGGGGCCGTCATCGGTCTCGCTCTCAGCCCGGCTTGCTGGCGGGCCCGTCCAGCACCCGCCGGACGCGGCGCGCCACCTCCGCCCGGCGATAGGGTTTCGGCATCAGCGGGAAGCCATGCGGCCGGATGCCGGCGCTGGCGGCCTCCTCGCGCGGATCGACGAAGCCGGTCGAGAGCAGAACCCGCAGCCCGGGCCGCCTGTGCCGCGCCTCGCTCGCCAGGGTGATGCCGTTGATCCCGCCCGGCATCACCACATCGCTGAACAGCAGGTCGAAATGGCGATCCTGGTCGGCCAGCAGGCCGAGCGCGCTGGGTCCATCGCCGGCCGTCTCGACCTCATAGCCCAGCTCGCTGAGCAGGCTGGCGGCGAGGTCCAGCACCTCCGCATCGTCATCCACCACCAGGATCCGCTCGCCCCGGCCGCGCGGCTCGCCCTGCGGGTCGTGCGCCGGGCGGGGCGGGGCGGGGGCCACCGCAATCTCCGCCCCCAGCGCCGGGAAGCGCAGGCGGACCGTGGTACCCCGGCCTTCCTGGCTCTCGATCCGCAGATAGCCGCCGGATTGGCGGACGAAGCCATAGACCTGGGCCAGGCCGAGGCCGGAGCCCTGGCCCACCTCCCGCGTCGTGAAGAAGGGTTCGGTGACGCGGTCCAGGATGGCGGTGGGGATGCCGATGCCGCTGTCGGACACGGCCAGCTCGACGAAACCCTCCGCCAGCGGCTCGGCCTCCGGCATCTCGCCGGCCGGCACCCGGCGGGTGGTGATGACCACCTGGCCGGCCCCGGGCGTGGCGGCGGCGGCATTCAGCAGCAGATTGACCAGGGCCGCTTCCAGCTGGCCCGCATCCAGCCGCGCCGCCGGCAGGCCTTCCATCAGGTCGAGCGTCAGGGCCAGCCCGCCTGCCGCCCGCGCCAGCAGTTCCGCCAGGTTGCGCAGGGTCGCGTTCAGGTCGACCGGCTGGCCATCCAGCCGCTGCCGGCGCGCGAAGGCGAGGAGCTGCCGGGTGAGGTTCGCACCGCGCCGCGCCGCCTCCAGCGCCCCCTCGTGCCGGCGCTGAGCGCGCGGATTGCCGGATTGCTCGACCAGCGGGCGCAGCACCTCCAGGGAGCCGACCACCACCTGCAGCAGGTTGTTGAAGTCATGCGCCACGCCGCCGGTGAGCTGGCCCAGCGCCTCCAGTCGCTGGGCGCGGCGCAGCGCCGTCTCGGCCTCCCGCCGGCGGGAGACATCGAGCTGGCTGCCGAAATAATAGAGCAGGCGGCCATCGCTGCCGAAGACCGGGCTGACGAACAGCGCGTTCCAGAAGGGCGTGCCGTCCTTGCGGTAGTTCACCAGCTCGATCGCGATATCGGTGCGGGCCGAGATGGCCTGGCGGATCTGCGTCACCTGCAGCGGATCGGTGGCCTCGCCCTGCATGAAGCGGCAGTTCCGGCCCACCACTTCCTCGGCGGTATAGCCGGTCATCTGCTGGAAGGCCGGGTTGACGAAGACGATGGGATTGTCCGGCTGGTTGGGGTCCGTGACGATCATCGGCATCCGCGTCAGCTCGATCGCGGAAAAGAAGACGTCCTGGCGTCCTGGTGCCAGCGGTTCGAGGGGGCCTGCATCCGGCGCATCGCCGTGCAGCACGGGAGAGGGGAGGTTCTTCACCTGGAGAAAAGGCCGGAGCGGCCCGGAAGTTCCACGCCCGCGCCTGCATCGGCGAAGCATCCGGGCCGGAAGGCAAAACGCCCCGCGCCGGGTGGCGCGGGGCGTGCAGGCCTGGCAGGCAGCCGAGGGTCAGACGGCGCCGAGGCGGCGCAACCGCATCAGGCGGTGCCGCGACGGCGCAACCGTATCAGGCGGCGCCGAGACGGCGCTCGACGATCTGCGTCTTCATGCTCTTCTGCAGCTTCTCGAAGGCGCGCACCTCGATCTGACGCACGCGCTCGCGGCTGATGTTGTACTGCTGGGAGAGTTCCTCCAGCGTCGTCGGCTCGTCCTTCAGCCGCCGCTCGATCAGGATATGGCGTTCCCGGTCGTTCAGCGTCTTCAGCGCGGCGCCGAGCAGCTCGCGGCGGTTGGACATGTCCTCCCGCTCCGCCAGCTCGGTCTCCTGGCTCTCGCCGTCATCGACCAGCCAGTCCTGCCACTCGCCGTCGCTATCGGCGCGGACGGGGGCGTTCAGGCTGTTGTCGGGCGAGGCGAGGCGGCGGTTCATGGAGACCACATCGGCCTCCGGCACCGCCAGCACGCGGGCGATCTTCTCGACCTGCTCGGGCTTCAGGTCGCCTTCCTCCAGCGCCGCCATCTGGCCCTTCAGCCGGCGGAGGTTGAAGAACAGCTTCTTCTGCGCCGCCGTCGTCCCCATCTTCACCAGGGACCAGCTGTGCAGGATGTATTCCTGGATGGCGGCGCGGATCCACCACATGGCGTAGGTGGCCAGGCGGAAGCCGCGATCCGGGTCGAAGCGCTTGACGGCCTGCATCATGCCGACATTGCCCTCGGAGATCAGCTCACCCACCGGCAGGCCATAGCCGCGGTAGCCCATGGCGATCTTGGCGACGAGGCGGAGGTGGGATGTGACCAGGCGATGGGCGGAAGGCTCGTCGCCCTCCTCCTTCCACCGCTTGGAGAGGTTGTACTCCTCCTCCGGCGTCAGCATCGGGAACTTGCGGATCTCCTGAAGGTACCGGGAGAGGTTGCCCTCGGGAGCCATCGGGATAGACAAAGTGGAAGCCATGGCGAGAACTGCCTCCTCCGTCGCCTGGCGCCCCCCGTGACGGCGGGGCCCATGGCGGCTGTGCTGTTCTGCCAACGTCGACCGGGCCCTCCCTTTCCATACCAGGCCCGGTCACGACGGGGTGATATGGGGGGGCGCTCCTGCCCGGGGGTCTCGACCCGGGCCCGGGGGGCGCAAAGCGGCACCCGCCCGAAGCTGGCTGGGGATTCTTAGATCGTATCCAGGGTGGGATCAAGAAAAACCCGACCCGCAAGGTAGGTTTACGTTTGGTTACCCTCCTGTAACACGACCTTCCAGGGCCGCCAGCAGCGCTGCCATATCCGGCGGCAGCGGTGCCGAAAAACTTAAGGTCGCACCCGTTACCGGGTGCTTAAAACCCAGCGTCGCGGCATGCAGCGCCTGGCGGGGGAAGGCCGTCAGGGCTTCGCGCAGCGGCCCGGAAAGGTTACGCGCCGCTGCCGGGATGCGCCGCAGATAGACCGGGTCGCCCACCAGCGGATGGCCGATATGCGCCAGGTGCACGCGGATCTGATGCGTCCGCCCGGTGGCCAGGCGGCAGCGCAGCAGGGCGCCGCTGGTGCCGAAGGCGCGCTCCGTCCGGTAGCGGGTCAGGGCGTGCTTGCCGTTGCGGGTCACCACCGCCATCCGCTTGCGGTCCATCGGATGCCGGCCGATGTCGCCCTGGATTTCGCCCTCCGCCGGGCTGGGCAGGCCCCAGACCAGGGCCAGGTATTCGCGGTCCAGGTCCCGGCTGGCGAAGGCGGCGGAGAGCGCCGTATGGGCCGCCTGGGACTTCGCCACCACCATGACGCCGGAGGTGTCCTTGTCCAGCCGATGCACGATGCCGGGCCGCGCCTCCCCGCCGATGCCGGTCAGGTCCTCGGCCGCATGGGCCAGCACGGCATTCACCAGCGTGCCGTCCGGATTGCCGGGCGCGGGGTGCACCACCAGCCCCGCGGGCTTGTCCAGCACGATCAGGTGGCGATCCTCGAACAGGATGGTCAGCGGTATGTCCTGCGGCTGCGGCGCCGCATCCTCGGGCGGCGGCAGTTGCAGCGCGTAGCGCGCGCCGGGGCGCACCGGCTCCGCCGGGTCGTGCACCGGCACGCCGTCGCGCGTCGCCTGGCCCTGCTCGATCAGCGCCTTGACCCGGGACCGCGAGAGGCCGCCTATCGCGGCGGCCAGCGCATCGGTCAGGAACCGGTCGGCGCGCAGGCCGGCGGCCTCCGGCGGGGCCAGGATGTCATGGGTCTGGCCCGCAGGGGGCCGGGGAAGGGAGGTTGGCGTGGCGGCGCTCAAATGGCTGGTCGGGGTGATGGGGGTCTTGATTGTCGTCGGCACCGTGGGCCTGGTTGTGGTTCTCGTCCAGCGCATGGGTGGCGCGGCGCGGGAGGTTTCGCTGCCGCCCTCCTCGCTCGGCCAGCCCGCCGGCACAAGGATGCTCTCGCTGGCCGCGGCCGAAGGGCGGATCGCGGTGCTGGTGGCCCGACCGGATGGCACGGAGCGCCTGCTGCTGCTGGATGCGCAGCGCGGCCGCGTGCTGGGTGAGCTGCGCGCGGCCGAGTGATGGCGCATCGCAAGCCGAACCTTCCCGAGAAGACCTGCGCTGCCTGCGCCCGGCCCTTCGCCTGGCGCCGCAAATGGGCGCGGGACTGGGAGGCGGTGCGCTTCTGCTCGGACGCCTGCCGCAGCGGCCGCCGTGCGGCGGGGATTGCGAAAGTGACAAAAACCACCTCCGGGCGGCTTGATCCCCCGGCGAGGGGAGGCTAATCAGCCGGCCTCACGACGCTCCGGCGCCGCGAGTTGTCTGGGTCCCCTTCGTCTAGAGGCCTAGGACACCGCCCTCTCACGGCGGTAACAGGGGTTCGAATCCCCTAGGGGACGCCATTCCGCCCGGCCCGGTGCCGCGGCCCGCCGATCACGGCCTTCCATCCTTGCGATCCTTCGGTGGCGGTACGCCCGGCGCCTTGCCGCCTGATTCACGCCTCTGTGTCTCTGCCATCCGGCGGCAACCTTGCGTGGCTGGGAAAGTCGGTCGAAAAGGCGCAGCGCCGCGTCGTCAGCCGCTCCCCGCAAACCCAGAGAATCATGGCTGCCACGCCCGTCCAGCCGAGACTTGTCCGGACATCCCCGCCCCGCGCCCTCCATGGGCGGGGCCTGCGGGCGCATCTGGCGGGGTTGGTGCTGGCCGTGCTGGCGCCTGCCGTGCTGGTCGGTGGCGCATCCGCCTGGCACCTGGCCGAGAGCTACCGCCATTCCTTCGAGGCCCGGCTGCAGGATACCGCCGGCGCGCTGGCGCTGTTTGTCGGCAGCGCGCTGGAAGGGCAGGTGGCCACCGCCACCGCGCTCGCCGCCTCCCCCACCCTCGGGCGGGATGACCTGGAGGGTTTCCTGGCCTGGGCGCGCCAGGTGGGTGCGACCGCCGGCGGCTGGGTGGTGGTGCATGATGCGGCCGCCGGCTACCGCCAGCAGGCCAGCACGGCCCTGCACCGTACCGCGCTGGCAGGCCCCCTGGCCGGCCCTAGCGCGGCGGAGGTCATCGGCCGCGCCATCGAATCGGGCCGCCCCGCCATCTCCAACCTCTTCCTGGGTCCGGGCCCCGGCCGCACCGCGGTGGCGATTGCCGCCCCGGCGCGCCAGGCCGGGCAGGTCACCCGGGTGGTCGTGCTGGCGCTGGACCCCGAGCGCCTCTCCGAGCGGCTGCAGCAGAACGGCCCCACCGGCTATGTCGTCGCCTCCATCGTCGATGGCGACGGGCGCATCGTCGCGCGATCGCGCGAGCATGGCCGTTTCGCCGGCAGCCTGCTGGCCGGCTGGCAGGCCGCGGCGGCGGCGGAGGCGGCGGGCCCCGTCTGGCGGCCTGGCACCTCCGGCGATGCCACGCTCCTCACCGCCCGCCCGATCCGGGAGGCGCCGGGCTGGGCCGTCGTGGTGGCCGCGCCGCAGGCGCTGTATCAGCGCAACTGGTTCGTCCCCCTGGCCGGCCTCGCGGCCAGCGCGCTCGCCGCCATGGCGCTCGGCCTGCTGGTCGCCGCCGGCCTCGCGCACCGCGTGCTGCGCCCCGTCCATGCCCTGGTCCGCCGGGCGGAGGCCGCGGCCGCCGGCCTGCCGCCGCCGAAGGACGGGACGGCAGCAGGGGCCTCGGCCGCCGTCGCGGAGTTCGAGGTGCTGCGCCTGGCCAGCGAAAGGGCGGAAGCCGCGCTGGCGGCGCGGGAGGCGGAGTTCCGCGCCATCTTCGAGACCGCCGGCGCCGGCATGGTGGAGGTGGATGCGGAAACCGGCCGCTTCCTGCGCGTCAATCGCCGCTTCTGCCAGCTGGTCGGGCGCAGCGAGGCGGCGCTGGTGGGCGCGCTCGGCCCGGCCGATCTCGCCCATCCCGAGGATCGCCGGCGCAACCCCGCGCTCAGCCTGCTGGCCGCGGATGGCGCGGTGGAGGGCGAGTCGCGGCTGCTGCGGCCGGACGGCACCCTCGTCTGGGTGCGGATGAGCGCCGCGATCTCCGCCACCGATGCGGCGGGGCGGAAGCTGCGCGTCGTCGGCGTGGTGCAGGACATCACCGGCCGCCGCCAGGCGGAGGAGGCGCGGCAGGTGCTGACGCGGGAGGTCGACCACCGCACCAAGAACGTGCTGGCCGTGGTGCAGGCCGCGCTGCGCCTGTCCCGCGGCGACACGCCGGAGGCCTATATGCGCGCCGTCGAGGGCCGCATCGCGGCGCTGGCCCGGGCGCATACCATGCTGGCGGAGGGGCGCTGGTCCGGTGCCGATCTCGGCGCGCTGGCCATGGCGGAGCTGGGCGGCTTCCTCAATGGCGCAGGCGCGGAAGCCGCGGCCGGCGCCAGCCTCGAGGGGCCGCCGCTGCGCCTGGCGCCGGCCGGCGCCCAGGCCATCGCCATGGTCCTGCATGAGCTGACCACGAATGCCATCCGGCACGGCGCGCTGTCCGTCCCCTCAGGCCAGGTGCGGCTGGGCTGGGCGGTGGACCAGGCGGAGGGGCTGCTGCGGCTGCGCTGGTCCGAACGCGGCGGCCCGCCGCCGGAGGGGCCGCCGGCGCATGGCGGCTTCGGCATCCGCCTCGTGCGCGCCAATATCGCGCAGCTCGGCGGCACGATGCGCTTCCAATGGGCCCGCGAAGGGCTGGAATGGGAGGCGGAGCTGCCCGCCTCTCGCACCCTGATCGCCGATCGCGACCCTGGCACCACCTTCTTCGACTGATCGCGTCCGCGCAGCGTCCGAAACTTTCGCTGCACCGCAGCAGCCCCTTGCGCGGGGCGGCATTTGGCCCCGATGATCGCCGGCAGAACAACACACTGCCATTCGGGGGCTTCAGACATGATCCTTTCTCGCCGCGCGATTCTGGCGGCCGGCCTTGCCGCGCCCGCGCTGCTGCCCCGCGAGGCCCAGGCGCAGGCGACCCGCTGGCAATTCGCCACGCCCTATCCGGACGGCAATTTCCACACCCGCAATATCCGCGA
Organism: Falsiroseomonas sp.; assembly: GCF_051860665.1. GTDB lineage: Bacteria > Pseudomonadota > Alphaproteobacteria > Acetobacterales > Acetobacteraceae > Falsiroseomonas. Next base: position 32,779 of record NZ_JBHYDM010000036.1, read on the forward strand.
CTTCATCACGGCTGTGGAGCAGGGCTCCGGCGGCCGGCTTTCGATCCAGTTGCACAGCAATGGCGCGCTGCTGCCGCTGCCGCAGATCAAGCGCGGCGTGCAGACCGCCCAGGTGCAGCTCGGCGAGATCCTGATCTCCGCCTATGGCAACGAGGATCCGCTGCTGGAAGTCGACAGCATCCCGCAGCTGGTCACCAACTATGCCGAGGCGAAGAAGCTCGCCGACCTGTCCCGCCCGATGCTGGAGGCGCGGCTGGCGCGGCAGGGGATGTCGCTGCTCTACACCGTACCCTGGCCGCCCTCCGGCTTCTACACCAACTTCCCGGTGGAGACGCTGGAGGCACTGCGCGGCACCAAGATGCGCACCTTCAACGTGATGACGAACCGCTTCGCGACCCTGATCGGCGCGACGCCGACCCTGGTGCAGGCGGCCGAGATCCCGCAGGCCTTCGCCACCGGCGTGGTGAATTCCATGGTCACCTCCGCGGCCACCGGCGTGGACAGCGCGGCCTGGGACTATGCGAAGTTCTTCACGCCGATCGGCTTCACCTGGACCAAGAACGCGGTCTTCGTGAACCGCCGCGCGCTGGAGGCACTGCCCGCCGATCTGCAGGCCAGCATCCGCAGCGCCGCCGCCGCCGCCGAGACGCGCGGCTGGGCGATGAGCGAGGCGGCGCGCGATTCGGCGCAGGCCACGCTCGCCAGCCGCGGCATGACGGTGGCCACGGCCTCGCCGGCGCTGATGGAAGGCATGGCGCGCGTGGGCGCCACCATGGCCGATGAATGGGCCGGCCGTGCCGGCGAGGATGGCCGCAAGATCATCGCCGACCTGCGCGCGGCCGCCTGAGCCATGCCGATCCTGCGACGGACGCTCGACGGGCTCTATGCCCTGGCCGCGGGGCTGGCGGCGCTGTCGCTGCTCGGCATCTTCCTCATCATGGTGGCGCAGATGCTGCTGCGGCAGTTCGGGGTCCAGGTGCCGGGCTCCGACGACCTCAGCGCCTTTCTCTGCGTCGCCACCACCTTCTTAGCGCTCGCCGCCACCTTCAAGCGCGGCGAGCTGATCCGCGTCGGCATGGTGCTGGAGCGTTTTCCCCCCGCGGCGCGCCGCGGGGCGGAGCTGCTGGCGCTGACGCTGGCGGCGCTGATTGTCGGCTACATCACCTTCTGGACCGGGCAGGACGCGCTCTTCTCCTGGGAGATCGAGGAGGTGGCGCAGGGCACCGTGCCCTTCCTGCTCTGGGTGCCGAAGCTGGCCATGCCGCTGGGCGCCGGGCTGCTGCTGGTGGCGATCCTCGACGAATGGATCCAGGTGGCCGCCGGGCTGCGCCCGACCTATGTGCTGGCCGCCGAAGACCGCGCGGCGCGCGGCGATTTCTCGGCGGAGGTATAGCCCATGGACCTTCTCTGGCTGTCCCTCCTGCTGCTCGTGCTGCTCTGCCTGCTGCTCGGCGCCGGCCTCTGGATCTCGATGAGCCTGGCCGCCATCGGCTATGTCGCCATGGTCACCGCCTCGCCCACGCCCGGCCTGTTCATGGCCGGCGCGATGTGGGAGGCGACGGGGTCCTGGACGCTGGCGGCGCTGCCGATGTTCGTCTGGATGGGCGAGATCCTGTTCCGCACGAAACTGTCCGAGGAATTGTTCAACGGCCTGGCGCCCTGGGTGCGGCGCATCCCCGGCCGGCTGCTGCATGTGAACATCCTGGCCTGCGGCATCTTCGGCTCCGTCTCCGGCTCCTCCGCCGCCACCTGCGCCACCGTCTCCAAGATCGCGCTGCCGGAACTCAAGCGGCGCGGCTATGACGAGCGCATCGCCATCGGCAGCCTGGCCACCGCCGGCACGCTCGGCATCATGATCCCGCCCTCCATCATCATGGTGGTCTATGCCGTGGCGGCGGAGGTCTCGATCGTGCGGGTCTTCATCGCCGGCTGCCTGCCGGGGCTGATCGTGATGCTGCTGTTCAGCGCCTATATCGCCGTGTGGGCGGTGCTGAACCCGGACAAGCAGCCGCCGATGGAGCCGCGCATCTCGTTCATGGAAAAGCTGCGCCAGTCGGCGCAGCTGATTCCCTGCGCCATCCTCATCATCGTCGTCATCGGCAGCATGATCGTGGGCGTGGCGACAGCGACGGAGGCGGCGGCCTTCGGCGTGCTCGGCAGCCTGATCCTGGCCGCGGTCACGGGCTCTCTGAGCTGGGCGAACTTCCGGGACAGCCTGCTGGGCGCCACGCGGCTGTCCTGCATGATCATGTTCATCCTCGCCGGCGCCGCCTTCCTGACCAAGGCGATGGCGCTGACCGGCATCCCGGCCGCGCTGGCCGGCGGGGTCGCGGCGCTGAACCTCGGCCCCTATGGCATCATCGCCATCCTGGTGGTGGTCTATGTCATCCTCGGCACCGCTCTCGACGGCGTCTCGATGATCGTGCTGACCACCTCCATCGTGGTGCCGATGGTCCAGGCGGCGGGCTTCGACCTGGTGTGGTTCGGCATCTTCGTCGTGCTGCTGGTGGAGATCGCGGAGATCACGCCACCGGTCGGCTTCAACCTGTTCGTCATGCAGACGCTGACAGGCAAGGACCAGGGCGAGGTGGCGATGGCCTCGCTGCCCTTCTTCCTGATGCTGGTGCTGACCGTGGTGCTCATCACGCTGTTCCCGGTGACCCTGGTCACCGGCCTGCCGGACCTGATCCTGGCCCGCTGAACCCCGCAAACGAAAAGGCCGGAGGCTTTCGCCCCCGGCCCCCTTCTTCACGCCATCCCTGCGGGGATCAGCGCACCGGCATCGCGCTGGACGACCCGCCCGAACCACCCGTGCCGCCCGTGCCCGGATCCGCATCCGTCGCCACGCCGCTGCGCTCCGCCGCGGTGCCGGAGGAATTCGGCATGCCGGTCACGCCCGGGCCGGTCGGCCGCGTCATCGCGCCGCCACCCGAACCGCCCGTGCCGCCGGTGCCCGGATCGGAGCCCGTGGCCGTGCCGCTGCGCTCCATCGGATTGGTGGTGCCGGTGCCGCCATAGTTCGGGCTGCCACCGCCGCGCGTGGCGCCACCCGAGCCGCCGGTGCCGCCGGTGCCGGGATCCGCATCCGTCGCCACGCCGCTGCGGTCCGGGTTGGTCTGGCTCACCTGCGAGCCGGAGCTGCCGCCCACCGCGCCGCCGCCCATATAGGCCGCGTTCGGATTGGCCCGCGCCGGGCGCGCCGCCTGCGCGCTGCCGCCGCTGACATTCAGCGCCGCCAGGGTGGCGGAATCGGCGCGGCCGGTGGCGGAAAGGTTGTTGGCGCGCTGGAAGTCGCGCAGCGCGGCGCGGGTGCGCGGGCCCATCACGCCGTCGGCGCTGCCGACGCTGTAGCCGCGCTGGTTCAGCGCGTCCTGCACCTGGCGGGTGGAGCCGCTCATGCTTGCGCGGCCGGAGGTGTTGTCGCCCGGCAGGCGCGTCTCGGGGTTGTTCCAGACCGGACGGCCCAGGTTGACGTCGCGCGGAGAGGTGGTGGCGCCCGTGACGGCACCCGCGCCGCCGCCGATCGCGGCACCGGCCAGCGCGCCCACCGGGCCGCCCAGCGCGCCAACGCCGGCACCCGTCGCGGCACCCGCCGCGGCGCCGCCCGTGACGCGCTCATTCGGATCGGTGCCGCAGGCCGCGACCATCAGGCTCAGCGCCGCGGCGCCGAGCAGACGTGCCTTGTTCGTCATCCTATCGTTCCTTCCGTTGTGGCCGCCCGCTGCCGAGGACCGTTGTGGTGACGGGCCAACGCGGGATGGCGTGGAATGGTTGCAATGCCGTGGCGGCAGGGGGCCGCGCACGGAATCGCGACGGGCCTGCGAACCCTGGCGGGGCTGATCCGTTGCGCCCGCATGTGGGCCGTCATCATCACCTTCCTGCGCACCTGGGGCTTCATCGTGCTGCTGGTGGCAGGCGGCCTCGGCATTGCCTATCGCTTCGTCGCGCCGGCGCCGCCGCAGGTGCTGCGCATCGCCACCGGCCCCGGGCCGGACAGCGCCTATGCCCGCGCCACGCAACGCTATGCGGCGGCGCTGCGGGCCGAGGATTTTCGGGTGGAGCTGGTGGAAAGCCAGGGCAGCGTGGAGAACCTGGCGCTGCTGCGGCAGGGCCGCGTCGATTTCGCGCTGATGCAGGGCGGCGTCGCCGTCACCGCACCCGGCGCCGCCGCCCAGGGTGGCCGGGCGGCGCAGGATGTGCGGCTGGTCTCGCTCGGCGCCGTCTTCTTCGAACCCGCCTGGGTCTTTGTCCGCCGCGACAGCGGCCGTCAGCGGCTGCAGCAGCTGAACGGGGCGCGCATCGCCATGGGGCCGGAAGGCAGCGGCACGCGCGCGCTGGCACTGGCGCTGCTCGCCGCCAATGCGGTGGCGACGGACAGTTTCGTTGCCTCGCCGCTCGCCGGCACGCAGGCCGCGCAGGCGCTGCTGGCGGGTGAGGTGGATGCCGCCATCTTCGTCGCGGCCGAGCCCGGACCCGCCATCTCCACCCTGATGGCCGCGACCGACCAGGTGGAGCTGGTCGATTTCGAGACCCGTGCCGCCGCCTATGCCCGCCTGCTGCCCTATGTCACGCCGGTGCAGCTGCCGCGCAGCGGTTTCTCCCTCGCGCTCGACCTGCCGGCCGAGGATATCGTGCTGCTGGCGCCCGCGGCCTCCCTGCTCGCCAAGGCGGAGGTGCATCCGCAGCTCGTCAGCCTGTTCATCCGCATCCTGCAGGCCGAGCATCGCGGCCGGCAGAGCTTTGCGCCGGAGGGGCGCTTTCCCTCCGCGCTGAACCCGGACGTGCCGCTGCATCGCGATGCCGCACGCTGGTACGAGAGCGGTCCCACCTTCCTGCAGAGCTGGATGCCCTTCTGGGTGGCGGTGACGGTGGAGCGGATGTGGGTGCTGCTGATTCCCCTGCTGACGCTGGCCCTGCCGCTGATCCGCTTCGCCCCGCCGCTCTACACCTGGCAGATGGAAAGCCGCATCTACCGCTACTACGACGACCTGCGCGGCATCGAGGCGGATCTGCCCGATGCCCTGGACCCGTCGGGGCGCGAGGCCCTGCTGGCGCGGCTGACTGGCCTGGAGGCGAAGTTGCAGAAACTGTCGGTGCCGAGCGCCTATGGGCGGCAGTTCTACGCCCTGCGGCGGGATATCGCCTGGCTGCGCGGCCAGCTCAGCCCGCGGGGCTGAGCCGACCGGCGCCCACCAGTGCCGCGATGCGCGCCGCGATGGCGGGCGCGGCGGCGGCTTCCAGCCCCAGCAGCCGCACCACGCCGGACACCAGCTCCGCCTCCGTCGAGCCGGGCAGGGCGGTGAGCAGGGCGCGCGCCGCGGCCTCCACCTCGGCCGGCGGCAGCAGGGCGGCGCGGCGCAGATGCGGCGCGGCGGCGCGGCGGTCGCGCGGCTGCACCGGGCCGGCGCCCTCCGCCGTCCAGAATCCGCCGGCCTCGGCCACGCCTTCCAGCTGCGCGGCCAGGCGCAACGCCTGGGTCACTGCGGCGCGGTCGGTGGCGGAGAGCGTGTCCTGCCCGAAGATGAGCCGCGCGCGTTCCAGCACCGCCTCCCCATGCACCGGCTGTTCCACGCGGATGATCTCGGCCAGCAGGGCGCGCAGCTGGGCGGCTGTGGCGGTGGCGATATCCGGGGCCGGCGCCTCGCCCGGCGCGGCTTCGACATAGGGTTGCGCCAGGCCGGGGTCGGCGCTGGCGGGCGCTGGGGCGGCGGCGGGCGGCGCCACGCCGAGGGCGGCGCGCAGCCGGTCCCGCTCCGCCTCCGGCCGCTGCAGCCAGGCGAGGCTCCAGGCGCGGTGCAGCCGCCAGCCCATGCGGCCGAGCGCAGCGCCGCGGCCATGGTCGCGATCGCGGGCGCCGCGCAGCGAAGCCCAATCCGCCGCATCGGCCTCGACGCCCAGCACATAGTCGCCCTCCCGCCGCGCCGCGACATCGAGGAAGAGGCCGGCGCTGCCGACACGCGCCACCGGCTGCATGCCGGCCGCGCTGATTTCCTGCGCGATGACGCGGGAGAGCGGCGCCTTCACCTGGCTGCCGGAGGCGCGCCGATCCTCGCCGGATTCGGCAAATTGAAGAAAAGTCTTCAGGGCGGCGACGCCGGCGCCGGCGGCGCGCGACAGGTCGATGTCCTCCGCGGTGATGCCGGAGAAGACGACGCAGCGCGTCTTGGCACGGGTGATCAGCACGTTCAGCCGCCGCTCGCCGCCTTCCGCCGAGAGCGGGCCGAAGCGCATGGCCAGCTTCCCATCGGCACCACGCGCATAGCCGACGCTGATGAACATCGCGTCGCGCTCGTCGCCCTGCACATTCTCCAGGTTCTTCACGAAGAAGGGCTCGTGCGGATGCGCGGTGAAGAAGCCCTCGGCCGAATCATCCGCGCGGCGCAGCGCCTCCACCGCATCCAGGATGGCGTCGCGCTGGCGCAGCGAGAAGGCGGCGACGCCGAGCGTCTCGCCGGGCGTTTCCTTCGCATGGCGCAGCACCGCCTCCGCCACGGCCTGGGCTTCGGCACGGTTGACGCCGGCACCGGCCTGCCATTCGCCGGCGACCCTCACCAGCGAGAGGCCGAGTGCCGGGGATCGGCCGCGCGGGGAGGGCAGGACCATCAGCCTGCCGCCGTAGAATTCGGCATTGCTGGTGGCGATCAGGCTCTCGTGCCGGCTGCGATAGTGCCAGCGCAGCATGACATTCGGCACGCCGCGCGCATTGGCGAGGCCGAGGATGCTCTCCACCTCCCGCGCCGCGACCGTCTCCGCCGCCTCCTCCTCCGGCATCTCCTCCTCCGAGGTCATGCGCTGGAAGAAGCGGGTCGGCGGCATCTGCCGGTCATCGCCCACCACCACCACCTGGCGGCAGCGGGCGATGGCACCCAGCGCATCCACCGGCTCGATCTGGGAGGCCTCGTCCATCACCAGCAGGTCGAAGGTGAGGCCCGGCTTCAGGCCGTGCGGCGGCGCCAGCAATTGCGCGACGGAGAGCGGCGACATCAGGAAGACCGGTTTTGCGGCCTGCACGGCGGCGCCTGCGCGCACCAGAAGTTCGCGCACGGGCAGGTGGCCGCGCTTCTTCTCGAACTCTCCCAGCAGCAGGCGATGGCCGGGCATGTCACGGACCCGCGCGAGAGCCGCCGAATGGGTGGCGGCGGCCTCGCGCCGGGCCAGCGCGATGCGCGCGGCATCGGCCTCGGCGAAGTCCGCCAGCAGGCGGTCGAAGCCGGGGCCGTCGAAGGCGGCCAGGGCAGGGTCGGCGCGCATCGCCGCCTTCAGCAGCGCCTCGTCCAGCGCATCCTCCAGCGCCTCGGCGGCCTGGTCCGGCGGCAGGGTTCCGGCGGCCAGCCGCGCGATCACCGGCGTCAGGTCCGCGCCCGCCGCCTGCACCGCGCGGCGCCAGGCGAGCCAGGGCGTCAGCGCCTCCGGCTGCGCCGCCCAGTCGCCGAGCCGGGCTGCGATGGCGGCCAGCGGCGGGTCCTCGGCGCCGAAGGCCGCGGCCAGGTCGAGCGCGGTGGCCTCCGACAATTCGGCAAAGGCCTCCACCGCGGCCTGGATGGGGGCGGCCTCCAGCACGGGCATGCCGGCGGCCAGTGCCGCGGCGGCCGCCGCACCATGCTGGCTGCGCCAGGCGACCAGCGCGGCCATGGCCGGCGCATCGCCCCAGAGCGTGCCGAAGGCGGCGCGGCCCCGGGCCTCGCCCTGTGCCAGGACCTGCGCTGCGGCCTGGCCTGCCAGCGCGGCATCGAGCGCGGCCAGCGGCTCCGCCCCCGGCGCCACCACCTGCGCGGCCAGGGCCTTGGCGGCGCGCTGGCTGGCGGAGAGGAAGGCAAAGAAGCCGCCGCCCTCCGCCAGGGCGGCACGGGCGGCCGCCAGACCCTCGGCCTGCAGCGCGCCGGGCCGCAGCCGCGAATCGCGCCCGGCCTCCGCCAGGGTCGCGCTGGCCTGGGCGAGGGCGGCCAGCGGCGCCGGGTCCGCGGCCCAGGCGGGGTCGGCCAGCGCCGCGGCATCGTGGCGCGGCGCCGTGGCGATGGCGGCGGAGAGCGCCAGCAACTGCGCGGCCCCCGCCGGACCGGGCTCGGGCCGCACCATGGCGGCGGGCGCCAGGGCCGCGGCGCCGGCGGTCAGGGCACGGATCAGCGCGGGCAGGCGGGCCATGAGCCGGTCCTGCGCCAGCGGCTGGAGGTCGGCACACACCCCGCGCCAGATGCTGCCCGGCCCGCCCGCCGCGGCGCAGGCGGCAAGTTCCGCTGCCGCCGCGCGCGCTGCGGCAATTCGGGCAGAATCCCAGCTCCCCGCAGGCAGTGCGAAGTCCGGCGCTGGCGCGCCCTGTGCCCGCCGCGCCGCCAGGCGCCCCACCACCGCATGCAGCGGCCGGCCGCTTTCGCCGACGGCCGCGCCCATGGCGCGGGCATGCGCGTTCAGCCTGCCGCGCAGCGTGCCCAGCCGGCGCAGCACCGGGGCGCGGTCCGGCATCGGCACCGGGGGGGCCGCCAGCGTCGCGCGCAGCTCGTCCAGCACGGCGCGCTTCGATTGCTTCTCCGCATGCAGCTCCAGGCAGGCGGGGCCGAGGCCGACCTGGGCGAGGCGGCGTTCCACCACCTCCAGCGCCGCCAGTTTTTCCGCGACGAAGAGCACGGTGCGGCCATCCAGCACGGCCTGGGCGATGATGGTGGCGATGGTCTGGCTCTTGCCCGTGCCGGGTGGCCCCTGGATCACCACATGGCCGGCCGGTGCCTGCGCCCCGAGGCGCACCGCCTCCGCCGCCAGGGCCTGGCTGCCATCCATCTCCATGACATGGTCGAGGCGCTCCACCGGGATCGCCGCATCCACATCGAGCTCCGGGTCCAGCGGCACGGCGCCGGCCAGGGGCTCGCCGCCCACCAGGGCGCGGATCATGCCGTGCTCGAGCAGCCCGGGATTCACCGTGGGGTCCAGGTCCCGCCACATCAGGAATTTCTGGAAGGAGAAGAGCCCGACAGCGAGCGAATCGGCCTCGACCCGCCAGCCCTCCCGCGCGCCGATCGCGCCCCGTACGGCCTCCGCCCAGGCGGCCACGGCAAAACCCTCCTCGGGGAAGGGCGGCAGCTCCACGCGAAAATCCGAAAGCAGCTTTTGGCGGAGCGAAAGGTTCTCCTCCACCTCGCCGCCCGCCGCGCGCAGCCGGTATTGCTGGCTGACGCCCTGGCGCTCCAGCACCACCGGCAGCAGGGCGAGCGGCGCCAGGCGTTCCGTCTCCGGCGTCGCCGGGTCGCGCCAGGCGAGCGCGCCGAGGGCGAGTGAGAGGGTGGCGATGCCCGTCTCCTCCCGCGCCGTGCGGGCATCCTGCATCAGGTCGCGCAGGCGCCGGGCCAGGTCCTCCTGCGGCAGCCTCGCGCGCAGGCGGTTGTCGCGGCGCGCCTCCTCCCGGCTCTGGGCGGCATCGGCCAGGCCGACGCCATCCACCCGCACGGCCCGCCGGCCGCGGCGGGGCGGGGCTTCGGGCGCATCGGCCGCGGCCTCGAAGCCGAAGACGCGGCCCTCCGCGAGGGCGGACAGCACGAAATCCGCCTCCTCGTCATCCAGCAGCAGCACGCCGCGGGACCGGCCGGGCTTGGGCAGGGAGAGCAGGCGGTTGCGGGTGGAGAGGTCCAGCAGGCCGCGCCGGGCTGCCTCCAGCTGATCCGCGAGCGCCGTCATCGGGCGCCGAGCAGGCGCAGGATGCGCAGTTCCTCGAGGTCCATCTCATGCTCCAGCGTGGCCAGCATCATGTCGTCCAGCGCGCCCGCATGGTGCTGGTCCAGCAGGGCGCGGCGGCCGGCGCGGAGCGCAGCCAGGCGGATGCGCATCCGCGCCTCCAGCTCCGCCTGGCCGGAGCCGTCGGCAACGCCGTGATAGACCCGCGACCGCTCGCGGAACTCGCCCACCAGGTCGCGCGCCACGGCGCCTTCCAGGATATCCTCCGCGCGGCGCTCCACCTCGGCGAGCGTGGCGCGGGCGACATGGCGGCGGGCGGACGCCTCCTCCGGCGCCATGCCGGCCACCCGCTGTTCCGTCACGCCGAAGCGGCGGATCACCCATTCCAGCGTGGTGCCCTGCAGCACCAGCGTCGCGAGGATGGCGCAGAAGGCGAGGAAGACCAGCAGGTCCCGCTGCGGGAAATCCAGCGGCAGGGCGAGCGCCGCAGCCAGCGAGACCACGCCCCGCATCCCGGCCCAGGAGATCACCACCAGATGGCCGAGCGGGGGAATCCGCCGCCCCTCCCGCGGCCCCGGCAGCACCCGCGGCACCAGGGCGGCGGGAAAGACCCAGAGGAAGCGGCTCGCGATCAGCGTCACGGACAGCGCCAGGGCCAGGCCCGCGAGTTCCAGGATCCCATGCTGCGAGATCCGGTCCAGGATGCCCCGCAGCTGCAGCCCGACCAGGATGAAGATCAGGCTGGTCAGCACGAATTCCACGAAGTTCCAGACCGCCCGCGCGCTGATGCGGCTTTCCGGCGTCAGCACCCGGTGCTGCAGCTGGCCCAGCATCAGCCCGGTGCTGACCACGGCGATGACGCCGGACAGGTGCAGCGCCTCCGCCGCGAAGAAGCTGGCGAAGCAGGCGACGAAGCTGGCGGCGATCTCCAGCAGCGTATCCTCCAGCCGGCGGAAGGCCCGGGCGGTGAGCCAGCCGATGGCGAGGCCCACGACGATGCCGCCGAGCGCCACCAGGAAGAAGGAGCCGATGGCCCGCTCCAGCGCGATGCCGCCGGCGGCCACGGCGGCGATGGCGAAGCGGTAGAGCACCAGTGCCGTCGCATCGTTCACCAGGCTCTCCCCCTCCAGCACCGTCACCAGCCGGCGCGGCATGGGCAGGCGGGCGAGCACGGCGGCGGCGGCGACCGCATCGGGTGGCGCGACGATGGCGCCCAGCGCCACCGCCGCGGCCCAGGGCAGGCCTGGGATCAGCAGCTTGGCCACGACGGCGATGCAGACCGCGCTGAACAGCACGGCACCCACCGCCAGGAACAGGATGGGCCGGATATTGGCCCGGAAGGCCCGCCAATCCGTGCGCCAGGCGCTGGCCTGCAGCAGCGGCGGCAGGAAGAAGGCGAGCGCCAGTTCCGGGTTCAGCGTGACGCTGGGCAGGCCGGGGATGAAGGCCAGCACCATCCCGCCCACCACCAGGATGACGGCATAGGGAAGGTTCAGGCGGCGCGCGAGCAGCGCGAAGCCGATACAGGCCGCAATCAGGGCCAGGACGGCCTGCACGATTTCCATGCCCCCAGCCTATCCGGCCTGGGGCCCGGCCTGGCAAGCGCCGGATTTGCGGCGCCCTTGGGGATGCCGCGCCGGCTTCCCATTTTGGCAGGGCGAAAGGACCCTCCCCATGCTGGACGCCCCGCTTGCCCCGCAGGATTCCGACCTGCTGGATGCCTATTCCACCGCCGTCACCCAGGCCGCCGCCCGCGCCGCGCCCTCCGTCGTGCATGTCGCCATCGAGGGCGCGCGCGGCCGTGGCAGCGGATCCGGCGTGGTGGTCACCCCCGATGGGCTGGTGCTGACGAACAGCCATGTGGTGGCCGGCGCCAGCCGGATCGCCCTGACCACGACGGAGGGCGCGCGATTCGCCGCCCGCCTGCTGGGCGACGACCCGGATACCGACCTCGCCTTGCTGCGCGCCGAGACCCAGGCCGCGCTGCCGGCCGCCGAGCTCGGCGACAGTGCCGCGCTGCGCGTCGGGCAGGTGGCGGTGGCCATCGGCAATCCGCTCGGCTTCTCCTCCACCGTCACGGCCGGCGTGGTCAGCGCGCTGGGTCGCAGCCTGGCCGGGCGCGGCGGGCGGCCGATCGAGGATCTGATCCAGACCGATGCGGCGCTCAACCCCGGCAATTCGGGCGGCGCCCTGGTGGATACGCAAGGCCGCGTCATCGGCATCAGCACCGCCATGATCGGCGGCGCGCAGGGGCTGTGCTTCGCGGTGACCGCCAATACCGCGCGGCTGGTGCTGGGCCAGCTGGTGCGCTTCGGCCGGGTGCGGCGCGCGGTGCTCGGCCTGACCGGGCAGCGGGAGGCGGTGCCGCGCCGATTCGCCCGTGCCCATGGCCTGGCGCAGGCCACGGCGCTGCTGCTGGGAGAGGTCGTGAAGGGAGGCCCGGCGGATCGTGCGGGGCTGGAGCACGGTGACCTGCTGGTGGCGATCGGCGGGCAGGTCGTGGCCGGGGTCGACGACCTGCTGCGCTGGCTGACCGGGGAGCGGGTGGGCGCGACGGCGGAGGCGGTGGTGCTGCGCCGCGGCGACCTGCGGCGGCTGCTTGTGGTGCCAGCCGAACGCTGACCCGGTCCGGATTCCGGACCGGACCGGCCGCCGGGCCATGCTAGAGCTGTTTCACCGAAAGCGAAGACGGTGAAACAGCTCTAGCTCATTGTCCTGGCGCGTTTTCCGAGTCGCCTTGCGAAGCCGTAAGGCTTGAAAACGCTCTAGGTGTGTAGTCCCGAGGAGTAGTGGTGCATCCTTCTCACCTCAGGAGGAGGATGCGTTGTGGCAGCAGGTCTTC
>NZ_JBHYDM010000037.1:0-43559 GCF_051860665.1 Falsiroseomonas sp.
GTTCCGTGGTCCAGGAGGCCACTGCCTCCTGGCGGGAGGGTGCAGGGAGGGCAGAGCCCTCCCTGCAGACAGCCCGCGCCACCCCGGCCCGAAGGCCGCCCCTGTCATCCTCAGTCGCGGTCGGCGGCGGCGCCGAGTTCGGCGAGTTCGGCGGCGAGTTCGGCTTCCAGGCTCTCTTCCTCGGCCTGGTCGGCGGCGCGGAGGTCTTCGCCGCGGGCCTGCTTCTCGGCTTCCTCGACGGAGCGGGCGACGTTCACGCCGACCTCGATCACCACTTCCGGATGCAGGGCGACGCGCACCTGGGTCAGGCCCAGCTGCTTGATCGGCTGCTCGAGCAGGATCTGGTTGCGCTCCAGCGTCAGGCCGGAGGCCTTGCAGGCGTCGGCGATGTCGCGGCCGGAGACGGAGCCGTAGAGGCCGCCGCTTTCGCCGGCGGAGCGGATGATGACGACCTGCAGGCCGTGCACGCGTTCCGCCACGCGCTCGGCTTCGCCGCGGCGCTTCAGGTTCTGGGCTTCGAGCTGGGCGCGCTCACGCTCGAAACGCGCGAGGTTGTCCTTGTTGGCGCGGATCGCCTTGCCCTGGGGGAGCAGGAAGTTGCGCGCATAGCCGGGGCGGACCTTCACCAGCTCGCCCATCTGGCCGAGCTTTTCGACCCGCTGCATCAGGATGACTTCGATCATGGCTGCACCGTTCAGATCAGAGGTTCAGACTCGGGGGGGCGCAGCGCGCCGGGCCCGGGTTCCATTGAGAATGTCGTAGAAACCGTAGCCCGCGACGCCGAGCGCCACCGGTACGGACAGGATCAGCAGTGCGGCATAGGCGCCGCCCAGCACGAAGGCGCGGCCGCGGAGGGCCGCCGAGGCGCGATGCAGGGCCGCGAGGCCATGCAGGAAGACGGGCACCAGCAGCACCAGCAGCAGCGAGAGGGTGACGGCATCGCCGCCTTCCTCCGCCGCCAGCCAGAGGCCGCCGGCGAGTGCCGGCAGCAGCGGGTACCAGCCCGGCAGCCGCGCCTCCCGCCAGGCGGGGGTGGCGGCGATGACGCCGGCCCGCTTCAGCAGGGCGGCGGCGGCGGCGGCGTTCACCAGCAGCGCGAGCGCCACCCAGAAGCCGATCGCCGCGGCCTTGATCCGTACCAGCTCCTCGACCAGCCCCTGGTTGGCCGGCAGGCCCATGCGTTGCAGGCCAACCTCGGCCGCCTCGCGCATCGCGCCTTCCAGCCCGCCGGGCGCATCACCCAGCAGGAAGGCGGCCAGCAGCACCCCGGCGGCCGGGATCAGGCCCAGCAGCGCGAAGGGCAGGCCGAGCACGGCGGGCCGGCCGGCGGCCAGCACCAGGGCCGCGGCCGGCACCCCGAAGAGTGCCAGGTAGAGGCCGAGGCCCAGGCTGCTGCCCAGCAGCAGCAGCACCAGGCTGGCCACCGCCAGCGCCGCCAGGATCGTGAAGCCGCCGAAGCCGATGCCCGCCATGAACAATGGCAGGCTGGCCAGCCACAGGGCGAAGGCGCCGCCGGGCAGGCCGCGGAAGGCCCATAGGCCGAGCACCGCCGAGGCCAGGCCGGCAGCGGCGGCCGCGAGCAGGCGCGGATCGGCGGCGATGCCGCGACCCTTCCCCTGCTCCTCGTCCATGCTGCCCGCCATCATCCTGTCCTCGGCCGTGCCGCGTGATCAGTCGTTGATCACGTAGGGCAGCAGCGCCAGGAAGCGGGCGCGCTTGATGGCATTGGCCAGCTCGCGCTGCTTCTTGGCGGAGACCGCCGTGATGCGGCTCGGCACGATCTTGCCGCGCTCGCTGAGGAAGCGGGACAGCAGGCGCACGTCCTTGTAGTCGATCTTCGGCGCGTTCGGGCCGGAGAAGGGGCAGGACTTGCGGCGGCGGTAGAAGGGCCGGCGGGCGCCCACGGCCGGGCGGCGCTGGGCGGGGTTCAGGGCGATGTCTTCGTTGCGATCGGACATGATGGATTACTCCTCGCCGCCCATGCCGGGGCCCATATCGAGTTCATCGCGCGGACGGGCGCGGAATTCCTCACGGTCGTCACGCTCGCGGCCACCGGTGCGGCCGGAGCCGAAGCGGCCGGCCGGGCGCGGGCCGCGGAAGCCGCGGTCGCGCTCGCGGTCGTCGGAGCGGCGGGCCAGGATGGCGGAGGGGGCGTCGTCGATTGCGTCGATCCGCAGCGTCAGGCTGCGCAGCACGTCCTCGTTCAGGCCGAGCTGGCGCTCCACCTCGAGCAGGGCGGCCGGGGTCGATTCCAGGCCCAGCAGCATGTAGTGGGCCTTGCGGTTCTTCTTGATGCGGTAGGCGAGGCCGCGCAGGCCCCAGTATTCCCGCTTCTTGATCTCGCCGCCGTTCATCTCGGTGAGGGTCGCCTGCACCTGGTCGGCGATCGCCTCGACCTGGGCCTGCGTGACGTCATTGCGTGCGATCAGCACGCATTCATACAAGGGCATCCGATTCCCTCCGGCTGTCTCAGCCCCACGGCCCCGGGCACCATGCCTTGGACGCGCATAAACGGGCATAGCCGGGACCGATGCCTCGGGTCCCGGCAGGGGAGCGGGGCGTAAAGCATGGTGGGGGCGGCGCGGCAAGCAATTTCGACTCGGGCTTGACGCCGCGACCCACACCGCCCTAGGCCGCGCGACCGCCCCACGACGCATCGCACGGACCGAAAAAATGGCGCTCGCCTTCACCTTCCCCGGCCAGGGCAGCCAGGCCCCCGGCATGGGCCGCGACCTCGCCGCCGCTTTCCCCGCGGCGCGCGAGGTCTTCCAGGAAGTGGACGAGACCCTGAAGCAGAAGCTGTCCAAGCTGATGTTCGAGGGTCCGGCGGAGGAGCTGACGCTGACCGCCAATGCCCAGCCGGCGCTGATGGCCATGTCCATCGCCGTGCTGCGGGTGCTGGAGAAGGAGGGCGGCTTCGTGCTGCGCGACCGCGTGGCGCTGGTGGCCGGCCATTCGCTGGGCGAATATGCCGCGCTGGCCGCCGCCGGCACCTTCGACCTCTCCACCACCGCCCGCCTGCTGCGGCTGCGCGGCGAGGCGATGCAGAAGGCGGTGCCGGCCGGCGAGGGCGCCATGGCCGCGCTGCTGGGCGCCGAACTCGAACAGGCCCAGGCGATCTGCGCCGCCGCCGCCGAGGACCCCGCCACCGGCGCCCGCCAGGTGGTGGAGGTGGCGAATGACAATGGCGGTGGCCAGATCGTCATCTCCGGCCATGCCGCGGCGGTCGAGCGCGCCATCGAGGGCTCCAAGGCCGCCGGGGTGAAGCGGGCCATGAAGCTGCCGGTCTCCGCCCCCTTCCACTGCGCCCTGATGGCCCCCGCCGCCGATGCCATGGCCGAGGCCCTGGCCGCGGCCGAGATGCGCACGCCGCTGGTCCCGCTGGTCGCCAATGTCTCCGCCGCCAAGGCCACCGACCCGGCCGAGATCCGCGACCTGCTGGTGCGCCAGGTCACCGGCACCGTGCGCTGGCGCGAATGCATCCTGGCGATGGGCGCCATGGGCTGCGAGCAGTTCGTCGAGATCGGCTCGGGCAAGGTGCTCACCGGGCTGATGAAGCGCCTGGCGCCGGAGGCCAAGGCCAGCGCCATCGGCACCCCCGCCGAGATCGAAACCTTCTTGAAGTCGCTGTGACGCACTGGTTCGACCTCACCTCCCAGCCGAGCGCGGAGGAGGAAAAGGCGGCGCGGGACGCGCTGTGGGATGCCAATGCCGCCGCGGGGCATCCGCGCGACCGCACGGGCCTCACCCTGCTGCTGCGCGATGCCGCCGGTACCGTGGTGGGCGGGCTGGTCGGCGCCACCGGCTGGTCCTGGTGCTATATCGAGAACCTGGCGGTGCCGCCGGCGCTGCGCGGCGCCGGCTGGGGCCGCCGGCTGATGGCGGCGGCGGAGGCCGAGGCGCGGCGGCGCGGCTGCATCGGCATCCGGCTCGACACCTACAGCTTCCAGGCCCGCGGCTTCTACGAGAAGCTCGGTTTTTCCGTCATCGGCCAGATCGAGGACTGCCCGCCGGGCGCCACGCGCTTCAGCATGACCAAGCGGCTGGACCGGCCGGAGCCCGCCGCCACCCCCTGGCCGGATGCCGCCGCGCCGCGCGCCACCATCCGGCCCGGCGAGGCGAACCTGGTGCCGGTGCTGCTGGCCGGGCTCAGCGCCCATTCGGTGGCTGAGGCCGGCCCGCATGGCCATGCGCCCTTCAGCCTGGCAGTGCATGCGCCGGGCGCGGCGCAGCCGGCGGGCGGGCTCTCCGGCTACAGCTTCTTCAACTGGATGTTCATCCAGTACTTCTTCCTGCCGGAGTCGCTGCGCGGCCAGGGCCTCGGCCGGGCGCTGATGCGGCAGGCGGAGGCCGAGGCGCAGGCACGCGGCTGCACCGGCATCTGGCTCGATACCTTCAGCTTCCAGGCCCTGCCCTTCTACGAAAGCCTGGGCTACCGGCAGTTCGGCCGGCTCGACGACTTCCCGCCCGGCCATAGCCGGCACTACCTGATGAAACGCCTGCCGATGCAACGACCCAACGACGGAGACGCCTGATGTTCGACCTCACCGGCAAGGTGGCGCTGGTCACCGGCGCCACCGGCGGCATCGGCGCCGCCATCGCCACCGCGCTGCACGCGCAAGGCGCCAAGGTGGCGATCACCGGGCGGCGGGAGGCGGAGCTGGCCGCCCTGGCCGGGACGCTGGGGGAGCGCGTGCTGGTGGCCCCCGCCGACCTGGCCGACCCCGCCGCCCCGGCGGCGCTGGTGGAGAAGGTGGAGGCCGAGCTCGGCCCGCTGGACATCCTGGTGAACAATGCCGGCTTCACCCGGGACATGCTGGCCCTGCGCATGGGCGATGCCGATTGGAACGCGGTGCTGGAAGTGGACCTGACCGCCCCCTTCCGCCTGGCCCGCGCGGCGCTGCGCGGCATGATGAAGCGCCGTTCGGGGCGCATCATCTCCATCGCCAGCATCGTGGGCGTCACCGGCAATGCGGGCCAGGCGAATTACGCGGCGGCCAAGGCCGGGCTGATCGGCATGAGCAAGTCCCTCGCCCAGGAAGTGGCGACCCGCGGCGTCACGGTGAACGTGGTCGCACCCGGCTTCGTGAAGACGGCGATGACGGATGCCCTGCCGGAAGCCGCCCGCACCGCCCTGCTGACCAAGATCCCGACCCAGCGCATGGGCGCGCCGGAGGATGTGGCGGCCGCCGTCGCCTATCTCGCCAGCCCCGAGGCCGCCTGGGTCACCGGCCAGACCATCCACGTGAATGGCGGCATGGCGATGATCTGACGCCATGGCCGCATGGCGATGATCTGAGGCGACGCCTCAGGCCGCGATGCGCTCCGGCGCGCAGGCCGCGCCGCGGCCCAGCGCCGGCAGCATGAGACCCCGCCGCCAGCGCCAGCGCGGCGAGCAGCCCGGCGGCGCCAGCTCAAATCCGGCGCGGCCATGCATCACGTGATGGGCGCCGATGGCGGTGATCCGCGGCAGGCCTGCGCGCAGGATCCCGCGGATCGTCGGGCTCACCTTCGGCCGCCAGCGATGCGCAACGCCTCCGCCCGGGTCAGCCCGATGTCGCGCAGCAGATGCGCGTCGTAGCTCAGCAGATCCTCGCGCCAGGGCTGGTGCAGCGCCCGCAGCAGGGCCAGCAGCCAGGACACCGGCGAAGCAAGCAGGGGGCGCCGGCCGGTCCTGCGAGCGGGGCTGGGGGCGGCGCGGGCAGCGAGGCTGGCGGACATCGGGGCTTTCCTTCGGGCGGCGGCCAGGATGGCTCGCGGCGGTGCCGCCTTATGGCCGAAGGGCGGTTTCGCCCCCGCTTCACCCCTGCTTCGCAAGTGCAACATCGGTATCGCGGGGCGTGGCGCCACTGACACAGACGGGCCTCGCTGCAGGAAACCCGCACTTCCCGCCCCCCGACCGCTTGCGCCGCGCCGCCGCCTAGGCCAAGTGACGCTTCCATGTTAAGCCGCGCCGCCCCCGCCCCCGGGAGGGGATTCGGGCCGATCCGCGGCACGGCAGCGACCAGCAGGAGACATCGCGGGATGAGCGACACCGCCGACAAGGTGAAGAAGATCGTTGTGGAGCACCTCGGCGTCGAGGAGTCCAAGGTGACCACCGAGGCGTCGTTCATCGACGATCTGGGCGCGGACAGCCTCGACACCGTCGAGCTGGTCATGGCCTTCGAGGAGGCCTTCGGGGTCGAGATCCCCGACGACGCCGCCGAGAAGATCACGACCGTGAAGGACGCGATCGACTATATCGAGAAGCAGAAGTCCGCCTGATTTCAAGCGGTTGATGGCTAGGTAAGGGAAGCAGCGGTGTTCGGTCATCTCGTTGCGCCGCGGCGCGTCGTCGTCACGGGCATGGGTATCGCCTGCCCGCTCGGCCTGGGTGTGGAAAATGTCTGGAAGCGCATGCTGGCCGGCGAGAGCGGGCTGGCGGCGATCCAGAACTTCGACACCAGCGCCCTGCCGGCCAAGATCGCCGGCCAGGTGCCGGTCGGCACCAGGGCCGAGGGCAAGCTCGACATCAGCGAGTGGATCCCGGTCAAGGACCAGAAGAAGATGGACCGCTTCATCCAGCTCGCGCTGGTGGCGGCCACCGAGGCGGTCGAGGATAGCGGCTGGACCCCGGGCGAGGACCAGCAGGAAGCGCGTTGCCGCACCGGCGTGATGATCGGCTCCGGCATCGGCGGCCTGCCGACCATCTTCGAGGCCTCGACCCTGATCCAGCAGGGCAAGACGCGGCGGATCTCGCCCTTCTTCATCCCCTCCGCGCTGATCAACCTGGCCTCCGGCCATGTCTCCATCAAATACGGCTTCAAGGGCCCGAACCACGCCGTGGTCACGGCCTGCGCGACCGGCGTGCATGCGCTGGGCGATGCCGCGCGCCTCATCGCGCTGAACGATGCCGATGTCATGGTCGCCGGCGGCGCCGAGGCCGCGGTGGCGGAAATCGGCATGGCCGGCTTCTGCGCCTCCCGCGCCCTGTCCACCGCCTTCAACGACCAGCCCACCAAGGGCAGCCGCCCCTGGGACCGCGACCGCGACGGCTTCGTCATGGGCGAGGGCGCCGGGGTGGTGGTGCTGGAGGAGCTGGAGCACGCCAAGCGGCGGGGCGCCAAGATCTATGCCGAGGTGATCGGCTACGGCATGTCCGGCGACGCCTATCACATCACCTCCCCCACCGAGGATGGCGACGGCGCCTTCCGCGCCATGCGCGCGGCGCTGACCAGCGCGCGGATCGCGCCTGGCGATATCCAATACGTCAATGCGCATGGCACCTCGACCCCCATGGGCGACGATATCGAGCTGCAGGCGGTGGAGCGGCTCTGGGGGGATGAGGCCAAGGGCCTCGCCATGTCCTCCACCAAATCGGCCATCGGGCATCTGCTGGGCGCCGCCGGGGCGGTGGAGGGCATCTTCTCCATCCTCGCGATCCGCGACGGCGTCGCCCCGCCGACGCTGAACCTGGAGAATCCCTCGCGCGAGAGCCCGATCGACCGGGTGGCGCTGGAAGCCCAGCCGCGCCAGATCGACACGGTGCTGTCCAACAGCTTCGGCTTCGGCGGCACCAATGCCAGCATCATTTTCCGCAAGGCGGCCTGACGTTTCAGCCAGCCGCCTTGCCAGGGGCGGCCGCCGGCGCCAGTCATAGGCCATGCGCCGACTGATCGTCCTGCTCGTCCTCCTGCTGTTCCTGGCCGCCGGCGCCGGGGGGGCCTTCTGGTATGCGCGAGGGCAATGGACCGCGCCCGGCCCGCTGGCCGAGCCGGTGCAGATGGTGGTGCCCCGCGGCGGCAGCGCCGCCATCGCCGATGCGCTGGCCGAGCGCGGCGTCATCCGCCAGCCCATGGCCTTCCTGGCCGCCACCTGGCTGACCCGCACCGAAGGCCCGCTGCGCGCCGCCGAATTCCAGTTCCCCGCCCGCGCCAGCCTGCGCGAGGTGCTGGCCATCCTGCGCGACGGCCGGCCGGTGCAGCGCCGCCTGACGATCCCGGAGGGGCTGACCGCGCAGCAGATCGGCCGGCTGCTGGAGCAGGCGGAAGGCCTGACCGGCGATACCCCCAGCTTCGCCGAGGGCGAGCTGCTGCCCGAGACCTATGCCTATCAATGGGGCGACAACCGCGCCGCCGTGGTGCGCCGCGCCAAGCAGGCCATGGACCAGGCCCTGTCGGAAATCTGGGCCGCCCGCGCCCCGAACCTCCCGATCGACACGGCGCGGGAGGCGCTGATCCTCGCCAGCATCGTGGAGCGCGAGACCGGCCAGCGGGAGGAGCGGGGCCTGGTCGCCGGCGTCTTCATCAACCGCCTGCGCCGCGGCATGCCGCTGCAATCGGACCCCACCGTGGCCTATGCCGCCGCCGATGGCGGGGTGCTGGACAGGGCGCTGACACGCGCCGACCTGGACCGCGACCACCCCTTCAACACCTATCGCATCCGCGGCCTGCCCCCCGCCCCCATCGCTAGCCCGGGGCGGGAGGCGCTGCGCGCCGTGGCGCGGCCGGAGGCGACCGAGTTCCTGTATTTCGTCGCCGATGGCACCGGCGGCCACGCCTTCGCCCGCACGCTGGATGAGCACAACCGAAACGTGGCGCGCTGGCGGGAGATCGAGAGGTCCCGCGCGCCGCAGCGATGACCGCGGCGCCCCTGCTCAGCGGCCCCGCCCTGTGGTGGCGGCTGCTGGTGATCGGCGGCCTCTGGGGATCCTCCTTCCCGCTGCTGCGGCTGATCGCGGCCGAGATGTCCCCCTTCGCCCTGGCCGCCGTGCGCGGCGGCTTCGCGGCGCTGGCCGTGCTGGCCTTCCTGGCGGTGAGCGGGCAGTTGAAGGGGCCGATCCGGCGCTATGCGCTGCCGGCGCTGGTGCTCGGCACCTGCAATGGCTGGGCGCCGAACCTGCTGACCGCCTTCGCGCTGGGCCATATCCAGGCGGCGCCGGCCGCGCTGATCCATGCCGGCACGCCACTGCTGGTGGCGCTGATCGCGACCGTGGTGCTGCGGGAGGAGCGGCCGGGGCTGCGCGGCCTGGCCGGACTGCTGCTGGGCTTCGGCGGCATCGCGGTGATCCTGGGGCCGGATGCGCTGGCCGGCGGCGCGAGTTTTGCGGGCGGGCTGCTGATCCTGCTGTCGGGCGTCTTCTACGCAACCGGCACCGTCTATGCCCGCAAGGCGCGGATCGGCGGGGCGCCGCAGATCGTGCTGGGCCAGCAGGTGGTGGCGGCGCTGGTGGCGGGGGGGCTGTCCCTGCCCCTGGGCGGGGCGGAGGCCTATGCCCAGCCGGGCTGGGTCTATGGCGTGCTGGCGCTGCTCGGCATCGCCAGCTCGGCGCTGCCGCTGACCATGTTCCTGCGGCTGCTGGCGCGCGCGCGCGTCACCGATGCCTCCATGGTCGGCTATATCCAGCCGCCCTTCGCGGCGGCGGTCGGGGCGCTGCTGCTGGGGGAGGTGCCATCGCCGCTGGTGCTGGTCGGCGGCGCCATCGTGCTGGCCGGGGTCTGGCTGGCGACCTCGCGGAAATAGGCGATGCAACCGGGACGGGATTGGCGCGATAAGGCCGCTGTTCCGCCGGAGAGACGATCTTGGAAACCGAAATTCTGATTGCCCTGGTCGCGTTGATCGGGATGGAGATCGTCCTCGGCATCGACAACCTGGTCTTCATCGCCATCCTGTCGAACCGCTTGCCCGAATCGCAGCGGCAATCGGCGCGGCGCATCGGCCTGGGCCTGGCCGTCATCATGCGCCTCGGCATGCTGGCCGGCGTCGGCTGGCTGATGTCCCTGACCACGCCCTGGATCGACCTCCGCATCGTCACCTTCTCCGGCAAGGACCTGATCCTGCTGGCCGGCGGCCTGTTCCTGATCGGCAAGGCCACCATCGAGATCCACCATCGGGTCGACCCGGACTCGCAGGCCGAGACCCATGCCAAGGACCGCGTGCCGGCCAGCTACTGGTCGGTCGTCGCGCAGATCCTGGCGCTGGACCTGGTGTTCAGCGTGGACTCGATCCTGGCCGCGGTGGGGCTGACCCAGGTGATGTGGGTGATCGTGGTGGCGATCCTCGTCTCCGTCACCGTCATGCTCTTCTCGATGGATGCGCTGTCCCGCTTCATGGAGAAGAACCCGACGGTGGTGATGCTGGCGCTGGCCTTCCTGGTGATGATCGGGATGGTGCTGGTGGCGGAGGCCTTCCACGTCCATGTGCCGAAGGGTTTTGTCTATGTCGCCATGGCCTTCTCGGTGGGCGTCGAGCTGCTGAACCTGCTGGCCCGGCGGGCGGCGCAGCGGAAGCGGGCGGCGGCGGAGCCGGGCGCCTGAAGCACTACCCGATAACACTGAATCAGTATTATCGGATTTCGTGCTTTAGAAACAATGACTTCCAGAGCACGAGATCGGTCCAACTGGACGGATCGTGCTCTAGGGATCGGCGGGCTTGGCCGGCAGCTGCGACATCAGCCGGTTGCGCCAGGCCGGCGGCAGGGCGCCGGCGATCCGCGACAGGGCATAGAGCCGGCGCGGATAGGCCACCCGCACCCGGCCGGCGGCGATGCCCGAAAGCGTGCGTTCCGCCGCCTGCTCCGGCGTCATCAGCCAGGGCATGGGAAAGGGATTCCGGGCCGTCATCGGGGTTCGGACATAGCCGGGGCAGATGGCATGCAGGCGGATGCCCAGCCCTCGCTGGCTGGCATCGGTCGCTTCCGCCCAGCGCTGCACCGCCGCCTTGCTGGCGCAATAGGCGGGGGCACCCGGGGCGGCGACGAAGGCGGCGAGGCTTGCCACCACCGCCACCCGCCCGCGCAGCCCATCCATCCCGGGCGCCTGCCCGGCCATCTTCTGCAGGGCCGGCAGGGCCGTGTTGAGCACGCCGCCGAGATTGGTGGCGAAGATGCGGGCTGCCTGTTCCGGCGGCTCCACCGCATCGCCCGTGCCGCCCGAGACGCCCGCATTGGCGATCACCAGGTCGAGCCGCCCGGCCTCGCCGATCCACCCCGCCATGGCCGCCGCATCCGTCACGTCCAGCATCGCCGGATGCACGGTGGCGCCCCGGGCCCTGCAGGCTTCCGCCACCGCGTCCAGCCGCCCGGCATCGCGGCCGGACAGGTAGAGGGTGACGCCGGGTGCGGCCGAAAGCTCCGCCAAAGCGCGGCCGAGGCCGGAGGAGGCGCCGGTGATCAGCACGCCCTGCCAGGAATCGCGCGCCATGCCTTGCCCTCCCAAGCGGTCGGGTGGACAAGGCGCGCATGAGCACCCTTGCCTCCATGACCGGTTTCGCCCGCGACAGCGGGACGCTGCCGGACGGTTCCTCCTTCGTCTGGGAGTTGCGCAGCGTCAACGGCCGCGGGCTGGATGTCCGCCTCCGCCTGCCGCCGGGCCTCGACGTGCTGGAAGCTCCGCTGCGGGAGGCGGTGGCCAGGCGCCTGAAGCGCGGCAACCTTTCCGCGAATCTGACCCTGAAGCGGGAGGACCACGCCCCGCGGCTGACGCCCGACCCGGTGGCGCTGGAGGCGGCGATCCAGCTGGTGCTGGAGGTCTCGGCCCGCCTGCCCGGCGCCCCCGTGCCGACGGCCGAGGCCGTGCTGTCCCTGCCCGGCGTGCTGCGCGCCGAGGTCTCGGAACCGGATGAGGCCGCCGAGGAGGCCAAGCGCAAGGCACTCGCCGCCAGCTTCGCCGTGGCACTGGACGGCCTGGTCGCCTCCCGCGCCCGCGAAGGCGCGCAACTCGCAAAAATCCTCGAAACGCTGCTGGGGGAGATCGCGGCGCTGCGGGATGCCGCGGCGGTGGAGGCCGCCGGCCAGCCCGCCGCGCAGCGCGCCCGGCTGCTGGAAAACCTGGCGAACCTCCTGGGCGAGGGCGATGTCCGCGCCCGGGTGCCGGAGGAGCGGCTGGCACAGGAAGTCGCCATGCTCGCCCAGCGTTCCGATGTGCGGGAGGAGCTGGACCGGCTTTCGGCCCATATCACCGAGGCCCGCACGCTGCTGGCCTCCGGCAAGGCCATCGGTCGCAAGCTCGAATTCCTGACGCAGGAATTCGTGCGGGAGGCCAATACGCTGTGCAGCAAGTCCGCCAGCGTGGCGCTGACGCGCGTGGGGCTGGAGCTGAAGGCGGCGATCGAGCGGCTGCGCGAGCAGGCGGCCAACGTCGAATGATGACCACGACCACCCATGCGCCGCGACGCGGCGTCTGCCTGGTGCTGGCCTCGGCGCCTGGCGTCGGCAAGACCAGCGTCTCCCGCGCCCTGCTGGAGATGGAGCCGGAGCTTTCGCTGTCCGTCTCCGCCACCACCCGCGCGCCACGGCCCGGCGAGCTGGAAGGCGTGCACTACTTCTTCCGCACGCAAAGCCAGTTCGACGCGATGGTCGAAGCCGGCGAATTCCTGGAATACGCCAAATTCATTGGCCGGTCCTACGGCACCCCGCGGGCGGCGGTGGAGGCGAGCCTGGCCGCCGGGCGGGACGTGCTCTTCGACATCGAATGGCAGGGCCACCGCCAGCTGCGCGAACGCCTGCCTGGCGATGTGGTGGGCATCTGCCTGCTGCCGCCCAGCATGGCGGAGCTGGAGCGCCGCCTGCGCGGCCGCGCCCAGGACAGCGAGGCCGAGATCGCCCGCCGCCTGGTCGCCGCGAAGGACGAGATCGCGCATTGGTCCGACTTCGACCACGTGCTGGTGAACCGCGACTTCGACCGCACGGTGGCGGAGGTGCGCGCCATCCTGCACGCTGCCCGCAATACCCGCGCGCGCCAGCCCTGGCTGCCGGAGTTCATCGACACGCTTCTGCAGGGGTAGCGACATGGGCAGCCTGGCCGGCGTGGTGGAAGTGGTGCTGCCGGTCTTCGCCATGATCCTGCTGGGCTTCGCCGCGGCGAAGCGCAAGCTGGTGAGCGAAGAGGGTTTTCGGGCGATGACGCTCTTCGTCTTCGGCCTGGCCGCCCCCGCGCTGCTGTTTGCCGGCGGCACGCGGCCGCATGAGGGTGGCGGCGGCGCCGCGCTGGCGCTGCTCTCGGGTTCCGTCCTCATGTTCTGGCTGGCGGTGGCGGGTGGGCGCCGCCTGTTCCGGCTGAACCTCGGCGAGGCCTCGCTCTTCGCCCTGTCCTGCATCTTCGGCAACTCCGTGATGATGGGCGTGCCGATCATCGTCGCCGCCTATGGCCCGGCCGGCGTGCCGCCCATGCTCGGCATCCTGGCCTTCACCACCATGATCCTGCTGGGCCAGGCGACGGTGCTGACCGAGGTGGGCCTGCACGCCAATGCCCCCTGGCGCCGCGTGCTCGGCGCCAGCCTGAAGGGGATTCTGCGCAACCCGGTGGTGCTGGCGGTGATCGCGGCCTTCCTCTGGACGCTCTTCGGCCTGCATCTGCCCGATGTGGCGCGGCGGACGCTGGAGATGATGGGCGCGGCGGCGCCGCCGCTGGCGCTGTTCTGCCTCGGCGGCGGCCTGGCCGGCATTGCGGGCGCCGCGATGTGGCAGGAGACGGCGGCGATCGTCGTGGTGAAGCTGCTGGCGCTGCCGGCGCTGGTCTGGGGCCTGGCGCTGTGGCTGGACCTGCCGCCGATCGAGAAGGCCGTCGCCGTCACCATGGCGGCGCTGCCCACCGGCGCCAATGCCTTCATCCTGGCGCGCCGCTACGCCACCGGCACGGACCGTTCGGGTGCCGCGGTGGTGGTGACCACGGCGCTCTCCGTGCTGACGCTCTCGGCCTTGATCGGCCATTTCCGGGGGATCCTGCCATGACGCTCATCATCGAACCCGGCTGGGTCTGGGACGCGGATAACGGGCTTCGCACGGGGCACAGCGTCATCGTCCAGGACGGCGTGGTGGCGGATGTGGTCGCCGGGTCGCCGACGCTGGAGGCGGAGCGCATCGTCGCACCCGACGCTTTGCTGCTGCCGGGCTTCATCAACCTGCACAACCACGCGCTGTCGGCGCCGCTGTTCCGCGGCCTGGCGGATGAGCTCGCGCCGGGCGATCTGCCCGGCCACATCGTCTATTCCCTGCTGATGCCGCTGGGCGACGTGGCCGCCGCCGTGATGACGGAGGAAGAAATCGGTGACGCGGCGGAGATGGCGCTGCTCGAAGGCCTGCGCAGCGGCACCACCGGCCTGCTGGACGTGTACCGCGTGGCGCAATGGCCCTTCATCGAGCGTGCGAAGCGGCTGGGGCTGCGCAGCTGGTCCTGCCCCTACCTGTTCTCCGCGCCCGTCGGCATGACGCCGGACGGCAAGCCGACCTACAGCCCGACCAGCGACACGGGCTTCGACGCCATTGTGAAAATGTTCGACCGTTTCGACGAAGGCCCGCGCGGCGTCACCCGCGTGGGCTTCGGCCCGCATGGCCCGGACAGCTGCACGCCGGAACTGCTGCGCGCCATCGACGCGGCGGCGCGCGAACGCCAGACCATCGTCTCCATCCACGCCGCCCAGAACCTGATCGAGATCGAGAAGGTCACCGCCGCCCATGGCAAGGGCTCCATCGAACACCTTCGGGACATGGGCCTGCTGCGGCCCGGCGTGGTGCTGGCGCATGGGATGTTCGCGACGGATGAGGAGATGGCGATGATCGCGGAAGCGGGTGCCGCGCTGGCCTCCTGCCCCCTCGCCTTCGCCCGCTCCGGCCGCTTCGTGCCGCTGGCGCGGATGGAGGCCGCGAAGCTGCGGCTCGGCATCGGCACGGATGGCGTGACGCTCGACATGCTGCACGAACTCCGCACCGCATCCGTCTTCGCCAAGGTGCAGTCCGGCACGCCGCATGGTCTCTCGGCGCCGCGCATCCTGCGCGCTGCGACGCGCGACGCGGCGATGGCGCTGGGGCGCGAGGATCTCGGCCTGGTGGCGAAGGGCGCGCGGGCGGACCTGATCATGTTCGACCTCGCCTCCTCCCGCTACCAGCCGGTCTGGGATCCGCTGAAATCGCTGATCACCAATGGCAGCGCGTCGGACCTCACCCTCGCCATGGTCGAGGGGCGCGTGCTGCTGCGCGATGCCAAAGTCCTCACGGCGGATGCCGCCGCCGTCACCCGTCGCGGCCGCGCGGCCATCGAGCGGGTGTGGCGGGAGGCTGCGCGGCGCGGTGCGATTCCGGCATCGATCGCGGCGCGGGCGGCGATCGCATTGCACTG
This sequence comes from Falsiroseomonas sp., assembly GCF_051860665.1. Lineage (GTDB taxonomy): Bacteria > Pseudomonadota > Alphaproteobacteria > Acetobacterales > Acetobacteraceae > Falsiroseomonas. The sequence goes on from NZ_JBHYDM010000037.1 coordinate 15,093, forward strand.
AGCAGCTTTGTCTCCCTAGGGTAATGGCTGCCCTGGGAGACTCTGCGCATGCCCCGCCTGACCCGCCGCGCCACTCTTCTGGCCGCGCTCGCCACGCCGTCCCTGGCGCGCGCCCAAACGCGGCGGCCGCTGCGGGTGATTGTCCCCTTCCCGCCCGGCGGCGGCGTGGACAGTCTCGGCCGGCTGCTGGCGGAGCGCCTGGTGCCGCTGCTCGACGGCCAGCAGGTGGTGGTCGAGAATCGCAGCGGCGGCGGCGGGCTGATCGGGGCCGATGCGGTGGCCAAGGGGCCGGCGGATGGCAGCATCATCGGCGTGATCGGCGCCGCCACCCTCTGCGCCGCGCCCTTCATCCAGCCCAGCATGCCCTTCGACGTGACGAAGGATTTTCGCGCCATCAGCCTGGTCTCGGACAGCGCCGTGGTGCTGGCGGTGGGCGCCGATGTGGCACAGCGGCATGGCTGGACCGACATGGCGGCGCTGCTGGCCTGGGCGCGCGCCAATCCCGGCGGCGTGCGCGTCGCCAATGCCGGCATCGGCACCGTCACCCACCTGGCGCTGTCCGCCATCAACACCGCCGCCGGGGTGGAGCTGACCAGCGTGCCCTATCGCGGCGGCGCGCAGCAGGCGATGGATGTGATCGCCGGCACGGTCGAGGCGACCGCGGACCTGCCCGCGGCGCTGCTGCCGCATCTCGCCTCCGGCCGCATGAAGGCGATGGGGGTGAGTTCCGGCACCCGCCTGGCCTTCCTGCCCGATGTGCCGGCGCTGGCCGAGACGCCGGCGCTCGCCTCCCTCGACATCAGGTCCTGGAACACCATCCTGGCCCCGGCCGCGACGCCGGAGGCCGAGGTGCAGCGGCTGTTCGCCGCGATCCGCCGCGTCGGCCAGGACCCCAGCTTCGCCGCCGCGCTGCGCCCCTTCGGCTATGATGCCGTGGTCAGCGAAAGCCCTGCGGCGATGGCGGCGCAGATCGCCCGCGAGACCCCGGTCTGGCGGCGCCTGGTGGAAATCTCCGGCGCCGCCCGGCAGTAACCCGGATCAGTCCACGCTGGCGCCGACCGCCTGGATCACCACGCGCCACTTCGCACTCTCCTCCGCCATGAACCGGGCGAAGTCGGCGCGGCCCATGGCGCGGGGAATCGCGCCGCTGGCGGACAGGCGCTGCGCCAGCGCCGGGTCCTGCACGATCTCCTGCAGTTCCGTATCCAGCTTCGCCAGGATCGGCTCCGGCACCCCCGCCGGGGTGCAGAGGCCGAACCAGCCGGTGGAGGTGATATCCACCCCCTGCTCCTGCATCGTCGGCAGGTCCGGGAAGGCATCCACCCGCCCCGCGCCGCTGACCGCCACCGGCCGCATCCGCCCCGCCTGCGCCATCTGCGTCACCGCCGAGATCGACTGGAACAGCATGTCCAGCCGCCCCTCGATCAGGTCCGAATTCATCTGCCCGCCATTCGTATAGGGCAGGTGCTGCAGCGGCACGCCGGTGATGATCTGGAACTGCGACCCCGCCAGGTGCTGCGACGACCCCGCCCCGACCGAGCCGAAATTGATCGGCCGGTTCTGCGCCTTCGCCCAGGTGATGAATTCCTGCAGCGTCCGCGCCGGGACGGCCGGCGGGATCACCACGATATTCGGCACCAGCGCGATCAGCCCGACGGCCGCAAAATCCTTCTCGGGATCGAAGGGCATGTTGCGATACAGCCACTTGTTCGCGGCATTGGCGGCGATGCTCGCCAGCCCCACCGTATAGCCATCCGGCGCCGCGCGGGCGACCTGGGTCATGCCGATATTGGTGCCGGCGCCCGGGCGGTTGTCCACCACGATGGGCTGGCCGAGCTTCGCCTGCAGCCGGTCCGCGATCAGCCGCGAGATCACATCCCCCGCGCCGCCGGCAGGCCCGGGATTGACCCAGCGGATCGGCCGGTTCGGCCAATCGCCGAGGCCCTGGGCGCGCAGGCCGACCAGGGGCGCGGCGCAAGCCCCGAGGCCGAGCAGCGCCGTACGGCGTGAAATGGGGGTCGCAGACATGTTCTTCTCCGGAAAGCGCTCCGGCGGGATGAGACGTTGCGGCAAAGCTTCGCGCAAGGGGAAGCTTGGCGAAAAATCGGGCAAGTTCCACGCCTGTGGCGGGCGGGGGTCTGGCGCCTGCCGCGCGCTGTGGCAGGCTGCACCAGCGCGGGCAGACCGGATGGCCCTCATCCGATCCGCGCGCAGGATATGGAGAGACTGATGGGTGACGTGCTCGGCTGGCGCTGCAAGTTCGGCGTGATGGGTCCCTCGACCAATACCGTCGTGCAGCCGGATTTCGACATGATGCGACCGGCCGGCGTGACCAACCACTACAGCCGCATCTTCACCCCCAATGCCGATGCCGTCTCCAACGAGACGTTTCGGGCCGGCGCCGAGCTTATCGGCAGGAACACGCTCGACGCGGTGCGCTCCGTCATGACCTGCCTGCCGGACCACCTGGTGATGGGCATGTCCGCCGTCACCTTCTTCGACGGCGCCCGCGGCGCGGACCGCTTCGTGAAGGAGGTGGAGGAGGTCTCCGGCCTGAAGATCAGCGTCGGCAGCCATGCCTGCACCGCTGCGCTGAACGCCCATGGCGGCATCAAGCGCATCGCCGTCATGTCCCCCTATTGGCCCGCCATGAATATCGAGGTGGCGCGCTATTTCGGCGACATGGGCTTCAGCGTGGTGCGGGATACCGCCTTCCGCTGCTCCTCCTGGACCGATATCGCGGCGCAGACGCCGGAACGCTGCGTGCGCGGCATCCGGGAGATCGATGGCGACGATGTGGACGCGATCGTCCAGGTCGGCACCAATCTGTCCATGGTGAAGCTGGCGGCCATGGCGGAGCTCTGGCTCGGCAAGCCGGTCATCGCCATCAACGCCGCCACCTACTGGCATGCGCTGCGGGCGCGCGGCATCACGGACAAGGTGGCCGGCTGCGGCAGCCTGCTCGAAAGGTTCTGAAACCAAGCGCACGAAGTTCCGACCTGCGGCCCGCTTGCGGGCCGAGCGCGCGAATGCGCGCCGCGGCAGGTGCGTCACGCCGCAGGCGCGCCTTCGGCACGACGAAGCCAAGGGCCGCGGGTCGGGGCACTGCCCCGACGCCCGCCCGGCGTCTGAGGGGCACGAAGGTGAAACCTTCGTGCGGCTGGTATGAGCGCCGAGGTGGGCCGCGCCCTCAGGCGCGGCCCGCCTTGCCGTCCACCTCGGCGCGTTCGAAGCGGAAATCCACGGCGCAGAATTCGCAGGTCATGGTGATGGCGCCGGATTCGGCCATGTGGTCCAGATCCTCCGGCCCGAAGGTCTCCAGCACCGCCGCCAGCCGGGCGCGGGAGCAGCGGCAGCCGTAGGACAGGGCGCGCGGGCGGTCCGCCAGCAGGCCCTCGGCATGGAACAGGCGATGCAGCAGGCGCTCGGCCGGCAGCGCATCGTCCAGCATCTCCTCGGTCTTCAGCGTGCCGACCAGGGCCTGAGCGGTGCGCCAGGCATCCTCCTGGTCCTCCTGCGTCTCCGCGCCGATGCCGCCTTCGCTGGCCACGCGCTCGATCACCAGGGCGCTGGCGCGCCAGCCGGCCAGCGTTCGGCCGCAGGCCAGGCGGACCTCGGTCTGCAACTGCTCGGAGGTGCGGAAATAGGTATCCGTCATCTCCGCGAGCGTCTCGCCCTCGATGGCCACGATGCCCTGGTAGCGCTCCATGTCGTCGCCCTGGTCGCAGGTGAAGGCGAAGTAGCCCTGGCCGAGGAGCTGGGCGGCGCTGGGCTGCGGATGCTCGGCCAGCAGCGCCTCCAGCCGCTCGGGATCGGCCTTGGCATAGCCGCGCAGCCCGCCAGAATCGGTGCAATCGGCCAGCAGCATGGCGATGGGCCCGTCGCCCTTGGCCTGCAGGCTGAAGGATCCCTTGAATTTCAGCGCGGTGGCCAGCGCCGCGGTCAGCGCCAGCGCCTCCCCCATTAGGCGCAGCACCGCGGGGTGCTGGGCATGGCGGCCCAGCAGCGCATCGGCCAGCGGGCCGAGCTTCACCACGCGGCCCCGCACCGGGCGCTGGTCCAGGTGGAAGGGCTGCACGCCGCGCGGCACCACCAGGTCGGGCACGGGCGGGCGGTCATGGTTCAGGAAGGCGGGGGTGGCGGAGGGCTGGGTCGGATCGGTCACGGGCGGAACCATGCATGGGCGCAGCCCGGATGCCACCCCCGGATCGGGGGGCCCTGGGCGATGCGCGACGAAAGCCAGATTGCCGCCGGGGCCCGGCAAGGCAACAGGCCGGGCACGCCAAGTGGCGCACCCGGCCGGGTCTATGGCCTAGATAGGGAGGCGAAAGCCCGCCGACCAGCCTTGGTCGGCAGGCCGGCTCAGAACAGGCGTTCGAGCAGCCCGCGCCGCGGCGGCTGGGCGACGGGGGTCACGCCCTCCGTCGTATCGCGGCCGAGCGCCGCATTCTCCCGCAGGCGCTGGGCCTCACGCGTCGGGTCCACGGCGACGCCGGCCTGCGCATCGCTGCGCCAGAACATCAGCCGGTCCACCAGGCCGCGCTCCGGCCGGTCCAGCCGCAGGCTCTCGGCATCCACCTGGCTGCGGATTCCGTCATCCACCGGCTGCCCGGCCTGGGCCAGCAGGGCGCGCTCGGCGCTGGAGGGGGCGGCGGCGGGGGCCGTGCCGGCACCGAGGATGGCGCTGGCCGGCGGCCGCTGGTCCTGCGGCCGCGGCGCGCCCGGCGTGGGGGTCGGCAGTTCGGTCAACCGCGGCGGCACCGAGAGCGGCGCGCGGGTGGTGACCTGGAATTCATCCGGCGGATCCCGGGTGAAGCCGAGGGAGCGGGCGGTATCGCCGCCACAGCCCGCGAGCAGCGCGAGGAGCGGCAGGCCCACCAGGAAAGCGCGGAGGGAGGGGCGGTGCTGGGTCATGGGGTGGAACCCTTAGCCTTGGGTGAAGGCCGGAACAAGGCATCGCCGATCAGCGCGACCACGCCGAGGACGATGGCGGCATCCGCCGGGTTGAACACGTACCAGTGCCAGCCCCAGGCATGCGCATCGAAGAAATCGGCCACCGCGCCGAAGCGGAAGCGGTCGATCACATTGCCCACCGCGCCGCCGACCACGGCGCCGAGCGCCAGCGCCGTCAGCCGGTTTTCGGCACGGGCCATCCAGCGCAGCAGGAAGCCGGCGATGCCGAGTGCCAGCAGGCCGAGCAGGGCCTGCGACCAGGGGCCGTCGCCGGCGAGCATGCCGAAGGTGACGCCGCGGTTCCAGACCATGGTGAGGTCGAAGCCGAAGGGGCCGAGCCGGACCAGGGGGATATGGCCGATGCTGGGCAGGTCCAGCACGAAGAGCATGTACCACTTGCTCAGCTGGTCGATGGCGAGGACGGCCAGCGCCAAGGTGAGGCCGAGGCGGATCATGGGGTGCTCGGGGCGCGAAGCCCCCACCCCGACCCTCCCCCGTGAATACGAGGGAGGGAGAAGCAGGAGCGCACACGCACTCCCTCCCCCGTGCTTACGGGGGAGGGTCGGGGTGGGGGCAAGGGCAGGGCCAGGCGCGCCATCATCCGACCACCGCCTCGCAGCGCCGGCACAGCGTCGGATGCGCCAGCGAGAGCCCGACCTCCGGCAGCACGCGCCAGCAGCGTTCGCATTTCTGGCCCTCCGCCACGGTCACGGCCGCATCCGGCGCCTCCGCGGGGACGAGGCTGGCCTGGGAGACGATCAGCACCTCCGCCCATTGCTCCGCCGTCAGCACATTGGCCGGATCGCCCTCCGGCAGGGACAGCGCGGCATTGGCCTGGAGCGAGGCGCCGATGGTGCCGGCACGGCGCAGCTCCTCGATCGCGCCGGTCACGGTGCGACGGAAGCCGCGCACCGCGGCCCAACGCTCCGCCAGCGCCTCATCCCGCCATTCGGCCGGAATCGTCGGGAAGTCGCGCAGGTGGATGCTGTCGGTCTCGCTGGGGAACCGCGCCAGCCAGCTTTCCTCGGCGGTGGCCACCAGCACCGGCGCCAGCCAGGCGGTCAGGCAGCGGTGCAGCTGGTCGATCACCGTGCGCGCGCTGCGCCGGCGCAGGCTTTCGGGCGCGTCGCAGTACAGGCTGTCCTTGCGGACGTCGAAGTAGAAAGCGGAAAGGTCGGTGGCGCAGAAGGCGTGGATCTCGGGGTAGACGCCACTCCAGTCATGGTCGCGCACGGCCTTGCGCAGCCGGGCATCCAGCTCCGACAGCCGGTGCAGCACCCAGCGCTCCAGCTCCGGCAGATCGGCATGGGGCACGATCTCGCTCTCGTCGAAGCCGTGCAGATTGCCCAGCAGCCAGCGCAGCGTATTGCGGATGCGGCGATACAGCTCGCTCTGCTGCTTCAGGATCTCCTTGCCGATGCGCTGGTCCTCGGTGACGTCGGTGTTCATCACCCAGAGCCGCAGCAGATCCGCGCCATGCTCCCGCACCACATCCTGCGGCGCCGTCACATTGCCCAGCGACTTCGACATTTTCCGCCCTTGTTCATCAAGGACGAAGCCGTGGGTGAGAATTGCCTTGAAGGGCGCGACGCCGCGGGAGCCCACCGATTCCAGCAGGGAGGAATGGAACCAGCCGCGATGCTGGTCGGAGCCTTCGAGATACAGATCGGCCGGGAAGGGCAGGCCGCGCTCCGGCGTCAGGACGAAGGCATGGGTGGAGCCGGATTCGAACCAGACATCGACGATGTCCATCACCTGCTCGTAATCCTCGGCGCGGCGGTCGGGGCCGAGGAAGCGCTGCGCGGCGCCCGGCTTGTACCAGGCATCGGCGCCCTCCTCGCGGAAGGCCTCGATCACCCGGTCCATGATCGCCTGGTCGCGCAGCGGCTCGCCCGACTGCTTCGACACGAAGACCGGGATCGGCACGCCCCAGGCGCGCTGGCGGCTGATGCACCAGTCGGGGCGCACGGCGACCATGCCGCCGATGCGGTTGCGGCCGATGTCCGGGACGAAGTGGGTGTCGGCAATCGCCTGCATGGCCTTGGCGCGAATCGCATTGGCGTCGTCCATCGCGATGAACCACTGCGGGGTGGCGCGGAAGATCACGGGCTTCTTGGAGCGCCAGCTATGCGGGTAGCTGTGCGTCAGCTTCGACTTCGCGACCAGCGTGCCCATGGCGATGCAGGCCGCGTAGACGGCGTCATGCGCCTTGAAGACGTGCTGGCCCGTGAAACCCGGCGCCTGCAGGGTGAAGGTGCCGTCGTCGCCCACCGTCTCCGGCACCGGCAGGCCGTTCGCCTTGCCGAGGTTGAAGTCGTCCTCGCCATGGCCGGGGGCGATATGGACGAAGCCCGTGCCGGCCTCCGTGGTGACGAAATCGCCCGGCAGCAGGGGCACGTCGAAATCGTAGCCGCCGGCTGCGCCCTCCCAGCCCGCCAGCGGATGCGCGGCGATGGCGCCCTCCAGCTCCGCCCCCTTCAGCAGGCGCTTGACGCTATGCGCGCCGAGGCCGGCGTCCTTCTCGAATTGCGGCAGCAGCGGCAGTGCCACCAGCAGGAATTCGCCCGGCACCAGGGCGCTGCCCTCGGCCACGCCCTCCACATGCACCAGCGCGTAGTCGATCTCCGGCCCATAGGCCACGGCGCGGTTGCCGGGGATGGTCCAGGGCGTGGTGGTCCAGATCACCACGGAGGCGCCGGCCAGGTCCGCCGCACCGGCCGACTTCACCCGGAACCGCGCCCAGAGAGTCGGGGAGACGTGGTCGTGGTATTCGATCTCCGCCTCGGCCAGCGCGGTCTTTTCCACGGGGCTCCACATCACCGGCCGCAGGCCGCGATACAGCGACCCGTTCATCAGGAACTTGCCGATCTCGCCCGCAATCGCGGCCTCGGAGGCAAAATCCATGGTCGCATAGCGCCCGGCCCAGTCGCCGAGCACGCCCAGGCGCCGGAACTCCTCGCTCTGCACGCCGAGCCAATGGGTCGCGTAGTCGCGGCATTCGGCCCGGAAGTCGAGGATCGGCACCGCATCCTTGTCGCGGCCCTTGGCGCGGTACTGTTCCTCGATCTTCCACTCGATCGGCAGGCCGTGGCAGTCCCAGCCCGGAACGTAGTCCGCATCGAAGCCGGCCATCTGGGCGGCGCGGTTGATCACATCCTTCAGGATCTTGTTCAGCGCATGGCCGATATGCAGGTTGCCGTTCGCATAGGGCGGGCCGTCATGCAGGATGAAGGTCGGCCGGCCGGCGCTCTGCGCCCGCAGCTTCTCCCGCAGGCCCATCGCCTCCCACCGCGCCAGCCAGGCGGGCTCGCGCTTCGGCAGGTCGCCGCGCATGGGGAAATCGGTCTTCGGCAGGAAGACGGTGCCGCGATAGTCGCGCGCGGTCTCGGCGGGGTCCACGGGAGGGGCGTCGGTCATGGGGTGCGGTCTCGATCTGCCCTGCAGGGGGCCGGAAGGGGCTTGCGCGGAAAACCCGGCCCTAATGGGCCGGGCGGATAATTCGGAGGCCGGAGATCCCGCGGAACATGCCGCTTATATGCGGATGCGGCCCAGTTGGGGTCAAGAAGGCGGGGGCAAGGATGCCGCCTCAGCCGCCCCAGCCCAGGGCGGCCAGCCCGGCATGCAGCCCCCAGGTGACCCCCACGCCCAGCAGGATGGCGGCCGCCATGTTGCGGCTGGCGAGCTGCACGGCCACCACCACCGCCGCCCCCACCCAGGCGGCGGGCCCGCTGGCCAGCAGCGGCGGGGTGACATAGGCGACGAAGAGGCAGCCCGGCAGGTGGCGCAGCAGCGCCTGCACGAAGGGCGGCGGCCGCACCGCGCGCAGCACGGCATAGCCCCCGGCGCGGCTGGCATAGGTCACCAGCGCCATGCCGAGGATCGCCAGCAGGACATCCAGCCTTACTTCCATCCAGGCGCCCCCCGCCCGCGCAGCTCGATCCAGGCCCCCAGCCCGGCGCCCGCGAAACTGCCCAGCAGCAGCGGCAGCGGCACCGGCAGCGCCGCCCGATGCGCCGCCAGCGCCACCAGCCCGGCCACCAGCCAGGGCAGGCCATCCACCCGCGCCCCGCGCCACAGCGGCACCAGGATGGAGAGGAAGGCGGCGAGGGAGGCGAAGAACAGCGGATGCCCGGGCGGCACCCGCAGCATCCCGCCGCCCAGATGCCCCAGCGCCACCGTCCCCACCCAGGAGATCCAGATGCCGAGGCCGATCCCCAGCAGATAGCCCGCATCCCGCCCGCCGGCCCGCTGGTCCGCCACCGCCATGGCGAAGGAATGGTCCACCAGCGTCGCCAGCGTGCCCCAGAGCTTCCAGCCGCGCAGCCGGTCCAGCCAGGGCGCCAGCGCCGCGCCCATCGGCGCCATGCGGATATTCACCACCAGGGTCGCGATGGTCGCCGCCAGGATCGGCGCCGGGTCGGTCCAGAGCTCCAGCGCCACCAGCTGCGCCGCGCCGGCGAAGACGATGGTCGACATCAGCAGGGTCTCGGCGAAGGACAGGCCCTTGGCGGCCGAGAGCACGCCGATCACCACGCCGAAAGGCAGCATGCCGACCCAGAGCGGCAGGCTGGCCAGGAAGCCGCGCCGCACGCCGACCCGGGTGAAGACGACGCGACCCTGCGGGGGGATGGCCAAGCGCCTCAGCCCCGCCGGAAGGCGAGGAGCCGGTCCTCGGCCTCCCCGGGGTCCAGGCGCAGCGCGGCTTCCGCCGTGCCGCGTGCGAAACCGGCACGGGCCAGCGTCGCCAGGGCCTTCAGCCGCGCCTCCGGCGGCGCCGCCGGATCGCCGAAGGGGCCGAGGCGCCGGCGGCGACACAGCGCGAGCGCGGCCTCCATCTCCGCCGCCTCGCCTTCCGGCAGCGCGGCCGCGGCGGTCTCGGCCGCCACGCCCTTCTGGGCCAGATGCGCGAGCGCGGCGCGGCGGGACCGGCCGCTGCGTCGCAACCGGCGGGCGCGGCTTTCGGCGAAGGCGGCATCATCCACGCTGCCGCTGGCCGCCATCTGCCGCGCCACCAGCGCCGCCGCCTGCTTCGCGGCCGCGACAAGCTGGGCGATCCCGTCCATGCCGAAGGCCTCCGCCGCGCGCGCCCAGCGGTCCACCCGGCGCTGCAGCACGCGACGCAGCCCGGCCTCGGTGGTCGCAAAGCGGGCCAGATGCGCCACGGCCGCCTCCCGCAGCCGCGCCTCGCCCGGCGGGGGGCCGGGCGGGCGGGGCGGGGCGGCGGGGTCGCGGGCCGGCCGGCGATCGGATCGGCGGGTTTCCATCCTGCCCATCCTGGCACGCCGCCCGGGCGGCTGGCGACCCGCCGCGCTGCAACCAAGGCGCCTCAGAAACAAGCGCCGCCGCCGCAACCTTTTCGCGCGGCTCCGCGTTGGGGGGGCAGGCACGGAGCGCCCCGACGCATCGGCCAAGGAAAAAGGAGAAAGCCGGATGCTGACCACCAAGACCTTCCTGTCCATGTCGACTGCCGCCGCCATCGCCATGGCCCCGGTGCTGGCCTTCGGCCAGACCGCCGCCACGCCGAACGAGGCCCGCGGCGGCGTGACCGCGCAGGCCCCGGCCGATGGCACGCCGGGCAACCCGCCCTCCACCGCGACGCAGCGCGCGCTCGATGGCGTGACCGGTAACCGCACCGATGCCGATGGCACCGGCAACAACCCGCCCGGCACCGCCGCCGGCCGCGCGCTGGACCGCGCCACGACGCCGAACACCACGGGCACCGCCGCGACCGGCAACCCCGGCGCCCGGAGCACCGCGACCGGCGCGACCACGCCGAGCCTCTCGGTGGACAGCATGAGCCTGCGCGAGAGCCGCCGGGCCAGCCAGATCATCGGCTCGAACATCTACAACGAGGAAAACAACAGCATCGGTGAGGTCGACGACCTGATCGTGCCGCAGGCCGGCGGCGCCCCGGTGGCCGTGATCTCGGTGGGCGGCTTCCTCGGCATCGGCGCCAAGCTGGTGGCCATCCCCTATGAGCGCCTGACCCATGACGCGGAGCGCAACCGGTGGGTGCTGCGCGGCGCGACCAAGGACAGCCTGCAGTCCCTGCCCGCCTTCACCTACGACAACAACAGCCGCCGCGGCTGAGCCCTCGCTTCAGGAAAGACGCCCGAAATGAAGAAGACCCTGTTCGTGATGGCGGCGCTGCTGCCGATCGTGGCCTGCTCCAACAACGCGCCGCGCGATGGCGTGGCGGGCAACCCGCCCTCCACCGCCACCCAGCGCGCCTATGACAGCGCCACCGGCAGCCCGCCGACCAGCCCGGACGGCACGGGCAACAACCCGGCCGGCACGGCGGCGGAGCGCGCACTGGACCGCGCGGCGGGCACCAATACCTCGGGCGCCTTCCCGCGCCAGTCGGATGGCCGCCCGGGCAATCCGCCCGGCACGGCGGCGGAGCGGGCCTATGACCGCGCCACCGGCTCCAACACCTCCGGCGCCTATCCGTCCAACAGCGGCGGCGTCCGCCAGTAATCTTTGGCTGACGTGACGGAGGAAGCGGCCGGGCCTGTCCCGGCCGTTTCTGCGTCTGGCGCATCCGCGCCCCGCTTCCGGCGCAAGGCGCTGGCGCGGAGGTGCTTTGACCGCCCGCCCCTTCTCGTGCAATTTCCATCGCTTCCGCGCTCGCCCAGGCGAATGGCGCCAGGCCGCGCGGCGTGACGGAGGATGGATCGCGTGATCCCCGCCCTGATGCCGACCTACAACCGTGCCGACCTCGCTTTCGAGCGGGGCGAGGGCGCCTGGCTGTGGACCGCGGATGGGCGACGATTCCTCGATTTCGGCGCCGGCATCGCCACCAGCAGCCTCGGCCATGGCCATCCGCACCTGACGAAGGTGATCGCGGAGCAGGCGGCGAAGGTCATGCACGTCTCGAACCTGTACCGCGTGCCGCAGGCCGAGCAGCTGGCCGCGCGCCATGTCGCGGCCTCCTTCGCCGACAGCGTCTTCTTCTGCAATTCGGGCGCCGAGGCGAACGAAGGCATGGTGAAGGCCGTCCGCAAATACCATGCGGAGACCGGCCACCCCGAGCGCTTCCACATGATCTGCTTCGAGGGCGCCTTCCACGGCCGCACGCTGGCGATGCTCTCGGCCACCGGCAATGCCAAGTACCTGGCCGGCTTCGGCCCGCCGGTGCAGGGCTTCGACCATGTCCCCTTCGGCAATATGAATGCCGTGCGGAATGCGATCGGGCCGCAGACCGCGGGAATCATGATCGAGCCGGTGCAGGGCGAGGGCGGCGTGCGACCCGCCGACCTGCGTTTCCTGCGCGAGCTGCGCGCCGTCTGCGACGAATTCGGCCTGCTGCTGGCCCTCGACGAGGTCCAGACCGGCATGGGCCGCACCGGGAAGCTCTGGGCGCATCAATGGGCGGGGATCGAGCCGGATGTGATGTCCGCCGCCAAGGGCATTGGCGGCGGCTTTCCGCTCGGCGCCGTGCTGGCGAAGGAGAAGGTCGCGCAATACCTGAAGCCCGGCACCCATGGCACCACCTATGGCGGCGGCCCGCTGGCCACCGCCGCCGGCAATGCTGTGCTGGACGTGGTGCTCGCCCCCGGTTTCCTGGACCAGGTGGATGGCGTGGCGCGGTCCCTTTGGCGCGGCCTGCTGGAGTTGGCCCAGAAGCACCCGACGGTGATCGAGGGGGTGCAGGGCGCGGGCCTGCTGCTCGGCCTGAAGCTGCGGCCGGAGGTCAATAACGGCGACATGCAGTCCGCCGCCGTGGTGGAAGGCCTGCTGACCGTGGCCGCCGGCATGAATGTGCTGCGCCTCGCGCCCCCGCTGATCATCACGGAGGCCGAGGTGGCGGAGGCGCTGCGCCTGCTCGACCGCACCTGCCTGCGGATGACGCCGAGCGCGGCACAGGTCGCCGCGAAATGAGCGCGGCGCTGAAAAGCGTGGCGGGAGGGGGCAACCCCTCCCCCCGGCATTTTCTCGAATTGATGGACCTCGATTCGGCGACGCTGCGCCGCATGCTCGACCTCGGCGTGCAGGCAAAGCGCGGCCAGGTCCAGGGCAAGCCGCTGGCCGGAAAATCGGTGGCGCTGATCTTCGAGAAGCCCTCGACCCGCACCCGCGTCAGCTTCGAGGTCGGTATCCGCCAGCTGGGCGGCGATGCCATCGTGCTGAGCTCGCGCGACATGCAGCTCGGCCGCGGCGAGACGCCGGCCGATACCGCCCGCGTCCTGTCGCGCTACGTCGATGCCATCATGCTGCGCACCGACAATGTGGCAAAGATCCGGGAGCTGGCGGAGCATGCCACCATCCCGGTCATCAATGGCCTCACGGATGTCTCGCATCCCTGCCAGCTGATGGCGGATATCATGACCTTCGAGGAGCATCGCGGCCCGATCGCCGGCCAGGTGGTGGCCTGGACCGGCGACGGCAACAACGTGGCCCAGAGCTTCATCCAGGCCGCCGCCCGCTTCGGCTTCACCCTGCGCCTGGCGACGCCGCCGGAACTCGCCCCGCCGGCGGACCTCATCGCCTGGGCCCGCGCCGAGGGGGCGCGGATCGAGCTGACCACGGACCCGCAGGCCGCGGTCGCCGGCGCCCGCTGCGTCGTCACCGATACCTGGGTCTCCATGTCGGACGAGACCTCGGAGCAGAAGGTCAGCCGGCACAACCTGCTGGCCCCCTATCAGGTGAACGAGGCGCTGCTGAAGCACGCGGCGGCCGATGCCATCGTCATGCACTGCCTGCCGGCGCATCGCGGCGAGGAGATCACCGAGGCGGTGATGGACGGCCCGCAGAGCGTCGTCTTCGACGAGGCGGAGAACCGCCTGCATGCCCAGAAGGGCGTGCTGCTCTGGGCGCTCGGCCAGGGCTGAGCGAGGCCCGCTTCAAGCAATCTTCACCCGCTCCCCGTAACAAGACCCCTTCCAATGGGGTCAGGTGCACGATGGGCGGGGTATGGAAGGGGCTGCGCCAGCGGCTCGGGCGCGTGGGCATCGGGGCGCGGATCGTGGCGATGGCCCTGCTGGCCTTCGTCGGCGGCCTCGTCGTGATCGAGGGCCGGGCGGTCCTCGAATTGCGGGACCGCGAGCGGGAGATCGTTGCCGAACAGCTGGAACGCAATCTGAGCCTGCTGCGCGCCATGCTCGGCGACCTCGGCCAGGGCTTCCGGCTGGAGGGCGAGACGGGCCTTTTCGTGGGCACACAGCCGCTGACCGGCCGCAATGACCTGACCGACCGGGTCAAGCTGGTCGGCGCGGGCGTTGCCACCATCTTCGCGGCCGAGACCCGCATCGCCACCAGCGTGACCACCCCCGATGGCCGCCGCGCCACGGGCACCGTGCTCGGACCGGGGCCGGCGCGGGAAGCCATCCGCCGCGGCGAGGCCTATCGCGGCGAGGCCATGATCCTCGGCCTGCCCTATCTCACCATCTATGAGCCGATCCGGGATGCCGGCGGCCGCCAGGTCGGCATCCTTTTCGTCGGGCTGGACCTGGTGGCCGCGCAGGCCCAGGCCACGGCTGCGATGCAGCATGCCGTGCTGGTCAGCCTGGTGCTGATCCTCGCCTCCGGCCTGATGCTGACGCTGGCGCTGCGGCGCATGCTGCGGCCGCTCGGCGGGCTGGCGGTGGCGCTGCGCGCGATGGGCGCCGGCCGGCTGGACACGGATGTGCCGGCCATCGCGCGCGGCGATGAATTGGGCGAGATCGCCCGCGCCGTGGCCGCGCTGCGCGATTCCACCCTCGCCGCCCAGGCCCGGCAGGCGGAGGCCGAGGCGGAGCGGCGGGAGGCCCAGCAGGCCCGCGCCAGCCAGCGCCAGGCCACCGCGGACCAGCTCGAAGCCCGCATCGGCGGCATCGCCCGGACGCTCGGCAGCGCGGCGGAGGAGCTGCTCCGCAATGCCGATGCGGTGGGCGAGGCCGGGCACCGCACCACCGCCCGCGCCGAGGAAGGCGCCGCGCGCATCGGCGAGGCCTCCACCAACGTGCAGGCTGTGGCCGCAGCCGCCGAGGAACTGGCCACCTCGGTGGCCGAGATCACCCGCCAGGTGGCGGAAAGCGCCCAGCGGGCGCAGGAGGCCGCGGCCGCGGCCCGCGCCTCGGACCAGACGGTGACCGGCCTGGCCCAGGCGGCGACGCGGATCGGCGATGTGGTGAAGCTGATCGCGGATATCGCGGCGCAGACCAACCTGCTGGCCCTGAACGCGACCATCGAGGCGGCCCGCGCCGGGGAGGCCGGCAAGGGCTTCGCCGTGGTGGCCAGCGAGGTGAAGACCCTGGCGGCGCAGACCGCCAAGGCCACGGAGGAAATCTCCAGCCAGATCGGCGCCATGCGCAGCGCGACGGAGCTGGCGGTGGACAGCGTGCGCGGCATCGCCGCGGCGGTCGGGCAGATGGAGGAGGTCTCCACCGCCATCGCCGCCGCCGTCGAGCAGCAGGGCGCCGCGACGCGGGAGATCGCCCGCAACGCCATGCAGGCCTCGGCCGGAACCGGCGCGGCGACGGCGGAGATGCAGGGCCTGTCGGAGGAAATCGGCGGCGCCGCGGCCGGCATCGCCACGCTGCGCGCCGCGGGTGCCGAGGTCGGCAGCCAGGGCGGCACGCTGCAGCGGGAGGTGGCGAGCTTCGCCGCGACCCTGCGGGCGGGCTGATCAGCTTGACCCTTCCTGCGGGCTGATCAGCTTGACCCTTCCTGCGGGCTGATCAGCCCGCGGAGGGCGTCCGCCGCGGCAGGGCCAGCAGCGCCAGCACCGCCACCAGCGGTACCACCGGCAGCAGGTAGCGCTGCTCCAGATGCACCGGCAGGTGCACGCCGAAATAGCCGCCGACCACCAGCCAGGCGCCCAGCGCCGGCCAGGCGCGCGCATCGCCACGCCAGAACAAGAGGGCCGGCGCCAGCACCGCACCAACCGCCAGCGCATACCCGAGAATCCGACTGGCGAGCAGCGCCAGCAGCAGCAGCGCCGCACCCGGCGAGCCCTGTCTCGCCGCCTGCCACAGCGCCTCCGGCCTGCCGAACCAGGGGCGCGCCTCGCCGAATTGCCGGTGCAGCTCCGCCACCGTATCCACCGGCATGAAGCCCACCCCGAACATTTTCGTGGGCAGCCGCACCAGCATGGCGCGCAGCATCTCGGCGGGATGGCGGCGCCAGGCGCGGGCATAGCGGTCGCTGGCGGTCGCCGCGATCTCGGGCGCCGTCATGCCGGCCTCGAAAAGCCGGGCATTCAGCGGGTCGATGCCCGCATAGCCCAGCCGGCCCACCGTCTCCCGCGCCGTGGTGTCGTAGAGATCCTCCCCATCGAAGACCGGCACGCCGCGCGCCAGCAGCGGCAGCACCGCCTGCACCATGACGATCTGCCGGCTGGTGGAGAGCACGGCGACGCCGGCCCGGCGCTGATGCTCCGCCAGCAGGGCGCCGGCGGCCAGGATCACGGGCAGCGACAGCAGGGCGAGGCCTGCCAGCATGCGGCGCGGGCGCGGCCCGGCGGCAATGGCCGCCGCGGGCAGATAGGCCAGCGCCAGATAGGCCGTCGCCTCCCGCAGCAGGGTCGCGAGGCCGAGCATCACGCCGGCGGCCAGGATCGGCCCCATCCCCCCTTTCCGGAAGCCCGCGCGCAAAAGCAGCAGCGCGGCGCCGCCGGCCAGGGCGGCGTGGATCGCATCCGTCATGACGGCGATCTGCGCCAGCACCGCATGGCCGGTGGCCGGCAGAAGCGCCGCCAGCAGCGCCAGCCCCGGCGCCAGGCCCAGCGCCCGCGCCGTGCGGTGGGTGAGGGCGGCCAGCAGCGCCTGGGCCAGCATCTGCACGCCCACCAGCAGGGTCGGCCAGTTCTGCGGCGCCAGGGTCTGCAGCGCGGCGAGGACCGCCGGATAGCCTGGCGTGCGGAACAGCGCGGTGGGCGCCGGCCCCTCCCGCAGCAGGGCCTCGCCCACCGGCAGGGGGCCGGCACGCAGCGCCTCGGCATAGGCCAGGTAGGTGGCGCTGTCCGGCGTCACCAGCAGGCCGAAGACGGCCAGGGCGACCAGCGCCGGCAGGGCCGAGAGCCCGGCGGCCAGGCCCGTCGCCCACCAGCCGCCCGCCGCATCCCCCGCCCTCGCCTGCATCGCCGCCGCCCGCCTGATCACGCGCCGGTTACCACCTGGGCGCGCCCGGCGTCGAGCCGGCGGAAAGGCCGAACGTCGAGCCGGCGGAACGGGACGCTTTGCCAAGCGGCCGCGCGGGCCCATGTTGTCGGCATGACATCCCTCACCCGTCGCGCCGCCCTCCAGGCCGCCGCCGCCGCCGCAGCCGTTGCCGGCACCACCCCCGAGGCCCTGGCCCAGGCCGCGCCGCCGCCCTCCGCCGCCGCCCTGGCGGAACGCCCGCTGTTCGGCGCCACGCTGCGCACCCTGCCGAACGGCCTGCGCGTCGCGCATGTGGAACAGCGCCGGGCGCCCGTGGTCGCGCATTACGCCTATGTCGCGGCCGGCGGCGGGGAGGATCCGCCGGGCCTCTCCGGCATTGCCCACTACCTGGAGCACATGCTGTTCAAGGGCAGCGCCAATGTCGCCTCCGGCGAATTCTCGCGCCGCGTGGCGCGGGAGGGCGGCAACGACAATGCCTTCACCTCCCGCGACGTCACCGGCTACTTCCAGCATGTGGAGGCCAGCCGGCTCGACCTGGTGGCGATGATGGAGGCCGACCGCTTCGCCAGCGCCCTGATCCCGGCGGCGGAGATGGAATCGGAGCGGCTGGTGATCCTGGAGGAGCGCGCCCAGCGCACCGGCTCCTCCCCCCGCGCCCTGTTCTTCGAGGAATTCGCCGCCGCCATGTGGGGCCGCCAGCACTGGCACGGCCGCCCCATCATCGGCTGGGAGGAGGAGATCCGCGCCATCAGGCACGAGGACCTGATGGCCTTCTTCCGCGCCCGCTATGCGCCCGGCAATGCCGTGCTGGTGGTGGCCGGCGCCATCGGCGGCGACAGCTTCTGGAACGAGATCACGGAACGCTGGGGCGCGGTCCCGGCCGGCCCCGCCGTGCCCCGCGACCGCGCCCCGCCGCCGCGCGAGATCCCCACGCCGCGGCTGGTGAAGAACGACCCGCGGCTGCGGGGCGAGGCGACCTTCATCCGGTCCTGGCAGGCCCCGACGCTCACCGCCGGCGAGACCCGCCACGCCGATCCGCTGGAGGTGCTGCGCCATCTGCTCGGCGGCGGCCAGGGCTCCCGCCTGCACCGCGCACTGGTGGAGGGCGGCCTCGCGCTGGCCGTCGGCGCCAGCTACGACGGCGACGCCGCGAGCTGGGGCGATTTCGACATCGCCGTGACGCCGCGCCGCGAAGTGCCGCCGGAGCGGGTGGAGCAGGCCGCCATGGCGGAGGTGAAGCGCCTGCTGGACGAGGGCGGCCCGACCGAGGCCGAGGTGGCGCGCAGCATCCGCCAGCTTTCGGCCGGCGCGCTGCTGGCGCTCGATGGGCTGGGCGCCGCGCCGCGCATGATCGGCGGCGCGCTGTCCGTCGGCCTGCCGATCGAGGCGGTGGAATTCTGGCCCCGCCGCATCCGCGCGGTGACGCGGGACCAGGTGGCCGCCGCCGCCGCCGCCGTGCTCGGCCAGGCCCCCTCGGCCAGCGGGTGGCTGCTGCCCGAAGGGGTCCAGGCGCCGGCGGAGGTGCGGCTGTGACCGAGAGCTTCCGCATCGAGATCCAGCCGGTTACGGCCCCTGGCGGGCACACCGCCTGGCTGATCGAGGATCATTCGGTCCCGGTCGTCTCCCTCGCCTGGGGCTGGGACGGCGGCGCGGCGCTGGATGCGCCGGAACATGCCGGCGCGCTGGCCCTGGGTGCCGCCCTGCTGACCGAGGGCGCGGGCGACCTCGACATGCTCGCCTTCGCCGATGCGCTGCGCGATTCCGCCATCGGCCTGAGCTTTTCCGCCCAGCGCGACGGCTTCGAAGGGTCCTTCCGCGCCCTGCTGCCGGCGCTGCCGGAGGCGGTGCGCCTGGCCAACCTGGCCATGCGCGCGCCGCGGCTGGAGGCGGAGTCCATGGCCAGGGCGCGGGCCCGGGCCATCGCCTCCGCCCGCGCGGCGCTGGAGACGCCGCGCGGCCAGGTCGGCCGCGCCTTCTGGGCCGCCGCCTATCCGAACCATCCGGCGGGGCGCCCCACCTCCGGCACGGTGGAGACGCTGACCGCGCTGCCGGAACAGGCGATCCGCGACGCGCTGGCGCGCCAACTGCGCGCAGGTGGCGTGCGGGTGGCAGCGAGCGGCGCCATCACCGCCGCCCAGCTTTCCGAAATCCTGCCGCAGCTTTTCGCCGGCCTGCCGGCCGAGGCCCCAGCCACGGCACCCCCGCTGCCCGGCTTCGCGCGGTTCGCGCCGGTGGTGGTGCCGGTGGTCTCGCCACAATCCACGCTCCAGTTCGGCCAGCCCGGCCTGCCGGTGGAGGATCCGGACTGGGAGGCCTTCCAGGTGGTGCTGCGCATCCTGGCCGGCGGCGGCTTCTCCTCCCGCCTGATGGAGGCGGTGCGGGTGCAGCGTGGCCTGACCTATGGCATCGGCGGCGGGCTCGATACGCTCTTCGGCCAGGGTGTCGTCGTCGGCTCCGCCGCCACCGACAATGCCAAGGTGGCGGAGACGCTGGCGGTGACGCGCGAGGAATGGGCGCGCATGGCGGCGGAGGGCCCGACCCAGGCGGAGCTGGAGGATGCGGTCGCCTTCCTCACCGGCAACCTGCCGCTGCAATTCACCGACACGCGCCGCATCGCCGGCACGCTGCTGGCGCTGCAACGCAATGGCCGGCCGCTGGACTGGCTGGAAGGCCGCAACGAAAGGCTCCGCGCCCTGACGCGGGAGCGGACCACGGCGGTGGCGGCACGGCTGCTGAAGCCGGAGGCGCTCTCGGTGGCGGTGGCGGGGCAGCCCGTGGGGCTGTAGCCCCTGGACGGCCATCGAAACGGGATTGCACCGGTCCGCCCCGATGGGCAGGCTCGGCGGGCTGATACGGGGCCGGCTGCCGATGACGAAGATCGCTCTCCTGCTTGCGGCGGCGTCGCTGACAGTGTCAGCCGCCTGGGCTCAGGCGCCCAGCAGCGTGGGGCAGGTGGTGGTGCGCGTCGAGCAGATCGGCGATGGGGCGGCGCCGCAGTTCTTCGGCTGCCCGCTGGCGGATCCGTCGCGGGTCCCCTTCACCTGTACCGGCACCCTGTCGCTTGCCATCGATGGGCGGCCCATTCCCTTCCGCGCCAGCCTGCTCCGGACGATCGGCGACGCGCATCTGCAGCTCGAACCGATGGCGGAGGATGCGCGCGGCCGGCTGGTGCTCGCCCCCGGCACGCGGGAGCCGCTGCACATCCCCGCCGCCGACCGGAACCGTGCCGCCCGGCAGCTCCGGCTGAGCGTCTTCGCGGAGCGGGGGCCGGTGACGGAGGGGCCTGGCGCGATCATCCACCCCCTGCTGCGGTCGGGTGACCTGCCCAGCCTGGTGCTGAAGATCGACGTGCTGTCGGGCTTCTGACGCCGCCCGTCACGCCAGCCGGGCAACCATCCCCGCACTGCGGGCGCGCGCCGCCGGCGGGCCGAGGCAGCTGGCGACGGCCTCGAATCCCGGCGCGCCCGGGCAGGGCGTGACGGTGCAGGGCGGGCTGTGATTGGCGGGGCAGAACAGGATGGTCTCGCCCGGCGCCATCGCCTCCAGCTCCAGCATGGCGCTGGAGCGTGTCATCAGGAACAGCTGCCGGTCCGGGCGGGCGATGCGGCGCAGATGCGCGGCCAGCGCCCGCTGGGTCGGCGCGTCCAGCCCCTGCTCCACCATGTCGACGACCAGCGCCGGCGCAGGCTGCGCCAGCCCGGCGAGCAGGGCGCGCAGCGCGGCCGAGTCGGTGGCGCCGTCCGCGCAGAGCTTCGCCAGCGCCGGCGCGACCGGGGCGTCGTCGCCCTCGGCCCGGTCCAGGCCGAGGAAGCGGGCGCCAGGCAAGACCTCCGCCAGCCGCCGCGCCAGCCGGGTCTTGCCGCTGCCGAGGGGTCCGGTGATCCAGGTCAGCGGGCCGGGCGCCGCCAGGGCGAAAGCCTCGCCGGCCCAGGGCCAGGGCAGGGCGAAGCGGATCGGCTCCATGACCGCGTTCTGGGCCAGCCCCTGGGCAACGCCCTGGGCAACCTCCTGGGCAACCCCCTGGGCAACCCCCTGGGCCAGCCCAGCCCGCAGCCCGCCGAGCCGGGCCAGCTGTCCGGCCAGGGCGGCGAGGCGGGCCTCCAGCACCGCCTGCTGCGCGGCGAGCGCCGCGGCCAGCGCCGCCGCATCGCCGCCCCGCAGACCGGCCAGCCCGGCGAGGCTCAGCCCCACCGCACGCAGCGCCACCACCTCCGCCGCCCGCGCCATCTCGGCCGGGCCATAGAAGCGCCAACCGGCGGCGGAGCGGCGCGGCCGCACCAGCCCGTGCCGCTCATAAAGCCGCAGCGCCTTGGCGGAAACGCCGAGCCGGCGGGCAGCCTCGGCGGCGGTCAGGGCATGATCGGACGACATCCTGGGGGGCCTCGCTGCCTGCACGCGGCGCTTATCGGGGTGGCCCCAGGGTCCGGGTCAAGCTGTCCGGGTCAAGCTGTCCGGGTCAAGCCGTCCGGGCGCAGCTCAGCCGCCCGCGCCCAGCACGCCGACCAGGGCCCGGCCCAGCTGCTCCTGCGTATAGGGCTTCACCAGGCGCAGCGGCCCCTCCCCCTCCGGCCAGGGGCCGGCATGGCCCGTGGCCAGGATCACTGGCAGGCCCGGCCTTTCCTGCGCCAGCCGCGCCGCCAGCACCGCGCCGGTCATGCCCGGCATGGCGTGGTCGGTGACCACGGCGCGCGGCGCGGCGCCCTCGGCCAGGGCGCGCAGCGCCTCCTCGGCCGATTCGGCCGTCTGCACCTCATAGCCCAGGTCGGCCAGCAGCGCCGCCGTGCTCTCCAGCACCAGCGGTTCGTCATCCACCAGCAGCACGCGGCCACTGCCGCGCGGCGCCTCCCCCTCCCGCCCCGCCGCGGGCGCGGCCGGCGCCTCCGCCGAGACCGGCAGCCAGAGGGCGGCGACGGTGCCGCGGCCCGGCGCGCTCTCGATCTGCAGCGCGCCGCCGGACTGGTGCGCCAGGCCGTGCACCATGGACAGGCCGAGCCCGGTGCCCTGCCCCGGCCCCTTGGTGGAGAAGAAGGGCTCCACCGCGCGGGCCAGGGTGGTGGCATCCATCCCCGTGCCGGTATCGGCCACCGCGACGCGCAGGTAGCGGCCGGGCGTCAGGTCCGGCACGGCCTGGCCCTGCGGCACGCCGGCCTCCACCCGCTGCGCATCCAGCAGGACGGTGATGCGGCCGCCCTCCGGCATCGCATCCCGCGCATTCACCACCAGGTTCATCAGCGCCAGTTCCAGCGCATGCGGATCCACCATCGCCGGCGGCAGGCCGGGCGGCGCCTCCACCACCAGCTCGATGCGCGGCCCGGCGGAGCGGCGCAGCAATTCGCCGAGCCCCGCCAGCAGCTCCGCGAGGTCCACCGGGCAGGGGTTCAGATCCTGCCGCCGGGCGAAGGCCAGCAGCCGCTGGGTCAGCTGCGCGCCGCGCTCCGCGCCCAGCGCCGCGGCATCCAGGTGGCGCAGCAGCTGCGGCGTCGCCGCCTCCCCCAGCCGCTTGCGGGCCAGGGACAGGTTGCCCAGGACGGTCATCAGCAGGTTGTTGAAGTCATGCGCCACGCCGCCGGTCAGGCGGCCCAGCACCTCCATCTTCTGCGCCTCCAGCAGCTGCGCCTGGGCGGCCTTGAGGCTGGAGACGTCGCGCGCCTCCGGCACCAGCAGCGAGACCAGCCCATCCTCGTCGCGCACCGGCTTCACCGAGAAGTCGATCGCCAGCGGCTGGCCGTCGATGCCGCGCATCGCCAGTTCGCGCCGCACGAAATGGCCTGCGGCGGCCTGGCGCACGGCGTCGCGCACCGCGGCGCGGATGCCGGCATCCTCGGGCCACCAGGGCGCCTCCCAGTAGCTGCGGCCGATCACCTCCGCCGCCGTCACGCCGCCCAGGCGCAGCATGGCGTCATTCGCCTCCAGCACCGTGCCATCGGGCGAGAGCAGGCCGATGAACTGGAAGGTGGCGTCGAAGATGCCGCGGAACCGGGCCTCGCCCTCCCGCAGCCGGGCATTGGCATCGGCCAGCGCGCCGGTGCGTTCCGCCACGCGGCGCTCCAGCGTGGCATTGGCCTCGGCCAGGGCCTGCGCCTTCTGCCGGCGATCGGTGACATCCAGCGCGATGCCGAGCATGCGGCGCGGCTGGCCATCCACCCCGCGGCGCACCTCCGCCCGCACCGCGATCCAGCGTTCCGGCCGCACCTGGGCCAGGCGGAACTCGGCCTCCAGCGGCACCTCGCCGCGCACCGCGGCCGTCAGCGCCGCGGCCAGGGCCAGCCGGTCCTCCGCCTGCACCCCGCGCAGCGCGGCGCGGGCGGTGATGCGGCGGCGCGACCGCAGGCCCCAGGCGGCGAAGACATCGCCGATCAGCGCCAGCCGGCCCTCGCGCAGGTCCCAGTCCCATAGCCCGATCCGCCCGGCCTGCTCGGCCAGGCGCAGCCGCGCCTCGCCCTCCTGCACCGAGGCGAGCAGTTCCTCGCGCTCCGCCAGCGCCGCGGCCAGGGCGGCGCCGCGCTCCTCGGCCGAATGCCGCGCCGCGCGTTCCCGCCGGTCCGAGCGCAGGGCGGCCAGGGCCAGCACGCCCGCCATCGCGGCCGACAGGCCGAAGATCAGCCCGTTGCGCAGCAGCCGGCGATGGAAGGGGGCCAGCACATGCGACCGCGCGATGGCGGCGGAGGCGACGACCGGCATGCCGGCCGCCTGCTGCCAGGCCAGCAGCCGGACCATGCCATTCTCATCCACCACCTCCCGCGTGCCGGAGGAGCCGCGCGGCGGGCCGGCCTCGCCATAGGTGCTGCCGACCGCCCCCAGCGGCCAGCGCATCACCATGGTGCCGTCCAGCCGGTCGATCTGCAGCAGCGAGCCGGGACCGAGATGCAGGCCCTGCGCCCCCGCGCCGAAGCGTTCCGCCGCGATCGCCGCCACCACCGCGCCGCGGAACCGGCCGCTGTCGTCGCGCAGCCGGCGGCTCCAGGCGAAGTACCAGCCGGTCACCGGCCCGCCATGCATCAGGCCGGTGACATGGCCGGGCGCCCCGGCGCGCAGCGTGGCGAACCAGGTGCGGTCCGCCTGGGACAGGCCGATCAGCCGGCGGTCGAGGCTATTGGCGAGGATCCTTCCCTCGGCATCGGTCACCCAGATGGCCTCCACCTCCGGCGTGCCGCCGGCGATCTCGCTGAGCTCCGCCCAGTTGGGGCCGCGCAGATCCTCGAGGTCCACCCGCTCCACCAGCTGCGAGACCCGCGCGGTGGTGAGTTCGGCGATGCGCAGCACATGGTTGGCCTGCTGGGCGAGGAGGGAGGCACTGCTCTGCGCATCGGCCCAGCCCTGGTCCAGCGTGGCCCGGCGATCCGCCAGGCTGGCGGCGACGAAGAGCCAGGCGGCGATCAGCGCGAAGGCGGCCAGGCTGAGCGCCAGCCAGCGCCCCACCCTTCCCCCGCCCTCCAGCCGCTGCGCCGCATCGTCCCTAGCCAAGGCGTTCCAGTCCCCCAAGCGACGCATGGCCGCGGCCCGCCATCGGCCGCGCCGCGACACCACCCTCCCGGCCAACAGCCCGCCCCCAAGGGGCGGGACGGCCGCTTCCGTGCCCAGATGGTATCATTCGCGTCGCGCAACACGGTTGCAGACTCGTTTCGCGCGACTGCCCGGCGCAAGGAAAACCTTGGCGCGCCTCGCGCGTCGGAATGCTGCCTGGGAAAGCGGGCTGCTCTGAGGCAAAAGATGCCGTATCCATGGCCCAAGCGCGGCCAGGATCCGGCCAAGGGGGAATGCAGGCGATGCAGCAAGCCGGATCTGCGGCATGGGAAGCGGTGGCGGCGCTGGGCCGCCGGCCCGGCGCGGCCGGCATCCGCCGGCTGCTGGAGGCCGACCCGCTGCGTGCCCGCCGCTTCGGCTTCCGCGCCGCCGGCCTGCTGCTGGACCTGTCGCGCACCTCGCTGACCGAGCCGGTGCTGGCGGCGCTGCTCGACCTGGCGGCGGCGCGCGGCGTGGGACGGTTCCGCGACGCCATGGCGGCCGGCGAGGCGGTGAATGTCACGGAAGGCCGCGCCGCGCTGCACATGGCGCTGCGCGCCCCGGCCGGCGGCTTCCGCACGGGCGGGGAGGATGCCTCGGCCAGCGTCCAGGCCACGCTGAACGCCATGGCCGGCTTCGTGCGCGGCGTGCATGGCGGGCAGATCCTGGGCGCCGGCGGGGACCGCTTCACCGATGTGGTGAATATCGGCATCGGCGGCTCCGACCTCGGCCCGGCCATGGTGGCGCGCGCCCTGTGGCGGCCGGGCCAGCCGATGCGGGCGCACTACCTGGCCAATGTCGATGCCCATGCCTGGGAGGCGCTGCGCCCGCAGCTGGATCCGCGGCGCACCCTGGTGCTGGTGGCCTCCAAGACCTTCACGACGCAGGAGACCATGGCCAATGCCCAGCTGGTGCGCGGCTGGCTGGCCCAGGCACTGGGCCATGCGGCGGTGCCGCAGCACCTGGCGGCGCTGTCCACCAACCTGGCCGCGACGGCGGCCTTCGGCATCCTGCCGGAGCGGGTCTTCGGCTTTTCCGAATGGGTCGGCGGGCGGTTCAGCCTGTGGTCGGCCGTCGGACTCTCCGTCGCCCTCGCCTGCGGGCTGGACGCCTTCGCGGGGCTGCTGGCCGGGGCGCGGGAGATGGACGACCATTTCCTGGCCGCCCCGCCCGGCGAGAACCTTCCCCTGCTGCTGGCGGCCACCGAGGTCTGGCATGTGAACGGCCTGGGCTACCAGGCCCGCGCCGTGCTGCCCTATGACGAGCGCCTGTCCCGCTTCGCCGCCCATCTGCAGCAGCTGGAGATGGAAAGCCTGGGCAAGCGGGTGACCAATGCCGGCCTGCCGGTGGCGCATGCGACGGGGCCCGTGGTCTTCGGCGAGCCCGGCACCAATGCCCAGCATTCCTTCCTGCAGCTGATCCACCAGGGCACCACGCCGGTGCCGGTGGATTTCGTGCTGGTGGCACGGCCGGACCATGCGCATCCGGGCAACCACCGCATCCTGCTGGCCAATGCCCTGGCCCAGGCCGAGGCCTTGGCACGCGGGCGGACGGAAGCGGAAGCGCGGGCGGAGATGGCGAAGGCGGGGCTGGATCCCGCCACGATCGACCGGCTGGCGCCGCACCGGACCTTCCCCGGCGACCGGCCCAGCACCAGCATCCTGCTGCCGGCGCTGACTCCGGCCAGCCTCGGCGCGCTCATCGCGCTCTATGAGCACAAGGTCGCCTGCCTCGGCGCCTTCTGGGACATCAACCCCTTCGACCAATGGGGCGTGGAGCTGGGCAAGCAACTGGCCGGCGGCATCCTGCCGGCGCTGGAGAATGGCGCCGCCGCGACGGATGCCGCCACGGCGGCGATGATCGGCGAGATCCGGCGGCTGCAGGAAGGCTGAGGCCGCCGCCCCGGCTCAGCGGGCGCCGCCCAGGTCGCGCAGCATGTCGTAGCCGACATTCAGCCCGCCCATGCGCAGCGTCACCACCCCCGCATCGCGCACCGCGCCGGTGACCTGGCCGGTGACGCTGAAGCTGAGCGGCACGGCGGCGCCATTGCTGTCGCGGCCGCTGACCGTCACGCGATAGGTGCCATCCGGCTTCTGGGTGCCATTGGTGGTCTTGCCGTCCCAGTTCCACTGGCTGGCATTGGCGCCCAGCGTCACGTCGCTGGCCCGCACCAGGATATTGTTGGCGTCCCGCACCTCGATCCGCGCGGTGCGGGCGGTGCCGGCGGCGGGCAGGTTCACCTGCGCCTGGCCGGATTGCAGCGGCAGGCGGTCCGTCTCCACCGCCACCCGCCGGCCGACCAGCGCCGCCGCCTCCCCCAGCTGGCTCGACTGCTGCAGCGCCAGCAGCTGCTGCAGCGTGTTGTTGGTGTTGATCTGCTGCTCGACGGTGGAGAACTGCACCAGCTGCTGGGTCAGCTGGTCCGCATCCATGGGCGAGGTCGGGTCCTGGTTCTGCAGCTGCGTGGTCAGCAGCTTCAGGAAGGTGTCGAGGTCGCCCGCAAGCCGGGTGCCGCTGCTGCGGTTGCCGCCGGCATTGCTGGCGGCGAGGGCGGAGGTGACGGAACCGCTCATGATCGATGTTCCTTCAGACGGCGAGGTCGATGAGGCCGGGATGCACCGGGCCGCGGCGGGTGGGGGGCAGGCGGGTGGCGGCATCGGGCACCGCCTGCCGCGCCGATTCGCCGCGCGGGCTGCCGCGGCTGCCCTGTTCCGACTGGCCCTGCTGCGCAGCCGCCTGGCCCTGGCCCGGCTGGCCCTGCCCCTGGCCCGGGCTGCCCTGGCTGAGGCTGAAGCTGAGGCTGGGGGCGCGATCGCCGAAGCCGGCCTCGCACAGGGCACGCTCCAGATCCCGCGCATCGCGCTGGAGCAGGGCCAGCGTCTCGGGCCGCTCGGCGGAGACGCGGATGGCGGCCTCGCCCCGGCTGCGGTCGATCGCGACCTCGACCCGGCCGAGTTCCACGGGATCGAGCGTCAGGGTCAGGCTCGCATCCGGGCCGAGCGCCAGCGCCACGGCAAAGGGGGCGACCTGGCGCGAGGGCCAGGCGACGGGCACCGGGTTGGGGCCGCGCCCGGGCTGCGGGCTGCGCAGGGGCGGCGCCGTGAGGCCGGGGGCCAGGATGGTGGCGCTGGCGGTGGCGGGCTGGGTGGCCTCGGCCCGCGGCGCCAAGGGCTCCATGGCCGCGGGCTGGAGCTCGGGCGCGGCCGGGATCGGGGCCGGTGCGGATTGGGTGGCGGGCTCGGCCGGCGCCAGGGCCTCACCCTCCGCCACGGGGGCTTCGGCGGCGGCCAGCTCCGGCAGTTCCGCCGGCGGGGCTTCGCGGCCCGGCCGCGGCGTGGCTGGGGCGGGATCGACGGCGGGGCCGGGTGGCGTCGGGGTTTCGACCTTCGCCATCGGGGCCGCCAGCGGGGTCGCCAGCGGGGCCGCGGCCTCCGGCCGGGCGGGAGCCAGGCTGGCCTCCGCGGGCGCGGCCACGGCCGCCTGCCCGCCCGCATCGGTGGCGAGGCCGGGCAGCGGAGCGGGGGTGGTGGCGCCGGGGGATGCGGCGGGCGGCTGCGATGCGGTGGCAGCGGCCGTCGCGCCCGCCGGCCCGCCGAGGACGGGCTCGACCGGGGTGGCGCCCGGCGGGGCGGCGGCGAGCGGCTCGGCCGGGGTCTCGCCCGGCGTCGCGCCGGCGAAGGGCGCGGCGGGGGACGGGCCTGAGGGGCCGCGGCGCAGGCCGGGCGCCGGGGCTGGCGCCGCGGCCGCCTGCTGGGCGGTGGCGGCCAGGTTGGGCGGCGGTTCCGCGGGGGACGAGGCGGCGGCAGGCACGGCGGCTGGCATGGCCGGGGTGGCCTCGGGCGCGGCCGGCAGGCGGGCGACGGGGGCTGCGGCCGGGCCAGGCGTGGGTGGGGCAGCAGCCGGCGCGGCGGCGGGCACGGCGCCGGCCGGG
>NZ_JBHYDM010000038.1:0-43510 GCF_051860665.1 Falsiroseomonas sp.
GGACGCCTATGAATCACACTGACGACCCGTGCCGGAATCCCCAATCCGATTCCGGCTGAGGTGAAAACGCTCTAGCACGCCCGTGCGCCGATCGCCCGGGCGGGGCGCCATGCGGCGGCGAAACCTGTGGAGCGGCCCCGGGGTATGGTCCGGAAGGCACGGTGAGGCGAGCCGATACGCGATGACCGGCCCAGAATGCTTATTCGTGTAACGATGAGTCAAAGCCCAGGCGGCGTTGGTCACGGCGTTGTCAGAATTGTGTCCAGGGCAAGAAAAAAAAGAGGCGGACCCTGCGGTCCGCCTCCCTTCTTCGGCAAAATCCTGCTCGTCGCCGATGCCTGGCGGGGTTGCCCCCGCCCGGCACCGAAACGGATCAGAAGTCCATGTCGCCGCCCATGCCGCCCATGCCGCCGCCACCGCCGGCCGGGGCCGCGGCCTTCGCCGGACGCTCGGCCACCATCGCCTCGGTGGTGATCAGCAGGGAGGCGACGGAAGCCGCATCCTGCAGCGCCGTGCGCACGACCTTGGTCGGGTCGATGATGCCGGCCTGGACCAGGTCCTTGTACTCGTCCTTCTGGGCGTCGTAGCCGAAGGTGTAGGTATCGGTGCGCAGCACCTCACCGGCCACCACGGCGCCGTCCTTGCCGGCGTTCTCGGCGATCTGCTTGACCGGCGCCTGGATCGCGCGGCGCACGATCTCGATGCCGACCTGCTCGTCGCTGTTCGCGCCCTTCAGGCCGCCCAGATTGGTGGAGGCGCGCAGCAGCGCCGTGCCGCCGCCCGGCACGATGCCTTCCTGCACCGCGGCGCGGGTCGCATGCAGCGCGTCGTCCACGCGGTCCTTGCGCTCCTTCACCTCGACCTCGGTCGAGCCACCGACGCGGATGACGGCGACGCCACCGGCCAGCTTCGCCAGGCGCTCCTGCAGCTTCTCGCGGTCGTAGTCCGAGGTGGTCTCCTCGATCTGCGCCTTGATCTGCTCGCAGCGGCCCTGGATCTCGGTCTTCTCGCCGGCGCCGTCGACGATCGTGGTGTTCTCCTTCTCGATCTTCACCAGCTTGGCGCGGCCCAGCATGTTCAGGGTCACGTTCTCAAGCTTGATGCCGAGGTCCTCGGAGATCACCTGGCCACCGGTCAGGATCGCGATGTCTTCCAGCATCGCCTTGCGGCGATCACCGAAGCCCGGCGCCTTGACGGCGGCGATCTTCAGGCCACCACGCAGCTTGTTCACGACCAGGGTGGCCAGCGCCTCGCCCTCGACGTCCTCGGCCACGATCACCAGCGGGCGGCCGGACTGCACCACGGCCTCGAGCAGCGGCAGCATCGGCTGCAGCTGGGAGAGCTTCTTCTCGAAGATGAGGAGGTAGGGGTTCTCCATCTCCGCGATCATCTTCTCCGCATTCGTGATGAAATACGGGGAGACGTAGCCGCGGTCGAACTGCATGCCCTCGACGACGTCGAGCTCGGTCTGGATGGACTTGGCTTCCTCGACGGTGATGACACCCTCGTTGCCGACCTTCTCCATCGCCTTGGCGATCATCTCGCCGATCTCGGACTCGCCGTTGGCCGACAGCGTGCCGACCTGCGCCACTTCGGCGGAGGTGGTGATCTTCTTCGTCTTGGCCTCGAGCTCGGCCACGACATGCGTCACGGCCTTGTCGATGCCGCGCTTCAGGTCCATCGGGTTCATGCCGGCGGCCACCGCCTTGGCACCCTCGCGGACGATCGCCTGCGCCAGGACGGTCGCGGTGGTCGTGCCGTCGCCGGCCGTGTCATTGGTCTTCGAGGCCACTTCGCGCACCATCTGCGCGCCCATGTTCTCGAACTTGTCGGCCAGCTCGATCTCCTTGGCGACAGTCACGCCGTCCTTGGTGATGCGCGGGGCGCCGAAGCTCTTGTCGATGACGACGTTGCGGCCCTTGGGGCCCAGCGTCACCTTCACGGCGTCGGCCAGAATGTCCACGCCGCGGATCATGCGCTCGCGCGCGGAGGCGCCGAACTTAACGTCTTTAGCTGCCATGGTGAGTAATCCCGTTCAATCCGTTGAGGAAACCAGGCGAAGATGCGGCCGAGCGGCCGGAATGGGCGCGCGCTGCGCGCCCCGTTCCGCCGTCGTCAGGCCGCCTTCGCCACGGAAGGGTTGTCGAGGATGCCCATGATGTCGGACTCCTTCATGATGAGGAGCTCCTCGCCATCGAGCTTCACCTCGGTGCCCGACCACTTGCCGAACAGGATGCGATCGCCGGCCTTCACGTCGAGCGCGCGGAGCTCGCCCTTGTCGTTCAGGGTGCCGGAGCCGACGGCGATCACTTCGCCTTCCTGCGGCTTTTCCTTGGCGGTGTCGGGGATGATGATGCCGCCCTTGCTCTTCTCCTCGGCCGTGACGCGGCGGACGAGAACGCGGTCGTGCAGTGGACGAAAGCCCATGGACTTCTCCTGTCGCTTCCAGTGATTGGCAAGCTCTTCCGGAGATAACAGCGGCCAGCGGCCCCGGTCTTCGGCACCCGCTAGCACTCCCCCCAGAGGAGTGCCAGCGATGTAGGACAAGGGGCAGGAAAGGTCAAGGCTCGGCAGCACTCTCAGAGTGCGAGTGCTAACACCTTGTTTGCGCAGGATTTTCCTTGCAAAGCCTTCACACCTCCATGGCAAGCTTCCCCCGCCCCGCGGCACTGAGGACCGCGGGACCATTCGGGAAAAGGGCCCGGAACGGGCCGGAAAGGAGCAGGATGACCCCGCTTGCCGATCTCACTGGCCTCGAACGCTTCGCCCGCCTCGCCGCCGTGCCGGACTGGCACCTGACCACCGCGGAAATCCTCTATCACATGCCGGACCATCCCGGCCTGCTGCAGACCTTCATCTGGCAGAAGCACGACCTGGCGCCGAGCTTCCCCGCGCTCGGCAAGTTCCTGGCCTTCTGGCAGCGCGAGATCGAGGGGCCGCTGCATTCCGTCCGCGTCGCCTCCACCGCGCTGATCAAGCCGGCCGAGCTGCGCTACGCCAACGGGCAGTTCATCCTGCACTGAGCGCGTCAGACCCGGAAGATCGGCGGCCCGGGTCCAGCGCGGGTCAGGCCCTGGGACCGGGCACCCCCGGCCGGTCCGCCGGCTGCGGGGCGGCCCCCAGCTCCGGCAGCGCCGCGGCCAGCCTGGCCACGAACTCGCTGGCCCGGCCGCGCCCCAGCGCGGTGTTGTAATGCGCCTTCCAATAGGCGCCCATCGCCGCCACGTCGCCCGCCGCCGGCAGCGCCCCCGGTGCGCGGCGGTAGCGCAGCCGGGCCATCACGGCCGCGTAGAGGTGGTTCTGCACCAGCAGCTCCGCCTTCGGCTGCGGGCTGCCGGGTGCCAGCCCCGCCACCGCCAGCACCCGTGCCGCCAGCGGCTTCCGGAAGGCCAGATACGTCGCCCAGATATCGTCATGCGTCGCGGGCTCCATCTGGAAATAGCCCAGCGCCGGGCCGCGGGAGCCGTCCCGGTTGGCCAATTGCCGCAGATGCTTCAGCCCGCTTTCCTGCAAGGCGGTGCCCAGCAGCAGCAACCGCACCCCGGCCCGCCCCTCCGGCTCATCCAGGCCCAGCGCCGCCAGCGCCGGGTCGATCACCTTCTCCAGGAAAGTCCCCGCCGTCCAAACGGCCTCCGACATGGCACGCCTCCCTGCGACAGGAGAGCGACCTATCTCGGATTAGGAAAATAATCAAGAAAACGTTTCAGGCCTGCGACGCCGCCGGCGCATCCATCAGCCGCGAGACGATCGCCCGCCTGACCGGCGCCAGCAGGGACCCGGCGCCGAGCAGGGCCGCGCGCGCCAGCCGCGCCGGGCCGCGATCGTCCGAATAGAGCCGCGCCACCGCATTGGTCGCCAGGAACAGCGGCAGGGTCGCAGCACGGTGCTGGCTGGCATAGCGGAACAGCCCCGCCACCGCCCCCGGATCCTCCCCCCGCCCCAATTCGCGGGCCAGGACCTCGGCGCCCGAAAGGCCGAAGTTGAAGCCATGCGCCGTCACCGGATGCATCCCCACCGCCGCATCCCCCAGCAGCGCGAAGCGCCGCCCGACGAAGCGATGCGCGTAGCTGGCGACCAGCGGATAGAGGTGCCGCGTCCCCGCCAGCGTCATGCGCCCCAGCCGCCCCTGGTAGCGCCGGGTCACCGCCGCCCCGAAAGCCTCGGGCGGCATTGCCATGGCGTCCTGCGCCTCCGCCGGCGGCAGGGTCAGCACGACGGAGGACATGGCCCCGTTCAGCGGCAGCATGGCGATGGTCTGGCCATGGCCGAACCATTCGGTCGCCACCCCCTCATGCGCGCCTTCATGCGCGACGCGCGCCACGATCATGCTGCGGCCGAAATCCAGCATGGCGGCGCCGATCCCGGCCAGGCGCCGGGCCTCGGAGAAGCGCGAATCGGCGGCCACCACCAGCCGGGCGCGCACCGTCTCGCCGCCCTCCAGCCTCACCACCGCACCCTGGGCGCCCAGCTCCAGCCCGACCACCGCCCGGCCCGCAACCAGCTTCGCCTCGGTCGTCGCCACCGTCTCGAACAGCGCCCGGCGGATCAGCTGGTTCGGCACCAGCCGGCCCAGCGGCTCCCCGGCCCCGCCCGGGGCGAAGCGCAGCGCCAGGGGGTTGGCGCCGTTCAGCACCTTCGCCTCCCGCAGCGGCGCCGTCTCGGCGGCCGGGATGCGGTCCCAGGCGCCGATCTCCCGCAGGATGGCCTGGGAGCGATGGGTGAGCGCGATCTCCCGCCCATCGAAGGCGGGATCCGCGATCGCGGCCTCGGGCGCGCGCTCCAGAAGGGTGACCCGCTGCCCGCTGCCGGCCAGCGCCGCGGCCAGGGCCAGGCCGGCGGGGCCGGCGCCGATGATGGCGATATCCGTGTTCATGATCGCTCCTTGCCCCGGGGCATGTCGGGCGTCCTTGATCCGGCGCAAGCCGCGGATCAGTCCTCCCCCGCGGCGCCAGCCGCGATCTAATCCTCGCCCTGCAAGGCCCTGCCCGCCCGGTGCCGGCGCAGCAGCAGCAGCCCCAGCCCGGCCGAGACCGCGAAGAGCGCCACCCCCAGCCCGAGCTGCCAGGCCCCCTCGACCCGAATCCCCTTGCCCAGCAGGGCAAAGACCACCGTCTGCGGCAGGTAGCCCAGCGCCGATCCGGCCAGGAAGGGTCCCGCCGCCAGCCCCGCCATGCCCCCCAGCAGGTTCAGCGCCAGGTTGTTGCCCACCGGCAGCAGCCGCAGCGCCAGCGTCGCCTCGAAGGGATTCGCGCGCAGCGCATCGCGCAGCGGCCGCAGCCGGTGGCCGAAGCGCCCCGCAATCCGCCGCTCCGCCCAGCTTCGCCCCAGCAGCCGTGCCCAGAAATAGCCCGCCGCGCAGCCCAGCAGCTGCGCCGCCAGGGCCAGCGCGGTGCCCAGCACCGTGCCGAAGCCATAGCCGCCCAGGAAGGCGATGCTCTGCCGCGGCACCCCCACCGCCGTCAGCGCCGCGCCGACGAGGACAAAGACCAGCTCGCCGCGCAGCCCGTCGCCCAGGATCTCCCGAT
The DNA here is from genome assembly GCF_051860665.1 of Falsiroseomonas sp. Classification (GTDB taxonomy): domain Bacteria; phylum Pseudomonadota; class Alphaproteobacteria; order Acetobacterales; family Acetobacteraceae; genus Falsiroseomonas. The sequence continues at coordinate 5,526 of NZ_JBHYDM010000038.1, forward strand.
CCATCCAGCCGGTGCCGGGCACGCCGCCCATCTGCCGCAGCAGCGCCCCGCCGGCCAGCAGGCCGGCCGCCAGCACCAGCAGCTTTGCCAATGACTTCCAGCGCTCGGGCATGGCTCAGCCTTCCGGCGGGGGTGCGACCCGCTGGGCCACCGGCCGCTTCCAGCGGCGCTGCAGCCAGATCACGCCCAGCATGTCCGAGATGCTGACAGCCAGCCGGTCCAGCGTGCCGTAGTTGGATTTTCCGCGCAGCCGCGGCCGGTGGTTCACCGGCTCGCTCACCACCCGCCCGCCGGCGCGCAGCACCAGGGCGGGCAGGTAGCGGTGCATATGGTCGAAGCGCGGCAGCTCCAGGAACAGGGCGCGGGGAAAGACCTTCAGCCCGCAGCCGGTATCGGGCGTCGCATCGCCCAGCAGTTTCGCGCGGATCGCGTTCGCCAGCCGGCTGGTCACCCGCTTCACGCCGCTGTCCTTGCGGCTGACGCGATGGCCGGCCACCAGCAGGTCGGCCGCCCCCTCCGCCTGGGCCCGCCGCCACAGCGCGGGGATATCCGCCGGGTCGTTCTGCCCGTCGCCATCCAGGGTGGCGATCCAGGGCGCCCGCGCCGCCAGCACGCCGCTGACCACCCCGGCCGATTGCCCGCAGGAGGTGGCATGGCGCAGCACCACCACGGGGTGGCGCGCCGCCGCCTCCAGCAGCCGGGCGCCGGTCTCGTCGGTGGAGCCATCATCGACGCAGAGGATCTCGAAGGCCTGGCCGGCCAGGGCCTGCCCGATCTCCTCGATCAGCGGCAGCACATTCGGCCCCTCGTTCCGCATCGGGATGACGACGGAAATCGCGGGGGCGATCGTCAGGCTGGAGGGGGTCGGGTCGGCGGGGCTGGGCCGGTCCGGCCTCGGGGACAGGTCGGGGGCCATGGGCGGCGGGGGTAGCAGGGGGCGGGGCGGGCGGCAAGCTGGCGGGGCGGCCGCGTCATCTGCGTGCAATCGGCACGGCACATGCTGCATCATGCCGCATCGCCTTATATAACGCCGCATGCCCTTCGATCCGCCCCCGCCCAGCAGCACCGCAACCCTGCGCCGCGATGCGCGCGCCGTCGCTTTCTGGCTGCTCGGCGTGGCGGGGCTGGTCTGGATCATGGTGGCCATCGGCGGCGCCACGCGGCTCACCGGCTCGGGCCTGTCCATCATGGAATGGGCGCCGCTTTCCGGCACCCTGCCGCCGCTCAGCGAGGCCGAGTGGCAGCGGCTTTATGACCTGTACCGCACCATCCCGCAGTACCAGCTGGTCAACCAGGGTTTCGGGATCGAGGGCTTCAAGCAGATCTTCTGGCTGGAATGGCTGCACCGCCTCTGGGGCCGGCTGATCGGCCTGGCCTATGCGGCGGGCCTCGCCTGGTTCTGGCTGCGCGGCCGCATCCCCGCCGGCAGCAAGCCGCGGCTGCTTGGCCTGCTGGCGCTTGGCGGGCTGCAGGGCGCGGTCGGCTGGTACATGGTCGCCTCCGGCTTCGAGGCCGATCGCACCGCCGTCTCCCCCTACCGGCTGGTGATCCATCTGGGCCTGGCGCTGCTGATCTTCTCCGCCCTGCTCTGGACCGCGCTCGGCCTGTTGCGGCCCGAGGGCTCGGCGCCGGCCGAGGCACGGCCGGTGCGGCGGATGCTGAAGGTGGCGGCCTGGACCCTGGTGGCCGCCATGCTGGCCGGCGGCTTCGTCGCCGGCACCCGCGCCGGGCTCAGCTTCAACACCTTCCCGCTGATGGATGGCCAGCTGGTGCCGGATGGCTACTGGCTGCTCTCGCCCGCCTGGACCAACCTGACCGCGAATATCGCCGCCGTGCAGTTCAATCACCGCCTGCTGGCCACGCTCACCGCGCTGTTTGCCGCGGGCGCCGTCTGGGCCGCGCTGCGGCGGCTGCCGGATGGCGGGGCGCGGCGCGCCGTGCTCGGCTTCGGCGCGTCGGTGGCGCTGCAATATGCGCTGGGCGTGGCCACGCTGCTGCATGTGGTCCCCGTGTCGCTCGGCACGCTGCACCAGGCCGTCGCGGTGCTGGTGCTGGCCAGCGCGCTGGTCGCCCTTCATGCGCTGCGGCCCGCGCGGCCGCCCGAGACGGTGCGGCCGGCGTGACCGAGGCGCCGGCCGCGACCAACGACCTGCTGCCGGCGCTGCTCGCCGCGCTGCCGGTCGGGATCGCGGTCTTCGGCGCGGATCATCGCCTGCTCGCCTGCAGCGCGACGAACCTCGCCTGGCACGGCATGGCCGCGGACAGCCTGCCGCCAGGCACCAGCCTGCCCGAGGTGATCCGCCTGCTGGCCTGGAACGGCGCCTTCGGCCCCGGCGACCCGGAGCCGCTGGCACAGGCCATGCTGGCACTGGACCGCACCCGCCCGAGCAGCCGCCTGGTCCGCAGCCGTGCCGACCGGGTCTTCCTGATCGAGACCCGGCCGCTGCCCATGGGCGGCTTCCTGACCTGCGCCACCGATGTCACCGCGCAAAGCCGGGCGGAGGCCGAATCCGCCGCCCATGCCAGGCTGCTGGAGACGGTGCTGGCCCGGCTGCAATCGGGGGTGGCGGTCTTCGACGGCGATCTGCGCCTCGCCCTCTCCAACCCGGCCTATGAGGGGCTGATCGGCCTGTCCGGCGGCAGCATCCGCCCCGGCATGAGGCATGGCGAGATCCTCGGCCTGCTGGCCGCACGCGGCGAGATGGACCCCGAGGAAGTGCGCGAGATCACGGAGCAGGTGACGAATGGCAGCTTCCGCTCCGGCACCCGCCAGCGGATCCGCCCCACCGGCCATGTGCTGCGCGTCGGCAGCCAGCCCCTGCCGCCCGGCGGCTTCATGATCGAGGTCGACGACGTCACGGAGCTGCGGCGCGCCCAGGACGAGGCCAGCCGCCGCGCCGCCCTGCTGGATGGCGTGCTGGAGGCGCTGCCGCATGGCGTCTGCGTCTTCGGCCCGGACCGCCGGGTGGCGCTGTTCAACCGCGCCTATGGCCGCATCATGGCCGGCTCGCCGATCCAGATCGGCGACCTGCTGGACGATCTTGTGGCCCGGCGGCAGGCGGAGGGCGAATTCACCGCCGACGAGGCCGCGCTGGTCCGCCGCCGCCCGACCGATGCCGGCAGCGACGGGCTGCTGCGGCATATCCGGCCCAATGGCACGGCGGTGGAAAGCCGCGTCGCGCGCCTGGCCGATGGCGGCCATATCAGCGTGCTGACCGATGTCACCGCCCTGCACCGCGCCGAATCCGAGGCGAGCCATCGCGCGGCGATGCTGGAGGCGATGCAGAACGCGATCCGCCACGGCATCTGCATGTATGGGCCGGACCACCGGCTGATCGCCACCAGCAGCCGCACCGCGCCGATGATCGGCCTGCCGCAGGACTTCCTGGTCCCAGGCCTCTATGTGAACGACCTGCTGGATGAGCAGGTGCGCCGTGGCGAGATCCCGGCGGAGGCCGCCGCCCGCGCCAAGGCGAATGATCGCACCAAGCCCTACCGCTACCATCGCACCAGCAGCGACGGCCGAATGATCGAGGTGGCCTCCGACCCCACCCCGGATGGCGGCTTCGTCATGACCTTCAGCGACGTGACGGAGGACTACCGGATCCGCGCGGAGCTGGAGCGCGCGCGGGTGGCCGCCGAGGCGGCCTCCGAGGCCAAGTCCCGCTTCCTGGCGACGATGAGCCATGAGCTGCGCACGCCGCTGAATGCGGTGATCGGCTATTCCGAGGCCTTGGCGAGCGAGCGCGACCCGGCCCGGCGCGACGACTACAGCCGCTGGATCAACGAGGCCGGTCGCCACCTGCTGCTGCTGATCGACGATATCCTGGACGTGGCGCGCAGCCAGACCGGCCGGCTGGAGCTGAACGAGACGCCGGTCGCGCTCGGCCCGCTGCTGCAGGGGGCGGGCGATGCGGTGGCGGAGGCCGCCCGCCAGGCTGGCCTGACCCTGACGCTGGAGGTGCCGCCCGGCCTGCCGCGGCTGCGCAGCGATGCCGGCCGGCTGCACCAGCTGCTGGTGAACCTGCTCTCCAATGCCGCCAAGTTCACCCCATCCGGCGGCCGGATCACGCTTTCGGCCAAGGTCACGGCCGAGGGGCTGGCGATCCGCGTCGCCGATACCGGCATCGGCATCGCGCCGGAGGACCGGGAAAGGGTCTTCGAGCCCTTCACCCAGGTGGACAATTCCCTGTCGCGCCGCTTCCAGGGCTCCGGCCTCGGCCTCTTCATGGCCCGCAACCTGGCCGAGGCGCTGGGCGGCAAGGTCGGGCTGGAGGCGCCGGCCGGGCCCGGCACCGTGGCCGTGCTGCGCTTCCCCCCCGAGCGGCTGATCCATCCCGCCGAGCCGGAGCCCGGCGATTTTCCCGGCGATCCGCCGGGGGCGACCCCATATTCCAACCGCTGACCGCCCGCCCGTGAAGGAATTGCCGTGACCGACGCCCTGGCCGCCACCGATGCGCTGTTCTTCACGAAGCTCGACCGCGCCGCGGCGGAGCGCCTGACCCGCGGCGCGACCCAGGGCGCGGAGGATGGCGAGCTGTTCCTGGAGCACCGCGAATCCGAGGCGATCAGCCTGGAGGATGGCCGCATCCGCTCCGCCAGCTTCGACGTGACCAGCGGCTTCGGCCTGCGCTCCGTGGCCGGGGAGGCGGCGGGCTATGCCCATGCGGCCGAGATCTCCGAAGCCGCGCTGGGCCGGGCGGCGGAGACGGTGAAGGCGGTGGCCGCCGGCCATTCCGGCACGCTGGATGTCGCGCCGCGCGCCACCAACACCCAGCTCTATTCCGAGCTGAACCCGCTCTCCGCCATGGCATTCGCCGCCAAGACGGAAATGCTGGCGGAGATCGACGCCTATGCCCGCGCCCGCGACCCGCGGGTGCGCCAGGTGATGGCCTCCATCTTCGGCGAATGGCAGGCGGTGCAGATCCTGCGCCCGGATGGCTCGCGCGTCGCCGACCTGCGCCCGCTGGTGCGGCTGAACGTCTCGGTGGTGGTGGAGAGCAATGGGCGGCGGGAGACCGGCAGCACCGGCACCGGCGGCCGCTTCGCCTATGAGCGCGTGCTGAACCCCGCCACCTGGAAGGCCTCGGTGGAGGAGGCGCTGCGCCAGGCGCTGCTGAACCTCGACAGCGTCCCGGCGCCGGCCGGGGAGATGGAGGTGGTGCTGGGCCCGGGCTGGCCCGGCATCCTGCTGCACGAAGCCATCGGCCATGGGCTGGAGGGCGACTTCAACCGCAAGAAGACCAGCGCCTTCGCGGGTCTGCTCGGCCAGCGCATCGCCTCCCCGGGCGTGACGGTGGTGGATGACGGCACCCTGCCGGACCGCCGCGGCTCGCTTTCCGTCGATGACGAGGGCACCCCCTCCGGCCGCACCACGCTGATCGAGGACGGGATCTTGGTCGGCTTCCTGCAGGACCGGCAGAATGCCCGGCTGATGGGCGTGGCGCCGACCGGCAACGGCCGCCGTCAGTCCCACGCCCATATCCCGATGCCGCGCATGACGAACACCGTGATGCTGAACGGCGACCGCGACCCGGGCGAGATCATGGCCAGCGTGAAGCGCGGCATCTATGCGGTGAACTTCGGCGGCGGCCAGGTGGACATCACCTCCGGCAAATTCGTGTTCTCGGCCAGCGAGGCCTACCTCATCGAGGACGGCAGGATCGGCGCGCCGGTGAAGGGTGCGACGCTGATCGGCAACGGGCCGGATGCGCTGACCAAGGTGGCGATGGTCGGCAACGACATGGCGCTGGACGCCGGCATCGGCACCTGCGGCAAGCAGGGCCAGGGCGTGCCGGTCGGCGTCGGCCAGCCGACGCTGAAGATGACCGGGCTGACCATCGGCGGCACCGCCGTCTGATCAGCCCGCCGCGTCAGGCGCCGCCGGGCAGCGGCGCCTGCGGGTGCACCAGCCCCGCCTGGCGCAGATCGCGCCAGAAATCGACCGGCACCGTCTCCTCCATCGCCGCCCGGTCCTCCGCGATCCGGGACGGCCGGCTGGCCCCCGGAATCACCGCGGCCACCGCCGGATTGGCGAGCGAGAATTGCAGCCCCGCCGCCTTCATGCTCACGCCATGCCGATCCGCGATCGCCTTGATCCGCGCCACCTTGTCCAGGATGGCGGGCGGCGCCGGTGCGTATTCGAAGTTCGGGCCACCAACCAGGGCGCCCGAGCTGTAGGGACCGCCGACCACGATGCCGAGGCCGCGTTCCGCCACCTTTGGCATCAGCCGCTGCAGCGCCAGCTCGTGGTCGAGCAGCGTGTAGCGCCCGGCGAGCAGCGACCCATCCGGCCGCGCCTGCTCCAGCCCCAGCAGCAGTTCCACCGCCTCCACCCGGTTCACACCGAGCCCCCAGGCCTTGATCACCCCCTCGTCCCGCAGCCGGTCGAGCACCTTGAAGGCGCCGGTACGCGCCTCCTCGAACCTGCCGATCCAGGCGTCGCCATAGAAATCCTGGGCCACGTCATGCACCCAGACGATGTCGATATGGTCCGTCCGCAGGCGCTTCAGGCTGTCCTCGATCGAGCGCAGCGTGGCATCGGCGGAGTAGTCGTTGACCACGCGGTTCGGGCGGCCGTGCTTGAAGACCTCGCTTTTCTCGCCCTGGTCCCGCGCGCTGACATCCTCGACCTCATCGAGGATGACGCGGCCGACCTTGGTGCTGATGACGTAGTCCGCGCGCGGCTTGCCCGCGAGGGCCTGCCCCATGCGCAGCTCCGCCAGGCCGGCGCCGTAGAAGGGCGCATTGTCGAAGTAGCGGATGCCGTCGGCCCAGGCGGCCTCGACGGTGGCCAGCGCCTCCTCCTCCGGGATGGCACGGAACATGTTGCCGAGCGGGGCCGCGCCGAAGCCGAGTTTCGTGGGAAGGATCTTGGTCAGTTTCACGGGGGATTTCCTTGCTGTCAGCAGGGGCAACGCCGCGAGCCGCGGGAGTTGCAATCCGCGCGCGGGAAGTGATCCGGTCAGGCCAGTTCGATCCCAAAGGCCTGGCGCAGCCCCGCCTCCCCGGCCCGGGTCACCAGCACGGTGCGGGAGGCCGGCACGCGCTTCACCCAGCCGAGTTCGAAGCAGCGCGTGCAGAGCGCGGCGCCGAGCCCGCCGGCCAGGTGGTGGCGCCGCTCGCTCCAGTCCAGGCAGGGCTTGCAGAAGGCGCGGCGCGTGCCGGGCTGGGGGCGGATGCCCAGGGATTCGAGGAAGTCCTCACCCGCCGGCGTCACCGCCCCGCCATCCGGCGCCAGCTCCAGCTGGCCGCGCGCGACCATGGCCTCCGCGATCGCAACCCCCAATCGGCCGGCCAGATGGTCGTAGCAGGTGCGGGCCCGGCGCATCGCCGCATCCGCCGGGCCGATGCGGGGCGGCCGCGCGGGCGGTGGGGCGGCCCCGGCCACCGTCATGATCGCCTCCAGCATCCGCGCCACGGCGGGCGTCGCCAGGCGGTGGTAGCGGTGGCGCCCCTGGCGCTCCATCGCCAGCAGCCCGGCGGCGGCAAGCCGTGCCAGATGGCCGCTGGCGGTCTGCGCGGTGATGCCGGCCACGCCCGCCAGCTCCCCGGCCGTCAGGGCGCGGCCATCCATCAGCGCGTTCAGCATGGCGGCGCGGGCCGGGTCGCCGACCAGCGCGGCGGTCTCGGCCATGGCGGCATTGGTGGACATGGCGGGGCTCCTTTGCGCGCAGGCTAGGCCGGTTGCTCACAGCCGCCAGCAGGGTTTTGCGACTTCCCGCGCCACCTCGGCCTCGGTCACGCCGAGGTCACGGGTCACGCCGCAGATGCGGCGACAGCTCGGCCAGGTCCTGGCGGCTGTGGTGCCGGGCGAGGCATCCCGAAAGCCAGTCCAGCGCCCTGCGCCAGGGGCGCAGTCGGGGAAGGGCGAGGCGAAGCGGTTGCACGAGGGCAGGCATGGCGGGGCTCCGATACGACCCCGCCAGAATGCCGCCGCGCCGGCGCGCCTTGCTTCGGGCGGCACCGAAGCGCCGTCAGGTCACATGCCGCTCCAGCGCCGCGGTCCATTGCGCGGAATCGCCGTCATGCGCGCTGTCATCCGGCTCCAGCACCGCCAGCGGAAAGCCGGCCTGGTGCGCATCCGGCGTCAGACGATCCGCATAGGCGACGAACAGGAAGCTGTTGCCCGCCGGCCCGAACACCTCCGCCACCGCCGCTGCCACATCCCGCATCCGCTGCGCCGTCAGCCGGAAATCCATCGGCTGTGGCGCACCCTGCGAGACGCCGGGCAGGTTGTTCTGGGTATTGGAGAGGATGAAGACCCGCCTTCGCAGCGCCCGCAGCGCCAGCAGCCGGTCCCAGCGCCGGGCGAGGCGCCCCGCCAGCGCGGTGAAATCCGCCGCCTGCTCCGTCGGATCGTGCCACAGCCAGACGCCATGCCGCGCCCAGAAGGGACGCTCCGCCGGGATCAGCTCGGCCGGCGCGGGCGGCACCCGCACCGGCCCACGCAGCCAGCGCGCCGCGGCGCCGGGCGGCGCCAGCACCCAGTCGAAGGGAAGCGTCCGCCATACCAGGCTCGGGTCCAGCCGCGCCCGCAGCAAGGGCACGTTCAGGCTGATATGCCGCGCGGTCTGGCAGGAGGCGCCAAGGCTGATCACCGCCGCGCTTTCGCCGATCAGGGACATGCATCACCCACTGGCTGTGGCTTCCCTTTTCGCCAGTTTGCGCGGAGAAGGAAAGCGGGGGCGCAGACCCCGGGGAGAGCAGGCAAGATGACACCGCGCGGCCGCCACTTCTTCGCCAATCCGGGCCCCACCAATATCCCGGACAGCATCCTGCAGGCCGTGAGCCACCATACGGTGGATTTCAACGGCCCCGACTTCCTGGAGGTCTACGACGCCTGCCTCGCCGGGCTGAAGCGCGTGCTGCGCACCGAACAGCATCTCTTCATGTACACCGGCACGGGCCACGCGGCCTGGGAAGCCACGCTGGTGAACCTGCTCTCGCCCGGCGACCGTATCCTGGTGATCGAGACCGGGCATTTCTCCGAGGCCTGGGGCCGCATGGCCGCCGATCTCGGCATCGCGGTGCAGACGCTGGCCGCCGATTGGCGCCGCGGGGTGGATTACGCCGAACTTGCCGCGGCGCTGGCCGCCGATACCGGCCAGGCCATCAAGGCGGTCTGTGCCGTGCACAACGAGACCTCCACCGGCATGACGCTGGACCTGCCGCGCATCCGCGCCACGCTGGACGATGCGAAGCATCCGGCGCTGCTGCTGGCCGATATCATCTCCTCCCTCGGCTCCATCGAGTTCCGCTTCGACGACTGGGGCATCGATGCCGCGGTGGGCGGCAGCCAGAAGGGGCTGATGCTGCCAGTGGGCTTTTCCTTCAGCGGCGTCTCGGAAAAGGGGCTGGCCGCGCACAAGGCCAGCACCTTCCCGAAACACTACTTCAACTGGACGACGATGCTGACGCGCCGCCACCGCAGCTTCATCGGCACCGTACCCATCGCGCTGATCTACGGGCTGCGGGAGGCGCTGCGCCTGATCGAGGAGGAGGGCCTCGACCAGGTCCTGGCCCGCCACACGCGCCTAGCGGAAGCCACGCGCCGCTGCGTGCGGCACTGGGCGGGCAATGACGGGCCGCAGCTGTTCTGCCTGTCGCCCGAACGGGTTTCCGATTCCGTCACCTCCGTGCTGATGCCGGAGGGGCATGATGCGGAGGCGCTGCGCCGCCGCGTCGGCACGCTGAACGTCGCGCTCGGCACCGGCCTGTCCCGCCTCAACGGCAAGGTCTTTCGCATCGGCCATCTGGGCGACCTGAACGAGCCGATGCTGCTGGGCACGCTGGCCTCGACCGAGATCGGCCTGCGGCTGCAAGGCGTGCCGCATGCCGGCGGCGGCGTGGAGGCCGCCATCGCCTATCTGGCGGAGACGGCGCCCTGATCCGCCGCGCCACCCTGGCGGAGGCGCCGGCACTGGCCGCCCTGGTGGAGCGCGCCTATGCGCCCTGGCTGCCGGTGACCGGTGCCCGGCCGGCCCCGATGGATGACGACTACGCCGCGCATTGCGAGGCGGGCCGGGCCTTCGTGCTGGAGAAGGACGGGGCCCTGGCCGGGTTGATCGTGCTGATGGATTTCCCGGACCATCTCTGGATCGACAATGTCGCGGTGGAACCCGCCTTGAAGGGCCAGGGCCTCGGCCGGGTTCTGATGGATTTCGCGGAAGCCGAGGCGCGCCGCCGCGGGTTGCCGGAGCTGCGCCTGCTGACCAATGCGCTGATGGCGGCCAATATCGCGATGTACCGCCGCCTCGGCTTCAACGAGACGGAGCGCCGCACGGAAGCGGGCCGCACCCGCGTCTATATGACGAAGCCGCTCTCGGGCTGAAGCGCCACGCCGAGGCTGGCCAGGTCACGCCAGTAATCCGGATAGGTCTTCGCGACGCAGCCGGGATCGAGGACCGTCACGCCGGGCACAAGCAGACCCACCAGCGCCATGCTCATGGCAATCCGATGGTCGCCATAGGTCTCGATCAGCGCCGGCCGAAACGCCTCCCGCGGCTGCGGCGTCACCACCAGGTCGTCGCCGTCTTCCACCGCCAGGCCGGGGGCGACTCGGGAAAGTTCGGTGGCCATGGCGGCGACGCGGTCGCATTCCTTCACGCGCAGATTGGCGATGCCGGTGAAGCGCACCGGCGTCGCATTGAAGGCCGCGAGGGCGGCCAGCGTCGGCACCGCATCCTGCATCTGCGAGCCCTCGATTTCCGGCGGCAAATGCGGGAACTGCCGGATCAGCGCCTGCGCCTGCGCATCCGGCTGGGTGAAGTTCTGCGTACCCAGGTCGATGGCACCGCCCGTCAGCACCTCCGCCGCCCAGAGATAGGTCGCGGCCGAGGCATCCGGCTCCACATGCAGATCGGCCGCGCGATAGCCGCCCGGCTGCACAAGCCAGGCCGCCGCACTCTCCTGCGTCACCACCGCGCCGAAATGGCGCATGGCGGCCACCGTCAGATCGATATAGCCGCGCGCGCCGATCGCATCACCCGCCAGCGAGACCCGCACCGGCTTCGCGCCGCAGGCCGCCAGCATCAGCAGGGCGGAGACGTACTGGCTGGACAGGCCGGCATCCACCGTCACCGCCGTACCGTCAAAGCCGCCGCGGCCCTGCACCGTCACCGGCGGGCAGCCCGTGGGCGCCGAGGCCTCCACGCCAAGCGCGGCCAGCGCCGCCACCAGCGGCGCGATGGGCCGCTTCTGCATATGCGCATCGCCGGTCAGCACCACCGGCCCATCGGCCAGCGCCGCCGCCGCGGCCAGGAAGCGCGTCGCCGTGCCGGCATTGCCGAGGAAGAGCGGCGCGGCCGGCGCGCGCAGCGCCCCGCTGCCGGTCACCACGAAGCTGGTCGCATCCGGCTCCGCCACCGTCACGCCCATGGCGCGCAGGGCCTCGGCCATGTGCCGCGTGTCGTCGCTCTTCAGTGCGCCGGTGATGCGGCTGGTCCCCCGCGCCAGTGCCGCCAGCAGCAGCGCCCGGTTGGTGATGGATTTCGACCCCGGCGGCGCCACGCGCCCGCACAGCGGATTCGCGGGCGGGGTGATGGTCAGCGCGGCCATGGTCAGGCCTCGGCTTCCGCGAAGATGCGGGAGACGTCGCCGCCCCAGGCACCTTCCCAGCGCTGCAGCCAGCGCTCCGCCTGGGTGAGGCCCGATTCCGCGATCTCGGCCAGCGGCGCCAGATAGACCTCCTCGCCCAGCCCGCGCGCCTTCAACCCCTCGCGCGCAATCGCCACCGCATCGCGGGCGATCGCCTGCAGCGTGCGCCCGCGGATCGTCGCCGCCAGCGCCTGCTGCGGCACCGCGTTGCGCAGCAGCTTCATCTCCTCCACCGTCCAGCCGCGGATCAGCCCGGCGGCCGCCTTCTGGGCGGCATCGTCATACAGCAGCCCCGTCCAGAAGGCGGGCTTGGCCATCAGCATCGCCGGGCTGCCGGCATCCGCCCCGCGCATCTCGAGAAAACGCTTCAGCCGGACATCGGTGAAGACGGTGGTGACGTGGTCCGCCCAGTCCCCCATCGTCGCCTCATGCCCCGCCAGCTTCTCCGCACGCCCCTCCAGAAAGGCGCGGAAGGACACGCCCGCGGCGTCGATGTACTGGCCGTCGCGCATGATGAAATACATCGGCACGTCGAGCACGAACTGGGCGAAGCGTTCGAAGCCGAACCCCTCCTCGAAGACCACGCCGGGGATTCCCGTGCGATCCGGGTCGGTATCCGTCCAGACCCGCCCGCGCAGCGTCAGCAGGCCGGAGGGCTTGCCCTCCAGGAAGGGCGAATTGGCAAACAGCGCCGTGGCCAGCGGCTGCAGCGCCAGCGACACGCGCAGCTTCTCCACCATGTCGGCCTCGTCGCCGAAATCGAGGTTCACCTGCACCGTGCAGGTGCGCAGCATCATGTCGAGGCCCATGCCGCCGACCATCGGCATGTAGCGCCGCATGATGGCGTAGCGGCCCTTGGGCATCCAGGGCATCTCCTCCCGCTTCGCCAGCGGGTGGAAGCCCAGCGGCGCGAAGCCCAGGCCGAGCGGCCCGGCCACCTCATGCACCTCCCGCAGATGCTCGGCCAGTTCCACGCGCCCGGCATGCAGATCCTCGACCGGCGCACCCGAGAGCTCGAACTGCCCGCCCGGCTCCAGGCTGACGGAGCCGCCGCCGCGCTTCAGGCCGATGACATTCCCGGCGTCCAGGATCGGCTCCCAGCCCCTGCCCTGCAGCCCTTCCAGCATCGCCTTGATGCCGACCGGCTCATAGGGCGGCGGCGCGAAGCCAGACCGGGCGAAGCCGAACTTCTCGTGCTCGGTGCCGATCCGCCAGGCCGCGCGGGGCTTGGAGCCTTGGGCAAACCACTCGGCCAATTGGCGCGTGGAGGTGATCGGCGTCAGGTCGGCCTCGCCGGGATTCGACATGGATGCGTTCTCTTCCTGGCGTTCCGCCGGGGCAGGTGCCCCGACCGATCAGGCCCAATCGCCCATCAGCGCCTGCAGCGCCGCGAGCCCGGCCACGGCCGCGGTCTCGGCCCGGAGAATCCGGGGCCCGAGTGCGGCCGGCACTACAAAGGGCCGCCGGCGCAGGTCGTCAAGTTCCGCCTCCATGAAGCCCCCCTCCGGCCCCACCAGCAGGGCCAGCGGCACGCCCGGCGGCAGGGCCAGTTCGCGCAGCGGGCGCGCCAGGCTGCGCTCCATCGCCACCACCAGCGGCGCGCCGTCCCAGGCCTCCAGCACCCGGTGCAGCGGCACGGCCTCCGCCACCTCCGGCACCGACAGCCGCTCGCATTGCTCCGCCGCGCCGCGGGCGATGGCGGAGAGCCGCGCGGCATTGGCGCGCTCGGCCACGGTGCGGCGGGTCAGCACCGGCTGGACGAGCGTGGCGCCGAGCTCCGTCGCCTTCTCCACCACCCAGTCCATCGCATCCCGCTTCAGGGCGGCGACCAGCAGGCGGCATTCCGGCTCGGCCGCCGGCGGGCGCGCCTGGGCGCCGATGGCAAACCGGGCGCGGTCCTTGCGGATCTGCTCGATGGTCGCGTTCCATTCCCCGTCGCGGGCATTGAACAGCCGCACCGCATCGCCCGGACCGCGCCGCAGCACCGTGCCGATGTGATGCGCCTGGCCCGGCGCGGCCTCCAGCACCTCGCCCTCGGCCAGGGGCTGATCGATGAAAAGACGGGGGATGGACATCCGGAACCTCCGCGGACAGGTATAGGACCATGACCGGCTGGACCGATATCCGGGCCTCCGGCTGGGTGGCCCGCCTGCCGCCCGGCTGGCGGCCCTATGCCCTGCTCGGCCGCTTCGACCGGCCGATCGGCGCCTGGCTGCTGCTGCTGCCGGGTTTCTGGGCTTTTGCGATGGTGGCGCCGGGATGGGGCGAAGGCCTGCGGCTGGCGCTGCTCTTCACCATCGGCGCCTTCGCCATGCGCGCGGCCGGCTGCGTGGTGAACGACCTCTGGGACCGCGACCTGGATCGCCAGGTGGAGCGCACGCGCGGCAGGCCACTCGCCGCGGGCATGGTCACGCCCTTCCAGGCGCTGGTCTTCCTGGCAGCGCTCTGCCTGGTGGGGCTGCTGGTGCTGGTGCAGCTGCCGCTGGCGGCGATCTTCGTCGGCCTCGGCTCGCTGGTCCTGATCGCGCTCTATCCGCTGGCGAAGCGGGTGACGGACTGGCCGCAGGCGGTGCTGGGCCTCGTCTTCTCCTGGGCCGCGCCCACCGGCTATGCGGCGGCCACCGGCGGGCTCGCCTGGCCCGCTTTGCTGCTCTGGGCCGCCGGCTTCTTCTGGATCCTGGGCTATGACACGATCTACGCGCATCAGGACCGGCTGGACGATGCCAAGGTCGGGGTGCGCAGCACGGCACTGCGGCTGGGGGCCGGCACGGGGCGGTTCCTGATCCTTTGCTACGCCGCCATGCTGGCGCTGCTGGTGGCCGCCGGGCTGCTGGCCGGGCTGCACTGGCTGTTCCTGCCGGCCCTGCTGCCGGCTGCGGCGCTGCTGGCGCGGCAGGTGGTGACGCTCGACATCGACGACCCCGAACGCTGCCTGATGCTGTTCCGCTCGAACCGCGAGGTCGGCTTCGCCATCGCGCTGGCCTTCCTGGCCGGCCGGCTGTGAGCGACCCGGCAGGCTTCATCCTCGCCCATACCGCCATCGCCAGGCCTTCCCTGGTGCCGGAGCTGCGCCTGCACCTGGCCACCGAGATCACGCCCATCTGGCAGGCGACCGAGGCCTGGCTCGCCCAGGAAGGCATCGAGCCCCCCTTCTGGGCCTTCGCCTGGCCCGGCGGCCAGGCCCTGGCCCGCACGGTGCTGGACCAGCCGGCGCTGGTCGCCGGCAGGCGCGTGCTGGACTTCGCCGCCGGCTGCGGCATCGGCGCCATCGCCGCGGCGCTGGCCGGCGCGTCCCCGGTGGAGGCCGCCGAGATCGACCCCCTGGCGCTGGCCGCCACCCGCCTGAACGCCGCGCTGAACGGCGTGGCGGTGGCAACGCCGGAGGGCGATGTGGTGGGCAGCCCCTGCCGCTGGGACCTGATCCTGGCCGGGGACGTCTGCTACGAGGCGCCGATGACGGCCCATATCCTGCCCTGGCTGCGCGCCATGGCCGGCGCCGGTGCGGAGGTCTGGATCGCCGATCCCGGCCGCGCCTATCTGCCGCGCGACGGCATGGCGCTGCTCTCCACCCATCTGGTGCCGACGACGCGGGAGCTGGAGGACCGGGAGACCCGCCAGGTCACCATCCACCGCCTGCTGCCGTGATTCTCGCCGCCGCGCGGCGCTTCCTCGAAACCGTCTGGCCGGCCTGGCATGCCGAGCGCGGCCGCCCCTTGCCCGCCATTCCCTCCACCGGCACCTGCGGCCGCTCCGCCACCTTCCTCCAGCGCGTGCTTGCCGAGGCCGGGCAATCGGCAGAAATCCGCCATGGCTGGTTCCTGGCCCCCGGCCAGCCGCCTTCGCGCCATGCCTGGGTGGAATCCGAGGGGCTGATCCTCGACCTGACCGCCGACCAGTTCGGCGCGCCGCCGATCCTGGCCTGCCCGGCGCCGGATGCCCGCTACCGCCCCGGGCCGGATACCGCCGACCCCGCCTTCCAGGCGGCCCGCGCGATGGCCGTCGCGGCAGTCTGGCCGCGCTGGCAGGCCGCGACATTTCTTCAATCCGGGGACCGCCCGCCCGCCTAGCCTGGGACCACCGAAACCAGGAGGTCCCTCATGCTCTGCCCCTGCCTGCGCTACCAGGACGCCCCGGCGGCGCTGGATTGGCTGGAACGCGCCTTCGGCTTCCGCCGCGGCCTCGTCGTGCCCGACGGCACGGGCGGCATCGCCCATGCGGAGCTGCATTGGGGAGAGGCCGGGCTGGTCATGCTGGGCTCGGTGCGGGAGGACCCGCTCGGCCGCGCCCCCGGCCAGCTCGGCGGCATCACCGGCAGCATCTATCTCCGCACGGCCGATGCCGATGCCGCCCATGCCCGGGCCATGGCGGCGGGGGCGGAGCTGGTGCGGCCGCTGCAGGACACCGACCATGGCAGCCGCCACTTCACGGTGCGCGACCCGGAAGGCCATGTCTGGTCCTTCGGCACCTACTGGCCGGAGCCGCCCGTGTGAAGGTTTCGTTGCACCTGTGCGGGCGGTCTTGCCGCGGCCGGGGCCGCCATGCGACCCGGCGCCGCCACAGCCCAGGGGGCAAGCATCCGATGCGCCTTACCTTCCGCAGCCTGCTGCTCGCCAGCCTCTGTGCCAGCCCGGCCTGGTCCCAGCAGGCGCCGGTCTTCAACCGGGTCGCGACCATCGAGGCGGTGCGCATGCTGCCCGCGGATCGCGACCGCGCCGGCCGCTCGATCGCCGAGATCGTCACCGCCTCCGCCGATGGCCAGACCCTGATTTATGTCGATGGCGGCCAGCATGCGCTGGGCTTCGTCGATATCGCGGATCCGGCGGCGCCGCGCCCCGCGGGCTTCCTGCCGCTCGGCGGCGACCCCACCTCCGTCGCCAGCCGCGGCGCCCACGCCTATGCGGTGCTCGACACCTCGCCCAGCAAGGTCGCGCCCAGCGGCCAGGTGGTGGTGGTGGACATCGCCGCCCGACGGATCACCCAGCGCTGCGAGCTGGGCGGCCAGCCGGACGCCACCGCGATCAGCCGGGATGGCCGCACCCTGGCCATCGTCATCGAGAATGAGCGCGATGAGCAGCGCGACCGCGGCCGCATCCCGCAACTGCCGCCCGGCAACCTCACCCTGGTTCCGATCACCGATGCCGGGCTGGATTGCGAGGCGTTGCGGCGCGTCGACCTCACCGGCCTCGCCGCCGTGGCGCCCAGCGACCCGGAGCCCGAATTCGTCGACATCAACAGCCGCGGCGAGGCCGTGGTGACGCTGCAGGAGAACAACCACATCGCCATCGTCAACCTGGCCGAGGGCCGCGTCGTGGCGCATTTCAGCGCCGGCACGGTCGATCTCGACCAGGTCGATGGCCGCCGCGACAATCTCATCCGCCCGACCCAGCGCCTGGAAGGCCTGGTGCGGGAGCCCGATGCGGTGCGCTGGCTGGATGACGAGCGCTTCGTCACCGCCAATGAGGGCGACATGGTCACCGGCTCCCGCGGCTTCACCATCTTCCGGCGCGACGGCAGCGTGGAATGGGATTCCGGCCATCTGCTGGACCATCTCGCGATCCGCCTGGGCCACTATCCCGAGGCGCGCTCCGCCGCCCGCGGCAATGAGCCGGAGGGCGTGGAGGTCGCCACCTTCGGCGATCGCCGCCTGATCTTCGTGGGCTCCGAAAGGGCGTCGCTCATCAGCGTGTGGCAGGATCGCGGCCCGGGACAGGCGCCGGTCTTCCTGCAGGCGCTGCCCAGCGGCGTGGCGCCGGAAGGGCTGCTGGCGATCCCGGCGCGCAACCTGCTGGTGGTGGCCGGAGAGGGCGACAATGCCGAGATCGGCCTGCGCTCCACCCTCACCCTCTACCGCCTCGGCGAAGGCCCTGCCGCCTATCCGACCCTGGTCTCGGACAATGGCCCCGAGGGCACGCCGATCCCCTGGGGGGCACTCTCGGGCCTCGCCGCCGACCGCAGCCGCCCCGGCCAGCTCTTCGCAGTGACGGACAGCGCCTATGCCGAGGCGCAGATCCTGGCGATCGACGCCACCGCGACGCCGGCCCGCATCACCCGCAGCCTGACCGTGACGCGCAACGGCGCCCCGGCCGCGAACCTGGATATCGAGGGCATCGCCCAGCGCGCCGATGGCAGCTTCTGGCTGGCCTCCGAAGGCAATCCGGAGCGCGCCCAGAACCGCACCGCGAACCTGCTGCTGCGGGTTTCCCCCGGCGGCGCGATCGAGGAGGAGATCGCCCTGCCGGAGGCGCTGGCCGCCACCGCCAGCCGCTTCGGCTTCGAAGGGGTGACCGTGACCGGCGAGGGCGCCGAGGAGGCGGTGTGGATCGCCGTGCAACGCCCCTGGCAGGGCGCCCCGGCCGACCATGCCATGATCCTGCGCTACCAGCCCGCCAGCCGCGCCTGGGGCGTGCTGCATCTCCCGCTGCAGCGGTCCGCCGCCGGCTGGATGGGCCTGTCCGAGATCACCGCGGTGGGGCCCGACCGCTTCGTGGTGATCGAGCGCAACAACCAATGGGGCGAGGCCGCGATCAAGCGCCTGGTGCTGGTCTCGACCGCCGGCCTGACCCCGGCCGCGCCCGGCGCGGCCCAGGTGCCGGTCGTCACCCGCCGCCTGCTGCGCGACATGGTGCCGGACCTGGCGGCCGCGCGCGGCGTGGTGCAAGAGAAGCTGGAGGGTTTCGCCATCGACGCCGCCGGCAATGCCTTCGCGGTGACCGATAATGACGGCGTGCAGGGCACCGCGGGCGAGACGCAGTTCCTGCGGCTGGGGCGCCTACCGCTGGAGTGAGATCGGCGCGCGGTCGATGCGGCTCAGCACCTCGTTCACGCCGCGATAGGTCGCCTCGATCTCCGTCACGCCCCGCGCCGCGAGGCGCCGCGCATGCATGGCGTGATAGGCCTCGGCTGCGGCACGCGTCTCGAAAAGATAGACACCGCCCGCGCGGCCAGCCTCCGGCTCCTCCGTCCAGATCTTCCACAGCAGGCCGTGCTGGCCGGCGATGTCTTCCGCCAAGGGCTTCAGCGCCTCGGTCCGGTCGGGACCGAAGGCGCTGTTGGGGAAGTCGAAGATCAGGACGGTGGCGGCCATGCGGCTTCAGCCCGCCGGCGGGGCCGCCGGGGCGTTGAGGTCGAGGAACTTCAGGGGACGCCAGCCGGAGACGTTGTTCGCCTCGAAGCTCAGCTTCCAGGACCGGCCATTGGCGCTGTCCACCAGCACCACGAACATGCCCGTGCCCACCGGGCAGGCGACGATCTGGTAGCGGCCCTTGTCAGTCTCTTCCGACATCATTTGTCTCCAAATTGCTTCACGCTCCGTAAGCTACCGTATTCTGCACCTGCTCGCCCAGCCCCTGAATCGACAAACGTATCGATTGGCCCGGCTTCAGGAAGACCGGCGGCTTCTTGCCGAGGCCCACGCCCGGCGGGGTGCCGGTGGAGATCACGTCGCCCGGATGCAGCGTGATGAAGTGGGAGACGTAGGAGACCAGGTGCCGCACGCCGAAGATCATGGTGCGGGTGGAGCCGTCCTGCATCCGCACCCCGTCCACATCCAGCGTCATCGCCAGGTCCTGCGGGTCCGCCACCTCATCCCTGGTGACCAGCCAGGGGCCGAGGGGGCCGAAGGTGTCGCAGCCCTTGCCCTTGTCCCAGCTGCCGCCGCGCTCGATCTGCCATTCGCGCTCGGAGACGTCGTTGCAGATGGCATAGCCCGCCACATGCTCCATCGCCGTCTCCTCGGGCACGCATTTCGCGGTGCTGCCGATGATGATGGCGAGCTCGACCTCCCAATCCGTCTTCACCGAATTCTTCGGGATGATGACGTCGTCATTCGGCCCGCAGACCGCGCCGAGCGATTTCAGGAAGACGATCGGCTCCTTCGGGATGGCCGCACCTGTCTCCGCCGCATGGTCGGCGTAGTTCAGGCCGATGCAGACGAAGTTCTTCATGCCTGCGACGCAGGGGCCGAGGCGCGGGCTGCCCGTCACGGCCGGCAGGCTGGCGGGGTCGAGGGATGCGATCTGCGCCAGGCCGGCGGCGGAAAGCGCGACCCCCGCCAGGTCCGGGATCACGCCCGAGAGGTCGCGAATGGTGCCGGAGCTGTCCAGCAGGCCGGGCTTTTCCTGGCCCGCGGGGCCGTAGCGAAGGAGTTTCATGCAGATGCCTATACCCGTGTTGGGGGGGTCGCGGAACTTAAAGGGTCCAGCCGCCATCGATGACAATGGCCTGGCCGGTGACGAAGGCGCTTTCGTCGCTGGCGAGATAGACGGCGAGCGCCGCCATCTCCTCGGCCGTGGCCAGCCTTCCCATCGCCTGGCGGGCGACGAAGGCGGCGCGCGCCGCCGCCTCGCTGCCCGCAGCGGCGGCATTGGCGGCGATCCGCTCGCCGAGGCTCGGCGTATCCACCGTGCCCGGGCAGATGGCATTGCAGCGGATGCCCTGGGCCACGTAGTCGGTGGCCACCGACTTGGTCAGCCCGATCACCGCCGCCTTGGTGGTGCCATAGAGAAAGCGGTTCGGCGCGCCTTTGATCGAGGAGCAGGCCGAGGACATGTTCACGATGGTGCCGCGCCGGCGTTCCAGCATGCCCGGCAGCACCGCCTGCACCATCTTCCACATGGCGCGGACGTTCAGCGCGAAGCCGAAATCCCACTCGTCGTCGGTCGCCGTCAGCACCGTGTTCTGGTGCACGAAGCCGGCGCAGTTGAACAGGATGTCGATCTCGCCGGCATCGGCCACCGCCTCGGCGATCGCCGCGCCGTCGAGCACATCGAGGCCGCGCGTCGTGAGCCCCGGCGCCGCGAGGTCCGCGAGCTTCGCCAGATCGCGGTCGGTGGCGATCACCTGCGCGCCCTCGGCGGCGAAGGCCAGGGCCGTGGCGCGCCCGATGCCCTGCGCCGCCGCCGTCACCAGGCAGCGCTTGCCCGCCAGGCGGTTCGACATTCTTGTCCCTCCCATCGCTTCGCCGCGAAGGTTGGACAGCGCCATCCCCGGCGTCAATGCGGCGGCAAGTGCCAGAGCCGGGCGAAGTGCCGATGCATGCCCGCGAAGGGCTGGCGGCTGGCCTGGAGCCGCCGCACCTCCCGCTCCGCGATGGCCCGCGCCGCGGCGGGAAGCCCGGCCGCGCCAAGGATCTGCCGGAAGGCGTCGAGCAGCAGGTAGTGGGCATGGCGTTCCCGCCGCAGCTCTTCGCGATTGATGCCGAGGCAGTCATCCGCCGCCTGCACGGCCCGGTCCGCCCGCGCCCCGCCGGCGGAGCGCAGCCAGACCTCCTCATTCACCGGATCGACCTCATAGGCGACCAGCGGCTCCGGATCCTCCAGATAGGGGTGGACCAGATGCGCCTCCTCCGCGCCCCAAAGCCGGTGCAGATCGGCATCGGTGACCCGCGTGGAATCGAGGACGAGCAGCGCCACCAGCGCATCCAGCGCCGCGCCCTCCGGCAGGCTCGGCGGCATGGAAGGGGGCGGCAAGGCCGCCGCGCCGATCGGGAACTTGTTGCCCTTGTGGCTCTGGTTGCAGATCTGGCAGGCGAAGACGAAGTTGTCGTAGCTGTGGGCCAGCCACCAGTAGCTGTCCTTGGGGCGGAAATGCTCCACATCGCCATGCGCGACGATCGAGGTGGGTGCGTCGCAATAGGCGCATTTGCCGAAACTGTCCCGCTTCAGCCGGGTCTTCGCCGCCTTCCAGGCGGAGGATTTGAAGGCGAAGGGCCCGGCCGGCGGCGCCGCGAAATAGATGCCGATCAGGTCCCGGGCGAGCCTGGTGAGCCTCTGCCCCTGGAAGGCGGCGGGGATATCACCCGTCCCCCTGCCCCGGGCCAGGCCGATCATCTCAGGCCTTGCGGGTCTTGGCGGCGCGGCGGGGCGCCTCGCCGGCCGCGCCCATCACCTCCGCGATGCGCTCCAGCGCCGCATTGGTGCGGGCCAGATAGGGCTGCGATGCGCGCCAGCTGGGCACATCGCCAAGCTCCTTCTGCAGCGTGCGGATGCGGGCCCGTTCCGCCTTGCTCGGCGCGCCCTCGCTGCGGCCGATCCGCTGCAGGTCGCGCAACTCGTCGCGCGCCGCCTCCACCTGCGGCGAGTCCAGCGTCTCCAGCCCGAAGATCGGGCTTTGCAGAAGCTGATGCAGCATCAGCCGGTTGGGCGCGCCGTCATAGGCCTGCAGCGTGGCGCCGGCCAGAGCATCCCGGCGCAGCACGAAAAGCTCGCCGGCGCCGGCCTGGTGGATCGTCAGCGGCGAATGCGTGGTCACCACCACCTGCACATTCGGCAGGGTCTGCTTGATGAAATCCACCAGGCGGCGCTGCCAGACCGGGTGCAGGTGCAGGTCGATCTCATCCACCAGCAGCAGGCCCCGCGCGGCCAGCGGATTGCTGTAGTCCTGGAAGTTCTCGGTGATCTGCCACAGCAGGTCGCCGCACCAGGCGGCCATCGCCTGATAGCCATCGGAGAGCGCCGACAGGGGCAGGTCGCCATCCGGCGTGGCGAAGATCAGGCGGCGGCCCTCGCGGTCGATGCCGCGGAAGCGCACATCGGGCAGCAGCTTGTCGAGCGCGCTGCGCACCGCGCCCATCCCGGCCTCGCCCTGGCGGTAGTCGAGGTCCATCGCCCATTGCTCCAGCGGCACGAGCGGGACATCGGGGTTGAACAGGGTGGCGGTGGCGCGGCTGCGCGGTGAGCGCGAACGGCCCTGTGCCACGGTGGCCCAGGCAGGGCCCGCGCCGGGCCGCCGCGCCACGCCATAGCCCACGACGAAGTAGTTGCGTTCCGACTTGGCGATGGCGGCGTCGATCTGCTTCAGCGCGGCGCGATTGGTCGCGCCGAATTCGGCCACGCCCATGCCACGGCGCAGCACCAGCCCCGCCTGCCGCGGCGCGCCACGGGCGGTGGCGAATTCGATCTCGATCGAGGCTTCGCTCTCGCCCAGCCGGATCCAGTCATCGGGGCTGCCGACCAGCTCCAGCGCCGCATCGCTGCCGGCAAGGGCGAGTGCGATCGCCCGCAGGACGGAGCTCTTGCCCGTCCCATTCTCGCCCAGAAGATAGGTCCAGGCGCGCCCCTGGCCGGTCGCGGTGCCGAAATCCAGCCGCAGGGAGGCGATGGACCGGAGGTTCCGCAATGCAAGGCGGCGCAGATACACCGGACGTCACCCCTGGGCGGAAGGCTGCGCGGCGAGCCTGCCGCGTCAGTGGTTATGCCGGCTTTCGCCGCGCGTCTCCAGGATATTGAGGAAGAGCGTCGCCGGCTCCAGGCAGCCGCCGGTGCCGAGCTGGCCGACCATGCTGCGGTAGATCTCCTCCCAGGGCGTCTTGTGCAGCAGCACGGGCGCGGTCCAGGCGGCGCGGCGGGCTGCCATCTCCTCCGCCGGGATCAGCACATCGACGCGCCGCGCCTTCAGGTCGATGCGGATCGGGTCGCCATGCTTCAGCAGCGCGAGTCCGCCGCCCACCGCCGCCTCCGGCGTCACATTCAGGATCGAGGGGCTGGCGGAGGTGCCGGATTGTCGCCCGTCGCCCATGGTCGGCAGCGCCATGACCCCGCGCTTGATGAGGGCGGCCGGCGGCTGCATGTTCACCACCTCCGCCGCCCCCGGATAGCCGACGGCGCCGCAGTTGCGCACCACCAGCACGGTGTGCTCGTCGATGCCGAGATCGGGGTCCTCGATGCGCGCATGATAATCCTCCGGCCCCTCGAAGACCGCGACCTTGCCCTCGAAGACATCGGGGTTCTCGGTCAGGAAGCGTTCCCGGAACGCCTTGTCGATGACGCTGATCTTCATCACCGCGCTGTCGAAGAGATTGCCGGTCAGCACGACGAAGCCGGCATGTTCCTTCATCGGGCGGGACAGCGGGCGGATCACCTCCCGATCCGGCTCGGCCAGGCCTTCCAGGTTCTCCGCCACCGTCCTGCCGGTCGCGGTCATGACATCGCCATGCAGCAGCCCGGCCTGCAGCAGCTCGCGCATCACCGCGGGCACCCCGCCGGCGCGATAGAAGGCCTCGCCCAGGAAGCGGCCGGCAGGCTGGCAATCGACCAGCAGCGGGATCTCCGCGCCGACGCGCTGCCAATCGGCCAGGTCGTGCTCCACGCCCATGTGGCGGGCGATGGCGATCATGTGGATCGGGCAGTTGCTCGAAGCGCCGATGGCCGAGGCCACCATCACGGCGTTCTCGAAGGCCTTCTTGGTCATGATGTCGGAGGGGCGGAGATTGGCCTTCACCATCTCCACCGCCCGCACGCCGGTCATATAGGCCATCTGCGCCCGCTGCCGGTAAGGCCCGGGAATGGCGGCGGACCCGGTCAGCGTCATGCCCACCGCCTCGGCCAGCGAGTTCATCGACAGCGCCGTCCCCATGGTCGAGCAATGCCCGACGCTGGTGGAGGACGCCGCCACCATCTCGATAAAACCCTCGTAGTCAATCTCGCCGGCGGCCAACTTCTTCCGCGCTTCCCAGACGATGGTGCCGGAGCCCGCCAGCCGCCCATGCCACCAGCCATCCAGCATCGGCCCGCCCGGCAGGGCGACGGCGGGGATGTTCATGGTGGCCGCGCCCATCAGCATGGCGGGCGTCGTCTTGTCGCAGCCGGTGGTCAGCACGACGCCATCGATCGGATAGCCGTGCAGGATTTCCACCAACGACAGGTACTGAAGATTGCGGTCCAGCGAGGCGGTGGGGCGCTTCAGCGTTTCCTGGATCGGGTGGACGGGGAATTCCAGCGGCACGCCGCCGGCATCCCGGATGCCCGCCTTCACCCGCTCGGCGAGCGCGATGTGGTGGCGGTTGCAGGGGGAGATGTCGGAGCCGGTCTGCGCGATGCCGATCATCGGCCGGCCCGACTGCAGTTCCGCCCGCGTCATCCCGAAATTCAGCTGCCGCTCGATATAGAGCGAGGTCATGCCCGGGTCCTGGGGATCGTCGAACCAGCGCTGGCTGCGGAGCCGGAAGGGCTTCTTGGTCTGGTCGTGGTCGTCCATGGCGGTTCCCCCATCGGCCTTTGCCGTTCGGGGGAGTGAGGCGCCGCACCGCGGTTTCGTCAACCTCTCCCGTCCCCGGCGGGCTTCGCCTTGCGCCGCGCGACGCGCTCCAGCCACTGCCGGGACAGCAGGGACCAGAGCGTGGGTTCGGCGGGACAGGACATCGGGCGTCTCCTCCTGGCGCGCCCCGGTTCTGGCCCGGGACGGTTTCCGGAAGATGTCGCGCGCCGCCGTCGCGCTCCGGGCTTTATTGCGCCGCGTTGCGCGGGCATGCTGCGCGGCGACCGACCCCGCAACGAAGGACCGCCCGCCATGGCGGAGACCGCCGCCATCATCGTCTGCGACGACGAGCCCGACCTGCGCGAGGCCGTGGCCGAATACCTGGCGCGCCGCGGCTTCGCGGTGCGCCGCGCGGCGGATGGCGCGGAGCTGCGACGGCTGCTGGCGGAGCGCATGGCCGATCTCGTGGTGCTGGATATCGCCATGCCGGGGGAGGATGGGCTTTCGCTGGCCCGCGCGCTGCGCGCCGAATCCGATATCGGCATCGTCATGCTCTCCGCCGCCGGCGATGTGGTGGACCGCGTGGTGGGGCTCGAGGTCGGCGCCGACGACTATGTCGCCAAGCCCGTCGACCTGCGCGAACTGCTCGCCCGGCTGCGCGCCGTGCTGCGGCGGCGGGAAGCGCGGGCGGCGCTGCTGACCGCCCTGCCCACCCCCCCGTTCGCCGCCCAGTCTGGCGCCCAGTCTGGCGCCGGGCCCGCCGCCGCCGCGCCGCCGCCCGCGCATCGCATCCGCATGGGCCGCACCTGGCTGGACCTGGAGGCGCGGCGGCTGACCGGCTCGGATGGCCAGGAGATTCCGCTCGGCCCCTCGGAATTCGCCCTGCTGCGCGCCTTCGCCGAACGCCCCAACCGGGTGCTGACGCGGGAGGTGCTGCTGGAGCTCGCCCATCCTCGGGGGGAGGAGCATTTCGACCGCTCCATCGATGTCCGCATCGCCCGCATCCGCCGCAAGGTGGAAGCGGTGCCGGACCGGCCCGCGGTCATCCGCACCATCCGCGGCGCCGGCTATGTCTTCGACCCCAGCGCCCAGGCCTGACGCCGCGCTGCTGGCCGGCGTGCTGGATGCGGTGCCGGCGCCGGTCTGCCTCGTCGCGCGCGACCGCCGCATCCTGCATGCCAACCGGGCCTTTGCCGATTTCGCCCAGGCGCCGGCCGCGGCCATCCCGGGCCAGCCCCTGGCCGAGCTGCTGGGCCCGCACCTGGCCGCCTGGCTCGATCCCTCCGCCGATCGCGCCCTGGCCGGGGAGGTGGTGCAGGCGGAAGGCTGGACCGATGCCCCCGGCCAGCCCCGCCGCTTCCTCGCCTGGACCCTGGCCCCCCAGCCCGATCACCGCGAGGCCTTCGCGCTGTTCCTGCGCGACCTGACCGCGGAACGGCAGCGGGAGGAAGCGGCGGAGACCAGCCGCCAGCAGCTGCGCGCCATCCTGGAAGGGGTCGCCGATGGGGTGAATATCGTCGGCCCCGATGCACGGCTGGTGCTGGCCAATGCCGGCTTCCTGGCGATGTACGACTTCCCGCCGCATCTGGCCGCGCCCGGCACGCCGGTGGCCGATTTCATCCGCAACCGCCTGCGCCGCGCCGACCTGCGCCCCGAGGAGGATCCCTGCGCGCCGGAGGAGGCGCTGGTCCTGGCCCGCGTGGCGGAGATCATGGCCCGCCCCCCCGGGCGGCAGGAGGAGACCCGCCCGGATGGTCGCGTGATCGAGCTGCGCACCGCGCGGCTGGAGGATGGCACGCTGGTCAATACCTACAGCGACCTGACCCTGCGGCGGGAGGCGGAGCGCGCCCGCGCGGCGAGCCGGGAGGCGCTGCGTCGCCACGAGCGGCTCTCGGCCATCGCCTCGCTCCTCGCCGGCGTGGCGCATGAGATCAACAACCCGCTGGCCGTGGTCGCCGCGCAATCCCTGCTGCTGGCGGAGGAGGCGGAGGGCACCGCGCTGGCCGCGCGGGCGGAGAAGGTGCGCCTGGCTGCCGAACGCTGCGGCCGCATCGTCGCCAGCCTGCTCGCCTCCGCCCGCCAGAAGCCGCCAAAGCGGGAGTGGGTAGACCTGGCGCAGGTGGTCGAGACAGGCCTCGACCTGACCGAGCTGGCGCGCGCCGGGGTGGAGCTGGTCAGGGAGGTGGCGGCGCCGCTGCCGCCGATCCGCGGCGATGCCGACCAGCTGGCGCATCTGGTCGCCAATCTGGTGGGCAATGCCTGCGCCGCGCTGGCGGGCCATGCCCCGCCCTCCCGGGATTGGCGGCCGCGGGTGCGGCTGGCCGTGCGGGTGGTGGCGGCTTGGGTGGAGCTGCGGGTCGCCGATAACGGCCCGGGCATTCCGGAAGCGCTGCGCGAGCGCGTCTTCGACCCCTTCTTCACCACCAAGCCGGATGGCGAGGGCACCGGGGTCGGACTCGCGCTGTGCCGCACCATCGCCCAGGCGCATGGCGGCAGCATCGCCGTGGAGGCGTTGCCGGGCGGCGGCGCCGTGCTTGTGGTGCGCCTGCCAGGGAACGAGGCGGCACGAGCGAAGCCGCGCCACCCATAGACGCCGCCTTTGTCACCGGTACGGTTTGGCACCACTACGATGAGCGGCGAAGCGTGTCGTGGGCGGCAGCGCCGACACCGAGAACCTGACCGTCGGCAGCCCGACCGACCAGTACGGCCAGAACGGCGACGATCTTCTGACGGCGGACCGTGCCGGCTCGTTGCTGGCCGGCGGTCAGGGAGACGACACCATCGTCGGCGGCAGCGGCGAGTTCAACGTCAGCAGCGGCAGCGACGTTCTGTTCGGCGGCAGCGGCGACGACACCTTCATCAGCCGGCTCTCGGACATGAACCTGACCGAACTGCAGCACGACATCATCGACGGCGGCTCGGGGACGGACACGCTGCAATTCACCAGCACCTATCTGTCCGGCTACAGCGCCGACCAGGCGGGCTTCC
Organism: Falsiroseomonas sp.; assembly: GCF_051860665.1. Taxonomy (GTDB): domain Bacteria; phylum Pseudomonadota; class Alphaproteobacteria; order Acetobacterales; family Acetobacteraceae; genus Falsiroseomonas. The sequence goes on from NZ_JBHYDM010000038.1 coordinate 33,084, forward strand.
TGCTCGGCGCTTTCGAGGTGACCGGTGGCGAAGGCGCGCCGCGCATCGTGGCGGATGGCGACAGCTTCTATATCGACGTGACCGGCCTGGAAGGGACGATCACGCTCGGCAACTACACGGTGGAGTTCAGCAATATCGAGCGGGTGGTCTTCAAGGCGCCCTGAAGGCCGCGGCGACGCGGGATGGCCGTGGCCAGACCGCGTCGCCGGGATCCTGCACGGAAGGCAGGCGGCGGGCCCTCAGGCCGCCGCCTCCTCCAGGAAGCCCTGCACGGCCTGGAACAGCGCGCCGCGATTGCGCTCCATCCACATGTTGTGGGTGCCCTCGGCCAGCACGACCATCCGCTTGCCGGGCGAGCGGCTGAGCTCGGAAAACACCGCGAAACCCAGCGCGGGCGGCGTCGTGCGGTCCCATTCGCCGAGCACGACCAGCGCCGGCGCGGTCACCTTGCCCGGCTCCCACCAGGGCTTGCCGGCGTTCCAGAATTCCCGCCCATCCGCCACCGGCCCGTTCGGCACGCGCAGGACGGAGGGATTGGCGCGGATGCCATCCGGGTCCAGCGCCCAGGTGACGCCGGCAAAATGCTCGAACCAGCCGGGCGGGATCAGCCCGGCGCGCTGCGCCTCCGGCGCCTGGGCCAGGATGCCTTCGCGCAGCGCGCGCTGGGTCAGCGGCCGCCAGGCGCCGAGCGGCCCGCCGCCGGGATCGGTCCGGCTCGGCCCGTCGCGCAGCCAGGGCGGGGCGAAGAGCACCAGGCGCTCCACCTGCCCTAGCTGGTCCGCGGCGAAACGGCCGACCAGCTTGGTGCCCCAGCTATGGCCGAGCAGCACCAGCTTCTCGAGCGAGCGGCGCTGCCTGATGAAGGCCACCGCCGCGGCCAGGTCCACCATCGCCTGCTCGCCGCGCGCCACCGGCGGGTTCTGGTCGGCCGGCTGGGCCAGCGCCGCGGGCCGGGTGGAGCGGCCGAAGCCGCGGATATCCAGCGTCCAGACGTCAAAACCGCGACTGGCGATATAGTCCATCCAGGACAGGCCGCCGAAGGGCAGGTCGAAGCTGGAGGAGGCCCCGAACCCCGCGCCATGCACCATCAACAGGGTGCGGGAGGGGCCGGTGGTCGCGCCCTCCTGCCGCTTGTTGCGCAGGAAGACCTCGATGCCCTCGCCGCTCGGCACCATGAACTCTTCCGTCAGCACCTGGGGCAGCACCTGGGGCGCGGACTGGGCGCGCGCCGGCCCCGGCAGGGCCGAGGCGGCCGCCGCCAGGGCGGGCGCGGCGAGGATGAGGCGTCGCTTCATGAAGACAGGCTCCGGACGTCAGTTTTCGGGAGTGTAGCCTCCGCCCGCCCGCCCCCCAAGCGCGACGCACAGGAAGATCATGCGACCGCCTGGGCGATCCGGGCTAACACCTCGCCGCCATGTCACACAATGCATTACACACCGCCGGGCGCCTGGGCGCCTGGGGGCCGGAGATTCGCGCGACCCTGGCGCTCGCCTGGCCGCTGGTGCTGACCAATCTCTCGCAATTCGCCCTGTCGCTGACCGATGCGCTGTTCCTGGGCCGGGTGGCGACGGAGGCACTGGCCGCGGCAACCCTCGGCGGCAACCTGTACTTCGCCGCGCTGTCGCCCGCCTTCGGCCTGGCGCTGGCGGCGGCGCCGATGTGCGCGCAGACCCGCGGCCGCGGGCGCGGCCATCTGCGCGGCATGCGCCGCGACGTGCGCGCCGCCTTGTGGGCCTGCGCGGCGGCCACCATCCCGGTCTGGCTGGCGCTGTGGCACACGGAAGGGCTTCTGGTCGCGCTGGGCCAGGAGCCCGCCCTGGCGGCGCTGGCGGCCGAGTATGTCGGCGCGCTGATGTGGGGCATGCCGCTGTTCTGCGGCTTCGTCGTGCTGCGCGGCTTCCTCTCCGCAGAGCAGCGGCCGATTCCGGCGCTGGTCGTGTCCTTCGTGGGCGTCGCGCTGAACATCCCGCTGAACTACTGGCTGATCCATGGCGGGCTGGGCCTGCCGTCGCTCGGCGTGGTCGGCGCCGGCATCGCCTCCGCGCTCTGCAACCTGGTGATGTTCGCGGGGCTGGTGGCGGTGATCGCGCGCGACCGGCACCTGCGGCGCTACCACCTGTTCGGCCGCCTGTGGCGCTACGACCTGGCCCGGCTGCGGGAGGTGGCGCAGATCGGCCTGCCGATCGCGGGCTCCATGGCGCTGGAGATTTCCGTCTTCGCCTTCGCCGCCATCGCCATGGGCTGGTTCGGCGCGGTGGCGGTGGCGGCGCATGCCATCGCCGTGCAGGTGGCCTCGGCCACCTTCATGGTGCCCATGGGCATCGGCCAGGCGGCGACCGCGCGCGTCGGGCTGATGACCGGCGCCGGCCGGGCGCGGGAGGCTGCGCGGGCGGGCTGGATCGGCATCGCGCTCGGCGCCGGCTTCATGGCGGCCTCCGCCACCGCCCTGGTGCTGCTGGCCACGCCGATCGCCTGGCTGTTCCTGGCGCCGGGCAATCCAGGGGCTGTGGAGACCGCATCGCTCGCCGCGCTGATGCTGGTGATGGCCGGCTTCTTCCAGCTGTCCGACGGCGTGCAGGCGGTGGCCGCCGGGGCGCTGCGCGGGCTGAAGGATACGCGCGTGCCCATGCTGCTGGCGGGACTCGGCTATTGGATCATCGGCCTGCCGCTGGGCCTGGTGCTGGCGCTGGGCTGGGGCATCGGGCCGATCGGGATCTGGGTCGGGCTTTCGGCCGGGCTGCTGCTGGTGGCCGGGATGATGCTCGCGCGATGGATGCGGCTTTCCGCCAGCGGCGGCTTGACGCTGCGCCGCCGGCTGCGCTGACTGGCGCCGATCCTCTGACGGAAGCTGCGATGACCCTTTGGAAACGCGATTGGACGCCGGCGCAGATCAATGCGCGCATGGCGGACAATATGGCCGGGATGCTGGGCATCGAGGTGACGGAGATCGGCGCCGAGGCGCTGCACGCCACCATGCCGGTGGATGCCCGCCACGCCCAGCCCTTCGGCCTGCTGCATGGCGGCGCCAGCGTGGTGCTGAGCGAGACGCTGGGCTCGCTCGCCTGCATGATGACGCTGGATGAGGGCAAGCGCGCCGTAGGCATCGAGGTGAATGCCAACCACATGGCCGGCGTGAAGCGCGGCGAGGTGGTGACCGCCACCTGCCGCCCGTTGCACACCGGCTCCCGGACCCATGTCTGGCAGACCGAGATCCGCCGCGCCGACGGCAAGCTCGCCTGCGTCTCCCGCCTCACCTGCGCGGTCGTCGACGCGTGATGGAGAAGATCCCTTTGAACAAACCCAAAGTCGCGGTCATCGGCACCGGCGGCACCATCGCCTCCCAGGGCCTGCACGGATTGGATGTGCAGGACTATGCCTCCTCCGGCCGGCCGATCCTGGATGCCGCGGCGCTGGTGGCCGGCGTGCCGGACCTGGCCCGCGTGGCGGATGTCTTCGCCGTGCCCTTCACCGCCATCCCCTCCACCGCCATCGGCTGGTCCGACTGGCGGGCGCTGGTGGCGAAGATCGTCGAGCTGGAGGCGGCGCATCCGGACCTCGCCGGCATCGTCATCACCCATGGCACCGCGACGCTGGAGGAGACGGCCTATCTGCTGTCGCTCACCTTGCCGACCGACCTGCCCGTGGTGGTGACGGGGGCCCAGCGGCCCTTCACCGGCCTGTCCTCCGACGCCCAGATGAACCTGGTGGCGGCGGTGCGGGTCGCCGCCGACCCACAGGCGCGGGGCCTCGGCGTGCTGGTGGTGCTGAATGACGAGATCCACGCGGCGCGGGAGGTGACCAAGACCTCCACCGGCCGGATGCAGACCTTTCGCAGCCCCGATCTCGGCGCGCTCGGCCATGTGGATGCGGACCGCAACAGCTTCTGGCGCCGGCCGACCCGGGTGCTGCCCGTGGCGGAGCGCTTCGATATCCTGGGCATCGAGCAGCCGCCGCGCGTCGACGTGCTCTATTCCGTGGCGGGTGGCGATGGCGTGGCAGTGCATGCCTTCCTGGCCGCCGGCGCCGCCGGGATCGTCGCCGCGGCGCTCGCGCCCGGCTTCCTGACGCCGGCCGAGCGCAGCGCCATGGTGGAGGCGATCGCCCAGGGCTGCGTCGCCGTGCTCTCCTCCCGCGCCGGCTCGGGCCGCACCTTTCCGACCAAGCGCTATGGCGAGGAAGGTTTTCTCAATGCCGACAACCTGAACCCGCAGAAGGCGCGCATCCTGCTGATGCTGGCGCTGACCCGCGGGCGGGACCGGGCGGAGATCGCCCGGTTGTTCGAGACGGCGTGATCAGCAGCCGCCGGGCAGGGGCGAGAGCTCCAGCGCCTGCCCGGTGACGGAAAACTCGCCGAAATCCATCACGATCTCATCGGCGATGCCATTGTCGTAGTAGCGCAGCCCGACCTCGTATTCGGGCTGGGAGGCGCCATTGCCGCCGGCGCCGCGCTCGAAAAAGGCGATGCGCATGTGGCCGGAGGCCGCGCCCGACATCAGCGGGAAGCGCGGCGTGCCGCTGGGCTGGGTCCAGCTCGGGATCACCGTGGTGGTGTCCTGCGCACCCTCAGCGCTGGTGCCGTCGAACAGCGGTGCGGCCAGCAGGCGCTGGCCCGCGCGCGCGGCTTCCACGGCCAGCACCGTGTGGCGCATCGGCAGCAGCGTGCCCGCCGGCAGCGTCTCCTCCTGCCCCGCGGGCTCGCTGAAGCGCACGGTGCCGCTGCCATCCGGCTGCAGCGCCGCCTCGCCCGAGACGCGCTGGCTGACGGCACCCTGGGTGGTCTGGGTGAGGGAGAAGCGCAGGCTGGAATTGTCCTTCGCCTCATAGGTCGCGTAGTCGGAGACGGTCTCGATCTCCTGCCCCTCGCGGTCCACCACCGTCATGGTCATGCGCTGCCGCGTGGCCCAGCCCTCGCAGGCATCGGCCACGTCGAAGACCATGGCGCCGCGCACCGCGGTGATGCCGGAGCCCCGCGCCTCGCCGAGGTCGAGGCGATAGGCGGCGCGGTGCGGCAGCATGCGGGCGATGCCGGCGCCCAGCGCCTCCGCCGAGACCCCGGCGCGAGGCCCGGCGGTGATCGGCGCCGGCTGCTGCGCCGCCGCCGGCAGGGCGAGGCAGCAGAAGGCGGCGAGAAGGCTCAGGCGGCGGGTGGCTTGCATGGGAAGTCCTGGATGCGTGCTGCGTTGCATCTAGGCAGTCTTGGGCGCCGCCGCACCACCTTTCTCGGGCGCCGCCGCACCACCTTTCGGCGGCGGCAGGTCGAGCTTGATCGAAAGCTCCTTCAGCCGCGCGGCATCCACCGGTGCCGGCGCACCCATCATCAGGTCCTCGGCCTGCTGATTCATGGGAAACAAAATTACTTCACGAATATTCGGCTCATCGGCCAGCAGCATGACGATGCGGTCGATGCCAGGGGCGGAGCCGCCGTGAGGCGGGGCGCCGTAGCGGAAGGCGTTCAGCATGCCGCCGAAGCGGTCTTCCACGGTCTGCGCCGTATAGCCCGCGATCTCGAAGGCGCGGATCATGACGTCCGGGCGATGATTCCGGATGGCACCGGAAGACAATTCGATGCCGTTGCAGACGATGTCGTACTGATAGGCCTTGATCTGCAGCGGATCCATGGTGTTCAGCGCCTCCAGCTCCCCCTGTGGCATGGAGAAGGGGTTATGGCTGAAGTCGATCTGGCCGGTTTCCTCGTTCAATTCATACATGGGGAAGTCGGTGACCCAGCAGAACCGGTACGAATCCTTCTCGATCAGCCCGAGTTCATTGCCGAGGCGCGTGCGCGCCTGGCCCGCCAACTTGGCGGCGACATCCACCTTATCCGCGGCGAAGAAGACCGCATCGCCATCGGCCAGCTTGCAGGCGGCCTTGATGGCGGCGACGCGCTCCGGCTGCAGGTTCTTGGCGATCGGGCCGCCGGCCTCGCCATTGGCGAAGGTGATATAGCCCAGGCCGCCGGCGCCTTGCTCGCGGGCCCATTCGTTCATCTTGTCGAAGAAGCTGCGCGGATTGCCCGCCGCCCCCGGTGCCGGGATGGCCCGCACCACCGCGCCCTTCTCCACCGCCCGGGCGAACAGCCCGAAGCCGCCGCCCGCGAAATGCTCCGTCACATCCGCGATGCGGATCGGGTTGCGCAGGTCCGGCTTGTCCGAGCCGAATTCCAGCATCGCCTGGTCATAGGGGATGCGCGGGAAGGGCGCCGGCGTGACCGACCGCTTGGTGCCGGAAAACGACGAAAACTCCTCGAAGACGCCGGACAGCACCGGCTCGATGGCGGCAAAGACGTCTTCCTGCGTCACGAAGGACATCTCGAAGTCGAGCTGGTAGAACTCGCCCGGCGAACGGTCAGCCCGGGACGCCTCGTCCCGGAAGCAGGGCGCGATCTGGAAGTAGCGGTCAAAACCCGCCACCATCGCCAGCTGCTTGAACTGCTGCGGCGCCTGCGGCAGGGCGTAGAACTTGCCGGGGTGATTGCGCGCCGGCACCAGGAAGTCCCGCGCGCCCTCGGGGCTGCTCGCCGTCAGGATCGGTGTCTGGAACTCGGTGAAACCCTGGTCGATCATGCGCCGGCGGATGCTGGCGATCACCGCGCTGCGCAGCATCAGGTTGCGGTGCTGGCGGTCCCGCCTCAGGTCGATGAAGCGATACCGCAGCCGCAGGTCCTCGGGAAACTCCTGCTCGCCCGCCACCTGAATCGGCAGGACTTCGGCCGCCGACTGCACCGTGACCTCGGCCACGCGCAGCTCGATCTCGCCGGTCGGCAGCTTGGTGTTGATGGTGGCACCCTCGCGCGGGACCACCTCGCCCGTCACCGTCACCACCGATTCGGGCCGCGCCCCGTCCAGGATCGCGAAACCCGGGGAGGCCTGCGCCACCACGCACTGGGTCAGCCCGTAATGGTCGCGCAGGTCGACGAACAGCAGACCGCCATGGTCGCGCTTGCGGTGCACCCAGCCCGAAAGGCGGACGGTCTTGCCGGCGTCGGCGGCGCGGAGCGCGCCGCAGTGATGGGTGCGATAGGCGTGCATGGTGGGGGACTGACCTGGCGGTGATGTGCTGAGGCGGCAAACCGCCCGACCGGGCCCCGGATGTCAAGGCCAACGCCTTTCGCCGCGCCCCGCCGGGCGCTACAGAACAGGATATGAGCCGCCGCACCGCGGGCGCCGAAGCGGCGCCATACCTGATCACCGACACCGAGGCGCTGGTCGCCCTCTGTACCCGCCTGCGCGGCGAGAGCTTCGTGACGGTGGACACGGAGTTCATGCGGGAGCGGACCTATTGGCCCGAGCTCTGCGTCGTCCAGCTGGCCGGCGAGCATGAGGTGGCCGTGGTCGATGCCCTCGCCCCCGGCATCGACCTCACCGCCCTCGGCGACCTCCTCGCCGATACCGCGGTGATGAAGGTCTTCCACGCCGCCCGCCAGGATGTGGAAATCTTCCTGCTGAAATACGGCGCCGTGCCCACCCCCATCTACGACACGCAGATCGCCGCCACCGTCGCCGGCTTCGGCGACCAGGTGAGCTACGACCAGCTCGCCCGCTCGCTCGCCAATGCCCAGATCGACAAGGCGCACCGCTTCAGCGACTGGGCCGCCCGCCCCCTCTCCCCCGCCCAGATCGCTTATGCGGCCGCGGACGTCACCCACCTCCGCCGCATCTACACCGCACTCACCACCAAGCTGGAGCGCGAGGGCCGCGGCAGCTGGGTGGCGGAGGAAATGGCCGCCCTGGCCGAGCCCGCCACCTATCGCCAGGACCCCGAGACCGCCTGGGAAAGGCTGCGCCCCCGCACCCACAACCGGCGCTTCCTCGGTGCCCTCCGCGCCGCCGCCGCCTGGCGGGAGAGGGAGGCGCAGCGCGTGAACATCCCCCGCCAGCGCCTGGTGAAGGACGAGACGCTGCTGGAGATCGCCGCCACCGCCCCCGAGACGGTCGCCGACCTGTCCCGCGCCCGCGGCATCTCCGAAGGCTTTGCCAAGGGCAAGTCCGGCGCCTCGCTCCTGCTCGCCATCCAGGAAGCCAAGGCCCTGCCCGATTCCGCCCTGCCCGAGGCGCCGAAGGAACGCGCCAGCGGCGCCAACCCCTCCCCCGCCCTCGTCGCGCTGCTCAAGGTGCTGCTGGCCGCCAAGAGCGAGGAACACCAGGTGGCCCCCCGCCTTCTCGCCAATTCCGAGGAACTGGAACGCCTCGCCGCCGGAGAAACGGAACTCGCCGCCCTGCAGGGCTGGCGCCGCGAGGTCTTCGGCGCCGCCGCGCTGGACCTGCGGGCAGGGCGCGTCGCACTCGGCGTCGACGGCCGGCGGGTGCGGCTGATCCAGGCCTGACACGCCGTTACACAAATCTCCCCGCCCCCGTTGCAACCGGAACGGAGGCGGCGACGTTCAGGCGGCATCTGGACCTTGGAGCCCGAAAGATGCCGATCGACCGCCGCACCCTGACCCGCCACGCCGCCCTGGCCCTGACCGGCGGCAGCCTGCTCTCCACCCTGCCCCGCCCGGCCCACGCCGCCAGCCGCGCCGAGATCGACGCGAACACCACCGCGGCCCTCGCCACCCTGCGCGGCATGCCGAACACCGCCCCCCTCTTCGAACGCGCCCAGGCCGTGCTGGTCTTCCCGCGCATCGTCAGCGGCGGCCTGATCGTCGGCGGCCAGTACGGCGAAGGCATCCTGTTCCGCGGCAACGAACGCCAGGGCTACTACCGCATCGCCGGCGCCTCCTTCGGCCTGCAGGCCGGCGCCCAGGTGGCGGGGCTGGCCATGTTCTTCATGACCGACGCGGCGCTGCGCGCCCTGCAGGCGGCGGATGGCTGGGAGATCGGCACCGGCCCCTCCGTCGTCGCACTCGACCGCGGCGTGCAGGCGAACGTGACGGCCACCACGCTGCGCGAGCCGGTCTACGCGGTGACCTTCGCCCAGGAAGGGCTGATGGCGGCGCTCGCGATCAACGGGACGAAGATCACGGCGTTCAATCCGGTCTGACGCGGTTTCTGACCGGGTCAGGTAGATCTCCCCTCTCCCAACCCTCTCCCCGCTGGGGAGAGGGCTTTTTCTGTTGGGGCTACACCCGGCGGACGGGGCGGAGGACCAGGTGGCGGGGGCGGCGGGGGGCCTTTTCGACCAGGGGCGGTAGCGCGGGGATGTGCAGCCGCGGCGGCGGCAGGCCGCGCAGGGTGCGGCGCGGAATGCGGGGCATCCGCGGCACCTCGTAGGGCGCATCCGGCCGGCCGGGCTGTGGCACCGGGGCCTTCGGCAGCAACTCCGCCGGCCCCGGCAAGGCACTCTCCATGCCGAGGTCCCGCGCCATCAGCAGGGCATAGGGGCTGAGCTGCCGCGCGGCGCGCCGAAAGGCCCGGCAGATGCGCCATTCCAGGCTGGCCATGTCCGGCCGGGAGAAGGGATGACGCGAAACCGCGAGCAGCAGCCGCTCCAGCGTGCCATTGCGGGCCTGGTACATCAGCGCGCTATGCGCGGTGCCATAATCGCAAAAATCCCTGGGCAGCGCCGCCCAGGGATCGGTGCCACAGGCCACCCAGAAGATGGCATTCCAGATTTGCCTGCGATCCCGCGGAGGTCTGCCCCGGCCGGTGGGGAGGAAGTCGCAGAGGGCCGCCCACTCGCTGTCCGTCAGGGGAAACCAGTCATGCGGGGCGGTGGGGCGGAGGGGGAAGTGGAGCCGCATGGGGGTGCTCCGGGCGCGGGTTTATGGGGAAGCATTCCTATAGGAATTATTCCCGATGCGCAAGGCTTTTTCGCAGTATCGCTGCCAGCCGTCAAAAGCCTCTGGTGCGGACCGCGCCGCAAAAACTTCTTTGTAACGCCCTTGTCTACACGGCGCAGGCTACGGCTTGCACCGATGCTCGTGACGTGCCGCAGGGGCGGCGGCTACTCACAAACTGGGTTTAGCCAGACCCTGGCAAGAACCCTAGCCCACTACCGAGCGATTCGACTGCGCGCACCCCTTTACCGACTCGATCAGCGGCATCTGCCGCCTTCAGGATGCCCATACCGACCGTCTTAAACTTCGATAGAAGTCCGGCTTCGGTCGTGGGCTCTTCATCCTCCTCGGGTGAGACGGCGCGCTCAGCGCGGCGCGCTGCCATGAGTGCGCCACCGAGGACATCATACACGCCATCCAGGCCGAGCAAATCCGTATTGACCAAGGCAAAAGCCATAAGCGAAGCATTCCGCCTTAAAATTGCGCGCAAATCCTCAGAAACGTCCGCCTGTTCAATCGTCTGAATAAGTTCATTCACCTGGTCCAGCAGCGCATCTCGATCTTTCTTAACCAAAATGCCAACAGGGAATTCATATTGAAACGATGCCCCAATCAGAGATAGTGATCCGATTCGACTAGAGCATTTTCACATCAGGCGTGGATATCCTGAGTTGGCGAGGTAGTTGGCGCACTCGGCTGCGGGGAAGCGGCC
>NZ_JBHYDM010000039.1:0-41976 GCF_051860665.1 Falsiroseomonas sp.
GGTCCGTCCGGCGGGCGCGGACGATGACGACTACCACCCGGTTGGTGCGGGCGCCGGCCGGGGCGGCGGCCGGCGGGGCGGCCGGCGCCACGACCGGCGGCGGCGGCGTCACGCCGAAGGCGTAGCGCAGGCCGATCAGCAGGCTGTGGTTGAAGTTGTCCACCTCGGCATTGCCGGCCGCGCCCGGGCGGGCGTTGCTGCGGGTGTCGAGCTCGGGGGAGAGCGTGCCCATGAAGCGGTATTCGGTGGTCACGGCCAGGCCGGGCACCGCGGAGATCGGGAAGGCGGCGCCGACGATCGCCTGGTAGGCGAAGCGGCCCTGCTCGCCATCGGTCACCGAGTTGATGCCATTGGCGCCGACGGCGCGGACGCTGTCGTACTCGTGCCAGATATAGCCGGCGCCAGCGCCGACATACGGGGTGATGAAGCTGCCCGGGCCGAGGTCGAAGTCATACAGGGCATTGGCCATCACGCCGTAGGAGCGGGCCTTGCCATCCGTGCGGACCGGGCGGGTCAGGCCGGAGAAGCCGGAGATGCCGTCCACCTCGTTCTCGCGGTAGGAGCCCTCGAGCTCCACGCGGACGCCGTTGCCGAAGCCGTAGCCCAGGCTGATCACGCCCACATAGCCGTAGTTGAACTCGATCTGGCCGCTGCGCTGCGCATTGGTCGTGCCGGCGACCACGGGGCCGCTCGTGCTGACATCGGATTCCTGCAGCAGGTTCACGCCGGCGCCGGCGCCGACATACAGGCCAGTGATCGGCTGCGCCTGGGCTGCCAGCGGCAGGGCCAGGAAGGTCGCGGCCAGGAGGGCGTTCCGAACTCGCATCATCATCGCTCCTTGATCCCCGGTCATCCCGGAGAGGTGGCAGGCCGGCACGATCCGGACGCCCATTCCAGGGTTCATCTACCGCGCAACCGCTGCGCGAGCGAGGGCTGGATGATGCCGGCCCGGCAACAGGCCGCAGGCTGTGGCAGCAAAGCAACAGTTCGAAGGCCGGCGCGGCCACCGCCACCCCGTGTTAGGCTCCGCGCGCATGACCCGACCCGCCGATGACCCCTCCACGGCCCCCTCCCCGGGCCCCTCCCCGGCCCCTTCCCCCGGCTGGGCCGCGCCCACCCTGACCGAGGCGGCCTATGCGCGACTCGAGGAGATGATCGTCACCCTCGACCTCGCCCCCGGCAGCGTGGTCTCCGAGGCCATCCTCGGCCGGATGCTCGGCATCGGCACCACCCCGGTGCGGGAGGCGCTGCAGCGCCTGGCGCGGGAACACCTGGTGCAGGTGCTGCCGCGCCGGGGCGTGGTCGTGACCGGCGTCGATCTGCACCACCAGCTGCATGTGCTGGAGACCCGGCGGGAGCTGGACCGGCTGATCGCCCGCGCCGCCGCCCGCCGCGCCCGCCCCGCCGAACGCGCCGCCCTGGCGCGGCTGGCCGCCGACATGGCCGAGGCCGGGCGCGCCGGCGATCTGCGCGCCTTCCTGCGCCAGGACGGCCAGCTGAACCAGGCGCTGGCGGATGCGGCGCGCAACCCGGTGGCCGCCGCCGCTGTGGCCAGCCTGCATGCCGTCTGCCGCCGCTTCTGGTTCTTCCACCACCGGGCGGAGGATGAGCTGGCCACCACCATCGCCCTGCACGCCGCCGTCGCCGGCAGCGTCGCGGCCGGAGAGGAGGCGGCGGCCGCCGAGGCCTCGGACCGCCTGATCGCCCATATGGTCGACTTCGCCCGCGGCACGGCGCCGGGGCTGGAGACGCTGCCCCAGGGCTGATCAGGCGGCCAGGAAGTCCCGCAGCAGTGCCACCACCGCCGCCGGCTGTTCCTGCTGCACCCAATGCCCCGCGCCGGGGATCAGGTGCAGGCCGCGGAAATCGGCGCAGCCTTCCCGCTGCATGCGCGCCAGCGCGCCCGGAAACTGGTGGATGCCCCAGTCGCTGGCACCGGCGATGAAGCAGGCCGGCACGGTGATGCGCAGGCCACGGAACAGCGCCAGCTCCGCCGCATTCGCGCCGGTGGTGCCGCAGCGATAGGATTGCAGCCCGCCGGCGAATCCGGTGCGGGCATATTCGCCCGCATAGACGGCCAGTTCCGCATCGGTCAGCCAGGGCGCCTCGCCCGGCGGCGCATAAGGCGCGACCGCTTCCGGCATCGTCGCCCGCAGCGGCATCACGTAGTAGTCGGGCAGCTTCGCCAGTTCCTCCGCCGTCCAGCCGGACAGTTCGAAGGGCCGGTTGCCGGGCCAGTCGGCGCTCTTGTGGTGGTAGTAGGCGCGCAGGAAGGCGTGCAGGCCCTGCGGCGGATGGTCCATCTCCGCCGCCGCGTGGCGCTCGGCATAATACCATTGGTAGTGCTTGCGCGGCGGTTCCAGCGCGGCGAGTGCCGCATGCACCTCCGCGGCACCGGCTGAGGGGCGCGGCGGCACGCCGGCGAAGGGCGCGCTCATCAGCGCCACGCGGCGGAAGACATCGGGGCGGATCAGCGCGCAGCTTGCGGCGACGGGCGAGCCATAGTCGTGGCCCACCACCGCATGCACGGCGGCGATGCCCAGCGCCTCCAGCAGCGCGAGCTGGTCGCGCACGATATTGGTCAGCAGGAAGGGCGCCAGCGGCGCGTCATAATCCGCGCGCCAGCCCGTAGTGCGGCCATAGCCGCGCAGATCGGGGGCAAGGACATGATAGCCCGCCGCGGCCAGGCCGGGCATCACCTTGCGCCAGGAGAAGGCGAGTTCCGGAAAGCCATGCAGCAGCAGCAGCGCCGGCTGGCCCGCCGCGCCGGCCTCCAGCAGATGCACCGACAGGCCGTTCACATCGGGGAGGATGCGGGCGCGCAGCCCTTCCGGCAGCAGGGTCGCGTCGAGCGGCGTCATCGGTTTCCTCGTCGTCTTGTCGTGGCCAGGCGGGCCGCGCACACTCGCCCGGAGATCGCGAGGGAACAAGCCGCATGTGGACCGCCCACACCATCATCCACAATGGCACGGCCATGCCCTTCGCGGAGGCACGGCTGCATCCGCTGTCCGTCGCGGTGGCCTATGGCGTGGCGGTCTTCGAGGGGCTGCGCGCCTATCGCAATCCGGTCGATGGCAGCTTCAGCGTCTTCCGGCTGGATGAGCACCTGGCGCGGATGCAGCAGGGCATGAAGGTGATGCGCTTCGAGGCGCCGCCGAGCACGGAGGTGCTGCGCGCCGCGGTGCTGGAGGTGGTGCGGCTGAACGCGCCGGATGAGGACGCCTATATCCGCCTGCAGGCGCAGCTGGAATCGCTGGGCACGCTGGCCAGCACGGGGCCGGTGGGCTGGGTGGTGGCGGCGCTGCCGCGCGAACGCTCGCCGAAATTCGCCACGGGTCTGGCGGCCACCGTCTCCTCCTGGACGCGGATTTCCGACAATGCGATGCCGCCGCGCATCAAGGCCTCGGCCAATTACCATGCGAGCCGGCTGGCGAATCTGCAGGCGCGCGCGGATGGCTACGACAGTGCACTGCTGCTGACGGCGCGCGGCAAGCTCTCGGAAGCCGCGGCGGCCTGCATCTTCCTGGCGCGCGATGGCGTGCTGGTGACGCCGGGGCGGTCCAGCGACATCCTGGAAAGCGTGACGCGGGAGACGGTGCTGACCCTGGCAGCCGAGGCCGGCATTCCCGTGGAGCAGCGCGACGTGGATCGCACGGAGCTTTATGTGGCCGACGAGGTCTTTCTCTGCGGCACCGGGCAGGAACTTGTCGCCGTCACCAGCGTGGACCGGCTGCCGGTGGGGGATGGCAAGCCTGGCGCCATGACGCAGCGTCTGCAGGCCGCCTATGAGGCTGTGGTGCGGGGCACCACCGCCGCCCATCCGGAATGGCGCGCGCGGGTCTAGCCGAATTCGACCACCAGGTTCAGGGCCGTATCCACCCTGGCGCGCGCGCCGGGCGGCAGCACCAGCGTGCTCTCGCGTTCCTCCACCAGCGCCGGGCCGGCCAAGGTGTCGCCCGGGCGCAGCGCCGTGCGGTCATGCACCGCGGCCTCCACGAAGCCGGTGCCGAACCAGGCCCGGCGCCTGCCCTTCAGCGAGGTCTTGCCGCCCTCGCCCGGCCGCGCCAGGTCCAGCTTCGGCGTGGGACCGGCGACGATGACGCGCCAGCCGACCGTCTCCACCGGCAGGCCGGCTTCGACGCGGCCATAGAGCCTTCGATACTCGGCCTCGAAGGCCGCGCGCAGCGCGTCGCGGTCGAGCGACGTGACCTCCGCCTCCACCTGGTAGCCCTGGCCGGCATAGCGCATGGCGGCGATGCGGCGGATCGTCACCTGCGTGACGCCGGCCTCCGCCACCATCGCGCGGCCCTCCGCCTCCAGCTCCGCCAGCATGCGATACAGCGCATCGAGGTCCAGCGTCGCCAGCGGCGCCACCATGGCGCGCAACAGCGCGAAGGAGATCGGCGCGGCGAGAAATCCGAAGGCCGAGGCGACGCCGGCGCCGGGCGGCGAGACCAGCCGCTTCAGGCCGAGCTTCATGGCGATGGCGCAGGCATGCACGGGGCCGGCGCCACCGATCGGCACCATGGTATAGCCTTCGATCCGCCGCGCCTTTTCCAGCGCATGCACGGCGGCGGCCTGGGCCATGGACTGGTTCACCGTCTCATGCACCGCCCAGGCCGCTTCCAGCGCGGACAGGCCCAGCGGCTCGCCGATATTCCTGGCCATCGCGCGCTCGGCCGCGGACACGTCCAGCGTCATGTCGCCGCCCAGAAAGCTGTCCGGCGCGAGGTAGCCGAGCAGCAGATCCGCATCGGTGACGGTGGGCAGCGTGCCGCCGATTCCATAGCAGGCCGGGCCGGGATCGCTGCTGGCGCTGTCCGGACCCACGCGGATCAGGCCCAGCCGATCGACGCGCGCGATGGAGCCGCCGCCGGCGCCGATCTCGATCATCTCGATCACCGGCACCTTCAGCGGAAAGCCGCTGCCCTTGCGGAAGCCGTCGACGCGGGAGACTTCGAAATCCAGGCTGCGCTGCGGCTGCCCGCCATCGATCAGCGCGGCCTTCGCCGTGGTGCCGCCCATGTCGAAGCAGAGGATGTCCGAAGCAGCTGCGCTTTCGCCGATGACGCGGGCCGCCTGCACGCCGCCAGCGGGGCCGGACTGCACCAGGCGGATCGGATGCCGCGCCGCCACATCCTCCCGCACCGTGCCGCCATCGGAGAGCATCAGAAACAGCGGCCCGGTCAGCCCCGCGCCGCGCAGGCCGTCGCCGAGGCGCGCGAGATAGCCTTCGAAGACCGGCTGCACATAGGCATTGCAGATGGTGGTGGTGCCGCGCTCGTATTCGCCGATCTCGGGCACGAGGTCAGAGGAGAGGCACAGCGTCAGCCCCGGTGCCTCCTGCCGCGCGATTTCCGCCAGGCGGCGTTCATGCACGGGGTTGAGGAAGGCGTGCAGCAGGCAGATGGCCAGCGCCTGCGCGCCGCCATCGCGCAGCGCGCGGATTTGCGTGCGGGCGGCCTCCTCGTCCAACGGAGTCAGCACCTGCCCATCCGCGCGCAGCCGTTCCGGCACGCCGAGGCGAAGCCGCCGCGGCACCAGCGGATCGGGGCGGCGCATGAACAGGTCGTAGGTGTCGTGGCGCAGCTCCGTGCCGATCTCCGGCACGTCCCGGAACCCTTCGGTGGTGAGGAAGCCGGTCGGCACGCCGCGGCGCTCGATCAGCGCATTGGCGACCAGCGTGGTGCCGTGGATCACATGCCGCACTTCGGCGGGCGCCACGCCGTGTTGCGCCAGAAGGTCGCGAATCCCCGACAGCACCGCCTGTTCCGGCGCATGCGGCGTGGTCAGCACCTTGCCGTTGAACAGGCGGCCGTCGCGCGCATCCAGCAGCACGAAATCCGTGAAGGTGCCGCCGATATCGACGCCGATCTGCCAGGGCTGCATCACACATATCCCTCCGCGGCATCCGCATCGCGCGCTGCGGCGCTGCGCGCCTCTGGCGCGCCGAAGCCGCCGCCGCCGGGCGTTTCGAAGACCAGCGTGTCACCGGGCTGCAGGACCAGCCGCGCCTTGGCGGCGACCTGCGTGCCGTTCAGCAGGTCCCGCCCGCCACGCCCGGCCGCACCGCCCAGCAAGCCGCGCGGCGGGTGCTGCACACGTTCGTGGCGGTAGGTGGCGGTGACGGGCCTGTCGCCGATGACGCGAAAACCGAGGCGCTGGCCGAGGCCACCGCGCATCGTGCCATCGCCGCCGCTGCCCGGGATCAGCGATTTCTCCGTGATCAGCAGCGGCGCCGCATTCTCGAACTGCTCCACCGGCTGCGTCGCGACATTGGAGGGGAAGGAGAGGCAGGCCGCGCCGTCATGCGAGGCCGCGGCGCCATGCCCGCCATTCATGAAGAACATGCGGACGTAGCGGCGGCCATCCGCATGCTCACCCGTGAAGTAGACGTTCCACAGCGGGCTGCCGGATTCCGCGACGACGCGATCCGGAATCAGTTTTCCCAGCGCCGAGAGCACCAGCATCGGCAGGTAATGGCCCGTGAGGTGCCGTCCCCAGACCGGCGCGGGCCGGCGTGGATTCACGATGCTGCCTTCCGGCGCGATCAGCGTGATCGGGCGGAAGCAGCCGTCATTGTTCGGCGTGGTGGGATCGAAGGCGCATTTCACGGCGTAGTTGGAATAGGCGCGTGAAAAATTCAGCGGCGAGTTCACCGGGCGCGCGATCTGCGCATCCGTACCGGTGAAATCCAGCGTCAGCTGATCCCCCTTCACCGCCAGCCGCAGCCGGATAGTGACGGGGTGTTCGAAGCCATCGGCCGTGACCTCGTCGAACACCTCGCCATCCGGCACGGCCGCGATCGCCTCCCGCATCGCGCGTTCGGAGCGGGCGAAGATTTCGGCGGAGAGCGCATCGGCATCGGCGATGCCTTCCTCCGCCAGGATGCGCAGCAGGCGCGGCGCGGCCTGGTCGTACATGGCGAATTGCGCGCGCAGGTCGCCCAGCACCTCCTCCGGCAGGCGGAGATTGGCCTCCAGGAAGGCGAAGACATCCTCATTCTCCTCACCGCCGCGCAGGATGCGCGCGACGGGAATGGTGAGGCCCTCCTCCCAGGAGTCGCGCGCCTCCACGCTCGGCGCGCCACCGATATCGGTGGCGTGGAAGGTGCTACCGATCCAGGCGGTGATGCGGCCCTTCGCAAAGATCGGCTTCAGCATGGTGATGTCGTTCAGATGGCCGGTGCCGAGATAGCCGTCATTGGAGATCAGCACATCGCCATCCACCAGCCGCTCCGCCGGAATCCGGCGCAGCATCGCCGCCAGAGTCACCGGCATGGTGCCGACGAAGCTGGGGACGGAGCGGGAGGATTGCGCGAATTGCCGGCCGGCGCTGTCCATCAGCCCCACGGCCATGTCCCAGTTGTCCCGCACGACGGAGGAAAAACTGGTGCGGACGAAGGTCTCGGCCGCCTCGTCCATCAGGCCGGCGATGCGCGCCCAGGCGGTGCCGAGGCGCAGGGCGGAAAGCGGCTGGGTCATCCGCGCATCGCCTGCAGCTGCGCGGGATAGCCCGCGGGGTTCACCTGCACGTCGATCAGGCTCGGCCCGTCCAGCGCCAGGGCGGCGCGCAGCGCGTCGCGGTAGCTTTCGGGCGTATCGGCGCGGAAGCCGCGCAGGCCGAAGCCCTCCGCCACCCTGGCGAAATCCGCCGGCGCGAAGGCGACGCCGGCGGGGGCCAGCTGGCGCTGCTGCTGCTTGATGTCGATCAGCGAGAGCGCGCTGTCGTTGAAGACGATGGTCACCAGCCTCGCACCGGTCTGCGCGGCAGTCGCCAGTTCGCCGAGGCACATCATCAGCCCGCCATCCCCCGTGAAGGCGATGGCGCCGCGCGCGGGATCATGCAGCGCGGCGGCGATGCCCGCCGGCAGGGCGAAGCCCATGGAGGCGAGGCCGTTCGAGATCAGCAGGTCGCGTGGCGCCGCGCATTGCCAGAAGGCGGTGGCGGAGAACATATGCGCCCCCGCATCCACCGCGACGCGCGGCGCGCGCCCGGCCGCACGCGCTTCCTGCTGCGCCAGGCGCACGATATCCGGCGGAGAGACCCCGCCCTGCCCGCGCCATTCCAGCGCCGCCAGCGCCTCCCCCCGCAGCGCCGCGATCTCCGCCGCCGTCCATTCCGAGGGGCGCGGCGCCAGGCTGGCCAGACTCGCCGCGAGATCGCCATGCAGCGCCGCGGCCGGCTGCGCATAGCGCACGGGATGCGGGCGCAGCGCGAGATCGAGGATGGGCGCGGCATAGCGCCAGGGCTGCAGGATCAGCTCCACCGGATCGAGGCCGACCTGGAGGATGAGATCCGCGCGGCCGACGCAGGGCGATTCCAGCGTGCCGCCCGTGAACAGGCCGGCATAAAGCGGATGCGCATCCGGCATCACGCCCTTGGCCTTGTAGGTGACCAGCACGGGGCAGCCCAGCGCCTCCGCCAGCCGGCGCAGCGCCGCCGCGGTGGTCTCCTCGGCGGCCTCCAGCCCCGCCAGGATCACCGGGCGACGCGCCTTGGCCAGCAGCGCCGCGGCATCGCCGAAGCCGGGCGCGGCCTCGGCCGCCATCGCGCGCCTGGCTGCCGGCGGCGCACTGCGGCGCGCGGCCGCGCCGGTCAGGTCCAGATGCACGGCGCCGCGTGGCGCGGCCAGCGCCAGGTCCAACAGCGCGCCGATCTCCTCGGCCGGCGCCTCGCCCTCCGCCCGCGCATAGCCCTTGGCGATCGCGGCCGTCGCCGCCTGCTGATCGAAAACCTGGTGCGTGACATAGGCGAGCTGCGCGGCGGTGAAGCCATCGGAAAGCAGCAGCAGCGGCGCGCGTTCCAGCATGGCGCAGGCCAGGCCATTGGCGGCGTTGGACACACCCGGCCCCTTGGTGGTCATCACCACGCCCGGCGCGCCCGTCAGCTCCGCATCCGCCAGGGCCATCATCGCCGCATTGGCTTCCTGGCGCGCCAGGATGAAGTCGATGCCGAAGCGCGGCGCCGCCGCGATCACATCCAGCGAGGAGCCGCCGCCCGGCACGCCCCAGATCCGCTTCGTGCCGCGCTGGGCCAGCGCCGCGAGCAGCGCCTCCGCCACGGTCTGGTTCACCGCCTGGGCTTCCGGCATGACTTGGATACTCCCACCATACCGCATCATCTGCACCGGACCGGGCGGCTTGCCAAGCCATGCAGGGATGGCCTCTGCTGGGGGCCGGATGCAGTTGGGGGACGGGGTCATGGCGGATTTTGCGGGCAAGCGGGTGCTGGTGGCGGGCGGGTCGCGCGGCATCGGACGATCCATCGCGCTGGGCTTTGCCGCAGCCGGCGCTGCGGTATCGATCTGTGCGCGGGACGCCAAGGCGCTGGAGGCGACGCGGGCGGAAATCGCGGCGCTGGGCGTGACCGGGCATGCGACCGCTGCCGATCTCGGCGTGGCGGATCAGGTCACCGGCTGGGTGGCGCAGGCGGCGCAGGCGTTGGGCGGCATCGATGTGCTGGTGAACAATGCCAGCGGCTTCGGCGCGAAGGACACGGAGGAGGATTGGGCGCGCGGGCTGAACGTGGACGTGATGGCCACCGTGCGCGCCAGCCGCGCCGCCGCAGCGCATCTGAAGGAAAGCCGCGGCTGCATCGTCAATGTCTCCTCCATCTCCGGCTTCCGTCCCTCGCTGCGCACGCCGGCCTATGCGGCCGTGAAGGCGCTGCTGGTGAACTACACATCCAGCCAGGCGGCGGCCTTCGGGCCGGATGGGGTGCGGGTGAATGCGGTGGCACCTGGTTCCATCGAATTTCCAGGCGGGTCCTGGGAACAGCGCAAATCCAGTGACCCCGCGCTCTACAACCGCGTCCTCGACTCCATCCCCTTCGGCCGGCTCGGCACGCCGGAGGAAGTGGCGGAGGTGGTGCTGTTCCTGGCCAGCCCGGCGGCGCGCTGGGTGACGGGCCAGACCCTCATCGTCGATGGCGGCCAGATGCTGGGCTGACCCCGCGGCGGAGGCTGACAGGCGCGGCGGAACATGGTGGATTGGGGAAAACGGAGACGCCCCCATGATCGACCTGAAAGCCAAGCGCCTGAACGGCCCCGTCATCCGCCTGCACCCGGACGACAATGTGGTGGTGGCGCGCATCGACATCGAGCCGGGCACCTCCATCCCGGGCGAGAATATGCTGGCGCGCAACAAGGTGCCTGCCGGCTACAAGATCGCCACCACGCAACTCCGCAAGGGCGACCCGGTACTGAAATACCAGGTCACCATCGGCTTCGCGGCGGAGGACATCCCCGCCGGCACCATGGTGCATGCCCACAACATCGATTTCCGGGAATTCGACCGCGACTACGCGATCGGGCGGGACTACCGCCCGGTGGAGATGATCCCCGAGGACCAGCGCAAGACCTTCGAGGGTTACGTCCGCGCCGATGGCCGCGTCGGCACGCGCAACTTCATCGCCGTCGTCTCCTCCGTGAACTGTTCCGCCACCGTCTCCCACGCCGTGGCGGACTGGTTCACGCCGGAGCGCATGGCGGAATGGCCGAATGTGGACGGCGTCGCCGCCTTCACCCATTCCACCGGCTGCGGCATGGAGCTGTCCGGCGAGCCGATGCAGCTGCTGCGCCGGACGCTGGGCGGCTATATGCGCCACCCCAATGTCGCCGGCGTGGTCGTCATCGGCCTGGGCTGCGAGCGCAACCAGATCGCCGGCCTGCTGGCCGAACAGGGTCTGACGCCCGGCCCCATGCTGCGGTCCCTGGTGATGCAGGAAGTGGGCGGCACCCGCAAAAGCATCGACGCCGGCGTGGCCGCGGTGCGGGAGATGATGGCCGAAGCCAACAAGGCCACCCGCACCACCGTCTCCGCCGCGCATCTCTCGGTCGGACTGCAATGCGGCGGGTCCGATGGATTCTCCTCCATCACCGCCAATCCCGCACTCGGCGCCGCGATGGACCTGCTGGTGCGCCATGGCGGCACTGCCATCCTCTCCGAAACCCCTGAGATCTACGGCGTCGAACACACCCTCACCCGCCGCGCCGTCAGCGAGGAAGTCGGCCAAAAGCTCATCGAGCGCATCCGCTGGTGGAAGGATGTCTACACGCCGGGCCGCGACACGCAGATCAACGGCGTGGTCAGCCCCGGCAACCAGGCCGGCGGCCTCGCCAACATCCTGGAGAAATCCCTCGGCTCCTCCATGAAAGGCGGCACCGGCCCGCTGATGGACGTGTTCCGCTACGCGGAGCCCATCACCACCAAGGGCTTCGTCTTCATGGACACGCCCGGCTTCGACCCCGTCTCCGCCACCGGCCAGGTCGCCGGCGGCGCGAACATGATCGCCTTCACCACCGGCCGCGGCTCCATGTACGGCGCGAAACCCGTCCCCTCCGTGAAACTCGCCACCAACACACCCATGTTCCGCCGCCTGGAAGAAGACATGGACATCAACTGCGGCGAAATCCTCGACGGCACCGCAAGCCTCGCCGAAATGGGCGAACGCATCCTGGACCTGCTGCTGCGCACCGCCTCCGGCGAACCGACCAAGAGCGAACTCCTGGGCCTCGGCAAACACGAATTCGCCCCGTGGCAGATTGGCATTACCGGCTGAGGTTGCGCTGGGTGGTTCGCAGGGGGACGCTGTCCCCCCGTGACGCATGCGTCACGCCCCTGCCAAGGGTCAGTGGACCCTTGGAACCCTTCGATTCATGAACGGAAAGGGAGAGGGGCCCAAGAGACCGCTGAACCTGCGGAACCGCCGGCCCCTCTCCCTTTCCGTTCAAGGTCCTGAGGTCCAGGAGGCCACTGCCTCCTGGCGGGAGGGTGCAGGGAGGGCGGCGCCCTCCTTGCAAACAACCAGCGCCACCCTCACCCCGGCAATGTCAGCAGCCGCCGGGGCGTTTCCACCAGCATCGCGTCGAGTTCGGCTTGGGAGAAGCCGCGTTCGCGCATGAAGGGGATGATGTTGCGGAAGATGTGGCCGTAGCCGTGGCCGCCGTAGTGCCGCAGGCGGGTCAGGCGGCAGATGTCCTGGCTGATGACGATCTGCTCGGTGTGGCCGCGGTCCAGCAGTTTGCGGATGGTGTCGATGCGCGTGCCGTCGTTCGGCATGTTGATGGGTGCGAAGGACCAGTAGGCGTGTTCGTAGCCGAAGAGGTCGAACTCCAGGATGCAGCCGGTGTCGGCCAGGGCGAAGAGGCGGTCGTCGTCGAAGATGGTGCGGTCGACGTGGTCGATGATGGTGCGCGGGATATGGCCGCCGTGGGCGCGCAGGAAGGCGATGATCTCGGCCGGCTGGTCGGGATGCACGCCGGGATGGATGGTCAGCGCGGCGCCGGTTTCCTGCTGCGCGAGGACGGCGCCGGCCATGACGCGGCGCTCCAGCGCGGTCCAGGGGGCGGAGCAGCCGATCTCGCCGATGATGCCGGCGCGCACCTCCGTCCCCCAGGCACCGTGGCGCATGGCGGTGATCATCTCATCGGCAAAATCCTCCACGCTGCGGGCGTGGTTCGCCGGATCCTGGAAATCCTCCACATACTGGCCGCAGCCCATGACGAGCTGAACGCCGCTGCGGCGGGAGACTTCGACCAGCCCCTCGGGGTCCGGCGCCAGGCCGCCGATGGTCATCTCGACCATGGTCGCGCCGCCCTCGGCGCGGAACATGCCAAGCTCCGCCACCGCCAGCTCGCGGTCCAGCATCACCGTCTTGCCGGCATGCGGGTGGCGGCCGTAGTCGATGTCGTAGCGGCTGACGAGGGTGATGGGCTGCAGCAGCTCGGGGCGGTGCGCGCTGGCCTGGCGTAGGGCGGGCGGCGTGATGTCGCAGAGCACATGCTCATGCATCAGGGTCGGGCCCAGGCTTTCGGGCGGCACCGCGCCCAGCACCGTCTGCACATGGCCCGCCATTCGTCGTCGTCCCCCGAAACGCTGGCCGCCAAACTGCGGCGCCGCCTGCCGCCGCGCAAGCCGCCGCGGCGGACGAATTTATTCCGCGGTCGTCACGCCTTTCCGGCCCGCCCTGCGTTGCACTGGCGATACGGAGTCCAAACCGCGATGATCGCACACCTGTCCTTCCCTCGCGGCTGCCAGGCCCTGGCCCTGCTCGTCCTGTTCCTGCCGGGCCTTTCGGGCGCCGCCCTGGCGCAGGGCGGCCCGCCCGAAAGCGCGTCCTGCCAGCGGCAATGCGCGCCGCAGCCGCGCAGCGGCACGCCGCGGGACCTGCAGGTCTGCTTGGTCCGATGCCGGGCGGGGGAGGATTTCCTGTCGCGCCAGCACCAGGCGGGCACGGCGGAGGCCAGCGGCCGGGGCGCCGCGCCGCGCGGGCCGCGCGCGGCAACGCCGGGCGGAGAGGCCAGCCTGGTGGCCTATGCCGCAACCTCGCCCTCCAGCGGCCTCGGCGTGTCGCGTCGCGGGGAAAGGCAGGCCGCGCATCGCATGGCGGACCGCGACTGCCGTCGCGGCAACGACCAGCGCGCCTGTCGGCTGCTGCTGGAAACGCGGCAACGCTGCATCGCCGTGGCGCACAATCTGCGCGGGCTGGGCCTGGTGATGACGCGCGCGGCGGATACCTACACGGTGCTCGGCTATGGGGTGGGCGATGGCGCCACGCTGGTGGCGGCGCAGGGCCATGCCATGCAGGATTGCGCGGCGCGGCAGGAACCGGGCACCACCTGCCTGATGGCGGTCAGCCGCTGCGGCTGAAGCCGCGTCAGGGAATCTGCGGCTGAGGCCGCGTCAGGGAATCTGCGACGGAAAGCCGTGCCGGCCATCCGCGCCCAGCGGCAGCCGCGTGGCGGAGAGCACCGCCGAAAGCGGCAGCTTCGCATAGAGATGCGGGAAGAGGCCCGGCCGGCTGCCGCCCGCCGCGGGTTCCCAGCGCAGCGCCGAACCGAGGCGCCTGGCATCCACCTCCAGCAGCCACAGATCCGCGACGCCGGCGCGATGCTTGGCCGCGCTGGCGCGCAGCTGCGCGGCGGTGGAGAAGTGCAGGAAGCCGTCGCGCGCATCATCGGCACTGCCGGCATAGGCGCCGGCGGCTTCCGCGGCGCGCCAATCGGCTTCCCGGACCATGGTGTAGATGCGGTCTTCCATGCGGCGCCCCCGGCCCTGCTGCCGGGCGGTTTCAGCCGAGCAGGCGATAGAAGACAAGCCCGCCCGCCTCCGCGGTCGGCACCTGGCCGATCGCCCAGCGCGGCAGCGCATCGGAAGCGTGGTAATGCGTGGCGCCCCGCGTCGCATCCGGCAGTGCGCCGGCCAGGGCGCGGGCGGCGATGCGGCGGCAGATGGCGAAGGCGGGGTCCTGCGCCAGCTCCGGCGCCTGCATCGCCGCGCGGCGCGGGCTTTGCGGGTGCCAGCAGGCGAATTGGAAGGGCGCGCGGCAGATCTCCGCCACCCCCTGCCCCAGATGCCGCGGCCCGCCGGGGGCCAGCGCCAGGCGGCGACGGTTCATCACCACCGCGGCCACGCCCTCGATCGCGCGCACGGGGCGATGCCCGGCCTCGCCCCAGAGGGTCAGCTCCAGCACGCCGGCGGCGCGCGGCGGGGCCAGATGCAGCGCGGCGCTCATCGGCCGTCCTCCGCATCGGCGCGGGCGCCGAAGCCCATCTTGCGGGCCGGGACATTCTGGCCGGCGATGGCGGTGGCCGTGGTCGCGGTACGGCTCACCTCGTCCAGCTTCTCCTCGATCCGCAGCAATTGCAGGGACAGGCGCGAATCGAGGTCGCGGATCAGCGACAGCGGCACATAGGTGCGCGCGACTTCCAGCTTGAAATCCACCAATTCGTCGCGCGAGGGGCCGGGGGCCGTGCTGGGCGGCGGCGGCGATTCGGGCCGGGACTGCAGGTCGCGCCGCAGCAGATGCATCATCCACAGCATCAGCGCGGCCAGCGGCGCGTCGGCCAGCGCGGACAGCAGCTGGGGCGGGATTTCGGGGATCATCGGGGGGAGACTCCTTGAAGGGGAAGGCCCGCGGGCCCAAGCTGGGGGCACCGCGCCAGAAGCGGTTCAACAGGACAAAGCGACCGCTGCGCGAACGATGTGGAACCAGCCCTATCTCGAGACCTGCTGCCGCTCCGCGCTGCATCGGCTGACCCTGGTGGGCCGGCCGGGCCGCCCGGACGGGTTGAAGGACGGCCCCTGCCTGCGGCGGCTGGAAGGCATGGGCCTGGCGCGGCAGCGCGCGGATGGGCGCTTCGAGGCGACGGCGGCCGGCTGGGACCGGCATGCGGAGGAGATCGTGCCGCGCAAGAGGGCCTGAGCTAGACCCCGCGCCAGGGCAGGCTGGTCGGCCGCAGCGGCGGCGCGCCCGGCAGTCGCACCGGCTCGGCCAGCAGGCAGCCGGCCACCGCATCCAGCGCATCGTCATGCTGGCCCGGCAGGTCCGGCCGCCAATCTGCCATCTCCCGCGCAAAGCGGGTGCGGAAGACATCCTCATGCGCCAGCAGGCGGCGCGCAGCCAGGACCGGGTCCAAGGCGGCCAGGATGCGCTCCGCCTTGGCGCGCCGGCTGGTGGCTTCCAGCACGCTGCAATGGAAGCCGATGCGGCCGATCTCCCGTTTCAGCAGGCCGGGCAGGAACTTGCCGATGCCATTGGTCTCCACGCGCAGCACCGGCAGCAGCAGGTCGCGCGCGATCTCCGCCACCGCGCGGCATTGCTGCGTCGCCGCGTCGTCCGCCGCATCCGGGTCGTGCAGCAGATAGGCCAGGCGGTGCAGGTAGTGCCGCCCTTCGGCATCCGCATAGGTGCAGGCCAGCACGCTGGCATCGCCCACGCCGGGCCGCCCGAAGGCCGGGTCCCACCAGCCGCCGCCCGAGACCATCTGCCGGCCCATCAGCGTCAGCACGCCGCGGCCATTCGCCTCGCGGTAGTCCGTATCCTCCGCGTAGCGCAGGATCAGCGCGGGATCGAGCCGCGCCGCCTCCTCCGTCACCGCCTCCAGCAGCATCTGCCGCCGGAAGGCGAGCGGGCCGACGCGGCGGCGCAGATTGGCGATGCCGGCTTCCGTGAAGCGATCGGGCCAGACGCTGCGCCCCGCCTCATCCAGCAGCGGCAGCACCAGCCGGCGATAGCCGGCGAGGAAGGCGTCCTCACCTTCCGCATAGAGGCTGTCGGCGCAATGCGGCGTGCCGACAAACAGCATGCGGCCGCCGGGCACCAGCACGAATTCCGTCTCCGTCAGCCTCTCGCGCAATTCCGCGCGCTGGCCGGCGGAGCCGCAATTGCCTGCCACCTCCACATCGTCGCAGACGATGAGGTCGGCGCGCGCGCCGGTGATATTGCCGCCGATGCCGGCCGCCAGCATCGAGGCATCCCGCAGCACCGCATCCCGCGCCACGGTGAAGCGATCCGAAGCCCAGGACCCTTCGCCATGATCGGGCAGCAGCGCGCCGCACAGCGGATGCCGTCCGAGGATACGGCGCACGGTGGCGACCATGCGCGTGGCCAGCGCATGATCGGCCGCGACCACCAGGATGCGCGTCTCCGGCGCCCGGTACAGCTGCCAGGCGCAGTAGAGCCCGACCAGCGTGGATTTCCCGCAGCCCCGGAAGGCCATCAGCAGCAGCCGCAGGTCTCCCGCCTCGCCGCGGTCGCTCAGCCAGCGCAGCATGCGGCGATGCACCGCCGGCGTGCCGAGGCCGGCGATGCGGTTCCAGATCCAGGCGAATTCCAGCAGGTCGGCGGGCCTTTCGCTCATCCCTCACCTTCCTTCGCCATCTGTGCCCGCATCGCCGCCAGCAGCTGGTCCTCATCCGGCGCCGCCTCGCCGGGCTTCGCGGCCTCGCCGGCGGTCATCGCCGCCAGCTCCGCCATATGCGCCAGTGCCGAACGCGCCGCGGCCTGGTGCGCCGCGAAGGCCTTCGGATCCGGCGGCGCCTCCCCGCGCGGCCAGGAGGCGACGAACTCGGCGTAGTCGACCGCCACGCGCTGCATCGCCGCCTCCAGCGTCTCCCGCGGCAGGGGCGAGGCGGGTGGCTTGGAAGATGGCTTGCCCCGGCTGGGTCGTTTCATGCCTTCACCACCCGCACGCGGACCGTGCCCGCATTGAGATCCACCGCCGCGCCGCTGCGATTCCACGCCGTGACGGTCACCACATCCTGCGCGCCGATCTGCGCCAGGAAGACGATGCCGGAGGTCGACAGCGAATAGGCGGCCTGCACGAAGTCGCCCGGCCTGGCGCCGATGACGGAAACATTGGTCTGCGCGCTGGCATTCGCCGCGATCGAGGGCGGGTCCCAGGCCTGCTCCGCCATCAACTCCCGCACGCCGAGCCGCAGGTCCGGCAGGCCGTACATCACGGCCGGCGCATGGCGCGGATCGCAGTTCAGGCGCAGGGCACGCAGCTCGTAATCCACGCCGATGCGCGCCACGCCGATCACCGCGGTCGCCACAGCCGGCGAAAGCCGCACCGCCTGCAGCCGCGAGAGACCCTCGTCGGTCATATCGGCCGCGCCCTGCCACCAGCGCGCCGTCGGGTTCCAGACCATGGACTGGCCGGAGGCGAGCACCAGCTGGCCGAGGCTGTCGGTCAGCAGATTGTTGGCGCCGTCGAAGCACATCACCATCATCCGCGGCGCATCGGCATCCACGCTCAGCGCGAAGTCGCGGCAGATCCGCGCATCCACGATGAAGCCCAGCGCCCGCCCACCCGTCATCATCACGCCGCGATTGGTCAGCGTGAAGGAATCGAGCGCCGGGAAGACGAAATCATGCAGCGTGGCCGGGCTGCCCGCCACGTTGGAGGACAGGCAGGCCAGCTTCTCGAATCCCGTCTCCGTGGCATTCCAGCGGATGGCGGCGGCGCGCAGCGAGGGCACGCTCGCCACTTCCCGCGTCGCCTCGCGGTGCGGCGCCGCCTGGTGCAGCGCCTGCACCACGCCGCCGAGCCGCGTGGCGCCGGGCATGTGCTCGATCTCCACCGCATAGCCCTGGCTGGCCCAGGCCACCTCATAGACGTGGTCCTGCGCCGCGCCGGTGTGGCGGGCGACGAAGCCGCTGCAGCCTTCCATGCGCAGGCCGCGCGCGATGATGGCGCGGCTGTTCACCTCGCAGAGGAAGGGAATGCCCGAGATCGGCCGGCCTTCCGCATTCAGCTCGAAGTTCTGGCCATCGAAGACATGCCGGTTGTGCGCGACATAGGCGCCAGGTGCCGCGGAAAGCCGGATGCCGAAGCGGTCCTTGTCGACATGCACGGTGGAGCCCACGGCGAAGTGGCCGCCATGGTAGCGGATGGAGGTGTTCCAGGCCCCCGCCGTCGCCGTGTGGATATCGAGCCCGATGCGGTTGTTGACGATGCGGCCGAGCACCAGCGTGCAATCCTCGAAGCCGCGCCCATCGCCCAGCGTGCGGATGCCGATGGAAAAGCCCTCGACGCGCCGCACCTCGATGATCGAGGCATCGTGGTTGCGCACCAGCATGCCGATCTCGTTGTCGTTCTCCCAGGTGCCTTGCGTCGCGCGCAGCACCGTCAGGCCGCTGTGCCGCTTGCTGGCATTGCGCGCCGTGCCGCCATCGCCGAGGGTCAGCGCGGGCTGTCCGCCCGGCCCGTCATAGATGATGACACCGCGCATGGTCAGCCCGGCCGCCGCGCCGGGCAGCGTCAGCGGCTGCGTGGTGCGGTAGCTGCCCTCGCCGATCAGCAGCACGCGGCCGGCGGCGCCGGCGGCATTCATCGCCGCCTGCAGCGCGGGACCGTCATCCGTCACGCCATTGCCACTCGCGCCGAAGTCGCGCGCGCTCAGCTGCTCGCCCAGCTTGTCCTCGACCGTATGCGGCACGGCACCCGGGAAGGGCGCGCTGATCAGGCCCGAATCGCGCGGCAGCACCACCAGGTCGCCGGCACCGTCGAAGCCCAGCATGCGGTTGGCGCGCGCGCCGCGCAGCGGCAGGGTGAAATTGCCGCCGACCTCGGCCGGGTCCTGGCGCAGCGCGGCCGAAAGCTCCTCCCGCTGCTCCTGCAGCGCGGCGACGATGCGGTCCAGCTCATCGTTCAGGGTGCGGGCGCGCAGCACGCCATTGTCCTGGAAATCCGTGCTGCGCTCCACGCGGATGCGCCGGCGCAGCGTCACGGTGCTGCCGGCAGCCGGCGGGGTTGCGAGAAGGACGCTGCCGCCCTCGCTGGTGCCGGCGCCGGAGACGGAGAAGCCACCCGCGACGGGCACGCCATCCAGGCGCAGCTCCATCTCGGAGGCGTTGAAGATCGGGAAGGGATAGGTGAAGGCGACGCGGCTGCCGTCGCCCAGATACTGGACGCGCGGCGCGACGTCGCCGATGCGGATATGCTCGGCCATCATGGGCTCCGATGCTGTGGGATGCGGGCTTCAATCCAGCAGGTTGCGCAGCGAGCTGCCGAAGGTGCTGCCGGCGCGCAGGTAGCTGGTCAGCGATCCGTCGCTGTTCAGCAGGCTGCGCCGGCCGGCCGAAAGGCGCGCGGCGAAAAGCTGGTCGCTGTCGGACTGTGCCGCGGCGGCATCACGCTCGATCCCCGCGGTGAGATTGGCCGCGGAGCCTTCGTCGGGCGAGAGGCCGCCGGCCGCCAGCCGCGCCCGGGTGGAAGCCAGCGTGCCCGCCAGCCGTGCCTCCCGCGCACGCGCCTCGGCGGCCTGCTGCAGCGCCGCCTGCTCGGCGCGCGCCTTCTCCTGTTCCTGCGCCGCGCGGGCCTGCGCCTTGGCATTGGCGGATTGCGCCTGGCCCTGCTGCACGCTGCCGTAGATGGAGGCGCCCGCGCTGAGGGCGGCCGCGATGGGGGCGAGTTGCGCCATCAGTTGGAGATCCTCATATCGGTGGTGACGGAAAGCAGCGTCAGCGGCAGCGGCGTCTCGCCCTCGATCCGCCAGAGCGGCGCCATCGCATCCCGCCGCCAGCCGAGCGCGCGCAGCGCGACATCGCCGGTGAAGGGCGCGGGCGGCGCATCCAGCAGCGGCGTGTCCAGCCGCCGGAAGGGCACCGGCTGCACGCCGCGGCCGAGATCCACCTCCAGCGCCGGCGTGGCCAGCAGGCGGAAGGTGGCGGAGACCAGGCGCAGCGGCGCGGCGGCGGAACCCTGCGCACTGCCGAGCGCCGCCGGCAGCGGCTCGATCACATGCCGGAAGGGCAGTCCGGCCTGCACGGTGGTGGCCGGCGGGTCGAGCGTGATGGCGCCATCGATGACGGCAGCCGCGGCACGCGGCGCGCCATCGGCCAGGACGCCCACCTCCCGCGCCTGCAGATGCGCGAGGCCGAGCCAGCGATCCTGCGGCGTGGCGGCGCTGCCGGACAGCGCGGCATCGAGGCCCATGGTCTCGTCGAAACGCTCCAGCCGGAAGCTGCCGAAGCGCTCCACCACGGCGAAGACGCGCCCTTCGGTCTCCGCCACCGCACGGAAGGCGCCCTCCGTCTCCAGCCGCGTCCAGGCGGTGACCTGCTCGGCGCGATACAGCGTCAGCGTGGCGATCGAGCCATCCGCCATCACCACATGCAGCAGCCGCGCCGTCTGGTCATAGGCCATGGAGACCGGCCCCTGAACCAGGTGCCGCGCCACCAGCGCCAGGTCGTTCGCCTGGTAGGTGTCGGCGACATCGGTATAGGCGAATTCATGCACGCCGCGGCCGGAGCGCGCGACGAACAGCGTCGCGCCATCCACATCCACCGGCGGCACCTGGCGATCCACCGTGGTACCCACGCGGGTCTGCCGGTGCAGCTGGATGGAAGACGGCGTCAGCGGATCGCCGGTCACCATCCATTCGGCGCCGGAGGTGAAGACCTGCAGGTGGCGGCCGGAGAAGACGGCGCGGATCGCATTCACCTGGTCGGAGACCAGCGCGAACTCGATCGCCTCGTCATCGAGGCCCGTGCCGCCGTCGAAGTCGCCGAGATCGCCGGTGCGCGACAGCCACAGCCGGTTCGGCGCATCGCGCGACCCGCCCAGCACCAGCCGGTCCTGGTGGAAGCAGGCGCAGACCGGCCAGCCGCGCACGCCGCTGAAGGCGGTCTCCTCCCAGTCCTGCGTCGCCAGCGTATCCTCCAGCGGATCCTCCACCGCCGCCGTCGCATTCTGCGGCCCCTCGACCGAGAGGATCACCACGCGCCGGCCCTTCAGCCGGAAGCGGCTGGTGATGTGGCCGCTGCTGAAGACCGGCGCGGAGCAGGTCAGCGAAACCGTGCCCGTGGTGCCCGACGCCGCCATCGCCACGTCCCGCGTGAAATTGTGGAAGGGGACGCGGGCGAAGACGAAGGGCGTGAGGCTCCAGGCCGTGTGGCTGCTGCGCGTCAGCCGCTGCGGCGGCATGTCAGGATGGAACAGCAGCAGCGTATCCGCGCTTTGCGTGAAGGCGAGCTGCGGCAGCATCGCAGTCGACCACGGCGCCGGCAGGTTCGCGACCTCGGCATCGCCGAGGAAGACCTGCAACCGACCCTCGCTGAGCGCCAGCAGATAGGTCTGTTCCGTGTTGAACTCGAAGGGCATCAGCCGCGCGGGGCCCGGCAGGGTCGCGACATGCACCAGGCCGGGGCGGCGCGCGACGCCGCCTGTGGGCTGGATGACGACATTGCGCAGCTGCCGCGCGCCATTCTCGAAGGCGCGCAGATCGGCGCGGCCATAGAGCTCGGGCGCCAGCTCGCCGGCGGTGAAGGAGGATTTGATGCGGCGCGTCGCGATGCTCATCCGCTCATCCCCTCACATCGACCAGCGGGAAATGCTCGATGGCGCGCGGCGTGTCCTGCTGGCTGTCGATCAGCCGCGCGCTGCGCATCTCACCCTCCGCCAGCCGGAACAGCATTTCGGCCCGCGACGCGCTGTCCGTCAGCGGCAGGCAGAACTCTGCCGCAAGGCGTGCGACCAGCGCCTGGGCGAAGAAGGGCGGGAAGGCGCTTTCGTCGGGGCGGAAGATGTAGGTCAGCGTGACGCTGGCGGCATCCGCGTGCAGCCTGTCCTCATGCAGGCGGTAGGGCATGCCGCCGCCGCGCCCACCCTGGCCGGCGGACAGCGCGCGCAGAAAGCCCGTGGGCAGCTGGAAGGCATGCGCCATATCGGCCGGCGGCGCGGCGGAGAGCCGCGGCAGGCTGGCCTGGCCCGTGGCGAAGGACCAGGGATGCGCCGACAGCAGCGCATCGCGCGTCGGCGCATAGAGATTGGCCGCGACCTCCGCTTCCGCGGTGCCCTCATCGAGCGAGGCGACGGGCTGCGCGCCGAGGCGCAGCAGGGCGCGCGAGCAGAGCGCGACAGCGGTCAGGGCCATGGTGGTTCTTCCGATCCGGGATGGTGGGTTTCGTGGTGAGGTCCCCCTCACCCCGACGGCGCACTGCGCCGGCCCTCTCCCCCCGTCGGGGGGAGAGGGCCTTGCGACTATTCGGCAGCGCGCATGCGCACGACGCCGAAGTCGTCGACCAGGGCCGCCCCCTGGCTCATCATATTCGCCACGAAATGCGCCGCGCGGTCGCCGTGCCAGGTGATGTCGGTCTCGACCTCGGCGGCGGAGGCATGGCCGATGGCGGTGCGGTGGTAGAAGTAGCAATGCCGCAGCCCGCCCGAGAGCGTCAGGCCCGAATGCGGCATCCACAGCGCGCCCAGCCAGCGCTTGGCCTGGCTGCCCTTCCAGGGCAGCGCATCCTCGCCGACATATTCGGAGGAGGCGAATTCCTCGATCCCCAGCAGCTGCGACCACTGCTTCCAGCCGACCACGGCATAGCGCCCGCCATCATCCGGCACTTCCGCCGCGCCCATCATCTCGAAGGCCAGCAGCACCTTGGCCTTGGTCAGCCCGTCGCTGTCCGTGGTGCCGGCGGCGGTGCCCACCGCCTCCCGCGTCGCGGCATCGAGGGCCGCAATGATCAGCTCATCGGTCTTGCGGCCCAGCGCATAGGCGCCGGCATTGGCGACGACGCTGCGCTCATCCACATTGGTCTTCAGCTCGTCCAGCCGGTCGATCCAGTCGCCGGCATAGTAGTCCTGCAGCACGCATTCGACCTGCGCGTGTTCCAGGTTCATCACGGGCACGGAGCCATGGCGCGTCTTCGCCGCGGCGATGCCCTTGCCGACCTTCGGGAAGAAGGTGCTGGCGCCGGTCACGCCGGACTTGGAGCGCACGGTGGGGCGCAGCTTGCTGCCCTGGCGCTGATAGGCCTCATGCACCTCGGCCTGGAACTGGCGGGTGAAGACGGCGTCGATCTGGGTGGAAGCGGACATGCGTTTTCCTCGTCGGGAACAGGGGTTTTGCGAATTGCCAGGCGCGCCGGTTGCCCCTTGCGGGCCGGCGTCCAGGCAGCAGCCCGCAGCCCGCCGGAGGCAGGTTCCCTGCGGGAAAGGGGGGGCGGGGCGGATGGGGGCGAGCCCGCACCATCCGCCCCGCCGGACCGACCCGGGGCTTGCGCCGCGCCGGGCCGGAACTCGGGCTACTCGGCCACCAGCCGGCGAAAGCCTTCCGTCACGCGCTTGACGAAATCGGGCTCCCGCGTGCGCCAGTAGCGCGGGTCGCGCATCATCTTGCGCAGCTCCGCCTCATCCGGCCCGGCCTCGGCCTGCGCGTCGCGGGACAGGGAAGGCTCCTTGCCCTCCATCATCCGGTGCAGCGCCACCACCCCATCGGCGGTGGAGGAGAGCGCCGTGAAGACCGCCTCCGGCAGATGCGCGCGGCCCCAGGCGGAAAGCTGCGTGGCGATGCGCCGGAAGCGCTCCTCGCCGCCGAAATGCGCGCGCAGCTTCTCCACCTGGCGGCCCGCCTCGAATTCCGCAGCGGCCTCGGCGATCAGGGGCAGCAGGCGCTCCGCCGCCAGGTCATAGACCAGCTGCACCTGGCGCGCGTTGAAGCCGGCCTCGTGCAGGCGCTGGTTCACCGCGGCATCGGGCGTCAGCAGCTCGTTCGGCGGCGTCACCTGGTACTCGTCCGGGCTGTCCGGAATGCCCAGCGCGCGGCGCCAGCGCAGCCGGTCCTCCTCCGGCGCGTCATCCGCCGGCGGCGCGAAGCGCTGGGACAGGCGGCGCTCCAGCTCGATGTAGGATTTCAACAGCGCATCGACGCGCAGCGCGCCCTTCGCCTCGTCCCAGAATTTCTCGGGCACCTCGGCGGGGCGGGTGCTGGTGCTGGCGGTTTCGCTGGCGGCGTCGAGAAGGTTGTCGGACATGCCGGTGGTCACTCCTGGATCGGGTTGATGGGGCGGATGATCTCGGCCGGCGCGCCGAGGGTGCGGGCCAGCCAGCGGGCGGCGGCAGGCTCGTCGAGCACCGCGCGCGCCTCCGCGCCCAGCCCGGCGGCGGCCTGCAGGAACAGCAGCGTGTCGCTGGCATCCGCGCGCGCCTGCACGCGGGCGAGCGGCGAGCTGTAGACCAGCCGCGCCTCCTGCCCATCGGCCAGCAGCGCCGGCACCTCGCCACGGCGGCGCAGGACAGAGAGGCAGCGCGCCACCAGCGGGCCCAGCAGCTCCGCCTGCAGCCGGCCGTAGATGGCGCCCAGCAGGCGGATGGAGATGGCGCTTCGCTCCGTCACCTCGGTCGCCGTCATGCCGGCCTTGTCCGAGGCCTCGATCCGGTCGGCGAGCAGCGCGCCGCGGATCCGCGCCCGCAGGTCCTGGAGGATCAGCTGCGAGACGTCGAAATTGCCGGGCGCGGCCAGCGGGGTGAGGCCGGCGGAGCCCTGCGCCTTGGGGATGATGGCGCCGGGCACCAGGCGGATGGTCGCCGGGTTCAGCACGCCGTCATCCTCCGCCTGCCAGATGCCGGTGGCGGCGATGGAGGCGTTCTTCAGGATCAGCTCCACCACCTTGTTGGCGGTGCGGATATCCGGCAGGGCCTTGGCGACCGGGCCGCGTCCATAGGTCTCGCCGGGCACCTTCAGCCAGCGGAAGGCGATGAAGGGATTTTCCGCGAAGCGACCCTCCGCCAGCAGCTCGGGCGCCCCCTCCCCGCCATCCAGCACCACGGCGAAGCGGTGGCCGGCGCGGGCATCGGGCCAGACCGCCTCCACCACGCGCAGCTGCGGCGGCGCCTCGTTGCCACCTTGGCGCGGCAGCGGGATCTGCGCGGCCGGCCAGCGCGCGCGGATTTCGGCCGGCGTCAGGCGGATGGCGCGGAAGACGGTGTCGAGCCGGCCCGAGGGTCCTTCCTCCAGCACCGTCTCGCGCAGCGGCACCGCGGTGAAGCGCAGCGCGGAAACCTCGCCGGGCGGCGCCTCCTCCACCAGCAGCACGGCGGTGCCGGTGACCACCAGTTCGAGAAAAGCCTGGTGCAGTTCGAGTGCGAAGTTGGAGCGATCGAGATGCAACTGCAGCGTCTCCGCCGCCGCCTCCAGCAGCCGCGCCACATCCTGCGCCGCCGGCCCCTCGGCCTGCTCGCGGGCCGGTGCCAGGCCGAACCAGCGCGACCAGGGCGGCGCCAGCTCCGCGAGCAGGGAGGCGGCGAGCTGCTCGGCCGCATCCGCCGCCGTCGCATCGAACAGCGGCGCCGCATGGGGCGCCGGCAGGGCGTGGTCGTAGCAATCCTGCCAGCGGCCCTCGAGCGGCCGGCGCCGCGCCGCGGCGCGTTCATGGCGGGCGAGGATCTGTTCCGGGGTCATCATCGCCTCACTCGCCCAGCAGGTTCTTGCGCGCGGCGAAGGCCGGCGCCGGGTCCAGCA
This sequence comes from Falsiroseomonas sp., assembly GCF_051860665.1. Lineage (GTDB taxonomy): Bacteria > Pseudomonadota > Alphaproteobacteria > Acetobacterales > Acetobacteraceae > Falsiroseomonas. The sequence goes on from NZ_JBHYDM010000039.1 coordinate 25,533, forward strand.
CCCCGCGGGCGGAGGTAGCGATGGTGCCGGCCAGGCCGCGGCGGGCACGGTTCAGCGCGCGCTGGCGGGCCTCGCGCGCGGTCTCCTCCGCGGTCGCTTCGGTGGCCGCGGATTTCGCGGCGGCGGTCTCCACCGCGGCGTTGGTGTCCGGTGCGGACACGGCCGGCTTCGGCGCCTTCAACAGGCCACCCATGCGCGCTTCCTTCGGCTGGGGTTGCTCGCCCGGCCGCGCCCAAAAAAAGACCCGCCCGGCAGGGCCGGACGGGTCGGAGTTGGGGGACCGGGAGAGGAGGATGCCCTGGGGCGCAGCTCGCCCCGTGGCAGGGGTGTGATAGACCGACCTCACGGTCGCGTCAAGATTTTATTCCTATGTCCGGCGATTCTTTTCTGGGACGATGCCACCGAGACCGCGATACAGCTGGAAGGGCGTCCAGGCCGCCGGCGCGCCCGGGCCCAGCAGGGCGCGGCAGAGCGCAACACAGCTGAAGGGTGCGAGCGGCGGCAGGTGGCGCGGCGCCGGCTCGCCCGGCGTGAAGGGGCCCAGCACGCGCAGCCCGGCGCGGCGGTAGAAGCTTGGCAGGTCGAAGCTGCCGGCCACCGGCAGGCGCGCCACCAGCAGGCGGCCCGAGAGCGGCTCCAGCACCGTCCAGCCGGCCTCATCGCCGAGGGCTGCGAAGCAGTGGCGGAAACCGGGCCGCAGCAGGCGCAGCCAGGGCTGGTCGGCGACGCCGCCGAAGGCGATCCACACGCCCTGCCCGGTGCCTTCCGCCACCCGCCGATGTGCCAGCCGCTGCCTCACTGCAGGCGCCCCCGGAACGGCACCACCTCCGCCTCCTGCAGCCCACGCGGTGGGCCGCTCACGATGCCCTTGGCGCGCAGCGGGAAATCCAGCCGGTCCATCGCCTCCCGCCACAGCCGCAGGTCGCCGGCCTCCTGCGGAATCTGGGGGCTGGGGGATTCATGCCGCTCGCCCCAGATGCGCAGGATGCGGGCATGCGCCAGGTCGATGCGACGCTGCCGGTACAGCCGGTCGAGGCACTTCACCACATCGTCCGGCTCGCAGGGGCGCACCACCAGGCCGCGCGCGGCGCCGAGGCGCGCGCCATCGCGCCGGGCGGTCAGCGCCGCCATGGTCCAGAACCAGGCATCCTCGGCCGAGGCGAAGGGTTGCGCGCGATCCAGGCTGGCCAGGACGGGGGCGCGGCAGGGGGCGATGGACATGACCTTGGGTCCTCGTGGCTTTGGTTCCTGAACAAAACAGGAACACCGTCCTCTTAACCACTTCCACCCGGGGTTGCAAGGATATCGTTCCTATTGCGCCGCGACTCGAAACCTAGGATGACCCCACCCAGGACGCCGCGCCTCCCCGCGTCGCGTCCCCTGTGAGGGAATCCCTTGGCCATGCGGCACGAGGACATCTGGCGGGCGATCGATGCGCTCGCCGCGGAACATGGATTGTCGGCCTCCGGGCTGGCCCGCCGGGCGGGGCTCGATGCCACCGCCTTCAACCCGTCCAAGCGCACGGGCGTAGATGGCCGCGCGCGCTGGCCCTCCACCGAAAGCGTCGCCAAGGTGCTCGGCGCCACCGGCACGGGCTTCGAGGCCTTCGCCTCCCTGGTCACCGGCGCGCCGGCGCTGTCCCGCGGCGGCCGCGGGCCGATCGCCCGGCGCATCCCGCTGATCGGCCTGGCCCAGGCGGGTGGCGAGGGCTTCTTCGACGATGGCGGCTATCCCGTCGGCGGCGGCTGGGACGAGATCTCGGTGCCGGACGTGCCGGACCCCAATGCCTATGCGCTGGAGATCAGCGGCGAGAGCATGGAGCCGGTGTTCCGGGACGGCGACGTGGTCATCGTCTCCCCCGGCGCGCCGGTGCGCCGCGGGGATCGCGTGGTGGTCCGCACAAGGCAGGGAGAGGTGATGGCCAAGGAGCTGCTGCGCCAGTCGGCCCGCCGCGTGGAGCTCGCCAGCCTGAACCCGGCGCATCCGAACTACAGTTTTGACCTGGCCGAGCTCGCCTGGATGCACCGGATCATCTGGGCGACGCAGTAGGGGCTTCGCCGCCCCTCAGCGCCCCGGCAGCAGCGGCGCCAGCGTCTCCAGGTCCTTCTCCGCCCGGCAGGCCAGGAAGCGTGGCCCGTCGCCCGGCAGGGGCGCGCCCACCGGGAAGGCGGTCAGGCCGATATCGCCATAGACCCGCAGCAGCCCGGGCCCGACGCGCCAGAAGGCGGCGTCCACCCCCGCCCGCTCGCACATGTCGCGGAAGCGCCAGATGGCGGAGACACGGTCGCGCTCATCCCCCGCCGGGTCACCCAGCGCCAGCCAGATGCCGTCGCGCCGGACGAAGGCGAAGCCGGCGCGCCCGGCCTCGCCGAAGACCGCGCCATCGGCCAGCTCCGGCGCCTCGGCCCCCAGCGCCCGCAGCCGCGCCCGCACCGCCGCATCCCAGGGCTCCGGCTGGATGCGCGCCGGCCGCAGCAGCCGCACCGCGGCCACCAGCAGCAGAACCCCCGCCAGGCCCACGGAAAACCGCAGGCTGTCCGGCGCGAGGGGCGAGATCACCACGCCCCACCAGCTGTCGCCGGCCACCTTGCCGCCATAGCTGACCAGCGCCAGCATCAGCGCGCAGAGCGCCACCACCACCAGCGGCAGCAGCGTGGCGCCGGCGAGGGGTTCCGTCATCAGCCGCGCGGTGCGGTAGAAGGCGCCGCGCATCGCCGCCAGCAGCCCCGCCACCAGCAGGAAGGCACCCCAGAGCCACCACCCATCGGCGCGCAGCCAGCAGATCAGCGCCCCGGTCAGCAGCAGCAGGATGCCCGCACCCCAGGCCAGCGTCAGTCGCCGCAGCAGCCCGTAGCCGATCACCAGCAGCAGCGAGCCGATGATGGAGGCCGCGAAGTGGCTGGCGACCGCCGCCTCATACCCCGCCCATTCGGCCACCGCCGTGCCGCGTGCCGGCAGCGCGCCGACGAACAGCAGCAGCGCGCCGCCGAGCCCCGCGAGGCCCGCGATCACCGGCACCTCCAGCGCATCGGCCACGCCCTGTTCCACGGCAAAGCGCTTCAGCGCGTCGCGGCGCTGCGCGATCTCGAAGCCGGCGAAGAGGATGCCGGCCAGGAACAGCGGCACGATGTAGTAATACAGCCGGAACAGCAGCAGCGCGCCGACCACCTGCGCCGGCGTCAGCCAGGGCTGCAGCCCGATCAGGATGGCGCCGTCGAAGACGCCGATGCCGCCCGGCAGGCTGGCCGCGATGCCCGCGGTATAGGCGGCCACATAGATGCCCAGGAAGCGCAGGAAGGTCAGCCCCTCCGCCGGCGGCAGCAGCACGTAGAAGATCATCGCGGTGACCGCGACATCGACGCTGGCCAGCGTGGTCTGCGCCACCGCCATCCGGAAGCCCGGCAGGTCGATGCGGTGCTTGAAGATGGTGATATGGCTGCGGATGCGGGACAGCGTGACATAGGCCAGCACCGTCGCCCACATCGCCACGCCGATGATGCGCATCGCCCAATGCGGCACATGCTCGCCAAGTCCCGGCACCACATCCGGCTCCACCAGCAGCACCAGGCCGCCGAGCGCGAAGCCGCCCAGGCCGAAGGTCAGGCTGGTGAAGGCCACCACCTTGGCGATGGCCAGCGGCGGCAGCCCCCAGGCGGCATAGAAGCGGTAGCGCACCGCGGCGCCGGAGACCGCGGCGAAGCCCAGGTTGTGCGCCAGCGTATAGGCGCAGAAGGAGGCGAGCGAGGTACGCGCATAGCTGACCGGATAGCCGGCATAGACGCTGCCCAGCCGGTCGTAGATGGTCAGCACCGCATAGGCGAGCACCGTCCAGCCCACGGCGAGCCACAGCGTGGCGGGCGGGATGGCGGCCAGTGAGGCGCGGATATCCGCCACCGAAAGGCTGCGGAATTCCTTCTGCACCACCCAGATGGCGGCGATCAGCAGCAGGATCCCGAAGCCCGCCACGCCATGCCGGCGCAGCAGCCCGCCGAGCGTCTTCACGCGGCGGCGTCGCCGCTGGCGGCGCCGGATATGTCGCTTGCAGCGGCGGGCCGGGCGAGCGCCGTCTCGATCAGCCCGATCGTGCCGGCAATGCCATAGAGGGCCACGAAGCCGCCGAAGCGCGGCCCTTCCGGCTGGCCGAGCAGCACCTGGTACAGGGCGTTGAACCAGGCGCGGGAGACGCCCGGGCGGCCATCCTTGGTCATCTCGATGAAGGGGTCCCGCCGGCCGGCGTCATAGACCAGGTCCTGGATGGCGCGGGCCTGCTCGTCCGGCGGCAGCAGGTCGAGCTCCGCCTGCTGCGCGCGCAGCGCAGCGGCCAGCGCCTCGAAGGCCGGGCGCTCGGCCTCGGTCGCCGCGCGGTGCTGCTTGTTGGGCGCGACGCGGTCCCGGTAATAGGCCACCGCATGTTCCACCAGGCGGGCCAGCAGCGGATGCGTCTCGCCGCTGGCGTCCGGCGCGTAGCGGCGGAGAAAGCCCCAGAGCATCTCGGGCGCATCGGCATTGATGACGCTGGCCAGGTTCATCAGCATGGTGAAGGACACCGGCGTGCCCGGGTCATTCGTCGGCCCGCCATGGATATGCCAGGCCGGATTGTCCGGCCCCGGCGCCGCGCGCAGCCGGTCCAGGTTCTGCACGTATTCGTCGACGGCGCGGGGAATCACGTCGAAATGCAGGCGCTTGGCGCGGCCGGGCTGGTTGTACATGAACTGGGCCAGGGATTCGGGCGGCGCATAGTGCAGCCACTCGTCGATGGTCAGCCCATTGCCCTTGGACTTGCTGATCTTGCCGCCGGCCTCGTCCAGGAACAGCTCATAGGTGAAGCCGATCGGCGGCTGGCCGCCCAGCACCTGGCAGATGCGGCCGGAAAGCCGGACGCTGTCGATCAGGTCCTTGCCCGACATCTCGTAATCCACGCCCAGCGCATACCAGCGCAGCGCCCAGTCGGCCTTCCACTGCGCCTTGCAATGGCCGCCGGTGATCCGCGTGCCGTGGCGTTCCCCGGTCTCGGGGTCGATCCAGACCAGCAGGTCCTCCGCCGGCCGCACCTCCTCCATCGGCACCTGCATCACCACGCCGGTCTTCGGATGGATCGGCAGGAAGGGGGAGTAGGTGGCGCGGCGGTCCGGGCCGAGCGTCGGCAGGATCACCGCCCGCACCTCCTCATGCCTTTCCGCCATCCGCAGCAGCGCCGCATCGAATCGTCCCGACCTGTAGTAGTCGGAGGATGAGGCGAATTCGTAATCGAATCCGAAACGGTCGAGGAAGGCGCGCAGCCGGGCATTGTTGTGGTGCCCGAAGCTTTCATGCGTGCCGAAGGGGTCCGGCACCGCGGTCACCGGCCGGCCGAGGTAGCCGGCCAGCATCTCCCGGTTGGGAACATTATCCGGCACCTTGCGCAGCCCGTCCATGTCGTCGCTGAAGGCGACCAGACGCGTCGGCAGCCCCGTCAGCTTCTCGAAGGCCCGCCGCACCCAGGTGGTGCGCGCCACCTCTCCGAATGTGCCGATATGCGGCAGGCCGGAGGGGCCGTAGCCGGTCTCGAACAGCGCCGCCGCTTTGCCGCCCGCCTTGACCCGGTCGGCGACCTTGCGTGCCTCCTCGAAGGGCCAGGCCTTGGCGGTGGTGAAATCGGCGGACATGCGTCGGGTCATCCTCAATCTGGAGGCGGTGCCGCCTTATAGGTGCGGGGCGCGGTCCAGGCGAGGCCATCCGCAAGCCGGCCCGGCGTTCACCGGGCGGCAGCGATTTCCGCCTAGGTTGAATCGTCCCGGAGGCGCATAGCCTCATTCCTGAATCGAACCGTCCCTCGGGAACGGTCCGCGCCCAAAGGAACCGCAATGCCGGCCTGCACCTGCTGCACCGTCACCTTCCCGCGCCGCACCGCGCCCGGGCACAGCCGCCGCGGCCTGATCGCGGCCATGGCCGGCCTGGCCGCGGTCGCCGGCGGCATCGCCCCGGCCCGTGCCGCCAGCGGCCTGCCCCCCACCACCCTGAACCCGGACCAGGCGCTGGAGCGGCTGATGCAGGGCAACCGGCGCTTCCTGGCCCAGGCGGCGCAGCCCGGCCCCGGCAATCTGGAGCGCCGCGCGATCCTCGCCACCGGCCAGGCCCCCTTCGCCGCGGTCCTCGGCTGCGCCGACAGCCGCGCGGCGCCGGAGGTGCTGTTCCAGGCCGGGCTCGGCGACATCTTCGTGGCCCGCAATGCCGGCAACCTGGCGGATACGGGGGCCATCGGCAGCCTGGAATATGCGGTGGCCAATCTCGGCGTGCCGCTGGTGATGGTGCTGGGACATGAGCATTGCGGCGCCGCCGGCGCGGCGCTCGCCCTGGCGCAGCAGCCGCTGGCCCTGCCCGCGCATCTGCGCGACATGCTGCTGCCCATGCTGCCCGCCGCGCTGGCCGCGCTGCGCAGCGGCGGCGATGCGGTGGAAGGCACGGTGCGCGCCAATGTGGCGATGAACGTGAACCGCCTGCTGGTGGAGAGCCCGGTCCTCGCCGCCGCCGCCGCCGCCGGGCGGCTGAAGGTGGTGGGCGGCTATTATGACCTGGACACGCAGCAGGTCTCGCCCATCGCCTGATTGGCCGCCGCCCGGCTTTGCGCTATGCGACCAGTCCCTTGAAGGCAGGAGACGCGTGCGATGCGTGTGGGTGTGATCGGCGCCACCGGAGCGGTGGGGCGGGAGCTGGTGGAGGTCCTCGGGCGGCGTCGCTTCCCGGTGACGAAACTCCGCCTCTTCGCCTCGGGTCGCAGTGCCGGCACGATTATGCCCACGCCCTTCGGCGACACGGTGATCGAGGAATTCAGCCAGGAGGCCGCGCGCGACCTGGACCTCGCCTTGCTCGCCGTCTCCGGCGATTTCGCGAAGAAGCACGCCCCGGGGCTGGTGGCCGCCGGCGTCACCGTGGTGGACAATTCCTCCGCCTTCCGGCTCGAGGAGAATGTCCCGCTGGTGGTGCCGGAGGTGAATGCGGCGGCGATCGGCGATGCGAAGCTGATCGCCAATCCGAACTGCACCACCGCCATCCTGGTGGTGGCGCTCGCCCCGCTGCACGCCGCCTTCGGCATCAAGCGCGTCATCGTCTCCACCTACCAGGCCGCCTCCGGCGCCGGGGCGGAGGGCATGGTGGAGCTGGAGCGGGAGACGCGGCGCGTGCTGGTGGACGGCGCCAAGGCCCAGAACGAGGTCTTCGCCCATCCCCTCGCCTTCAACGTCATCCCGCACATCGATAGCTTCCAGCCGAACGCCTATACGCGGGAGGAGATGAAGGTCGCCTGGGAGTCCCGGAAGATCATGGGCCTGCCCGATCTTCTCATCTCCTGCACCGCCGTCCGCATCCCGACCATGCGCGTGCATGGCGAGAGCGTGACGATCGAGACCGAGCGCCCCGTCACCGCCGAGGCCGCCCGCGCGGTTCTGCGCCAGGCCGCCGGCGTGAAGGTGCTGGATGACCCGGCCGCCCTGCTCTACCCGATGCCGCTGACCGCCACCGGCCAGGACGATGTCGAGGCCGGCCGCATCCGCGCCAACCCGGTGTTTGGCGACCGCGGGTTGGACTTCTTCCTGTGCGGCGACCAGCTGCTGAAGGGCGCGGCGCTGAACGCGGTGCAGATCGCGGAGCGGGTTCCGGCGCTGCGCGTGCCGGCCTGAACCGCGCCTCCGCCCCCTGCATCCCGTGACTCCCTCTCCACCCAACGGGGGGAGAGGGTCGGGGTGAGGGGGGCCGCGGAGAATTGGGCGGCCAGCGCCACCAGGCGGCATCTCGACGGGCGCGGAGGCTCGGGTGGCAAAGCCCCCCCTCACCCCACCCTCTCCCCCAGTCAGGGGGAGAGGGCTTCTAGTGGCGCCGCCAGGGAAATCTGCATGCCGCCGCGCCTTTCCCTCTTTGTTCACCTCTCGCCTGCGGCCACATTGGCGGCATGACCACGCCGCGACCCCCAGCCGAGCTCCGGCAGCCGCGCCTGCTGCTGCCGGACAGCCCGGCGCTGATCGCGGGTTTTGGCCGCGGCACCCTCCTCACCCCGGATGGCGAGCTGTTTTCCGGCCCGGCCATCGAGATCGGCCGCCGGCTGCGCGACATGCCGCCGCCCATGCTGGTGCACGCCCCGGCCACCGCGCGCCGCCTTGGCCTTGGCAGTTTTCCGGCCTGCGACCTGCTCGAACTCTTCGCCTTCTGCATGCCCGCGAGGCCCGCCGCCCCCACGCCGCGCGGCCTCGCCATGGCGCTGGACCGCGACCCGCCGGAGGATGAGGAAAGCCTGGCCGCCCTGCTGCCCGAACTCGCCACGGCCATGCTCCGCCACCTGGCCGCCGGCCGGAACGCGCCGCTGAACCGGGATGCCGCTGCGCTGGCCGCCAAGCTGGGCGCCGAAGTGCACTGGCCCTGGGCGGATTCGGTCCTCGCCGCCCTCGGCCAGCAGGCGCGGCCCTCGCTGGACCCGCTGAAGGTCTGGCGCCGCCTGCCGGACTGGGAGGAGGTGGCCCCGCCCCCGCCCCCCGCGCATCACCCCGTCTCCCCCGCCGATGCCCGCCGCCGCCTGGCCGAGATTCTGGGGGAAGGCGCGGAGCAGCGCCCGCAGCAGGCCGACTACGCCTCCGCCGCCGCCGGCGCCTTCCAGGCCCGGGAGGTGCGCGGCGCCCCCAACCTGGTGCTGGCGGAGGCCGGCACCGGCACCGGCAAGACGCTGGGCTATGTGGCGCCGGCCAGCCTCTGGGCGGAGCGCAACGGCGCGCCGGTCTGGATCTCCACCTTCACCCGCAACCTGCAGCGCCAGATCGACCAGGAGGCCGCGCGCCTCTACCCCGAACCCGCCGAGCGCCGCCGCCGCATCGTCGTCCGCAAGGGCCGCGAGAATTATCTCTGCCTGTTGAACATGGAGGAGGCGGTGGGCGCCGCCTCCATGGCCGGGGTGCTGTTGCCGCTGTCGCTGGTGGCCCGCTGGGCGCTGGCGACGCGGGATGGCGACCTGCAGGGCGGCGACTTCCCGGGCTGGCTGACGGAGCTCTTCGGCCCGCATCATGTCTGGCCCTTGGCGGACCGGCGCGGCGAATGCATCCACTCCGCCTGCGGCCACTACAAGCAGTGCTTCGTCGAACACTCCATCCGCCGCGCCAAGTCGGCGACGCTGGTGGTGGCGAACCATGCGCTGGTGATGGTGCAGGCGGCGCTGGGCGGCGGCGAGGATGGCCGCCCGCAGCGCCTGGTCTTCGACGAGGGCCACCACCTGTTCGACGCGGCGGACGCCGCCTTCTCCGCCGACCTCACCGGTGCCGAGGCCGCGGAGTTGCGCCGCTGGCTGCTGGGCGCGGAGGGGGGCCGGTCCCGTGCCCGCGGCCTGGCCCGCCGGCTGGAGGATCTGATCGGCGACCGCCCCGACCTGCTGCTGCCGCTGGAGGAAGCCCTGCAGGCCGCCCGCGCCCTGCCCGCCCCCGGCTGGCCCAGCCGCCTCTCCGAGAATGACGAGCCGCGCGGCACCGCCGAAGCCTTCCTGCAATCCGTCCGCCGCCAGGTGCTGGCCCGCGCCAAGGACGAGGAAGCCGGCTACGGCGTCGAATGCGACCTGCATCCGCTGCCGGAGGCCGTGGCCGAGGCCGGCGCCGCGCTGGCGGAAAGCCTGACCCGCCTCAAGACCCCCCTCCAGGCGCTGCACGACCGGCTGGCGGCACGGCTGGAGGATGAGGCGGAGGAGCTGGAGCTCGGCGACCGCATCCGCATCGAGGCCGCCTGCCGCGGGTTGGAACGCCGCGCCCTGATGCCGCTGACCGCCTGGGGCGCCATGCTCGGCACCCTGGCCAGCCCGCCCCGCGCCCCCGGCCTGCGCCCCGATTATGTGGACTGGTTCGCGCTGGATCGCCGCGAGGGCCGCGAGGTGGATTGCGGCATGCATCGCCACCACCTCGACCCGACGCAGCCCTTCGCCATGGCCGTCGCCGCCCCCGCGCATGGCGTGCTCATCACCTCCGCCACGCTGCGCGACCATGCCGGCCCCTCGGAGGGCGAGGACGACCGCGAATCCGCCTGGCGCGCCGCGGAGGCCCGCACCGGCGCCGCCCATCTGCCCAACCGCGCGATCCGCGCCGCCGTCGCCTCCCCCTTCGACTATGCCACCCGCACCCGCGCTTTGGTGGTGGAGGATGTCAGCAAGGGCGATCCGGCCCAGGTCGCTTCCGCCTATCGCGCCCTGTTCACGGCCTCCGGCGGCGGCGCGCTCGGCCTGTTCACGGCGGTGCGGCGGCTGCGAGACGTGCAGTCCCGCATCGCCCAGCCCTTGGCCGAGCGCGGCATCCCGCTCTACGCCCAGCATGTCGATGCCATGGACAATGCGACCCTGGTCGATGTGTTCCGCGCCGAGGAACATGCCTGCCTGCTCGGCACCGATGCGATGCGGGATGGCGTGGACGTGCCGGGCCGGTCGCTGCGGCTGCTGGTCTTCGACCGGGTGCCCTGGCCAAGGCCCTCCATCCTGCACCGGGAACGCCGCACCCATCTCTCGGAAGGCCAGCCGAAATCCTATGACGACGCCATCGCCCGCCACCGCCTGCGCCAGGCCTTCGGCCGGCTGATCCGGCGCGGCGACGACAAGGGCGTGTTTGTCCTGCTGGACAAGTCCTGCCCCTCCCGGTTGTTGGCCGGCCTGCCGCCCGGCGTGGTGCCGCGGCGGCTGGGGCTGCGCGATGCGGTGGCGGAAATCCGCGAATTTTTGGGGGAAGACTGATGGACCTGCGCCCGACCCTCGATGCGCCCGATGACGACCCCTACCTGTGGCTGGAGGAGGTGGAGGGCGAGGCGGCGCTGGCCTGGGTCGCCGACCAGAACGCCCGCACCCGCGCCCGCTTCGCCGATGACCGCGTGACGGCGGACCGGGAGGCGCTGAAGGCCGCCCTCGACCGCCCCGGCCGCCTGCCCCATGTCACCCGCCGCGGCGCCTTCCTCTACAACTACTGGACCGATGCGGCGAACCCGCGCGGCATCTGGCGCCGCACCACCCTGGACAGTTTCCGGACCGAAGCCCCGGAATGGGACGTGCTGCTGGACCTCGACGCTCTCGCCACGGCGGAGGGCGCCGACTGGATCTGGAAGGGCGCCACCACCCTGCCCGGCAGCCACGACCGCGCCATCCTGCGCCTGTCGCGTGGCGGCGGGGATGCGGTGGTGCTGCGCGAATTCGACCTCGCCACCCGCGCCTTCCCGGCCGAGGGCTTCCACCTGGCGGAAGCCAAGTCCGCCGCCGCCTGGCTCGACCGCGACACCCTGCTGCTCTCCTCCGCCCTGCTCGGCGCCACCAACTCCGGCTATGCCAGCACGGTGCGGGTGTGGCGCCGCGGCACGGACCCCGCGACGACGCCGCCGATCCTGGAGGTGCCGGCCACCAGCATGGCCCTCGGCGCCGGGGTGGACCGCGAAGGCGGGCGGGAGGTCGTGGTCTTCTACGAACAGCTGAGCTTCTACGACGCCCGGATCCACCTCGGCGACCGCAGCGGCCCGCAGCGCGAGATCCCGCTGCCGACCGATGCCGAATACAGCTGGCAGCGCGGCTGGCTCGCCGCCAAGCCCCGCACCCCCTGGACCATCGCCGGCACCACCTACCCGCCCGATACGCTGCTCGGCCTGTCCTTCGACGCCGCCCTGGCCGGGCGCGCGGTGCCGGAGGTGCTGTTCACGCCCGCCCCGCGCCGCGCCCTCCAGGGCTTCTCCTGGTGCGACGGCACGCTGGTGCTGCATGTGCTCGACAATCTCGAACCCCACTTCGCCCTGCTGACCCCCGGCGCCGCCGGCTGGCAGCGGCGGGAGGTGCCGGGCCTGCCGCGCATCGGCGTGGTGGACCTCTGGGCGCTGGATGCGGAGGCCACCGAATCCGACGGCACCCTGCTGGTCATGGCGCAGGACCCGGTGACGCCGCCGCAGCTGCTGCTGACCCGCACCACCCCCGCGGCGCCGGCCCTGCTAAAGGCCTCCTCCCCCAGCTTCGACGCCACCGGCCTGGTGGTGACGCGGCATGAGGCGGTGTCCTCGGACGGGGAGCGAATCCCCTATGTCCAGGTGGGGCCGAAGGACGAGAATTCCGGCCGCGCGCCCGTGCATCTCTCGGCCTATGGCGGCTTCCAGATCTCCCGCCTGCCCAACTACGCCGCCACCTCCGGCCTGCTCTGGCTGCAGAAGGGTGGCACCACGGTGCTCGGCCAGATCCGCGGCGGCGGGGAATTCGGCGTGGCCTGGCACGAGGCCGGGCGGCTGGCCAACAAGGTGAAGAGCCACGACGATTTCGCGGCGATCGCCGCCGACCTGGTGGCCCGCGGCGTGACGGTGCCCGGCCGCATCGCGGCGGAGGGTGGCTCCAATGGCGGGCTGCTGATCGCCAATATGCTGACCCGCTACCCGGAGCGCTTCGGCGCCCTGTTCTGCACCATCCCGCTGATCGACATGCGCCGCTACACCAGGCTGCTGGCCGGCGCGAGCTGGATGGCGGAATACGGCGACCCCGAGAAGCCGGAGGACTGGGCCTTCATCCGCCACTTCTCCGCCTATCACGCCGCCGAGCCCGGCCGCCCCTACCCGCCCATCCTGCTGGCCACTACGCGGCGGGATGACCGGGTGCATCCGGGACACGCCCGCAAGATGGCGGCCAAGCTGCAGGCGCTGGGCTATGATGCCTGGCTGCTGGAGCCGGAGGCCGGCGGCCATGGCTATGGCAAGGACAATGGGGAGGTCGCCGCCTTCGCCTCGCTCGGCGCTGCCTTCCTGCGGCGGGCCATCGGCTGGGATGTGTAGCAACCTTCCCTTGACCCGCCCCGCCTTGCGCGCGACCAAACGCTGACTCCGGAGACCCGATCCATGCCCCAGCGCGCCGCCGAGACCCATGTCGCGACCTTCACCGCCCAGGAAGCCCTGGTCTGCGCCATGGTGCTGATGTCCATCGCCGATGGGCCGATGTCCGATTCCGAACTCGCCATGATGTCCCGCATGGTGCAGGAACTGCCCGTCTTCGCCGATTTCCACTCCTCGGATATCGAGACGGTGACGGATACGGTGGCCAGCCTGCTCGGCCGCACCGATGGGCTGGACCGCGCCATGACCATGCTGCGCGACACCCTGCCGATGCGGCTGCGGGAGACCGCCTATCTGCTGGCCTGCGAGGTCTGCGCGGCGGATGGCGATGCGACGCAGGAGGAGCTGCGCTTCCTGCAGGACCTGCGCATCGGCCTCGATATGGACCGCCTGATCGCCGGCGCCATCGAGCGCGCCGCCAAGGCGCGCTTCCAGGTCATCTGATCAGGGGTTACGGGACGAGCGCCCCGTCCCGCGCCACCACCCGCCCGTGGCTCAGCACGAGCCGCCGGGGCGGGGTGGCGACCACGGCTTCCGCCACCGTCTCCGCCTCCACCAGCACCAGGTCGGCGCGCGCGCCGACCGCCAGGCCGTAATCGCCGAAGCCGCAGCCCTCGGCCGCCCAGTCGGTGACGGTGGCCAGCGCCCAGGCGATCTCGTCGTCGCGGCGGAACTCGTTCTTCAGCCCCACCAGCATGGCCCGCTGCAGCATGTCCGGCATGTTGTAGGGGGTCCAGGTGTCGCGGATGCCGTCATTGCCCGCGAAGATTTTTCCGCCCGCCGCCCGCATGGCGCGCACGGAGGGCACGGCGCGGGAGGGTGGCGCGGTGGTCGCGACCGCGATCCCCGCCTCCGCCAGCGCCGCGTAGAGCGCCGGCGCGCGCGAAACCTCGCCGAGGCAGAAGGCATGGCTCAGCACGACCTTGCCCTGCATCCCCAGCGCCAGCGTGCGCTCGATGGTCAGCTCCAGCGCGAAGGCGCCGAGCTCCCCCGGCTCGTGCAGGTGGATATCCAGCGGCTTGCCGTGTTTTTCCGAAAGCCCGAAGACCGCGTCCAGATGCCCCTTCGGGTCGCGGTCGATGCCGGAGGGATCGAGCCCGCCCACGATATCCGCGCCATTGCGCAGCGCCTGGTCCAGCAATTCGAGCGTGCCCGGCCGCACCAGCAGGCCCGACTGCGGAAAGGCCACCACCTGGATGTCCATGGTGCCGCGCAGATCCTCGCGCAGCGCGACCAGCGCATCGCTGTGCGCCGTGCCGATCTCGGTATCCACATCCGCGAAACTGCGGATGCGGGTGGTGCCGCGGGCCAGGAATTCCCGGGCCAGGCGGGCGGATTGCGTCGCCGGGTCGAAGCCGCCGCGGCGGGTCGCGCGCTCCGTGTCGATGCGGTCGATCAGCCGGGGCCCGACCTCGTTCACCCACCAGCCCATGCCCCAGCGCGACTTGTCGAGATGGGTATGCCCCTCGACGAAGGCCGGAAGCGCGAGCATGCCCTGCCCGTCCAGCAGCGTGGCGCCGGGGGGCGCGGCCAGGTCCGGCCCGATGGCCGCGATCCGCGCGCCCTCGATCAGCAGGTCCGTGGCCGCACCGCCCAGGGGGCGGCAGTTGCGCAGCAGCAGGCTCATGCCAGCACCCAGTCGCGAAAGAGGTCGAGGTCGATATTGCCACCGCACAAAATGGTGGCGACGCGCTTGCCGGCCATGCGGTCGCGCTCCTGCAGCAGGGCCGCCAGCGGCGCCGCACCGGCACCCTCCGCCAGGTTGTGCGTATCCTGCCAATAGGCGCGGATGGCGGCGGCCACTTCGGCATCCGTCACCGTCACGATGCGCGCGGCCCCCTTGGCGATGATGGCCAGCGCCGCCGGGTCCGGCACGCGCGTCGCCATGCCATCTGCCCGCGTCTCGGCGCGCTCCGTCGTCACCACCCGGCCGGCGGCGAAGCTGCGGGCGTAGGAATCGGCACCGGTGCTCTGCACGCCGATGATCTCCGTGGAAAGCCCCAGCAGGTCACGCGCCATGATGCAGCCGCAGATGCCCGATCCCAGCCCGATCGGCACATAGAGCGCATCCAGCGGCGGGGCCGCCCGGAACAGTTCCAGCGCGTAGGTGGCAACCCCGCGGACCAGGTCCGGCGCGAAGGAGGGCGCGAATTCCAGCCCCTCCGCCGCCGCCAGCACCATGGCGTGTTCACGCGCCGCGTCGAAATCCGCGCCATGCTCCACCAGCCGCGCCCCCTGCGCCCGCATCGCCGCGTTCTTCTCCCGCGAATTGCCCTCGGGCACTACGATGGTGACCGGCACGCCGATCCGCTGGCCGGCATAGGCCAGCGACTGCCCATGATTGCCGCGCGTCGCCGAGATGAGGCCCGGCACGTCAGGTCTTTCCCGCTTCAGCCGCTCCATGAAGACCACGCCGCCGCGCACCTTGAAGGCGCCGGTGGGCGTGTGGTTCTCGTGCTTCACCCAGAGCTCGGCACCCGTGCGGGCGGCCAGCAGCGGCCAGGCGTATTGCGGCGTCGGCGGGAAGACCGAGTGGACCAGCCTCGCGGCCGCCTCCAGCGCAGGCAGGTCGAACAAGCGCATCCTCCTTTTGCAACCGAAGCGGAGCCGTCCCGGAACATCGGCCGGATGCCCGCGTTCAGTCGCCTGGACGAAGCATAACGGAGGATGCCGCGATGGCCATCACGGTGGATAGCAGCCAGTGGACCGGCGAGAGCGACGAGGCCAAGGCCCCGCCGGTGGTGTGGGGCGAGTTCGCCGATGAGGCGACGCGCGATGCGGCGATCGCCCGGCTGAAAAGCGAAGGCGCGCAGCGCAGCAGCCCGACGACGGATCGCGACGCGCCGCTCGACCAGCCGGACGAGGATCCGGAAGGCGCCGACCTGCGCAACCGCCGCCAGCTTGGCGTCGGCATGGGCATGGCGGCGAGCGCCATGGGCGCGGCGGGCCTGGTGATCGCCAGCGGCGGCGCACTGCTGCCGGCCGTGGTCGCCGCAGCGGCGGCCGGCGCCGGTGCCGGCGTGGCCGGCGAGGCGGTCTCGGCTGCGGTGACGGATGAGCCGAGCGAGCCGAGCCGCCTGCCGCCGAGCAACGGCCCGCTGATCGGCCTGCGCGCGCCGGATGAGGCAGCGCGACAGGCGGCGGAGGCGGCGCTGCGTGAACTCGGCGCCATCCGCATCACCGTCGACGCGGATTGAAGCGAGCGGGCGCTGACGCCCCGTCGAAAAGACCGGGTCGAAAAAATGGCGGGGTATCCCCGCCATAGTTGCATCAGCTGATATTGGCGCAGCGGGCGGCTCAGGCCGCCCGTTTCACAGGGGACGGAGGTTGATGGCGGCCGCCTTGCCGCGCTCCATCGCCACTTCGTAGGAGACCTTCTGGCCTTCGTTGAGACCCTGGAGGCCCGCCTTCTGGA
The DNA here is from genome assembly GCF_051860665.1 of Falsiroseomonas sp. Taxonomy (GTDB): domain Bacteria; phylum Pseudomonadota; class Alphaproteobacteria; order Acetobacterales; family Acetobacteraceae; genus Falsiroseomonas. The sequence continues at coordinate 41,779 of NZ_JBHYDM010000039.1, forward strand.
CCGCGGTGATGTGCACGAACACATCCTTGCCGCCATCCTGCGGGACGATGAAGCCGAAGCCCTTCGTCGCGTTGAACCACTTCACGGTACCAGTCGCCATGCGAACCGGGCTCCTTCCAGACTAGAGCGTTTTCACATCAGGCGTGGATATCCTGAGTTGGCGAGGTAGTTGGCGCACTCGGCTGCGGGGAAGCGGCC
>NZ_JBHYDM010000040.1:0-41471 GCF_051860665.1 Falsiroseomonas sp.
TTTCTGCCTCAGCAGACATGCGGTATTAGCGTCAGTTTCCCAACGTTATCCCCCACCCCTGGACACATCCCTACGCGTTCCTCACCCGTCCGCCACTGCCAACCGAAGCTGACCGTGCGACTTGCATGTGTTAAGCATGCCGCCAGCGTTCACTCTGAGCCAGGATCAAACTCTCAGGTTCATCATCGCATCCATCCAATCACCATCTCTGGCATCGAACGAACACTCACAAACCCATCCCAACCCAATCAAAAACACCAACATAAATCCATCCGGCCACCCTTCCCCCCGCAACCAAACACAACCCACAACCGTGAGCCGCACCCAGCACAAGAGCCAAAGAGCAACCAATACTCTTCCCTCAACAGATACACAGCTTGAAAGAACAATGTCTCATCCGAGGCCAGAACCCTGACCACCGGCACCACCGCATCGCTGCGAGGGAGGAGACCGTCGCCTTAGCGGCGGGGGAGAGCATCTAGCGGATCTCTCCGCGGTTTGCAACCCCGCCTTTCCGGCGCCCCGACCCGGAACCGTGTGGCTCGTCGTCGGTGGGGGGCTTTTACGGGCCAGGGTGGGGGGAGTCAACACGGGGTCATGCATTACGTCACATGGCTGCCATAACTCCCAACCCCTTGACATTGCTGCGCACGTTACATTGCGGATGCGCCTTCTCGGTTGACTTCACCACCACCTGCCAAGAAGTTCCCGCCCGGGACCACTCGGGACATGACAACAGCATGATATCGAATTTGCGCCTCGCCCTTTGCCTTTGTGTGGGTTTCGCCGCCCCTGCGGCGCAGGCTTTCGCCCAGACCCAGGCATCGGAACCACCGGCGGAGGCGCAGCGAATCGTCACGGTCCGGCCAGGCGATACCCTGGGCGCGTTGCTGGACGAGGCTGGGGTGGAGGCCGCGGAGGCCCATGCCGCCATCGCCGCCCTCACCCCAGTCTTCGAACCGCGCCGCCTGGCGGTGGGGCAGGAGGTCGGGCTGCGCCTGGATGGCGAGAATGCCCTGCTGGGCCTCGAGATCGCCCCCCAGCCCGGCCATACCGTCGCCCTGCAGCGCCAGGGTGAGGGTTGGTCGGTGCAGGAAGTTGTCACCCCCCGCCTGCGCCACCTGGCCCGCATCGAGGCGCCGATCAGCGGCGGGGTCTTCCCGAGCCTGACCCGTGCCGGCCTGCCGGCTCCCCTCACCCATGCGCTGATCCGCGCCCTCTCGCATGAGGTCGACTTCCAGCGCGACATCCAGCCGGGCGATCGCATCGCGGTGGCCTTCGAGCGGCTGCGCGGCCCGGATGGGGACCTGCTGGGCCATGGCCAGCTGCATTATGCGGCGCTCACCCTGTCCGGCCGGGTGCTGGAGGTCTGGCGCCATGCCGGACCGGATGGCGATGTCGACTGGTACCGCGCCGATGGCCGGCCGCTGCGCGGCGGCTTCCTGCGCACCCCGCTGGACGGCGCGCGCCTGACCTCCGGCTTCGGCATGCGGCGCCATCCGGTGCTGGGCTATAGCCGCCGCCATGCCGGGCTGGATTTCGGCGCCCCCTCCGGCACGCCCATCTTCGCCGCGGCGGATGGCGTCGTCGCCTCCATCCGGATGGAGCGCGGCTATGGGCGCACCGTGCGGCTGCGCCATCCCGGCGGTGTGGAGACCGTCTATGCCCATATGTCGCGCTTCACCCGCGGGCTGAAGGCCGGGGAGCGTGTGCGGCAGGGCGCGGTGATCGGCGCCGTCGGCTCCTCCGGCATGTCGACCGGCCCGCACCTGCATTATGAGGTCCGCATCGCCGGCGTGGCGCAGAACCCGGCGCGGGTCGCGCTGCCGGGCGGGGAGCCGCTGCGCGGGCGGGACCTGGTGGCCTTCCACCAGAGCCGGCGCGAGCTGGGCAACCATATGGCGACGCTCACCAGCGCGCGCACCGAGGTGGCGCTGGCCGCCGACTGACCGCTACTGGCTGCCGGCCAGGCTCTCCTCCTCCAGCCGCGCCTCGGGGGAGAGCCGGCTGGGCAGCAATTCGCCGCGCCGCTCCAGCAGGGGGTGCGCCACCATGGCGAAATGCGCGCCGATCCGGCGCAGGTCGCGCACCGCATCCAGCAGCAGCCCGGCCGCGGCGCCACCCTCGGCGGCGCTGCGATCCGCGGCCTCCGCCATGCGGGCCAGGGCCAGGCGCTCGGCATCGCGCAGCGCCTCCTTCTCCCGCACCAGGCGGCGGGCGGCTTCCGCATCCTCCCGCATGAAGACCGCGACGGCCAGGCGAAGCTGGGCCTGCAGGCGCAGATGCAGTCCGGTGATCTCCGCCGCGATATCGGCGGGCAGCACCAGGCCCCGGCGCAGGCGCTTGGTCGCCAGCCCGCCGAGGTCCCGGTCCAGCACGTCGCCGGCATGTTCGAGGGAGACCGCAAAAGCGCGGATTTCGGCCAGGCGGCGGGCTTCCTCCTCGCCCAGCGCCTCCTGCGGGATGCGCGCCAGGTAGAACTGCACCTGGCGGTGCAGCCGGTCCACCACGTCATCCAGACGCTTGGCGGCCTTGGGGCCCTCCCGGTTGCCCTCCTGGAAGGCGGCTATCGAGGCGACCAGCATGGCCTCCACCGCATCGGCAATGCGCAAGACCTCCCGCGCGGCATTGGCGAGTGCCACGGGCGGCGTCTCCAGCGCCCCGGCATCGAGGTAGCGGGCGGCGCCGGCATCCTCGGCCTGAGCGCGGTCCGGCACCCAGCGTTCCAGCAGGCGGGAGAGCGGGCCGAGCAGCGGCCAGGCCAGCAGGGCCGTTCCTATATTGAAGGCGAGATGCGCCTGCGCCGCCGCCAGCGCGCCGACCGGGCCGAGCAGCGTGGCGGCCTGCGGCAGCACCGCGAGCACGATCGCCGCCCCCACCACCCGGTTCGCCAGGTTGCCCAGCGCCACGCGCAGCCGCGCCCGGTCCGGCCCCACCTCCCCGGTCGCGGCCAGCAGGGGGTTCATGGCGCTGCCGAGATTGGCGCCCAGCACCATGGCGATGCAGGCCTCCCCGCCCACGGCGCCGGAGGCGGCCAGCGCCGCGATGAACAGCATGGCGGCGACCGAGGAATGCGCCGCCCAGGCCAGCACTGCCGCCACCAGCAGGTTCGGTAGCGGCATGGAGGCGACCGCCTCGAGCACCTGGTGCAAGGCGGGGGAGGCCTCGACCAGCGCCATGGCCTGGCCGAGCAGGTGCAGCGAGGTCAGCATCAGCCCGAGCCCGATCACCACCCGGCCGAGATCCCGCGCCCGCCCGGCCGCGCCGCGGCGGAAGGTCACCACCCCGGCCAGCACCAGCCCCGGCGCCAGCGCCCCGGTGGGGAAGGACAGCACCAGCACGATCAGCGCCGTGCCGAGATTGGCGCCCAGCATGCCAGCCAAGGCGGGCGCCAGCGCCACCCCGGCGCCGGCGGCAAAGCTGCCCAGCATCAAGGCCGTGGCGGTGGAGGATTGCAGCGCGGCGGTGATCGCCAGCCCGGCCAGCACGGCTCGCGCCCGGCTGCCCAGCCCCACCCCCAGCACATGGCGCAGCCGCATCCCAAAGCCGCGCTGCACGCCGGACTGTACCATATGCAGCCCCCAGAGCAGCAGCGCGGCATGGCCCGCCAGTTCCACGAGCAGTGCGACCTGCGACACGACCGATCCTTGTCATAAAACTGCAATAATGGAGCCTAGACCTCTCCCGCCCGCTTGCAAACGGCGCCCGGACCCAGGCGGTTCACCAACACAGCTGGTCGAGCGCCCGCCGGGGGCTGCGAAGCCTGTGGACAGACTTGGCGCCCAAGTCCATCAAGGTTCCATGAACTGGACCCTTATCCTCGGCGCCCTCGGCTGCCTGGCGGCCTGCTTCGCGGCGGCCTCCACGGGCGCCATCTTCAAGCCCGGCGCCTGGTATGCGGGGCTGCGCAAGCCGTCCTGGAACCCGCCGAACTGGCTGTTCCCGATCGCCTGGTCGCTCCTCTACCTGATGATCGCGGCTGCCGGCTGGCTGGTCTGGCGCGAGGACGGCATCCGCCTGCCGATCCTGGTCTGGGCCGTGCAGCTGGTGCTGAATGCCGGCTGGTCGGCGGTCTTCTTCGGGCTGCGGAGGCTGGGCTGGGCGGTGGTCGAGGCCGCGGCGCTCTGGCTGTCGATCCTCGCCTGCATCCTCCTGTTTGCGCCGATTTCCGCGACCGCGGCCTGGCTGATGGTGCCCTACCTGGCCTGGGTCAGCTTCGCCGTCTTCCTCAGCTACACCATGTGGCGCCTGAACCCCGGCCCGCATCCGCGGATGCGGCGGGAGGAGGCCGGCACCCTCACCCAGCGGGCGCAGATGTAGGGCCTGTGGACAGCTGGGGCCGGGATGCGGCCGGCGAGGGATTTTTCGGGCTGGGAAGGAAGACAGCGGAGCCGATGGCTATCCATCGGCGAGCATGGTGGACAGCACCCAGCACGGAAAAGCACCGCCGGACGCGCCCGCAGCCCGGCTGTCCACAGGCCCCAACCTGTCGGCGCGCCTTACAGCCTGCGGGCGCCGCCTCGGGGCGCCCAGGGCAAGTGACTGAAACTGTTGCACGTTCCGGACTGGCACCGAGGTTGCATTAACCTGCCGCATTGGCTTTTCCATGCAGCAGGACACATTTTTGATGCAGCTCCGCAGCGCCCTCGCGGCCTTCGCCTTTCTCGCCGCCGCGCCGGCCGTCCAGGCCGGCCCCCTCACCGCCACCGAGATCCTGCGGCAGTTCAACGTCGTGACCACCGGCAATTTCTCGAGCAATTCGGATGTCGAGGGCCGCACGGTCGTCGGTGGCAATGCCGTCGGCGGCGCCACCTTCTTCAACAATCCCGGGGCGGCCGAGGCCTCGGAGTTCCGGGCACTGACCGTCTATGGCAGCGCCACCGTCAGCAACCCGCTGAACGTCAACAATGGCGGCGGCGTCACCATCGCCGGGACAGCGGCGGGCCCGATCAATACCAATGGCGGAGGCGGCCGCTCCATCGGCGGCGGGCCGGATGCGGCCGCTCCAAACCCCCTGCCCAGCTTCGCCGAGACGTTTGTCGCGCCGCTGAGCGCCCTGTCGGCGGAGCTGGCGCTGATGACGGCGAACAGCACGCTGCCCGGCGCGGCGACGCCTGGCTTCCCGAACAACGTGCCGATCACGGCCAGCGCCGGCGAAGGCCTGGCCGTGTTCAACGTGACGGTCGCGGAGCTCTCCGCCTTCGCCTCCTTCAGCGTCAACCTGAACGGGCGGGAGGGGGCGATCTTCAACGTCACCGGCACCTCCTATACCGGCCAGGCCAACTTCCTGAACGCGACCTCCGTGGCCCGCGACGTTATCTGGAACTTTGTCGATGCGACGAGCCTCGACTTCCAGCGGCAATGGGGCGGCACGGTGCTGGCGCCGCAGGCTGCGGTGCGCAATCACACGCCGATCGAGGGCAGCCTCTTCGCCGCCAGCTATGACGGCCGCGGCGAGATGCACAGCCAGCCGACGCGCCTGGATTTCCGCAGCAGCGATCCCGTGCCGGTGCCGGAACCGGCCAGCCTGGCCTTGTTCGGCCTGGGCCTGGCCGGCCTGGGCCTGGTCCGCCGCCGGCAGCGCGCTGCCTGAACTCAGCGGCGCCCCTGGCTGCGGGGCGCCGACCGCGGCACGGCGCGGGCGGCCGTTGTCCGAGCTGCGCTGCGGGGTGTCGCCCTCGCCCCCCTCACCGACGGGCGTGCGCCGGTCAGCGCCGTGGTCCGCGCTGCCCGCGGCACCGGCGCCGCCGCGGCCTGTCGGACGATCAGGCCGGAGCGCGTCGTCAGGCTGCCCCGCGGCGCCGCGCCCCCACCCTGCGGCACCGCGATCGGCACCACCCGCACCCGCGCCGTGCCGCTGTTCCGCATGCCGAGTTGCCGCGCCGTGCGCGGGCTCACATCCAGGATGCGCCGCCGCGAATGCGGCCCGCGATCGGCGATCCGCACCTGCGCGGTCTGCCCCGTCTCCAGATTGGTGACCCGTGCGATGGTGCCGAAGGGCAGCGTCCGGCTGGCCGCGGCATCGGATTGCGCGTCGAAACGCTCGCCATTGGCCATGCGCTGGCCGTGGAAGCGCGGGTGGTAATAGGAGGCCTCGCCCTGCAGCACGCGCCCCGCGGGCTCATCGCCGAAGGCCGGCGCACCACCCATGCAGGCCAGGCCCAGAACCGCAAAAAGCCATTTCCGCTGACCGGACATCGAAACCCCCTCGCTGTCTGTCACAGGACAGGACGCGCGAGGGGCCTGATGGTTCGCTCAGTCGGCCCAGTAGAGCCGGGTCGGGTTGTCCACCGTCACCTGGCGGATCAGCGCGGGGTCGTCGGTCATGGCGCCCAGCAGGTCCACCAGGTCGCCGTCATTCGGCATGTCGCCCGCGATATTCGGATGCGGCCAGTCGGTGCCCCAGAGGCAGCGATCCGGCGCCGCGGCCAACAATGCCTGGGCGAAGGGCACGGCATCCAGGAAGGGGGCGCCGGCGGAGGAGATCCGCTCCGAGCCACAGATCTTCACCCAGGCGAGCGGGTTCTTCATCAGCTCCAGCAGCTGCCGGAAGGCGGGCTGCGCCACGCCCTCCTTCGCCTTCACCCGCGCCATGTGGTCGATGACGAAGGGAATGCGGATGGAGGAGATGGTCTCGGCCAGGGGCACGATGTCCTGCGCATCCAGGTGCAGCACCACATGCCAGCCGAGTGCCTCGGCCTGGGCCAGCACGCGCTGGAAGAAGGCCATGTCCGGCATGCCGCCGAGGTGGCGGACGAAATTGAAGCGCACGCCGCGGATGCCGCCCGCATGCAGCCGGGCGAGCTCCGCATCCGTCACGCCGGGCTCCACCACCGCGACGCCGCGCATGCTGCCATTGGAGCGGGCGATGCCGTCCAGCGTCACCGTCATGTCGCTGCCGTGGCAGGAGGCATGCACGATGACGGCCCGCGACACGCCGAGTTTCCGGTGCAGCGCCACCAGCCCCTCATAGGGCGCGTCGGGCGGCGTATAGGCGCGGTCCTCGGCATAGGGAAACACGGCGCCGGGGCCGAAGACATGGCAATGCGAATCGCAGGCGCCGGGCGGCAGCACCAGGCGCGGGGTGCGGGTATCGGGGTCCGGGCCCTTGCAGGTGGGGATGTCTTTCTTCACTGGCGCGGAATCCCTGCCTTCTCGATCACTTCGGTCCAGCGCGCGGTATCGGCGCGCAGCAGTTCGCCCATGGCCTGGGCCGTGCCGCCGCGCGGCTCGACGCCCACCTCGGTCAGGGTGGCGCGCAGGTCGGCGCTGCCCAGCGCCTCGTTCACCGCGGCATTGATCGCGGCGATGGCCTCGGGCGGCGTGCCCGTGCGCGCCATCAGCGCATTCCAGGAGGCGGCGTCGTAATCCGGCACGCCGGCCTCCGTCAGCGTCGGCACATTCGGCAGGTTTTGGGCCCGCGTGCCCGAGGTCACCGCCAGGACGCGCAGCGCGCCGGCCTGGATCTGGCCCATGATCGGGCCGGTGATCTCGAAGGCCGCATCGACATCGCCGCGGATCAGCGCCGTGGTCAAAGCGGGCGTGGCCGGGAAGGCGATGGTCTCGAACTGCGTGGCGGAGCGGATCTTGAACAGCTCGGCCGAGAGGTTCTGCGTGCTGCCCGCGGTGATGCTGCCGATGTTCAGTTTTCCCGGGTTCGCCCGCAGCCGCGCCAGCAGGCCGGCGATGTCGCGATCCGGCGAATTCGGCGCGACCAGCACCGCGATGGGAAAGGCGCCCATGGTGACGACGGGCGCGAAATCCGCGATCGGGTCGAAGGGCAATTGCCGAAACAGCGCCTTGCTGATGGCGGTGCCGTTGGAGGCGACGAGCAGCGTATGCCCATCGGCCGGTGCCGCCATTACCTGCTGCCCGGCCACGATGCCGCCGGCCCCCGGCCGATTGTCGATCACCGCCGGCTGGCCGAGGCGTTCCGAGATGCGCTGCGCCACCGCGCGCGCGGTGAGGTCCGCGACGCCGCCGGGGCCGAAGGGCACGACGATGCGGATCGGGCGGCTGGGCGCCCAGGCCTGGGCGCGGGCGGTGCCGAGGGCCGGCAGAGCGAGGGCGGCGCCGAGGACGGCGCGACGCGAAAGGCTGTTCATGGTGCGCGCCTCAGTCATTCGTCACATTGGCGCGGCGGATGACATCCCCCCAGCGCGTGCGCTCGGCGATGATCATGTCGCGGAACTGCTCCGGCGTGCCGGGCGCGGCGTCCGCCCCTTCCGCCGCCAGGCGCGGCTTCAACTTCTCGCCCTGCAGGGCGCGAGCGCTGGCGGCGTTGATGCGGTCGATGATCGGGCGCGGCGTGCCGGCGGGGGCGACCAGCCCGTACCATTGCACCGCGTCGAAGCCGGTGACGCCCTGCTCATCCAGCGTCGGGATATCGGCGGCGCTCGACAGGCGCTGGAGGGAGGAGACGCCGATGGCCCGCAGCAGCCCGCTGCGCACCGGCGGCAGGATCGGCGGGCCGCCGGTCATCGTCATGTCGATCTGGCCGGCGATGAGGTCGTTCATCATCGGGCCGGTGCCGCGATAGGGCACATGCGTCAGCTCGATCCCCGTCGCCAGGCAGAAGGCCACCACCGCGGTATGCGCGGCGGAGCCGTTGCCGCCGGAGCCATAGGTGATGGCGCCCGGATTCGCCTTGGCGCGCGCGATCAGCTCCTGCACATTGGTGATCGGCAGCTTGCGCGTGTTCACCGCCAGGATATTGGCGACATTCGCCACCAGCACGATGGGGGCGAAGGAGGTGACCGTGTCGAAGGACAGGTTGCGGTACAGCGCCGGGTTCACGGCCAGCGTGCCGATATGGCCCATCATGATGGTATAGCCATCCGGCGCCGCGCGGGCGACGATCTCGCTGCCCAGCGTGCCGCCGGCACCGGCGCGGTTTTCCACCACGAAGGGCTGGCCGAAGGCTTCCTGCAGCTCGGCGCCCATGGCGCGGGCCAGGATGTCCGTGCTGCCGCCGGGGGTGAAGGGCACCACCAGCCGCACCGGCCGCTCCGGCCAATTGGACTGCGCGCGCAAAATGCCGGGTGTGGCGAGCAGGGTGGCGCCGGCCAGCAGGGCGCGGCGAGGCAGCTTGTTCATGGGGTTTCCTCGGGCTGGATCAGCGCATTGTCCTGCGCCAGGTCGTCGATTTCTTGGGCCGTCAGGCCGGCCTCGGTCAGCACGTCACGCCCCGCGGCGCCGAGGCGCTGCGCAGCCGGCAGGGTCGGCGCCATGCCGCCCGAGAGGATATTGGGCGCGCCGATGGCGAAGGTGGCGCCCTCCGTCGGGTGCTCCTCCTCTCGCACCATGCCGGTGGCGCGGAGGTGGGGGTCCGTCAGCAGGGATTCGATGGTGTTGTAGGGCATGGCCGGCACGTCGTGCTGGGTGAAGAGTTCCAGCCATTCCGCCGTGGTCCTGCCCACCAGCGCCGTGGCGCGCAGGGCAAAGTATTCCTTGGTATGCGCAGTGCGGGCCGCGACCTTGGCGAAGCGCGGATCCTCGATCAGTTCCGGCCGGCCGATGGCGCGGAAGAAGCCATGCGCCTGGGCATCGGTATTGGCGGAGACGCAGACGAAACCGTCCGCCGTCTTCAGCGGCCGCGCCTCCGGGCTCAGCACCCGCTGGTCGCCGGGCGGGCCGAGGGCGGGGCGGAAGGACATCGGGCCCAGATGTTCCTGCAGCACGAAGGCCGCCATATTCTCGAACATCGGGATTTCGAGGCTCTCGCCGCGCCCGGTCTTCTCCCGCCGATAGAGGGCAAAGCCGATCTGCTGGGCCGCGATCAGGCCGCAGACATGGTCCGCCACCAGCATCGGCACGTAGCGCGGCTCACCCGTGCTGGCCTCGAAGCAGCCGGCGATGCCGGAGACGCCCTGGATGACCGTGTCGTAGGCCGGCTTGCCGGCATAGGGGCCATCCGTCCGGAAGCCGACGATCGAGCAGTGGATCAGCCGCGGCAGTTTTTCCGCCATGGTGGCCGCATCCACGCCGAGGCGTTTTTGCGCCTCGGGCCGGATATTGGTCACCAGGATGTCGCAGCGCGCGGCGATGCGGGCCAGCACGGCCTTGGCGCGGGGGTGCTTCAGGTCCAGGCAGATCGACCGCTTGCCGCGGTTGAAATTAAGGAACTTGCCCGCCATGCCCGGCGTGCGGCCCTTGCCGCCGAGCTTGCGCAGCAGGTCGCCCTCCGGGCTCTCCAGCTTGATGACCTCCGCCCCCTGCTCCGCCAGGACGCCGGTGCAGACCGGGCCGACGACGACGGAGGAGAGGTCGAGCACACGCAGCCCGGCGAGCGGTCCGGCCATGGTCAGACCAGCTCTTCGAGGGCCTGCGGGAAGAGGCGCATATAGGCCTCGCCATAGACCATCGGCTTGCCGGAATTGCGGCCGCCCTGCATGCCGCGGTTCAGCGCGACGCGCTCATAATAGGCCCAGAGATGTTTCTGGGCGGGCAGGCACTGGAAGGCCTTGAACTTGGTCTCCCAGACCTCGGAGATGTTCAGCAGCACATCCGGCTTGAAGTCGCATTGCTCGGGCTGGTGCGGCTCGAACAGGAACATGGCCGGCGCGGAATAGGTGTAGTCGGCCTGCGGCTTGTGTCCCATCGCCTGGGCGATGACGCGCGCCTGCTGGGCGAAATGCGCGGCCTCGGGGTGGTCGAAGTTGTAGGGGTCCTTCAGCGCATGGCTGAGGACGAAGCTGGGATTCAGCTCGCGAAAGATGTCGATGGCGCGGTCGAGCATCTCGGGCGTATTGCCCAGCGGATAGTCGCCGGCATCCATGAATTCGATCTCGGCGCCGAGCACCGCGGCGGCCGCCTCGGCCTCCGCCTTGCGGCCGGCCTTCACAGATTCGAGGGTGGCGCCCTTCTCCTTCCAGGCGAACTGGCTCTCGCCGCGCTCGCCATAGGACATGCAGAGGATCTTCATGCGGTAGCCGCGCTTGGCATGCAGCGCGATGGCGCCACCGGCGCGCCAGACGAAATCGCCCGGATGGGCGGTGATGACGAGACCGGACTTTGGCATGCGCTTCCTCGGGGTGGCGGGTTTCGCCGGAAGATGGACGCGCGAGGCCGATGCGACAAATGGAAAGAACGGCGCGATTATGTAGTTTTATGCATGCCCTCAGTTGCCGGGCGGCCGCTCCGCGGCCTTGGCTGCGCGGCACGAGCCGCGGCGGGTCACGGCAGTGCCGCGACCGGCCGCTCGCCCGCCTACGGCGGGCGCAGGTCTCAGCCGGCCGCCGTGACGCGCCCCTTCGGCCGTGCCCGAAAATGCCGGCGCAGCAGGGCCAGCAGCGCCTCCGCCGCCGGGGAAAGCGGCACGCCGCGGCGGGACACGACGCCGAGCCGCCGCACCACCCCCGGGTCGCGCAGCGGCACCGCCACCACGCCGGGGGAGCCTGCCGCATCCACCGCCAGCAGCGGCACCACCGCCAGCGCCAGGCCGGCCTCCACCATGCTGATGGCGGTGGCCAGGTGCTGCACCTCGTAGCGCCATTCCATCGCATCCCGCCGCGGCCCCAGCGCCTCGTCCAGCAAGGCGCGATTGCCGGTATGCGGCGCGACGCGCACCAGCGGCCGTCCCTCGAGCTCCGCCCAGGACAGATGGGGGCGGCTGGCGAAGTCATGGGTCGCCGGGCAGGCAACGACAAAGGCCTCGGTCAGCAGGGGGACGATATCCAGGTCCCACCGGTTGGCGGAGACGATGGTGATGCCGAATTCCGCCTCCCCCCGCGCCACGCCATCGGCGATCTCGCTGGCCGAATTGTCGAAGACGCGCACGGTCACGGTCGGATGGCTGCGGGCGAATTCCACCAGCAGGCGCGGGATGTGGTGCACGGCGATGGTGGGCAGGCAGCCGATGGTGACGGTCTGCTCCCCCCGCCCCGCCCCGGCGCGCAATTCGGACAGGACCGCGACCAGCGCCTCCACCGGCCCGCGGGCGCGGCCGGCCAGTTCCAGCCCCGCCGGCGTCAGCGTCACCTGCCGGGTGGTGCGCGCCAGCAGGCGGCAGCCCAGCGCATCCTCGAACTTGCGGATGCGGTGCGAGAGGCCGGTCTGCGACAGGTTCAGATGCGCCGCCGCCTTGCGGAAGGACCCGCGCTCCGCAATGGACAGAAAGGCTTCCAGCCCGAGGAAATCGACGGCCATGTCAGGCGGTGCGCCCCTGGTCGAGCCGGATGCAGACCTCACCCTGGTCGAGGATCACATCCCAGACCAGCAGCGGCTCCCAGCAGGGTTCGCGGGTCGCGGCGCCGCTGCGGATGTCGAAGCGCCCGCCATGCACGTCGCACTCCACCTCGCCGTCACAGACGCGCCCCTCGCCCAGATGCCCCGGCCCGTGGCTGCAGGCGTTTTGCGTCACGAAGAACACGCCACCGAGGTTGAAGACCGCAAAGTCGCCCTCCGCGGTCTCCACCTTGCGGCCCTCGCCCTCCGGCACATGGCTTGTGGGGCAGAGGCGCAGCATCACTCCGCCGCCGGCCGCAGCCGCCCTGGCAAGGCGAGGCCGGTGAGGTCCGAAACCCGCGAGAAGCCGCGCCGCGCGCAAAAAGCTTCCAGCCCGTCGAGCACCGCCAGCATGGCATTGGGGCTGACGAAGCTGGCGGTGCCCACCTGCACCGCGCTGGCGCCGGCCATCAGGAATTCCACCGCATCCTCGGTGCTGGCGATGCCGCCCACGCCGATCACCGGAATCCGCACCGCCTGGGCGCATTGCCAGACCAGCCGCAGCGCGATGGGCTTGAAGGCCGGGCCGGAAAACCCGCCCATCCCCGCGCCCAGCTTCGGCGCCATCCGCTCGATATCGATGGCGAGCCCCAGGATGGTATTGGCCACCACCACCGCATCCGCCCCCGCCGCCTCCACCGCCCGCGCCACGGCGGCGATATCGGCGGTATTGGGCGAGAGCTTGGCCCAGATCGGCAGCGCGCAGGCCGCGCGCATGGCCGCTATGGCGGCGGCGGCCGAATCCGGATGCATGGCGAAGGCGCGGCCATCCTCCTCCAGATTCGGACAGGAGATGTTTGCTTCAATGGCCGCCACCCCCGGCGTCGCGGCCAGCCTGGCGGCCGCCTCGGCGAAGGCCGCGACCGTGTCGGCGGAGAGCGAGACCACCAGCGGCGGCGCGAAGCGGCGCCATTCGGCCATGGCATGCGCGCAGAAATGCGCCAGACCCTTGCCGGGGATGCCGATGGAATTCAGCACCCCCGCCTCCGTCTCGCAGAGGCGTGGCAGCGGATTGCCCTCGCGGTAGTGCGGCGTGATGGATTTCGTCACCAGCGCGCCCAGCCGGTTCAGGTCGAAGACCTGGGCCAGCTCCGGCCCGAATGTGCCGGAGGCCGGCATCACCGGATTGGCCAGCGTCATCCCGCCGATGCGGACCGCCATGTCTACCATGCCAGCGCCGCCTGCAGGTCGAAGACCGGCCCCTCGGCGCAGACGCGCAGGTTCTGCACGCTGCCATCCGGCGCGCGGATCTGCCGCACGCAGCAGAAGCACATGCCGAGGCCGCAGCCCATCTGCTGTTCCAGCGCGATCTGGCCGGGGATGCCGTATTCGGCGGCCAGGCTTTGCAGCAGCAGGAACAGCCGGTTGGAGCCGCAGGTGAAGACCGCATCCGGCCATTCCTTTTCGACCTGCGCGCGCAGCAGCGCCTCCACGGCCGGCACGGCGCTGCTGCCGTCGCTGTCGAAGACGGCGGTGATGGCGGCGTCCGAATCGCCGGCGAAGGCTTCGGCCATCAGATCCTCCGGCGCCTGGGCGGAGAGCACCGCCTGCACCGCGATGCCCCGGGCCGCGGCGGCTTCGGTCAGCGGCGCCAGGGTCGCCAGCCCCACGCCGCGGGCCAGGATCAGGATGCGCCGCCAGTCCGGTTCCAGGACGAAACCCTGGCCGAGCGGCCCGAGCAGCGAAAGCCCATCCCCCGCCCGCAGCGCCGCCAGCGCCGCGGTGCCGCGCCCCTTCACATGCAGCAGGAAGCCGAGTTCGCGCCCCGGCCCGCAGCGCCAGATGCTCATCGGCCGCCGCAGATAGGGCCCGTTGCCCGCCCCGTCCCGGCACAACAGATGAAAGAACTGCCCCGGACGGCTGGCGGCGGAGAGCGCGGGCGCATCCAGCAGCAGCCGGTGGTAGCGGCGGCCGACCGGCGTGCTCTCCACCACCCGCGCCGTTGCCTCCACCACCGGGAACATGCCTGGGCTACCGCAGGCTGCGGTTGCGGCGCGGCGTCGGGCCGCGGAAGCGCGGGCCTGCCGCCTCCCCCAGCCCGAAGCGCAGGCCGAGCCTGCGCAGCCGCGCCTTCCGCCAGGCGATGGCGGCCAAGGCGAGGTCGCCGATCGCCATGCCCTGCAGCACCGCCAGCACATTCTGGCCCGGCGCGCCCCGCCCCGGCGCCAGCCCCGCCGCCACCAGGCCCAGATCCGGCGCCACCTGCCGCGCCAGCGCCAGCTCGGTGGTGGCGCCGGCCGCCATCCAGGCGCCGAGATTGCCGCCGGGGCGGCTGAAATCCGCGCTGTCCACGAAGAAGGCTTCGGCCCAGCCCAGCACATCCGCCGCCACATCCGCCTGGCCCAGCGCCACCAGCGTCGCCCCTGGCGCCAGGTCCGCGGCGCCGATCACCGGCGCCGTGGCGCTGCTGACGGTGATGACGAGGCCCGCCTTCGCCGCGGCTTCGGCCGGCGAGGCCGCCGCTTCCAGCTTCAGGGCCAGGCTGCCCTGGCGAGCCGCACAAAAAGCCTCCACCGCCTCCGCCTGCCGGGCGGCCACATGCAGCGTGGCGAGTCCCGGCAGGGCCAGCGCCAGCGCCGCCGGCAGATGGGCCGCGATCCGGCCGGCGCCGATCACCGCCGCGCTGGTCACGCCCGGCGCCGCCAGCAGCTTCGCAGCCAGGGCCGCCGTGCTCGCCGTGCGCAGGGACCGCAGCCAGGAGGCCTCGATCAGCGCCAGCGGCCGCCCCTGGATGTCGGTGAGAAAAAACCAGTCCCGCGCCGCCTCGCCTTCCGACAACAGCCGAAAACCGGCGAGGCCCGAGTCCGGCAGCATCGCGCCCTTCACCCGGAACTGCGCGCCGGGGGTCGCGAGCCGCAGGCTGGGCGGGTCGGAGAGCACCTGGCGGGCCTGGCCGTATTCGCGCCAGGCCTCCGTGACCGCCTCCAGCGCCTCCTCCGGGGTCACCACCCCCTCGGCCTCACCGCTGCGGAGGATCAGGAAATCGTCGTTGTCCATGCGGCGCCCGGCCCAGTGTGCTGCCGCGAAGGTGCGGCTTCCCAAGACTTAGGCCAAGCGCCCTGCCCTTGCCACCTCCGCCCCCCTGGGCAAGCCTGCCCCCCATGGACAATGGCATGGATCGCATCGCCCCCGATTTGGCAGAGCTCGCCGCGCGCCTGTTCGAAGACCTCCGCGCCGCGCATCACGACGGGGTCGGCATCACGCGCGAGACCTATGGCGCCGGCGAGACGGCGGCGATGCGGCGGGTGGCGGCCCTGGCCCGCCAGGCCGGCCTCACCACCGCATGGGACGCGGCGGCCAATCTGCGCATCAGCCTGCCGGGCACCGACCCCAGGCTGCCCGCTGCCGCCTGCGGCTCGCATCTGGACAGCGTGCCGCAGGGCGGCAATTTCGACGGCGCGGCGGGCGTCATCGCCGGGCTGCTGGCGCTGCTGGCGGCGCAGCGCGCCGGGCCGCGGCCGCGCACGCTGCTGCTGCTGGTGATGCGCGGCGAGGAAAGCGCCTGGTATGGCCGCCCCTATCTCGGCTCCTCCGCCCTGTTCGGCGGCTTCGATCCGAAATGGCTCGACCTGCCCTGCCTGCAGGATTCCTCGCGCAAGCTGCGCGAGGCGATGGCGGGCGAAGGCGCGGAGGTCGCGACCATCGCGGCGGGCACCCGGCTGCTGGACCCCGCGACCATTTCGCATTTCGTGGAGCTGCATATCGAGCAGGGGCCGGTGATGGTGGCGCGCGGCGTGCCGGTGGGCCTTGTCTCCGGCATCCGCGGCAATTTCCGGCACCCGGCGGCGCGCTGCCTGGGCGAGGCCGCGCATTCCGGCGCGGTGCCGCGCTGGCTGCGGCGGGATGCGGTGCTGGGGGCGGCGGACCTCGCCATGCGGCTGGATGCCAGCTGGCGCACCCTGCTGGAACGCGGCGAGGACCTGGTGATGACTTTCGGAATCTTCACCACCGACCCCCGCGAACACGCCATGACGCGCGTGCCGGGGGAGGTGCGCTTCACCCTGGAATACCGCAGCGAATCCGAGGCCACGCTGCAGGATTTCCTCGAACTCGCCGAATCCGAGGCCGCCGAGGTCGCGCGCGAACGCCGCGTGAAGATCGAGCTCGGCCCCGCCGTGCGCACGCCGCCGGCGGTGATGGATGCGCGGCTGCTGGCGCTGGCGCAGCGCCTCTGCACCGCGGGTGGCCTGGCGCATGAGGTGCTGGCCAGCGGCGCCGGCCATGACGCAGCGATCTTCGCCAATGCGGGCGTGCCCAGCGCCATGGTCTTCATCCGCAACGAGCACGGCAGCCACAACCCGCATGAGGCCATGGAGATGGACGATTTTCTCGAAGGCGCCGCGGTGCTGCAGGCGCTGCTGCTGCAGGGCGCGGAGGCGGTGGGGCGATGACGGGGGAACAGGCCATCGGCCGCCGCACGGCGCGCATCCTGCTGGACACGGGCAGCATCCTGCTGCGGCCGGACCGGCCCTTCATGCTCTCCTCCGGCTGGGCCAGCCCCGCCTATCTCGACATGCCGCGCGCGCTGTCCTTCCCGCTGGCCCGCCGCGCCCTGCTGGCGGGGGCGGAGGAGCGGATCCTGGCCGAGATCGGCTTCGACGGGTTCGACGCGGTGGCGGCCACCGAACAGGGCGGCATCGCCATCGGCGCCATGCTGGCCGAACGCTTTCATCTGCCCTTCGTCACGGTGCGAAAGCGACCGCAGGGTTTTGGCGCCGACGCGCATATCGAGGGCGCGCTGAAGCCCGGTGCGCGCACGCTGCTGGTCTCCGACGTCACCACCGATGGCCGCAGCAAGGCCGGCTATTCCCGCGCCCTGACCCGCGCGGGAGCGGAGGTGACGACCATCTTCGTGCTGTTCAAATGGGGCATCTTCGACCGGGTGGTCACCGATATCGCCGATATCGGCGCCCGGCTCTTCGCCCTGGCCACCTGGGAGGACGTGCTGCCGGAGGCCGAGGCGCGCGGCACCCTGCCGCCCGCGGCGCTGGCGGAGCTGCGCCGCTACCTGGCCGACCCCTTCGCCTGGTCCGCCGCGCATGGGGGGCTGGCGGCGCCGGGCTGACTCAGGGTTTCAGTTCGACGCCGGAGACGGCAACCAGCGCGCCGCAGCGCAGCGTCGCGCGCAGCGCCGTCCAGGCCACGGCCATCTCCGCCAGTGGCGCGGAGAGCAGCGCGAGGCCGAGCCGGGCGCCGGACGGCGTCTCCAGCACCGGGGCCGCATGCAGCACGGCGAGCGCGGCCCCCAGCGCGGTCTGCGCCGCCATCTCCTCCCCATGCTCGGCTGTCAGCAGGTAGATCAGCTCCAGCCCCAGCTCCGGGCGCTGGGCGCGGCTGCCCTGGGGGTCGAAGCCCAGCGGGCGATTGGCGTGGCGCGCATCCGGTCGCAGATGCAGCAGCCGGAGCGAGACACCCTCCGCCCCCTCGGCAGGGGAGAGCATGACCGGCTGGTCCGGCAGCCTGTCCCGCAGCAGCGCCACCAGCGCGGCGGAGGCCTCGGCGATGGCGCCGCTCATGCAACGGAGCCTTGCGGAATGGTCTGGCCCTTCATGGCGTCTTCTCCCCCTGGGTCCGTCATCGTGGCGGGCCGCCGGCAGGCGCGCAACCGCCCGGCGGGTCAGGGCGCGCCCGCGCGCAGCGCGAGGCGCAGCAGGATGAATTCCGCAGGCCGCAGCGGGGCGAAACCCAGCACCAGGTTCACCCGACCCTGGGCGATGTCCTGCGGCGTCGTCGTGGTCGCGTCGCATCGGTTGAAGAAGGCCTCGCGCGGCGTGGCGCCCTGGAAGGCGCCCTGGCGGAACAGGCTTTGCAGGAAGCTCTCGGCGGCCTGCCGGATGCGGTCCCAGAGCCGCGCGTCATTCTGCTCGAAGACCGTCCAGGCCAGGCCCTCCAGCAGGCTCCGCTCCAGGAACAGGGCCAGGCGCCGCACCGGAACGTATTTGAATTCCGAGGCCGCGGCATCGCCACCGGCCAGGGTGCGGCTGCCCCAGCAGACCAGGCCAAGGGTCGGAAAGGCCCGCAGGACATTGAGGCCGAGCGGATTCAGCACCGATGTCTCGCGATCCGTCAGCAGCAGGTCGAGGCCGTTCGCCTGCTCCAGCCGCGCCTCGCCCCCCGCCGGCGCCTTCCAGACCCCGTGCTGCGCCTCGAAGCGCGCATGGAGGCCGGCGATGGTGCCGGAGGGCGCGAGGCTGCGCGGCAGGCCGCCCGCCAGCGGATCCGCCACCTGGATGCGCGGGAAATAGGCTGCCGCATTGGGATGGCGCAGCGCCTCATGCGCCTGCATCCAGGCCACGGCACCGGCGGCATCCGCGACCGCCCCCGGCAGGTCCACCAGCAGCATGGCGCGCCGCCCTTCGCAGAGGCGCGTGGCGGCGGCAAGGACGGCGCGCATCGCATCCCCCGGCAGATCCGCCGCGCGCGGCAGGCAGAGCAGGCCGAAGGGCGGCCCATCCGCCAGCGCCTGCAACCCGGTCCGGGCCGCGGCATCGCCGAGCAGCGCGGCCGCGGGCACCGGCAGGGTGCCATCCTGCCCGCCGGACAGGCGGTAGACGGCCGGGCCCGCCGCCAACAGCGCATCCGCGGCAGGGCTTTCGCGCGCCAGCTGCACCAGGCGGGACCCGGCATTGACCACCGCCACCGCATCACGCGGCGCGCCCGGCGCCAGCGTCAGCTCGCGAAACACCTCCTGCTGCCGCGCCGGCCCCTGGCCCGCGCCCTCGCGGATGGTCAGGCTGAACTGCTCCGGGCCCTCGGGATCCACCTGCAGCTCCAGCGCATTGCCCCAGGAGCCGGGGTCCGGAAGGCTGCGGCCCTCGACCTGCCGCCCGGCGGTGGCGCGCAGCCGCCCCGGCAGAAGGGCGCTGGCCGCCACGGCGCCCTCGGCCACGCGAAGGCCGAGGGCCTGCGTGCCGCCATTGGCAAAGAACTGGCGCAGCGCGTAGCTGCCCGGGCTGCCCGGGTGCAGCCCGCCGAATTCGCGCTGCAGATCCGGCATGCCCGCCAGCCTCAGCGGCACATCCAGCGGGCCGCGCCCGAAGGCGTCCACAAAGGCGGCGACCGAGGTCGCGACGCCGGCGATGGCGGGGGCGATGCCGGGGGCGGCCACCTCCTGCACATAGACGCCGGGAAAGGTCGGACGGATGGGCATGGCGATGTCCCCCTCGGGTGGCCAGAGGGTGGGCGCCGGGCCGAGGGCGCCGCAAGACAAAGCGGCGCGGCGCGAAACAGGTGAAACAGGCAGGAAAAAGGCCCGCCCCTTGCGGGTGCGGGCCTTGCACGGACGTCCGGGCCGGATCAGCGCCGCATGCGGACGTGGCGCAGTTCCAGATCCTCATTCGCCCGCAGCGGCAGTTCCGCCACGGTGTCGCGCACCGCGAAGATCTGCGGTTCCTGGTGCAGCGGGATCATCGGCAGCAGTTCCTGGAAGCGCGCCCAGTACTGCCCCGCCAGCTCCTGCCGCTTCGCCTGGTCGGTCTCCACCTGGATCTGGCTCAGCAGGGTCGCCATCCGCTCATCCGCAAAACCGCCCCAGTTGAAGGACCCCTCGCCCAGCAGCTCGCGCCCAGGGTTCGTGATGTCGAAGTTCCCGGGCGTCCAGCCCAGCATGTAGAACATGTATTCCTTGTTCGCGCCGCGCTGCAGGAAGCGGCCGAACGGGATCGCGTCCAGCCGCGCCTGGATGCCGACGCGCTGCAGCATGCCGACGGCCGCCTGGCAGATCGCCTCGTCATTCACATAGCGGTTGTTCGGGCAGCTCACAGTCAGGGGAAAGCCGTTCGGATAGCCGGCCTCCGCCAGCAGGCGCCGCGCCGCGGCGGCATCGAAGGGCAGGCGCTGGTTGTACTGCTCGACGAAGCCGCTGATCGCGGTGCCCACGGGCAGGCCGGCGGCGACGGTGGAATTGCGCAGGATCACGCGGGTGATCGTGCCCATGTCGATCGCCTGGTACATGGCGCGGCGCACGCGCACGTCGCGCAGCGGGTTCGGCGTGCCCGGCGCATCCAGGTTCTCGGCGCGGTTCACGTCGAAGGCGAAGTAGATGCTGCGCGCCGTCGGGCCCTGGATCAGGCGGATGCCCTGCGCCTGGGACACGCGCTGCACATCCTGCAGCGGCACGTGGTACATCGCATCCAGCTCACGCGACAGGATCGCGGCGACGCGGGTGGGCGCGCTGGCCACGGGGCGGAAGACGGCGCGGGTGATTCCGTGCTGCGCGCGGTCCCACCAATCCGGATTCGGCACCAGCACGGTGCGCTCATCGGCCAGGCGCTCCGTCACCCGGAAGGGGCCGGTGCCATTGGCGTTCAACTGCACGAAGGTGCTGGTGGCGCCGGGCTGGCCGGCGCGCGCCACGGCCATGGCGTTGTTCGCCTCGATCCAGGCCTTGGAGGTGATGAAGAACAGCGTCAGGTCCTGCAGCAGGATCGGGTTCGGCCCGCGCGTCTCGAATTCCACCGTATGATCGTCGATCGCGCGCGCCGCGGTGACGGACTGCACGACATAGGCCATGTCGTTCTGCCGCACCCGCTCCACGGAATGCACGACATCCGCCGCGGTGAAGGGCTCCCCGCCATGGAACTTCACGCCGCGGCGCAGGTGGAAGCGCCAGGTGGTGGGGGAGGTCATCTCCCAGCGCTCGGCCAGCGAGGCGGAGAGCGACCCATCCGGCTCGCGCCGCACCAGCGGCTCATAGACATTGGACTTCATGGTATTGGTCACGCCGTGGTTATTGGCGTGCGGGTCGAGCCCCAAAATGTCGTTGGCGGTGGCCCAGGTGAAGGTGCTGGCCTGGGCCGGCGCCGTCGGCGCCCCCACCACCCCTCCGGCCAGCAGCGCGCCCAGCGCCAGCGCGCCGAGCAGCGCGGCGCGATTGCGGGTGAAGATCATTGTGCCTTGGTTCCCTGTCTTGGCAGGGCCGGAGGATGCCCAGGGCGCCGGCATTCTGTCCAGCGCATCGCGGCCGGCGCGGTGCGGCATCACCCGTCTTCGGGCGGCGCCAGCGGCAGCAGCAGGCGGGAGGGGTGTTCTTCATCCACGAAGAGCGTGTTCACCGCCAGCCGCATCCGCCGCGCCGCCCCCTCCGGCTCCCCGGTCTGCGGGTTCACGTCGTAATGCGGGAATTCGCTGGCCGCGATATCCAGGCGGATGCGGTGCCCGGCCAGGAAGCGGTTCGCGGTGGGAAACAGCTCCACCGTGATGGCCGTCGGCTCCCGATGCGGCATCCAGGACGGCCGGGCGGGGTCGCCGCGGTAGCGGCAGCGCAGGATGCCCTCGCAGAGGTTCATGGCGAAGCCCTGCGGATAGTCCGCGCTGGCCGGATGCACATCGATCAGCTTGGCCGTGATGTCGGTATCCGGCGCATCGGTCGCGATCCAGAGCTCCGCGGTGACCGGCCCGATCACCTCCACATCCTGTTCCAGGGGCGGGGTCTGGAAGACCAGAACATCGGCGCGGGAGGCGAGCGGCAGATAGGGCGGGCGGCAGCCGAACAGCCCCTCCCGCTCCCGCTGGTCCATCGGCCCGCCGGTGATGACGGGCTCCATCGAGGTGATGGCGCCGCCGATGGTGGGCACCGGATGGCGCGGATCCGAATCCCAGGACAGCGGCGCGGCATTCACCGCGGGTGCCTGCTCCGCCAGAAGGCCGTCGCCATGCAGGTGGAAGGGCACGATGCGCGTGCCGGGCAGCGGCCAGTCGGCCCCGTTGCGCCAGCGTCCGCCATGGTCCAGCAGGCCCTTTTCGCTGCGCCGGCCGCTGCCGCCGCCCATGACGAAAACGCGCACCGGCGGCTCCGCCTCCACCCCGTTCCGCACATCCTTCAGCCAGCGGTCGAAGATGCGCAGGCGGAAGGCGCGCCAGTCGCCGGCCCAGGAATCGATGGTGGCCTCCGGGCCGAACTCAACTTCGCCAAAGGCGGTCTGGCTGCGATTGCCATGCGTCCAGGGCCCGAGGATCAGACTCGGCCGGCCGCGCCCCGCATCGCGCAGCCCGCAGTAGTTCTCGACCGCGGTGCGCGGATAGGGGTCGTACCAGGAGGACATGTGCACGGTGGGCACCGCCGCGTAGCGGTCATGCCAGCCCTTCGCAAAGATGCCGAGGCGCTGCCAGAATTCGTCGCGCGCGCCGTGCTCCAATTGCTCGAAGAGGTAGTCCTCGTAATCCGGCGCGTGGCGCACGGGCGAATGGCCGCGCTTCCAGGGGAAGCGATGAAACCACGCCACCAGATCCTCCGCCGCCAGCGCCGCGGCGCGCACGGGATCGGCCCTGGTCTCCGGCGCCAGCAGCGCCTGGTTGAAGGCCCAGCTCGCCTGCTTCAGCTCAAAGGCGCCACCGCGGCGGATGCCGCCCTGCCAGGCATCGGAAAAGCCGCCCGAATCCAGGATCTGCACGGCGAGCCCCGGCGGATCCAGGCAGCCCAGCGAGGCCTGGGTATGCGCGGCATAGCTGAGGCCCATGGTGCCGATGCGGCCATTGCACCAGTCCTGGGCCATGATCCAGGCGCAGCAGTCGTATCCGTCCTCGCCATCAGACAAGTATTTGACGAACTCGCCCTCGCTGCCGTAGCGCCCGCGGCAGTCCTGGTAGACCACCGCATAGCCGTGCTGGACGAAGTAGGCCGCGATCGCCTCGCGCGGCTGCGGCTTCGGATCGGCCGCCGTGCGCTCGGAGCGGGAGACCTCGCGCTTGCCATAGGGCGTGCGTTCCAGGATCACGGGCCAGGGGCCCTCGCCCTGCGGCAGATAGGCGTCAGTGGCTAGCCGCACGCCGTCGCGCAGCGGCACCATGGCTTCCAGGCGGCGCATCAGCGCACCGGCGCCAGGTGATGGGCCAGCGTGCTTTCCTCCACGCCGCCGGCATAGGTGAAAGTCGCGCGATGCGCCCAGACATTGTCCGGGAAATGCAGCGGGATGATGCCCACCTCCCGCGCCGCGATCTGCTGCGCCTGGCGCAGCAGCGCATCGCGCCGCCCGCCCTCCATCACGCCGCGCGCCGCCTCCATCGCCGCATCGAAGCCTGGGCTGGAATAGCGCCCGCGGTTCAGCCCGCCGATGCCGCGCTGCGCATCGTAGCTTTGCAGCACCTGGGACATGCCGAGCCAGGCATCGCCGGTGGTATGGCCGAAGCCGATCAGGAAGGCCGAGAATTCGCGCCGACCGGCGCGGGTGAAGAAGACGTTGGAGGGCATCACCTCCACCCGCGCATCCAGCCCGATGCGCGCCCAGAACTGCGCCACCGCCTGCGCCGTCTTGTCATCCTCCACATAACGGTTGTTCGGCGCATGCAGCGTGATGCGGAAGCCATTCGGAAAACCCGCCTCCGCCAGCAGGCGGCGCGCCGCCGCCACGTCGAACTCCGGCACCGGCAGGTCCGGATCGAAGCCCACCTGCCCCTGCACCGCCAGCTGGCCCGTGGGACGCGCCGCGCCGGCCAGCACGCGTTCCACGATGGCGGCGCGGTTGATGCCGAGCGACAGCGCCTGGCGCACCCGCACATCCTTCAGCGGATTGGCCGCGAGCGCGCTGCCATCCCGCGCCGTGACGAAGGGCGAGGGGTCGTTCGCCTGATCGAGCCCGATATAGATCATGCGGGAGGAAGGCGATGCCGTGACGCGCAGCTCCGGCCGCGACCGCAGGCGCGCGATCTCGCCGGGCGGCACCGCCTCGATCAGGTCCGCATCGCCGGCGAGCAGCGCCGCCATGCGCGCGGTGTCGTTCGCCACCGGGCGGATGGTCGCCGTGGCGAAGGCGGGCTTCTCGCCCCAATAGCCGTCGTTGCGCGCCAGCCGCAGCGCCTGGCCCCGCTGCCATTCCACGAAGCGCCAGGGGCCGGAGCCGATGGTGGCGCGGCCGCTGTTGAAATCCGCCGTCGTCGCATCCGCCGCCACGCGGGCGGAGACGATCCAGGCCGTCATCGCATTCAGCGGGATGGAGGGATCAGGACCCCGCGAGCGCAGCCGGATGGTGTGCGCATCCACGATCTCGATGGCGGTCACGCTGCCGGCCAGGCGGATGAGGGGTGCCGGGCTGTTCGGCACGCGCG
Organism: Falsiroseomonas sp.; assembly: GCF_051860665.1. GTDB lineage: Bacteria > Pseudomonadota > Alphaproteobacteria > Acetobacterales > Acetobacteraceae > Falsiroseomonas. The sequence continues at coordinate 24,268 of NZ_JBHYDM010000040.1, forward strand.
GCATGCGCTCCAGCGAGAAGCGGATATCCTCCGCGGTCACCGGCGTTCCGTCATGAAAGCGCGCATCGGGGCGGATGCGGAATTCCCAGACATCCGGCTCGGGGTTGGAGAATTCCGTCAGCCCCGGCACCGGCTTCAGGTCGCGATCGGAGCCGACCAGCGGCTCGAAGATATGCCGCGCCACGGCCTGGTTGGCGCCGACCAGCGCGAAATGCGGATCGAGCGAGGAGGTCTCGGTCTGGATCGCGATCCGCGCCTCCTGCGCCACGGCGGGCCAGGCGAGGGCAAGGCTGGCGAGCAGCAGGGGCAGGCGGCGCATCGGCGGAACCTCCGGACGGTAGGCCCAGCCTAGGACTGGTCCTGCGAACGGTCCAGGAAGCGCTGCATCGCCTGCTGCGTGCCGCCATCGCCGAAGGCTTCCGCGTGCAGGCGGCGGGCGGCGGCGAAGGCCTCCTCGAAGCCGGGCTGCGTCACCTCCCGCATCCGCGCCTTGTTCAGACGGAAGGCGAGCCCTGGCTTGGCTGCCAGGTCCCGCGCCGAACGCAGCGCTGTGGCGCGCACCTCCTCCGCCGGCACCAGCTGGTGCAGCAGGCCGAGGCGGTGGCATTCCTCCGCGGGCACCATGCGGCCGGTCAGCACCATCTCGGTGGCACGCGACAGGCCCAGCATCTCCCGGATGATCCAGAAGCCGGTGGCGCTGACGATGCCGGCATTGATCTCCGGCTGGCCCATGCTGGACCCCGCATGGCCGATGCGGATGTCGCAGAGCAGCGCGACCTGGAAGCCGGAGCCCGCGGCCAGGCCGTTCAGCGCGCAGACCACGGGCTTCTCGAAAGCCCGCACGGCGCCGTATAGCGCGCGCCAGTCCTCGATCCAGGCCGCGGCGCGCGCGGCATCCAGGGTCTTGCCCTCGTGCAGGTCCTGGCCGGCGCAGAAGGCGCGGTCACCGGTGCCGGTCAGCACCAGGGCCTGCACCGCCGCATCCGCCGCCGCCTCCGCCATCAGGCGCAGCAGCCGCGCGCGCATCGGCGCGTCCCAGGCGTTCAGCCGCTGCGGGCGGTTGAGCGTGAGGATGCGGATGCCGTCCTCGGTCGCGGCCAGCACATGCGATTCGGCGTTCGACTCAGCCACCCCAGACCCGCTCCAGCAGCCGCAGCCAGTTGCCGCCCAGAAGCTTCAGGATGGTCTCCTCCGACCAGCCGCGCCGGACCATCGCCGCGGTGATATGCGGCATTTCGTGGATGCGGCGGATGCCGAGCGGCTTGCTGATCTTGGCATTCGCGTATTCGGTCAGCTCCCGCGCATGGCCTTTGTCACGGCTGGCATAGACCTGGTAGGGGCCGGGCCGCGGATGGTCCAGGCTGAAGTCGCAGCCGAGGCCGACGTGATCCTCGCCCACCAGCGCGATCACATGCGCCATGGCGTCGATATAATCCTCGACGGTGGAGTCATTGCCGCGCGCCAGGCCGGGCGAGAACAGGCTGACCCCGATCAATCCGCCGCGGGCGGCGCAGGCGGCCAGCAGCGCATCGGTCTTGTTGCGCGCCACGTCGTGCAGCGCGCGCGGCAGCACATGGCTGATGCAGACCGGCTGACGGGAGGTTGCGATGGTGTCGAAGGCCGTCTTCTCGCCGACATGCGACAGGTCGCAGAGCACGCCGGCACGATTCATCTCATGCACCACCTCCCGCCCGAAGCCGGTCAGGCCGGAATCGTTCAGTTCGAGATAGCCGGCGCCCGAATAGTTCTGGGTGTTGTAGGTCAGCTGCATGATCCCGACGCCGAGATCCTTGAACAGCCCGATATCCTGCAGCCGGTCCTCGATGGGCGAGGTGTTCTGCCAGCCGATGCTGATGCCGGTGCGGCCCTCCGCCTTCGCCGCGTGGATGTCCGCCACGGTCTTCACGGGCCGCAACAGATCCGCATTCTCCTCCAGCATCCGACGCCAGGCCAGAATGTTGTCGAGGCCGCCGCGCAGATCCTCCCACAGCACGGAGGCCGCATTCACCGCGGTGACGCCGCCCGCCGCCATTTCGGAGAAGATGGTGCGCGACCAGTTGCAGGTCGACAGCCCGTCGAAGACCACGGCGCGCGCATGCAGCGCATTGGCGCGCGCCATGATCTCCGGATTTTCGTGCGCCAGCCCGGTCATGCGGACAGCGCCCGATCGAGGAAGTCGAGCCGGTCCTGGCCCCAGAAGAGCTCGTCGCGGAAGACATAGGTCGGCGTCCCGAAAATTTTTCGGGACTCGGCCTCGGCGAGATTCGCGTTCCAGGCGGCGACATGCTGCGGCAGGGCGGGGTCGCGCATCAGGGCCACGCCGGCCTCCCCCACCGTGGCGCACGCGATCGCGCGCAGCGTGTCCAGGTCTGCGATGTCGCGATCCTCGGCCCAGAGGGCGCGCTGCACGGCGAAGCAAAAGCCCTGCGCATCCAGCCCTGCTTCCTGCACCGCGATCACCGCCTGGGCCGCCGTCTCGATGGTGCGGCAGGGGTAGAATTTCGGCACGAGCTGCAGCGGCATGCCCAAAAACTTGCGCCAGCGGTCGAGCTCCAGCGCGTGATAGTCCTGCCGCGCCTGGGCGCGCGTGCGCAGCGGGATGCCGCCATTGGCCTCGATCACCCGGATCGGCCGCAGCACCAGCTTTGCGCCATGCCGGCGCGCGATCTCATAGAGCCGCGGCGCCCCGAAATAGGCCCAAGGGCTGGAGATGCCGAAGAAGGCGAGGATCTCAGGCGGCTGCATCGTCGAACTTTCCGTCAAAAGGCGTCCACTCGTCGCCGAGCAGTTCAGGCGTGTCGTAGGCTTCGAATTTGGCGTAGATCTTCGCGCGGTCCTCGACGAAGAGGCTGCGCGCCATGGCCTCCGCCAGCCGTCGCGCACCATCGCTGACGGAGGGGATGCCGCTGGTCAGCTTGCCATGCGTCAGCACCGCCGGAAAGGCGAAGCAGGCGATGCGCTCCAGCCCCGGGCAGGCGCCCGGTATGCGCTGCTGAAATTCGAAGCCCGGGGCGAGATCTGGCGAGGTGCCGAGCATGGCATCGGCCTCCTCCGCCGGCGGCGTGTAGCTGTCCGACCAGCGGCGGATGTGCGGCGCGATGCGGCGCAGCTCCGGCCGCCGCGCGGGGTCGATGTCGAAACCCGTCGCGAGGATCAGGAAATCGAGCGTCAGCGCGAAGCGCGGCGTGGCGACGCGCAGCGCGCCGTCCTGCTCGCGCGCGGACAGGATCGGACTGGCGAAGTGGAAGCGTGCATTCGCGTGCCGCGACACCCGCAGCACGCTCGGCCGCGGCGCCGGCAGTTGCGCCGCATTCGCCAGCCGGAAGAAGCGCCACTTGTCCTCCATCGGCAGCCCCAGGAAGCCGTGCGACATGCCCTTGCTGCCGATGCCCGTGAACTTGTCCACGCGCGGCATCTCGGCGCGGCGGATCAGCAGGTCGACGCTGGCCGCGCCGGCCTCCAGCGCGCTCGCCGCATTGTCCATGGCGGAGGCGCCGGCGCCGACCACGCCGACGCGCTTGCCGGCCAGCGCCGCCATGTCGATCTCGTCGGAGGAATGCGCCCAGAGGTTTCGGGGCAGGTCGCGCAGCACGGCGGGCACGCCGGGGCCGCCCAGACCGTCGATGCCGGTGGCCAGCACCAGGCGCCGTGCCAGCACCGGCGCACCCTCCGCCAGCGTCAGCCGCACCAGGCCGTCATGGTCGGGCTCGATGTCCACCACATCGACGCCGTTGCGCACCGGCAGGTCCAGCACGCGGCGGTACCAGACCATGTAGTCCATCCACTGGCCGCGCGGGATGCGCACCATTTCCTGCCAGGCGGCCGCGCCGAACTGCGCCTCGAACCAGGCCCGGAAGGTGAGCGAAGGCACGCCGAGGGCCGGCCCCGCCACCTCCTTCGCCGTGCGCAGGGTGCGCATGCGCGCCGTGGTCACCCAGGGCCCCTCCTGCCCCGCCGGCGCGCGGTCCAGCACCAGCAGGCGGTCGATGCCCAAAAAGCGCAGCGCGGCGGCGGCGCAGAGGCCGGACAGGCCGGCGCCCAGCACCACCACATCCAGCACCCCGGGCGGTGGTTCGGGCACCCAGGGTTTGGGTGGCAGGTTCAGCAAGGCGAGGTCGCGGGCCAGCTGCGCTTCCAGCGCGGCCAGCCCGATGGGAGTCGGGTCGGGCATCGGCCGAGAGTAGGGCCGCGGGTTGCAGTGCAACAAGACCGGGGCAACAAGACCGGGGGTGGCTTGCCGGGCGTGGCGGCGCGGCGGATGGTCCGCCGCCATGCCCGATCCCGCGAAAACCTGCATCCTCGCCGTAACCTGCATCCTCGCCGTCGATCTCGGCGGCTCCAGCCTGCGCGTCGCGCTTCTGGGCCGCGACGGCGCGATCCGTGCCCTGCACAGCACGCGCCACAGCCTGGGCGTGGAGGCGGATGCCGAGGCCTGGTGGGACGCTTTTCGAACCGCTGCCGCGGCACTGCGGCGGGAACATCCGGCGGCGTTCGGAAGAATCGCGGCGGTGGCGGTCAGCGCCTTCACCCGGTCCCTGGTGCTGGTCGATGCCGAGGGCCGCCCCACCCGCCCGGCCCTGCTCTTCACCGATGCGCGCGCCGCGGCCGCGGTGCCCACGCTTCTGGACCGCCTGCCGGAGGCGCATCCCGAGCGCCCGCAGGTGAACGCCTTCCACCCTCTGGCCCGCCTCGCCTGGCTGGCAGAGCAGGACCCCGCCGCCCTGGCCCGCAGCGTCGCCGTGCTGGAGCCCAAGGATTTTCTCAATTTGCGGCTGACCGGGCGCATGGCCTCCGACCGCGTCTCATCGGCGCGGCTGGCGGCCAGCGCGGATCTTCTGCCGAAACCGCTGCTGCCCGAGCTTCTGCGGCCGACCGAGATCCTGGGCCCGGTGCAGCCCGGTGCGATCGAGGGTCTCGGCCCGGTGCCGGTGCTATCCATGGCGAACGACACCTGGGCCGCCGTCGCCGGCCTCGGCGCGCTAAGGGGTGGCCATGCCTATTGCATCTCCGGCACCACGGAGGTGCTGGGCCTGCTGCACCACAGCCCCGCCACGGCCCCCGGCCTGCTGACGGTGGACTGGGACGGGCTGTTCCAGATCGGCGGCCCCAGCCAGCACGGCGCCGATGCGCTGGTGTGGCTGGCGGGCCTCGGCATCGATGTGGGACGTGGCGACCCGCCGCCCCAAAGCCCCATCCCGCTGCTCTTCCTGCCGACGCTCGCCGGCGAACGCGTGCCGCATTGGGACCCGGACCTCCGCGGCGCATTCCTGGGACTGCGCCGCGACCATACGGCCGCCGACATGGCCCGCGCGGTCATGCAGGGCATCGCCTTCAACAACCGCACGGTGCTGGACCGCGCGGAGGCCACCGCGGGACGCCAGGCGGTCGCGCTGCATCTCGGCGGCGGCGGCGCCACGCCGGGCTGGGCGCAGCTGCGCGCGGATGTCCTCGGCCGGCCCGTGCTGCTGCCCGCCACGCCGGAGCCCGGCCTGCTCGGCTGCGCCATCGTCGCCTTTGCCGCGCTGGAGGGGACGGGGCTTGCGGCGATGCAGGACCAGCTCGCCCGCCCCGCCGCGCGCATCCTGCCCGACGCGGCGCGGCATGCGGAGGCGACGCGGCTGCACGCGATCTTCCAGGCCGCCGAGGCCGCCGTCGCGCCCATCTCGCGCGCCCTGGCTTGACGCGCGCGGCCCGCCGCCGAGGATGACGCCGGATCGTGGGGGCGGGATGACGGGCTTTCTGACACGCTATGGGGCGGCGCTGGCCGGTATCGCGCTGTTCTGCGGCTTCGCCCTGGCCTCGCCGGTGTTCCTGACGGCCGGCAATATGGCCGTGGTCTTCAAGGAAACCGCCTTCCTCGGCATTCTGGCCATTGGCTTCACCCTGGCGCTGGTCACCGCCGAGATCGACCTGTCCGTGGCCGAGGTCGCCTCGCTGGCGGCAGTGGTCACCGGCGCGCTGGTGCATGGCGGGCACGCGCCCTGGATCGCCATCTGCGCCGGACTGGCCGTGGGCACCGCCTGCGGCGCGGCCAATGGCATCGCGGTCACGGTGCTGCGGGTGCCATCGCTGATCGCGACGCTCGGCACCGCGGCCATCGCCAAGGGTCTGGGCTTCATGCTGACCCAGGGCGTCGCCTTCGTCGGCCGCTGGCCCGCCAGCTTCACCGGCCTGGCGCGCGGCAGCTGGCTCGGCCTGCCCAACCTGGTCTGGTGGCTCGGCGGCGTCGGGCTCGCCGCCTGGGTGCTGGTGAAATGGACCCGCCTCGGCGCGCATCTGGTGGCAACCGGCGAGGCCGATGAGGCGGCACGGCTCGCCGGCATCCGGACGCTTTCGATGAAGCGCCTCGCGCTGACCTTGGCCGGCGCCTGCGCGGGGCTGACGGCGGTGCTGCTCGCCTCCTCGCTCTCCTCCGCCGCGCCGGGCATGGCGAACGATCATTTCCTCTACGCCATCGCCGCGGTGCTGCTCGGCATGTGCATGTTCGAGCCGGGGCGGCCGAATATCCCGGGCACGCTCTTTGCGGCGCTGACGCTCAAGGTACTGGGCAATGGGCTCGTGCTGCTGGGGGCCGAATACTACTGGCAGGACATCGTTCTGGGCGCGATCATCCTGGGCTCCGTGGCCCTCTCGGCCGCCGGCATGGGCCGCGCGCCCTTCGTGAAGAAGCTGAACTTTCGGGCAGGGACATGACCATGATCGACACCACACGCCGCGGCGTCCTGCTCGCCGGCGCCACGCTGCTGGCGGCACCCGCGCTCGCCCAGGCCGGCACGGACATCGCCATCGTCGGCTTCCAGATGAGCAGCGAGACCCACGCCCGCGCCGCCAATGCCGCCGCCGCGGCCGCCCGCGCCAAGGGCTGGACCGCCACGGTGCTGAACAGCGAGGGCGCCCTGCCGCGCCATGCCGAGCAGCTCGACACGCTGATCCAGCGCCGCCCCAAGGCCATCATCGTCGCCATGGGCAAGCCGGTGGAGGCGGAGGCGCAGTTCCAGCGCGCCAAGGCGGCGGGCATCCCGGTCATCACCATCATGGCCGGCGCCTCCCCGCACACGGTCTTCGATATCCAGGTGAACGAATACAAGGTCGGCGCCGATGCCGCGCTCTGGCTGCTGGGCGAGCTCGGCTACCAGGGCGCCATCCTGACCCAGCGTTTCGAGGGCAATGTCGGCACCCGCATCCGCGGCAAGGTGCTGGATGCCGTGCTGTCCGAGAATACCGGCGTGCGCGTGCTCGGCACCCATACCATGGCGCGCACCGCCTCCTGGCGCGATGACGTCCGCCAGGGTTTTTCCGGCCTGCTGCTGCGCCACGCCGCGAATACCCAGGGCATCTGGGCCAGCTTCGACGGCCAGGCCTTCGTCATCGACGACCTGCTGCAGGCCCGCGGCGTGAAGAAGGGCGACATCAAGTTCGTCTCGATCGATGGCGGCGCCGAGACCTATCGCCGCATCGCGGACCCGGCGAGCACGCTGATGGCCACCGTCACCATCCCCTTCGAGGAGATGGGCAACAAGGCGGTGGAGGCGGTGGACCGCATCGTCCTCAAGAACGAACCGAAGGGCGTGATGGCCTCCGGCCCCTACCTCTTCCTCGATTCGGTGCTGGTGGATGGCAACAACGTCCGCCAGTTCCTCTGAGATGGCGCTGCTCTCCCTCCGCGGCATCGGCATGCGCTACGGCGCGGTGCAGGCCCTGGCCGGCATCGACCTCGATGTGACAGAGGGGGAGGTGCTGGCGCTCTGCGGCGACAACGGCGCCGGCAAGTCCAGCCTGGTGAAGATTTTGGCGGGCGCACAACTCCCTACCGAGGGGACCATGGCGCTGGATGGCGACGCGACGCAGTTCCGGGGGCCGCAGGATGCGCTGCGCCGCGGGGTGGCCACCATCTACCAGGACCTCGCCGTCGCGCCGCGCCTGTCCATCTGGCAGAACGTCTTTTTGGGGTCCGAGCTTACCCGCCCGCCCTTCCGCCTGCTCGACAAGCGGCGCATGGCGGAGGCCAGCCGGGGCTACCTAGCCCGCCTGGCGGTGACCATCGAGGACATGGACACGCCGGTGGAGCGCCTCTCCGGCGGCCAGCGCCAGGCAGTCGCCATCTGCCGGGCCCTGCGCTGGGACGCCCGCATCATCATCATGGACGAGCCCACCGCGGCGCTCGGCGTGAAGGAGACGGCCCAGGTGCTGGACCTGATCCGCCGGCTGCATGCGGAAGGCCGCACCGTGATCCTGGTCAGCCACGCCATGGGCGATGTGGTAGCGGTGGCGCAGCGGGTTGTCGTGCTGAAGGGCGGCCGCAAGGTGGCGGACAGGCCCGTCGCCCTGCCGGACGGGTCGCTGCGCGCGGAGGAGCTGGCCCAGATCATCATCCGGGGCGCGGCCTGAGGGATTCCCGGCCGGCTTGTCTCACCCAGAGCGACTTGTTACGCTTCGGGACGGATATCGCGGGAATGTGATACGGTTTTGCTACGCAACCGCGGGCTGCTGCTGCACGTTCCTGCCAAGATGCTGCGGTGCGATAGGCCGTGGCCCTGTGCAGGAATGCCCCAATGACCGATCGTGAAATCGATCTCAAGATCGCCGAGCTGGACCGCCTGCTGAACGACCCGGAGACCCGGATGGATCCGCACAAGGTCTGGTCCCTGCTGGCGGAGATCCGCCGGCAGACCATGCCGACCACCCAGGCGCCCCGCGCGGCCTGACGCCAGGGCGCAGCGCGCTCAACCCTCGCGACGCGCCGCGATCAGGAATTCGCGGTTGCCCTCCGGGCCCAGCAGCGGGCTCGCCTCCACCCCCAGTACGCGCCAGCCGGGCAATTCGCCCCACCAGTGGCGGATGCCGGCGCAGACGCTGTCATGCACCCGCGCATCGCGCACCACGCCGCCCTTGGCCACCGCGGGCCCCACCTCGAATTGCGGTTTTATGAGTGCCACGGCCCAGCCGCCGGGTCTGACCAGGCCCAGGGCGGAGGGCAGCACCGTGCGCAGGCCGATGAAGCTGGCGTCGCAGACCACCGCGTCCGGCGGCTCCGGGATCATGGTGGCGTCCAGGTAGCGGGCATTGGTCCGCTCCATCACCACCACGCGCGGGTCGTTCCGCAGCTTCCAGGCCAGCTGTCCATGGCCGACATCCACGGCATAGACCCGGGCCGCGCCATGATGCAGCAGCACGTCCGAGAAACCGCCGGTGGAAGCGCCGACATCCAGCGCGGTCAGGCCCGCGCAATCCAGCCCGAAATGCGCCAGCGCATGCGCCAGCTTCACCCCGCCGCGGGAGACCCAGGGATGATCCTGGCCGCGCACTTCCAGCGGCTGGCCCTCCTTGATCGGGTCGCCGGCCTTGGTGACCCGAGCCTCGCCTGAAAAGACCTTGCCGGCCAGGATCAGCGCCTGGGCGCGGCTGCGGCTTTCCACCAGGCCGCGATCCACCAGCGCCTGGTCCGCCCGCTGCTTCGGAGTGGCCCCCATCAGGCGGCAGGCCGTGGCTGGTCGTGCATCAGGCGCGCGCCGGCTGGGCCTTGGCCTCCGCCATGCCGAGCGCCGCCCGCGCCGTCGCCACGATATGCCGCGCATTGAGCCCGGCCTGATCGTACTGCACCTTCGGCGCGGCATGGTCGATGAAGGTATCGGGCAGCACCATCGGGCGGAACTTCGTCTGCCCGTCCAGCAGTCCCTTCCAGGCCAGGTGATGCGCGACGAGGCTGCCGAAGCCGCCGACCGAGCCTTCCTCGATGGTGATCATCACCTCATGGTTCTTCGCCAGGCGCTCCACCAGCGCGGTGTCCAGCGGCTTGGCGAAGCGGGCATCGGCGACGGTGCAGGACAGGCCCTGCGCCGCCAGCTCCTCCGCCGCCTTCAGGCATTCGGCCAGGCGGGTGCCATAGGACAGGATGGCCACGGCCGTGCCTTCCCGCAGCACCCGGCCCCGCCCGATCTCGAGCGGCGTGCCGCGCGAAGGCAGCGCCAGGCCGAGGCCCTCGCCGCGCGGATAGCGGAAGGCGCTGGGACGGTCGTCGATCTGCGCGGCGGTGGCCACCATGTGCATCAGCTCGACTTCGTCGGCGGCGGCCATCAGCACCATGTTCGGCAGGCAGCCGAGATAGGCGATGTCGAAGCTGCCGGCATGGGTCGCACCGTCTGCCCCCACCAATCCGGCGCGGTCCATGGCGAAGCGCACCGGCAGGGATTGCAGCGCCACGTCATGCACCACCTGGTCATAGGCGCGCTGCAGGAAGGTGGAATAGATCGCCACGAAGGGCTTCAGCCCCTCCGTCGCCATGCCGGCCGCGCAGGTGACGGCGTGCTGTTCCGCGATGCCCACGTCGAAGCAGCGCTTCGGGAATTTCTTCGCGAAGGCGTCGAGCCCGGTGCCGGCCGGCATCGCAGCATTGATGGAGACGATGCGCTCATCCACCTCCGCCTCCGCGATCAGGGCATTCGAAAAAACCTTGGTGTAGCTGGGGGGGCCGGGGGGGGCCTTGGCCTGCTCGCCGGTGATGACGTTGAACTTCTGGACGCCGTGATACTTGTCGGCGCTGGCCTCGGCGGGGGCATAGCCCTTGCCCTTCTGCGTCACGACATGCAGCAGGATCGGCTGGTCCTCCTCCGCATCGCGCAGGTTGCGCAGCACGGGCAGCAGGTGGTCCAGGTCGTGGCCGTCGATCGGGCCGACGTAGTAGAAGCCCAGCTCCTCGAACAGCGTGCCGCCGGTCAGCAGGCCACGGGCGAATTCCTCCGCCCGCCGCGCCGTGCGCTCGATCGGGCGCGGGAAGCGCTTGGCGAGGCGCCCCATCACGTCGCGCAGCGACAGGAAGGGGCGGGAGGAGATCAGCCGCGACAGATAGGCGGACATGGCGCCCACCGGGGGCGCGATCGACATGTCGTTGTCGTTCAGGATGACGATCAGCCGGGCGCGGGTCGCGCCGGCATTGTTCATCGCCTCATAGGCCATGCCGGCGGACATGGAGCCATCGCCGATCACGGCGATGACATGCCGGTCGTCGCCCTTCAGGTCGCGGGCCATGGCCATGCCGAGGCCGGCGGAGATGGAGGTGGAGGAATGCGCCGCGCCGAAGGGGTCGTAGTCACTCTCCGCCCGCCGGGTGAATCCCGAAAGCCCGCCTTCCTGCCGTAGGGTGCGGATGCGCTCGCGCCGGCCGGTCAGGATCTTGTGCGGATAGGCCTGGTGGCCGACGTCCCAGATCAGCCGGTCACGCGGCGTCTCGAAGACCGCATGCACCGCGACAGTCAGCTCCACCACGCCGAGCGAGGCGCCGAGATGCCCGCCGGTCTGACTGACGGCATCGATCGTCTCCGCCCGCAGCTCCTGCGCCAGCTGCTTCAGCTGCTCCCCCGAGAAGTTGCGGAGATCGGCCGGAACACGGACCCGATCGAGCAGGGGAGTCACGGGGGGCGCCATGGTTGTCAGCTCTTCCTCTCGATGGTGTAGGTGGCCAGGTCGCGCAGCAGTTCGGCGCCTTCGCCGAAACTGTTCAGATGGTCCTGCGCCTGGGCCACCAGCCGTTCCGCCTGCATGCGGGCCCGCTCCAGCCCCAGCAGGCCGAGCAGCGTGGCCTTGCCGGCGGCCGCGTCCTTGCCGGTGCGCTTGCCGGTTTCCGCCGCGCTGGCGGTCGCGTCCAATAGATCATCCGCGATCTGGAAGGCGGCGCCGATATCCCGCCCATAGGCCGCCAGGGCATTGCGCTGGGCGGACGGGGCCTTGCCGAGGATGGCGCCGGCCTCGGCCGAGAATTCGATCAGCCGGCCGGTCTTCAGCAGCTGCAGCCGGCCGACCTGCACCTCGTCCAGCGGCTCGGCCGCGGCCTCGGCCAGCATGTCCAGCATCTGCCCGCCGCACATGCCCCGCGCCCCGGCGGAGCGGGCCAGGCAGCGCACCAGCTCCACCCGCACGGCGGGGTCGGCATGGGTTTCCTCCTCCGCCAGCACGCCGAAGGCCATGGTCTGCAGGGCATCGCCGGCGATGATCGCGGTGGCCTCGTCGAAGGCCTTGTGCAGCGTGGGCTTGCCGCGGCGCAGGTCGTCGTCGTCCATGGCCGGCAGGTCGTCATGCACCAGGGAATAGGCGTGCAGCATCTCGATGGAGGCGGCGACGCGCAGCGCCGCCTGGCGGGAGACGCCGAATTGCCGCGCCCCTTCCAGCACCAGGAAGCCGCGCAGCCGCTTGCCGCCACCGATCACGGCATAGCGCATGGCGGCCAGCAGAGGTGCCTCCGGCCCTTCCGCCGGCGGCAGGATCTGGTCGAGGGCGGTATCGATCTCGGCGGCGGCCTGGGCCAGGGCGGCCTGCAGGGGCGAGAGGGGCGCGCTGTCCGGCATCAGGCCATATCGCGCAGGCTGCCGGCGGTGCCGGGGCTGGATTCGACGATGGCCTGAACCTTGGCCTCGGCCTCGGCCAGCTTGGCCTCGCAGTGCCGGCGCAGGGCGGCGCCGCGTTCATAGGCCGCCACGGCTTCCTCCAGCCGACCCTTGCCCGATTCCAGGTCCTTCACGATCCCCTCCAGCTCCGTCAGCGCATCCTCGAAGGAGAGGGAGGCGACGGGCCTTGCCGTGTCAGGCTGAGTTGACATCAGTCTTGTCATCCATGGGAAGGAAAAAGATGAGGCGGCCGCCGCCTCCGCCAAGGGTGCGTCAGGCCCGCATCAGGGTGCGGACATGGGCGGCCGTGGAGAGTGCAAGCGCCTCCAGGTCGTAGCCGCCTTCTAGCAGGCTCACCAGCCTGCCGCCGCAATGACGATCCGCCAGGGCGCAAAGTTCCGCCGTCAGCCAGGCGAAATCCGCCTCACGCACCCGGAGCTGGGCCAGCGGGTCCTGCGCATGGGCGTCAAAGCCGGCTGACACCAGGATCAATTCCGGCGCGAAGCTATCGAGCGCCGGCAGCAGCTCCCGCTCCCAGGCCGCGCGGAAGGCGGCGCCATCGGCGCCGGGGGGCAGCTTGGCGTTGAAGATATTGCCGACGCCGGTTTCCTGCGAATCGCCGGTGCCGGGATAGAGCGGCCATTGGTGGCTGCTGGCGTAGAAGAGGCTGGCCTCGGCCTCGAAGCAGGCCTGGGTGCCGTTGCCATGGTGCACGTCGAAATCCACCACCGCGATGCGCGTCAGGCCGTGCACCGCCTGGGCATGCCGCGCCGCCACCGCCGCATTGGCAAACAGGCAGAAACCCATGGGGCGGTTGGGCTCGGCATGGTGGCCGGGGGGGCGGGTGGCGCAGAAGACGCGGCGCACCTCCCCGCGGCAGACGGCATCCACCCCCGCCACGGCGGCGCCGGCGGCGCGCAGCGCGGCCTCGGCGCTGCCGGCGCTCATCAGCGTATCGCCATCCAGCGCGACACGCTCCTCACCCTCCGGGCGGATGCCGAGGATGGCCTCCACATAGGCCGCCGGATGCACGCGCCGCAGCTGTTCCTCGGTGGCCAGAGGCGCCTCGGCGCGGATCAGTTCGAGGAATTCGCCGGCATCCAGCGCCCGCAGCACGGCGCGCAGCCGGTCCGGGCATTCCGGATGGCCCTCGCCCGGGTCGTGGCGCAGGCAGGCCAGGTGGGTGAAGAGCAGCACGCTCATTATCCCAGCCCCTCAGGCGCCTCAGGCCGGTCTTCGCGCTTGCGCAGCGTGAAGCGGAACAGGCCCTTCTCCTCCGAGAATCCGACCAGCGCGTGCCCGGTCTCCGCCGCATAGGCCCGAAAGTCCTTCACGCTGGCCGGGTCCGTCGCCAGCACCACCAGCCGCGCGCCGGCCGGCAGGCCGCGCAGGGCCTTGTTCGCCTTCAGCACCGGCAGCGGGCAGGTCAGGCCTTGGACATCCAGCAGCGTCTCGCTCATGCGCCCGAGTCCACCACCCCGGCGCCGAAAGGGCAAGCGCCGCCGCTTGCGGGGCGCCCCGCCGGGCGCCACCTTGCGGGCATGACCTGGCGCATCGGCATCGATCTCGGCGGCACCAAGACGGAGGTGGCGGCGCTGGACCCCGGCGGCACCCTGCGGCTCCGCCGCCGCCTGCCCACCCCCGCCACCTACGAAGCCACCGTCGAGCAGATCGGCGCCATGGTGGAAGCCGCCGAGGCCGAAATCGGCGAGGCCGCGCGCGTCGGCTGCGGCATCCCGGGCAGCGAAAGCCCGGCCACCGGCCTGATCCGCGGCGCCAATTCCACCTTCCTGAACGGCCGCCCCCTGGGCCATGACCTCTCGGCCCGGCTCGGCCGCCCGGTGCGCCTGTCCAACGACGCCAATTGCCTGGCGATGAGCGAATTCCACGACCATCCCGGCTCCGGCTTCGCCGTCATTTTGGGCACCGGCGTGGGCGGCGGGCTGGTGGTGAACGGGCGCCTGGTGGAGGGGCGCAACCGCGTCGCCGGCGAATGGGGCCATACCCCCCTGCCCTGGATGACCCCCTCCGAATTCCCCGGCCCCGCCTGCTGGTGCGGCCAGCACGGCTGCATCGAGACCTTTCTGTGCGGCCCGGCCCTGGCACGGGACGCGGACGGTCCCGAGGCGCGCGATGCCTCGACCCTGCCCGCCCGCGCCGCCGCCGGCGAGGTGCGCGCCCAGGCGGCGCTGGACCGGCATGTGGAGCGGCTGGCCCGGGCGCTGGCCGGCGTCATCAACCTGCTGGACCCGGAGGTGATCGTGCTCGGCGGCGGCCTGTCCAATATGGCGCATCTGTATGAGGCGCTGCCCCGGCTGATCCCGCGCCACGTCTTCTCCGACACCTGCACCACGCCCATCCTCCAGGCCCGGCACGGCGACAGTTCCGGCGTGCTCGGCGCCGCGCGGCTGTGGTGACCGCGGATGCCCGCGCTCTGCCGTGACTGCCTGGCGCGCGACCCGCCGGGGCCGAGCTGCCATGCCTGCGGCGGCCGGCGCATCGTCCGGCATGAGGCGCTGTTCGCGCTGACCATCGCCCATATCGATTGCGACGCCTTCTACGCCAGCATCGAGAAGCGCGACCGCCCCGAGCTGCTCGCCCGCCCCGTGATCGTCGGCGGCGGGCGGCGCGGCGTGGTCTCGGCCGCCTGCTACCTGGCCCGCACCCGCGGCGTGCGCAGCGCCATGCCGATGTTCAAGGCCCTCGCCGCCTGCCCCGACGCCGTCGTCATCAAGCCGGACATGGCCAAATACGTCGCCGTCGCCCGCGCGATGCGGGAGATGATGGAGGCGCTGACGCCCCTGGTGCAGCCGCTGTCGATCGACGAGGCGGTGCTGGACCTCTCGGGCACCGAGGCGCTGCACCGCGCCCCGCCGGCCGTGGTGCTGGCGCGCTTCGCCGGGGCGGTGGAACGGCAGCTCGGCATCACCGTCTCCATCGGCCTGGCGCCCAACCGGCTGCTGGCCAAGCTGGCGGCGGAGCGGGACAAGCCGCGCGGCTTTGGCGTGTTTGGCGCCGAGGCCGCCGACTGGCTGGCCCAGCAGCCCGTGACCCTGCTGCCCGGCATCGGCCCGGCCTTCGCCAAGAAGCTGGGCGCGGCCGGCTTCACCCGGCTCGGCCAGCTGGCGGGGCTGGAGGCGCGGGAGGCGGCGCGCCGCTTCGGCGAGGAGGGCCCCGGCCTGGTGGCCCGCGCCCGCGGCGAGGATTCGCGCCGGGTCGACCCGGCGCGGGAGACCAAGAGCATCTCGGCGGAGACGACCTTCGACACCGACCTGCGGAGCCTGGCGGAGCTGGAAGTGCCGCTGTGGCGGCTGTGCGAGAAGCTGGGGCGGCGGCTGTCCGAAAAGGGGCTGGCGGCGGCGGGGGTGGTGCTGAAGCTGAAGACGGCGAATTTCGAAAGCCGCACGCGGACGGTGCGGCTGGGGCGGCCCACGAAACTGCCCGAGATGCTGTTCCGGGCGGCGCAGCCGATGTTGGCGAAGGAGGCGACGGGGACGGCGTTTCGCTTGATCGGCGTGGGGTCGCAGCCGCTGGCGCCGGGGGACCAGGCGGATTTGCCGGATCTGGCGGATCCGGATTCGGTGCGGCGGGCGGAGAGGTGGGCGGCGGTGCAAAAAGTGAGGGCGCGGTTCGGGGAGGGGGCGCTGGTGAGCGGGCGGGGGCTTTCCGGAAAGCCGCGGCCAGGCTGAGCGGCGGATTTCCTTGCCTTCGACCAGTTGGGCGCCCATTTTGGTCCAGTTGGACGGAGGCCCAGGCACATGCTCGCCAATTACGACGCCAAGGCGGTGGCCGAGATCCTGGGGATCGCCTTCCGGCGGGAGGCGCCGGCGGGGCGGGGCGACTTCGTCATCCGCCTGGGCGAGGAGACCCTGCGGGTGGTGCAGGCGGGGGCGGAGCGGGATCGCGCGCCCTCACCCTCCGCCGCGCTGATCGAGAAGGCGGTGGCGCGCGGGCTGCCGCGGCAGGCGCTGCGGCATGTGGCGGAGACCCTGGCCGGCGGCGACAAGGCCCGCGCCACCAGCCTGGAATTCGGCGTGGTGCCGAAGACGACCCTCGACCGCCGCGCCACGCAGCTTTCGCCGCAGGAAAGCGAGCGGACGGAGCGCGTGGCCCGGCTGTTCGTACATGCGCGCCGCGCCCTGGGGACGGAGGCCGAGGCGCGGGATTTCATGACCACGCCCCATCCGGCGCTGGAGGGGCGCAGCCCGGTGGATGCCGCGCGCACGGACCTCGGCACGCGGCGAACGGAGGCGGTGCTGAACGCGCTGGAATACGGGCTGGCGCTTTAGCCTATGCGCCTGTGGCGCATCGTGACCGGGCCGCACCCGATCTGGTCCGGCGAGGGGGCGCGGCTGTTCGGGCAACGCTGGAATCCGCCCGGCCTGGCCGCGATCTACACCGGGACGAGCTTTGCGCTGTGTCTGTTGGAGGTGCTGGTCCACGCCAACCGGAAATCACCGCCGAGCGCGGCGCGGTATGTGGAGGCCGAGGTGCCAGAGGAGGTTTCGCGGGAGCGGTTCGAGCCGGGGCGGCATCCTGGGTGGGATAATCCGTTCGATACCTCGGTGGCGCAGGCTTTCGGCGGGGCTTGGCTGCGAGAGGGACGGTCGGCGCTGCTGATTGTGCCCTCCGTGGTCACGGGTGGGCGGGATGAGAATGTGGTGGTGAACCCGGTGCATCCGGATGCGGCACGCATCCGAGTGGAAGAGGAGCAGGGGTTGGTTATGGATCCGCGCATTTTTCGCATCATAGCTAGAGCATTTTCACATCAGGCGTGGATATCCTGAGTTGGCGAGGTAGTTGGCGCACTCGGCTGCGGGGAAGCGG
>NZ_JBHYDM010000041.1:0-38396 GCF_051860665.1 Falsiroseomonas sp.
TAACGGGATTCCAAAGGGACCACTGTCCCTTTGGCAGGGGGTGCAGGGGGACAGCGTCCCCCTGCAATCACGCGAACACCCCTCCTCACCGCAGGGTCGGGTCCAGCCGGTCGCGGAGCCAGTCGCCCAGGAGGGAGACGGAGAGGGTGGTGAGGATGATGGTGAAGGCGGGGGCGAGGAGGATCCAGGGGGCGCGGGTCAGGTATTCGCGGCCATAGCCGACCATGGAGCCGAGGGATGTGGCGGGTGGTTGCACGCCGAGGCCGAGGAAGGAGAGGCCGGATTCCAGCAGGATGATTTCCGGGAAGGCGAGGGTCATGGAGACGATGAGGGTGGAGGCGATGTTCGGCAGCACGTGGCGCCCGTAGATCCGCCAGGGGGAGGCGCCGAGTTGGCGCACGGCGGCGGCGTAGCCCTGGCCGCTGGCGGAGATGGCGAGGCCGCGGGCGATGCGGGCGTAGCGTTCCCAGGCGTGGAAGCCGAGCAGGCAAATGAACAGTGCCATGGAGTTGCCGAAGAAGGCGAGGACCGAGAGGGCCAGGATCAGGAAGGGCAGGCTGGCGGAGAAGTCGACCAGGGCGAGGACGACCTGTTCGACGAAGCCGCGGAAGTGGGCGGCGAGGAAGCCCAGCGTGGTGCCGATGACGGCGCCGATGAGGGTGGCGCCGAAGGCGATGAGCAGGCTCATCCGGATCGAGTAGATCAGGCGGGCCAGCACGTCGCGGCCCAGCTCGTCGGTGCCCAGCGGGTGCAGCCAGGTGCCGCCCATGCCGATCGGGGGAGAGAGGCGGTTTCGCAGGTCGAGCGCCGTATAGGCGTAGGGGCTGATGACATCGGCCAGCAGCGCCGTGGCCAGCATCAGGCTCAGCCAGAGCAGGCCGAAGATCACCATCGGCGGCGGCAGCGGCCGCGCCTTGCGGGGCGCGGAGGTGGCGAGGGTGAGGGGGGCGGTGATGTCGGACATGGTTCAGGCCGCCGCGCGCTTGGGTTGGTTGCGAAGCCGCGGGTCGAGCAGGCCGTAGAGCAGGTCCACCACCAGGTTGGCGGTGACCATGGTGGCCGCGACCAGCAGCAGGATGCATTGCACGACGGCGAGGTCCCGGTTGGCGACGGCGACGACGAGCAGGCGTCCGACGCCGGGCCAGGAGAAGACGCTTTCGACCACCACGGCGCCGGCGATCAGGCTGCCCACCATGAATCCCACGATGGTGACGGTGGGGATGGCGGCGTTGGGCAGGGCGTGGCCCCAGACCACGGCGTGCCAGGGCACGCCCTTGGCCGAAGCGGTGCGGATATAGGGCTGGCCCAGCACCTCGAGCATGGCGGAGCGTGTGAAGCGGGCGAGGACCGCGGCGCCGCCGACGCCCATGGTGATGATCGGCAGGATGGCGTGGCGCCAGCTTTCCTGCCCGCCGGAGGGCAGCCAGCCGAGCTGCACGGCGAAGACCAGCACCAGCAGCAGGCCCAGCACGAAGGACGGCACGGTGAAGCCCGCGACGGCCAGCAGCATCACGGCGCGGTCGATGAAGGAATTGCGGTGCAGCGCGGCGGTGATGCCCGCGGGAATGCCGAGGCCGAGCTTGATGATCAGCGCGGGGATGGTGAGTGCCAGCGTGGCCGGAATGCGCTCCATCACCAGCACGATCGCATCGCGCCCGTCGCGCATGGAACGCCCGAGGTCGCCCTGGAAGATGGCCCCGAAATAGTGGAAGTATTGCAACCAGACCGGCTGATCAAGGCCCCAGGCGGTGCGGAAAGCGTCGACGGCCTCGGGCGGCGCATCGGCGCCCATGATGATCTGCGCGGGGTCGCCTGACAGGCGCAGCACGACAAAGGCGAAGGTCACCACCATGATGATGGTGACGGCGGCACGCAGCAGGCGGCTGGCGAGGAAACGCATCATGTCAGGCGGCCTTCTGCAGATTGCCGGGCGCGATCTCGCCCTGGGCCACATGGCAGGCGACGCGGCGTCCATCGCCGGGGCGTGGCTTCAGCACCGGGGTTTCGCGTGCACAGAGCGCGGAGGCCACGGCGCAGCGCGGATGGAAGGCGCAGCCGGAGGGACGGTCCGCGGGGTTCGGCGGATCGCCCTGCAGCACGATGCCGCGGCCGATCTTGCCGGGATGCGGGATCGCGGAGACGAGGGCCTGCGCATAGGGATGCGCCGGGTCGTGCAGCACCTCATCCGGCTCCCCTTCCTCGACGATGCGGCCGAGATACATCACGGCGACGCGGTGGCTGACCTGCCGCACCGCCCGCAGGTCGTGGCTGATGAACAGGATGCCGAGGCCGAGGCGGGATTGCAGCTCCACCAGCAGGTTCATCACCTGCGCCTGGATCGAGACATCCAGCGCGCTGATCGGCTCGTCGCAGACCAGCATGGCGGGGTCGGTTGCCAGCGCCCGGGCCAGCACGGCGCGCTGCCGCTGGCCGCCCGACAATTCGTGCGGATAGCGCGCGGCCTGGTCCGGCCGCAGGCCCACGCCGCGCAGCAATTCGGCGACGCGCGCGGCGCGTTCGACCGGCGTGCCGATGGCGTGGATTTCCAGCGGCTCCGCCACCTGCGCGCCGATCGGCAGGCGGCGATCCAGCGCGCCCAGCGGGTCCTGGAAGACCATCTGCATGCGCGCGCGCAGCTTGCGCCATTCGGGCGTGTTCGGCGCGGGCATGGGGCGACCCTCGAAGGCCACGCTGCCCGCATCCGGCCGTTCCAACCCCAGCACCAGGCGGCCCGTGGTGGACTTGCCGCAGCCGGATTCACCGACAAGGCCCAGGGTGCGGCCACGTTCCAGCGTCAGGGAGACGCCGTCCACGGCGCGGACTTCTACCGACTTGCCCAGGATTCCGCGCCGCATCGCGTAGCGGCGCGTGATGCCCTGCGCGACCAGCAGTTCCCCATCCTTCCTCATGCGTAGACGGTCTCCGGATGCGGGGCGGGAAGGGTGGCGCGGATGCAGGCGGCGCGGTGGTTGCGCGCCAGGCCCACCGGCTCCGGCACCGCCGCGTCGCAGGCGGAGACATGCATGGCGCAGCGCGGCGCGAAGGCGCAGCCGGGCGGCATGGCCCAGGGTTCCGGCACGCCGCCGGGAATGGCGGAGAGCGGCCGGCGCGGCCCGTGCAGCGGCGGCAGCGCGCCGAGCAGGCCGCGCGTATAGGGATGCGCCGGCGCCTCGAAGAGCCGCGCGGTCGGCACCTGTTCCACGATGCGCCCGGCATACATGACGCAGACCCGCTCGCAGCTATCGGCGACCACGCCGAGGTCATGCGAGATCAGCACCAGCGCCATGCCGGTGTCCTTCCGCAGCTCCTGCAGCAGGGTCAGGATCTGCGCCTGGATGGTGACGTCGAGCGCCGTCGTCGGCTCATCCGCCACCAGCAGTTCCGGCCGGCCGGCCAGCGCGATGGCGATCATCACGCGCTGGTTCTGCCCGCCGGAAAGCTCATGCGGCCAGGCATCCAGCCGGCGAGCGGCATCGGGGATGCCGACCTGGTCGAGCAGGCGCTTCGCCTCCGCGCGTGCCTGCGCGCCATCCATGCCGCGATGCAGGCGCAGCGCCTCGGTGATCTGCTTGCCGATGCGGTGCACCGGGTTGAGGCTGCTGGCGGGGTCCTGGAAGATCATGGCGATGCGGCCGCCGCGCACGCGGTCCAGCACCTGCGGCCGCGCATGCAGCAGTTCCTGCCCATCCAGCTTCACGCTGCCGCTGACGCTGGCGCGGCCCGGAAGCAGGCTCAGCGCCGCGAGCCAGGTGACGGACTTGCCGCAACCGGATTCGCCGACAAGGCCCACGGATTCCCCGGGCGCGACGTCCAGGTCGATTCCACGCAGCGCGGGCTGCCCGTCAAAACTGACGCGCAGGCCCTTGAGGGTGACCAGCGGCGCGCTCATGCGCCCCAGTTCCGGCTGCGGAAGTCCATGGAGAAGGACTGCGCGGCGTTCCAGGCGATGTCGCGGCGCTTGGCTGTGAGGTTCACCGACTGGTGCAGCACGGTATAGGCGGGGTCCTCGCGTTCCGCGATTTCCAGCATGCGGCGGAAGGCGGCGCGGCGGCGGGGGCGGTCCGTGCTGGTCTCCAGCTCCTGCGACAGGCGGCCGAATTCCTCGTTGCGCCATTCGCCGATCTGCCATTGCTGGCCTTCCGGCCCGTGCTGGGCGGTGATGGAGGCGGTGGGGTCGTTGAAGCTGGCGCTGTTCGACCAGTCGCGCACGCCGCGCTGGCCCTCGCGGGAGAGCACCTGCGGGAAATTCTCCCGCATCTCGATCTGCACATTCAGCCCGGCCTGGCGCCAGCCTTCCACCAGGATCTGCGCGGTGGGCGTCTGGTTGGTGTAGTAGTTGTTCAGCAGGCGATAGGGGATGGCCTCGCCGCGGTAATTCGCCTGGCGCAGCAGGCGGCGCGCCTCGGCCAGGTCGAACTTCGGCGCCTCCCAATCGGCGTGGAACATCTCGCCGTAGAATTCGAATTGCAGCCCCTTGGGCACCGGCGCGCGGCCATCCCACAGCGCGGCGGTGATGGCATCGCGGTCGATGCTGTGGGTGAAGGCACGGCGCACCAGCGGGTTGGCCAGCACCGGATGCGTCTTGTCGAAGACCGTCAGGCGATGGTTCATGATGGGGCCGCCCACCACCTGGTGGCGCGGGTTGCGCTGCACCGTCGCGATCTGGTCGGGCGGCATGTCGCAGGCGAAGTCGGCCTCGCCCGAGAGCAGCATGTTGATGCGCGATGCGACCTCCGGCACTTCCATGAAGCGCAGCCGCGCAATCGGCGGGCGGCCGCCCCAATAGTCGTCGAAGGCTTCCAGGATCAGCGACTGGTCGGGGCGGAATTCCGCCACGCGATAGGGGCCGGTGCCGATGGGCCGCCGTGCCCAGTCGAGCCAGGAGGCCGTCTTCTCGAAGGCGTCGCGGGAGAAGATGGCGCCGACATTGCGGCTGATGCGGCCTTCCAGCGTGACATCCGGCACCTTGTTGACGAAGCGCACGGTGTGACGGTCGACGATCTCGATGCGCTCGAAGGCCGGAAAGCTGCGGCGCGCCACGGCCAGCACCTCGGGCGGCGGCGTGCGGCCGGGGTTCTGGCCCGGAATCACGGCGAACAGGTTGCGCGCCTGCTCCACCGTCAGGCCCCAGCCCATGCGCTCGGGGCTGAAGGAGAAGGCGACGTCTTCCGCCTCCATCTCCCGCCCGTCATGGAAACGCACGCCGCGGCGCAGCGAGAGCTCCACCGTGCGGTCGTCGATGCGGCGCCAGGATTCGGCCAACGCCGGCTTCAGGCCGAGATCGCCGGTCCAGCTCTGCTCGATCAGCGTCTCGGCATAGCTGTGCCAGGTGCGGGTGCCGACATTGGACTGCTCGCGCAGCGGCTCCAGCGTGTTCGTATTCGCCAGCTTCTGCACCGCGATGGTGACGGTGGGGCGCTGATCCGCCTGGGCGATCGCGAAGCGCGGCAGGATGAGGGATGCGCCAGCCAGTCCGAAGACGTTGCGGCGGGTGAGGGTGGTCATTCTCAGGCTCCCCAATTGCTCGCGCGAAAATCCATGGTGAAGGACTGCGCGGCGCGCCAGGCGATGTCGCGGCGCTTGGCGGTGAAGTTTCCGTTGCGGTGCAGGACGGTATAGGCGGGGTCGTCACGCTCGATGATCTGCAGCATCTCGGCCCAGACCTGGCGGCGGCGCGGCCGATCGGTGCTGGATTGCAGCTCCTCCGCCAGCGTTCCGAAGCGTTCGTTGCGCCATTCGCCGCGCACCCAGGGCGCGCCGCCGCGGCCGTAGTTCGGCACCATCTGCGCGACGGGATCGGGCAGGGAGGAGGATTGCGACCAGTCGCGGATGCCCGGCTGCGTCGCGCGGCCGGTGATCTGGCCCCAATTCTCCATCATCTGCAGCTGGACATTCACGCCGGCGGCACGCCAGCCCTCGACCAGGATCTGCGCGGTCGCGGTCTGGTTGGTGTAGTAGTTGTTCAGGCAGCGATAGGGGATCGGCTCGCCGCGGTAATTCGCCTGGCGCAGCAGGCGGCGCGCCTCGGCCAGGTCGAAGGCCGGCACCTGCCAGTCCGCCACCAGCATGTCGTCGTAGAAATCCCATTGCAGCCCGCGCGGCACGTCGACACGGCCGGACCACAGCGCCTCCACGATCGACCGGCGGTCGATGCTGTGCGTCAGCGCGCGGCGCACCAGCGGATTGGCGAGCACCGGATGCTGCTGGTCGAAGCAGATGATGCGGGTGTTGTTGATCGGCCCGCCTGCGACCTCGAAGCGCGGATTGCGCTCGATCTGCGTGATCTGGTCGGGCGGAATGTCGCAGGCGAAGTCGGCCTCGCCCGAGAGCAGTGCATTGATGCGCGACGCCACTTCCGGCACCTGCACGAAGCGCAGCCGGCGGATCGGCGGGCGGCCCTGCCAGTGCTGATCGAAGGCCTCCAGCACCAGGATCTGGTCGGGCCGATATTCCGCAACGAAATAGGGGCCGGTGCCGATCGGCTTGCGCGCCCAGTCCTGCCAGGTGGCGGCGGCCTCGAAGGCGCGGCGATTGGCGATGACGGCGGCGGTGCGCGCCATCTGGCCTTCCAGCGTCAGGTCCGGCGTGCGGTTGATGAGGCGGATGGTGCGCGCATCCACCACCTCCATCCGTTCGAAGCCGGGGAAGATGCGGCGCGCCGTCTGCGCGGCGCCGGCGGGCGGGGCCTTCGCACCTTCCGGCCCGCCGCCCCACATGCGCTCCGGCCCGAAGGAGAAGGCGACCTCCTCCGCCGTCAGCGGATCGCCATTGTGGAAGCGCACGCCCTCGCGCAGCGTGAATTCCACGCTGCGGTCATCGATGCGGCGCCAGGATGTGGCGAGGCCCGGCTTCATCGACATGTCGCCGATCCAGTCGGTATCCACCAGCGGCTCGACATAGTTGCGGAAGATGCGCGTGCCGACGTTCGACTGCTCGGCCAGCATCTCCAGCATGTTCGAGGTGCTGATGTCCTGCACCGCGATGGTGATGACGGGGCGAGTATCGGCCTGCGCCAAGGCGGGTGCGGCGAGGGCGGCCGCGCCCAGCGGCGCGGCCAGCAGGGCGCGGCGGCGGAGCATGCTCAGCCCCCCCAGTTGCCGCGCCGGAAGTCCATCGCGAAGGCGGGGCTCGCCTTCCAGGGAATATCGCGGCGCTTCGCGGTGAAGGTCGCGTTCTGGTGGATCACGGTATAGGCGGGGTCCTCGCGCTCCGCGATCTCCAACATGCGGCGGAAGGCGGCGCGGCGGCGGGCGCGGTCGGTGCCGGTCTCCAGCTCCACGGCCAGGCGGTTCAGCTCCTCGTTGCTGTATTCGCCGACCTGCTGCTGCTGGCCGTTCGGGCCGTGCTGGTTCACCAGGGAGGAGACCGGGTCGTTGAACGGCGCGCTGTTGGACCAGTCGCGCACCGCGCGGGTCGGGCTGCGCTCCAGGATCTGCGACCAGTTCTCCTTCATCTCGATCTGCACGTTCAGGCCGACCTGGCGCCACATCTCCACCAGCACCTGCGCAGTCGCGTTCTGGTTGGTGTAGTAGTTGTTCAGCAGGCGATAGGGGATCGGCTCACCGCGGTAGTTCGCCTCGCGCAGCAGGCGACGTGCCAGTGCCGGGTCGAAGGCGGGCACGGACCAGTCGGCGTGGAACATCTGGTCGTAATAGGGCCATTGCAGGCCCTTCGGCACTTCGGTGCGGCCGGCCCAGAGGCTGTCGACGATCGCCTGGCGATCCATCGCATGCGTCATCGCGCGGCGCACGCGCGCGTCGCGCAGCGCCGGAAAATTCTTGTCGAAGCAGATCAGGCGGTGGTTGAGGATGGTGCCGCCCTGCACCTCGAAGCCGCGGTTGCGCTCGATGCTTTCGATCTGGTCGGGCGGGATGTCGCAGGCGAACTGGTATTCGCCGGAGAGCAGGCCGTTGATGCGCGACGAGACTTCCGGCACCTCCACGAAGCGGATTTGTTTCAATGGCGGCCGGCCGCCCCAATAGGCGTCATGCGCGACCAGGGTGAGGGAAACGTCGGGGCGGAACTCGGCGACCATATAGGGGCCGGTGGTGATCGGCTTGCGCGCCCAGTCGAGCCAGCTGGCGGCTTCTTCCCAGCCGCGGCGGCTCATGATCTCGCTGCCGAAGCGGCTGATGCGGCCTTCCAGCGTCACGTCCGGCGTCGCGTTGTGGAAGCGCACCGTGTACTTGTCGACGGCCTCCACACGCTCGAGCGCGGGCCAGGACCGGCGCGCCACGGCCGGCACCTCCGGCGGCAGTTCCTTGCCGGGGCGCGGTGCGGGCATGCCCTCGCCGATCGGGATGGTGCGACCCTGGGCGCTGGCCAGCGTGGTGCCGAACATGCGTTCGCGGGAGAAGGAGAAGACCACGTCCTCCGCCGTCATCTCGTCGCCATTGTGGAAGCGCACGCCGGGGCGCAGCTTCAGCTCCACCACCTGGTCCGAGAGGCGCGTCCATTCCGTGGCGAGGCCCGGCACGGCGCCGAGCTCGCCGAGCCAGTCGCGGCCGATCAGCCCTTCCCAGAGCGAGGAGAAGAAGACGCGCTCACCGACATTGGACTGCTCGCGCAGCACATCGAGCGTATTGCTGTTCACCACCTTCTGCACGGCGATGGTGATGGAGGGGCGGCTGTCGGCCTGCGCCACGGCGAAGCGCGGCAGCGCCAGCGCGGCGGGCGCGGCGAGAAGCAGGCGGCGGGAGATCGGCATGGGGCTTCTCCTTATTCGGCGGCGAGGCGCGTGGGCGGGATGGCGGCCGCGGGGCGGCGCTCCTCCAGCCCCTGCGGGGTGGCGCGGAAATGGGTGAGGGTGCGTTCGGCGTGGCGCAGGCGCAGCGAGAGGGCGCGCTGCGCATAAGCCTTCACGCGCGCTGCGTAGTCCGGATCCTCGGCGCGATTCTCGAACTGGTTCGGGTCGCGCTTCAGGTCGAAGAACAGCGGCGGCAGGGCGGCGAAGTGCACGTATTTGTAGTCGGCATCCTGCACGACGCAGAGGCTGGAGGTATCCATCGTCAGGCCCAGCTCGGTCTCGGGCTGCGAGTAGTGGATGTCGCGGAAGTCGTATTCGTAGTGGTGCAGGTCGCGCCAATCGGCCGGCTTCTCGCCGGCCAGCACCGGCAGCAGCGAACGGCCGTCGCAGGCGCGCGGCACCTGGCCGCCCAGGATGTCGAGGATGGTCGGCATCACATCGACGCTTTCCGTCAGCGTGTCGTCGATCAGCCCGGGCTGCGCGCCGGCACCCTTGATGACCAGGGGGATGCGGAAGCTCTGGTCGAAGTAGCCGAGCTTGCCGAGCAGCCAATGATCGCCGAGCTGCTCGCCATGGTCGGAAGTGAAGATAATGGTGGTGTCATCCCATTGCCCGGTCTGTTCGAGATAGGCGAAGACGCGGCCCAGCGCGTCGTCGATCTCGGTCATCAGCCCGCAGTAGCTGGCGCGCATCTGGCGGATGCTGGCCTCGTCCAGCCCGGCGCCGGCGCCCTGGCCGCCGCGGAAGAAGGACGCCTGGCCGATGGCGCGCAGGTAGTGGCGCAGCAGCGGATGCTGTTCCGCTTCCTCTTCCCACCGCGGCGCGCGGATGGGGGCCGGCATCTCCGCCGGGTCGTACATGCTGTTGTAGGGCGCGGGCGCGATGAAGGGCGGGTGCGGGCGGTAGTAGCCGAGGTGCAGGAACCACGGCTTGTCCCCCTTGCCCTTCAGATAGGTCAGCGCCTTCTCGGTGAAGAAGGTGGTGTCGGACAGTTCCTTCGGGATGCGGGAGGGGCGGTTGGTGGCGCCCGGCACGGCGTCCTCGCCCTCCGGCAGCCAGATATCCTCGCGCTTCGCCGGCAGCTCATAGCCCTGATGGGCGAGCCAGCCGAAATAGCCGTCCATGTTCGGCTCGAAGGCGCCGACACTGCGGAAACCGTCCATCAGGTCGCCGAGCGTGGTGAAGCGCGGGTCCTTGGGGCCGGTGCTGCGCGGGTCCGGTGTGGTGGTTGTGTAGCCGATCAGCGCGGGATCGTAGCCGATCAGGCGCAGCTGCTTGCCGAGATTGGTGTGGCGGGCATCCAGCGGCACCGTGTTCTGCACGGCGCGATGGTTCATCAGGTACAGGCCGGTCAGCAGGCTGGCGCGTGCCGGGCCGCAGGGCACGGTATTCGTCACATGGTTGCGGAAGGTCACACCCTCGCGGCACAGCCGGTCCAGGTTCGGCGTGCGCAGGAAATCCGCGCCGAGGACGGGCACGAAATCCGCCCGCCACTGATCCACCACGATGAGAAGTACGTTCTTCCGCCTGGCCATGCTGTGCCGCTCCATCCGATGGGGCGGGGCTTAGCCGGGGAGTGGCGTCCGTCTTGTGACGGCTGTGCTTAGTCTTTGTGACAGAAGGCGGGGTCGTACTTCTCGCAGAAGGATTCGGCGGACATCTTCCGCATGTCGTCCAGACCGCTGGCCAATTGCTCCCGTGTCCAGTCCCACCAGGCGATGCGCTGCAGGCTTTCGCGCACCGCCTCGCTGAAGCGGAAGCGCAGCACCCGCGCCGGATTCCCGACCGCGATGGCATAGGGCGGGATGTCCTTCGTCACCACGGCGCCGGCCCCGATCGCGGCCCCGGTGCCGATGGTCACGCCCGGCAGCACGATGACGCCATGGCCGAGCCAGACGTCATGCCCCAGGGTCACGCGGAAGCGGCGCCGCCAGTCGAAGAAGCCGGCCTCGTCGGGGCCGAGGCCATAGGCGCTGGCGCGATAGGTGACATGGCTCAGCGCCACGCGGTCCAGCGGATGATTGCCGGGATTGATGCGCGTGTGGCTGGCGATGGAGCAGAATTTTCCCACTGTCGCATAGATGATCTGGCTGTCGTGCACGACGTAGGAGTAGTCGCCGAACTCCGTCTCCGCGATGGAGGTGCGGGCGCCGACCTCGGTATAGATGCCGAAGCGCGTGTCGCGCACGCTGGCGGTGGGGTCGATGCAGGGCTCGAGGCCGAGCTGCTTCTTGGCGGTGGCAGGGTCCTGGTAGATGGTCATGCGCGGATCAGCCTCCATCGCAGCCAGCGGCTGCACGGTCGATGACAGCAAGGGCCGCCGGCATCATGGGCGGGATGCAGGCGGCCTTGTCCCGGTTGGGGATATGGATGTGCTCGGACCATGCCAGGCCGATGCCGCGGCGCCCAGGATGGGACGGAAGGCAGCCGCGCCGCCACCGCGACCGGAGGGACGGGGCTGCGGCGGGGGTGGGGGGGACGAGGCTGCCTGGCGCAGGCGAGTGCCAGGGCCTTGCGCCTGGATGCTCAGCGGGCCCGCAGCAGCTCGGGCACGCGCAGCAGGATCATCTCGTTGTCGTCGGCGCGCAGCAGATGGCGGCCGGCGCTGAAGGGCAGGTTGTTGTCGTTGCCGACGATGATGTGGTCCGCATCCACCATCGCCACATCCTCGATGGTGAAGAAGGGGAAGGTGAAGCGGTCGCGCGGCGCATCGGCCGGCAGGTCGCCGCGCTGGCGGGCCAGGCCCTCGCTGTCGCGGATCGCCATCAGGTCGATATGCCCGATCTTGCGCACGAAACCCTCGGCATCGGCGGCTCCGAGGTCGATCAGATAGACGCGCTTGAAGCGGGCGGGGCTGGGGAAGCAGGGCGCGGTGGCGGTCGGGCGCACGCCCTGGGCGCAGGCGAGGCCCGGGTCGCCCTCGCCATTGTCGCGCTCGATCACCAGCGCGCGGCGGTCATCGATGAAGTTGAAGTCGCCGATCGCGGTGGCGCCCGGCTCCAGCCGGTAGCGCAGGCTGCGGCCGGTCCAGGCGCCGCGGGGGATGGAGAATTCCAGCAGGCGCAGGAAGGCCCCCTCCGGCTCCGCCGAGCCGGCGGCGAAAAGCGGCTGCTCCAGCAGGCCCCACAGCGTCTGGCCATCCGGCGTCAGCGCCATGCCCTCATAGCCGCCGGAGCGGCGCACGCGGTGGCCGGCGCCGGCGGTGGGGCTGGCGGGCACCTGCAGGTCGGGGTTGTCCGGGCTGCGCAGCACTTGGCCATCCAGCTGCGTCGGCACCACGCGGGTCACATGCCCCTGCCGCGTGACATGCAGCAGGAAGGGGCCGAATTCCTCGCCGATCCAGAAGCCATCGGCCACCGGCTGGATGCTCTCCGGGTCGAAATCGGCGCCGGTCAGGTAGCGCGTCGCGCTGCCTTCCTGGGCGATGCGGAAGGGCACCCGGCGGTCGGGGTCGGAGAGGAAGATCGTCTCCAGCAGCGCCACCTGGCCGGTGGCGAAATCCGGCCGCACCTTGTGCAGCATCAGCATGGCGTCCGGGCTGGTCACCCGGGTGCCGAAGCCGTTGTCGGTCAGCACCCAGTAGCTGCCGGCCTCGCCCTCCACCGGCTTGATGCCCGAAAAGCCCTGCACCGGCTGGCCGATGAAGGGGAAGGAAATGCCGGTGCGGCGATTGCCATGCACCGCGCCGGTATCGCCGGCAAAGCTGCCGGGGCGCTCCGTGCGCTGGTTGCCGGGGCCCGCGAAACGGCCGGAGACCAGCAGGTCCCGCGGCGCATCGGCGGGCGGCAGCGCCATGGTGAAGGCGGGCAGGATCGCATGACCGGCCAGCTGCGCCTCGAACCTTTGATCGGCGACGGCGGCGGCGGACACGCCGAGGGTGAGCGCGGCGGTCAGGATCAAATGGCGCATCTTGGGGGCTCCGGGCCTTGCGGAGCCACGCCTTTAGCCAGCGGCCGTGACAGGCGCTTGACGGGGTTGTGACAGTGTCACGATGGGCAGTGGGCCATGCCGCAAGGGGGCACAGCTCATCCGGATGATCCGCGACCTGGTCCGGAAACGACCCCGCGCGACAGGCGGATTGTTATGCGATACAACAATTGCATCCGGTGCCGCTTGGCAGATGCCGGGGCGGCGACACATGGGCGGGACGGGCAGGGGAGAGAAGCACAATGCGCACCCAGGTTGGCATCATCGGCGCGGGCCCCGCGGGCCTGCTGCTCTCCCACCTGCTGCATCTGGCGGGGATCGACAGCGTGGTGCTGGAGGCGCGGTCGCGTTCCTATGTCGAGGAACGGGTGCGCGCCGGCCTGCTGGAACAGGGCAGCGTGGATACGCTGACCGAGGCCGGGGTCGCGGACCGCCTGCACCGCCAGGGCCTGGCGCATCACGGCATCGAGCTGCGCTTCGACGGCGTCGGCCACCGCATCCCGCTGACGGACCTCACCGGCAAGGTGGTCACCATCTATGGGCAGCAGGAGGTGGTGAAGGACCTGATCGCCGCGCGCCTGGCCGCCGGCACCCATTCCGGCAATCCGCCCATCCTGTTCGAGGTCTCGGATGTCGCGGTGCATGACGTGACCAGCGAGAACCCGCGCATCAGCTTCACGCATGAGGGGCGCGCGCAGGTGCTGGATTGCGCCTTCATCGGCGGCTGCGACGGGTTCCACGGCATCTGCCGCGGCGCGATCCCGGAGGAGCTGATCCGCGTCTATGACCGCATCTACCCCTTCGCCTGGCTCGGCATCCTGGCCCATTCCAAGCCGGTGTCGGAGGAGCTGATCTACGCCCGTCACCGCGACGGCTTTGCGCTGGCCACCATGCGGTCGGAGACCGTCACGCGGCTCTATTTGCAGTGCGCGCCGGACGAGGATCTTTCGCTCTGGCCCGATGCGCGGATCTGGGAGGAACTGCACAGGCGCCTCGGCTGCGGCGATGAGCTGCAGGAGGGGCCGATCTTCCAGAAGGGCGTGACCGCCATGCGCAGCTATGTGGTGGAGCCGATGCGCCATGGCCGTCTGTTCCTGGCCGGCGACGCCGCGCACATCGTGCCGCCGACGGGCGCCAAGGGCATGAACCTGGCCATTGCCGATATCCGCGTGCTGGCGCGGGGGCTGGAGCGGTTCTTCGCGAAGAACGACGCGACGCTGCTGGAGGACTACTCGAACATCTGCCTGCGCCGGATCTGGAAGGGGCAGCGCTTCTCCTGGTGGATGACCTCCATGCTGCACCGCTTCGACGGCGAGGACGCCTTCGAGCATCGCGTGCAGGTGGCGGAGCTGGATTATGTCGCGACCAGCCGGGCCGCGATGACCACGCTGGCGGAGAACTATGTGGGCCTGCCCTACGAGGTTTAAGAGGCCGCTTCAGAACGCGGTCGGCAAGGACTACGGTGGCGACCACGGTCCGATGAAGACACTCAAGACGTGCCTCCTGTTGGCGCTGCTTGGCTCGGCCGGTGCGGTCGCCGCCGGCACCTACTACGTGCTTTCGGCCTTTTCACTCGCCTCCAACATGGGCTTCGTGCCCCAAATGGCCTTTGCTACGGTCGCTGGCTACCGTGTTTTTCAAGCACACAGCCTGCCTTTGCCGGTCTTCACCTCAGGAACCGACGCCGAGGGGCCACCCTGCTTCACGGCCGGTGTGCCCAGGCAGGGTCTGGCGGCTGGATCTTCCTGTCGCTTTCCTTCCTGGGTCACGGGGGCACCGGCCCCTTTGGCCTGCTCGATTTGGAAAGGCGAAGTCTGCAACGTCATCGCGCTGCCGGCGGCACTGTACCGCGATGCGGTGTTCTTGGCTGCGATCGAGGGCTACGCCAACGACCCCTGCCGGTTCGTCGATGACTACCGACAGCTGCAACTGACCGCTGTGGCTTTGCCGACCGCTCACCTGCGATACTACGCTCAGGTGATCGATTTCGATTTTGGGTGCGCAGCGCTGGACGGGGACCAGCCCCGTGCTTCCCATTCAAGCAATATTTGGTCCAGGTTGAAGCCTTATCTGCTCCTGAAGAACGATAGCCAGACCGACACCTTGCTGGAATTCAGGATAAGGACGCCCGGAGCGCGAAGGGGCTGAGCGCGTGCGACAACGCCTCCACGCCCATTTCCACCATCACCTTCTTTGTCCTTGCGGCCGTCGCCGGCCCGCTCGGGTGCTTGGCGAAGGCGTCATGACGCTGTTTCTGACTCACGCCCCCCGCAGCCGGATCGTCATCTCCAGCCGCGTGCCGCTGCTGTCCGAGGTCCAGTGCACGGCGGAGCCGAGCTGCCGTCCAAAACTCTCGATCATGCGCATGCCGGTGCCGGTCTTGGGCGGCGGCACCGGCAGGCCCTGCCCGTCGTCCCATAGTCGCAGCCGCGCCCGCTGGGCGGGTGCGGCGGAGAGCGTCAGGCCGATGCGGCCGCTGCCCTCGCCGAAGGCGTGCTTCAGGCTGTTGGTGATGAACTCGTTCACCGCCAGGCCCAGCGGCGCCGCCTGGTCTGGGGATACGACCAGCCCGCGCTCCACCTCCAAGGCCAGCTGCACCCGCGCGGTGCTGCCCTCATGGAAGCTCAGCAGGCTGGCGCTGAGCTGGGCGAGGTATTCGCCGAGGTCGAGCTGGTCCACCTCGCCCGAGAGATGCAGCTTGTCATGCAGCAGGCGCAGAGCCTCCACCCGCCGGGCGACGCTGCGCAGCGCGGCGCGGCTTTCCGGCGCGCGCAGCTGGCGGGCCTGAAGGTCGAGGATCGCAACCATCACCTGCAGGTTGTTCTTCACCCGGTGCTGCAATTCCCGCAACAGCCGCTCATTGTCATCCGCCTTGCGCCGCAGCCGCGCATTGGCGCGCAGCCGCCCGACGGCGGAGGCCAGCAGATTCGCATAGGTGCGCAGGAAGGCGAGGTCCTGCTCGCCAAAGGCCTGGGGCCGGCGGCTGTCCACCTGCAGCACGCCATAGGGTGGCTTGCCGTCGAGGCCCATGATGACCACGCAGGCGCTGGCCCTGACGCCCTGCGCCTTGACGAAGTCCGGCACGTCGAAGCGCCTTTCCTCCGCCAGGTCGGGGGAGACCACCGCCTCCTTGCTGCGGAGTGCCAGGCCCTCCGGGCCCGTGCCGATATGGGTGGTCAGCGTGCCGACCACGCCGGGCGACCAGCCGATTCCGGCGCGGACCCGCAGCGTCTGGCCATCCGGCTCCAGCGCCACGACCTTGGCGAGGTCCGTGCCCAGGGCCTCCGCCACCAGGCGGCAGGCCTCGTGCAGGATGCGGTCGAGGTCCTCCGACATCAGCGCATATTCGCCGAAGCGGGCCAAGGCGGCCTGCTGGGCGAGAAGGTGCTCGGGTCTGGATCGCATCTCGGTGGGCATGCCGCCCCAAAGCTTTCGGGGCCGCGCTTGGTTGCCTCCGCCGCGGCCTCAGAAATGCGTCATGAGGCCCTGCCGGTCAGCTGCAGTCGTGGAAGCCGCCGCCCGGCAGCGGCACCAGCTCGAGGATGCCCAGCGTTTCGAAATCCGCCCCGCGCGGCGCCAGCACCAGCGCCGCGCCTTCGGGAAAGGCGCGGCCCCCCACCGCATCCCCGGCCACCATGATGGCCGGCGTGCGGTGGCCGAAGAGCAGGCGGTTGGTGCCCGGCGGGACCGCTTCCGAAAACAGCCGGCGGTGTTCCGCCAGCACCCAGGCGAGGCGCCCGCCGGCATAGTCATCCGCCAGCAGGCTCTCGGTGACGGTGACCTCCGCCGCGCCGAAGGCGAGCTCCGCCGTGTCCCGGGCGCGATAGACCGGACCCGCCAGCACCGGGCGCGCCACGGGGATGCCGAGCTCCGCCAGGCGTGCGCCGATGCGGGCCGACTGGGCGCGCCCCTGCGGCGAGAGGTTGCGCTGCCCGGGGCGGTCGCCGACCCGGAAACTGCGGTCGCAGGGCTCGCCGCGCGTATCGGCGTGGCGGAAGAACAGCACCAGCCCGCCCTGGCGCAGCCGCGTCACCAGCGCCGCGCCCTCCGCGCTGTCCACCGGCTGCGGCGTCAGGCGCTGCTGGGCGCGCGCCGGGGCGGCGGCGAGCAAGGCGAGCAGAAGGGTCCGGCGGTCAGTCGCCAAGAATCGCCTCCACCACCTCCTGCACCTCCAGCGCCTCCCGCAGCGTGGCGAGATCCTGCGGTTCGCCGCGGGTCAGGGCGGCCAATTTGGACAACTGGTCGCGCAGCACCATGGGGCGCATCTTCTCGTTCGGCAGGGCGTCGGGCGATGGGCGGAAGGTGCCATCGGCGTCCAGCTTCTCGGCCAGCGACCAGTCGCGCAGGCGGATGCTGCCGGATTCGGCCTCCAGCCGCCATTCATTGCTCTCGTCGCGATCGGTGCCGCCGACCTGGCCGGAAAGCAGCACCGGCGTGTCGCCGGCGATCAGCCGGGCGCGCACCGCCGTCTCCGCGCCATCGCCCGGCGGGAATTCCGCCGCGCGTTCCAGCAGCACCAGCTTGCCGAGCTGCCGGCGCGTCAGGAACAGGAAGTGGGAAAGCACCTCACGCGTGAAACCGCCCTCGGCGCGCTTGGCCAGCCAGCCGGCGGCGGCGTGCTGCCAGCCGCGCGGCCAGGTGGCGAAGTCGGCGCGGATGGTCAGCGCGCGCGGGGCGCCGAGGTCACCCCGCCAGGCGCGGAGCTGGGCCACGGCCGGGGAGGAGGCCATGGGGAAGTTGACGGCCGCGCGGGCGCCGGAGGCCTCGGCGGCCTCGACGAAGGCGCGCGCTTGCGCGAGGTCGGCGGCCAGCGGCTTTTCCAGGAAGGCGGCGCGGCCGGCGGCGAAGGCGGCGCCGGCATGTTCCAGGTGGGAGCTGGGCGGGGAGGCGATGTAGAGCGCATCGCAGGCCGCGATCACCGCCGCCGGGTTCTCGAGCATCGGCAGGCCGGGCGCGATCTCGGCCAGCCGCGCCGCGGCGGCCGGGGAGGGGTCCCAGACCGCGACCGGGCGGATCACATCCAGGTCATGCGCCAGCGCCGCGCGCAGCAGGCGTTCCCCCATGATGCCGAAGCCAACCACGCCCAATGCGACCGCCATGCGGAACCCCCGTGCCTGTGCTGGGGGATTTAGCCCGTGCCGCCCTCGCGTCCAGCCCGCAGGCCCAGCACCACCAGCGAGACCACGGCCAGCAGCCCGCAGGCGACGAAATAGGGCAGGGTCCAGCTGCCGGTGGTGGTGACCGCCCAGGCGAAGGCGCTGGGGGCCGAGAGATAGCCCAGGAAGCACAGCAGGATGGCCCCCGAGGAGGCCTCCGCCACCCGGTCCGGCGGGGCCACGCGGGCGACTTC
The DNA here is from genome assembly GCF_051860665.1 of Falsiroseomonas sp. GTDB lineage: Bacteria > Pseudomonadota > Alphaproteobacteria > Acetobacterales > Acetobacteraceae > Falsiroseomonas. The sequence goes on from NZ_JBHYDM010000041.1 coordinate 18,024, forward strand.
GGCCAGGAAGATGCCGTTCCAGCTGGCCGCGGTGAAGCCGGCGGCCACCGCCAGCAGCAGCCCCAGCGCCCAATGCGCGCCGGGGCCGAACATGACCCAGAGCGCGGAGAGGCCGGCGGCGACCAGGCCATGGATCGCCAGGCTGCGCGTCGCATCGCCCAGCCGGTCCGCCGCCCAGCCCAGCACCAGCCGTCCGGCCACGCCCGCCACCTGCATGGCGGCGAAAAGGCTGCCGGCGGCGGCCAGGCCCATGCCATGCGCCTCCACCAGCCAGGTGACGGTGAAGGCGAAAAGGCTGCCCTGCAGGGCCGCGAAGGCGAAGGCCTGCAGGGTCAGCGGCGGCAGCACGCGGTGCATGCGCAGCGTATTCACCGGCGCGGCCAGGCGGCGGGGGGAGAAGGCCTCGCGCAGCGGCCGGGCGGGTTCGCGCTCCGCATCCAGCTGCGGGCGCAGCGGCTGGATCAGCAGGGCGCAGGCCAGGGCCACCCCGATGCCGGCCAGCAGCGCCACCTGCCAGCCGAAGGCCGCCGCCAGCGGCGCCGCCACCAGCCCGGCCAGCGCGCCCCCCGCCGGCGCGCCCGCCTGCTTGACGGAGAAGATCAGCACCCGGTGGCGCGGCGGCGCGGTGGCCTGCAGGATGCGGCTGCCGGCGGGGCCCGTCGGGCCATAGCCGATGCCCATCAGCAGCGCGGCGAAGGGCAGCATCCAGACGATGCCGGCGGCCGCCGTCAGCAGCGCCAGGCTGCCCAGCAGCGCGCCGGCCTGCAGCATGCGCAGCGGCCCGAAGCGGGCGACCAGCGGCGTGCCGAACAGCAGGAAGAGGATGGCGCCCAGCGTATTGACGCTGGCGAAATTCCCGACGCTTTCCGGCCTTAGGCCAAGATCCAGGGTCATCAGCGGCGCCACCACGGGCACCGCCTGGCTCAGGAAGGTGCCCACCGTCTGCATCAGCAGGGTGGCGGAAAGCGCGGCGACCCAGGGCTTGATCACGCGCCCTTCAGCGCCGCAGCCGCAGGTCGAGGCCGCGGGCGATCCAGCGCGCCTCGATGCTGTCGAGATCCGTCATGCCGGAGGGCCGCGCCTTGGAGGGCTGGTCGCGCAGCGCCGGCGCGCGGTCGCGCTGCCAGATGCCGTAGAGCCGGCGCAGCTCCACCAGCGGCAGCGGATGGTCGTCGACGCGCAGCGAAAGGTCGGGGAAATCCTCCGTCGTGGTCAGCACCAGGGCGGCGGATTGCCGGCCGCGCCGGTCGCCGCCCGCGGCCTCCCCGGCATCGAGGGCGGCCAGCAGGCGCTCGGCGAGCGGAAGGTCGGGGTTGGTGACGAAGCCCGCATAGGTATCGGCCAGCACCGCGGGTCCGGCCAGCATATTGCCGGCGAAGGAGACATGGGCGGAGGTGACGTCGCCGCACCATTCCACGCAATTGGCGCCGGTGAAGGCGGCGCTGCGGCCGTGCCGGTCCACCGCATGGATCTGCCGCAGCCCGCGCCCCTCATCGCCGGCCAGCGCACCCTCGATGGCGGCTGCCGGCGACAGGCCGCGCGCCATGCCGTCCAGCACCGCGGGGCCCAGGTAGCGGTTGGTCATCGACTGGGTGGAGACCGCGCCGACGCCGGACCGCACGAAGGGGCAGGAGGCACCGACGGCGAAGGCGCAGGTGGTGACGGCCACCGCGAAGGCGCCTGTCTCCGGGTCATGGGCAACGATGGACCAGGTCATGGCAGACATCCGACTCGCAATGACCGTCACACTACAAGGCCTTCCGCGATTGCGCGCCAGCCCGCACTCGGCCATTTTGGGCCCAAGCAACACGAGAGGAAACACGCATGTCGTCCAGGGTCTCGCGCCGCCATGTCCTGGCTGGAATCGGGGTGCTTGCGGCGCCTGGCATCCTGCGCGCGCAGCCGGCCTGGCCGGACCGGCCGATCCGCCTGATCGTGCCCTTCGGCGCCGGCGGGGCGATCGACACGCTGTCCCGCACCGTCGCCTCCAAATTCGCCGAGGTCACCGGCGGCCAGACCCTTGTGGTGGAGAACCGCCCCGGCGCCGGCGGCACCATCGCCGGCGCGGCGGTGGCGCGCGAAAGGCCGGATGGGCTGACGCTGATGATGGCCGATATCGGCGCCAATGCCATCGGCAAGGAGCTGATCCCGAGCCTCTCCTACGACCCGCCCACCGCCTTCACGCCCATCATCCACCTGGTGAACCTGCCGGCGGTGCTGATGGCGCATCCCTCCGTCACCGCCACCACGGTGCAGCAGGTGATCGATCAGGCGAAGGCGCGGCCGGATGGCTTCACCTATTCCTCCGCCGGCAATGGCAATGGCAGCCACCTGTTCATGGCGCTGTTCCTAAAGGAGGCCGGCATCCGCATGGTGCATGTGCCCTACCGCTCGGGCGCCGAGATGGTCACGGCGCTGATGCGCGGCGATGCGCAATTCGGCTTCCCCACCGTCTCCTCCGGCATCGGCCAGATCCGGGAGGGCAATGCGCGGGCGATCGCCGTGGGCAATGCCAGCGGCACGCCGCTGCTGCCGAATGCGCCGGCCATCTCCACCGTGCTGCCGAATTTCGAGGTGGCGGTCTGGCACGGCATCGTGGCTCCCGCCGGCATGGATCCCGGACTGGCGCGGCAGATCAACCAGGTCTTCGGGCGCATCGCCGCCATGCCGGATGTGCAGCAGCGCATCTTCGAGACCCAGGCGGGCAATGTGGTCGGCGGATCGCCGGCCGATTTCGCGGCGCATATCGCGCGCGAGGTGGCGCGCTGGACGCCGATCATCCGCGAGGGCGGGATCGCGAGCGGCTGAGGCGAATCGCCCCGCCGTCGGCTGGCGGCGGGGACTTCCACGGCGCATCGCTTCGTGTGAATGAGAATCATTCGCATCGAATCGAGGCCCCGCATGACCGCCATCCCGCACCCCCGCGCCCGCTGGATGGACCCCTCCACCGGCGCGCTGCTCGATGCCCCCGGCCTGATGCAGAGCCTCTCCACCCGCCAGGCGGTGCTGCTGGGGGAGACGCATGACGTTGCGGAAATCCATCGCTGGCAGCTGCAGGTCACCACCTGCCTGCATCTGCTGCGCCCGAACATGGCCGTGGGCTTCGAGATGTTCCCCCGCCGCGTCCAGCCGGTGCTGGACCGCTGGGTGGCGGGCGGGCTGCGCACCGCGGATTTCCTGCGCGAGGTGGAATGGCAGACGGTCTGGGGCTTCCCGCCCGAGATCTACCTGCCGCTGTTCCATTTCTGCCGCCAGCAGGCGGTGCCCATGCTGGCGTTGAACTGCCACCGCCCGCTGGTGACGCGCGTCGGCAAGGAGGGCTGGGAGGCGGTGCCGGAGGATGAGCGGGATGGCCTGACCCCCGCCGCGGCGCCCACCCCCGGCCACCGCGCCTATATCGCCCGGCTGACCGGAAGGCCGGAGGCCGAGATCTCGGACCGCTTCCTGCGCGCCCAGCAGGTCTGGGACCGCGCCTTCGCCTGCAACATCGCCCGCCATGTCGCGGCCGCCAGCGGGCCGAAGCCGCTGGTGGTGGGCATCATCGGCCGCGGCCACCTGGACCATGGCCACGGCACGCCGCACCAGCTGCGCGACCTCGGCATCACGGATGTCGCCGTGCTGGCACCGAGCGAAGCGCCGATGCTGGACCCGGCGGAGATGGCGGGCATCGCTGAGGCGGTGTTCCGCATCGACCGGCCGGAGGAACCGGCGCCGCGGGCGGTGGCCGCGTGAGGCGTCAGCCCTTCTTCACCCAGCCCTCGCCGCCCGGCGGCCGCTGTAGCATCGGGCGCTCGAAAATCTCGCCCAGCGCCGCGTAATAGGGGCCGCCGAGCCGGGCCACCGGGCGCATCTTCGTCGCATCCACCCGGCTGCCGTCGAAGACGGTGTTGGACAGGTGGAAGGCCACGATCTCCCCGATATAGAGCGTGTTGACGCCGCGCCCGAGGGTGATCGCCTGGTCCAGCCGGCATTCCATCTGCACCGGGGAGGCGGCGATGCGGGGCGGCTTCACGCGGCGGCTGGGCAGCAGGGCGATACCCAGCGCCTCGGTCTCGCTGACATCGGCGGGGTAGTCCGCGGCCGAGCGATGCATCACCTCCATCGTCGCCTCGGTCGCGACATTCACCACGAATTCCCGGCTTTCGAGGATATTGCGCGCGGTGTCCTTCACCTCGCCATCCGTGCCGGCGCGGGTCGCGATATTGATCGCCAGCATGGGCGGGCTGGTGGCGACATAGTTGTAGGAGCTGAAGGGCGCGGCATTGACCCGGCCGCTGGCGTCCACCGTGGTGATCCAGGCGATCGGCCGCGGCACCACGCAGCCCACCACCAGGCGATAGGCCGCGGCGCTATCCAGGCCCTCGGCGTCGATAAAGCTGTAATCGGTCATGCGATCCCACCCCGTGCGGCGCTGTGCCGCCTCCGGGTCTATGGACCAGGAAGATGACCTTTTGTCGACCGGGGCCGTCAGGCCTTTCGGGCCAGCATGACGAAGGCCAGCGCATCCTCCGGCCCGGCGCGGCGGCCGAGGCGGCGGGCGGCCTCGATGAATTCCGGCTCCTCCTCCAGCGCCGCGAGGCCCGGCGCCGCGCCGGGCAGGGCCCAGCCGGGCGAGAGGAAGCAGCCATCGCTGCGCACCACCTGCAGCCCCGCCGCGCGCAGCATCCCCGTCACCTCGGCGGGCGTGAAGCCCAGCGGCGGCACGGGCAGGCCGAGCCGGCGCTGGGCGCGCAGCGGCAGGCTGTCGCGGTTCATCGCGCTCAGCATCAGCCGGCCGCCCTGCGCCAGCACGCGGGCGGCCTCGGCCAGGGCGCCGGCCGGGTCGGCCAGCATCTCCAGGCTGTCGAGCAGCAGCACGGTGTCGAAGCTCGCGGCCGGGAAGGCGAGTTGCGCCGCATCCATGCGGGCGAAGCTGAAGCGCGACTGGCCGGCATGGCGCGCCTCGGCGGCGGTGATGATCTCGGCCGAGAGGTCGATGCCGGTGATGCGCGCCGCGCCCGGCAGCAGCGGGCCGAGCCGGCCCTCGCCGCAGGCCAGGTCGAGCACCGCCTCCTCCCTCGCATCGCCCAGATACTCGGCGACCAGGCGATCCAGCTCCGCCTGGAAGGCGGCCTCCCGCGCCGGGGCGGGGGCGCCGGGCGCCAGCCAGGGCCGCGGCGGCGCCGCCGCCTGGCGGGCGGGCGGGCGGGGCGGCCGGGGCGGGGCAGGCGGGACGGGCGCCGGGCGCGGCGCCGGTGCAGGCGCGGACGGCGGTTCGGGCATGGCGGCGGCCACCGGTTCAGGCTCCGGTTCGGGCGGCAGGGCCAGCCGGTTCACCTCGAAGGCGCGGACATGGTCGGTCTCGGTCAGGTCCGGCAGGCCCGGGCCGGGTTGGGCGAAGACGACGAAGACCGGATTGGCGAAGACCGGCTGCGCCGCCTGCGGCAGCGCGTCCAGGAAGCGGCGGGGGATGCGGTCGAGCTCGCCCTTGTGCACCACCACCCAGGCGAAATCGGCGGGTGTGGCCTTGGCCGCGGCGGCAAAGGCTTCGCTGCGGGGAATCGCCCAGCGGAAGGGATCGGGCGCCACCACCCGGTCCGGCGGCGCCAGGCGGCTGCGCAGGAAGAGCGCGGTCTCCGCCCAGGCGGTGTCGTCATGCGGGAAGGACATGCGGAGGGAAGCGCCTGCTGGTTTGCCAGGAGTTTCGCGGCCGAAGCCGCGCGGATCAAGCCGGCGGGCAGCCGAGCTGGTCGGCCAGCGCCGGAAAGCTGGCCGCCACGAAATCCCACTCCTGCTCCGGCGCCAAATCCTTCTCCTGGTCCGGCCCGTACTCGGTCGGGCGCGGGACGAAGGCGGTGCGGAAGCCGCAGCGCCGCGCCGCTGCCAGGTCGCCATTATGCGCCGCCACCAGCATGCAGGCCTCCGGCGGCAGCCCCAGGATCTCGGCGGTGCGGAGATAGGCTTCCGGGCTCGGCTTGTAGGCCTGCGCCACCTCCGCCCCCAGGATCGCATCCCAGGGCAGGCCGGCGCGTTTCGCCAGGTTCAGCATCAGCGCGATATTGCCGTTGGACAGCGGCGCGATGATGAAGCGGGTCTTCAGCCGCCGCAGACCCTCGACACTGTCCGGCCAGGGATCCAGGCGATGCCAGGCCTTGTTCAGGTGATCGAGCGTGGCCTCGTCCAGCCCCGCCGGGGCAATGCCGTGGTCGGCCAGCACGGCTTCCAGGTTCTCGCGATGCAGGATGTCGAGCCGGGTGAAGGGGCGGGCGCCGCTGCGCACCGCCTCCATCGCCGGCTGGTAGCGCCGGCGCCAGGCCGCCGCGAAGGCGAGCGGGTCGACGCCCGGCGCGTATTCGGCGAGGAAGGGCGCCGCCTCCCGCGCCACCGATGTGCGCCAATCCACCACGGTGCCGAAGACATCGAAGAGAAGGGCGCGCACCGGCGGGGCCATCACTCGGCGGCCTTGGGCAGGTTGCCGGCGGCCTCGGCCCACTTCCGGTCGAATTCCCAGACCTCCGGGAAGCCCATCAGCTCGCACATTTTCGCAAAACTATAGGCGTCGTTGACGCCCATGTTGTTGGAGTGGCCATCGGCCTTGAGCTGCGAATAGGCCTTCTCCAGCGCCGCCGCGACGGTCAGGAAGCCGACCGCCGGATAGATGGCGATGCGGTAGCCCATGGCATGCAGCCGGTCCGCGGGCACGATCGGCGTGCGGCCGCCCTCGACCATGTTCGCGAAGAGCGGCTTCTTGATGTGCCGGCCGACCTCGGCCATCTCGGCCTCGCTCTCCGGGCTCTCGATGAAGATCACATCGGCGCCGGCTTCCGCATACATCAGGCCGCGGCGGATCGCCTCGTCCAGGCCGAGCGCGGTGCGGGCATCGGTGCGGGCGATGATGAGGAAATCCTCGCTCTGGCGCGCTTCCGCGGCGACGCGGATCTTCAGCGCCATCTCCTCGGCCGGGATCACCTTGCGGCCCGGCGTATGGCCGCACTTCTTGGGCACTTCCTGGTCCTCGAGCTGGATGGCGGTGACGCCCGCATTCTCATAGCCGCGCACGGTGTGGCGCACGTTCAGCAGGCCGCCATAGCCGGTATCGGCATCGGAGATCACCGGCGTCTTGCAGCCCTTGGCGATGGTGCCCATGCGGCTGACCATGTCCGTGTAGGTCGCGATGCCCGCATCGGCCAGGCCGAGATGCGAGGCCGTGACACCGAAGCCGGTCGCGTAGAGCGCCTTGAAGCCGAGCCCATCCGCGACCTTGGCGGAGATCATGTCGAACACGCCGGGGGCGAGGACGAATTCATCGGCGCGAAGCGCCTGGCGGAGCGAGGGATGCGGCATGACGAGAATCCTTCAGGCGTCGGTGAGGAGGAAGGGCACATTGGCACGGTCTGCGATGGCGCGGATCTGCGCCTCCAGCCCGGCCGGGATGGGAATGCCATGGGCGCTGCGCTCGGCGTGCTCGGCGCGCTCCGGGTCGCCGGGCACCAGCACGGGCTGGGCGGGGTCGGCGGCCGGCGTCGCGCGCAGCACATCCACCACCTGGTCCAGGTCCTGCTCGAAATCGCCCTGCGGGCGGAAGGCGGCGGGGTCGATCGCCAGCATGAAATGGCCGATGTCGTCGGGGTCCTCCGGCCGCTGGGTCTTCACCCGGATCGGGGAGAAGGAGGCACCGGACAGGGTGGCGCCGAGGATATGCGCCATGAGTCCCAGGCCATAGCCCTTGTGGCTGGCCATGTCCGGCGTGCCGCCGACGGGCGAAAGGCCGCCTTCGGGCTTCTGGAAGACCTGGGCGACGGCGGCGGCGCCATCGGTGACCGGATTGCCGGCGCCATCCATCACCCAGCCGGCCGGGATCGGCTTGTTGCGCAGCGCCTTGGCCTTCACCTTGTTGGCCGCCGCCGTGGTGGTCGCCATGTCGAGCAGCACGGGCGGCTGGCGCTGGCCGGGGGCGGCGAAGGCGATGGGATTGGTGCCGAGCACCGGCACCGCACCATGGGTCGGCACCATGGCCATGGTGCGGGTGCCGCTGGTGACCAGGCCGAGGCAGCCATTCTTCGCGGCCAGCTTCACATACCATCCGGCGGCGCCGAAATGGTGGCTGTTGCGCACCGCGACGGCGCCGATGCCGTGCTGCTTGGCGCGCTGGATCGCCAGCCGCATCGCAAAGCTTGCCGCCGGGTGGCCGAGGCCGGCGCCGCCATCCACCAGCGCCACCGCGCCATTGTCGCGTTCGATGCGGGGGCGGCTGTCCAGCTTCACCTGGCCGGCCTGGCGCATGCCCTCATAGCTCGCCAGCATGCCGATTCCATGGCTGTCGACGCCGGCGAGGTCGGTGTCGAGCATCACCTCGGCGGTTTCCGCCGCCAGGTCCTCCGGCATGCCCCAGGCGCCGAGGATGGCCAGGATCTGTGCCCGCACGCTCTCCGCACTTGCCCGCATGGTCTGGTCGTTTCCCCCTTCGTCGCAGGGCGCAAGGGGTGGACCGGGCCGGGCGCGGCGTCAATCGGGCCGGACCCGGGGCGAGGTCGGGTATTTTGTATTGGAATCAAATCGATTGTGCCGCCCCCGGCCGCCTCGCTAGAATTGGCGGGGAAGGCCGGGACGCCGGCCGCCTCGGCCAGCAGGGGATTTGGCAGGTCTTTGGGCAGGGATTCGGGCAGGGACTTTGGCAGCAGGGAGACGCTGTGATGTCAGGCCAGCCACCGCCGAGGGCGGGCTCCGGAGGATCCGATGAGGCCAGGGAAGCCCCAGCCGAGGGTGCGGATTCCGCGCTGCTGCGCGGCGCCCCCCGCCGGCGCGATCCCTTCGCCCATGGCGACCTGCCGCAGCGCCCCATCTTCCTGCCGGAGGAGGCGGAGGCCAGGGGCAGCCGCAGCGAGGCCTGGGCGATCCTGAAGGGCACGATCGTTGCCTTCGCGGTGATTCTTTTTCTCGGCTGGCTGCTCACTTCCCGCTGATCGATGCGTTGTCGTGCCGTCGTGCTTGATGCCCGAAGGAGCGACCCATGCAACCCCCACACAGCCCCGCCGAGACCCCTGGCGCGACGGCGCCGCAGCCCAGCCGCGGCAGCCCCTTCACCCCGCCCCAGGCGCTGCCATCTTCCCGCCCCATCGCCAAGCCGGAGGAGGGCGCGCGGCGCCACGAAGGTCTCGCCGCCTTCGGCTCCGGCCTGCTGGTGCTGCTGGTGGCGGCGCTGGTCGCCTGGCTGCTCTATCTGGCGCTGAGCTGAGGATCGCGCTGTCCTGTCCCCCGCATGGCGAGGGAGGGCGGGATGGCGCGGCCTGTGATGCTGGTGACCGGCGCGGGCCGCGGCATCGGCGCGGCAGTGGCGCGGCTGGCGGCGCGGCAGGGGCATGACCTGCTGCTGACCTGGCGCGGCGACCAGGCGGCGGCGGAAGCCAGCGCGGCGGCCTGCCGGGCAGCCGGCGCGGCGGTGGAACTGGTGCAGGCGGATGCCGGCGACCCCGAGGCCACCGCCCGCGCATTCGCCCGGCTGGATTCGCGCTTCGGCCGGCTGGATGCGCTGGTCGCCAATGCCGGCATCACCGGCCCGGCCTCCGACTTCCTCGGCTCGACCGATGCGACCTGGGCGGAGGTCTTCCGGGTGAATGTGCTGGGCCTGGCCAGCGCCTGCCGGCAGGCGGCGGCGCGCATGGCGACCAGCCGGGGCGGGGCCGGCGGCGGCATCGTCGCCGTCTCCTCCCGCGCCGCGCAGATCGGCTCCGCCTTCGAATTCGTGCACTACGCCGCGAGCAAGGGGGCGGTGGATTCCCTGGTGCTGGGGCTGGCCCGCGAATTGGCGGGCGAGGGGATCCGGGTGAATGCCGTGGCCCCCGGAATGATCGACACGGACATCCATGCCAGCGCCGGGATCCCCGAGCGCATCGGCCGCATCGTGCCGCATATCCCGCTGCGCCGGATGGGAACGCCGGAAGAGGTGGCGGAGGCGATCCTCTTCCTGCTCTCGCCGGCCAGCGCCTATGTCACCGGGGCGGTGCTGCCGGTGGGCGGTGGGCGTTAAGGCTTTCGTGACCGCACAAGCACCTAGGCGCCGCAGCTGAATCCTTCGTCGCGTTTGCAACCGCAGGCGCGCTTCGGTATTCCAGCGCGATGCAGATCGAACGCCGGCCGCTCCTCGCCGCAGCCCTCGCCCTGGTCGCAGCCCCGGTCGCGGCACCCGTCGCGGCCCAGACGGTCCGCCCGGCGAATATGCCCGCGGCCATGCCGCCCGCCGTCGCCCCGACCCCGCTTCCACCGCCGCCGACCGATGCGCTGCTGAAGCTGGTGGACCGGCTGCTGCGGCTGGAGGAGGATGGGCTCGATCCGCGCCACTACGGCATCCCGGACAGCAGCCTCGCGGCCAGCGACCCGGCGGCCTATCGCACGGCCCTGCATGCGGCCTCCGCCGCCGCGCTCTCGGACCTGCTGGTGGGGCGGGTGCGGGACCTGCCGGGGCGGCCGGACCTGCGGCGGGACATCTCGGGCGTGAACATCGAGGCCTGGATGGCCGAGCTGGCCGCGACGCCGGACCCGGCGGCGCTGCTGGACCGCGCCGCGCTGCGGCCGCCGGGTGCAGCGGCGCTGAAGGCGGAGCTCGCGCGCCAGCGCCAGATCGCCGCCCAGCCCTGGTCGCCCATCCCGGGCGAAGCGACCATCGACCCGGGCATGGTGGATGCCCAGCGCGTGCCGCTGCTGCGCGCCCGGCTGGCGGTGGAAGACCCCATCCTGGCCGCGGCGCCGGATGCCGGCGCGGTCTATGACCGGGTGCTGGAGGAGGCGGTGCGCCGCTGGCAGGCGGCCAATGGGCTGGAGGTGGATGGCCGCGTCGGCCGCATCAGCATCGGCCTGCTGAACCGTCCGCTGACCGCCCGCGTCGACCAGATCCGCGTCGCGCTCGACATGCGCCGCGGCGCCGCCCCGCCCTCGGCCGAACGCCGGGTCGAGGTGAATGTGCCCGACTACCGCCTGCAGGTGATGGAGGGCGACCGCGAGCTGCTGGGCATGGCCGTCATCGTCGGCCGGCCGGACCGCGCCACGCCGATGATGGCCGTGCGCCTGACCGCCATCCAGTTCAACCCGCCCTGGGGCGTGCCGGAGCGCAATGCGCGGGAGGATCTGCTGCCGCGCTTCCGCCGCGACCCGCAGGCCATGATGGAGCGCGGCTTCCGCGTCTTCAGCCTGGTGGGCGGGGAGCGGATGGAGATCGACCCGCGCACCATCGACTGGTCCAGCATCAACCCCCAGCGCTTCCCCTATTTCGTGCGCCAGGATGCGGGCGACAGCAGTGCGCTCGGCCGGCTGAAATTCATCATGCCGAACAGCGAGGACATCTTCCTGCACGACACGCCCGACCGGCACCTGTTCCGCCGACCGGACCGCGCCTTCTCCTCCGGCTGCATCCGCCTGGCGGAGCCGAATGCGCTGATGGCGCTGCTGCTGACGGGCACCCCCGGCTGGGACCTGCCGCGGGCGGAACGCGCCCTGGCCAGCCGGGCCACCAGCGTGGTCTCGCTGGCGCGCAGCCTGCCGGTGCGGCTGCACTACAATACGGTGATGGTGGAGGCCGGCGGGCGGGTGCGGATCCGGCCCGACATCTATCGGCTGGACGCCGCCTATGCCCGCGCCATGGCCAATGCCTCCCGGCCGCTGGTGGCAGGTGTGGCGCGCCCGGCGTTGGCCAATCAGACGGCCTCCCGCTGATGGCGCGGCTGTTCGGCCATGGTGGCCTGTGGTCCGGCGCCTGCCCCTGCTGCGGGCCGGAGGGGCTGGTGCCGGTCGAGGCCGTGCCGCGGCGTGGCCTGCTGGCGGCGGTACTGGCCGGCGGCGTGGCGGCGCCCGCGGTGGTGCAGGCGCAGGGGTCCACCCGCAGCCTGCGGGTGCGGCGCCAGGTGACCAATGACAGCTTCTCCGGCGTCTACTTCCGCGATGGCCGCTATGACCGGGAGGCGCTGCGCCAGCTCGACATCGTCTTCCGCGACCTGTCGCGGGCCGAGACCACGCCGATGGATCCGCGCCTGTTCGACGTGATGTCGACCGTGGCCCGGCAGATGGATGCGGCCGACGAGACCTTCGAAGTGGTCAGCGGCTATCGCACGCCCGAGACCAATGCCGGCAATGCCAGCCGCAGCCGCCGCGTCTCCCGCGTTTCGCTGCATATGTCCGGCATGGCGGCGGATTGCCGGCTGCCGGGGCGCAGCGCCGTGCAGATGGCGCGGCTCGCCTCCGAGATGCGGCTGGGCGGTGTCGGCCTCTATAGCCGCGACGGCTTCGTCCACCTGGATTGCGGCCCGGTTCGCCGCTGGTAGCGGTCCGGCGGGTGGCCGCTCAGGCGGCCATGGCGACGGGGGCGGCGGCGCGGCGAAAGCCTTCTGCGATATGCTCCGCCAGGGCATCCACCGCCGGTACGCCCAGCGCGGCCTCATGCCGCAGCAGCAGGATGCCCATATCCGGCAGCGGCGGCAGCCCCTCCGCCTCCCCCAGCCAGGCCAGGCCCTGCGGCAGGGTGGTGGGCGTGCTGACGGTGATGGCGAGGCCGGCCAGCGCCACGGTGAAGCAGCCGGTCTGCGTCGCGGAATTATAGGTGACCCGATAGCTGCGGCCGGCGCCGCGCAGGGCGGCGAGCGCGGCCTCCCGCCAGGCGCAGGCGAATTCGGGGCGGGCGGGGTGCATGTTCGGGCGTGACAGGGCGAGCGGCAGCGGGTCCCGCCGGTGCAGGCCGAGCGAGGCGCTGCCCACCCAGCGCAGCGGCCCGCGCCAGATCCGCTGCGCTGCGACGCCGGGCGGCTCCTGCCCCTCGCTGACCAGGGTCAGGTCGAGCTGGCCCTGGCGGAACTGCTCCACCAGCACGTCCGAATTCAGGCAGGTGACATCCAGCTCCACCGCCGGATGCGCCTCGGCGAAGCGGGCCAGGATGTCGGGCAGCCAGTTCAGCGCGTAGTCGTCCGGCGTGCCGAGGCGCACCGAGCCGACCATGGGCGGGGCGCGGAAATTGCTCACGATCTCATCGTTCAGTGCCAGCAGGTCGCGCGCGCGGTCGAGCAGCCAGGCGCCCTGCGGCGTGGTCTGCACGCCCTTCGGGGTGCGCACCAGCAGCGGCTGGCCAAGCAGTTGCTCCAGCCGGCGGATCTGCATCGAGACGGCGGACTGGGTGCGGCCGACGCGGTCCGCCGCCCGGGTGAAGGAACGTCCCTCCGCGATCAGCACGAAGGCGCGCAGCAGGTCCGGGTCAAGGCCGGGGGGCAGGGGCGTCATGGCGGCAGCATCAAGGAAGATGATGCGCCTCGTCAATATAAGTCGTTTTACTGATGCTGCTCACAGGGGGAAGCTGCCGTCGGATCGATCAGCAGAAGGATTTTCCCCATGTCCGGCTTCTTGCTCTCGCCTGGTGGTGGCGTGCGGCGGAAGGGTCAGCCTGCGCTGCGCCATGCCGCGGCCCGCCCGGCGTCCGGCTGGCTGGACTGGCTGGCGCTCATGCTGCGCTATGTCACGACGCGGCAGCAGCTGGCGGAAATGGATGACCGGATGCTGCGCGACATCGGCCTGAGCCGCGGGCAGGCGCTGCGGGAGGCCGGCCGCGCACCCTGGGATATCGGGCCGGGCGCGCAGTAGCGCCGGCCTGCCCGCCGCCCGGCACGGGACGGCGGGCAGGGCCTGGCTCAGTCGAGGCTTTCGGCCACTTCCAGCATCTGCTGGGGCCGGCGGTTGAAGGCCTCCATCAGCTGGTCTGCCTGGCTGATGGGGCGCACCTCCACCGCGGCGAGGCCGGAATCGCGCATGCCGAGCTCCTCCGCGATGCGGGGCGAGAGGTCGATGATGCGGCCACGGATGAAGGGGCCGCGATCCTCGATCACCACGGTTCGGGTCTCGCCGTTCCGCAGATTGGTCACTTCGACGACGGTGCCGAAGGGCAGGGTGCGGTGCGCGGCGGAGTTGGAATTGGGATCGAAACGATCCCCGTTGGCCATAGGGCGGCCGGTGAAACGCTGCGGGTGGTAATAGGACGCAATTCCACGCTGGGTTGCAAAATCGTTGGCATGGCTCGGCACGGGGGCGGCGGCGGGCAGGGCCAGGCAGGCCAGCAGCGCGAGACGCCCCTTGGGCAGGGTTGGCAACAATCGGTCCTCCTTCACGCCACCCGCCTTGTGCGGAGCGGCCTCGGGGGCACCCGGTTCGCATCATCGACCCGGGCGAGGCCCGGAAATGGCTGACCAGTGGCGTCCGCGACCGGCGCTTTGCGCCGGAATTCGCGGGTGCAGGTGCCCTTGGCAACGAGGCGGCGCGCCGGGGGGGTGCGTCGCGGTGGTGACGCCGCGCATCGGGGGGCGGCGATGTGTAAGGGCCGCAGGCGGCCTGTCCCCGTCAAGCATTTAGGTTCCGCGTCTCAGTTCCGCGGCGCGATCCGCTCGGATTCGAGCAACGCGGCGTCAATGGATAGGATGAAAACCTCACGGCTATCACGAAATTGTGATAATCCGAGCAGGTCCACCCCGGTCAGCGCCGCCAGGGCTGGCGCCGCGCCCGCCCGCAGAAGGGCCGTGACGAGGCCCCGCAGGCGGCCTTCGGCATCCAGGACCGGCCCGCCCGAATAGCCCATGAGCGCGCCGATTCGCGCGGTGAAGCCCGGACCGCGGCCTGGCAGCACCGTCTCCGCCCCCTCCACCACCCCCTGCGCCAGCGCCGGCCCCGCCGCCGGGGCGCCGATCGCCCAGACCGCCTGGCCGCGGCCGGGCGGCCCGGCCTGGTATGCGACCGGCTGGAAGATGCCGGGCGCGACGCCAAGCACGGCGAGGTCGAGTGCGACGCTGCGCGCGAGCACCGCCGCCTCCACCGTCACCGCGCCATCGCCCCGCAGGGCCTGCACCTGCATGGTGCCGGCCGGCAGGACATGCGCATTGGTCAGCAGCCGGTCCGGCGCCACGGCGACGGCGGAGCCGAGCGGCACCCCATGCGCGGAGAGGGCGGCGAAGCCGCTGCGGGCGGCGAAGGCGGCCGGGCCGCCCGCGGCTTCCTCGGCCGGCAGCCGCGCGCAGGCGCCCAGCAGCAGGGTGAGGGCGAGGGCCGCCAGCGGAAGGGAAAGGGAGGGGAGTCGCATGGGAACGTCCTGGACCGCATGGGCGGGCGGACCCTGCGGCCGGTCGCCTTGCCGCTTCCTGAAGGCGCGGAGCCGGAGGCGCACCGTGGCGGTTTTATTTGCGAATGACTCGCAATTGCGGTAACCCTGGGCCCGTCAGGCAGGAGCGATTCCATGGCGACAACCGGCCTTCCCAAATGGCCCTGGACCGGCGCGGAGGCAGATGCCCTGCCGCCCGCGGAGCGTCTGCTGATCGACTGTGCCCGCGCCTGGGCCCAGGCGGCGCGCCAGGGACAGCCCGCACTTCTGGCCCTGCGCCGGCTGCTGGCGACCGAGGATGCGATGGCGGCGGCGGAGCCGCTGGATGCCCTGCTGCGGGCGCTTTCGCAGCATCCGCTGATGGTCGGCTGCCCGCTCTGCCCCCGCCTGGTGGGGGAGGAGCCGGCCCTGCTGCTGACGGTGGCCTGCGCCCAGCGCGGTCCGCGGCGGGAGGCGCTGGCCTGCCTGATGCGCCGCCTGCCGCCGCACCAGGCCTATGCCGCCACCGGCGCGGCCATCGCGCTGGGCTGTGCCTTCCGGCGCGTCGGCCTGCGGCTGGGCGACCCCTGGGGCGGCTGACCCGGCCGTTACACTCCGTGCGATTGCGGACGCTTCCGAAGCGGCCGCCCGCCATGGCAGAAGGCGGCGCGCCGGATCCTCCCCCCGGCGAGGAGTGAGCATGGATCGCCGAGTCTGGCTGCTGACGGGCGCGCAATTCGCCGCCGCCACCGGCGCCTATGCCTTCACCGGCCTGATCGCCCGCATGGCGGAGGATCTGGGCATCAGCCTGGCCACCGCAGGCCAGCTCGCCGCCATCTATGCCCTGACCTTCGCCATCGCCGGCGCGCCGATCGCCGCCGCCACCGCGCGGGTGGAGCGGCGCCTGCTGCTGACGGTGGGCCTCGGCCTGATCGCGGTGCTGAACCTGGCCACCGCCGCGGTGCCGGACTTCGCCACCGCGCTCGGGCTGCGGGTGGCCACGGCCTTGGCGGCGGCGCTGGTGCTGCCGGCAGTCGCGGCCTCCATGCTGGTGCCGCCGGCGCAGCGCGGGCGCGCCATCGCCATGGTGATGGCGGGGCTGACGCTGGCCTTTTCCCTGGGCATTCCACTCGGCACCGCGATCGGTGGCGCGGTAGGCTGGCGGGGCACCTTCGTCTTTGCCGGGCTGCTGGCGGGGATTGCCGCCATCGCCGTGCGGATCGGCCTGCCGCACCTGCCGAGCACCGATCGCGGCGGGGCGGGCTCGCTCGGCATCGCCTTGCGGCCGGAGATCCTGCTGGTGCTGGGCACGGTGGGGCTCGCCTTCGGCGGGCTGTTCTGCATCGCCGCCTATCTCGGCCCCATCGTCACCCGCACCACAGGCATCGAGGGCTCGGGCATCGGCGCGGTGCAGGTCTTCGTGGGCCTCGGCAGCCTGCTGGGGATCGGCTTCGGCGGCCGGATGGCCGATGGCGGCGGGCCGCGCGTGCCGGTGGCGCTGCTGCTGGTGCTGGCGGCGGCGCTGCTCGGCTATTCCCTGCTGCTCGCCCTGCCGCCGGCCTTCTGGCATGTGGCGCCGCTGAGCCTGGTGGTGCTGGCCGGCTCCGCCGCGCTCTTCGCGCTGGCGCCGCTGGTGCAGGCCCGGCTGATGGGCCTCGCGCCGCAGGACCGGTCGGTGGCCTTGGCGCTGAATGGCGCCGTGATCTATGCGGGGCAGGGCACGGGCGCGGCCTATGGCGGCGCGGTCATCGCCGGGGCGGGCCTGGCCTGGACCGGCGTGGCCGGCGCGATGCTGGCCTTGGCCGGCGCGGCCCTGGCGCTGCGGGCCTTTCGCGCCCCGGGAGCATAGGGGCAACCTCTCGGCGGCATCGCGTTTCCTCGCTTGATCGGGCCGTCCCGGCATGCGGCAATGGCTCCGGGAAACGGAGAGAATCAGAATGCAACGCCGCTCGCTGCTGGCTGCCCCCTTGGCCGCGACGCTGGCCGCACCAGGCCTGGTGCGGGCCCAGGGCGCCTGGCCGGACCGCCCGGTGCGGATCATCGTGCCCTATCCGCCTGGCGGGTCGAACGACACGGTGGCGCGCATCCTGCAGCCGAAGCTGACCGAACTGCTCGGCCGGCCGGTGGTGGTGGAGAACCGGGCCGGGGCCTCGGGCTCGGTCGGCTCCTCGGAGACCGCGCGCGCGGCGCCCGATGGCCATACCTGGCTGCTGGCCAATGACACGCTGGCGACCAATGAGACGCTGATGCAGCTGCCCTACCGGGTGATGCAGGGCTTCTCCTTCTGCACCCTGGTCGGCACCTGCCCCTATGCGCTGGTCACCCACCCCTCCACGCCGTTCCAGAATTTCGCCCAGATGGTGGAGGCCGCGAAGGCGCGGCCGCAGACGCTGAACTACGCCACCACCGGGGTGGGCAGCGGGGCGCATATCGCCACGGTGCTGCTGCAGCAGCGCGGCGATTTCAGGCTGGAGCACGTGCCCTATCGCGGCGGCGGCCCCGCCCTGCAGGATGCGCTGGCCGGCCATGTGCCGCTGTTCATGTCGAATATCGTGATCATCCTGCCGCATATCCGCGCCGGCGCGCTGCGCCCGCTGGGCCTGACCCAGAAGACCGACAGCCGCTACCTGCCCGGCGTGGTGCCCTTCACCCGCCAGGGTTTCCCGGACTTCGAGGCACTGACCTACTGGGTGCTGGTGGGCCCGGCCGGAATCCCCGACCCGATCCTGGCCCGCATGCAGCAGGCGGTGAAGCAGGTGCTGGCGGAGGCCAATGTGCAGGCGCGGATGGCGGAGCAGGGGGCGGATATCGTGGGCTCCACCCCCGCCGAGACCGAGGCCTTCGTCCGCGCCGAGATCGAGAAATGGGGCGCCGTGATCCGCGACAACAATATCCGCGCGGAGAGCTGATGCCCCACCCCGGCCGGCGCATCCTCGGGCTGGCGGCGGCGGGGCTGCTCGGCGCGCCCGCCCTGGCGCGTGCCCAGGCCGGCGGCGCGCTGCGGATCATCGTGCCCTTCCCGGCGGGCGGGTCGAACGACATCCTGGCCCGCATCCTGCAGCCGCATCTGGCCGCGGAGCTCGGCCGGCCGGTGGTGGTGGAGAACCGGGCCGGCGGGCTGGGCTCGGCCGGGGCGATCGAGACGCTGCGCGCGCCGCCCGATGGCCGCAGCTGGCTGCTGTCCTTCGATACCGAGGCGACCAATGCCACGGTGCTGGACCTGCCCTATCGCCTGCTGGAGGATTTCATCCCGGCCGGGCGGGTCGCCACCGGGCCGCTGGTGATCGCGGCCCATGCGGCGCAGCCCTGGCGCAACATGGCGGATCTGGCCGCGGCGGCGAAGGCCGGGCCGATCGACTTCGCCACCAATGGAACCGGCGCCATCCCGCACCTGGCGATGCTGGAGGCCGAGGCGGCGCTGGGGTTCCGGCTGCGCCACGCGCCCTATCGCGGCGGCTTCCAGGCGGCGGAGGATGTGATCGCGGGCTTCGTGCCGCTGATCGGATCCAACCTTCCGGTGCTGGGCCCCGCGCTGCGGGCCGGCACGCTGCGGGCGCTGGCGGTGACCACGGCGGGGGAAAGCCCGCTGCTGCCCGGGGTGCGTCCGCTGGCGGAGCAGGGCGTGCCGGGCTTCGAGGCCGGCACTTGGTGGGTGCTGCTCGGCCCTGCCCGGGCGCCGGCGGCCGCCCATGCCAATATGGCGCAGGCGCTGGCCGCGGCGCTGGCCGAGCCCGAGGTGCGGGCGCAGGTGCTGGCGCAGGGGGCGGAGGTGGCTCCCCTCGGCCCGGCCGCGACCCGCGGGTTCCTGGCGGCCGAGGTGGCGCGCTGGGGGGAGATGATCCGCCGCCACGGGCTGCGGGGCTAGGTCGCATGGGGTTGGCGAGCGGGCGCTGCCACCCTTAGGGTGCTCAGGATCAATCCAAGGGAGGAATCTGCACATGATGCAGCGTCGCAAACTGATGGCCCTGACCGGTCTTGGCCTGGGCGCCAGCCTGGCCGCCCCCTCCGTCCTGCGGGCGCAGGGCAATTGGCCGGACCGGCCGATCCGGCTGATCGTGCCCTGGGCGCCGGGCGGTTCCACCGACACGGTGGCGCGCCTGTTCCAGCCACGGCTGGCCGCCGTGCTGGGCCAGCCGGTGATCATCGAGAACCGGGGCGGCGCCTCGGGCTCGATCGGCGCTTCCGAAATGGCGCGGACGCCGGCGGATGGCAGCGCCTGGATGCTGGCCTATGACAACGAGGCGCCGAACCAGACCCTGCTGCGGCTGAACTACCAGACGCTGGAGGCCTTCGTGCCGGTCAGCCTGGTGGCCACCGGCCCGCTGGTGATGACCGCGCATAGCTCCACCCCCTTCCGCAATTTCCAGGACGTGGTGGCGGCGGCGAAGCGGAACCCGGACGCGCTGAACTACGCCAGCTCCGGCGTCGGCGGCCTGGCGCATATCTCGACCACGCTGCTGCAGCAGCAGAGCAACTTCCGCCTGACCCATGTGCCCTATCGGGGCGGCGGGCCGGCCGTGACGGCGGCGGTGGCGAATGAGGTGCCGCTGTTCATGACCAATGTGGTCATCGTCTCCCAGCATATCCGGGCCGGCACGCTGCGGCCGCTGGGCGTGACCACGCGGGGCGAGACGCGGCACGTGCCGGGCACCCAGAGCTTCGCCCAGCAGGGCTTCGGCGACTTCGAGGCGCCGACCTGGTGGGCCTTCTTCGGCCGGGCCGGCACGCCGCAGCCGATCGTCGACCGGATGCATGCCGCGCTGAAGCAGGTGCTGAACGAGCCGGAGGTGAAGTCCCGCATCGAGGAGCAGGGCTGCGATATCGTCGCCTCGACCCCGGCGGAGTGCCGCACCTTCGTGGCGGCGGAGATCGAGCGCTGGGGGAAGGTCATCCGCGACAACAACATCCGCATGGACAGCTGAAACTTTTTCGAAGGAAAAATGCGGTTGGATGAGGGGGGCGGCCTGCGAAGGCAGCCCCCTTTTGCCGCCGAGGCCAGGGTTTGCCTGGGTTTCGGGGCGGGCGAGGGGGGTTCCGGGGGCCATTTGACAGGGTGCCCTCCCGCCACTAGAAAGCGCCCACCGACGACGAGGCGGCCACTTGAAAGACGCGGAACACTCCGCTAAACTCAACGGCCCGCTAAGGCGGAGGTAAAACGGGATAAAGAAGCTGGCGCCCCACGGGGTGCCGGCCGATCGGTCCCACCGCTCATTGAGACTTTAAATCTGTTGAGGGAAGAGTATTGGTTGCTCTTTGGCTCTTGTGCTGGGTGCGGCTCACGGTTGTGGGTTGTGTTTGGT
>NZ_JBHYDM010000042.1:0-37738 GCF_051860665.1 Falsiroseomonas sp.
CGGGCCAAAATCAAACGAGCAGGATGGCACGACGCCTTCCTGCTCAGCCTCATACGACAAATGCGATAGCCCTACCCATAAGAGGGGGAGAGGGCTTTTGCGCTGGGGTCAGGCCTCCAGTTCCGGCTCCCGCACCGCGCCGCGCAGCGGGCCGGTCGGAAAACTGTAGAGCCGCTCCGGCCCCAGCAGGAAGGCGCGGCCGCCGCGTGGGAACAGCGTCGCGATGGCGGGGTCGCGCACCTCCAGCCCGCCGGTATAGGCGCCGAAGGCCGGCAGCAGCAGGCGGCGGCCGTCCGTCAGGAAGCAGGGCCGCGTCACCGCGCCGCTGCGCACCGGCATGGTGGCCTTCGGGTGGTAGTGGCCCGAAAGCTCGCCCGGCGGCACGTTGCGGCCGGGCGCCGCGATATGGCGGAAGACGAAGGGCCCGCGCCGGAATTCCTCCACGGCGATGCCGGGCAGGCCCACCGGCGGCTCCGGGTCATGGTTGCCGAGCACCCAGACCACCTCCGCCAGCGTGCCCAGCATCCGCTGCAGCGCCGCGCAGTCCGAAGGGTGCAGCCGCGCGCAGCCGTGCCGGTCATGAAAGCTGTCGCCCAGCAGGACCAGCCTTTCGGGCCGCCAGCGGCGCAGCGCCAGCGCCAGGCGCTCCAGCGTCTCCCGCGTGTCGTAGGGCGGCACGAAGCTGCCGCGTGCCGCAAAACTGCTGCCCTTCTCCAGATGCAGGTCGGAGACGACGAGCAGCTTTTCGGCGGGCCAGATGGCGAAGCCGGCGGGGTCCAGCATCAGGCGCTGGCCGGCGATATGCAGGGGGGCAGCGGTCATCGCGGCGCGCCCAGGTTCTTGGGCGCATTGCGGATGAAGCGGGCGTTGCGGCGTTTCGGGTCGCGCGGCCGGCGGGCGCGGTCGCGATCCCCGCGCGGCGGGATGGATTCGGTCACATTGGCCAGGATCTCGTTGAACAGGTCGGCGCCATCCGTTGCCTCCGCGACGAGGTCCGCGGCCTCCGCCAGCAGCGCATCCTGCGCCCCGCCCGCCACCCATTCGCGGCCTTCCTCGATCAGCGCCGGCACCGAAAGCGGCGAGGCGCGGTCCAGCACCATGTGGCGGATGCCGCCCGCCCGCGCGCGCGCCAGCAGCAGCGAGATGCGCGCCACATCGGTCAGCCCGGCCGCGGCCTCCCGCCGCGTGGCGCGCAGCAGGATGTGGTCGGGCTCGTGCCGGCGCAGCACGTCGTAGATCAGGTCTGCATTCATGGTCATCGCGCGGCCCGACTTCTCCTGGCCCGGGTGGTTCTTCTCGATCAGCCCCGCAATGGTGGCGATGTTCCGGAAGGTGCGGCGGAGCATGCTGCTTTCGGCCATCCAGGCTTCCAGCTCCTCGCCCAATATGTCCTCCTCGAACAGCCGCTCGATGCCATGGGGTTCGAAGGCGGACCAGCAGGCCAGGACGTAATCCGTGGCGAGATAGCCGAGCGGCGCCATGCCGAGGCGCTCCATGCGCTTGGTCACCAGCATGCCAAGCGTCTGGTGCGCCAGCCGCCCCTCGAAGCAATAGGCGACCAGGAACCAGCGATCCCCCCGCGGAAAGGTCTCCACCAGCAGCCCGTCGCGCGGCGGCATGATGGAGCTGTGCTGTTGCAGCCGCAGCCATTCGCGCACCGACTCCGGCAGCGCCGACCAGGACTTCGGATCATGCAGGATGCCGCGCACGCGGGCCGCCAGATGGGTGGTCAGCGGCATGCGGCTGCCGGCATAGGCGGGCACGCGCGGCTCGCCCTCGCCGCCGCGCGTCACCACGCAGGCCAGCGCGTCCAGCCCCTCGAAGCGCAACAACTGGCCCGCGAAGATGAAGCAGTCGCCGGCGGTCAGGGTGGAGACGAACCACTCCTCCACCTCGCCCAGCACCGGCCCGCCGCGCAGCCGCACTTTGACCAACGGCGTCTCGACGATGGTGCCGAGGTTCATCCGCAGCTGGCGCGCGGCAGCGGGGCCGCGAATGTGGATCATGCCTTCCGCGTCACGGAACAATCGCCGAAAACGGTCGTAGGATTGCAGGGCGTAGCCGCCATCCTCGACGAAGCGCAGCGCGTCATCGAAATCCTTTCGCGTCAGGGCGGCGTAGGGGGAGGCGCGCAGGATCTCCGCAAAGAGGTCGTCCGGGTGGAAGGGGCCGGCGACGGCGCAGGCCAGAATGTGCTGGCACAGCACGTCGAGGCCACCCTCGCGCGGCGGGTCGCCGTCCAGCTCCTCCGCCGAGATGGCCTGGCGCGCCGCGACGCATTCGATGACCTCGAAGCGATTCGCGGGCACCAGCACCGCCTGGCTCGCCTCATCCATCCGGTGATTCGCCCGGCCGATGCGCTGCAGCAGTCGCGAAACACCCTTGGGCGCGCCCACCTGCACCACCTGATCCACCGCGCCCCAGTCGATGCCGAGGTCGAGCGAGGCCGTCGCCACCACCGCGCGCAGCCGCCCCTCCGCCATCGCGGCTTCCACCTTGCGGCGCTGCTCCACGGTGAGGGAGCCGTGATGCAGGCCAATGGGCAGATTGTCGTCGTTCAGCCGCCACAGCGCCTGGAAACACAGCTCGGATTGCGCGCGCGTATTGACGAAGACGATGGTGACGCCGGCGCCGCGGATGCGGCGGTACACCTCCGGCATCGAGGCCAGGCCCATATGCCCGCCCCAGGGCAGGCGCCCCTCCGGCAGCAGGATATCGAGGCTCGGCGCCGCTCCGGGCGCGCCCTGCACCAGCGCCACATCGGTGGCGATCCCGGTGGGGGAGAGGAAGGCGCGCAGCGGCGTGGGATGCGCGACGGTGGCGGAGAGGCCGATGCGGCGCGCGCCGGGCGCCAGCGTGGCCAGCCGCGCCAGGCCGAGCGCCAACTGGTCGCCGCGCTTGCTGCCGGCGAGCGCATGGATCTCGTCCACCACGATGGCGTGCAATCCGGCAAACATCTCGACCGCATCCGGCAGGGTCAGCAGCAGCGCCAGGCTTTCGGGCGTGGTCAGCAGGAAGTTGGGCGGGTCCGTGCGCTGGCGGGCGCGGCGATTGGCAGGGGTGTCGCCGGTGCGGGTCTCGATGCGGATCGGCAGGCCCATGGCCTCGACCGGGGCGGTGAGGTTGCGCGCGATATCGACGGCCAGCGCCTTGAGCGGCGAGATGTACAGGGTGTGCAGGCCCGCCCGCGGGTTCTCGTGCAGGTCGACCAGGGAGGGCAGGAAGCCGGCCAGCGTCTTGCCGCCCCCGGTCGGCGCCACCAGCAGTGCGCTGGCGCCCCCCTGCACGGCGCCGAGCAGCGCCAGCTGATGCGGCCGCGGCGCCCAGCCACGATCGGCGAACCAGGCGCGAAAAAGTTCCGGCAATGTTCCCATTCATCGGGGAATATGCTGGCGCGGCGGCGAAAGGGGAAGGGGTCTCAGCCCAGCGCCTTCAGCAGTTCCGCCAGCGACGCCTCCAGGCTGCGCCCGGCGGTGTCGATGCGCAGCGGCGGGCGGTCCCAGCCCTCGTAGGTGCGGCCCTGCACCGCCTCCCAGCTGGGCGGCACCAGGCCGGGGATGTCGATAGGGCGGGTCTCGACCCGGCGGCGGTGCTCGGCGGGGTCGGAGCAGACGACCTCCACCTCCACGATCCGTGCCCCGGCCCGCCGCGCCGCCTGGCGCCAGGCGGCGCGGGTGATGCCCAGGGGGTTCACGCTATCCGCCACCACGGTCAGGCCGAGCGCCAGATTGGCCTCCGCCAGCGCATAGCCCGCCAGGTAGCCGGCCGGCCCGACCTCCGCGATGCCGGCCTCGCGCAGCGCCTGCTCGATATGGTCGATGCGGATCCAGGCGGCGCCGAGCGCCCGCGCCAGGGCACGGGAGAGGGTGGATTTGCCGGTGCCCGGCAGGCCGGCGAAGGCGAGGAGGCGGTTCACACCCGCTCCAGCGCCAGATGCGGCTCCGCCGGCAGTTCCACCCGCACCGCATCCCCCGCCGTCAGCTCCCCGCCCTCGATCACCACCGCCATGATCCCGGCCCGCAGCAGCAGCGTCCCGTCCGGTGCGCGTTCCAGCGTCGCCTTCATCAGCCCCTTCTGGAAACTGTCGAGCTGGTGGCAGGGGTTGCGCAGGCCGGTCACCTCGACCACCGCCGACTCCCCCAGATGCAGGCGGGTGCCGCGTGGCAGGGCGAAGAGGTCCACCCCCTCCGTCGTCACATTCTCCCCCAGCGCGCCGGGGGCGACGCCAAAGCCCTGCTCGCGCAGCGAGGCCAGGCGCTCGGCTGGAATCAGGTGCAGCTGGCGCAGGTTCGGCTGGTTCGGGTTCGCCTTCACCCGCGACCGGTGCTTCACCAGCACCCCGCAATGCGCATCGCCCTGCACGCCGAGGCCCGCCAGCAGGGTGATGCGGTCCTGTACCGGCTTCGAGAAATCATGCCCGGCCGAAGCCGCCACCGCCACCACTCGACCCTGCATCCCGAAAGACTCCGCCTGACGGCGGCGGTTATTGCAGGAAACCGATCCAGCGTCCCGCCAGCAGCACGCCGAGCCAGGCGCTGAGCGACACCGCCGCCGCCAGCCGCAGCCGCCCCGCCACCACCCCGCCGGCCAGCGCCGCGCGCCAGGGCCGCCCCGCATGCAGCAGCGCCAGATTGGCGAGCGCCACCGCCAGCAGCCCCAGCTTCGCCAGGAAGGCAGGGTTTTCGAGATAGGTCGCCGGCCGCGTGCTGAACAGCGCGAGTCCGGTCAGCGCCGCCAGCCCCAGCCCCACCGCCGCCACCCGCACCAGCGGCGGCGCCAGCACCGGCAGCGGCGCAGCCCGGAAAGCGCCCAGCAGACGCAGGTCCAGCGTGGCGATGGCGCCGACCAGCAGGCCGAGCCCCAGCACATGCGCCGCATTCACCAGCAGATAGAGCGTGACGGAACCACGCAGCGCCACCGCGGGGGCGGAGGCGGCGATCAGGTCCAGCACGCGCCGTCAGCCGCCCTGGATGCGCTCCGGATAGAAGTCGAAGCGCCGGTTGCCGGCGGTCACCCGCACCGCCTTCAGGCGCCGTTCCGAACTGTCGCGGGACCGGTTGCCCAGCGCCACGATCTCCTGCCCCGGCCGCAGCGAGGTCTCGGTGAAGCCGGCGCGGGCGGTCTGGTTCGGGTTGCCGAGCTCCACGGTCCAGATCTGGCCATTGGCCTCCACGCGCAGCGTGGGATGCGGCGGGCCGACATAGATCTCGCGCACCGTGCCGGTCAGCGTGCCCTGCTCCCCCTCGGCCCAGGACCAGCCGTGATGGGCGAGCGCCGAGCCTGTCCCCGCCAGCGTGCCAAGCAGGCCGAGCGCACCGCGCCGGCCGATTTTCGTGAATTCCATGTCATCCTCCATCCCTGACCTGCCCGCAGGTTGGATCGCCGGGCCGGTCTGTCGAGCCCGGGTCGATGACAAGACGGTCAGCCCGGCCGGTGAAGATTCACCAGCGCTACCAGATCCCCGAAGGTCGGGCATTCCGCCAGCATTTCGGCATCCACCGGGGCGCCGGTCGCCGCCTCGATCTCCACGCTGATCAGCGTATGGTTCAGGCTGTCCCAGCCCGGGACATCGGCCGCCTCCATCTCCGGCGCCAGGGCGATCTCGCGGTCGCCGATCACCTCCCGCGCAATGGCTTGCAGATCGGCCAGGGTGAAGGCGGGCATCAGCGGGACTCCGGGTTGCGGAAATGGTCCAGGTAGCGGGCGCGGTTGGCCGCGCGGCTGATCTTGCCGCTGGTGCTCTTCACCAGCCAGCGCTCGGCGACGATCCGAACATCCTGCGGCTTCACCAGAAAGGTCTCCGCCACGGTGCGGCTGATGGCGGCGCGGCAGGCGGTCTCGGCCACGCCGCTGGCCGGATCATGCTCCGCCACGATCACCAGCGCTTCGCTGCCGGTCTGCTCGCTGTCCAGGCCGAAGGCCACTGCGCGGCCGGGGCGCAGGCCGGCGATGCCGCCGAGCGCCGCCTCCACATCGCCGGCGAACAGGTTCTTGCCATTGACGATGATGATTTCCTTCAGGCGGCCGAAGACGAAGACCTGGTCACCCAGCACCGCGCCGAGGTCGCCGGTGCGGAACCAGCCCTCCAGCGGCGCCGACCAGGACCCGCGATAGCCGCCGAAGAGGAAGGGCGCGCGGAGTGCGATTTCGCCGTAATGCCCCGCCGGCAGCACCCGGTCACCGTCGAACACCGCCAGTTCCACCCCCGGCAGCGGATGGCCGGAGGACATCACCAGCCGCGTGCCGGCGGGCGCCTGCTGCGCCAGCCATTCCGCCGGCACCGCCTCGCCCGGCGCCAGGTTCCGCGCCACGGCCAGGCCGATGCGCTCGGCGGGCCGGCCCTGGCTGACCGCGAAGACCGTCTCCGCCATGGCGTAGCAGCCGACCACCGAACCCGGCCGCACGCCCCATTCGGCAAAGGCCTCCTCGAAGCCGCGCGCATCGGCCAGGCGGCAGGGTTCGGAACAGTCGATCCACAGCCGCAGGCTTTCCAGCCGCGCCGGCTTCAGCGCGCGCTTCAGCCGCACGAAATGGCGGAAGGCGAAGTTGGGCATCCAGGCGATGTCGCAGCCATCCGCCTCGATCATCGCGAAGAAGCGCCCCGGCGCCGCGATCCATTCGAAAGGGTCGAGCAGGGAGACGCTATCGCCGCCGAGCAGCGGCAGCAGGAAGCCCGCCACCAGCCCCATGTCGTGATAGAGCGGCAGCCAGGTGGCGACGGAAAGCCGCGCCACTCCCAGCTCCGCCCGCAGCCCCGGCCAATAGGCGGCGCATTGCGCGGCCAGCATCCGCCCGCTGATCTCGACCGCCTTCTTGATGCCCGTGGTGCCGGAGGAATGCTGGACGAAGAGCGGTGCATCCTCCGCCAGCCTTGCCCGAAGCACGCCGAGGGCGGCGATGGAGGGGCCGGTGGCGGTGGCCGGCGCCAGCCGAACCTTGCCGGCCAGGCCGGGATCGATGGCGCCCACCGTCTCCGCCGTCGCGGGGTCCAGGACGCAGATGGCCGCGGGCGCGATGGCCGCCAGCGCCGCGCGCTGCTGTTCGAAGAAATGCCGCGGGTCCTGCAGCGACGAGGCGGGCGGGAAGAAGGCGCCGAGCCGGCCGGCGGCGGCGATGCCGAGGAACAGCGCCATTTCCTCCACCCCGGTGGCGCCGATCACCAGCACCAGCGCGCCGGGCGGGGTCTCCGCCGCCACCCATTCGGCGCGGGCGGTGACGCGCTGCCAGAAGTCGCGGCCCGTCACCGCCTCGCAGCTGCCCTGCCGCCAGTGGCGCAGCACCACGCGGTCGAGCAGATCGGCGGGCAGCAGGTCCATCAGGCGGCGGCCCCGGCCGCGGCTGCCTCCTGCGCGACGGCGCGGCGCCGCAGCAGCCGCCATTGCAGCAGGGCGCGCAGCAGGAAGCCGAGATAGGCGTTCTCGAAGATCAGGCCGGCCCGGCTGTCGGCGTAGAGGTCGTCGTGCCAGACGTAGTCGGCGGAGGGATAAGGGCAGGTGACGTAGCGCGTGGTCGCATCCACCTCGACCATCCCGGGCTCCCGCCGCCGCGCCGTCTGGTTGCTGATCAGGATGCGGTTGCCCTTGCGGCCGGTGAAGCGGGCCAGCGCCGCATCCAGCCGCGGCAGGAAGTCGAGCGGCTCCTCCGGATATTCCACCGGACAGGTGGCCAGGACGAAGACCGCATCCGGCCGCCGGCAGGCGCTCCGGAAAAGGGCCGCCTTCTCCTGCATGGTCCGGCGCAGCGCCGCGGCATCGTCGCGCAGCCAATAGGTGCTGCGATTGTGGTTCCAATGCGCCGTGCGGTCGCGCCGCATCATCATCTCATGCCCGCGCCGGGTGGCGACCACGCGGGTCGCCTCCGGCGCGCAATAGCTGGCGAAGTCATCCTCCAGCGCCGCGATCACCCCGGGAATGGTGTGGCCGGCCAGGGCGAAGGGGTTGAAGAGCGTGGCGAAATCCGCCTCCCGCCGCAGCCCCCAGCGGCCGGGCAGGTGCCAGGCCAGGCAGTTCAGCCCGAGGGAGATCAGGGATGCGCCGCCCTCGAATTCCGCCGCCAGGCGCAGGCGCTGGCGCTGGCGACGTGTGGCGCCGCGCCAGGCCAGCATCAGCTCCGGCGCCCCGCGCGCCGCCGGCGCCAGGCTGGCCAGCGCCGGGCCGATGGCGGAGGCGGGCAGGCAGCAGCGCTCCGCATGGCGCAGCAGGGCGGCGAGCTGGGCCGGCTGGGCACGCCCTATGAAATCGGCATCGAGCTGCGCCAGGCCCTCCCGCGTCTCCGCCTGCAGCGCGGCGTAATCCTGCAGGTCGAAGACGTAGCCCAGCAGCAGGTGGACCACCTCCGGGTCGCGGCGGTCGCCCTCCTGCCGCAGCAGGGCGACGGCCTCCGGCAGGTCGCCAGACTTGCGCAGCGCCATGGCGGCGCGCAGCGGCGTGGTGCGTGCGGTGGTCATGCCGTCCTCGGTTCCATCCAAGGCCCCGGCCGCGGCACCCCGGCGTCCAGGGGCGGGCTGGGTTCAGGCACCGGCATCATCGGCCGTGCCGGGCTTGCCGGCGCCGCCCGCCTGGCCCGCGCGCTGCAGGACCAGCCCGCGGCCGGCCAGGTCCTGCAGCACCGTCTCGCCCAGCCGGGTCCATTCGCGGCGATTGCCGGCCCATTGCTCCTGCATGTCCTCCCGCAGCTTGGCGCTGCTCAGGCCGGGATTGGCGCGCAGATGCAGCTGGCGCCAGATGCTCTGGCCCAGGGTGCGGGAGAGTTCGGGCAGGTCCTCGATCACCAGTTCAGGCCGGGCCTGGGCCGCGGCGGGGCGGGGCGGGGCGGGTGCGGCGCCGGGATGCGTTCCAGCAGGCGCGGCGGGGGGCTCGGCCGGGGTGGCGGCGAAGTTCGGCACGGCGAGGCCGATGGCGATATGCGCGCGCAGCGCCTCCGCCTGCTCCGGCCGGGCCAGCTGGGCGACCACGAACAGGTCCCGCCCGCTCTCGCTGCCGTCCTTCGGGTTCCAGTGGCCGGCATAGGTGATGTCGAAGCCCAGCTTCTCCAGCAGCGGCCGCACCAGGCCATAGCTCTGGAATTCGAAGCGGGCGCAGGTCTGGCCCTGGAAGGCGAAGTAGTGGCGGATATCGGCCAGCAGCCGGGCGAAGCCGGCTTCCGTCGTCGCATCAGCCAGCTGCAGCACCAGCCAGCCGCCGGGCCGCAGCAGCAGGGCGGCGTTCAGCCAATAGGCGAGCTGGTATTGCAGGTCGACATGCACCATGGCGTCGATGCTGAAGACCGCGTCGATCTCCCGCGCCAGGCCCTCGCGCTCGAACAGCGTCAGCATGCCGTCCGGATGCACCGGGTCGATCGGCTGGAAGCCGAGGCGCCCGGCCGCCACCGCCTCCGGCAGCCTGGCCGCGGCCGCCTTCATCAGCCGCTCGCTGACATCGAAGACGGTCAGCTGCAGGGCCGGATTGGCGCCCAGCACTTCGGCTGTGAAGCGGGCATCGCCGGTGCCGATCTCGATCGCCCGGCGCCAGCCGCTGAGTCCCGCCATGTCGAGAAGCCGCCGGCGCACCGCCGCCGCATCCGGCCGGTCCCCCCGCCCGGCCAGGGCGCGGGAGGCTTCGCGGGTCCAGTAGTCGGCATAGGAATCGGGGCGGCCGGAGGGGCGGGGCGGCGTCGCGGCGGGGTCGGCGCGCAACGCGTCCCGGAAAGCCTCGGCGCGGGCCGGATCGACCAGGCGGGCGCTGAGATAGAGGTCGCGCGGCGGCCGGCCGGGATGGTTGGACCAGGGCTCCAGCAGCTCGATCTCGAAGCCCAGCCGCGTCAGGATGGCGCGCACGATATCGGTCGAGAGGTATTCGAACTTCGGGCAGATGCGGCCCTGCATCCGGTAGAACTTGCGGATATCGCGCAGGATCTTCTGGAAGCCGCCGCCGGTATTGGGATCGGCCAGCGTCATCAGCACGCGCCCGCCGGGCTTCAGCAGCAGCGCCGCGTTCATCCAATAGGTGGTCAGGTAGGTGAGATCGACATGCACCATGGCATCGATGCTGAAGACGGCATCCAGCCGCCGCGCCTGCCCGGCCCCCTGCAGCAGGGTGAACATCCCGTCGGGATGGGCCGCATCGATCTCATGCAGCGAAAGCCGGCCGGCCTGGATGTCGTCCGCCAGGCGCGCCGCGGTGGCATCGAGGAAGTTGCGGGAGACGTCGAAGCCCCAGACCCTGGCCGAGGCGCCCGCGCGCAGCACGCGTTCTGTGTACTTCCCGCTGCCGCCGCCGATCTCCACCGCCGCCTGCCAGGACTGCACGCCGGCGGGGACGAAGAGCTTGTCGAAGATGCGCTGCCAGCTCGCCTCATTGCCCCATTCCTGGCCGGGCCAGGACAGGCGCTGGTCCTCCTTCTGCAGGCGCGGAAAGGCCTCGGCGACATAGACGTCCCAGAGCTGGCCGTAGGTCTGCTTCTGCATTGCGCCCCGCTTTGTTCCGGCTCCCGCCGCTTGCAATCCAGGGTAACAGGGGGGTCCGGGGGAGGGAAGCCAATGCTGCGGCGCGGTGTGGCGCGGCCTTCCGCCTTTCGTGTTGGCCGCATCCGGGCGGCGCGGCCGCCGGCCCCTTGTCTGCCCGCCGGGCCGGGCGATCTAGGACCGCATGCCTCACCCCGAGACCTGGATGCGCGTGACCCCGCAGGGCCTGTACTGCGTGCCCGGCGACTTCTTCATCGATCCGGCCCGCGCCGTGCCCCGCGCCGTCATCACCCATGGCCATTCCGACCATGCGCGGCCCGACCACGGCCATGTGCTGGCCAGCGCCGAGACGCTGGCAGTGATGCGGACCCGCATGGGTGCGGAGCGCGCCGGCGCCGTGCAGCAGGCGGTGGGGATGGGGGAGGTCGTCACCCATGACGGCGTGCAGATCCGCCTGGTGCCGGCAGGCCATGTGCTGGGGTCCTGCCAGGTGGTGCTGGACTGGCAGGGCAGCCGCATCGTGGTTTCCGGCGACTACAAGCGCCGCCGCGACCCGACCTGCGCGCCTTTCGAGCCTGTGCCCTGCGATGTCTTCGTCACGGAGGCCACCTTCGGCCTGCCGGTCTTCCGGCATCCGGATGCCGGGGCGGAGATCGGCCGCCTGCTGGAAAGCCTGCGCCTGTTTCCGGAGCGCACGCATCTGGTCGGCGCCTATGCGCTGGGCAAGGCGCAGCGTGTGATCGCCCTGCTGCGGGAGGCGGGGTGGGACCGGCCCATTTTCCTCCATGGCGCGCTGCTGGGGCTCTGCGGGTTGTACGAGAGCCTGGGCGTGAAGCTCGGGCCGCTGGAGCCGGTGCCCATGCCCGGCAAGCGGGGCGGCGGCGGGCTGCTGGCGGGGGAGGTGGTGCTGGCGCCGCCCTCGGCCGAGGCCACCGCCTGGGTGCGGCGGCTGGCGGAGCCGGTGATCTGCGCCGCCTCCGGCTGGATGCGGGTGCGCCAGCGCGCCAAGGCCAAGGGCGTGGAGCTACCGCTGATCATCTCCGACCACGCCGATTGGGACGAGTTGCTGGAGACGGTGGCGGAGGTGCAGGCGCCGGAGGTCTGGGTGACGCATGGCCGCGACGATGCGCTGGTGCATGCCCTGGGCCTGCGCGGCATCCGCGGCCGCGCCCTGCACCTGCTCGGCCGCGGCGAGGAGGAGGAGGACCAGGCGCCGGCCGAGGCGGCGGCGGAGCAACCCGCATGAGTCTGCCGGCTTTTGCGAGCCTTCTGGAACGCCTCGCCTTCACCCCCGGCCGCCTGGCCAAGCTCGCTTTGCTGCGGCAGTGGTTCGAGACCCAGCCGGACCCGGATCGCGGCATCGGCCTGGCCGCGCTGACCGGGGAGCTGGTCTTTCGCGCCGCCAAGCCGGGGATGGTGCGGGAGCTGGTGGCGGCGCGCACCGACCCCGTGCTCTTCGGCCTGTCCTACGACTATGTCGGCGACCTGGCCGAGACCGTCGCCCTGATCTGGCCCGCACGCCCCGGCGTGAACGCCCCGCCGCCGGGCCTGGCGGAGGTGGTGGAGGCGATCGAGACCACGCCCAAATCCTCGCTGCCCGATCTGCTGGCCGGCTGGCTGGATGCGCTGGATGCCAATGGGCGGCTGGCGCTGATCAAGCTGGTCACCGGCGGGCTGCGCGTCGGCGTCTCCGCGCGGCTCGCCAAGACGGCGCTGGCCGAATGGGCCGGGGAGGATGTGGCGGAGGTGGAGGAGGTCTGGCATGGGCTGACCCCGCCCTATCTCGACCTGTTTGCCTGGCTGACGGAGCAGGGGCCGCGGCCCTCCTCCGAGGATCGGCCGGTGTTCCGCCCGCTGATGCTGGCGCATCCGCTGGAGGAACCCGATTTTCCGTCGATCGGGCCGGAGACGCATCGCGCCGAATGGAAGTGGGACGGCATCCGCGTGCAGCTCTCGGCCACGCCCGGCGGCCGCGCGCTGTGGTCGCGCGGCGCGGAGGAGATCTCGGGCGGCTTTCCGGAAATCGTCGCGGCGATGGATTTCCACGCGGTGCTGGACGGCGAGTTACTGGTGATGCGGGACGGAGAGGTCGCACCCTTCGCCGACCTCCAGCAGCGGCTGAACCGCAAGGTGGTCTCGCCCAAGATGCAGGCGACGCATCCAGTGGGCGTGCGGCTCTACGATATCCTGTTCGACGGCGCCGAGGATCTGCGCGCGCTGCCCTTCGATGCCCGCCGCGCAAGGCTGGAGGCCTGGTTCGCCCGCACCCGCCCGGCGCGCATGGATCTGTCCGAGCTGATCCCCTTCGCCAGCATGGCGGAGCTGGAGGCGGTCCGCGCCGGCGCCCGCGCGGCCGCGATCGAGGGGCTGATGCTGAAGCGCGCGGACAGCGACTACGCCGCCGGCCGCCAGAAGGGCAAATGGTGGAAGTGGAAGCGCGCGCCGCTCGGCGTGGATGCGGTGCTGATGTATGCCCAGCGCGGCCACGGCAAGCGCAGCAGCTTCTATTCCGACTTCACCTTCGGCCTCTGGCGCCCGGACGGGCAGGGGGGGCAGGAGCTGGTGCCGGTGGGCAAGGCCTATTCCGGCTATACCGACCAGGAGTTGCTCTGGATCGACCGCTGGATCCGCAACAACACCACCGCCCGCTTCGGCCCGGTGCGGGAGGTGGAGAAGTCGCTCGTCATCGAGGTGATCTTCGACGCCGCCCAGCGCAGCGGCCGCCACAAATCCGGCGTCGCCCTGCGCTTCCCCCGCATCGCCCGGCTGCGCACCGACAAGCCGGCGGAGGAGGCGGACCAGCTGGCGACGCTGGAGGCGATGATCGTGGGGGAGGAGGCGGCGGATTGACCCCGGCCGGCGCCGCGTGATGGCCTGCCGCGCAAGCCGGGAAGGAAGCCACGCCATGCCGATCGTCCAGAACCATGTCCGCCGCAGGCTTGCCGAAGGCAGGCTCGCGCTCGGCTTCGGCGTGCACCATCTGCGCGGCAGCGCAACCGGGCTGATCGCCCAGGCCAGCGGCTTCGACTGGCTGTTCATCGACATGGAACACGGCGCGATGAGCGTGGACGATGCCAGCCGCATCGCCGTCGCCGCGCTCGGCCAGGGCATCACGCCCATCGTGCGCATCTGCAAGGACGCGCTGCATGAGGGCACGCGCTGCCTCGACAATGGCGCGATGGGCGTGGTGGTGCCGCATGTGGATACGGCGGCGGAGGCCGAGGCCGTGGTGCGCGCCTATCGCTTCCCGCCGCTCGGCGCGCGCAGCTGGGGCGGGCCGCCCTTCGCCTATGGCCTCGGCCCGGTCGAGGCCGCCGCGGCGCAGGCCGAGCTGAATGCCGAGATCCTGGTCGCGGTGATGATCGAGACGCCGGAGGCGGTGACGAATGCCGAGGCCATTGCCGCGGTGCCGGGCGTGGACGTGCTGATGTTCGGCACCAGCGACCTGACGGCGACCATGGGCATCCCCGGCCAGATCGGCCACCCCGATGTGCGCGCCGCCTATGCCCGGGTGGGCGCCGCCTGCGCCGCGCAGGGCAAGGTGATGGGGATGGGCGGCGTCTATGACGAGACGGTGGCGCCGGACTATATCGCCCTCGGCGCCCGCTTCATCCTGGGCGGCAGCGACCACGCCTTCCTCATGGCCGGCGCCGCGCAGCGTGCGCGCTTCCTGCGCGGGCTTGGCTGACCTCAACCGGGTGGCAGGGCGCGGAGCAGCCGGGACCCGACATTGGTCGCATCGAAGGCATGCAGGCCCAGCTCCTCGGACAGGGCCTCGCAGGCCAGCAGCCCGCGCAGCGGATTGCCGTTCTCGTCCAGGCGCGGGGAGAAGACCCCGAGGCCGAGCTGGCGATTGACCACCGCCACCACCCCGCCGCCGACACCGCTTTTCGCCGGCAGGCCGACGCGGCAGGCCCAGTCGCCGGCGCCGTCGTAGAAGCCGCAGGTGAACATGACGGAGAGCGTGTCCCGCACCGCCTCCAGCCCGAAGACCTCCTGCCGGGTCAGCGGGTTGCTGCCGATCGCGGCCAGCGTCGCGCCCATCACGGCCAGGTCCCGCGCGGTGACGCGCAGGGCGCATTGGCGGAAATAGAGGTCGACCACCTGGGCCGGATCGGATTGGAAGACGCCGGCGGCGCGCAGCAGATAGGCGATGGCGCGGTTGCGGTCGCCGGTCTCGGCTTCGGAGCGGTAGACCGTCTCGTCCAGCGCCAGCTCCGCCCCGGCGGCGGCGGAGAGGCGGGCCTGCAGCGCCGCGAAGGCGCCTTCGCCCAGCGCCTCCTGCAGCAGCCCGGCGACGGCGATGGCGCCCGCATTCACCATGGGGTTGAAGGGGCGCCGGGTGCGCGGGTCCAGCTCGATGGCATTGAAGGGATCGCCCACCGGCTGCACCCCGACCACGGCCCGCACCGCATCCCGGCCTAGCAGGTCCAGCGCCAGGGCATAGGCGAAGGGCTTCGAGACGGATTGGATGGTGAAGGGGTGGCGGGACTCCCCGGCCTCGACCAGCCCGCCCTCGCAGGTCGCCACGGCCAGGCCGAACAGGTCCGGCGGCATGGCCGCCAGGGCCGGGATATAGGTCGCCACGCTGCCCTCCCGCCGGGTGGCGTAGCGGGAATGGGTCGCGAGGACGGCCTTGCCCAGGGGGCTGGCCGCATCTGTGCTGATCATCGGCGAGGCTCTCTTTCCGCTGTGGGCGAGGTGGAGCCGTGCGCGTTTCCCGTTCCAGGATAGACCGGCATGGTGGGCGCGCCTACCGCCGGGCCCGGTCGCCAAGCCCGGTCGCCACGCCCTGGCGCGCGCCGCCTGGCCTCGCCCCGAGCGCGACGCGGTAGTGCTTGCGAACGCTTCGCAATTGCGGTATCCCCCGACCACGCCACGACGGACAAAGAGAACCAAGCAATGCGCCGCCGCCATCTGCTCTCGCTGCTCGCCCCCCTCGGCCTTGCCCTGGCCGCCCCCGCCGCGCTGTCGCCGGCCGCCCGGGCCCAGGGGCAGGAGATCAATATCTATTCCTCCCGCCACTACGATACCGACCGGGAGCTGTACGATACCTTCACGCGCGAGACGGGCATCCGCATCCGGCTGATCGAGGGCGATGCCGACCAGCTGATCCAGCGCATCCGCACCGAGGGCGCGAACAGCCCCGCCGATGTGCTGATCACCGTGGACGCCGCCCGCCTTGCCCGCGCCAAGGAGGCCGGCATCCTGCGGCCGGTGCAGAGCGAGGTCCTGACCAGCCGCATCCCGGCCAGCCTGCGTGACCCCGATGGCACCTGGTTCGGCGTCTCCAAGCGTGCCCGGGTCATCATGTATGACCGCCAGGCCGGTCGGCCGGAGGGGCTGAACCGCTTCGAGGACCTGGCCGATGCGCGCTTCCGCGGCCAGATCTGCGTCCGCTCCGCCTCCCACCCCTACAATACCTCGCTCACCGGCTCGGTGCTGGCGGCCAATGGGCCGGAGGCGACGGAGGCCTGGGCGCGAGGGCTCGCCAACAACATGGCGCGCGCGCCGCAGGGCGGCGACCGCGACCAGTTCCGCGCCATCCCCTCCGGCCAGTGCAAGCTGGCCATCGCCAATACCTACTACCTGGGCGCCATGATGACCTCCCAGCGCGCCGAGGACCGGGAGATCGCCGAGCGCATCGGCGTGATCTTCCCGAACCAGGGCGCGGGGGATCGCGGCGCGCATGTGAATATCTCCGGCGCCGGGGTGGTCCGCACCGCCCCCAATGCCGCCGGCGCGCAGCGCTTCATCGAATACCTGACCAGCCCGCGGGCGCAGGAGATCTTCGCCGTGGGCAACATGGAATACCCGGTGGTCTCGGATGCCCCGGTGCATCCGGTGCTGGCCGCCTTCGGCAGCTTCCGCGAGGACCAGCTGAATGCCGGCACCTATGGCGCCAATGCGGCCGAGGCGCTGCGCATCATGCAGCGCGCCGGCTGGCGCTGAGTTCTGCGACGCGGGGTTGTGCGGCGCCCGCCGCTGCACGTCCCGCCTCGGCTGAAGGGGTGGGTCACGCCCATCCGGTGAGAATCGTTCGCGTTTCAAAACCCCTGGTGCAAAAAGGGCCGTTCGGATGTATGTCTGCATGTGCAATGCGCTGACGGACAAGCAGATCGCCGCCGTCGTGGCGGCAGGCGCCGACCGTCCGCATGATGTCTATGCGGCCTGCGGCTGCCGCGCCCAATGCGGCGGCTGCACGGGGACCATCCTGACGATGGTCCGCGCGGGGTGCGGCGCCGGCGGCAAGTAGCCGCCCCGCGCGCGCGTCCCGGCCGGGCCACCGGTGCGAGAGAGGGATGGGACGTGCGCGACGCCAAGGTCATCGAATACCTGAACATGCAGCTCACCAATGAGCTGACCGCGATCAACCAGTATTTCCTGCATTCCCGGACGCTGCGGCACTGGGGCGTGACCAAGCTGGCACGCAAGGAATACGAAGAGTCGATCGAGGAGATGAAGCACGCCGATTGGCTGATCGAGCGCATCCTCTTCCTCGGCGGCCTGCCCAATGTGCAGCGGCTGAACCAGGTGCTGGTCGGCCAGAATGTGCAGGAAATCCTCGAATGCGACCTGAAGCTCGAGGAGAAGGCGCTGGTCGACCTGCGCGACGGCATCGCGCATTGCGAATCGGTGCGGGATTATGTCTCCCGCGACCTGATGCTGAAGATCCTGGCGAATGAGGAGGAGCACGAGGACTTCCTCGACCGCCAGTTCGACCTGATCCGCCAGATCGGCATCGAGCGCTACATCCTGCTGAACAGCGACGCGGCGCCCGACCAGGAATAAGGGGCGCTACGCCAAGACGCTGCTGCCGCCGAACACCACCTGGCGGCGCAGCGCCGGCGCGCTGGCGGCATCCAGCGCGGCGCGCTGGTCCTCCGTCAGCCGCAGATCGGTCGCGGTGATCGGCGAGCTCGCTGGTTAGCGGCTCCGCGAGGCGTCCGAGTTGCGGGAGGAAGCAGGCCGAGGCGCTGGCCGGGCATGCGATGGCGGTGATCCAGGGCATGTCCGCCCTGGCCAAGGATGGCGCCGACCGGCGCAAGCAGTTGCGCATCGTGGAGTCAGCCAAGGCCGGCTGGCCAAATCAACCGCCCAGCGCCCGCGCGATCGCCGCGCCTTCCTCCGCCACACTGCCCTGGCCCGGGCTGCGGCCGGCGCGTCGGTACCAGTAGCCGGCATTGGCCGGATCGCCCTCCAGCCGATGCAGCCAGGCATGCACCCAGGCGGCATCTGCACCGGGATCGGCCTGCGCGATCTCATGCGCCGCCTGCCAATCCCCCGCCTGCGCCAGGCGGATCGCCTGCAGCAAGGCTTCGCTTGTCACCCCCGCCGCATCCCCCGCACCAGCGCCGCCACCGGCAGCAACCCGACCAGCACGATCAGCAGCGCGGCCGTCGAGGCCTCGGCCAGCCGCTCGTCGGAGGCCAGGTTGTGCACCCGCACCGCCAGCGTGTCGAAATCGAAGGGCCGCACGATCAGCGTCGCTGGCAGCTCCTTCATCGTATCGACGAAGACCAGCACGCCGGCCGTCATCAGCGCCCCGCGCGCCAGCGGCAGCTCCACCATCCGCACCGCCTGGCCCGGCGTCCGGCCGAGCACGCGGGCGGCGCCGAAGAGGCTCGGCCGGATCCGCGCCAGCCCGGATTCCACGGCGGACAGCGCCACGCCCAGGAATCGCACGAGATACGCAAAAACCAGCGCCGCGATGCTGCCCGAGAGCAGCAGCCCCGTGGAGATGCCGAACTGCGCCCGCATCCAGCCATCCAGCGCATTGTCGAACAGTGCAAAAGGCACCAGCGCCCCCACCGCGATGACCGAGCCCGGCAACGCATAGCCCAGCGCCGCCACCCGGTTGGCCGAGGCCCTGAGGCGGGAGGGGTGCAGCCGCTGCCCCCAGGCCAGCAGCGCCGCCAGCAGCACCGCGATGACGGCCGCGATGCCCGCAAGCGTCACGCTGTTCAGCGCATAGGGCAGGGTGCGGCGCGGATCCAAGGGGTCGCCCGCTTCCAGCATCAGGCCGAAGAGCGCGCCGGCGGGGATCAGGAAGCCGAGGCAGACGGGCAGGGCGCAGGTCAGGATGGCCGCCGCCTCCTTCCAACCCCGCAGCACCACCGGCCGCAGCGGTGGGCTGCGCGTGGTGGTGGGGTGGAAGCGCCGCCCGCCGCGGGAGGCCCGTTCCGCCAGCAGAAGCAGCGCCACCAGCCCCATCAGCGCGGTGGCGAGCTGCGCCGCGGCCGGCCGGTCGCCCAGGCCGAACCAGGCGTCGTAGATGCCGGTGGTGAAGGTGCGGACGGCGAAATGCTGCACCGTGCCGAAATCCGCCAGCGTCTCCATCAGCACCAGCGCCACCCCGCCGGCCAGGGCCGGGCGCGCCATCGGCAGTGCCACATGCAGGAAGGTGCGCGGCAGCCCGTGGCCCAAGGTGCGGCTCGCCTCCAGCAAACAGACGCTCTGCTGCAGGAAGGCGTTGCGGCACAGCAGATAGACGTAAGGATACAGCACCGCGGCCAGCATCAGCGCGGCGCCGGGCAGACTGCGAATCTCGAAAAACCAGTATTCGCCCCAGCGCAGCCCTGTCGCCTGCCGCAGCGCGCCCTGCACCGGCCCCGCCACATCCAGCAGCCAGACATAGGTATAGCCACAGACATAGGCGGGCATGGCGAGTGGCAGCAGCAGCGCGATCTCCAGCAGGCCGCGGCCGCGGAAGGCGCAGCTGGCCACCAGCCAGGCGGTCACCGCCCCCATGCTGGCGGCCATCGCCCCCACCAGCACGGCCAGCACCAGCGAATTGGCCAGCAGCTCCGGCAGCAGGGTCTGGAAGATATGCGCCTGGTCGTCGCCCAGCGGCGCCACGGCGGTGACAAGCACGGCGGCCAGCGGTGCCGCGATCAGCCCGGCCGCCAGCAGCGAGACCCAGGCCCAGGCTGGTGCGATGCGGCGGCTGCGGGGCGGCCCCGGCCGCTGCCGTTCCGCCGGAAAGCCGGCCAGGGACATCGGCGGCGTCAGCCCTTGCCCTGCTCGGCCAGCTGGGCCGCGCTGGCGCGTTTCACCTCCAGCCGGTCCTCCAGCCGGGTGTACCAGCCGGCGCCATGCATGCGGCCCACCAGGCCCAGAGCGGGGCTGTCGATATAGCAGCGCGCCGCATCCATCACCGCCTCGTCCCGCACATGCATGGCCCGCACCTGGCCCAGCACCAGGCTGTGGCTGGCGCCCAGCGTCACGGTCTGGAACAGGGTGCATTCCATGGCCACCGGGCTCACCGCCAGCCGCGGCGGCGCCACCTTGGTGGAGGGCAGGGTGGCGAGGCCGGCCTCCGCCAGCTCATCCACCCCGGCGGCGAAATCGGCGGCGGTGATGTTCATCTCGGGCAGCGCGGCCTCGGTCACCAGGCAGATGGTGAATTGGCCGGTGGCCAGGATATTGGCCATGGTGTCCTTCGGCACGCCGCTCGGCCGGTTGCCGATGCCGAGGCCGATGATGGGCGGGTCGGAGCCGAAG
The DNA here is from genome assembly GCF_051860665.1 of Falsiroseomonas sp. Taxonomy (GTDB): domain Bacteria; phylum Pseudomonadota; class Alphaproteobacteria; order Acetobacterales; family Acetobacteraceae; genus Falsiroseomonas. The sequence continues at coordinate 19,946 of NZ_JBHYDM010000042.1, forward strand.
ACATTGAAGAAGGAATAGGGCGCCGCATTCAGCACGCCGGCGGCATCCTGGGTCACCACCCAGGCGATCGGCCGCGGCACCACGGTGGCGGTCAGCAGCTTGTAGCGGCTGGCGGTCGGCAGCGCGTCGAGGTCGAACAGCATCCGCGGGGCTCCGGCTGGGTGCCGCCCTAGTGCCGCCCGGCGCTGCCCTTGTCGAGGGGCGGGGCAGGGCGGCGGGGGCTCAGCATTGCCGGCGCTTCGGCACCTGCATGGACCGCAGCTCCCCCTCCGCCACCAGCTCCGCCGATTCCGCCAGGGCCGCGGTCAGGGGCAGGCCGAGGGAATGGGCCACCCGGGCCAGGGCGGCACCGCAGGCCCGCAGCGTCTCCACCGAGACCGGCTCCCCGTCGCAGCCGAGATGCAGCGGCCGGTCCATCGGCTCCACCATGTCGAAGACGAAGGTCCGGCTGCCATCATCGTGGCGGGTCACCAAGGGGATTTCCTGCAGCAGGGCGCGCAGCAGGTCCTGGTCGGGCAGGGTTTCCAGCCGCCCTGCGCGGTCATGAACGAACAGCGTAATCCGTGCGACCTGGCTCATGTCTCTCCGCGGCCGATGTCACCCCGGCTGCGACGCGGCCCGGAAGGGGCCGCACCGCCGGTGGGCACAACTCCACCCTAACGAAACCACCACGGGTTGAATGTCAAGCCGAAATGGTTGTGTTTCGCTCAACCGACAGTATCGGGTGCAGCCATGCCGCGCAGCAGGACCGCATCCAGGTTCCCCAGGGCGCGCTGCCCCATGGCATCGCGCGTCTCGATGGTGGCGCTGCCGAGATGCGGCAGCAGGGCGACATTCTCCAGCCCCAGATAGCCCGGGAAGACCTTCGGCTCCCCGTCATAGACATCGAGCCCGGCGGCGCGGATCTGGCCGGAGCGCAGCGCCTCCACCAGCGCCGCATCGTCCACCGAGCCGCCCCGGCCGGTGTTGATGACCAGCGCGCCGGGGCGCATCCAGGACAGCCGTTCCGCATTCAGCCATTTGCGGGTCGCCTCGCCGCCCGGCATGTGCATCGACAGGATGTCGATGGCGGAGAGGAATGCGCGGTCCTCGCCATGGAAGGTGGCGCCCTGCTCCAGCTCGGGCGGCGCGCGCCGCAGGTCGCGGTAGTGGATTTCCATCTTGAAGCCGCGCGCCATGGCGGCCAGTTCCCGCCCGATGCGGCCGAAGCCGGCGATGCCGAGGCGCTTGCCCTCCAGCGTCACGCCCATCAGCTGGGTCGGCGCCCAGCCTTCCCATTGGCCGGCACGGACCATGCGCTCACCTTCCCCGGCGCGGCGGGCGGCCATCAGCATCAGGGTGAAGGCGGTCTCGGCGGTGGCGAAGGACAGCACCTCGGGCGTATTCGCCACCGTGATGCCGCGGGCCTTGGCGGCGGCCACGTCGATATGGTCGGTGCCGACGGAGAAGGTGGCGATGATCTTCACGCTGTCGGGCAGGGCAGCGATGGTGGCGGCGCCCATCGGGTCGCCGGCCGCACAGAGGATGCCGGCGGCCTGGGCCTCGGTGGCGCGGCGGGCGATCTCGGCGCCGTCGCGGAACCAGGGGTCATCGGTGCTGTTCAGCCGCGCATCGTAGTCGCGGGCGGCGCGGGCCTCGATGGCCTCGGGCAGGCGGCGGGTCAGCAGCAGGATGGGCTTCGGCATGGCGCGTCACATCTCCCAGGGATTTCCACCCTGGTAGCAGAGGCGGGCCGGCTTGCCAGCCGGGGCGGCAGGTAGCAGGTTCCGGCCAAGCGCCGGGCAGCCGTTCCGGCCCAAGCCGACAAGGGAAAGACAACGATGGATCTGGGTCTCACGGGCAAGCGCGCCCTGGTGATGGGCGCCTCCAAGGGCCTCGGCCGCGCGATCGCGGACAGCCTGGCGGCCGAGGGCGCCGCCGTGGTGGTCAGCGGCCGCGACCAGGCGGCGCTGGACAAGGTGGCGGCGGAGCTGAAGGCCGCCGGCGCGCCGCAGGCCTTCGGCATCCCCGCCGATGTGGCCAGCGGCGCCGACATGGACCGGCTGGCGGATGAGGCCACGCGGCTGATGGGCGGTGTCGATATCCTGGTGCTGAACCATGGCGGCCCGCCGCCCTGCATCGCCTCCGAGATCACGGATGCTTCGCTGCACACCTGGTTCGAGCAGATGGTCGCCTCCCCCATCCGCATCTGCAACCGGCTGATGCCGGCGATGCGCAAGCAGGGCTGGGGCCGCGTCATCGTGGTGGGCAGCACCGGCATGCAGCACCCGATTCCGAACCTGGCGCTGTCCAATACGCTGCGCGCCGCGATCTGGGGCTGGCTGAAGACCTTCTCGGGCGAAGTGGCCGCGGACGGCGTGACCATGAACGTGCTCGCCCCGGGCAGCATCATGACCGGCCGCATCACGCAGAACGCCGAATCCCGCGCCGCCAAGGCCGGCACGACGCCGGAGCAGGAGATCGCGCAGATGGCCTCCGAAGTGCCGGCCAAGCGCATCGGCATGCCGGACGAATTCGGCCCGATGGGCGCCTTCCTGGCCAGCGAGCGCGGCGGCTATATCACCGGCAGCATGATCCGCGTGGATGGCGGCCGCGTCCGCAGCATGCTGTAAGGACGAAGCCGACGTGATCCCGAACCTTTCCCCCGATGTCGAACTGGCGGCGCGCCTGTTCGACGATCTGCGCGCGGCGACTTTCGACGGCGTCGGCATCACGCGCGATGCCTATGGCGCCGGCGAGCGGCGCGCGCATGAGATCGTCCGCACAGCGGCGGAGGGGATCGGGCTGGAATGCCGTGCGGACCCGGTGGGCAATCTGCTGATGACCCTGCCGGGCAGCGACCGCAAGGCGAAGCGGGTGCTGCTGGGCAGCCACCTGGACAGCGTGGCGGAGGGCGGCAATTTCGATGGCGCCGCCGGCGTGCTCTGCGGGCTTGCGACAGTGGCGGGCATGAAGCGCGCGGGCTTCGTGCCCGGGCGCGACGTGACGGTGGTGGCGGTGCGGGCGGAGGAGGCGGGCAGCTGGTTTCCCATCAGCTACCCCGGCTCGCGCGGCGCGCTCGGCCTGCTGAAGGCCGAGGAGCTGGCGGTGAAGCGGCAGGACAATGGCCGCTCGCTGGCCGACCACATGCGCGACGAAGGTTTTGATCCGGGCTTCGTCGAGCGTGGTGGCAAGACGTTTTCGAGCGACGACACGGCGGCGTTTCTCGAACTGCATATCGAGCAGGGACCGGTGCTGGAGGGGCAGGGGGTGCCGGTCGGCATCGTCACCGGAATCCCCGGTTCGCGCCGGCTGCGCGCCGCGCGCGTGCTGGGCGAATACAACCATTCGGGCGCGACCCCGCGCAAATACCGGCGCGACGCGGCAATCGCCTTGGCGGAACTGGCGCATCGCGTCGATGACCGCTGGGTGCAGCTGGAGGCGCAGGGCCATGTTCTGGTCGTGACCTTCTGCGTCATGGGCACGACGGAGGATGCCGGCTTCACCAAGATCGCCGGCGAGGCGCGCTTCCAGCTGGATGTGCGCAGCGTGAACCCGCGCAGCTGCGACCTGCTGATGGAGACGCTGTATGAGGCGGTGCCGGAGATCGAGGCGCGCCGCGGCGTGCGCTTCGAACTGGGCGCCGAGACCACCAGCCGCGCGGCGCCGATGGATGCGGCAATCCGCGAAGGCCTGGTGCGCGCCGCCGATTCACTGGGCGTGAAGCATCTGGCGATGGCGAGCGGCGCCGGCCATGATGCGGCGGCCTTTGCCATGGCGGGCATCCCGGCGGGGATGATCTTCGTCCGCAACCAACATGGCAGCCACAATCCGAAGGAAGCGATGCGGATGGACGATTTTGCCCAAGCCTGCGCCGTCGTGACGCGTTGGGCGAGCGAGGCTTCGCAGTGAGCGTTGGGGCACGCCTCGCGGTCGATATCGGCGGCACCTTCACCGATGTGGCCGTCGAGCGGGACGGCGAGCGCTGGACCGGCAAGGTGCTGACCACGCCGCATGCGCCGGAGCTCGGCGTGCTGAATGGCGTGAAGCTGGTGATGGAGAAGGCGGGGCTGACGCCGGCTGATATCGCCCTCGTCATCCACGGCACCACGCTGGCCACCAATGCGATCATCGAGCGCAAGGGTGCCAGGACCGCGCTGCTGACGACCGCAGGTTTCCGGGACGTGCTCGCCCTGGGCAATGAGTCCCGCTACGACCAGTACGACCTGAACATCGACCTGCCGCAGCCGCTGATCCCGCGCCGCTGGCGCCTGACGGTGCCGGAGCGGCTGGACAATGAGGGGCACATCCTGCTGCCGCTGGACGAGGCCGCGCTGCGCGCCCAGGTCGCGGTGATGCGCGCCGAGGGCATCGAGAGCCTGGCCATCGGCTTCCTGCATGCCTTCGTGAATCCCGCGCATGAGAAGCGCGCCGCCGCGATCGTGCAGGAGATGTGGCCGGAGCTGCCGATCTCGCTCTCCTCCGAAGTCTCGCCCGAGATGCGGGAATGGGAGCGTTTTTCGACCACCGCCGCCAATGCCTATGTGCAGCCGCTGATGGCCAGCTATCTGCGCCGGCTGGAGAAGGGCCTGGCGGAAGGTGGCTTCACCTGCCCGCTGTTCATGATGCTCTCGGGCGGTGGCCTGACGACGCTTGATACCGCGGCGCGCTTCCCGATCCGCCTGGTGGAATCCGGCCCGGCTGGTGGCGCCATCTTCTCGGCGCATGTGGCGAAGCAGCGTGGCTGGTCGAAGGTCCTGTCCTTCGACATGGGCGGCACCACGGCCAAGGTGTGCCTGATCGACGATTTCGCGCCGCAGGCGTCCCGCACCTTCGAAGTGGCACGCGTAGGCCGCTTCAAGAAGGGCTCGGGCCTGCCGCTGCGGATTCCGGTCATCGAGATGGTGGAGATCGGCGCCGGCGGCGGCTCCATCGCGCATCTCGACGCTCTCGGCCGCATCCAGGTGGGGCCGGAAAGCGCGGGCGCCGATCCGGGGCCGGCCTGCTATGGCCGCGGCGGCGACAAGCCGGCGGTGACGGATGCGAACCTCTCGCTCGGCCGCTACGAGCCGGAGCTTTTCGCGGGCGGCGCGCTGAAGCTGCATGTGCAGCCGGCGCTGGATGCCCTCGCCACGCATGTCGGTGACAAGCTGGGGCTGGCGCCGGAAATGGCGGGGCTCGGCGTGGTCGAGATGGTGGATGAGAACATGGCCAATGCGGCGCGTGTCCATGCCATCGAATCGGGAAAAGGCTATGGCGGCCGCGGCATCATCGCCTTCGGTGGCGGCGGGCCGGTGCATGGCTATCGCGTGGCGGAGAAGATCGGCGTGGATCGCGTGCTGGTGCCGTCCGGTGCCGGCGTCGGCTCCGCCATCGGCTTTTTGCGCGCGCCCGTCGGGTACGAGGTGGTGAAGTCGCTGTACCAGCGCTTTCGGACATTCGACGTCAATGCGGTGAACGCGCTGCTGGCCGAGATGTCGGCCGAGGCGTCCCGCGTTGTGGCCGAAGGCTCCTTCGGCGCACCGACCGAGGAGCATCGCATCGCCTTCATGCGCTATGTCGGCCAGGGCCATGAGATCAACGTGGCGCTGCCGGCGCGTCCGCTGACCGTGCAGGATATTGCCGAAATTCGCGCGGCCTACGATGCCGAATACACGCGCTTCTACGATCGGCCGGTTCCGGGCAGCGATGTGGAGATCCTCTCCTTCGCCGTGACGGTCGCGACGGTGGCCGATGCGGTGGAGCCGGTCGCCCCCGTCGCCGATGCGCCCGCCCCCGCGCCGATCCGCGTGCAGCAGGTGCGCGACACGGCCACGGGCCAGGTTGCTGCCTGGCAGGTCTACGACCGCGCCGAAATGCCCGCGGGCGCCACCGTGCCCGGCCCCTGCATCGTCTCCGAAGCCGAGACCAGCACCCTGGTCGGGCCCGGCTGGCGCTGCCGCGTCGATGGGCTCGGCTACCTGGAACTCACCCGTGGGGAGGCTGCGTGATGTCGGATGCCCTGACGAAAATCCAGCAGCAGATCCAGTGGAACCGCCTGATCGCGGTGGTGGAGGAACAGGCGCAGATCATGATCCGCACCGCCTTCTCCACCACGGTGCGGGAAGCCGGTGACCTTTCGGCGGGCGTCTTCGACCTGCAGGGCCGCATGCTGGCGCAGGCCGTCACCGGCACGCCCGGACACGTCAATTCCATGATGGAATCGGTCGGCCACTTCCTCGCCAAGTTCCCCGCCGAGACGATGAAGCCGGGCGACCACTACATCACCAACGATCCCTGGCTCGGCACCGGCCATCTGCACGACCTCACCGTCGTCACGCCCGCCTTCCAGCGCGGCAGGATCGTCGGCCTGTTTGCCAATACCGCGCATGTCATCGATGTCGGCGGCCTCGGCATGGGCCCGGAGGGGCGCAGCGTCTTCGAGGAGGGGCTCTATATCCCCATCGTGAAGTGCTTCGACCAGGGGAAGCCCAACGAGACCCTGTTCGACTTCGTCCGCGCCGGCACCCGCACGCCGGTGGAGCTGGAGGGGGATATCTATTCCCTCTGCGCCTGCAACGATGCCGGCGCCAAGCGGCTGGTGGAGATGCTGGACGAGTTCGGCATGGACAGCCTGGACCCGCTGGCCAGCTACATCTTCGAATCCTCCTTGAAGGCGACACTCGAGGAAATCGCGAAGATCCCGCAGGGCAGCTACAGCGCCCAGATTACCTCGGACGGCTACGAGGCGCCCGTCACGCTGAAGGCCGCGATGACGGTGAAGGCGGATCAGATCGTGGTGGATTATGCCGGCACCTCCGGCCTGTCCGGCCGCGGCATCAACGTGCCCGCCTCCTATTGCCGCGCCTATTCCTGCTTCGGCATCAAGGTGGTGGTGGCGCCCGAGATTCCGAACAACTGGGCCTCGCTTGCGCCCTTCCGCATGGAGATCCCGGAGGGCTGCATCCTGAACGCGCCGCGGCCCTATCCGGTCTCCGTCCGCCATGTGGTGGGCCAGCTGCTGCCCGACCTGATGATGGGCTGCCTGCACCAGGCGGTGCCGGACCGGGTGACGGCGGAGGGCTCCTCCGCCCTCTGGAACCCGCCCTTGCGTGGCGGCGCGCAGGTTTCCGGCGCGGCGGCGGAGCTGCCGGATTTCGAGATCATCACCTTCAACTCCGGCGGCACCGGCGCGCGTCCCACCAAGGACGGCATGGACGGCACCGCCTTCCCCTCCGGCGTGCGCACCATGCCGGTGGAAGCGACGGAGAACGTCGCCCCCGTGATCTTCTGGCAGAACCAGATCCGCGAGAGCTCGGCCGGCGCCGGGCGCACCCGTGGCGGCTTCGGCAAGGTCATGGAGATCGGCACCAAGGGCGAGGCCGAATTCGCCGTGAACGCCATCTTCGACCGCGTGGCCAATGCGCCCAAGGGCCGGGACGGCGGCGGCGACGGCGCGGCCGGCTGGGTCGGCCATACGGACGGCACCCCGATCCGCACCAAGGGGTTCCAGGTGGTGCCCAAGGGCAAGCGGCTGCTGCTGAAGCTGCCGGGCGGCGGTGGCATGGGCGACCCGAAGCAGCGCGACCGTGCGGCCGTGGAGCGCGATGTGGCGGATGGGCTGATCGGCGCGGATCAGGCAAAGGCGCTCTACGGCGCCTGAACCCGTTGCGGTTCGGCAGCCTTTTCAAGGTGTAACCGGCGCCCGGGCCGCCCTTGGGCGCAGGGCGGCCGGGCCCAGATCCTGGCGCATGATCCTTGGCACCACCCGACGCGCGGCGCTGGCCGGCGGCCTTCTGCTGCTGGTCCAGTCGCCGGCGCGCGCGCAATCCAGTCGCCTGGCCGAGGGCATTGCCCGTGCCGCCACCACGCCCGGCCTGCGCAGCCTGGTCGTGGCGCAGCACGGCACGCCGTTGGTGGAACGCAGCTTCGCCGGTCCCGGTCTCGACCGGCCGACCAACATCAAGTCGGCCTCCAAGACCATCCTCGCCATGCTCGCCGGCATCGCGATCGAGCGCGGCGTGCTGCGCGGCCTGGACCAGCCCATCGCCCCGATCCTCGGCAACCGCATCCCGCGGGAGGCCGACCCTGCGGTACGCGAGATCACGCTCGCCCAGTTGCTGTCCATGCAGGCGGGGCTGGAGCCGACCTCGGGTGCGAATTACGGCCGCTGGGTCAGCAGCCGGGACTGGGTGGCCTTCGCCCTGTCGCGGCCGATGGTGGATGTGCCGGGCGGGCGGATGCTCTACTCCACCGGGACCTCCCATATCCTGGCGGCCGTCCTGGCGCGCGCCAGCCGCCGCAGCATCCGCGAGCTGGCCGCCGAGTGGCTGTTCCAGCCGCTGGGCCATGCCGTGCCGGATTGGACGCGGGACCCGCAGGGGCTGCATTTCGGCGGCAATGAGATGGCGCTCTCGCCGCGTGCCCTGCTGGCCTTCGGCGAATGCTGCCGCAATGGCGGGCGGCATGCGGGACGCCAGGTGATTCCGGAGGAGTTCCTGCGCGACTCCTGGCGGCCGCGGGGCCAATCGGCCTGGTCGGGGCAAAGCTACGGCCTCGGCTGGTGGATCGCGGAGGCGCGGGGCCAGCCGGTGATCTTCGCCTGGGGCTATGGCGGGCAGATGGTCTATCTGCTGCCCGGGCTGGGGCTGACGGTGGTGATGACCTCCGACCCCGATGTGCCGCGGGTCAGGGGCCAGGTGCAGACGCGGCATGCGCTGCTGGTGGAGGGCATCCTGCCCGCCTTCACCGAGGCAGCCTGACTCCCCTATCCCGCCGCTGGCGCGGAGAGGCGGCGCCGCCGGAACTTCCGCATCGGCCCGCCGGCGAAGTGGGTGACGAAGTCCGTCGGCAAGGGCGGCGGTACGGTGTTGTTCCAGGCGCCGTCGATCAGCTTGAGCTTCCCTGCATAGGGGGGCTTCTTCAGGAAGTGGATGAAATGGCCGTTCTCGCCCAGGGCGGTGACGAAGTCCTCGGCCGGCAGGGGAAGTTCGCGCGCCGCGAGGCAATCCGTCAGGAATTCGCAGGCCACCGAGGGGGCCGAGCCGCGCAGCATGATGACGCCGCTATTGGGACGCTGGGACCTGCCAAGCACGCAGAAGATGTCGCAGCACGGATCGGCCTCCAGCACCTGCAGGAAAGGCGGGGCTGCCGTGGAGATCAGCGCATCGGCATCGATCAGGAGGACATCGTCTCCGCCCCGCAGGATCTCGCGCGCCACCTCGAATTTCTGCCATTTGGGGTGCAGCTCGCTGAGCGGCCGGTCGATCAGCCGATAATCATACCCATGCGCCGCGCAATAGGTTCTGTGACTTTGTATGCAATCTTGCCAGTCATGCAGATAGTCGCCCGTCGCAACGCATAGAAGAACCGCCACCGCGTCGAGCTCCGGTCTCGATGGTTTGTAACCGGAACTATCACGACTGGATGCGAGCGGGAAGTATCCGGCGCTGGCGGCGGCAGGCTCAATCGTCGGGCGCGCCCTTGGTCTGGTCCGTCACCCCCGGCGGGTCCGGATAGAGGTCCGATGGCACCTTCGCCTTGGGGTTCCGCGTCGTGCTGCCCTGCTGCACCTTGGCCGCGGTGTTCTGGCTGCCGGGGTCGGCGCTGTTCATGCGGGCGGAGGCGCCGGTCGGCGGCTGGGTCTTGTCCTGGGTCATGCGGCTGCAACGCACCGGCGGGGCAGGGGCTCCCTATCGGAACAGCCCTGCCCTTGGCATGATCGCCCAGCCTCATCCAAGGAACCCCCGGCATGGCGCTCCGCTGCGACCTCATCATCCGTGACGCGACGCTGATCGATGGCACCGGCGGGCCGCGGCGCAGCGGCGACCTGGGCGTGAAGGGCGATCGGATCGTCGCGATCGGCGACCTCGGTGGTGCCTCCGCCGATCGGGAGGTGATCGCCACCGGCCGTGCGCTCGCCCCCGGCTTCATCGATGCCCATACCCATGACGACCGCGCGGTGCTCTGCGGCCCTGCCTGCACCACCTGCAAGACCAGCCAGGGCGTCACCACCGTGGTCGTCGGCTGCTGCGGCGTTTCGCTCTCGCCGGCCACCTTCAAGCGCACCCCGCCGCCGCCGCTCGACCTGATCGGCGCCGAGGGCTGGTGGCGTTTCCCGAGTTTCGGCGATTATGCGGAGGCGCTGCGGAAACAGGGCAGCGAGGTGAACACCTACGCCCTGGTCGGCCACCAGACCATGCGCGTGGAAGCCATGGATGGCGATGTCGCCCGCCCGGCCAACGACCGGGAGATCCACCACATGCACCAGCGCCTGAAGCAGGCGCTGGCCGAGGGCGCCTCCGGCTTCTCCACCGGTCTCTACTACGACCCCAACAAGCATGCGACGACCGAGGAAGTCATCGCGGTGGCGGAGGCGCTGCGCACCACCGGCGGCCTCTATTCCACCCATATGCGCGACGAGGCCGACAAGGTCCTGGCCTCGATCGAGGAGACGATGAAGATCGGCAAGAAGGCCGGCGTCGGGGTGCAGATCAGCCACCACAAATGCTCGCTGCCGGAGAATTTCGGCCGCTCCACGCAGACCCTGCCGCTGATCGCCGAATATGCGCGCACGCAGGAAGTGGCCTACGACGTCTACCCCTATCCCGCCGGCTCCACCGTGCTGATGCCGGATCGCCTGCGCGACGATGTGAAGGTGATGATCACCTGGTCCGTGCCGCATCCGGAGATGGCGGGCAGATACCTGCATGAGATCGCCCGCGGCTGGAACAGCGACATCAAGGCGGCCGCCGAGCGCCTGACGCCCGCCGGGCAGATCAGCTTCCAGATGGATGAGGAGGATGTGCGCCGCATCATGGCGCATCCGCTGTCGATGATCGGCAGCGACGGCATCCCGCACGACGCCCATCCGCATCCCCGCCTCTGGGGCACCTTCCCGCGGGTGCTCGGGCATTACGTGCGCGATGTCGGCCTGTTCTCGCTGGAGACCGCGGTGCACAAGATGACGGGCCGCTGCGCGGAGGCCTATGGCATCGTCGATCGCGGCACGCTGGCGGAAGGCGCCTATGCCGACCTGGTGCTCTTCGACCCGGCCACGGTGATCGATGCCGCGACCTTCGAGACGCCGACCCTGCCTTCCCTCGGCATCGAGGAGGTCTGGGCCAATGGCGTGCCCACTTTCCGGGCCGGCTTCGGCGAGAAGGGCGGGGCGACGGGCGAGAAGCCCGGCCGGCTGGTGACGCGCCATCGCGCCTGAACCGGACCCGCCGCCGCGCGCCTGGTACCGCCCGGCGCCCCCACCGGCGAACGACCTCGGGCCGCCGCAATCCGCAGGGCCCGATCCGAAGCCGCGCACGGCGCGCAATGCGCTGATCGCCGGCCTGCTGCTGCTGGTCGCGTTGGTCCTCGGCGCGCAGCTCTTCAGCGGGGGCTGGAGCGCGCGGCCCGAGATGGAGCCCTATGTGAAGGCCGGCCCCCGGGCCGGGGCGGAACGGCTGCAGCGGGACCTGCTGGCGGCGCACCCGCCCGGCGCCAATCTCGGCCCGCTGCGGGCCCAGCTGCAGCGCTACGGTTTCGAATGCCGCCCCTCGGTGCAGCAGGGGGTCGCGGAGACCTGCCGCTTCCGCCTGCGCCGCAGCGACGACCAGGTGCTGACGGCGGAGGTCGATCTCGGGCATGATGGGCTGGTGGTGCAGGCCATCGCGGTGCGCATGGCGCTCTCCCCCAACTGAGCTTCCAGAACGTCAGCATTGCTGTCACGATTGGCGCATGGACTGGTTGCCCCTCTTCGGCTTTGCCATCGCCTCCTCCGTCACGCCGGGGCCAAATGTGCTGATGGTCGCGGCCTCCGCCGCCGCGCATGGCTTCCGGCGCGTCTGGCCGCATATGCTGGGCATCACCTTCGGCTTCGGGGGAATGATCCTGGTGGTGGGGCTGGGCCTCGCCGGGCCGCTGCTGGCCAGCCGGGTGCTGCATGAGGTGCTGCGCTGGGCCGGCGCGCTGTGGCTGCTGTGGCTCGCCTGGAAGATTGCCACCGCGCCGCCGCCGGCCGCGGTCGGGCAGGGGCCGGTGAAGCCTCCGCTGGGGTTTGTCGGCGGCGCGCTGTTCCAATGGGTGAACCCCAAGGCCTGGATGATCGCGGCCGCCGTGGTGCCGGCCTTCACCCGGCCGGGCGAGCCGATGCTGCCGCAGGTGGTGGCGATTTCGCTGGTCTTCCTGTCCATCACGCTGCCCTGCCTGCTGGTCTGGGCCGGCATCGGCGTGGGCACCGGAAGGCTGCTGCGCAAGCCCGCGCATCTGCGCGCCTTCAACATCGCCATGGCGCTGCTGCTGGTAGCCAGCCTGGTGCCGATGCTCCGATAGGGGGCTCCGGTAGACGCGCGCGCTTTCGCGCCTTAATCCCGGGTGTAACGCCGGGAGACGCTACCGATGGACATGCACCAGCCCGCCACCGATCCGCATGCCGAGATCCGGGAGGAGGTCCGCAAGCTCTGCGCCCGCTTCCCCGGCGAATACTGGCGGGAGCTGGATGCGCGGCGGGGCTACCCCACTGAATTCGTCAATGCCCTGACCGAAAGCGGCTACCTGGCCGCGCTGATCCCCGAGGAATTCGGCGGCGCCGGCCTGCCGCTGGCGGGGGCCGCGGCGATCCTGGAGGAGATCCAGGCCAGCGGCTGCAACGGCGCTGCCTGCCACGCGCAGATGTACATCATGGGCACCATCCTGCGGCATGGCAGCCCGGCCCAGAAGGCGCAGTACCTGCCCGCCATCGCCGAGGGCAAGCTGCGCCTGCAGGCCTTTGGCGTCACCGAACCCACCAGCGGCACCGACACCACCGCGCTCCGCACCACCGCCCGGCGCGAGGGCGACAAGTACATCGTGAATGGGCAAAAAATCTGGACCAGCCGGGCGGAGCATTCCGACCTGATGCTGCTGCTGGCCCGCACCACGCCGCGCGACCAGGTGGCGAAGAAGACCGAGGGCCTGTCCACCTTCATCGTCGACATGCGGACGGCCAAAGGCCTCACCATCCGCCCGATCCGCACCATGATGAACCACAATTCCTGCGAGGTCTTCTTCGACAATATGGAAGTCCCGGCGGAGAACCTGCTCGGCACCGAGGGCAAGGGTTTTCGGTACATCCTGGACGGCATGAATGCCGAGCGCCTGCTGATCGCCGCCGAGTGCATCGGCGACGCCAAGTGGTTCATCGCCAAGGCCAGCGCCTATGCCAAGGAGCGCGTGCTCTTCGGCCGCTCGATCGGCCAGAACCAGGGCGTGCAGTTTCCCATCGCCAAGGCCTATGCCCAGATGCGCGCCGCCGAGGCGATCATCGAGAAGGGCCTCGCCAAATTCGCCGCCGGCCAGAACTGCGGCGAGGAGGCGAACATGGGCAAGATGCTCGCCGCCGAGGCCAGCTGGGCCGCCGGCGAGGCCTGCATCAACACCCATGGCGGCTTCGGTTTTGCGGAGGAATACGACATCGAGCGCAAGTTCCGCGAAACGCGGCTGTACCAGGTGGCGCCGATCAGCACGAACCTGATTTTGTCGTACATTGGCGAGCATGTCCTGGGCATGCCGCGGAGTTATTGAAAAAGGGAGGGGGCATCTTGGTTCAAACCTGGAATTCTGGAACGGCGCCAGACTTTAGCTGCCCACACTGTGGCGCTCTGTATGAGGTTACCGTTCGACGTTTACCTGCTCGGGAGCGAGACAGCGCTACCTGTCAAGTTTGCGAAAAGGAGATGGATAGATGGAATTCCACGGAATCGAAGTCATTCACGCTTAAGCATAAGTAACTGCTGATGCGTCCGCTCGAAGGCCTTCTGGTCGTCGCCATGGAGCAGGCCGTCGCCGCGCCGACCTGTTCCGTGAAGCTGGCCGATGCCGGCGCGCGGGTCATCAAGATCGAGCGCGCCGAGGGCGATTTCGCCCGCGGCTACGACACCGCCGCCGCCGGCCAGTCCAGCTATTTCGTCTGGCTGAACCGGGGCAAGGAATCCCTCACCCTCGATATCAAGCAGCCCGAGGACAAGGCGCTGCTGGCCCGCATCCTGGCGCGCGCCGATGTCTTCATCCAGAATCTCGCCCCCGGCGCCATGGCCCGCGCCGGCTTCGGCAGCGCGGCGCTGCGCGAAAGGCATCCGCGCCTCATCACCGTCGATATCTCGGGCTATGGCGAGGAAGGCGACTACGCCGCGATGAAGGCCTATGACCTGCTGGTGCAGGCGGAATCGGGCCTCGCCGCCATCACTGGCCATCCCGCCGGGCCGGGCCGTGTCGGCGTGTCGGTCGTGGACATCGCCTGCGGCATGAACGCCCATGCCGCCGTATTGGAGGCCCTGATCACGCGCGGCATCACGGGGCAGGGTACCGGAATCGCCGTCTCGCTCTTCGACGGCATGGCGGATTGGATGAATGTGCCGCTGCTCTACTACGAGGGCACCGGCCGCGCGCCGGAACGCGTCGGCCTCGCCCATCCCTCCATCTGCCCCTATGGCGCCTTCGCCACGGAGGATGGCGCGCTGGTGCTGATCTCGATCCAGAACGAGCGCGAATGGGCCGCCCTCTGCGCCGGCTTTCTCGGCGAGCCAGGCCTCGCCACCCGGCCCGGCTGGTCCAGCAACAACGACCGCGTGGCCAACCGCCCCGCCGTCGATGCGCATGTCGCCAGGACTTTCGCGACGCTGACGCGGGAGGCCGCGGCGGCGCGGCTGAATGCGGCGGGCATCGCCTATGGCTTCGTGAATGGCGTGGCGGAGCTGGCGAACCATCCCGCGCTGCGGCGGCTGGTGGTGGAGACCCCCGGCGGCCCGGTGCCGGTGGCCGCGCCGGCAGCCCGGCTGGCGGGTGTGGCCCGCCGCTACGGCCCGGTACCCGCGCTCGGCGAACACAGCGCCCGCATCCGCGCCGAATTCCCCGCCGAGTGAGGCTCGTCTTTACGATCAGCTAGGCTCCTGTCGCTAGGCTGCGCGTCCGACCCTGCCCGGAAGCGCCGCATGAACCGCCTGGCCACCATCCGCGTCCAATTGGCCGGCGGCTTCGCCGCGGCGGCCATCTTCGCCTGCCTTGCCCTCTCGGCCTGGACCTGGTGGACGATGCAGGAGCGGCACGCCGCCGCCGCCGCCCAGGCCCTGGCACAGGGCGAGGCGGCGCTGGACGATGCCCTGGCCGAGGAACAGCACCGCCAGCTGATCCTGGCCCGCGCCCTGGCGGCGCTGCCGCAGGTCCAGGCCGCGGCGGCGGCGAAGGACCGGCCGGCCATGCTCGCCGCCCTCGGCCCGAGCTTCGAGGCGCTGCGCAGCGCCGGGGACGTGACGAACATGTCCGTCGTCGTGCAACCCGGCATCACGCTCCTGCGGCCGCATGCCCCGACCAATTTCGGCGACGACATCAGCAGCCGCCGCGCGGATATGGTGGCGCTGCTGCAGGGCGGCCCCGCCAGCGGCGGCGTGGAGCAACTGGTGAGCGGCACCGGCGTCGCCGCCATCGTGCCGATTCACCAGGGCGGCCAGGTGGTGGGCGTGCTGAATGTGGCCACGCTCTTCAACGAGGCGGAGCTGAACCGCATCCGCGAGGCGACTGGCCTGTCCATGGCCGTGCATGCGGTGCGGCCGGATGCGGTGAGTACCGTCGGCGCCTCCCGCGGTTTCCGCCGCGTGGCGGATGACGCGGCGCTGCGCGCAGCCCTCGCCCAGCCCGTGACCCCCTGGTCGGCACGGCTGGAGGGGGCGCCGGTGATGGTGATGCTGAAGCCGCTGCGCAATTCCCAGGGGCAGCCGGTGGCGGTGGTCGAAATGCTGCTGGACCGCAGCGGGGCGGAGGCGGAGGCGGCGCGGGAACGCGCCTGGCTGGCCGGCCTCGCGCTCGGCGTGCTGGCCCTGGTGCTGGCGCTGGCGGCGGTGCTCGGCCGCGCCATCGCCGGCCCGATCGATCGCATGACGCGGGCGATGTCGGATCTCGCCGGCGGGCGGCTGGAGACCGAGATCCCAGGTTTGACCAAGGGCGGCGAGCTCGGCGCCATGGCGCGCGCCGTGCAGGTCTTCCGCGACAATGCGCTGGAGGTCCGGCGGCTGGAGGCGGCGCAGCGCGCCGCGGAAGGCGCCGCGGCCGCCGCACGCCAGGCCGATATGCGCCGGCTGGCCGGCGACTTCCAGGCGGAGATCGGCGGCATCATCGAACAGGTGGCGGCCGCCGCCAGTCGCATGGAAGGCTCGGCCCGAAGCCTGACCGCCTTCGCCGAAAGCTCCAGCGACAAGGCGGGCGCCGCCAGCGGCGCGACGCAGGAGGCCAGCGCCAATGTGCAGACCGTCGCCGCGGCGACGGAGGAGCTGGCTGCCAGCGTGAACGAGATCTCCCGCCAGGTGATGAATTCCTCCGCGATCGCCAGCCGCGCGGTGGCGGAGGCGCGGGCGACGGATGGAAGGGTGCAGGGGCTTTCGGCGGCGGCGAACCAGATTGGCGACGTGGTGCGGCTGATCTCCGACATCGCCGCGCGCACCAATCTGCTGGCGCTGAACGCGACCATCGAGGCGGCCCGCGCCGGGGAGGCCGGCAAGGGCTTCGCGGTGGTGGCGACGGAGGTGAAGAACCTGGCCGAGCAGACCGCGCGCGCCACCGGCGAGATCGGCGCCAAGGTGGGCGAGATCCAGGCGGCGACCGCCGAATCCGTCACCGCCATCCGCAATATCGGCCAGGTGATCGGCGAGATGTCGGAGATCGCCAATGGCATCGCCGTGGCGGTGGAGGAGCAGGGCAATGCGACGCGCGACATCGCCCGCAACGTGCAGCAGGCGGCCCGCGGCACCAGCGAGGTGGT
Organism: Falsiroseomonas sp.; assembly: GCF_051860665.1. Lineage (GTDB taxonomy): Bacteria > Pseudomonadota > Alphaproteobacteria > Acetobacterales > Acetobacteraceae > Falsiroseomonas. The sequence goes on from NZ_JBHYDM010000042.1 coordinate 36,684, forward strand.
GGGGCATATCGGCGGCGTGGCGGAAGCGGCGCAGGAGGCGGGCAGCTCGGCCGGCGGGCTGCTGCGGGAAGCAAGCGGTCTTTCACTTCAGGCCACCCGCCTGCGCGGCGAGGTCGCCACCTTCCTCGACACAATGCGGGCGGCCTAGGCTCCAGACTCATAACCACCATGCGACGATTGCGGCGAGGCTGATGGCTGCGGCGTAGGTGGCGGCGAGCTTGTCGTAGCGAGTGGCGACGCGTCGGAAGTCCTTGATGCGGCAGAAGGCGCGTTCGATGAGGTTGCGGCGCTTGTATGCGTGACGGTCGAACGGGTGGAGGCGCTTGCGGTAGGGGGCGTTGGGGATCACCGGCGTGGTGCCGCGGGCGATGAGCAGGTGGCGCAGCGCATCGCTGTCGTAGGCGCGGTCCGCAGCGAGCGTGGCGGAGGCAGGCAGCAGGTTGATCAGTTCTGCCGCGACTGGCGCGTCCCCGCGCTGACCTGGGGTGATGGCGAAGGCAACCAGCCGCCCGTGCCCATCGACCAGCGCGTGCAGCTTGGTCGTGGGACCGCCGCGTGAGCGGCCTATGGCGTTGGCGTGCGCCCCCCTTTTCCGCCTGCCGCCGAGCGGTGCGCCTTGGCCCAAGTGCTGTCGAGCATCAGTTCGGCAGGCGGTCCACCGGCTGCCGCCAGCGTCTCGAACGCGCGCTGCCACACCCCCTTCTTCGCCCAGCGCACCCAGCGATTGTAGAGCGTCTTCTTCGGCCCGTAGCAGGCCGGCGCGTCCACCCAACGGCCACCGCTCAGCAGCACCTGCACGATGCCTGAAATTACCCGCCGGTCGTCCACCCGAGCCACCCCGCGCGTGTCCGTCGGTAGCAGCGGCGCCAACCGAGCGAATTGCTCCTCCGTCAGCCAGAACTCACCAGACATCCCAGCTCTCCTTCAGAGAGCTTGAATCACATCCCAACCGACAAGTGAATCAGTTTATGGGTCTGAGCCCTAGGTGTGTAGTCCCGAGGAGTAGTGGTGCATCCTTCTCACCTCAGGAGGAGGATGCGTTGTGGCAGCAGGTC
>NZ_JBHYDM010000043.1:0-36124 GCF_051860665.1 Falsiroseomonas sp.
GGACGCCTATGAATCACACTGACGACCCGTGCCGGAATCCCCAATCCGATTCCGGCTGAGGTGAAAACGCTCTAGCAAGCAACACACTGCGGCTCAAAACTTTTAGGAAGCCGAGCGCAGGCACCAAAAATTACAATTAAGAGAAAACTCTGCCACAATAAATCCTACTTAAACATTGCCGCTATTTCTTGATCACTAGGCCGATCGATTAACTGCCGGACAAAATTCTCCAGGCTTGGATCGCGCGCCATAAGCTCATAATGAAAAGGGTGGTAAACGCTTGTCGTCCCGTGACGAAGTCCATCCTGCCTTGCATGGCGTAGTCTGACCTCAAGCCTTTCGTGCATCATTGATCTTGCTGCCTCAGCATACTTGTCCGCTCTCACCACCTTTATAATCTGCCACGCGCAGTCCCAAACAGCCTGTCCGTACTCAAGCGCCTCAGACCTGCTACAGATGAGGCCATCATGCGCGACCCTGTTTCTAAGTGCCGTTTGAGAGTCCGGTAGAGGTACATAAGGCTCACCAGTCTCGGTCAAATACAATGTCATAAACGCACCAAACTGACGTTCAGACTGCTTCCTTATCTGCCTCCACAGACGATCCACCTTCAGGTCGTCTAGCTTTTTCGCCCTAAAAATCAGGCGAATGAAAAATTCATAAAGCCTCTCAAGCGATGCCGTAAAATTTAAAACCGAACTTCTGTAGCTATCTTCCGCAATATCGCGCGCAGCCATACCAGCCAGTATCTCAAATTTCTCATCTTGCACGATAATTACAGTCGAATGTCCTTTGTCGCACGTGATCTTGCAGGCGCCGTCATCAGGAAGAATTTTAGCCTCAAAGCAGGTCATATTCGGCACGCCGTATTCTGTTAGGCATTGGGCGCAAAATGTCAAAATATGCATTGGTAGTTCCTCAGGTCTGCCTCACCATCCCCACCACCCCCGAAAAGTCCTTCCCCCCACCCCCTTCCTCCACAAACCGCCTGTAAATCTCCAGCGCCTTCTCCCCCACCCCCAACTCCACCCCCGCCGCCCGCGCCGCCCCCAGCGCCAGCCCCAGATCCTTCAGCATCAAACTGGCCGAAAACCCTGGCACATAGTCCCGATTGGCCGGGCTCCCCGGCACCGGCCCCGGCACCGGGCAATAGGTTGTGAGGCTCCAGCTCTGCCCCGAGGACCGCGAGGCCACATCGAACAGCGCCTGGTGCGAAAGCCCCAGCTTCTCGGCCAGGACAAAAGCCTCGCAGGTCACCAGCATGGTGGCCGCCAGCATCATGTTGTTGCAGGCCTTGGCCGCCTGGCCGGCGCCGGCCGCGCCGCAATGGATGGCGGCGCGGCCCATCTGCAGCAGCAGCGGCTCCACCGCCGCGAAGGCCTCGGCATCGCCGCCCACCATGAAGGTCAGCGTCCCGGCCTCCGCCCCCATCACCCCGCCGGAGACCGGCGCATCCAGGAAGGCGCGGCCGCCCTGTTCCGCCACGGCGCGGGCGGTCGCGACATCGATGGTGGAGCAATCCACCAGCACCGCCCCGGCCGGGCTCGCCGCCGCCAGGCCGCCGGCGCCGAGATAGGCGTCCCGCACATGCTCGCCGGCCGGCAGCATGGTGAAGACGAACTCCGCCCCCTGCGCCGCCGCCGCCGCGCTGACGGCCTGCGCCGCGCCGGGCACCGCCTGCATGGCGGCGGGCGCCAGGTCGAAGACCGCCACCGCATGCCCGGCCTTCACCAGGTTGCGCGCCATCGGCGCCCCCATATTGCCGAGGCCGATGAAGCCGATGCGTGCCATGGCGCAGACCCTCCCGTTTCTCCGGGAAGGCTAGGGCAAAAGCCGCGCGCCTGTCAGGCGCTGTGCAGGACCGTGGCGCCGGCCTCCACCACGAAGCGGCCGCGATCCTCCACCGGGGCGCCGGGGCTGCTGACGAAGGGCACCGCGCGGAACACCGCGGTGCAGCGGTCGGCGCCGAAATGGCTCAGCGCATAGCCGCGGCGGTTGTTGTGGAAGGCGATGTGGGGGTTGGCGGCCAGCAGCGCCGCCGTGCCCCGCCGCTGCTCGCTGCCATCGCCGTCGCTGCTGATGGAGGTGGCGGTGAATTCGGTGGCCAGCGCCGGCCCCTCCGGCTCCGCCGCGACGGTGGCGGCATAGGCGCTATGGACATCGCCGGACAGCACCACGGTATTGACCACGCCCCGGTCGCGCAGCCCGTGCAGCAGCCGCGCGCGGGCGGCCGGGTAGCCGTCCCACTTGTCCATCCCGATGCTGCCATTCGGCCCAACCCGGGCGAACATCGGTACTTGCTGCGCCAGCACCTGCCAGGTGGCGCCGCTGCGCGCCGCGCCGTCCAGCAGCCATGCCTCCTGCGCCGGGCCGAGCACCTGGGAATCCGGGCGAAACACCTCGGCGCAGGGCGGCTTGGTGCCGTCGCCGCAGGGCTGGTCGTCGCGTGCGCCGCGCGTGTCCAGCAGGTGCAGCGCCACATGGCGGCCATAGGCCAGGCGGCGATGCGCGGTGATGCGCGGCCCGTCCGGCAGGGCCGTGCGGCGCACCGGCATATGCTCGTACCAGGCCTGGAAGGCGGCGGCCTTGCGCAGGTCGAATTCCAGGCCGGTCTCGCCGCGGCCGCCGATGCTGCCGGTCCAGTTGTTCGCCACCTCATGGTCATCGAAGGTCACGGCGAAGGCATGGGCGGCGCTGGCGGCGGCCAGGTCCGGGTCCTGGCGGTATTGCGCGTAGCGGGCGCGATACTCCGCCAGGCTCAGCGTCTCCCCGCCCGCATGGCTGCGGATGATGCTGCGGCCGCCGGAGACGGCACCGACCGGGCGCGCCGAGTATTCGTAGATGAAGTCGCCATAGTGGAAGACGAGGTCCACCTCCTCCTGCGCGATATGCCGCCAGGCGGTGAAAAGCCCGTGCTCGTAGTGCTGGCAGCCGGCGGTCACCAGGCGCAGGGCGGCCTCGGCCTGGGGGGCGGGGGCGGTGCGGGCCTGGCCGGTGGGGCTGGCCTGGCCGCCGAGCAGGAAGCGGTAGAAATAGGGCCGCTGCGGCCGCAGCCCTTCCAGCTCCACATGGACACTATGCGCCAGTTCCGGCCGGGCCATCGCCTGGCCCTGGGCAACGGTGCGGCCGAAGCCGGGGTCTTCCGCCACCTGCCAGCCCACCTCCACCCCGGCGGGCGGCATGCCGCCCCCGGGCTCCAGCGGCCTGGGGGCCAGCCGGGTCCAGATGACAAAGCCATCCGGCGAGGGATCCCCGGCCGCGACGCCGAGCGCGAAGGGGTTCTCGTGCCAGGCCGCCTGGGCCAGGGCGCGCCGGCCGAATTCGGGCCCCAGCGCCGCCAGCCCCGCCAGCCCGGTGGCACCCCGCAGCAGGCCGCGGCGCGAGAGTTCGGCCAGATGTCGCCGCACCGATGCCATCGAGGATCCACCTTTGTCGCCTGGGATCAATTCTGTGCGGCCGGGCCGCGCGGCGGCAAGAGGCGGGGGTGTGACATGGGCGGGACGCAGGTCAGGGCGGGTGGCAGGCGGGCGCGGGCTGGCCTATGCAAAGGGGCCATGGCCAGACCCCGCATCCTCCCCCTGCTGACCGCCGCCCTGGTCGCTCCCCTGGTACTCGCCGCCTGCCGCCCGAGCTATTCGCCGGATGACTATGCCACGGCGGCGGTGCAGCAGATGAACCGCGTGGAGCAGGCGGTGATCATCGGCCGCCGCCAGGTGACGGTGACGGCGGAAGGCACCACGGGCGCCGCCACCGGTGGCGCGGCCGGCGGCATCGTGGGCGCGCAGGCGCCGGGCGGGAACATGGCCGGCGCCATCGGCGCGGTCGGCGGCGCGCTGGTCGGCGGGCTGCTGGGCTCGGCGACGGAACGCGTGGCCGGGAATACCACGGCCTATGAGTACATCGTGCGCAAGGGCAATGGCGACCTGCTCTCGGTGACGCAGCGGGACGAAATCCCGCTCTCGATCGGGGAAAGGGTGCTGGTGATCGCCGGCAACCAGGCGCGCATCGTGCCGGACTATACCCAGACGGTGCCGGAGGCGGAGGGCGGCGCAGCAGCGGCCACGACCCAACCCCCTGGCCAACCCCCTGGCCAACCCCCTGGCCAACCCCCTGGCCAACCCCCTGCCCAGGCCCAGGCGCCCCAGCCGGAGGCGCATCCCGCCACGCCGGCGGCCGCGCAGCAGGCCGGGGAGAGTCCCGCCGGCCCGCCGCCCGGCAGCGCCGCGCCGGTGCCTGCCGCGCCCACCACCGAACCCCTGGCCGCGCCGCCCTCCCCCATCCTGTAGCGCCTCCCCTGGCACGCGGCTTGCGCTGCCGGGGGCATGACCCTTTCCAGACTGATCCTCGCCGCCCTCGCCTGCCTCCTCGCCGCCGGCCCCGCCTGGGCCGAGGCCGGCCTGCAATGCCGCGCCGCCATCCAGGCGGCGGAACGCGCGGCCGGCATCCCCGCGCATCTGCTCACCGCCATCGGCCGCGTCGAATCCGGCCGGCGGGACCCGGAGTCCGGCGCCTTCCACCCCTGGCCCTGGACCATCAATGCCGAGGGCCGTGGGCAATTCTTCGCCACCAAGGCGGCAGCGATTGCCGAGGTGCAGGCCCTGCAGGCGCGCGGCATGCGCTCCATCGATGTCGGCTGCATGCAGATCAACCTGCGGCATCACCCGGAGGCCTTCGCCAATCTGGAGGCCGCCTTCGACCCCGCCACCAATGCCCGCTACGCCGCCCGCTTCCTGGCGGAGCTGAATGCCAGCCGCAATGACTGGACCCGTGCCGCCGCCGCCTACCATTCCCAGACGCCGGAGCGGGCGGAGCCGTATCGGGAACGGGTGATGGCCGCCTGGGCGCAGGAACAGGGCCGGCCGCATCCGCCGGTGGCGCTCGCCGCCGTCGCGCCCCGCGCCACGCCGCCCGCCGTGCCGCCCGGCTCCGGCGGGGCCGGCCTGTCCAACGGGGCGGAACGCGCCGCCGTCATCGCCGCGCCACCCGGCACGGCCGGACGGGGCCTGGATGCCTATCGCAACCTGCCGGTGCCGATCGCCGGCCGCAGCCCGGGCCTGCTGCTGGCGCGCCGGTAACCGGCGGTTCAGCAGGCGCCCGCTACCCTGTCGCCCATCCCGCCGCCCCCAAGGACTGGCACGGTGGGAGAAGGAGCATGCGATGTCCCTGCGGGTCAAAATCCTGCTGCCCGTGCTGCTGCTCGGGCTGGGCCTGGTGCTGATGCTGGGCCAGGCCGGCCTTGCCGCCTGGCAGGCGATGCGATTGGCGGACCGGCAATTGCTGGCGGAGTCGCAGGTGGCGCGGCTGGCCGAGGCCGCCATCGCGCTCGCGGTGGAACGCGGCACCGCCAATGGAATCCTGGCCAATCCCGCCGCCGCCCCGCCGGCCGCCTTCGCCACGGCCCGCACCGCCCGCCAGACGGCGGAGACGGCGCTGGAGGCGGTGCTGCCGGCGCTGCGCGACCAGCCGCTGCTGGCCAGGGCCCTGGCCGCCCTGACGGAGGCGCGGACCGAGGTGGCGGCGATGCGCGCCGCGCTCGATGCGCCGCGCGGCCCGCAGGCCCCCGCCCTGCCAGGCCCGCCCGCCTGGTTCGCCGCCACCACCCGGCAGATCGACGCCATCGCCGCCCTGCGTCATGGCATCGAGCTGGCGGCCAGCGGCGCGGCGGATCAGCGCGCCCGGCTTGCCGCCCTGCGCGGCGCCCTGGTGGATATCGCGGAGCAGGCGGGGCGGGAGCGCGGGCTGATGAACGGGCTGATCGCCCAGGGCCGCCCGCCCACGCCGGCCGAGCACCGCACGCTGGGCGGCAATGCGGCCCGCGCGGCGGAAGGCTTCGCCACCGCCGCCAACCTGGCCAATGGCCTGCCCGAGACCGTCGCCGCCCCGCTGGCCGCGGCGCAATCCGCCTGGCGCGACGGGCTGCTGCCGCGCCGCCGCGCGGTGCTGGAGGCAGCCGACGCCGGCGCGCCCTATCCCATGACGCCGGCCGAATGGTTCGCCGCCTCCACCCAGGCCATCAGCGCGGTGGTGGCCGCCCAGCGCGCCGCCAGCGCCGCCCTGGCCGAGGTGGTGGCGGCGGGACGCGCGGCGGATGGGCGGCAGCTCTGGCTGCATGGCGCAGCGCTGCTCGGCGGCATCGGCATCGCCGCCGGCGCGCTGGTCTTCCTGGGCGGCGGCGTGGCGCGGCCGCTGCGGCGTGCCATGCAGGCGCTGCGGCAGGTGGCGGAGGGGCAGCTCGACCAGCCCATCGCCCGGCGCCGCGCCCCGGGCAGCCGCGGTGCGGATGAGGTGGATGGCGTGCTGGCGGCCGCCGAGGCGCTGCGCCACGTCGCGCTGCGCGCCCGCGCCGCGGCGAGCGAGGCCGAGGCCCAGCGCAAGGCCGCGGCGGAGGACCGCATGCAGACCATGCGCGACATGGGCGAGCGGATGGATGGCGAGGTGCGCGGCGCCGTGCAGATCGTCTCCGACCGCATGGCAAAGCTGCGCCAGGGCGCCGATGCGGTCGGCGAATCCGCCGGCGTGATCGCGCAGGACAGCGCGACGGTGGCCGCCGCCGCCGAGCAATCCCTGACCGCCGCGCAATCCGTCGCCGCGGCGACCGAGCAGCTCACCGCCTCGATCGGCGAGATCGCGCAGCAGGTCAACCGCACCGCCGCCGCCGCGCGCAATACCTCCGAACTCGGCAAGGTGGGGGCGGAGACCATCGCCGGCCTGGCCGCTGCCGTCGGCCGCATCGGCGGCGCCGCCGCCCTCATCGCCGATGTCGCCGCGCGCACCAACCTGCTGGCGCTGAACGCGACCATCGAGGCGGCGCGCGCCGGGGAATCCGGCAAGGGCTTCGCGGTCGTGGCCTCCGAGGTCAAGCAGCTCGCGGCCCAGACGGCGCGCGCGACGGAGGATATCAACCGCCAGGTGGCGGAGGTGCAGCAGGCGACGGACGCGGCGACCCGCGCGGTGCACGACATCGCGGGCTCCGTCGCCGAGGTGGATGTGGCGGCCGGCGCCATCGCCCAGGCGGTGGAGGAACAGGCGACCACGACGCGCGAGATCGCCGGCATCATCGCCCAGACCGCCGATGCGGCGCGCGAAGTCGCGCAGCGCATCGCCGGCGTGTCGCGGGAGACGGCGCGCACCGATGGCCTGCTGGCCGCCGTGCGCAGCGACACGGTGGGCGCGGGCGAGGCCGTGGCGGCGCTGAGCACGAACCTGGTGCGCGTGGTGCGCAGCGCGACGCGCGAGACGGATCGCCGGATCGCGCGGCGCTACGCCTCCACCGCCGCCGCCCGCCTGATGCTGGGCACCACCGAGGTCTCCGGCCGGCTGATCGATATCTCGGCGGCCGGGCTGGCGGTGGCCTGTGATGCCATGCCAGCCCTCGGCAGCCGGCTGCGGGTGATGGTGCCGGAGCTTTCGGTGGATGCGACCCTGGTGGTGGTGCATGCCGGCCAGGGCGCCGTGCGCGGCAGGCTGGAAGGCCTTTCGGCCGCCGCCCGCGAACAGCTCGCGCTGCTGGCGGAGGCGGCCGAGGGCCCCGCTCAGGCCGCGGCCTGAGCCTGGCTGCCCATCAGGCGGCGGCCTGCACCTCGGCCGGCACCGGCCGCAGCTCCAGCCCATCCGGGCTGGCGGTCACCAGCAGGCGCGTGCCGTCATGCAGCGTGCCGGCCAGCAGCAGGTCCGCCAGCTTGTCCTGCAGGCTGCGCTGGATCACGCGCTTCAGCGGCCGGGCGCCATAGGCCGGGTCGTAGCCGGCTTCCGCCAGCCAGTCCCGCGCCGCCTCGTCCAGCTCCAGCGTGATCTTGCGATCCTCCAGCAGCTTCCGCAGGCCGCGCAGCTGGATGTCCACGATCGCCGCCATGTCGCCGCGCGCCAGGCGGCGGAACAGCACCACCTCGTCCAGCCGGTTCAGGAATTCCGGCCGGAAGCGCTCGCGCACCGCCCGCATCACCGCCGGCCGCGCCGCCTCGATGTCGCTGGTCTCCGGCAATTCCGCGATCGCCTGGCTGCCGAGGTTGCTCGTCAGCACGATGATGGTGTTGCGGAAATCCACCGTGCGGCCCTGGCCATCGGTCAGGCGGCCGTCATCCAGCACCTGCAGCAGGATGTTGAAGACGTCGTCATGCGCCTTCTCCACCTCGTCGAACAGGATCACCTGGTAGGGCCGGCGGCGGATCGCCTCGGTCAGGGTGCCGCCTTCCTCGTAGCCGACATAGCCGGGCGGCGCGCCGATCAGCCGGGCGACGGCGTGCTTCTCCATGAACTCGGACATATCGATCCGCGTCATGGCGCGCTCGTCGTCGAACAGGAAGTTCGCGAGCGATTTTACCAATTCCGTCTTGCCCACACCGGTGGGGCCCAGGAACAGGAAGCTGCCGATGGGCCGGTTCGGATCCTGCAACCCGGCCCGCGCGCGCCGCACGGCCTTGGCCACCGCCTCCAGCGCCTCCTCCTGGCCGACGACGCGCTGGCGCAGCTGGTCTTCCATCTGCAGCAGCTTGGCGCGCTCGCCTTCCAGCATCTTCTCCACCGGGATGCCGGTCCAGCGGGAGACGACGGCGGCGATCGCCTCCTCCGTCACCGCCTCGTTCACCAGCCGCGCATCGCCATCGCCGGCTTCCGCCAATTTTTTCTCAAGTTGCGGGATGACGCCGAAGCGAAGCTCGGAGGCCTTGGCCAGGTCGCCGCGATTCTGCGCCAGGTCGAATTCCGTGCGCGCGTGATCCAGCTGTTCCTTCAGCTTCTGGCTTTCCACGACAAGCGACTTCTCCGCCGCCCAGCGGGAGGTCATCTCGTTCGAGCGCTCCTCGAGGTCGGCCAGCTCCTTCTCCAGCTTCACCAGCCGGTCCTTGCTGGCGGAATCGCTTTCCTTGCGCAGCGCCTCGCGCTCGATCTTCAGCCGCATCAGGTCGCGGTCGATCGCGTCCAGCTCCTCCGGCTTGCTGTCCACCTGCATGCGCAGGCGGGAGGAGGCCTCGTCCATCAAATCGATGGCCTTGTCCGGCAGGAAGCGGTCGGTGATGTAGCGGTTGGACAGCGTGGCGGCGGCCACCAGAGCGCCATCCGTGATGCGCACGCCGTGGTGCAGCTCGTACTTCTCCTTGATGCCGCGCAGGATGGAGACGGTGTCGGCCACGCTGGGCTCGCCCACCATCACCGGCTGGAAGCGCCGCGCCAGCGCCGCATCCTTCTCCACATGCTTGCGGTATTCATCGAGCGTGGTCGCACCCACGCAATGCAGCTCGCCGCGGGCCAGCGCCGGCTTGATGAGGTTCGACGCATCCATCGCGCCATCCGCCTTGCCCGCGCCGACCAGCGTGTGCATTTCGTCGATGAACAGCACGATGTCGCCGGCGGCCTCCTCGACCTCCTTCAACACGCCCTTCAACCGTTCCTCGAACTCGCCGCGATATTTCGCGCCCGCCACCATGGCGCCGAGGTCGAGCGCCATGACGCGCTTGTCCTTCAGCGCCTCCGGCACGTCGCCGCGCACGATGCGCAGCGCCAGGCCTTCCACGATGGCGGTCTTGCCGACGCCGGGCTCGCCGATCAGCACCGGATTGTTCTTGGTGCGGCGCGCGAGGACCTGGATGGTGCGGCGGATCTCCTCGTCGCGGCCGATCACCGGATCGAGTTTTCCCTCCCGCGCCAGCGCGGTCAGGTCGCGGGCGTATTTCTTCAGCGCGTCGAACTGGTCCTCGGCGTTCTGGCTGTCGACCGTGCGGCCCTTCCGCAGCGTCGCGATGGCGGCTTCCAGCTTCGCGGCATCCACCTTCGCGGCGCGCAGCGCGCGGCCGGAGGGGCCATCGCTGCCGGCGAGCGCCACCAGCAGCCGGTCCTGCGCGACAAAGCTGTCGCCGGCCTTGGTCGCGGCCTGCTGCGCGGCATCCAGCACGCGCACGATGTCGGGCGTGAATTGCGGCTGCCCGGCGCCGGCGCCCTGCACCTTGGGCTGGCGGCCGATCTCGGCATCCACGGCCTGCTTCGCCGCGGCCGGATCGCCGCCGGCGGCACGGATCAGCCCCGCGGCCGCGCCCTGCTCGTCATCGAGCAGCGCCTTCAGCAGATGTTCGGGCGTGACGCGCTGGTGGAATTCGCGGATGGCGATGGTTTGCGCGGCCTGGAGGAAACCCCGGGCGCGGTCGGTGAATTTCTCGATGTCCATTCCTGCTGTCCCTCTCCTGAGCGGACTGGCGGCGCCCCTCGCCCCCGATCGGGCAGCGAGGATCGCCTTCGGGGTGGATGTGGTAAGTCGGGTTGCAGCGCTTCAAGGGGATTCGCATGCGGGTCGAACGGATCTTTCGCTTCCCGGTCAAGGGCCTCTCGCCCGAGGCGATGGAGGAGGTGGCGCTGGCGCCGGGCGAAGGCCTGCCCAATGACCGACGCTTCGCCTTTGCCCAGGGCGACAGCCCCTTCGACCCGGCCGCGCCCGTCTGGCTGCAGAAGCGCCACTTTGCCTGCCTGATGGCGAATGCGCGGGTGGCCGCCATCCGCTCCGCCTATGACGCGGCCAGCAATATCCTGGTGCTGCGGGCAGAGGGCATGCCGCCGCTGCAGGCCGATCTCGCCAGCGCGGCCGGCCGCGAAGCCGCCGCCGCCTGGATGACGGACTATCTGGGACCGGAGGCGCGCGGCGCGCTGCGCTTCGCGGAAGCCCCGGGCCATGCCTTCACCGATATCGCGGCCAAGGCGGTCTCCCTGGTCGGGCTGGCCTCGGTCGAGGCGCTCGGCGCGCGCTTCGGCATGGAGTTGGACCCGCTGCGCTTCCGGGCGAATATCCTGTTCTCCGGCGCCGCGCCCTTCGCCGAATTCGACTGGATCGGGCGGGAGATCCTGCTGGGCGGTGCCCGGCTGCGCGTCTTCAAGCGCACCCAGCGCTGCGCGGCGACCGAGGTGAACCCGACGACCGCCGAGCGCGACGCGAAGCCGCCGAAATGGCTGCGCGAGGCCTATGGCCATGCCGATCTCGGCGTCTATGCCGAGGTGCTGGAAGCCGGCCGCGTCGCCACCGGCGATGCGCTGGAGCCGGTGCAGGGCGAGCTGCTGGAGCGCGTGTAAAGGGCCGGAAGACCCCCTCACCCAACCGTTGGACGCATGCGTCCAACCCCCCTGTCAGGGGGAGAGGGCTTTCTGCGCCTACCCCACCGTCGCCGGCAGCGTCTGCGGGCTGGCCCAGCTGATCGTGCCAACCGCCTGGCACTTCGGACAGACCGGGCTCCAGGCCTCGTGATCCGTGCCGCAGGCGGCGCAGCGCCAGCGCGGCTCCGGCGCCGCGGTCGCGGCCTGGCGCAGCCAGCGGGCCTGGGCGGCGCGGCCCTCCGGCGTCTCGCCATGCTCCACCTCCTCCAGGTCGCTCAGCGCCAGGAAGGCGCGGCGATCGGCCTGGTTCGCGGCGACCAGCGCATCCAGCTCCTGCCGCGCGCGGCCGGTGAGCCCGGCCTCCAGCGCCGCGCGGCCGACCAGCAGCCGGCTTTCGGGGTGGCGCGGGCTGCCCTTGGCGAGCGTCTCGGCGGATTTCATCCGGGCCAGCGCATCCACCTCATCGGCCAGATAGCTTTGGGCCAGGTCCGGATGAGGCCGGGCGGCCCAGGCCTGTTCCAGCACCGTCTTCGCCCGGCGCGGGCTGCCATTCTCCTTCAGCCGCTTGGCATGGGCCAGCGCGGCCGGGGCGAAGCCTGGGTCGGCCGCGAATCCCTGGCGCTCCAGCTCCGCCGCGCGCGTTGCATCCGGCTCCTGCCCCGCGGCGGCCAGTGCCAGCGCGGCCTGGCCGGCGCCGGGCGGGGCCAGGGTCAGCGCCTCCCGCCAGTCGCGCATGCGCAAGGCGAGCGTCTCGCGTTCCTGGCGCAGCCAGGCGGCGCCGGGCTGGGCGGCCTCGGCCTCCCGCGCCAGCCGCTGCGCCACCGGCCAGTCCTCGCGCTGGATCGCCTGGCGCAGCAGCCCGCGCAGGCCGAGGAAGCGTGCATCCGGGGTGGCGGCAAGCTGCCGGAAGATCTCGGTCGCGGCCTCCTCGCGGCCGGCCAGGCGCTCGGCCTCGGCGGCCAGCAGCAGGGTCTGCGGCGTATCGCCGAGGCCCTTGCGGGCGCGCTTCACCTCGATGCGCGCGGCATCCGGCGTGCCGGCGGCCAGCGCCACCAGGGCACGGGTCAGCGCCGCATCACCCTCGCCCCGGCGGCGGGCGGCGCGGCGCTCGCGCAGCCGGCCGGGCAGGCGGCGCAGGGCGGAAACCGCGACCAGCAGCAGGTGCAGCACCAGGAAGAGCACCGCCAGCAGCAGCAGTGCCACCGGCAGGCCGACCAGCACCTCCGCATCGCCGACGCGGATTTCCACCGCGCCGCCGACCTGGGCGATCCACAGGATGCCGGCGATGCCGGCGGCGAGAAGAACCAGATAGATCAGCGCGCTGCGCATGGCCCGCTCCTCAGCCCGCGGCCAGGGCGCGCAGCGCGGCGCGGGCGGCGATCAGCGCCTCGGCCTGCGCGACCCAGGGGCGCATCGCCTCCTGCGCCGGAGGCGACAGGCGGCGCAGCGGGGACAGGCTGCCTTCCAGATCGCCCGCCTCCAGCGCCCGGCGGGATTTCTCGATCTCCGCCGCCGCGGCATCGCCCCAGAGCACCTCCTCGCCGCGCCGCACGGTGACCAGGCCGGAGAGACGGGAGACGGCGGAATCCAGCACGCCCTGGCCCTGGCGGGCGGGGTCGCTGGCGGCACGGGCGGCGCGGGCGGCCTCCTCGAAGGACAGGCGCAGGGCAGGTTCGGTGGGCGGCGCGGCCTCGGCGAAGCGGGTCAGGGCGGCGGGCGGGTCGCGCAGCGTGGACAGCGCGCCACCGAGCGGCCGACCGGCCTCCAGCGCCGCGCGCAGCTGATCGAGCGTCGCCAGGCGGCCGGCGCGGCCTTCCAGCGCGGCCAGGCGCTGCGCCTGGCCTTCCAGCTCCTGGATGCGGGCGGCCTGGGCCGCGATCTCGCTGCGGCGCTCGGCCAGCGCCGATTCCAGCGCGGCGATGCGCGCGGTCAGCTGCGATTCGACGGTGCCGATGCGCGCGGCCGCCTGGGCCTGGCCCTGCTCGGCGGTGCCGAGCCGGGTGGCGAGCTCGCGGGCCACACCCTCGATGCGGGCGGAACTGGCGGTGGCGCGGGCCTCCTCCTGCCGGATCGCGGCCTCGGCGCGCTGCGCCAGGCCATCCAGGCGCTGGCCGAGTGCATCCACCGCCGCGCGCGGCGCGAGCGTCTCCAGCGCGCTCCGCGGCGCGAGCGTTTCAAGCGCGCTCCGCGGCGCCAGGTTTTCCAGCGCGCTCCGCGGGGCGAATTGGGCGGGATCGAGGGCCGGGCGGGACCCAGCCTCCCGCACCGCGCCCTCGGCGGCGGCCAGGCGCGCTTCCAGGGCGGTCAGGTCAGGCGCCGGGCGCCCCTCCAGCGCGGCCAGGCGCGTCTCCAGCGCCCCGACCCGCTCTGCCGAGGCGGCCGGATCGCGCCCCGCCTCCTGCGGCAGGGGGCGGGACAGCAGCCAGGCGACGGCGCCCACCAGCACGACAGCCGCGACCAGGATCGGCAGGGCGGCGGGGTCCAGGCGGAGCCGCGCGGCGAGGGAGGGGGGAGGGTTGGTGCTCATGGGTCTCCTGGCGCAGCGAGGTGATCCAGGTCGCGCGGGCGGGCCGCAGGACCGGGAGGATGCGTCAAAACAGGGTCCGGCCGCCCGGACCCGCCGGGGCGGGGCCAAGCAGCGCCAGCAAGGCTTCCTCGGTCGGCCGCGCAGCCACGCGCAGCGAGCGCCACGTCCGCGGCGCCAGCGCCAGCCGGGCCGCTTCCGCAACCCGCGGGCTGATCGCCAAAGCCGTCATCCGCGCGATCGCCTCCGTCTGCCCGGCCTCCCGGAACAAAGTGATGGCACAGCCGGCCGAGCGAGGCGAGTGGAACAGGATCCTCGCGACACCCGCCGCGGCGAGGCTCCGCAACACGTCATCCGGCAGGCGGGTGGCGGGGCGGGCGGCATAGGCGATGCGGCGCAGCACCTGGAAGCCGCGGGCGCGCAGATCGGCGGCCAGGTCCAGCGCATAGCCCTGCCCCACCGCCAGCA
Source organism: Falsiroseomonas sp. (assembly GCF_051860665.1). Lineage (GTDB taxonomy): Bacteria > Pseudomonadota > Alphaproteobacteria > Acetobacterales > Acetobacteraceae > Falsiroseomonas. The sequence continues at coordinate 14,063 of NZ_JBHYDM010000043.1, forward strand.
GCAGCGGGCCGCGCGCCGGATCGCAGCGGGTTGCGGCCAGCCGGGCGAGGTCGGCGGCAGTGCCCTCGGCGGCCTCGGCGCGAGTCCAGCCGGCCTGCCGAGCCGCCTCCGCCGTCGCCTCCCCCACCGCCAGCAGCGGCAGCTCGGAAGGCGGCAAGGCGCGGGCTGCGGCGCGGCTGGTGACCAGCACGGCCTGGCAGGGCGGCAGCGCGAAGGGGCGTGGCGCCAGCACCAGCGCCGGGGCCAGCAGCGGCTGCCAGCCGAGCGCCACGAGCCGCGCGGCCGTCTCCGCCCCGCCCGGCTCCGGGCGGGTCACCAGGACGGTGCGGGCGGCGTCAGCCGGCAATCAGGCAAACAGGTCGGCGGGGCTGTCCCGGCGCAGGCTCTCGCCCAATTCGCGGCCCAGCGCCGCGGCCTGCGCCACCTCGCCCAGCGCGCTGCGCTTCAGCAGGAAGGAGCCATCGGCGCGCGCCACCAGCCCGGTCAGGTGCAGGCGTCCGTCGCTCAGCAGCCGGGCATGGCCGCCGATCGGGGTGCGGCAGGACCCGTCGAGCGCCGCCAGCAGGCCGCGCTCCGCCTGGCTGACCGCCGCCGCCTCCCGGTCCTCGATGGCCGAGAGCAGCTCGTGCAGCTCCACGTCATCGGCCCGCACGGTGACGCCCACAATGCCCTGGCCGGCGGCCGGCACCATGGCATCGGGGTCCAGCACGACGGAGGCGCGATCCTCCATCTCCAGCCGGCGCAGCCCGGCGAGCGCCAGCAGCGTCGCCGCCGGGCCGCCTTCGGCCATGAGCTTGGACAGGCGGGTCTGCACATTGCCGCGGATCATCTCGATCCGCAGGTCGGGCCGGGCATGCAGGATCTGCGCCTGGCGGCGGACGGAGGCGGTGCCGATGACGGCGCCGGCCGGCAGCGCGGCGAAGGGGTCGGAGGCATCGGGCGCGGCGCAGCGGGGCCCCAGGATCAGCGCATCCCGCGCATCCTCCCGCCGCAGGGTGCAGGCCAGGACGATGCCGGGCGGCAGCTCCGTCTCCAGGTCCTTCAGGCTGTGCACGGCGAAGTCGATGCGGCCGTCCAGCAGCGCCTCGTGGATCTCCTTGGCGAACAGGCCCTTGCCGCCGATATCGGCCAGGCGCCTGTCCTGGATGCGATCGCCGGAGGTGGCGATGGCATGTTCCTCGAAGGCCTTGGCATCCCGCAGCACCGGGCAGAAGCGGGTGATGATCGACAGGAAGTGCCTTGTCTGCCACAGCGCCAGCGGCGAGCCGCGCGTGCCGACGCGCAGCGGCAGGCTGCGGAAATGCGGCCGGATGGGATGCGGCGCGCCGCCCGCTGGCGGGTTGGCATAGGGCTGGGCGGGATGAACGGCGGACATGCCGCCTATTAGGCCCCCCGGCGCGAGGTTGAAAGATGCGGCCGATGGAAGATGGCAGGATGATGAAGGCGCTGCGGGACGGGGATCTGGTGCTCGGCCTCGAATCCTCCTGCGACGAGACCGCCGCCGCGATCCTGCGCGCCGATGGAACGATCCTGGGCGAGGCTGTGCTCTCGCAGCTGGCGGAACACACGCCCTATGGCGGGGTGGTGCCGGAGATCGCGGCGCGGTCGCATCTGGCGCATCTGCCGGCGCTGGTCCGCCGGGTGCTGGACCAGGCGGGCACGACCCCCGCGGGGCTGACGGCGGTGGCGGCCACCGCCGGGCCGGGCCTGATCGGCGGGCTGATCGTGGGCGCGACGCTGGGAAAGGGGATCGCCATCGCGCAGGGCATCCCCTACCTCGCCATCAACCACCTGGAAGGCCATGCGCTGACGCCGCGCCTGCCGGGGGTGCATCCCGGCGGCCTGGCCTTTCCCTATCTGCTGCTGCTGCTTTCGGGCGGGCATTGCCAATGCGTGCTGGTCGAGGGGGTGGGACGGCACCGGCGCCTGGGCACCACGCTGGACGACGCGGTCGGCGAGGCCTTTGACAAATCCGCCAAGCTGCTGGGGCTGCCCTGGCCCGGTGGTCCGCATCTGGAGCGGCTGGCCGCCGGCGGCGATGCGAAGCGTTTTTCCCTCCCGCGGCCGCTGTATGGGCGGGAGGGCTGCGACTTCTCCTTCAGCGGGTTGAAGACGGCGGTGGCCAATATCGTGGCCAAGGGGCTGGACGAGCAGGGCCGCGCCGATCTGGCCGCCGGCTTCCAGGCCGCCGTCTCCGCCACGCTGGCCAATCGCGCGGCGCATGCGCTGGCCATGGCGCCGCGGGCCACGGCGCTGGTGGTCTCGGGCGGGGTCGCGGCCAATCAGGGCATCCGCGCCGCGCTGGCCGCGGTGGCGGCGCAGGCCGGGCTGCCGCTGGTCGCGCCGCCGATCCGGCTGTGTACGGATAATGCGGTGATGATCGCCTGGGCGGGGATCGAGCGGTTACGGGCTGGGCTGGCTGAGCCGCTGGACCACGCGCCGCGGCCGCGCTGGCCGCTGGCGGAGCTCACCCCGGAACCTCCAACATGGCAGGGCGTTCATGCGACCTGACCCAACGGAGGATCTGCGCATGACCCATCTCCCCCGCCTCGCCGCCGCCCTGGTGCTGACCGCCGCCCTCGCCGCCTGCGGCCAGACGCCCGGCGAGCGCGCCGTCTCCGGCGGCCTCCTGGGCGCCGGCACGGGCGCCGCAGTCGGTTCGCTGTCCGGCAATGCGGGCACGGGCGCGCTGATCGGTGGTGGCGTCGGCGCCGTCGGTGGCGCGGTGACCGCCCCGCGCCGCTACTGAGCCACCCGCCGGGTTGCGCCGCCCAACCGGCGGCGCTACCCGCTGCGGCGTGAACTACCGTCACGCCTTCCACGCCGGCAATGCCTGCGACGTCGCCAAGCACGCCCTGCTGGTCGACCTGCTGCAGGCCCTGCGCGCCAAGCCGAAACCCTTCCGGGTGCTGGATACCCATGCGGGGCTCGGCAGCTATGTCCTCGCCTCCTCGGAGGCGGAGCGCACCGGCGAATGGCGCCAGGGCATCGGTCGCGTCGCGGATGTGACGGAGGGGCCGCTGGCGGACTACGCCGCCATGGTCCGCGCTGCCGGCTTTCCGGACATCTACCCCGGCTCTCCCGACCTCGCCCGCGCCCTTTTGCGGCCGGAGGATCGGCTGGTGCTGTGCGAGCTGCACCCCGAGGATCATGCGACGCTTCGCGCCCGCTACAGCCGGGACCGCCAGGTGGCCGTGCATCTGCGCGATGCCTGGGAGGCGGTGGAGGCCCTGACCCCCTTCCCCGAACGCCGCGGCCTGGTGCTGATCGACCCGCCCTTCGAGAAGCCGGGCGAATTCGACCGTTGCGCGGCGGCGCTCGCCCGGCTGCGGCACCGCTTCCGCGCCGCCATCATCGCCTGCTGGTATCCCATCAAGCACCGCGCCCCGGTCCGCGCCTTCCACGCCGCCCTGCAGGAGGCCGCGGTGCCGGATTGCATCACGGCGGAGCTGCTGCTGCGGGAGCCCACGGACCCCAGCCGCCTGAATGGCTGCGGCCTGCTGGTGGCCAATGCCCCGCATGGTTTTGCCGGGCGCGCCGAGGCGATCCTCGGCGCCCTGGTCCCCCGGCTGGCGGATGCCGCGCCGGGCGCCGGCTGCGCCATCACCCGCATCACCCCGGAATAGGTTTTCGAACAGCATGCCGCAGGCCCGACGTCGCATCGCCGTCCTGGGGGCCGGCGCCTGGGGCACCGCCCTGGCCCTGCAGGCGGCGCGGGCCGGCAATGCCGTGGCGCTCTGGACGCGTGACCCGGCGCGGGCCGCTGCCATGGCGGAGTCGCGGGAGAATGAACGCTACCTGCCGGGCCAGCCCCTCTCCGCCGCGATCGAGGTCACCGCCGATGCCACCGCGGCGCTGGACGGCGCGCTGTTCGCCCTGGTGGTGGTGCCGGTGCAGCACCTGCGCGCCGCCGTGGCCGCGCTGCCGCCGGGCGGCTGCCCGCTGGTGGTCTGCGCCAAGGGGGTGGAGCGCGGCACGCTCTGCCTGCCGCTCGAGATCCTGGAGCAGCTGCGGCCCGAGGCCCCCGCCGCCGTGCTCTCCGGCCCCAATTTCGCGCATGAGGTCGCCCGCGGCCTGCCCGCCGCGGCGGTGCTCGCCAGCCGGGATACGGCGCTGCGCGGCCTGGCGGCGGAATTGCTGGGGACCGCCGGCTTCCGGCTTTATGGCGGGGATGACCCGATGGGGGTGCAGGTGGGCGGCGCGGCCAAGAATGTCATCGCCATCGCCGCCGGTGCCGTGATCGGCGCGGGCCTCGGCGAGAATGCGCGCGCGGCGCTGGTCACGCGGGGCCTGGCGGAGCTGTCGCGGCTGACGGTCGCGCTCGGCGGGCGGGCGGAGACGGCGGCGGGGCTTTCCGGGCTCGGTGACCTGCTGCTGACCACCACGGGGCCGGGCAGCCGCAATACCTCCCTCGGCATGGAGCTCGCCCGCGGCACGCCGCTGGAGGCCGTGCTGGCCGGGCGCGTCGGCGTGGCGGAGGGCGTGGCGACCGCCCCCGCCCTGGTGGCGCGCGCCGCGGCGGCGGGGGTGGAACTGCCGATCTGCGCCGCAGTGGCGGAGCTGCTGGCCGGGGAGCTGACCATGGGACAGGCCATGGGCCGGCTGCTGTCGCGGCCGCGGCGGGACGAGTAGCGAAACCCCCACCCAACCCTCCCCCGCGGAGCGGGGGAGGGTTTTCGCTCAGGGGCGGCCGATGGAGCGGTAGGTGAAGCCGGCCTCGCGCATGGTCAGCGGGTCATAGACATTGCGCAGGTCCTCCAGCACCCGGCCGCGCATCACCTTCTTCAGGGCTTCCGGCGACAGGGCGCGGAACTCGTTCCACTCGGTCAGCACCACCAGCGCATCGGCATCCTTGGCCGCGTCCAGCGCGCCGGAGGCATAGGTCACGCCCTCGGGCAGCATGCCCTTGGCATGGTCCATGGCCACCGGGTCATAGGCGCGCACCGTGGCGCCGGCCTCGACCAGCTTCGGCACCACCACCAGGGACGGCGCGTCGCGCATGTCGTCGGTCTCCGGCTTGAAGGCCAAGCCGAGCACGGCCACCGTCTTGCCGGCGACGCTGCCGCCGAGGGCCGCGATGATGCGGTCTGCCATCTGGCCCTTGCGGGCGTCGTTGATGGCGATGGTGGTCTCGATCAGCGTCAGCGGGCTTTCGAAGTCGCGCGCCGTGCGGGCCACCGCCAGCGTGTCCTTCGGGAAGCAGGACCCGCCATAGCCCGGGCCGGGGTGCAGGAACTTGCGGCCGATGCGGCCATCGAGGCCGACGCCGCGCGCCACGTCATGCACATCCGCGCCCACCTTCTCGCACAGGTCGGCGATCTCGTTGATGAAGGAGATCTTCATCGCCAGGAAGGCATTGGCCGCATACTTCGTCAGCTCCGCCGTCTCCAGCGAGGTATTGACGATCGGCGTCTCCATCAGGAACAGGGGGCGATAGATGCGGCGCAGAAGCTCCCGCGCCCGCTCCCCCACCGGGCCGTCCTCGGTGCCGACCACCACGCGGTCCGGCCGCATGAAGTCGCCGATCGCGTTGCCCTCGCGCAGGAATTCCGGGTTGGAGGCGACGGAGATCTCGAGGTCGGGGCGGATGCGCGTCACGATCTCCTTGATCTTGCGGCCGGTGCCGACGGGCACGGTGGACTTCGTCACCAGCACGATCGGCGCCTTGGCCGCGCGGGCCACCTGCTCGGCGGCGGCGAAGACATAGGAGAGGTCGGCATGGCCATCGCCGCGGCGGGACGGGGTGCCGACGGCCAGGAAGACCGCATCCGCGCCCTCCATCGCCGCTTCCAGGCTGGTGCCGAATTCCAGGCGGCCGTCGCGGACATTGTCCGCCACCAGCGCATCCAGCCCGGGCTCGTAGATGGGAATCCGCCCCTCATGCAGGGCCGTGATCTTCGACGGATCGGCATCAATCACATGGACCTGCATGCCGAACTCGGCGAAGCAGGCGCCAGACACCAGGCCGACATAGCCGGCCCCGATCATCGCAATCCGCACGCGCCACTCCGTTGCGTTAGGGAGCCTGTCCTTACCGCGCCAACGGATGCGAATCAAACTCTGCTGCATCGCAGCATTTCGTGAGGCGGAATTTTTTCCCGCCACATTCGGGTGCGATCGGAAAGCTTCCGGCCAGCACCGCCACACCGCGCCCGCGCTGGACGCCATGCCCCCCGGAAGCTAGACGAGGCGCGGCCAGCCAAGGGATGGGGGGTGCGCGTGCCGGACGCGGTGGAAGTGCGCTTCGTCGCCAAGAACATGCGGCTCGACCTCCGCCTGATCGCGGAGATGGTCGCCCCCGGCGCCCGCGTGCTGGATATCGGCTGCGGCGATGGCGTGCTGATCGACTACCTGACGCGCGAGAAGCGCGCCGATGCCCGGGGCATCGAGATCGACATGGCCGAGGCGACGGAGGCGGTGGCCGCCGGCCTGCCGGTGATCCACGGCGATGCCGATGCCGACCTGGCCTTCTATCCCGACGGCGCCTTCGACTATGTCGTGCTGTCCCGCACCCTGCAGGCGGTGGAGCGGCCGCGGGAAGTGCTGCGCCAGATGCTGCGGATCGGCGGGCGGGCCATCGTCTCCTTCCCCAATTTCGGCCATTGGCAGCTGCGCATGCGGCTGCTGCTGTCCGGCCGCATGCCGGACAACGAGACCTGGGACCGCCCCTGGTACGAGACGCCGAACATCCACCCCTGCACCATCCGCGACTTCTTCGAGTTGTGCCGGATGGAGGGCTATGTGGTGGAGCGCTGGCTGGCAGTGGATGAGAAGGGGCTGCGCTCGCCCTGGAAGCGATCGCCCTGGCTGGCCAATCTCTTCGGCGAACAGGCGCTGTTCCTGCTGCGCAGGCGCTGAAGGCGCGCCCGGCGGCCAGGCCCTGCCGTCTGCGACGGCTTCGCTTGGCGGCCCTGGACCGAGGACTTTCCAGAGTCGTAGGACCCTGCCCCCGGACGCATCTCCTGCCCCCTTACTTCTACCTTGCTGCACCACACCCGGTCACGCCGCGGCGGCGTGACCGGCGGGTTCAGTTCAGCCGCGAACCGCGCGGCGCACAGTTGCCGGGCATCATCGCCGCCGCCATCGCGGCGTGACGGGCCGCGGCATCCGCGCCCAGTCGGCGGCATTCCGCCTCGACATATTCCAGGATCAGGATCAGCGCGGACCGGTCTGTGGCCGCCGCCTCGCGCGGCGATGGCTTCGCATTCGACATGGGCTGAAGTCCTCCGGCTTCGGGGTTCCAGGCACGGCACTCGCGGAGGATATGCACCATGATCACGAGAATGTGAAGCGAGATTCGCGACCCTTCCCGTTGTGGCAAGCCTCGCCTGCCGGAATGCGTTCGCCCCCACCCGCAGCACCTCGGGAATTGCGCGCACCGCCCGGCCGCGCGAGGATGCAGCCGCGCCGGGTGCGCGGCGCTGGCCGCCCAGGCAGTCTGGGCCAGCGCCGCATCCGGCACCACAAGCGCCGGGCACGGACACCGCGCGCATCGACAGGGGAGAGAGGCTTCATGGCGCGTGTGGCATTGGTGACGGGCGGGCAGCGAGGCATCGGCGCTGCGATCAGCGAGGCGCTGCAGGCGGCGGGGCGGAAGGTCGTCGCCTCCTATGCCGGGAACGACGCCGCGGCCCAGGCCTTCACCGAGCGCACCGGCATCCCCTGCTACAAGTTCGACGTCGGCGACTTCGAGGCCTGCGTGGCCGCCGTGGCGAGGATCGAGGCCGAGGTGGGCCCGATCGAGATCCTGGTGAACAATGCCGGCATCACCCGCGACGCCATGATGCGCAAGCTGACCCGGCAGATGTGGGACGAGGTGATCGATACCAACCTCGGCAGCTGCTACAACATGTGCAAGGCCGTCTGGGACGGCATGGGCGCGCGCAAGTTCGGTCGCATCGTCAATATCGGCAGCATCAACGGCCAGGCCGGCCAGCTCGGCCAGGTGAACTATGCCGCCGCGAAGTCCGGCATCCACGGCTTCACCAAGGCGCTGGCGCTCGAGGGCGCGCGCAACCAGATCACGGTGAATGCGGTGGCCCCGGGCTATGTGGATACCGAGATGGTGCGCGCGGTGCCGCCGGACGTGCTGGAGAAGATCATCGCCCGCATCCCGCGCGGCCGCTTGGGCACGGCGCATGACATCGCCCGCGGCGTCGCCTTCCTCACCGCCGATGATGCGGACTTCGTCACCGGCTCGACGCTGTCCATCAATGGCGGCCAGCACATGTATTGAGGCGAGCGCGCCGTGACCTGGGCGATCCTGGCCTTCGATGGCGAAGATGCGGAAGCACCCGCGCGGCGCGCCGCGGCGCGGGAGGCGCATATCGCCTTCTCCCGCGCCGCAGCCGCGGCGGGGCGCCTGCTGCTCGGCCTGCCGCTGCATGACGAGGCTGGGTACAGCCGCGGCTCGCTGATGGTGGTGGCGGGGGATGTGGCGGCGCGGGACGCCTATCTGGCGGAAGAACCCTTCGCCACCTCCGGCGTCTGGCGGAAGGTGCAGGCGCTTCCCTTCGGCATCGCGCCCTTGCCCTATCAGCCCTGGCCGGCGCCGGATGCGCCGGCGCCGACGGGGCGCACCCATTCCGTGCTGATCGGCTGGGACGGCACCGATGCCGGCGCGCTGGACCGCCGCATGGCCGCCCGCCCCGCCCATTTCGCGCGGGTGAAGCCGATGGCCGCGGACGGCACGCTGCTGTTCGGCGGCGCCATCTTCGACGCGCCGGGCGGCCGCATGATCGGCTCCATCGCCGCCACCCGGCACACCAGCCACCAGGCGGCGCGGGACTGGATTGCCGAGGACCCCTACAGCACCGGCGATGTCTGGCGCGAGGTCACGGTGCACGCCACCGCCTTCCGCCCCCTGCCCTATGCGCCCCTGCCCCATGGCTGAGGATTTTGCGCCCGAGGCCCTCGCGGTCTTCGAGGAGATCAAGGCGGCGCGCGGCGTGCCGGACGTCAACAATTTCTGGAAGGCGCTCGCCGTCGACCCCGTGCTGCTGCGGCGGACCTGGGAAAGCCTCTCGGCCGTCATGGCGCCCGGCGCACTGGATCCGCTGGTGAAGGAGATGCTCTACCTCGCCGCCTCCATGACCAGCGGCTGCGCCTATTGCACCGCCAGCCACACCGCCGCGGCGCGCGCCAAGGGCATGACCCCGGCGCAGTATGGCGAACTGCTGGCGGTGGTCGGCATGGCGGCCGAGACCAATCGCCTGGCCGAGGCGCTGCGGGTGCCGGTGGATCCGCAATTCGACTGAGGCCAAAGGCCGCCCACAGGGAACGGTCAGCTGTTCAGGGCGAACGCGGCATGAACTGGAAGATGCCTGCCAGCACCTCCGCGAGCATCCGTTGCAGCAGATCGCTGGACCGCGCCTGCATGGCGGTGCCGATCGCACCCTGCTCGGCCATCCACTTCGGCACGACAGGCGACCGCGGGCCGAGTTCCGCAAGGGAGGCGAGTTCCGGCGCCGTCAGACGCTCCAGATGCGCGGCCGCGAGGTTCCGGTCCCACGCCTCCTGGTAGCGCGGCGCGGCCTGCTGAATGTGCTGCGTCAGAAGCGCGCCGGCGCGGTCGGGGCCGAGTTGTGCGGCGACCATCCCGTAGGTCTGGGTCCGCATCCCCGCCTGGACCGCGAGCAGCGACAGGTTCCGGCCAAGCCCAAGCCGGCGCACGGCATCCAGCGCGACCGCCTGGTCCTGTGCTGTCTGCGCGCTCGCCGCTGTCAGGGGCGGCAGGCAGGCGCCGCCCAGCAGGGCCAGGAGGATGACGCGGCGCGGGGCGGGATGGGGCGACATGGCCCAGTGTGCGGGTTCGTTGCCGCCGCGCGCAAGGTCGCGGCGGGAGGCTCGCAGCGGCGCCACCGCGCGCTATAGCGGGTGGATGTCCTCCGCCACACTTGCCGGCTGCGGCGCGCTCGCGCTCTGGGCCTTTCTCGCGCTGCTGTCCCGCCTCTCCGCCGGGCTGCCGCCGCTGCAGATCACCGCCATGGGGTTTGCCGTGGGCGGGCTGGTGGGGCTGGCGGTGGTCGCCGCCAAGGGGCGGCTCGGGCTGCTGCGGCAGCCGGGGATTGCCTGGCTGCATGGGGTGGGGGGGCTGTTCGGCTACCACGCTCTGTATTTCCTGGCGCTCGCCCTGGCGCCGGCGGTGGAGGCCAACCTCATCAACTACCTCTGGCCGCTGCTGATCGTGCTGCTCTCCGCCCCGCTGCGCGGGCTGCGGCTGGGGCCGGCGCGGCTGGCGGGGGTGGGCCTGGGTTTTGCCGGCTGCGCCCTGCTGGTGGGCAGCGGCGCGGCCTTTCCGCCGGAGGCCATCCCGGGTTTTCTCGCCGCGCTGGGCTGCGCCGTGGTCTGGGCAGTCTATTCCGTCACCTCCGGCACGCCGCGCCTGGCCGCGGTGCCGACCGAGGCGGTGGCCGGTTTCTGCCTGGGCACCGCGGTGCTGGCGGCGGTGGCGCATCTGGCCTTCGAGGCGACGGTGACGCCGGATGCGGGGCAGTGGCTGGCGGTGGCGCTGCTCGGCCTCGGGCCTGTGGGCGCGGCCTTCTTCCTCTGGGATATCGGCATGAAGCGCGGCGATCCGCGGCTGCTGGGGGCGCTGGCCTATGCGGTGCCGGTGGCCTCCACCCTGCTGCTGATCCTGGCCGGGCAGGGCGAATTCAGCGCGCGGGTGGTGCTGGCGACGCTGATGGTGGCGGGCGGAGGTTTTGTCGCGGCGCGGGCTAAGCGATAAGGGGCTCACCGGTGCTGACTGAGGTTCTTGTTGGCACGAGCATTGGAGATGCGCCGATGCACCGACAACTAGCCCAGAGCTTGTAAAGCGGAGCGTTCCAATCCAGAATCAAAACATTCTGGAGGCGTTCATGAAGCGATCAAAGCTGTTACGACTGAAGGTTCGCAACCTCGGCTGCGTTGGCGACGAAGGTATCGATGTTGCACTAGACAACATCGTCTGCTTGGTCGGGAAGAATAACTCAGGGAAATCTACGGTTCTCCGAGCATATGAACTCGCCCATGGCCGCGAAGATTTTGATCGCGTTAAAGACCGCTGCAATTGGGCGCCTGAAGGCTCACCGTCCGAGATTGAATTGGACCTTCACATTCCCGACGGCTTGGCCAACATCGGATCTGAATGGAAAGAACACGTCGGGGATTACCGTATTTTACGCAGCCGATGGCAGTGGGCACCCGAAACCGGCTTCAAGAAAGTAAGGGCTACCTGGGACCCCCAAGCAAAGGACTGGGCTTCAGACGAAAAGGCGGGAGGCGCAGATAACGTGTTTAAATCGCGACTCCCCAGACCGCTGAGAATTGGCTCACTGCAAGATGTGGATAAAACAGAAGCCGTTCTCCTTGCCCTAGCATTGGATCCGTTCTTGCAGGAAATTCAACTTCGACAAGCGACGCCCGACTCAGATCTTGCTCAGGCAGTGGCCAGTCTAGTCAAACTCGTTAGTGGTCTCAGCGTCGCGCATACTGACCGTTTTCAGACTATCTCAGGTAACCTGCAAGCTGCTTTCACCGACATATTTCCTGGCCTTGGGCTAAGGTTAAACATCTCGATAGATCCCCTTTCCATTAAGATTCCCGAGCATTTGAAAGCAGGCTCAGGCATCAGGGTAGTGGACGGCGAATTCGAGACCTTAGTGGTCCAGCAAGGAACTGGAGCGCGACGAGCTCTTTTTTGGGCCATGCTGCGAGTCCATAATGAAATAAAAAGAAGCAACGATCGCATTCAAGAGCACCGGAAATTTCTTGAGGCGAAACTCAAAAAGAAGATTGATAAGGTAGAAAAGGCTCGAATTGAAGCGCAGCTTCAGTCGATAATCGAAGGAGGCCCTGTTCCCGAAGGCGAGGATGACCCCGCCTTACCCGGACATCTTCTTTTGATAGACGAACCTGAAAATGCCATGCACCCAATGGCCGCAAGAGCAGCTCAACGTCACCTATATGATTTAGCAAAAGACCCGGATTGGCAGGTCATGATGACCACGCACTCCCCATATTTCATAAATCCGCTAGAAGATCATACCACCGTAGTCCGTTTAGAGCGCACTACGAATACGACGAACACCGTCTCAACCCGAACCTATCGCTCCGAGACGATCACGTTCACTGAAGACGAAAAGCAGCAACTCCAAGCAATTCAGAATCTTGACGTAGGGCTCGCAGAGGTATTCTTTGGGTCTTATCCGGTTCTCGTTGAGGGCGACACTGAACACGCGGCGTTTATTGCCGCAATCACAGAGAAGGGTCATCCCCTTCGCGACAAGGTAACAGTGGTCCGGGCGCGCGGGAAAGCTGTACTTGTCCCACTAATAAAAATGCTTAAGCATTTTCATGTCGATTTCGGAATTTTGCATGATCTTGACTGGCCTTTCCACTCGGCCGGGAAGAACGCTATGTGGACGATCAATTCAGAGATCTATCAGGCCATTTTAGCGTGCCGAAAACAAAATATAGTCGTTCGCCATCGCTACAGCACGCCGGATTTTGAGCGGTTTTTGGGCGGCGCTGAACTGGGTAAAGACAAGCCACTTCAGGCCTATAATCGTATCAAGAACGACCCTTTGCTGATCTCCAGGGTTCAGAATCTTCTTGTTGAGCTGCATAGTGATACTTACCATGGGCCGTATAGCGTGCTGACCGATGATGCCTCAGCATATCTTGATGACTGCTTTGCAAAACTAAATGCCTGGGCGGTCGAAAATGGCAAGGCAAATGATACCCGCCTTTCTGCTCCACAAAGCAGCAAGACCGCTAGCTAAAATTTACGACGCAACGTCGCCCGCACCACCTCCGCCTGGCCCTGGTGCCGCGGCCCCTCATCCAGGGCCACGGTGCCCTCCAGCAGTTCCAGCACCTCCAGCCCCGCAAATTCCCGCTCGACGATGGCCCGGGTCCAGAGCAGTTCCGGCAGTTTCGGCCCGCCGCTGCGCCGCCCCTGCTGGGCCGGCGAAAAACATTCCAGGATCAGCAGCCCGCCCGGCGCCAGGGCGCGCAGCACGCCGGCCGCCGCCGCGGCGCGGTCCTCGGGCGGCAGATGCACAAAAATCCAGGCGACGAGGTCGAACTCCGCCTCGGGATAGGCCCAGGCCGCCGCATCCGCCGTCACCGTGCGCAGCGCCACGCCGCGCGAAGCGGCCAGGGCGGCCGCCTTCGCCCCGGCGACCGGCGACCAGTCCAGGGAGACGGACGAAAGGCCCTGCTCGGCGAGCCAGACGCCGTTGCGCCCCTCGCCATCGCCCAGCGCCAGCGCCCGCATCCCCGGCCGCAGCCAGGCGCGCTGGCTTTCCAGGTAGCGGTTCGGCGCCTCCCCGAACTGGAAGCCGCCGCCCTGGTAGCGCTCGTCCCAGGCGATCGAGGTGCTCACGCCCCCGGCTCCCAGCCCGGCGGCGCCAGGTCGAATCCGCCAAAATGGAAGGCGGGGGAGACGGTGCAGGAGACGAGCGACCAGCGATCCCCCGCCGGCCAGGCCGCCTGCCACCAGCCCTTGGGCACCACCCCCATGAGCGCCGCCCGGGGGCCGAGCGTCACCACCTCGTCCACCGCCGTACCATCCTGCGACAGCGCCAGCACCAGCGGCCCGCCGCCCTGCCAGAACCAGCATTCGGCGGCATCCACCCGGTGCCAGTGGCTGCGCTGCCCGGCCTCCAGCAGGAAATGGATGGCGGTTCCGGCGCCGCGCCCGCCCTCGGCCGGCGCATCCCGCCAGACCTCGCGGTAATGGCCGCCTTCCGGATGCGGGGCGAGGCCGAGCCCCGCCACCACCTCGGCCGCCGCCAAGGCGGGGTCGGTCAGGTCCATCAGCCCGGCGGCGCCGTGCGCGCCAGGGCCGGCAGGCGGGAGACGCGCTCGAACCAGTCGGCCAGCCGCGGATGGCCGGCGCGCCAGGGCTCGTCGGCGAAGCGGAAGTCGAGGTAGCCGAGGGCGCAGGCCACCGCGACCTCGCCGATATCGGAGAGCCCCTGCGGCGCATCCTGCTCCAGCGCCGCCAGGCCGCGCTGCACCGCCGCCTTCTGGCGCGCGACATAGGCGAGCCGCGTCTCGTCCATCGGCTTGCCGAAGCGCATGCGCCGCGCCACCGCCGCATCCATGATGCCATCCGCCAGGGCGTGCCGCACCTGGGCGGCCAGGCGCGCCATGCTGCCGGTCGGCGGGAACAGCGGCGGCGCCTCCCCCACCGTGTCCAGATATTCGCAGATCACCCGGCTGTCGAAGACCGCGCGGCCGTCATCGGTGACCAGGGCCGGCACCTTGGAGAGCGGATTGTCCTGCAGCAGCGCGGCCGGGGAGGCATGCGGATCGGTCACGACGATCTCGATCCGCCCGTCGATGTCGCGCAGGATGGCACAGGCCATCACCTTGCGGGCGAAGGGGCTGGCATGGGCGTGGTGCAGTTTCATGGGCGTTTCCTGTCGCGCTGGCCGGCCCGATCCCGGCGCTGCGGCGCAGGATGACAAGGATCGGGCACCAGCGGAATGATGGCTTCGCGAAGGTTCAACCCCGAAAATGGTTCTTCGCCTCGCGGCGCGCGGTGAACTCGGCCAGGTCGCGGGCGCGGAAATAGGGGTTCGCCACCAGCTCCTGCGCCAGGGTGGTGGGCACCGTCGGGCGGCCCGCGGCGCGCAGCGCGCCGGCGGCCTCGGCCTCGGCCCGCAGCGCCTTGTTGCCGGGCTCGATGGTCAGGGCGAAGCGGGCATTGGCCTCGGTATATTCATGGCCGCAGCAGAAGCGGGTCTCCGGCGAAAGCTTCGCCAGGCGCTGGAAGGAGTTGTACAGCGCCTCCATGCCCCCGGCTTCCAGCGGCCGGCCGCAGCCCAGCGCGAAGACGATGTCGCCGCACAGCAGAAAGTGGTCGGCGGCGAAGTGGAAGGCGATATGGCCGGTGGTATGGCCGGGCAGGTGCATGACCTTGGCCTCGGCCGCGCCGAACTTCACCGTGTCGCCCTCATCCACCGCCTCGTCCAGCTTCGGCAGGCGGTGCGCGTCGGGCTTGCCGCCGATGATGCGGGCCTGCGGGAAGCGCGCCTTCAATTCGGCCACGCCATCGATATGGTCGCCGTGGTGATGGGTCAGGAAGATCGCATCCAGCCGGCCGCCGGCCTCCTCCACCGCCGCGATGGCGGGGCCCGCCTCGCCCGGGTCGCAGATGCCGATGGCCCCGGTCGGCACGTCGCGCAGCAGCCAGAGGTAGTTGTCCTCGAGGCAGGGAACCGCCTGAACCTTCACCGACATCGCGCGCACCTTCCCGATCTGGTTCTCAGCCTGGCCCGGTCCAAACCGCGGCCCTTCCCCCCTATATCCCCGGCATGACGAGCGAGGTCCATGGTTTGCTGGGGTTCTACCGATCCCCCGCCGGCGCGGTGACGGCCCGCCTGGTGCGGGACCGGCTGGCGGCGCTCTGGCCGGCGCTGCCGGGGCAGGCCGTGCTCGGCATCGGCCATGCCGCGCCCTATCTCGGCCTGTGGCGGCGGGAGGCGGCGCGCTGCATCGCGCTGACCCCCTCCCACGGCAGCCTGGCGCCCTGGCCGCCCCCCGGGGCGGAGCCGACCCGCAGCGCCAGCCTGGTGGCGGAGGAGGAGGCACTGCCCTTCGCCGACCGGAGCTTCGACCGCATCCTGCTGGTGCATGGGCTGGAGGCGGCAGAGAATGCCCGGCGCATGCTGCGCGAGGTCTGGCGCGTGCTGCACGACGATGGGCGGCTGATCGTGGTTGTGCCGAACCGCGTCGGGATCTGGGCGCAGCTGGAACGCACGCCCTTCGGCCATGGCCAGCCCTATTCCAGCGGCCAGCTTTCGCGGCTGCTGACGCGACACCTGTTCCGCCCGGCGCGGCGGGAGGCGGCGCTGTTCCTGCCGCCGGTCGGGCTGCGCCTGCTCTCGCCCATCGCCGGCCCCTGCGAGCGCTTCGGCCGCAGCCTCTGCCCGCGGCTCGCCGGCGTTGCGATCCTGGAGGCGGAGAAGGACCTGCTGGCGGCCATCCCGGCCGGCGGCGGCCGGCTGCGGCGGCGCGTGGTGCTGCCGGCCTGACCCCCCCCCCCGCCCCGCCGGCACGGCGGCCGGCCTGACCACTGGCAACGCCTTGTTCACCCGAGCATGGCATCTTCCCCCACCTGCCAAGAGGTCCGCCGGTTCGCGGACGCCACCGGGATGATGAGCATGTCAGTGACGACGGACCCGACGACCGACTCCCTGCGCGAGGCCATGCGGGCGGAGCTGCACCCGGCGATGGCCGAGCTGCGCAGCTTCGTCGACCGTCGCATCGCAGAGCTGAGCGCCGAGCTGCATGCCAGCGTCGAGATCTCCGACATGGGCGAGGAGCACATGAAGGCGGAGCTGGCGCGCATCCACGACCAGATCGGCCAGCTCGTCGCCATGCCGGCCGCTGCCACCCGCAACAGCGGGCTGGAGCTGGAGGCGGTGGTGCAGGCGACGGAGGCGGCCGCGAACACCATCATGGAAGCCGCCGAGGCGATCCAGAACTGGGTGGAAGGCGGCGGCAAGGACAAGGACGAGGTAGCGGCCATCGCCGCGCGGGTGAATTCGATCTTCGAGGCCTGCAGCTTCCAGGACGTCACCGGCCAGCGCATTCGCCGCGCCATCCAGCACCTGCAGCAGGTGGAGAACATGCTGGAGACGATGATCCCGGAGGGCGGGCTGCCGGAAGTTCAGCGCCCGCAGGTGGAGGTGAAGACCGCCATCCGCACCGTGGAAACGCCGGCCGGCGGCGATATCGACCAGGCTGCGATCGACGCGCTGCTGGACGATTTCTGACCGCCCGCCCGAAGCCATTGTTGGCTGGCCCGGAAAAACCCTCTCCCCCCTGCGGATGGAGAGGGCTTTCGCGGCGGATTGCCGAAGCCTGTTGGCCGACCGCTACAGCAGGAAATCGGCCGCCGTCAGCACCGTCGGTTCGTCGAAGCTCATGCTGATGCCGGTGCCGCCGGAGGTGGTGATCACGACATAGGGGTATTCATAGCCCGGCGGGCTGGTGCCGATGTCGAGATCCTCGAAACCGGCATAGCCGAAGGCGGTCAGGTCGATCAGGTCCTCGCCCTGGCGGAAGTCCTGGATGCTGTCCTGGCCATGGCCGGGGGCGAAGACGAAGACATCCGCGCCCTCCGCGCCGGCATAGATCTGCTCCCCCGTCCCATCGATGAAGCGGTCGTCCAGGTTGGTGCCGACGAAGCTCTCGAAGCGCAGCAGGCTGGCGCCGGCCTGGCCGTCCAGCGTCAGCGTGCCGGCCTGCAGGTCGATCACCGCGGCGAAATCCTGCACATCGATCAGGTCCAGCGTGTCGCGCCCGCCCTCCCCGTCGAAGCGGTTGTCGGCGAAATCCAGCGAGATCGCGCCACCTTCCAGGAACAGCGCGATCTGCAGCAGGTCGTCGCCGCCGCCGAGCGCGATGAGATTGTCCTGCAGGACGATGCGGGCACTGCCCTGCCCGCCTTCCTCGCCATCCGCGCCGGCGATGCCGAGACGATGGGTGACCTGGATGCCGCCCTCCTCGAAGGTGCCGACATCGGCCGCCGACCCGCCGAAGCCGCCCAGGCCGCCGAAGCCGCCGAAGCCGGCATGGGCCAGGGCCTCCAGCCGCACGGTATTCGCGGCCTCGCCGCCGGTGCCGATCCGGTTGCCGACCAGCTCCGCCAGCGCATTGCCGCCCTGCCCGCCCGCACCGCCCGCGCCGCCGATATCGTAGCCCTCGTCGCGCCAGCCGGTGCTCTCCCCGGCCAGGCTCTCCTCGGCGCCCGTGCTGCCGAAGCCGGCATCGCCGGCCCGGCCGCCATCACCGCCGCGGCCGCCATAGGCCGCGGCCTCCAGCAGCCAGTCGGTGCCGGTGGCCAGCTGGGCCTCCAGCCCGCTGATCCGAGCCAGGGCATCGCCACCGCGGCCGCCGGCGCCGCCGGCCCCGCCCTCGCTGCCATCCACGCCGTCCGTCAGATCGGCGTCGAAATCGCCATCGCCGCCATTGCCGCCCCGCCCGCCCTCCCCGCCAAGCCCGGCCCGGGCCGTGGCGGAAAGCACGTGGTTGGCGCCCGGCCCGTCATTGCCGAGGAAGCCCAGGATCTCGGCCGCGGCATCGCCGCCCGCGCCGCCATCCCCCCCGGCGCCGCCGCTGCCGCCCTGGTTGGCGGTATCATAGAGACCGCTGACGACCAGGCCGTCCTCGTCCAGCGCCGTGACGTCGAGTTCCGCGGCGGAAGCGCCGCCGAAGCCGCCATCGCCACCATCGCCCCCGGCGCCGCCCGCGGCCTGCATCCGCAGCGCGGAATCGTCGCGCCCGGCCAGCGCGCCCTTCAGCCGCGTGCCGGCCCCGTCCGCGATGGCCGCGGCCGCGCCGCCTTCGCCGCCCGCCTGGCCATCCGCGCCATCCCCCCCGCGCGGGGTGATCCGCGTATGCAGGGGCGAGGTGAAAAGGTAGGTCTCGGCGCCCGCCTCGCCATCCGCGCCGGCCGCGCCGGCGCCGCCAGCGCCGCCCCCGGCCAGGCCCTGGCGCTGCACATCATCCGCCAGCAGGCTGCCGGTCAGCACATCCTCGCTGCCGTAGAGCGTCGCCTGTGCGGCCCCGCCATCCTGCCCCGCCTCGCCATCGAAGCCCATTTCCTCCCGCGTCTGGTCGACCAGCAGCGGCTCGCCCACCGGGCCGAGCAGCAGGTTGCCGGCATGCAGGTCGCTCAGCGCCGTATTGCGCAGCGTCACCCGCACCCCGCCCTCGAGGTCGATCCGCACCACGCTGCCGATCTGCGTGGCGGCGTCCATCAGCCCTTCGAAGGTGAGGCCGGGAAGGGCGGTGAAGTCGATGACGTCCTCGCTGGCGGAAAAATCCACCAGCACCACCTGGCCGGCCTCCGGCCCGATGCGGAAGACATCGTTGCCGGCGCCGCCGATCAGCCGGTCATTGCCGCCGCCGCCCTGCAGGGTGTCCGCGCCATCCCCGCCCAGGATGGTGTCCTGGCCGAGGCCGCCCTGCAGCAGGTCAGCCCCGCCGCGGCCGACCAGGCGGAGGTTGGTGGCGAGGCCTGCGGCATCCACCGCCAGGCTGGCGGTGGCGACCCGGGCCAGGGTGATGGTGGCGCTGGGGCCAAGCGCGGCTTCCGCCGCATCGCCGAGGGTGAGGCTGGCGCTGCCGCTGGCGCGCAGCACCACCTGTTCGAAGCCACGCAGGCCGGCGAAGGCGGCATCCGCCACGGTGAGCGGGCTGGCGGAGAGGATGCGGAGCTGGTCCAGGCCACCGCCGGCATCCTGCAGCAGGCCGGGGACGAGAAGGTTGCTGGTGCCGAGGCTGATGAAGGTATCGGCGCCGACGGTGCCATCCTGCAGCAAGGGCCCGCCGGTCAGCGGGTTGATCCGGAACAGCGCCATGATGTTTTCCCCCGGCCGCGCCCATTCGGTTCCGCAGCGAACGGAACCTTAGGGCGGCCTCAGGGAGCGTCGCAATCACGGACCGCGCCGCGCGAAACACTGTGTCGCGCGGCGTGGTCCCTGGAAATCAGCCGCGTTCGACGCACATCGCGACGCCCATGCCGCCGCCGATGCACAGCGTCACCAGCCCGCGCCTGGCATCCCGCCGCGCCATCTCGAAGAGCAGCGTGTTCAGCACCCGCGCGCCGGAGGCGCCGATCGGATGGCCCAGCGCGATGGCGCCGCCATTCACGTTCACCTTGGCCGGATCCCAGCCGAGGCCCTTGTTCACCGCGCAGGCCTGGGCGGCGAAGGCCTCGTTCGCCTCGATCAGGTCGAGCGAGGCCACGTCCCAGCCCGCCTTGGCCAGCGCCTTCTGGCTGGCCGGGATCGGCCCGGTGCCCATGATGGCCGGATCGACGCCCGCCGTGGCCCAGGAGACGATGCGCGCCATCGGCGTGATGCCGCGCTTCGCGGCCTCGGCGGCCGACATCACCACCACCGCGGCGGCGCCGTCATTGATGCCGGAGGCATTGCCCGCGGTCACCGTGCCGTCCTTGCTGAAGGCCGGGCGCAGTTTGGCGAGTGTCTCCACCGTGGTGTCGGGGCGGGGGTATTCGTCCTCGCTCACCACCACGTCGCCCTTGCGGCCCTTGACCGTGACCGGCGTGATCTCGTCCTTGAATCGCCCGGCCTTCATCGCCTCGCCGGCCTTGCGCTGGCTGGATGCTGCGAATTCGTCCTGCTCCTGGCGGGTCAGCTGGAACTTCTGGGCGACGTTCTCCGCCGTATTGCCCATGTGGTAGCCGTTGAAGGCGTCCCAGAGCCCGTCCTTGATCATGGTATCGACCATGGCGAGGTCGCCCATCTTCTGGCCCGCGCGCAGATTCGCGCAATGCGGCGCCTGGGTCATGCTCTCCTGCCCGCCGGCCACCACGATGCTGGCATCGCCGCAGGCCACCTGCTGGGCGGCCAGCGCCACGGCGCGGAGGCCGGAGCCGCAGAGCTGGTTGATGCCGAAGGCGGTGCGCTCCACCGGGATGCCGGCGGCGATGGCGGCCTGCCGCGCCGGGTTCTGGCCGGCGCCGGCCGTCAGGATCTGGCCGAGGATCACCTCGTCCACCTCCTCCGGCGCCACGCCGGCGCGCTCCAGCGCCGCGCGGATGGCGGCGGTGCCCAGCACATGCGCGGGCAGGCTGGCGAAGGCGCCGTTGAAGGCCCCGACCGGGGTGCGGGCGGCGGAGGCGATGACGATCTCGGATGCGCTGGCGGACATGGGCCCTGGGGCTCCTTGGCTCGGGATGACTGGTTACCGCCGAGTGTGGTGCGGCGCGGCATGATGAACAAGCACCGGCAGTCAGAGCCCGCGCAGCCAGTTCAGCAGCGGCCGCCAGAGCGCTGCCTCCGCCCCGCTGCCGGCGGCCATGCCGATATGGCCGGCGGTCGCCCGGTGCAGGCGGGGCGCGGGCAGCCGGGTGGCCAGGGCCTCGGCCGAGGCCGGCGGCACGATGCGGTCGCGCGCCGGCACCGCGAGAAAGGCGGGCATGGCGAGTGCCGCCGGGTCCACCACCGCGCCGGCCACCCGCCAGGCCAGGCGATGCGGGGTATTGGCGCCATACCAGCCGCCCAGCGCCTCCCGCGCCACGGGGGCGGCCAATGGCACGCCGTCATTCAGCCAATCCTCCAGCGCCACGAACTGCGCGGCACGGTCAGAGTCCGGGTCCAGCCGGGCAAAGGCGCGGAATTTCTGCGGGATGCCGAAGGGGTCGAGGCCGGCAAACAGGGTCTGGATGGCATCGACCGGCAGGGCGCCGCTGGCCTGCATCACCGGCTCCAGCCCCGGCAGCAGGGCGGCGGCGGCGCGGGCGCGGGCGGTCTCGGCCGGATCGGCATGGAAATTCCAGGGGGTGGCCAGCAGGCCCAGGGCGCGGACGCGGTCCGGCCGGCGCAGCGCCGCGGCGAGCGTCAGCAGCCCGCCCATGCAATAGCCGACCAGCACCACGGGCCCCGGCAGCGCCATCAGCGCGCGTTCCAGCCGGCCAGCGATGTAATCCGTCAGGGTGAAATGGCGCTCGGCCTCACCGGGCCAGCCCCAGTCCAGCAGCAGCGGCCGGACGCCCTGCCCGGCCAGGAAGCGCAGCAGGGACCGCCCCGGCATCAGGTCCAGCACCTCCGCCCGGTTGATCAGGGAGGGCACCAGCAGAACCGGCGGCCCGGCGGTGCCGGGTGCATAGTCCAGCAGCCGCGTGCCGCCCTCCGCCCAGATCACCGGCGGATCCGGCAGGGTGCGGTGATAGGGATGCCGGCGATAGGCCGCGATGCCGGCGAGCAGGGCGCGATCCGCCCGCAGCAGGCGACGGATCACCGCGGCCTGGAACGCCTCAGGCGGTTGGTTTGCGGCGGCGAGGGCGGCCGCGATGCGGCGCATCTCCGCCAGCCCCTCCGGCGAGAGGCGCATCGCCGGCATCCAGGGCAGCGAGGCGCCGTTCCAGCTCGGCGATCCGGGCGGCAAGGCCGGCATCGCCGCCCCCAGCCCCTGGCTGCCGAGGATCGCCGCCATCCCGCGGCTGGCGCCCAGGATCAGGTGCAGCGGCAGCGGGCGCGGGCCGCGGCGGCGCAGCGGGGCCGTCATGCGGCGGGGTCCAGGGTGGCGCGGGTG
>NZ_JBHYDM010000044.1:0-36104 GCF_051860665.1 Falsiroseomonas sp.
TTTCTGTTCATGAATCAAAGGGTTCCAAGGGGCCACTGCCCCTTGGCAGGGGGTGCAGGGGGACAGCGTCCCCCTGCGAACCACCCAGCACCGCCTCCCCTCAGCCTTCGACCGCGATGCCCGCTCTCTGGATGACGTTGCGCCAGCGGGGGATTTCGGCGGTGAGTTGGGTGGTGAGGGCTTGCGGGCCGTCCATGCGGATGATGGCGGCGGCGGGTTCCAGTCGGGCGATGAGCACTTCGTCGGTTTTCATGGCAGTGAGTTCGGCCACCAGGCGTTGGGTCAGCGGGTCGGGCAGGCCTTTGGGGGTGAACATGGCGAACCAGTTGGGGGCGGCGTAGCCGGGGACGTGTTCGGCGATGGCGGGGATGTCGGGCACGGCGGGCACGCGGTCGGGCATGGTCATGCCGAGGAGTCGGGCGCGGCCCTGCCGGTGGTGGGAGAGGACTTCGACGGTGCTGCCGAAGACGAAGTCGATTTCGCCGGTGTAGATCGCGTTCACCGCCTGGCTGACGCCGCGGTAGGGCACGTGGATGGTCTCGATGCCGGCGAGGGCTGCGAACTGGGCGCCGGCCAGGTGGTTGGCGGAGCCGACGCCACCGGAGCCGTAGGTGAGCTTGCCGGGGTTGGCCTTGGCTTCCGCGATCAGGCTGGGGAGGTCAGTGAAGCGGCTGTCGGCGCGCACCATCATGCCGGCGGGCACGTCGCAGACGACGGTGAGGGGCGCGAGGTCCCGCAGGGGGTCGAAGTTCAGCTGGCGTTGCAGCGTCGGCAGGATGGAGATGGAGGAGGAGATGAATAGCAGGGTGGCGCCGTCCGGTGGTGAATTGGCGACCATCTGCGCGCCGAGGCCGCCGCCGACGCCCGGGCGGTTCTCGATGAAGAAGGTGGCGCCGAGGGTGCGGCTGAGGCGGTCGGCGATGATGCGGGCCGGGATGTCCTGGGGTCCGCCGGCGGCGAAGGGGATGATGATCTTCACCTGGCGGGCGGGCCAGCTCTCCTGGGCGCGGGCGAGCAGCGGCGTGGCCAGCCCGCCTGCGGCCAGCAGCAGGGCGTTGCGTCGGTTCATCCTGGATCCTCCGGTTCGGCCGGTCTGGGCGGCCGTTATCCCGCCATCCTGGACTTTCGTGCGCGGGCCGTCACCCTGCCACGCGGCCGGTGCGCTTCCCCCGGCGGCCGGTGCGGGGGTATCTCGACGGTCGACGTAGCGCCGCAAGGACCCCCTTATGACCCTCCAGACCGCGATCCCCTGCACCTTCATGCGTGGCGGCACCAGCCGCGGCCCCTATTTCCTGCGGAGCGACCTGCCCGAGAGCCGGGAGGAGGCGGGGCGGGTTCTGCTGGCGGTGATGGGCTCGCCGGATGCGCGGCAGATCAACGGGCTGGGCGGCGGCACCACGCTGACCAGCAAGACGGTGATGGTCAGCCGCGCGGCGCCGGGGGAGAAGCAGCAGGTGGATTACCTGTTTGCCCAGGTCTCGGTGGACCAGGATGTGGTCGATTGGGGTCCCACCTGCGGCAATATGCTGGCCGGCATCGGCCCCTTCGCCATCGAGAATGGCCTGGTGCCGGCCGAGGATGGCGAGACGCGCGTGCTGATCCGCGCGGTGAATACCGGCGCGCTGATCGAGGCGGTGGTGCAGACCCCGGGTGGCCGGGTGACCTATGACGGGGATGCCCGGATTGCCGGCGTGCCGGGCACTGCCGCCCCCATCGTGCTGAACTTTGCCGAGGCCGTGGGCGGGGCCACGGGCAAGCTGATGCCGACGGGCAAGCCGCTGGACCGCATCGAGGGGGTGGATGTCACCTGCCTGGATGTCGCCATGCCCGTGGTGATCGCCCGCGCGCGCGACCTCGGCAAGACGGCGCGCGAGAGTGCGAAGGAGCTGGATGCCGACCGCGACTTCATGGCGCGAATCGAGCGCATCCGGCGCGCCGCGGGCCTCGCCATGGGCATGGGCGATGTGGCAGGCAAGGTGATGCCGAAGTTTGCCATGGTGGGAGAGCCAGCGGGCGGCGCAGGGGTCGCCGCGCGCTACTTCACGCCGCTGGCCTGCCATGAGGCCATGGCGGTGACGGGCGGCATCTGCATCGCCAGCGCCTGCAAGCTGCCCGGCACGGTGGCCGAGGGCATCGCCGTGGTGAATGCCGAGGCGCGAGAGATGGTGACGCTGGAGCACCCCACCGGGGTGATGGAGGCGGTGATCACCACCGGCGTGGCGGCGGATGGCAGCCGCACCATCCTGGGCGGCGGCACGCTGCGCACGGCGCGGCGCATCATGAAGGGCGAGGTCTATATCCCGGCCTCCGTCTGGGCCGGCAAGTGAGCGAAGCCCTCGGCGAGGCCGCGCTGCTGGACCTGGCCAGCCGCGCCCTGGCCCGTGCCGGCATGGCGCCGGCGGAGGCAGCGCAGGCGGCGCGGGTGCTGGTGCTGGCGGAGCTGGCGGGGCTGACCACCCATGGCATCAGCCGCGTCGGCCAGTATCTGGACCGGGTGAGGCTCGGCGGCATCGATGCGCGGGCGGTGCCGCAGGTGACGCGGGTGATGCCGGCGCTGGCCATGGTGGATGGCCGCAACGGCATCGGCCCGCTGGTCGGCATGGCCGGGCTGGAGGCGGCGATGGCGGGCGCGCGGGATTGCGGCATCGGCGCCGCCTTCGCCCGCGGCAGCAACCACTTCGGGCCCATCCTGCCCTATGCGCTGATCGCGGCGGAGCAGGGATTTGCGACCCTCATCGCCTCCAATGCCACGACGACCATCGCACCCTGGGGCGGCAAGGACACGCGGCTGGGCAACAACCCCCTCGGCATCGGCGTGCCGAATCCCGGCGGTGATCCGGTGATCCTCGACATGGCGTTGTCCGTCGCGGCGCGCGCCAAGATCCGGGACCTGGCGGCCAGCGGGGCGCCGCTGCCGGAGGGCTGGGCCACGGATGCGCAGGGGCAGCCGACGACCGATGCCAAGGCGGCGCTGGCGGGCTTCCTGCTGCCGGTGGGCGGCCACAAGGGCTATGGCCTGGCGGTGATGGTGGACCTGCTGGCCGGGCTGCTCTCGGGCGCGGCCTTCCTCAGCCATGTGCAGGCCTGGGACAAGAATCCGGAGGCGGCCCAGAACCTCGGCCATGTCTTCATCGCCATCGATGCGACGAAGCTGGCAAGCGCGGAGACACTCGCCGCGCGCATGGCGGATTTCATCGGCATCCTGCATGACACGCCCGCCGCCGATCCCGCCCGGCCGGTCATGCTGCCGGGGGAGCGTGAGCTGGCGATGCTGCGGCGCCAGCGGGCGGAGGGCGTGCGGGTGAAGCCGGCCGAGCTGGACCGCCTGCGGGCCCTGGCGGGCAACTGAGGAAGCGGCTGGCATGCAGGACGCCGCCCCCAGCGCCACCGCCCTGCTGCGGCAGGCGCCCTTCGCCCTGTTCCTCGGCTCCCGCATCCTCTCGGCGGCCGCGCTGCAGGTGCAGGTGGTGGCGGTGGGCTGGCAGGTCTATGAGCTGACGGACAGCGCCCTGGCGCTCGGCCTGGTGGGGCTGGCGCAGTTCCTTCCGATGCTGCTGCTGACCCTGGTGGTGGGTCAGGTGGCGGACCGGGTGGACCGTCGGCTGCTGGTCGGCATTTGTCGCATCGTGACGGCGGCGGGCGGGCTGGGTCTCGCCTGGGGCAGCCTCTCCGGCTGGCTGGACCGGGATGCGATCTTCGCCCTGGTCGTGCTGTTCGGCACCGCGCGCGCCTTCGAGATGCCGGCCCAGCAGGCGCTGATCTCCGGCGTGGTGGCGGCGCCGGACCTGCCGCGCGCCATGGCCATGGGGTCTTCCGCCAACCAGGTGGCGACCATCTGCGGGCCGGCCTTGGGCGGCTTTCTCTATGCGCTGGGCGGTGCCACGGCGGCCTATGGAGTGGCCGCCCTCGCCTTCCTGCTCGCGGGGCTGATGGTGCTGGCCATCCGCATTCCCACGCGCCCGAAGATGCGCGGCAAGGTGACGATCGAGAACCTGTTCTCCGGCATCACCTTCATCTGGTCGCGCCCGGCGCTGCTCGGCGCCGTGTCGCTCGACATGGTGGCGGTGCTGCTGGGCGGCGCGGCGGCGCTGTTTCCCATCTATGCCAAGGATATCCTGCAGACCGGCCCCTGGGGCCTCGGACTGCTGCGCGCCTCGCCCGCCATCGGGGCGCTGGGGATGTCGCTGCTGCTGGCCTGGCGGCCTTTGTCGCGCCATGCGGGCCAGCGCATGTTCCTCGCCGTGATGCTGTTCGGCCTGGCGACGATCGTCTTCGGCCTGTCGCGTTCGCTGGTCCTGTCGAGTGCCGCACTGGTGGTGCTGGGGGCGGCCGATGTGGTCAGCGTCGTGGTGCGGCAATCCCTCGTGCAGCTTGCGACGCCGGATGAGATGCGCGGGCGTGTGGCGGCGGTGAATTCGCTGTTCATCGGCACCTCGAACCAACTGGGGGAATTCGAATCCGGCGTCGCGGCGGCCCTGCTCGGGCCGGTCGCCGCCGTGGTGCTGGGCGGCGTCGGAACCGTCCTGGTGGCAATCGCCTGGATGCGCTGGTTTCCGGCGCTGCGTGCGATCGATCGGCTGGAGGATGTCAGCCCGCGGGGCAATGCAACAGCGGATGACACAGAAGGACAATTCACGACCCGCGGAAACCAAGGAAAAGATTGACCTACAGGGGGTGGAGGATATCGTCCCAATCGCATCGGGCCGGTTCACCGTCTGCGACAGCCCCCCTTCCAGGGGGTGCATAGGCCCCGGAGATCATTCACTTGTCGCCGCCATCGGCTACGCCCGCTCCATCGTCGCAGGAGGTTGCTCGACTGGCAGCCTTGCGCAGCTACGACGTGCTGGACACGCTTCCCGAAGCCGCCTTCGACCGCATCGTGCGGCTCGCCACGCGCGTCTTCGACGCGCCGGTGGCGCTGGTCTCCTTCATCGATTCCGACCGGCAGTGGTTCAAGGCGCGGGTGGGGCTGGACTTCTCGGAGACGCCGCGCGCCATCGCCTTCTGCAATACCGCGATCCAGGGCGATGACATCTGCCAGGTGCCGGATGCCGCGCTGGATCCGCGCTTCGCGGAGAATCCGCTGGTGCTGGGCGGTCCGCAGCTGCGCTTCTACGCCGGCGCGCCGCTGCGCACGCCGGAGGGCCATGCGCTCGGCACGCTCTGCATCATGGACACGAAGCCGCGGCCGCTGCTGGATGCGGCGCAGGTGGAGACGCTGCGCGATCTGGCCGCCGCGGTGATGGCGCAGCTGGAACTGCGCCACCAGCTTGCAGCGCGGGAGGTGGAGATGGCGCGCGCCGCGCTGCGCGAAAGGCTGCTGCGCAGCGTGGCGGAGACGCCGACCTTCCGCGAGGCGATCGAGGCGGCGATGACGGCGCTGCGCGAGGATGCGCAGGGCGTGCTGTGCGTCGTGTGCCGCCTGGCGCCGGACGGTCACCACCTGCAGCTGATCGGCGCGCAGGACCAGGCGGGAACGGCGGATCCCGCGCATCTGGCGCGGCTGCGCGCGCTGCCGCTGACGCTGGACAATACCGCCGCCGGCGCCGCGATCCGGCAGGACCGGCAGATCGTCATCCGCGATTTCCGCGCGGCGCCGCTGGACGGCATCCCCGATGCGCCCTTGGCGGCGCAATGCGGCCTGGAGTCCATGATCGTGACGCCGCTTTCGATCGGGACGGAACGCTACTGCCTGACGCTCGGCTTCGGCCAGCAGCGTCGCGACCTGGATGCGATGGCGGAGCGGCTGCGCGAGGCGGCCGGCACGCTGCGCCCGCTGCTGCGCCGCCTGCGCGACGCGGAGGAGACGGAGCTGTTCCGCCGCATGGTGGAGGCGAGCAGCGAGCCGGTGGTGATCAGCGAGACCCGCCGTGGCGGTTCGCCGAAGGACGGCGGCGAAGGCCTGCTCATCCGCTACGTCAACGCCGCCTTCCTGCGCCAGACCGGCTTCCGTGCGGAGGAGGTCATCGGCCAGTCCGTGGCGATGCTGACGCATCAGGATGCGGACCCCGAGGCACGGCGACTGCTTCGTGCCGCGGTGGATGGCGGCTATCCGCTGCGCCAGCAGATCCTGAACCGCCGCCGCGACGGCACGGCCTATTGGGTCGAGCTGAATATCTCGCCCATGGTCGATGAGACCGGCTGGCGCACGCATTGGATGTCGATCCAGCGCGACATCACCGAGCAGCGCGCGGCGGAGGAGGCGCTCAGCGCCAGCGAGGCCGCCTTCCGCGACCTGTTCCACCTGCATCCCGCGCCGATGTGGGTCTACGACAAGGAGACGCTGGCCTTCCTCGAGGTGAACGAGGCGACGCTCGCCGCCTATGGATGGACCCGTGCGCAGTTCCTCGGGATGACGGTCCTCGACCTGCCGACGGAGGCGGACCGGGCGACGGTGCTGGCGGCGGCGGCGCAGCTCGACGACCAGCTGCGGGTGACAGGCCCCTGGCCGCACCGAACCGCATCGGGCGAGATCCGCCAGGTGCAGATCCTGTCGCGGCTGATCGACTTCCGCGGCCGCCGCTGCGCGCTGGCGGTGGTATGGGACCTGACCGAGCGGCTGCGCGCGGAGGCCGCGGTGCGCGAATTGGCGGAGGAGCTGGACGCGACCTTCGAGAGCATCAGCGACGGCCTCTGCACGCTCGATCACGCCTGGCGGCTGACCAGCATCAACAGCCAGGCCGAGCGCCTGCTGCAGCGGGAGGCGCGGTCGCTGCTGGGGCGGACGGTGTGGGAGACCTTCCCCGACACGATCGGCAGCGAGGTGGAGCGCCAGTTCCAGGCTGCCGTCGCGCAGCACGAGACGCGCCGCTTCACTTATCATCTGCGGGAGCTCGACACCTGGTTCGACATCTCCGCCTATCCGGCCCGCGACGGCCTGACGATCTACTTCCGCGACATCACGGCGCAGCACCGGCGCGAGGAAAGGCTGCGCCTGCTGGAGGTGGCGGCGAGCAAGCTGAACGACATCATCCTGATCACCGAGGCCGAGCCGATCACGCCGCCCGGCCCGCGCACGCTCTTCGTGAACCAGGCCTTCGAGCGGCTGACGGGCTATGCGATGGAGGAGATCATCGGCATCTCGCCCCGCATCCTGCAGGGCCCGAAGACCAGCCGCGCGGAGCTCGACCGCATCCATGCGGCGCTGGCGGGCTGGAAGCCGATCCGCGCCGAGCTGCTGAACTATCGCAAGGACGGCAGCGAATTCTGGCTCGAGCTCGACATCGTGCCGGTGGCGGATGCCAAGGGCCACTATACCCACTGGGTCGCCGTGCAGCGCGACGTGACGGAGCGCAAGCAGGCGCAGCTGCAGCTGGAACAGCAGGCCGCCCTGCTCGACCAGGCACGCGACGCCATCCTCGTGCGCGGCATCGACCATCGCATCCAGTACTGGAACCGCAGCGCGGAGCGCCTCTATGGCTGGAGCGCGGAGGAGGCGGTTGGCCGCTCGGCGCTCGACCTGCTCTACAACGATCCCGTCCCCTTCCTGCGCGCCACGGCGCATGTGCTGGCGCATGGCGAGTGGAGCGGCCAGATCGAGCAGCGCCGCAAGGACGGCTCGCGCCTCGTCGCCGATGGCGCCTGGACCCTGGTGCGCGACGCGGAGGGCCGGCCACGCGCCATCCTGGCCGTGAACACCAATATCACGGAGCGGCTCGACCTCGAGCAGAAGCTCCGCCAGTCGCAGCGTCTGGAGGCGATCGGCCAGCTGACCGGCGGCGTGGCGCATGACTTCAACAACCTGCTGACGGTCATCCTCGGCAATTCGGAGATGCTGGCGGAAAGCCTGGAGCATGCCCCGGACCTTCGCCAGATGGCGGAGATGAACATGGCGGCGGCGGAACGCGGCGCCGCCCTGACCAGCCGCCTGCTCGCCTTCTCGCGCCGCCAGGCGCTGGACCCCAAGGTGATCGACGTGAACCAGCTGCTGGCCGGGCTGCACCAGATGCTGCAGCGGACGCTGGGGGAGCATGTCGAGGTCGAGATCGCGCCGGCCGCGGAGCTGTGGCCGGCGCTGATAGATCCGCCGCAGCTGGAGAATGCGGTGCTGAACCTGTGCATCAATGCGCGCGACGCCATGCCGGAAGGCGGCCGCCTGATGATCGAGACGGCCAACGTCCACCTCGATGCCGCCTATGCGGAGGCGGAGGGCGAGGTGACGCCCGGCGAGTACGTGCTGGTCGCCGTCTCGGACACCGGCACCGGCATGACGCCGGAGGTGGTGGCGCGCGCCTTCGAGCCCTTCTTCACCACCAAGGAAGTGGGCCAGGGCAGCGGCCTCGGGCTCAGCATGGTCTTCGGCTTCATGAAGCAGTCCGGCGGGCACGTGAAGATCTACTCCGAGCCCGGCCACGGCACCGCGGTGAAGGTCTATGTGCCGCGCGCCGGGACCAGCCAGCCGCGCGCCGCATCGGGCGCCGAGGGAGAGGTGCCGCGCGGCGGCACGGAAAAGCTGCTGGTGGTGGAGGATGACCCGCTGGTGCGCGACCACGTGGCGGCGCAGCTGCGCGAGCTGGGCTATCGCGTGGTCATGGCGGGGCATGCCGCGGCGGCGCTGGATGCGCTGTGGCTGCATGACGACTTCGACCTGCTGTTCACCGATGTGGTGATGCCCGGCGGCATGAACGGCCCGGCCCTGGCGCAGGAGGCGCAGCGAATCCGGCCGGGGCTGCGGGTGCTCTTCACCTCCGGCTATACCGAGAATGGCATCGTCCACCACGGCCGGCTGGATCCGGGCGTGCAGCTGCTGAACAAGCCCTACCGCCGCCGCGACCTGGCGGAGAAGGTGCGCCAGGCGCTGGACCAGGTCAGGCCAGGGCCTGCTCCACCGCCTCCTGCAAGGCACGGCGGGTGAAGGGCTTGCGCAGGAAGCCCTTCACCGCGCCATCCGGCACGGCGCCATCCGGCGCATAGCCGGACATCAGCAGTACCGCGAGGTCCGGCCGCAGGGCGTGGATGCTGCGCGCCAGCGCCACGCCGTCCATGTCGTCGGGCATCAGCACGTCGGACAGCACCAGGTCGAAGGTCTCCCCGGCCTCCAGAAGGGCCAGCGCCTCCCGCCCCCCCGGCACGCTGCGCACGCGATGCGCGCTGCGCGACAGCATGCGTTCGATCATGGCGCGGATCTCCGGCTGGTCCTCCACCACCAGGATGCGCGCCGCCCCGGCCGGCGCGGTGGCGGCCTGCCCCGGCCCCTGGCCGCCCGCCGGCACGCCGTCCGGCGGCGGCGCCACCGACATCTGGGTCTCGGGCAGGTAGAGCGTGACCGTTGTGCTCTCCCCCGCCTCGCTGCGCAGCGCGACCCGGCCGCCCAGCTGCGTCACCAGGCCGAAGACCTGCGACAGGCCGAGGCCGGAGCCGGCGCCGGCGGGCTTGGTGGTGAAGAAGGGCTCGAAGGCGCGCGCGGCCACATCCTCGGACATGCCGGCGCCATTGTCCTTGATGGTGATGGCCACGTAGTCGCCCCCCGCGCCGCCGCCCTCCGGCAGTTGCGCGCGCGCGGCGCCGATGCTGATGCGGCCCGGGCGCCGCGCCGCGGCCTCTCCACCCAGGATGGCGTCGCGCGCATTGCTGACCAGATTGCCGATCGCCGCCTGAAGCTGCGCCGGGTCCAGCGCGCAGGGCGGCAGGCCGGGCTCCGTCTCCAGCCGCACCTCGATGGCCGGGGTCGCCAGGTCCTGCAGCACCGGCAGCATGTCGCGCAGCAGCGCATCCACCGGCAGCGCCTGCACCCGCAGCACCTGGGTGCGGGCATAGGCCAGCAGGCTGGCGGCGAGCTGCGCGCTGGCCTCCGCGGCGCGCCGCGTGCGCTGCGCCACGCCGCGCAGCACCGGGTCGGCGGTCGCTTCCTCCAGCGCCTCCAGATTGCCGAGGACGACGGTGAGCAGGTTGTTGAAGTCATGCGCGACGCCGCGCGCCATGCGTCCCAGCGCCTCCAGCGCCCGGGCCTCGCGCAGCTGCGCCTCCGCCAGGTGGCGCCGCTCGGCCTCCTGCCGCAGCTCGGCCAGTGCCCGGCTGCGCCCGGCGGCGCTCCGCCAGGCCACCCAGGCGGCGCCCGACAGCAGCAGGATGATCGCCAGCGTCAGCGCCGCCTGGCGCAGCATGGTCTGCCGCCAGGCGGCGTAGCGCGGCGGCAGGTCGACGCCGAAGGTGACATAGACGGGAAAGGGCGCCACCAGGCGATAGGCGAAGAGCCGCTCCTTGCCATCCACCGAGGAGACCGCACGGAAGACGCCGGCCCCGGTGGACCTTTCCATCGCCTCCATCAGCGCGCCGCCGGCATTCAGCCGCTGCCCTTCCCCGCCCCGCGGCAGGCGCACCAGCAGCAGCCCGTCGTTGCGCGCCAGGGAAGCCGCGCCGTTCATGGTGCTGGTGGCCACCGCGAAGGCCGCCTCCAGCGCCTCGGTGCTGATGGCGGCGTGGATGGTGCCGTTGAAGCTATCGTCGGGGCTGATCCTGCGGCGGCTGATCGCGAAGAAGGGCCGGCCGGTGGTGGGGCTGGTGTAGCGCGGGCCGATGTGGCGGGCATTGGGACGGTCGCGCTGTTCCTGGAAGGATTCCAGGTGGGAGAGGTTGAGCCCCGGCGTGAAGGGGATGGTCGAGACCAGCACATCGCCGCGGGCATTGGTGATCCAGAGCGAGGCGGTGTCGTCCAGCCGGGCGACGATGGTCAGCAGGCGCTGGCGCATGCCCTCGGAGCCGATCTCCGCCTCCTCGATGTCGCTGATCATGTCCGCGACCAGCTCCAGCACCAGCTCCTGCGTCTCGAACAGCTTCTGGGCATGCTGCTGCATGATGCTGACGGTGGTCTGGGCGTCCCGCCGCGCCTCCTCCAGGACCAGGTTGCGGCGGTCGATTCCCACCGCCACCAGGACCATGAGGGGCAGCAGCACGATCAACGCCAGCAGGGCGCGCATGCTGCGGCTCATCGCCTGCAGGTGCCGGCGGGTGTCACCCTGGACCAGGGTTGCGGCCGCAGCCTGGCCCGCCGGACGCTCCGCCGAAGGTTCCGGATGACGCGCCCCGGTCACGGCGGAGACCTCGCGGGTCGCCCTTTGGATGAAGCCAAGGCCTGGCACCGGATGCATGGAGCATGGGAGGCCAGGCCACAGGGCTTGCCTGTAGCGGGACCCGCGATGCATCGTGCAGTTGCACTCGGCATCATTTTTGAGTCAACCACTCCCTCGCGCGAAAGTTGTAGAATGCGTAATCGCGTTAAGGTTGTCGACATGGCTGGTGGTTGGCCATAAAGTTTAACCGAGCCACCATCCTGCCACCCAACCGGGGAGCGTCCATGGCTGACTACGCGACGTTCTCCTCCTTACACCCTGGCGAAGCGTCTGAAACCCAGCGCCCGGTCCTGGTGCTGGAGGATGATGTTGCCGTCGCGACCACCATCTGCACGGCGCTGGGGCGGGATGGCTGGGCCACCGTCACCGCCAGCACCCTGGCCGAGGGCCGCCAGCGGCTGCAGGAGGACCATCCGCGCCTGATCATCGCCGACCTCGGCCTGCCGGATGGCAATGGCATCACCTTCGTGCGCGAGGCCGCGGCCTGCCCGGATCTCGGCATCATCGTGGTCAGCGGGCGGTCGGAGGAGATGGACCGGGTGATCGGGCTGGAAGTCGGTGCCGACGACTACCTGACCAAGCCCTTCTCGCTCCGGGAAATGGTCGCCCGCGTGCGCGCCCTCAGCCGCCGGCTGGATGGCGGCTGCAAGCAGCCGGCGCCGCGGGTGATGGGCATGCCGGAGGCCCAGGCCGGGCTGCCCGAACCGCCCGCCGCCGGCGCGCCGTCGGAAGCCGAGGCGGCGGCCGGCGCCATGGCGCTGCCCACCACCTGGACCATCGCCGGCCTGGTGCTGCAGCCGGCCCGCTTCCGCATGCTGCGGCAGGATGGGGCGGAGACGCGGCTGACCGGCGGCGAGGCGGGGCTGCTGTCGCTGCTGCTGACCGAATCGGACCATATGGCGGACCGCGAGACCATCTCGCAGCGCGTACTCGGACGGAAGATGCTGCCGGAACAGCGGGGGGTGGACCAGCTGGCCTCCAACCTCCGCCAGAAGCTGCTCGCGGCCTCGGCAGGGCAGGTCACCATCGCCGCGCAACGCGGCAAGGGATATCGACTCGTCTGGTGACCCAATGACCTCCGCCCCGCCTCAGGCGCCGGCGCTGACCATCCTTGTCGTGGATGACGAGCGACCGATCGTGGATCTTTTGCTGCGCGCGCTGACGCAGCGCGGCTTCCAGGTGCAGGGCGCCGACAATGCCGAAGCCGCGAAGGCCCGGGTCGAGGCCGACCCGAGCATCGGCGTCGTGCTGTCCGATGTCCGCATGCCGGGCCAGACCGGCCTCGCCCTGGCCGAGGACCTGCTGCGCGGGCGTTCCGAGGCGGAGGCGCTGGAGGTGGTGCTGCTGACCGGCGGCGCCACCGCCGATGTCGCGCTCAGCGCGCTGCGCGCCCGCACCTTCGACCTGGTGCAGAAGCCGCTGCGGCTGAACGAGGTGGCGATGGTGGTGGAACGCGCGCTGGCCAGCAGCCGCCAGCGCCGCGCCCGCGCCATCCGCGATGCCGAGGTGGAGGTGCATATCCGCGCCGCGGAGGCCGAGCGCGCCCGCCTCTTCGAGCGGCTGACCGCCTCCTCCGCCCGGCTGGAGGATGCCAATAGCGCGCTCGCCGCCAGCCAGCGGATGCGCAACGACCTGCTGGCGGTGATCTCGCACGAGATGCGCACCCCGCTCATTCCCATCCTCGGCTTCTCCGAGATCCTGGCCGGCGACGCCGCCCTGCCGGCGGCGGAGGTGCGCGACTACGGCCGGCTGATCCATGCCGGGGCGGAGCGATTGCTTTCGCTGATCGAGGGCGCGCTCGACATCGTGGCGCTGGAGCACGGGCGGGGCCTTTCGCCGGGGCTGCCGGAGCCGGCGGAACGGCTGCTGGGCCGGGTGATGGCGCGCCACCAGCCGGCGGCCGAGGCGCGCGGCGTGCGGCTGGTGATGCCGGTGGGCGATCCGGCCCTGATGCTGTCGGGTGACCTCAGGCTGCTCTCGGCCGCCGCGGGGCAACTGCTCGACAATGCCATCAAGGCGAGCCCGGTCGGCGAGGTGGTGGAGCTGGCGGCCCTGCCGCTGCCGCAGGGGGGCATCGCGCTGCGGGTGCGCGACCACGGGGCGGGGCTGCCGCCCGGACTGCTGGACCAGCTCGGCACGCCCTTCCTGCAGGCGGATATGTCGCTGACCCGCGCCTGGCCCGGGGCGGGGCTCGGCCTCGCTTTGGCCAGCCGCGTCGCCATGGCGCATGCGGGCCGGCTGCTGCTGCAACCTTTGGCCGAGGGCGGCACGGAAGCGCGGATCGAACTGCCCGCACCGCCGCCCGCCGCCGGCTAGACTCCGGCGGTTTCGCCCTGCGCGCGCAGCTGGGCGTAGCGCCGCGTCACCGATTCGAGGTTGTCGTGGCACCATTGCGCCATCCGCTCCTCCTCCCGCAGCGACAGGTCGAGGACGGCATGCGCATCGGCATGCCCGGCCAGCTCCGCCAGGGCGATCAGCGCGCGATAGGCGGCGATCTCGTAGTGTTCGAAGGCATAGTTCGCCATGGCGTTCTTCAGCACCTCGTCCGGCGCCACGGCATGGCCGATGGCGGCAAGATTGGCGACGAAGCCGGTCACTAGGTCCTTGAGTCCGGAGCTGGAGGTGCCGAGCGAGGAGAGCAGTTCGTCCAGCCGGTCGCGCTGCACCTCGCTCTCCCGGATATGGCGGCGTAGCGCAGCCTCCATCTCGGGGTAGTTCTCAAGGCGCTCCACCTGCCGCGACAGGATCTGGATCGCCTCCGTCTCCAGCGCACGCGCATTGACCAGGCCGGCGACATAGGTTGCGCGATAATCCTTCTGCATGGTCGTCTCCCGCATGTCCCGGGATGGCCCACCGGAGCGCTCGCGCCCGCCGATGACCGACGCGCCGCCGTGCCATCCCGTCGCATGACGAGGGGGTGAGCATCTTCGGCCCCAGGCGGTGTCGTGGAAGTGGGGGCCGCCTCGCCCGGCGGGCGCCGCCCGCCGGGCCGCTGCTCAGGCCGCGTCGCGATTGACGCGGCTTTCGGCGATGGCGGTCAGCTTGCGGTCGGCCGCATGTTCCTCGTCCAGCGTCTGCTGCAACACCGCGGCGCAATCCTGGCGGCCGAGCTGCTTGGCGAAGGCGACCAGCGTGCCGTAGCGGGTGATCTCGTAATGCTCCACCGCCTGGGCGGAGGAGATGATGGCGGCATCCAGCACGTCGTTGTCGTTGGCGACGCCGAGGATGTCCTGCGCCTCCTCCAGGATGCCGTCCATCGCGGCGCAGGTGGTGCCCTTCACCGGCTGGCCATGCATCTGGAAGACCTGCTCCAGCCGGCGGATCTGGCCTTCGGTCTCCGTCAGATGCGCCTTGAGGCCCTGCTGCAGCTGCGGGTTGCTCGCCTTGGCGATCATCTTCGGCAGCGACTTCGCGATCTGCTGCTCCGCGTAATAGATGTCCTGCAGCGTATGGACGAAGAGGTCGTCGAGCGTCTTGATGGATTTCGAGAACAGGCCCATGCGAAGGCTCCTTCGGTGATGCGCACCCCACCGGGCCGCGGCCCGGATCGGGGGCGGCGCAGGCCGGGCATGGCAGATCAACGCGGGGAACCTCCCGTGGTTTGGCGGCGCAGCGGAACGAGGCGCCGCCGCAGCGCCGGGCGCGATGCATCCGGGCAGCAGCGCCCTGGCGCATTCCCTCCTGGACGAGCTATCCGATCCGGATCTTCTCGATGTCGGTGAAGCGCATCGTCTCGCCACCCACGGTGATGGCACCGCTGAAGCTGGCCGGGCTGCCGCTGGGATCGGTGAAGGTGATGATGTTTCCCCGCACCTGCATCTGGAGGTTGGTATTGCCTTCCAGCCGCAGCGCCGCCTGCAGGTCGCTGAGGCTCAGGCCGTAGACGTTCAGGGTGTCCTGCCCTGCGCCGCCATGGAACTGATCGTTGCCGTCGCCAGGCGCCCAGACGAAGGTGTCCGCGCCCTGGCCGCCGAAGGCGAGATCGGCCGCGCGATCGCCTTCGCCACCATCGAGGAAATCGTCGCCGTCCTCGCCATACAGCTGGTCGGCGCTCGCGCCACCATTGATCAGGTCGTGACCCGCGCCACCATAGGCATAGTCGCTGCCGGCGCCCGCATGGATCGTGTCATTCCCCGCCTCGCCGTTGACCTGGTCCTCGCCGGCGCCGCTTGAGATACTGTCGTGGCCGCCTCCGCCGAAGAGGATGTCGTTCCCCGCCGTGCCATTCACCGAATCATTGCCGGCGCCGGCCTGCTGATAGGCGCCCCCCGTCACCTTGCTGAGACCAGCATCCTTCAGGGGAATGGGCTGCGACATCTCGTCCTCCTTCTTGCGCGATATCCGGACCGATGCCGGCGCAATCGATACGCGACCGTATGGCAGCGGCAGGCCGCACGGAAGCGCGCTCCGTCCTATGGGCTCGATAGGCAGGAGATGCGTCGCGCCGAACGGGATCGGCGGCGTGGAAGCCAGGTGGGCCTGCGCTGATCGGCGAAGGACGATCGCCTGCCCCCGGGAAGGAGGAATGCCCCGTACGGGATTCGAACCCGTGTTACAGCCTTGAAAGGGCCGTGTCCTAGGCCTCTAGACGAACGGGACAGGCTTGGATGGGCGGCGTATGGCGTCCGGACCGCCCGCGGTCAACCCCTTTGCGCCTCAGGCCAGCCCCATCCGCGTGCCGCGCGCGGCCCAGCCGGCCAGGCGCGGCCAGGCGCCCGCACCCCGGACCAGCGCCCAGGGGGCGCGCGCCATCAGCCCATCGGCCAGCCCCGCCAGCCGCATCCCCGGCGCCACGGCGCCGGCCCAGGCCGCGTGATAGGCCGCCGCGCCCCGCCCGGCCTGGATCGCCGCCGCGGCGCGCTGGCCGGAGGCAAGCGCCATGGCGATGCCATCGCCGCAGAGCGAGGGCACCACCGCCACCTGGTCGCCGACCCGGAACAACCCGGGGGACCCCGCGCCGCCCCGGTGCAGATAGCCATAGGGCACGCCCGCCACTGCCAGCGGCCGCGGCCAGCCGGGGCGCGCCGCGCGCAGCAGCCCGGCCGCCAGCGCCGAGCCTTCCGCCACATGCGCCAGCAGCGCGGCCGGGTCGCGCGCCGCCTCGGCGAGGCCCGGCGTGCCGGGGGCCAGCGCCAGGCACAGATTGGCGCCGCCGCCGGCGCGCGGCTGCAGCCCGGCATAGCCGCCGCGGCAGGCCAGCAGGGCGATGGCCTCGCCCAGCTCCACCCCCTCCACCGCCAGCTTGAGGCCCAGCGCGCCGCCGGTGGCGGGGCGGGCCAGGCCGCGCAATTCGTGCTTGCCGGTGGCCAGCACCAGCCGCGCGCCTTCCAGCCGGGCACCATCGGCCAGGCGCAGGCGCCAGCCGCCGGCATGCGCCTCCGCCGCCACTGCCGCCACACCGCAGCGCAGCTCGGCCCCTGCTGCCGCAGCCAGGTCGAGCAGCGCGGCATCGAGGCGCAGGCGCGGCAGCGACCAGGCGACGAAGGGCAGCGGCATCTGGCTGCGGTGGCGGCCCGCGCCGAACAGCGCGGTGCGGATCGGCACCGCCCCCATGGCCGCCAGGTCCAGCCCCAGCCCCTCCAGAAGCGCGGCTGCATCGGCCCCCAGGAATTCGCCACACACCTTCTCGGCCGGCACCGCCGCCCGCTCCACCAGCAGGGGCGCGTCCCCGCTGCGGGCCAGGGTGATGGCGGCCGCCGCCCCGGCCGGGCCGCCGCCGAGGATCAGGGTGCGGCCGCTCATCCCCCTGGCCCCTCCCCCCCTGGCCCCTCGACCGCCCAGCGGAAGGGCAGCACCCAGCGCGGCCTGGCCGCGACCCCGGCCTCCGCGATCAGCCGGGACCAGTCGGCGCGGCGGAAGCCGCGGGCGACGGAGACCGGCCCGTCATGCCGCACCATGGGGTGCATGCGCAGCAGCCGCGTGCCGGCCCAGACGGCCGCCCAGGGGATGGGGTGGCGATGCAGGTCCAGGATCAGCCAGCGCCGGCGGGCATGCGCCGGCAGCCAGCGCAGGAACCGGACGAGCGTCGCGTCATCGAGGTGATGCGCGAAAAGCCCGCAGACGATGACGTCGAAGCCCCGCTCCGACGGCAGGTCGAAGAGATCCGCGGTGATCCAGCGCGCCGGGGTGGCCTTGGCCCGCGCGTGCCGCTCGGCCCAGGGGCTGCGGTCCAGCCCCCAGAGATCCAGCGCCAGGCCGCGCCGCGTGCCCCATTCCGCCATGGCCCGCAGCGCATCGCCGCCACCGGCGCCGACATCCAGCACCGAAAGCGGCGCGCCCGGCCGCTCCGCCGCCACCCGGTCCAGGAAGCGCAGCAGCGGCGCGGTGGCGAAGGTCATGCGGTTGATGCGCGCCAGGTCGGCCAGTGCGGCGTCGAAATCCGCCGCCGCCTGGCCGGGGTCGTCCATGATCTCGGCGGCCTGGCTGCGCGGCATCTCAGCCGAGCTCGAAGCGCATGGCCTCGGCCGAGAGGCCCGGCCCGAAGGCGAGCGCGCAGCCATGCCCCGGCTGCCCCGCCGCCAGCATCCGCGCCAGCACGAAGAGCACGGTGGCGGAGGACATGTTCCCATGCTCCGACAGCACGGCGCGGCTGGTGGCCAGCGCCTCCTCCGGCAGGTCCAGCCCATGCGCCACGGCGTCCAGGATGGACCGCCCGCCGGGATGCACCGCCCAGTGCCGCGTCCCGGCCAGGCCGCGCCCGCCATGCAGCGCCGGCGCCAGATCGGGCAGCGCATGCGCCAGGGTGAAGGGCACCATGCCGGACAGCGTCATGTCGAAGCCGGCATCGCCGATCCGCCAGGTGATCTGGTCCGCCGCCGCCGGAATCACCTGGCTGGCAAAGCCCTCCAGCCGCAGCCCCACCGGCTCCGCCGTCACCAGCGCGGCGGCGCAGCCATCGGCGAAGAGCAGGAAGCACAGCAACTGTTCCAGCGCCGCCGTATCCTGCAGATGCAGCGTGCAGAGCTCCAGGCAGACCACCAGAACGCGCGCCTCGGGCTCGCTGCGCACCACGTGCCGGGCCAGCTTCAGCGCATTGATCGCGGCCTGGCAGCCCATGAAGCCCACCGTGCTGCGCTCCACCTGCAGCGGCAGGCCGAAGCGGGCGATGATCTGCCGGTCGAGCCCCGGCGCCACGAAGCCGGTGCAGGTGGCGACGATGAGGTGGGTGATGCCGGGCCCCTCGCCTTCCATCCCGAGATCGAGCAGCGCCTGCTCGGCGAGCGGCGGCGCCTCCGCCTCCCACCGCGCCATGCGGGCGCGGGTGGTGGGGAAGCGGCCGCCCTGGCGGTAGAAGCCGCAGACGGTGCCGGATCCCTCCGGCGCGGAAGGCTCCAGCACCGAATGGCGGCTGGCGATATCCGCCCGCGCCGCCATCCGGGCGAAGGCGCGGCGGTCCCGCCCCAGGGCCTGGGCGGCGGCGAAGGCGCGGAAGGCGCCATGCACCTGGTGGCGCGGCACCGCGGTCGCGATACGGTTGATAAAGACTTCCTTCATCTCCCACAGGTTGGGATGCGGGGATGCGGCACCAGGGCCCGGCGTATCACGCTGCTGCCATGGTCCCTGGGGCCGGTGCCCCAAGCTCGCGGTCGAGCCATGCAGAAAAGCCGGGACAAAAGCCCGGTTTCTTCCGATAAGGGGTGTCCGCGCGGGCCCCGACACCCATATGGGCCACTCGCCGTCATGGCGGCGCGTCCCCCTTCCGATGACCTCCCCGCCTGCCGGCACCCCCGGCAGGGGCGGGGATGCGCCATTGGGTGGGGGTTTGTGACAAGTTGAAGAGTCTTCGGCCCCCCTTTGGGGCGAAGCGGAGCGG
This sequence comes from Falsiroseomonas sp., assembly GCF_051860665.1. Classification (GTDB taxonomy): domain Bacteria; phylum Pseudomonadota; class Alphaproteobacteria; order Acetobacterales; family Acetobacteraceae; genus Falsiroseomonas. The sequence continues at coordinate 18,883 of NZ_JBHYDM010000044.1, forward strand.
ATCGACAGATGGACGGCATGTTCGCACGCAAGGCGACCGATCGGGACGAGATGGCGGAAGACGGGGCGCGCCCCTTCGACCACGCTGCCGCCACGGCCCTGCCCGGCCTGCCGGATCACGACGCCTTCGACGGGGAGCTGGTCTCCGACCCTCTGCCGATGGACGAGATCGAGGACGCCGCCAATTCGCTGCTGGAGGAATTCGGCCTCGGCGCGGTCGGGGGCGACGATGCGCGCTCCGGCAATGTCGATGACGAGGAGGCGCAGAGCCCCTCGCTGGCCGCGGACGAGCCCGGCGAGACGGCCGATGGCCTGCCGGCCGGGCGCAATATCAGCGCGGCCGCGGCCGCCGCCGCCAGCCGCTCGGACGACCCAGTCGCGCTGTTCCTGCGCGAGATGGGCGTGGCCGAGCCGCTGACGCGCGAGGCCGAGATCGCCATCGCCCAGCGCATCGAGGCCGGGCGCGACGCCATGCTGGCCGCGCTCTGCGAAAGCCCGACCACCGCCGCGGCGCTGACCGCCTGGCGCGATGCCATTGCCGCCGGCCGCATGCCGCTGCGCGACGTGATCGAGCTGGAGGCGACCGCCGCCGCCAACCTGCCCGAGGAGACGCTGCTGGAAGCCCCGGCGGAGGGCGAGGATGCCGCCGCCGAGCTGCCGCATGCGACGATCGACGCCCGGCTGAAGCCGGAGGCGCTGGCCGCGCTGGATGCTGCGCTGGAGGGCCTGGCCGCCCTGCGCGCCGCGGGCGCTGCCTCCGCCAAGGCCGCGGCGATCGCCAAGGCGCGGACGGAGGCGGTGGCGCTGGTCACCGGCCTGCGGCTGCGCCCGGCCCGGATCGAGGAGCTGATCGAGCGGCTGCGCGATGCGAACCGCGCGCTGATGATGCTGGATGGCCGCGCCCTGCGCCTGGCGGAAGCCGCGCGCATCAGCCGCGGCGACTTCCTGAAGCTGTGGAACGGCGGCGCCGCCGGCGCCACCGCGCGGCTGGAGGGCGCCGCCAAGGGCGCCGGCCTGCGCGACCTGAAGGCCGGCCTGGTGGATGTGCGGGCCGAGCTGGAGCGCATCGAGGCCGAATGCGGCCTGACCGCGCCGCAGCTGCGCCGCCTGCATGTGGAGGCCGCCAGCGCCGAGCGCGACATGCGCCGGGCGCGGGAGGAGCTGACGCGCGCCAATCTGCGCCTGGTGGTCTATATCGCCCGCAAGTACCGCAATCGCGGCCTGATGCTGGGCGACTTGATCCAGGAAGGCAGCCTGGGCCTGATGCGCGCGGTGGAGAAGTTCGACTGGCGCCGCGGCTTCAAGTTCGCGACCTATGCCACCTGGTGGATCCGCCAGTCCGTCACCCGCGCCATCGCGGACCAGTCCCGCACCATCCGCGTGCCCGTCCATATGACGGAGACGGTGGGCAAGGTCGTCCGCACCGGCCGCCGCCTGGCGCAGCAGACCGGCCGCGAGCCGACGCCCGAGGAGCTGGCCAACCGCCTCGGCATGCCGCTGGAGAAGGTGCGCACCGTGCAGGGCCTGGCGAAGGAGCCGGTGAGCCTGGAGGCGCCGATCGGCGAGGAGGGCGATGCCCGCCTCGGCGACCTGATCGAGGACAAGGACGCGATCCTGCCCTTCGATGCCGCGGCCCGCGCCGGGCTGCGGGACGCCGCCGGCAAGGTGCTGGGCGACCTGACTCCGCGCGAGGAGCGCATCCTGCGCATGCGCTTCGGCATCGGCATGAATAGCGAGCACACGCTGGAGGAGGTCGGCCGCACCTTCGGCGTGACCCGCGAGCGCATCCGCCAGATCGAGGCCAAGGCGCTCGGCAAGCTGCGCCAGTCCAACCAGGGCCGCGCCCTCCGCAGCTTCCTGGAGGCCTGACCTCAAAGCCCTCCCCCCACTCAGGGGGGAGGGTTGGGTGGGGGGTCCGCGCTGCGCGTTTCGTACAAGGAGCCACCTGCATGGCCCCCATCCCCTTCGACAATTCCTATGCCCGCCTGCCCGACCGCTTCTTCGCGCGGCAGCCGGCCACCCCCGTCGCCGCCCCGCGCCTGATCCGCCTGAATACGGCGCTCGCCGCCCAGCTGGGCATCGACCCCGCCGCGCTGACCGCCGAAGTCCTGGCTGGCAATGCGATCCCGGAGGGCGCCGAACCCCTGGCCCAGGTCTATGCCGGCCACCAGTTCGGCCACTTCACCCCCCGCCTCGGCGATGGCCGCGCCCTGCTGCTGGGCGAGGTGGTGGACCGCGACGGCCAGCGGCGCGATATCCAGCTGAAGGGCTCCGGCCCCACCCCCTTCTCCCGCCACGCCGATGGCCGCGCCGCGCTCGGCCCGGTGCTGCGCGAATATATCGTCAGCGAGGCCATGGCCGCCCTCGGCGTGCCCACCACCCGCGCGCTGGCCGCCGTCGCCACCGGCGAGGAGGTTTTGCGCGAAACCCCCCTGCCCGGCGGCGTGCTGACCCGCGTGGCCGCCAGCCATATCCGGGTCGGCACCTTCCAGTACTTCGCCGCCCGCGGCGACGAGGAAGCCGTGCGGATCCTGCTGGACCATGCCATCGCGCGGCACGATCCCGCCGCCGCCCAGGCGGAACGCCCGGCGCTGGCCTTCTACCAGGGCGTGGTGGCGCGGCAGGCGTCGCTGGTGGCGCGCTGGCTCGGCCTCGGCTTCATCCATGGCGTGATGAACACCGACAATATGACGGTCTCCGGCGAGACCATCGACTACGGCCCCTGCGCCTTCATGGAGGCCTACGACCCCGGCGCCGTCTTCAGCTCCATCGACCATGCCGGCCGCTACGCCTATGCCAACCAGCCGCGGATCGCGCAGTGGAACCTGGCCCGGCTGGCGGAGACGCTGCTGCCGCTGCTGGCGGAGGGCGAGGCGGCGCAGGTGGAGGTCGCGCAGGCGGCGCTGGCGGAATTCGCCCCCACCTTCCAGTCCGCCTGGCTGGACGTGTTCCGCACCAAGCTCGGCCTGGCCGGGGCGGAGGCGGAGGATCTGGAACTGATCCAGGACCTGCTCTCCCGCATGGCGGCCAACCAGGCCGACTTCACCCTGACCTTCCGGGCGCTGGCGACGCAGCCGGATGATGCGCGCGCGCTGTTCACGGATCCCAGCGCCTTCGACGCCTGGGCCACCGCCTGGACCGCACGGAGGGCGCGCGCGGGCCTGCCGGATGCGGCCATGCGCGCGGCCAGCCCCGCCGTCATCCCGCGCAATCACCTGGTGGAGGAAGCCATCGCCGCCGCCGTGACGCGCGCAGATTTCACGCCCTTCGAGACGCTGGTCGAGGTCCTGGCCAATCCCTGCGAGGAGCAGCCCGCCCAGGCGCGCCTGGCCATGCCGGCGCGGCCGGAGGAGCGGGTGCTGGCGACCTTCTGCGGCACCTGAGGCCGGCCATTCGCTCCGCAGGACCGATGGCAGGCTGAGCCTGGTCGCGACCCCGTGAACCCCGCAGGCCCGGGCCCGTTACACCCGCGGATGATCGGGGGGACGGGATCTTGGGGGCAGCACGGCTGCGGCAGTGGTGGGCCGATCTTCTCGCCTCCTTCTGGCTGCGCCCGGCGGCGATGACGCTGGCCAGCGTGGTGCTGGCGGAGGCGCTGGTGCGGCTGGAGGGCGTGGTGGACATGCCGGCCTGGCTGACCGGCTGGGTCTATGCCGGCGGCACCGCGGGGGCGCGGGACGTGCTGGGCGTGGTCGCGGCGGCCACCATCGGCGTGGCCGGCACCACCTTCTCCATCACCGTCGCGGCGCTGACCCTCGCCTCGAACCAGATGGGCCCGCGCCTGCTGCGCAACTTCACCCGCGATGCCGGCAACCAGTATGCGCTCGGCGCCCTGGTCGCGACCTTCGCCTATGCCCTCGTCGCGCTGCGCTCGGTGCATGAGGCGGAGGAAGGCGCCTTCGTGCCGCAGATCGCGGTCTCGGTGGGGCTCCTGCTCGCCTTCGCCTGCATCGGCGTGCTGATCTGGTTCCTGCACCATGTCGCAGCCTCGATCAGTGTGGATCGGGTGGTGGCGCTGGTGCAGCAGGACCTGACCGCGGCGCTGGAGAAGGCGGCGGGGGAGCCGCCCGGGGCGGTGCAGGCGGTGGAGCGTCCGAGGGATGCCGCGCCGCTGCGCGCGCCCGGCAGCGGCTATCTCCGCGTGCTGGACGAGGCGGCGCTGGCCGACTGGGCGGCGGAGCAGGATGCGGTGCTGCTGCTGGAGGTCCGCGCCGGCGGCTTCGTCTTTCCGGGCAGCGAGGTGGGCTGCGTCACCCCCGCCGCGAAGCAGCGGGAGGCGCAGGCGCGGCTGGCGGAGGCCATGGTCCTGGGCGATGCGCGCAGCGTGGAGCAGGACCTGGAATTCGCCGTGCGGCAGCTGGTGGAGATCGGGCTGCGCGCCCTCTCGCCCGGCATCAACGATCCCTTCACCGCCATCGCCGTGCTGGACCGGCTGGGCGCGGCGCTGTGCGGCCTGGCCGGGCGCGGCCTGCCGAGCGGTCAGCTGCATCGGGAAGGCCGGCTGCGGCTGGCGCGCCCGGCCACCGATTACGACGGCCTGGCGGATGCCATGTTCCACATGATGCGCCAGGGCGGCGCCGGCCAGGCGGCGGTGATGATCCGGCTTCTGGAGGTGCTGGAGGTGGTGGCGACCGTGGAGCGGGACCCAAGGCGCCGCGCCACGCTGCGCCGCCACGCGGACATGGCCGCCGATTCGGCGCTGCACGCGGCGACGGAGGATTCCGTGCGGCAGGCGATCCGCGAGCGGCACGCGGCGGCAGTCGCCGCCTGCTGAGAACCTGACCCATAAGGTCGGCGGCTGAGGTCCGGTCGCGGATTTTCTGACCTGGCCAGGATGGCAACGCCGCCGATGCTGGCTGCATCGGCCAGTTGTCGGACGCCGCCAGGGCGGAAAAGCCGCACTGGACCGACCCGCCGATCTTCTGGGTCAGGTTCTGCGTCTTCAGCGCCCGGCCGGCGCTGCCTGCCGCATCGCCAGGGCCAGGCCGGCCGCCAGCACCCCCACGAAGAGCAGCCCCCCCGGCACCCACATCAGCAGGCCACCCAGCTGCTGGTCCTCCAGCGGGGTGAAGCCCCAGGGCAGCGTCACATCCGGGGCATGCACGGCATAGAGCGCGCGGGGCGCGAAGGTCAGCAGCGCGCCCAGCACGCCCATCTGGATCGCGGTCGCCAGCGCGCCGACCACCGCGGCCAGCGGCCGTCCGGGCCCGTGCCGCAGCAGCGCCGCCCAGAACCAGGTGGCGCTGAAGGCCAGAGAGCCATGCATCAGCCAATAGGCAATGCCATCGGCCTCGAAGGTCGCGGCATAGGGGCCGGGCGCGTGCCAGAGCCAGAGCAGGCCGGCGAAAAACGCCGCCGGCAGGCCGATGCCGGACCGGGCCACCAGGCGCAGCCGCATCACCGCCATGGCCAGCAGCGGCGCCGCCGCCAGCACGACCAGGAGATGCTGCGTGACCCGCAGGCTGAACAGCGCGACCGAGAGGCTGCAGATGGGCGAGGCCAGCGCGAGCGCGAGGACAAGCCAGCCGAGCAACGGCCAGGTGGCGCTGGTGCCGCGCGGATCCGGGAAGCGCCGGGCCAGCGCGAGCAGCAGCAGGGCACCCAGCGCCAGTCCGGCCAGCAGCAGCGGATGCGTGTTCCAGCCCGCCTCCCCCGGCAGCGGCGGCGGGCCGCAGAAGGGCACCGCCAGCGCCGCCAGTGGCCAGCCGCCGAGGGTCAGGCCGGCGCCGGCGGCCAATGGTCGACTCCGGTGCGCTGCGACATTCTTGGCTTGCATCCGCCGGCAACGGTGCTGCCGCATGCTGGTTCCGTCCCGGGGATGATTTCGCCTGTCGGCGGCGGCGCGCCGCAGCCGCAGCACGGCCTTCACAAACGCGATGGCCGCGTCAACTCGATCGCGGGATGAAGGGCTGGCTCGGCGCCCGACTCCGCCCCCGCCACGGCACGGGTCTGCACCAGCAGCTTGCGGCGTTCATGGGGGGACAGGATCCGCCAGATCTCGATCAGCTCGGCCAATTCCGCATCGGAGGCGGGGCGCGGCCGCACGGCTGCGGGATTTTCGACACTGGATCCCATAGGTCACCTCCCGGCTGATACAGGACAGCCACCGGGAGGGAGCATAATTTAACGGAATGACTCGTCCACGCAAAAAATCTAAAATAGAAGATAAGTGATTGCGGCGATGCATGGGAGCAGACGCCGCCTGGAACCGGACGAATCCTGCCACCCGGCCTTGGCTCTACCGCCGAAATTGTCCCGATTCGAGCCGCTCACCGCAACTGCCGTGATTTCATCATGAATCCGCAGGCTCGACGAGGCGAGGCCTCTCGCCCTCGATGAGCGGTCGCTGCAGCGCGATCTCCTCGGCCAGCAGATCCATGACCGGGCGGATGCGCGGCGCCTGGCGCAGATCGGGATGCGTCAGCAGCCAGAGGTCGGAGGCGAAGGCGGGCTCCGGCGGTGCAAGCCGCTGCAGAACCGGCCAGGCATCGCCCAGGAAGCAGGGCAGATGGCCGATGCCCAGCCCGGCCGCCACCGCCCCGGCCAGGCCCAGCACCGTGTCGAACCGCCCGGCCAGGCGGCCGGGCGGCACCTCGCGCAGCGCCTGCACCACCTGCAGGCCCGCCAGGTTGTCACCGAGCCCGACCCAATCCGGCCGCGCCGTGCCCGCCTGCCCCGCCGTGCCGTAGAGTGCCCAGGCGATGCGCGCGACGCGGCGACCGACCAGCGTCGGCGGCGGCTGTTCCGTCGCCCGCAGCGCGATATCGGCATCGCGCCGGGACAGGTTCAGCGCCGCATTGCCGGTGACGAGATCCAGCTGGATGCCGGGGTGCCGCGCCCGCAGGCGCAGCAGCATGGGCATCAGCAGCTCCGCCAGCAGGCTGTCGCTGGTGGCCAGCCGCACCTCGCCGCTCGGCGCGATGGACTGGCCGAGGATGCGGGTGGTGACGCCGCTGATGTCCTGTTCCATCCGCGCGCCCAACGCGGCCATCTCCTCCCCGGCCGGGGTCAGGGCATAGCCGCTGCGATGGCGCTCGAAGAGCTTCGTCGCCAGCTGCGCCTCCACCTGCCGCAGGCGGCGGAAGACGGTCGAGTGGTCGAGGCCAAGACGCGCGGCGGCGGCGGGCAGGTTGCGGGTTTCCGCCACCGCGCGGATCAAGCGGATATCGTCCCAGGCCAGCATCGCGAGCCTCCCTTCAGCCGCGGCAGGATGCGGGTTGCGCGGGATAGACGCAATGTCATCTGCCTGAATGCAATCGCATCCTTGCATCCACGCAATCGGTTCGCGCTTCTCCGGCGCCAGGCCAGGGCCTAACTCTCCAGCCAAGGGAACGCCGATGCGTTCCACAAGGAGATGATCCACATGACCCGCAACGGCTTGCACCATGTCACGGCCATCGCCGGCCGCGCCCAGGACAACCTGGACTTCTACACCCGCACCCTCGGCCTGCGCCTGGTGAAGAAGACGGTGAACTTCGACGACCCCGGCGCCTACCACCTGTACTACGGCGACGCCGCCGGCAGCCCGGGGACCATCCTGACCTTCTTCCCCTGGGAACACGCCGCCCCCGGCCGCGCCGGTGCCGGCGAGTTGCAGGAGACGGTGTTCCGCATCCCGCTCTCGGCCATCGGCTTCTGGACCAGCCGCCTGCAGTCCTGTGGCGTGGAGCGCGCCCAGCATTTCGGCGAGACGCTGCTGCGCTTCCGCGACCCGGATGGCATGCGCCTGGCGCTGGCCGGCGTGCCGGGCATCGAGGCCGAGCCCGCCTGGGACAATGGCGAGGTGCCGCTGGAATACGCGATCCGCGGCTTCCACAGCGTCTCGCTGATGCTGGATCGCACGGCAGCGACCGGCGCCATCCTCTCCGATGTCTTCGGCTTCGCCGAGGTGGCGCGGCAGGGCAGCGTCACGCGCTACCAGGCGGAGGGCACGGCGATCGGCGGCATCGTCGACCTGCAGGAGGTAGGCGGCTTCCTGCCGGCGCGCCTCGGCCGCGGCTCGGTGCACCACCTCGCCTTCCGCGCGGCGGATGATGCGGCGGAGGCGGAGATGGTGCGCAAGCTGGCAGCGAATCACGGGCTGCACACGACGGAGCAGAAGGACCGCAACTACTTCCGCTCCGTCTATTTCCGGGAGCCCGGCCATGTGCTGTTCGAGATCGCGACCGACATCCCCGGCTTCGACGTGGATGAGCCGGCCGAGAGCCTCGGCACCATGCTGAAGCTGCCGGCCTTTCTCGAGACGCATCGGGCCGCGATCGAATCCGCGCTGCCCGAACTGGTTTGACGGATCACCGCCCCCGCCCTTGCGGCGGGGGCGCCAAGGAGTGCGCATGATGAGCACGACGACCGGCTTCATCCACCACTACGAACCCGCCACCGACGCCACCCGCCCACCGCTGCTGCTGCTGCTGCTGCACGGCACCGGCGGGGATGAGACGGACCTGCTGCCGGTGGGCCGCATCGTGGCGCCCGGCGCCGCGCTGCTCTCCCCGCGCGGCCAGGTGCTGGAACGCGGCATGCCGCGCTTCTTCCGCCGCCTTGCGGAAGGCGTCTTCGACGAGGCGGATCTGCGGGCCCGCACCGACGAGCTGGCCGCGTTCATCCGCGACGCGCAGCAGCGCCATGGCCTGGCGCCGCTGGTCGCGCTGGGCTTCTCCAATGGCGCGAATATCGCCGCCGCCCTGCTGCTGCGCCATCCCGGCCTGCTGCGCGGCGCCGCGCTGCTGCGCGCCATGGTGCCCTTCGCCGATGCGCCGGCCGGCGACCTGAAGGGCACGCCCGTGCTGCTGCTGTCGGGCCTGATGGACCCAATCGTGCCGGCGGCGAACAGCCGCGCCCTGGCCAGCCAGTTGCAGGGCGCCGGCGCCAGCGTGACGCATCGGGACCTGCCGGCGGGCCATGGCCTGTCGCAGCAGGATCTCAGCTTGGTGCGGGACTGGGTGGCGCAGCTTTAGCGGCAAGGGCCAGCAGATGCGTCACCTGCGGTGGCGCATCGTCCTCATGCAGCGCGACCACCGCCTGCTGCACGGCCCGGTCGGCCAGGGTGACGCGGCCATGCTGGCGCAGATGCTCCGCCCAGCTCGCCAGTACGAACCATTCGACGATGCGGCCGGGATCCCCGGCATCGACGAAGACGGACCAGGCCAGGGCGCCGTCGCGGCGGCGGATGCGGCCCAGCGGGCGGATCGCGGCGAGGAAGGCGGCCTGGCGCGCCGGGTCGACGCGATAGGCCAGCTGGATGGCGACGGGCCCCTGCTCCGCCGTCTCCGGCACCAGCCCATGCGGATCAGGCCAGTGGCGGGAGGGATCGAGCGCCGCCTCCCCCGCCGGCAGCGGCAGGATGCGGGCCAGCAGCATGGCCGCCACGCCCAGCGCGGCGGCGGCCAGCAGCGCGCCGGGAATGCCGAGCCAGATGGCCACCTGCCCCCAGCCGAGGCTACCGAGCGCCATCGCGCCCGCAAAGACGGTGAGGTAGAGCGCCAGGCCGCGGCCGCGCACCCAGTCCGGCAGCACCGCCTGCACCGTCGCGTTCAATGTGGTCAGCACGGTGATCCAGGCGATGCCGGCCAGGCCGCAGAGCAGGACAGCCAGCAGGTCGCTGCCCACCAGCGCGAGACCGGCCTGGGCCGCGGCGCTGCCAAGCGCGCCGAAGAGCATCAGCCCCTCCGCCCCGCCCAGCCGGGCGCGCAGCCAGGGCATCAGCACCGCGCCCAGCATGGCGCCGAGGCCGATCGCCGCCAGCATGACGCCGTAGAGCCCCGGCCCACCGCCCAGGGTCTGCCGCGCCAGCAGCGGCAGCAGCGCCCAATGCGCGGCGCCGGCGGCGAAGAAGACCGTGGCGCGCAGCAGCACGCGGCGCAGCGCGGGGGCATGCAGCGCATAGCGCAGCCCGGCGCGCATGGCGCCCGGCAGGCTTTCGCGCGGCCCCTCCACCACCGGTGCCTCGCGCTTCCACCACAGCAGGGCTGCGATGACGATGACGTAGCTGATGGCGTCCGCAAGGTAGGTGGCGGCCACGCCCAGCGTGGCGACGAGGACGCCGCCCAGCGCCGGGCCGATGGCGCGGCTGACATTCACGCCCAGCGAGTTCAGCGCGATGGCCGGCCGCAGATCGGCGCGCGGCACCATCTCGGGCACCGAGGACTGCCAGGCGGGCGCGCCCAGGGCCGCGCCGGCCCCGCCCGCCAGCACCAGCAGCAGCAGCAGCCAGGGCGTCATCAGCCCGAGCAGGGTGATGGCGGCCATGGCCAGCGCGACGAGTCCCAGAAAGGCCTGTACGGCGATCAGCAGCCGGCGGCGGTCCATCAGATCCGCCAGTGCGCCGGCCGGCAGCGCGAGCACGAAGACCGGCAGCGTGCTCGCCGCCTGCACCAGCGCCACCATCACCGGCGAGGGCGCGAGCGAGGTCATCAGCCAGCCGCTGCCGACATCGCGCATCCAGGTGCCGATATTGCCGAGCACGGTGGCCGTCCACAGCACCGCGAAAACCTTGTGGCGCAGCGGCGCGAAGGCGCCGGGCTCGCTCATCGCCTTGCGTCCCACCAGGCGACGAGCAGGAAGCCGCCGGCGAGGCCCAGATGCTCGAAGAAGGCATTGGCCGTCATGAAGCGCTCATGGCCCTCGGGCAGCGCCCAGAAGCGGTTGGCGATGAAGGTCGCGGCCAGGGTGAAGCCAGCCAGGGCCAGCGCGCCGGCTGCGCGATGGCGGCCGGAGAGCACCAGGACGCTGGCGCCGAGTTCCAGCAGGATGGTCAGCGCGGCGGTCAGCGTTGGCAGCGGCAGGCCGAAATGCGCGGCCTCCGCCACCGCGCCGCGAAAATCGAGCAGCTTGGTGAGCCCGCCCTGGAGATAGGCGGCACAGAGTCCGAGCAGCGCGAGGCGCGGCAGCCAGGGTGTCGCCAGCAGCGCCCTCATACCGCCCAGCAGCCGCAGCCGAAGGCGCCCCAGAAGCCGGCGGCATCGGCGGCCGGCGCCTGCGCGCCCCAGGCGCGGCCATGGGCATGGCCATGCACTGCGCAGGCATTGGCGCAGCCGCAGGCGGCCGCCGTTGCCGCATCATCCGCCATCAGCCGCGGCGCGCCGCGCTGATAGCCGCCGAAGCGCCGCACCGGCGACCAGTCCGGCATGGCCGCAGGCAGCGCGGGCGCCATGTCGGCGAAGTCGCCGGCGCCATGCACCACCTTGCCGCCGAGCAGGGTCAGCACGGATTCCAGATGCAGGATCCGCTCCTCCGGCACGCTGAAAAAATCCTCGGAGAGCACGGCGAGATCGGCGAGCTGCCCGACCTCGATCCTTCCCTTCTTGCCTTCCTCCGTCGAGAACCAGGTGTTCCGGTCGGTCCACAACCGCAGCGCCGTTTCGCGATCCAGCCGGTTCGCCGGCGGATACATCCGCAGCCCGCCCAGCGTGCGGCCGGTGACGAGCCAGGCGAGCGAGACCCAGGGGTTGTAGCTGGCCACCCGCGTCGCATCCGTGCCCGCGCCGAGCTTCACACCGCTGGCCAGCATGCGCGCGATGGGCGGCGTATGCGCCGTGGCCTCCGCGCCGTAGCGTTCGAGAAAATCCTCGCCCTGGTACATCATGCGGTGCTGCACGGCGATGCCGCCGCCGAGCGCCGCGACGCGATCGATATTGCGGTCGCTGATGGTCTCGCAATGGTCGAAGAACCAGTGCAGGCCCTCCAGCGGCATGTCGCGGTTCACGCGCTCGAAGACGTCGAGCGCGCGGGTGATGGTCTCGTTGTAGGTGGCGTGCAGGCGCCAGGGCCAGCGATTGGCGACCAGCACGCGGATCACCTGCTCCAGCTCGGCTTCCATCTCCACCGGCAGTTCGGGACGCGGCTCGCGAAAATCCTCGAAATCGGCGGCGGAGAAGACCAGCATCTCGCCCGCTCCATTGTGGCGCAGGCTGTCATCGCCCTGCCCCGGCTGCACCAGTCCGGCCCAGCGCCTGAAGTCGGCGACTTCCTCGCCCTTCTTCTGGGTGAAGAGGTTGTAGGCGATGCGCAGCGTCAGCTCGCCCTCCGCATGCAGCTTGCGGATGATCTCGTAATCCTCGGGATAGTTCTGGAAGCCGCCGCCCGCATCGATCACGCCGGTGACACCCAGGCGGTTCATCTCCCGCATGAAATGCCGGGTGGAGTTCAGCTGATACTCCGGCGGCAGCTTGGGGCCGCGCGCCAGCGTGGCATAGAGGATGGTGGCATTGGGGCGGGCCAGCAGCAGGCCGGTGGGGGTTCCTGAAGCATCGCGCTGGATCTCGCCGCCGGGCGGATCCGGCGTGTCCTTCGTGTAGCCGACCACGCGCAGCGCCGCGGCGTTCAGCAGCGCGCGGTCATACAGATGCAGGATGAAGACGGGCGTGTCGGGTGCTGCCGCATTCAGCTCCTCGATCGTCGGCAGGCGACGCTCGGCAAACTGGTGGCGCGTGAAGCCGCCGACGACGCGCACCCATTGCGGCGGCGGCGTCACCGCCACCTGCGCGCGCAGCATCGCCATGGCATCCGCAAGGCTGGCCACGCCGTCCCAGCGCAGCTCCATATTGTAGTTCAGCCCGCCGCGGATGATGTGCATGTGGCTGTCGATCAGCCCGGGGATCGCGCGGCGGCCGCCGAGGTCGATCACCTGCGTCGCGGGGCCGGCACCGTCGCGCACATCCCGCAGCTCGCCCACCGCGCTGAAGCGGCCGTCGCGGATGGCCACCGCCTCCGGCGCCGGGTTGGCGCGGTCCAGCGTGGTGAAGCGGCCATTGACCAGGATGAGGTCGTGCCCTTCGGTCATGTGTCCTGCTTTCCTTCCGGCCTGGCCTGGTGCGTGCCATGCGTGCAGATGCGGGAGACGGCCTGCGCCAGGTCGACATGGCCGCGCCACCAGCCCACCGCCTGCTCGCCCACCAGCATCCCCAGAAGGCCGAGCAGCGCGATCACCGGCGGCGCGGGGGAGCGCACGCCGAACAGCCCATAGGTGACGCCCACACCGAGCCCGAGCAGCGTCGAGATGAGATAGGGCGCCATCTGCGTCTCAATGCCCTTCGCTGGCGCCGAACATGGACTTCGCATAGGTGATGCCGAGGCCATAGGCGCCGCCGAGCTGGCGCGCGACGCCGGTCGTCATGTCGTAGGTCTCGGCCCGCGCCCAGTCGCGCTGCAGCTCCAGCATGTATTGCAGCGAGGTCATCGGCACGCAGCCGGCCTGCACCATGCGGTCCATCGCGCGGTCATGCGCCTCCGCCGAGACATCGCCGCAGGCATCGCCCACGACATAGACGTCAAAACCCTGGTCGCGGGCGGAGAGCGCGGGGCCTACGATGCAGACCGAGGTCCAGAGCCCGCTGAGCACGATGCGCGAGCGGCCGAGGCGGTTGACCTCCTCGATGACAGCCGCATCCTCCCAGGCATTCATGCTGGTGCGGTCGAGCAGCGCCTGGCCAGGGAAGGGGGCCGTCACCTCGTCGAACATCGGCCCCGAAAAGCCCTTGGCGGCGACGGTGGTCAGGATGGTGGCGACGCCGAAGCCACGCGCGGCGCGGGCCAGCAGGGCGGCGTTGTTGCGCAGTTCGATGGCGCTGATGGATTTGGTGGCGAAGGCCATCTGCGGCTGGAAGTCGATCATCACCAGCGTGTGGTCGGCGGGCGTCAGCAGCCGGGCACCGGCGACGGGCTTGGCTTGGGGCATCGGGGGTGTCCTTGGATTGCGGGCGGCGGGTGCCGGAGGCAGCGCCTCCGGCAGGCTGGCTCAGCGGCGGGCCGTGCCCGGATTGCCGTCGAGCGGCGCGCCGTAGCGGGTCTCGCCGGGGGCGCCGAGCTCGCTGTTGAAGCGCAGGATATAGACCGGGCCGCCACCGAAGGCCGGGCGGCCATTGCCGTAGGTCACGCGGTATTCGCCCATGCCGGTGGCTTCCACGCGCGTCGCGTCGCCGCCGACCACGGGCTGGCAGTTCATGTTGTAGACGACCTCGGTATTCTCGCCGGAGCCGCGCACTTCCTGCACCTGGCAGCTCATCAGCGTCTGCGCGGAAGCGGGCAGCGCGGCGGCGGAGACGGCCAGCGCGGCGGCGGCCAGGATCGGGAGAGACCTCATCGGATGTTCCTTCCAGGGGGATCAGGCCCGGCGGCGCCGGAGGCCTGCACCGGAGGGGTTCCGATGCGGGGTGGACGATGCCGAGCCACCCCGGTTTGAAACAATTATGCGGTGGTATGCCCGGGCCTGTGCCTTCCGCCACGCAGGGGTCGCCCCGCGCGCCGCTTCGGCGCGCAAGGCATCCGGTGCCGCGGCCGGCCTCCCTATACGAAGGTATCGTCGGCGCGAACTAACCCGCGGAAAGCCGGTCCACCATGCGCACCAGCTCGGGCAGCGACCGCGCCTGCATCTTCGCCATGGCCTGGGCGCGATGCACCTTCACGGTGATCTCGCTGAGGTTCAGCTCCGCCGCCACCTGCTTGTTCAGCTGCCCGGCGGCGACCATGGTCATGATCTCCCGCTCCCGCTGCGTCAGCGTGGCATAGCGCGCCTGCAGCACGGCCAGCGCAGCCAGGTCGTCGCGCCGCGCCTCGCTGAGCGCGATGCCGCGATGCACGGCATCCAGCAGATCCTGGTCGCGGAAGGGCTTGGTGAGGAATTCGATGGCGCCCGCCTTCATCGCCGCGACGGACATCGGCACATCGCCATGGCCGGTGATGAAGACGATCGGCAGCGGCAGGCCGAGCTGCGCCAGGGCGCGCTGGAATTCCAGGCCGCTCTGCCCGGGCAGGCGGACATCCAGCACCAGGCAGCCCGGCGCATCGCGGCGCGGCGCGGCCAGGAAATCCCGCGCCGAGGCATGCGCCTGCACCTCGTGCCCCACCGAGCGCAGCAGGCTCTGCAGCGATTCGCGGATCGCCTGGTCGTCGTCGATGACATAGACCACCGGCGTCATGCCGCGCTTCCCTGGGTCCAGGCCCGCCCGGCGGTCGGGGCGTGGATGGGCAGGGTGAAGTGGAAGATGGCGCCGTCCGGCGCATTGTCCTCCACCCAGAGCCGGCCGCCATGCGCCTCCAGGATCGACTGGCAATACGTCAGGCCCATGCCCGTCCCCTCCGGCTTGGTGGTGAAGAATGGCTCGAAGATATGCCGCCGTTGCTCCTCCGCAACGCCCGGCCCGGTATCGGCGAAGGAGACCTGCACCTCACCCTCCCGGCCCGGCCGGCTGGTCACGCGCAGCAGCAGCGCCCGGCCGGTGACCTGCGACATCGCCTCCAGCGCATTGCTGGCCAGGTGGGCCACCACCTGCTCCAGCTGCGCCGCGCTGCCATGCACCGGCGGCAGCCCGGCGTCCAGGCGCAGCTGCAGCGCTACGCCGTGCTGGCGCGCCTCCGCCTCGCAGCGCGCCAGCACCTCCTGCAGCAGGCGGTTCAGGTCCAGCGCGGCGCGATCCTGCTCGCCCTTGCGGAAGATGGCGCGGATGCCCTCGATGATGCGGCCGGCGCGCAGGCCGTCGCGGCCGATCCGCTCCAACGCCGCGCGGGTCTCGCCGTGGTCCGGCGGGTCCCGCAGCAGCCAGCGCAGCCCGGCATTGGCATTGGTCACCATGCTGGCGAGCGGCTGGTTCACCTCATGCGCGATGGAGGCGGACAGCGCCTGCAGCGACAGCAGCCGCGCCTCCCGCACCCGGCGCTCCGCCGCCACCATGCGGGCAAGCTGTGCCGAAAGCGCCGTGGTCTGCGCCAGCAGCACGAAGAGCACCACCATGCCCGCCACCAGGCCATAGAGCCGCCCCGCCCACCAGCCGAGGCTGAGCCGCATCCCGCCGCTGATGAAGCTGAGCATGGAGATGTCGATCAGCAGCGAGAAGGCCACCACGGTCAGCCACAGATCCAGCACGGACCAGCCGCGCAGCAGAAGGATGACGAAGGCCGCGGCATAGATGACGGCGGCGAGGATGGCGAAATAGGTCCAGTTCACCGAGATGGTGCCGGCCTCCAGCATGAAGCGCGGCAGCAGCGGCTCATGCCGCAGGATCAGCACGACGAGCCCCGCCGTCGCCACCGTCACCGCCAGGATGCAGGCGGCGATCACGCGGCCGCTGTGCCGGGGCGCCACGGCCGGCGCCTTGCGGCAGGCCAGAACGGCATAGGCCAACAGCAGCAGCGCGAAGCCCAGCCGGCGCGCCGCCGCGATGGTCGCGGTGGCCTGCGGCCCGGCCGGCGGCACGCCGATGGCCTCGAAGACTCCGGGGAAGGTCAGCGCCCAGGGCAGCACCATGAGGCCCGAGAAGAGATAGGCCGCCGCCAGCAGCATGAGCGCGAGGAGGCGGTGCACGGAGAACAGCGCCAGCAGCAACGCGCCGGTGACCAGCTCGATCACCGCCAGCGCCGCGGCATAGGCGGGCAGCAGTTCCTCGGAGCCCGGCAGCGGGATCAGTGCATGCGGCGCGGCAAGCGCCATGCCGAGCAGCAGCAGCGCCATGACGCCGCCCGCCAGCCGCTTTTGCGCGGCGGAGGGCGGGCTGGTCGAGAGGAGGGAGGGCTGCTCATCCTGCCGGACCATACCCAAACCGCCGTCTCCGTCCGCCGCGCGGCGCAAACTGCCTGATTCGGAAGGCCTTGTCACGAAAGCCCAGGGACGCTGCCCCGGCCAGGGGGGCGGCATACCTTCGTATGATTGCCTCCGCCCGGGTTGCGGCCTTCAATGGGGCGTGGGCCAGGAACGAAGGATGATGCTGCTGGTTGCACGACAAGGCGGAAGGGGAGCCGCCCCGCGGCCCGCGTTCCGGAGGCCGGGCCGGTGCCGCCTTCGGTGACCCGCCGGCCGCGCCGCCGGAGCCGTGCCGCCGCGCCGCCGCCCTTCCCTGTCGCGCAGGATGGCCACGGCGCGGTAGCTTCGGGTCCCTACGCGCCGAGCCCCCCAGGGCCGGGGCCCGACGACCCGCGCCGCCCCACCCCGAGGGACATCCGATCCGCCCCGATGCCGCTTTCCCACCCCCCTGCCCGCCGGCCCGCCCGCTTCCGCGCGGCACGGGCCGCCACAGGCATCTTCGGATGAAGGAGGTCTTCTCCCTGTGGCCGGCCGAGCCCGTTGCGCCGGGCGCGGCCCCGGCGACGAGCGGGCCGGATATCCTGCCCGGCATGGCGGCCGGGCCGCGCAGCAGCCTGCCGCGCTGGGCGCCGGCGCCCCGCCAGGCCGGCCTCGCCGCCGCCCTGCGGGCGCTGCGCGAGCCCACCCGGCTGCGGGCGCTGGGCGGGGCG
>NZ_JBHYDM010000045.1:0-35365 GCF_051860665.1 Falsiroseomonas sp.
TAGCCCGTCTCCGCCACCGTCGGCCGGATGCCGAAGGTGGCGATCCGCCCCGCCGCCGCGGCCGCCGCGGCCGAGGCCAGCGCGCGCCGCAGCGCCGCCACGTCCTGCACCGCCGCATCGGCCGCCATGATCCACAGCGTCGCGCCCGGCTCAACCTCGCCGATCAGCACCGCGGCAGCGGCGATCGCCGCCGCGCTGTTGCGCGCCTCCGGCTCCAGGATGATGCGCGGGGCGTCGATCCCCGCCTCACGCAGCTGCTCCGCCACCAGGAAGCGATGCGCCTCCCCGCAAACCACCACCGGCGGCGCGAAGCCCGCGCCCCGCGCCCGCTCCGCCGTCTCCTGCAGCATCGTCCCCGCCGAGACCAGCGGCCAGAACTGCTTCGGATATCCCTCCCGCGACAAGGGCCACAGCCGGCTGCCCGTGCCGCCGCACAGGATCACAGGAACAATCAGCTCCGGGGCAGGCGGCGGGGTATGCGACATGGAAATCCCATTGCAGGAGTCATGTGGAAGCCGAGGATACGAGGGCCTCAGCGCGGCCTGGCGGCCACCGCTTCATGGATCGCGGCCTTGAGCTGCCGCAGCATGGCCGAGGCATCCTCGCGCAGCGTCCTCACCCAGTTCGGGTCGATCGGCGCCGGCGGCGGGGTGAAGCGATTGACCAGCTCCGGCGAGTCGAACTTGCACAGCAGGTCGTCGCGGCCCATGCGCCGCATGAAGTTGCGGTTCTTGCTGGTCGGGATCAGCACGGTGGAGGGCACGCCGTACATGGTCGCCACCACGCTGCCATGGAACTTCATGCTGGCCAGCGCGGTGCATTCGCCGATCGCGCGGCTCATATCGTCCAGCGATTCGCTGTAGAAGACTTCCTTGCCCGGAATCACCAGCCGCTCGGCGTTCTTCACGTCGCGCTCGCCGACCTCGCCATTGCCGAGGACGATGTGGCGCACGCGCCAGCCCAGCGCCTTCACATGCGCCGCCAGATGCGCGAGCTGGGTATAGTCGTCATCCTCCTCATGGCCCGGCCGCAGGCGTGTGACGATGCCGAGCACGGGATCGCTCGCCGAGGCTGGCGTGGCCTTCGGCAGGTCGAGCGCGCAGACCAGGTCCGGCGATTCCACCACCGGCACCTTCGGCTCCAGCTTCTTGCGGATCCATTCGGCCGACTGATTGTCGCGCGCATTGATGAAGCGGACATTCTCGTTCTGGAAGAAGCGCGCGGCGCGGGCGATCGCGGCAGCGCTCTCCACCTCCCGGTCGCTGGTCTTGGCGCGGATCGGCACGCCGACGCCCGCGATGAAGACCGGGCGCTTGAGATAGGCCGTATTGAAGTAGCGCGGATCCACCGCCCAGGGCTGCACGAGGTCGCCGCCGCCGATCAGCACGGCATCGACCTCCGCCACCATCTCCTCCACGGGCCGGGAGAAATAGGGCTTGCGCAGCTGGTCCGTCAGGATACGCAGCTCGAAGTCGTCGCCCAGGTGCTGGCGGAACACATCGAGGAACAGCTCGTCGCCGTAGTTGCCGTAGCCGAAGAAGCCGGCCAGCCCGACGACGGGGCGGGCCGAGGCGGATGCCGGCCGCGCGGCCGAACCTGCGCCACTCCCGGTCTGCACGCGGCTGTCATTGACCACAGTCATGCCTTCTTCTCCATCAGCCGCCGTGACACGGCGTTGGATTCATCCTGCCCGGCAGGGCCGGACCTGGGGTGGTCCCTGCGCCATGCCGGTCCGGGCCAAGCCCTTGCTACATCGCAGGCAAGAGACTGCGATGTATGCCCCCCGCTCCAGGCCGTGCCGCCTGCACCGCCCGGCGGCCTTAGGCATCGCATACCCCTGCGCAGGCGTCCACCTTCTGCGAAACGGCTGAAGCGGAACCGCCCCCCTTGCCTGCGCCGCCAGGCTGGCCATGCTGCGCGCCGATTGGCCAGGAAGGACGGCGGATGCAGGACACAGTGGATCGGCAGGTGGCAGGCGTGCTGCATCGCCGGGTGGGGGATATCCTGGTCACCGCGCTGAATGACGGCCACCAGGACGCGCCGCTCAGCACCATGGCCGGCATTGCGGAGGGCGAGGCCGCGGCGCTGCTGCAGTCCGCCTTCCGCCCGGTGCCCCGGCGCACCGCGGTGAATTGTTTCCTGCTTCGCAGCGGCGACCGCATCGCGCTGATCGACACCGGCTGCGGCCCGGCCAAGCCGACCACCGGCCGCCTGGCCGGCAATCTCGCCGCCGCCGGCGTGGCGCCGGGGGCGGTGGACACGCTGCTGATGACGCATCTGCACCCCGACCATTTCGGCGGCCTGACCGGCCCCGATGGCGCCGCGCTGTATCCCGCGGCGGAGCTGCGCCTGCATGCCGCGGAGCACGCCTATTGGCACGACGATGCGGCCATGGGGCGCGCCGACCCGGCGCGGCAGGCCGCCTTCTTCGGCGGCGCGCGGGCGCGGCTGGCCGCCTATGCCGACCGGACAAACCTCTTCACCGGCAGCACCGAGGTCTTCCCCGGCGTGACCGCCCTACCCCTGCCCGGCCATACCCCCGGCCATACCGGCTTCCTCATCGCCTCCGGCAACAAATCGCTGCTGATCTGGGGCGATATCGTGCATGTGCCGGAGGTGCAGGTGCCGCGGCCGGAGGCGACGATGGCGGTGGATGTGGACGCCGGCCAGGCCGCCGAGACCCGCCGCCGCATTTTCGACCGCGTGGCCAGCGACCGGCAGGCGATCGCCGGGATGCACCTGCACTTCCCCGCCTTCGCCCATCTGGCGCGTGACGGCGCCGGCTATCGCCTGGTGCCGGATGCCTGGTCCATCGACCTGGACGGCGATCTCTGATGCCCTGGATCGCCACACCGGACATCGCGCTGCGCTATGCGCTTTCGGGCGAAGGCCGTGAGGTTCTGCTGCTGCTGCACGAGATGGGCGGCAGCCTGGAAAGCTGGGACCCGGTGCTTCCGCTGCTGCATCCGCATTTCCAGGTGCTGCGCTACGACCAGCGCAATGCGGGGCTTTCCGAGAAGCCGCCCGGTCCGATGACCCTGGCGCAGTCGGGCAACGATGCGGTGGCGCTGCTGGATGCGCTGGGCCTGGTGGAGCCGGTGGTGGTGATGGGCACCGCGGTGGGCGGCGCCGTGGCGCTGCACCTGGCCGCCGCGCATCCCGGCCGCATCCGCGCCGCCATCGTCACCTCCCCCGCCACCGGCCTGCCGGAGGCCGCCCGCGCCGCCGCGCTGGCACGCGCCGATCTGCTGGAGCGCGAGGGCACCCGCGCCGTGGTTGATGCAGGCCTCGCACAATCCTACCCGGAGGCGCTGCGCGGCGATGCGGACCGCTTCGCCGCGACGCGCGCCCAGCGGCTCGGCGCCGACGCCGCCGGCCAGGCGCGGACCATGCGCATGCTGGCGGGCCTCGACATGGCCGCCGATCTGGCCAGCATCGCCTGCCCCGTGCTGGTGCTGGCCGGGGTGCATGACCTGACCCGCCCGCCGGACCGCGTGGCCCCGGTGGCGGAGGCGATCCCCGGCGCCGCCTTCCGGGTGCTGGAGAGCGGCCATTTCATGGCGATCCAGACGCCCGAGCTGCTGGCCGCGGAGGTGCTGGGCTTTCTCGGCCGTCAGTAGGGCGGCGCGGCCTCCGTCACCGAGACATGGGCGGAGACCACCTTCCAGCCGACATCGGGGAAGCGGACGAAAGTCTGGCTCTGCCGCCCCGGCATGTCCCGCCCGCGCATGTCGAATTCCAGGTTCACCGTGGCGAAGTCGCGGCCCAGCGTGGTGATGACCAGCCGGCGCGTGGCCAGCTTGATGCCCGGCCCCGGCGGGCGACGCACCCGATGCGCGTGGATCTCGTCGAAGCCGTAGCCATTCTCATGGATCGCGTAGCGGATGGTATGCGGCGAATGCCAGAAAGTGGCGTCGAGCACCTCCACGTCCTTGTCGATCAGAGCCTGTTCGTAACGGTCGAACAGCGCGCGGATCTCCGCCACGACTTCGGGGATGTTCACGTCCATCTCAGGCATTCTCCATGGCCAGGGCGGTGCGCAGCAGCAGGGTCTCTGCGCCCCGCGCCGCAATCAGCGAAAGACCGACAGGCCGCCCCTGCACCGTCGCACCCGGCAGGCTGACCTGCGGATGGCCGGCCAGGCCGCCCAGTGCGCATAGACAGAGGATCTGGTCGCGGATCGGGTTCAGCGCCGAAAGCGGCAGGCCCGCCTTCGGCGCCGGGAAGGGCGTGGTGGGCAGGGCGAGCACGCTGCCCGGCGGCAGCAGGTGGCGCAGCCGGCCGCGCACCTCCTGCCGCGTCAGCGCCGCCCAGCCGCGCTCCACCTCCGGCGTCGCTGCCGCCATCACAAGTCCGCGCGCGACGGAGAAGGCGAAGCGCGGATTGTCGCGCTCCACCCATTCGCGAAAGGTCTCCCAGGCCTCGACCGGCTGCAGCGTCCGCTGGGCGCGGCCCCAGGCGACGAGGCCGGGCGGCGCCAGCACCTCCTCCCGCCACTCCGGCACGATTCTTTTCAACCGGTCGAGCATGGGTTGCAGGGCGGCGGCGGTCTCGGGCTCGGCGAACCCAAAGGCATCGGTGGCGACCACCAGGCGCGCGGGCAGCGCCTCCGCCACCTTCTCCTGCAGCAGCACTTCCGAGACGCGGGCAAAAGTCGCCGCATCGCGGGCGAACCAGCCGGTGGTGTCGGAGCTCGGCGCCTGCGGCAGCATGCCCGTGAGATCCAGCCGCCCATGTGTGGGACGAATGCCGTAGAGCCCGCAGAAGCTGGCCGGCACGCGCACGGACCCACCGGTATCGGTACCCAGGGCCGTCTCACAAAGCCCCTGCGCCACGGCGCTGGCGGAGCCGGAGGAGGAGCCGCCCGGCACATGCCCCGGCGCCGCGGGATTGAGCGGCGTGCCCTCGAAGGCGTTCTCGCCCAGGATGCCGAGCGAGACCTCGTCCGTGATGGTTTTTCCCACAAGCGTCGCGCCGGCATCGAGCAGGGTCTGCACCGCCCAGGCGTGCCTCGTCGGCACGGGATTCTGCCGCGCCCAATCGGGATTGCCACCGCCGGTCGGATGGCCGGCGATGTCGAACAGGTCCTTGGCGGCGAAGCGCAGGCCGGAGAGCGGGCCGCCGGGGCTGCCCTCGATGCGGATCTCGGTGCCGGGCACGAAGGGGGACATGGCAACTCCTGACAATCCTCGGGGAGTATGGCGCAATCCCCGGCGCGCATGGAATGCTGTGCGGGAACGGGGGAGATCGTCATGACACAGCAGGTCGCGCTGATCACCGGCGCCGGACGCGGCATCGGCCTGGCCGCCGCACGGCGATTCCTGCAGGAGGGCTGGCGCGTGGCGCTGCTGGATATCGAGCCCGCCCTGCTGGAGGGCGCGATGGCCAGGCTGGCGCAGCCGGAGGCCACGCTGGCGCTGTGCTGCGACGTGGCGGATGTGGTGGGCCTCGTCGCGGCGGTGCGGCGGGCGCATGCGCATTTCGGCCGGCTGGATGCGCTGGTGAACAATGCGGGGATCGCCGTCTTCAAGCCGATGCTGGAAACCACGCCGGCGGAATGGGCGCGGGTGCTGGCGGTGAACCTGACGGGCCCCTTCCTGGCGGTGCAGGCGGCCGCACCGCTGATGGCGGAAGGCGGTGGCGGCGCGGTGGTGAACATCACCTCCATCTCCGGCCTGCGCGCCTCCACGCTGCGCATCGCCTATGGCACCAGCAAGGCCGGGCTCGCGCATCTGACGAAGCAGCAGGCGGTGGAGCTGGCGTCGCTCGGCATCCGCGTGAATGCGGTGGCGCCGGGGCCGGTGGATACCGCCATGGCGAAGGCGGTGCACACGCCGGAAATCCGCCGTGACTACCACGACACCATTCCGCTCGATCGCTACGGGCTGGAGAGCGAGCTGGCCGAGGCGATCTTCTTCCTGTGCAGCGACCGTGCCAGCTATATCACCGGCCAGGTCATCGCCGTGGATGGCGGGTTCGAAGCAACGGGAATCGGATTGCCGACGCTGCGCGCGGCGCGGCGCAATCTCTAGTCCGTGACGAAGGGCATGATGTCGACGGCATCGCCCGGGAAGATCGCAAAGTGCGGGTGGTTCTCGAAGATGCGCGCGGCGGCGTCGATATCCTCCGCCTCGACCACGAGGTAACCACAAAGATCGTTCACCGCCGCGGCGCTGCCGTCCTTCGTCACGCGCCGCGTCTTCCCCACCATCCCGCCGCGATCGCGGATGGCGGCGGCATGCCGCGCCTCCCACGCCACCCAGGCCGGCACGCCCGCCGCATCCACCGCCGCCTGCTCCGCCGGGGGCAGGCGGCGAAACCGTGCGACATTCTCGGCCTGCATCCGATAGACGGCGAGGAAGCGGGGCATGGGCCGGCTCAGTCGATCACGGCCTGGTAGCTCAGCACGCGCAATTCGCGCCGCAGCGGCCAGGTGGAGGAGGGCATGAGCTGCGTCAGCAGGATCACCGCCATCTCCTCCGCCGGATCCACCCAGAAGGCGGTGCTGGCAGCACCCCCCCAGGCGCATTCGCCGGGCGTGCCCAGGATCTGCGCGCGTGCGGGGTCCAGCGTGACGGAGAAGCCGAGGCCGAAGCCGATGCCCTCCGCCGTGCTCTCGGACCAGCGCGGCTGGCCCATCGCCGCCATGTCGCCGCGCAGGTGGTTCGACATCATGAGCTCGACCGTCTTGCGGCCGAGATAGCGCACCCCGTCGAGCTCGCCCTTGTTCAGCAGCATGCGGCAGAACTGCAGATAGTCCGCCGCCGTGGAGACAAGCCCGCCGCCGCCCGAATGCACCTTTCGCGGCGCCAGATAGCGGCTGGTCGTGGGGTCGTCGATCAGCTTCAGGCTGCGGTCGCTGGCCAGCGCGTAATTCGCGGCAAGCCGCGCGCCCTGCCCCTCCCGCACATGGAAATCCGTATCCACCATGCCGAGCGGCGCGATCAGCCGCTGCTTCAGGAATTCGGCAAAGGGCTGGCCGGAAATGACCTCCACCAGATAGCCGAGCACGTCGGTGGAGACCGAGTAGTTCCACTCCGTCCCCGGCTCCGCGATCAGCGGCAGCTTTGCCAGCGCCTCCGTCACCTCGCCCAGCGAGGTCTCGGCGCTGCCGTAGTCGATGCCCTGGTCGCGATACATCGCATCCACGGCGGTGGCCTGCATGAAGCCGTAGGTCAGGCCCGAGGTATGCGTCAGCAGATCCCGGAAGGTGATGCCGCGCATCGCCGGCACGGTATCCACCTTGCCGCGCGCGCCGCCGGTGCAGACGCGCTGATTCGCGAAATAGGGCAGGAAGCGGCTGATCGGGTCGTCCAGCTGGAAGCGGCCTTCCTCGTACAGCATCATGATCGCCGCGCTGGTCAGCGGCTTGGTCATGGAATAGATGCGGTGGATCGTCTCCGGCGTCATCGCGGCGCCGCGTGCGAGATCGGCCAGCCCGCTGCTGCCGCAATGCGCCACCTGGCCGCGCCGCATCACCAGCGTGGTGGCGCCGGCGATCTTGCCATCGGCGACCAGCGCATCCCGCCAGGCATCGATCCGCGCCAGCCGCGCGGTGGAAAGCCCCACCTGCTCCGGCGTTCCGATGCTGATGCCCATGGCGCTGCCTCCTGCTGTCGCCGTCACAGATAGCCCATCCGGGCGTCGCGTGACGAGGCCTCCGGGTCCCGTTCCGCAACGGGGCCGAAGCCGCCGCCGCCACTGGTCTCCAGCCGCACCACATCGCCCTGGCGCAGCTTCAGGTTGTCCGTCTTCGGCGGGATGGGGGATTCCGTGCCGTCGCGCCGCAGCACCAGCGCGCCCTTCGCCGCCTCCCCGCCGCCGGCCAGGCCATAGGGGGCGTGGTCGAAGCGGTCCATATTCGCGGTGAAGAAACAGGCGCTGCTGTCGATGCGCCATTCGCGGACCAGGCCGAGCCCGCCGCGGAACTGCCCCGCCCCGCCGCTGCCATCGCGCAGGCCGTAGCGCAGCACGGTCAGCGGCATCTGCGCCTCGATCATTTCCACGGGGATATTGGCATTGTTGTGCATGCCGGAGGCATAGGCATTCACGCCATCCTTCGCCGGATGCGCGCCGGACCCGCCGATCTCGATCTCCACCAGCACCTCCCGCGCGCCGGTCTCCTGCACCGTCTGGAAGGTGGTGACATAGCTGTTGCCGTAATAGGCGGCGGGGATGAGGTGCGGCACCGCCTGGTGCAGCGCGCCGTTCATCGCATTCAGCAGGCGGTGCGTCACGGCGATGCGATGCGCGACGGGCGCGGGGTGGCGCGCATTCACCACCAGGCCCTCGGGCGCGATCACGGTGATCGGTCGGTAGCAGCCCGCACTCATATGCAGGGAGGAATCGGCGCAGCACATCAGCGCGAACATCACCGCCGCATTGGTGCTGGCCAGCGTCGCATTGGTCGGCCCCGCCACCTGCGTGCCGCAGCCCGAAAGATCGACCAGCGCCGTCTCGCCCGCGATGGTCAGCTTCACATGCAGGCGGATGCGCTGGCCGAGCGCGATGCCGTCATCGTCGAGGAAATCCTCGAACTCATAGATGCCGTCGGGCATGCGGCCGATGGCGGCGCGCATGCCGGCCTCGCTCATGTCCAGGATGCGCGCACCGGCCTCCACCACCGCCGCCGCGCCGAAGCGCACGGCGAGCCGCGACAGCGCCGCGGCGCCGACCTCGAGGCTGGCGAGCTGCGAGGAGAGATCGCCGAACAGCAGATCCGGCTTGCGGACATTCTGCCGGATCATCGCCCAGACGCCCTCGTTGCGCCGCCCGGCCTCGATGATCTTCACCGGCGGAATCCGCAGCCCTTCCTGGAAGATCTCCGTGGCCTTCGCGGCATAGCTGCCAGCCACAAGGCCGCCGACATCGATGTGGTGGCAGAGCGTGCCGACGAAGGCGATGCGCGCGCCCTCGTGGAAGACGGGGCGGAAGGCCAGGATGTCCGGCAGGTGCTGGCCGCCGCAATAGGGATCGTTAAAGATGACGACGTCACCCTCGTGCCAGTCCGCGGGAGGCACATGATCCGCCAGCAGCGCGCGCAGCGCATGCGTCATGGAATTCAGATGGCCGGGAATGCGCGCGGATTGCGCCAGGTTGCGCCCCTCGGCATCGAAGACGGCAGTGGAATAGTCGAGCAGTTCGCGCACGATGGTGCTGCGGCTGGTGCGCCAGATGGTGATGTCCATCTCCGCCGCCGCGGCATTCAGCGCGTTGCGGATCACCTCGATCTCGATCGGGCCCAGCATCATGCGGTCCTCCGCGCGATGATCGCGCCTTCGGGGTCCAGGCTCGCCTGCCAGTGGCGGGCGATGACATGCGTGGCAAAGGCTTCCTCGATGATGGCGGGGCCGTCCACCACCTCGCCTGGGCGAATGGCCTCGCGCCGCCAAACAGGCCAGTCCGTGGCGGCGCCCGCCTGCCAGATGCGGCGCGTGCCGGGCTTGGTCGCCGCATCGGGCGCCGCAGGCATGGCCTCAGCCGGCTTGTCGAGGCGACCGATGGCGGTGGCGCGCAGGGTCACGATCTCCACCGGATCGCCCTCCGCAGCATAGGAGAAGCGCGCGCGATGCGCCGCGTGGAAGCGCGCCACCAGCGGCGCCAGAGCCGGCGCTTCCGGCCAGGGCACCAGCAGCTCGAAGGCCTGGCCGCGATAGCGCAGGTCGGCCGCGATCTCCACCGCGCGCTGGGCCTCCGGCACCTCATCCGCCTCCAGCCGCGCCGTGGCCTCCGCCCGCAGGGAGTCCACCGCCTCCGCCAGCGCGGGCGCCTGGGATTCCTCCGCCGCATACAAGCGCGACCGCGCGATATCCTGCGCAAGATCGGAGAACAGGATCCCGTAGGCGGAGAGCGTGCCCGGCTCCCTCGGAAAAATCACCTCGGTGATGCCGAGCTCGTCCGCCACTTCCGTCGCATGCAGCCCGCCGGCGCCGCCGAAGGACAGCAGCGAGAAGGCGCGCGGATCGAGCCCCTTCTCGAACAGCGAAAGCCGCACCGCCGCGGCGAGCTGCGCATTGGTCACGCGCAGCACGCCTTCCGCCGCTTCCTCCCTGCCCAGCGCCAGCGGCTTGCCGATGCGTGCTTCCATCGCCGCGCGCGCCGCGCCGAGATCCAGCGCCATGGCGCCACCCAGAAAAAAGTCCGGATCGAAGCGGCCGAGCACCGCATTGGCATCGGTCACCGTCGGCTCCACGCCGCCGCGCCCGTAGCAGACCGGCCCCGGCCGCGCCCCCGCGCTGCGCGGCCCCGCCGTCAGCCGTCCGGCCGCATCCACCGCGGCGATGGAGCCGCCGCCGGCGCCGATGGTGCGCATCTCCACCATCGGCAGCCGAACCGGCAGCCCGCCCACCTCGCCCTGCGTCACCAGGCCGATGCGATGGTCCTGCACCACGCTCACATCGAAGCTGGTGCCGCCCATGTCGACCGCGACGAGATTCGGCCGCGCCAGCCGCTGCGAAATCCGCTCCGCCGCCAGCGCGCCACCCGAAGGACCGGAGAGCAGCAGCCGCGCCGGCTGTTCCGCCGCGCGGCGCAGGCTGCACATGCCGCCATTCGACTGCACCAGGAAGATGCGCGGCGCGAAGCCGCCCTCCCCCAGCCGCGCCTCCAGCCGATCAAGGTAGCGCTGCACCACCGGCATCAGCAGCGCGTTTAGCACGGTGGTGGACAGGCGCTCGTATTCGCGGATTTCCGGGCTGATGTCCGAGGACAGGCTGATCGGCACGCCGGGCAGCGCCTGGGCCACGGCCGCGCGCAGCGCCCGTTCATGCGCCGGATTGGCATAGGCGTGCAGCAGCCCGATCGCCACCGCCTCCGGCGCCGCATCCCGCAGGCGTTGCAGCACGGGCGTCAGGTCGCCAAGCGGCGTCTCCACGCTGCCATCGGCGCGCAGGCGCTCCACCACGCCGAAGCGGCGGTCGCGCTCGATCAGGCAGGGGAAGGGGTCGGGCGCCAGGCCGTAGATGTCGCGGCGCACATGGCGCGTGATCTCCAGCACATCCTCGAAGCCCGCGGTCGTCAGCAGCACGCCGCGCGCGAGCTTGCGCTCCAGTACGGCATTGGTCGCGATGGTGGTGCCGTGCAGCAGCAGGCCCACCTCCGCCAGCGCGAAGCCGAAGCGCACCGCAGCCTCCCGCACGCCGGTGAGCAATCCCTCGGAGGGATCGGCCGGGGTGGTGGGCGTCTTCCAGGCCACCACGCGGCCGTGGCGGGCATCCAGGATCTGCAGGTCGGTGAAGGTGCCGCCGATATCGACGGCGATGCGGACGGGGCGTGCCGAGCTCATCCGTGGCACGGGCCGTTCTGCGTGGTCATGAAGTCTCTCCGTCTGCCGCCAGGATGGAACACGCGAAAGCCCCTGCCCCGCAAGGATGGGTCCTGCCAGATTCGTGCCAGCTTGCGGGGCGCGCAGCGCGCTGCCTATGCTTTCCCCGACAGGGAAGGAAACGACGGATGCCCACGGTGCGCCAGGCGGTGCTGGATCTGTTGCGCGCGCTCGGCTGCACCACCGTCTTCGGCAATCCGGGCTCGACGGAGATGCCCTTCCTCGACCGCTTCCCGGCGGATTTCCGCTATGTGCTCGGTCTGCAGGAAGCCTGCGTGGTGGGCATGGCGGATGGCTATGCCCGCGCCAGCGGCAGCGCCGCCTTCGTGAACCTGCATTCGGCGGCCGGCGTGGGACATGCGCTGGGCAATGTCTTCACCGCCCAGCGCAACCAGGCGCCGCTGGTCATCACCGCCGGCCAGCAGGTGCGCGCGCTGCTGCCCAACCAGCCCTTCCTGGGCGCGACGGAGGCGGCGAATTTCCCGAAACCCTATGTGAAATTCAGCATCGAGCCGGCGCGGGCGGAGGATGTGCCGGCCGCCATCGCCCAGGCCTTCCGCATCGCCCAGCGGCGGCCCTGCGGCCCGGTCTTCGTCTCGATTCCTGCTGACGATTGGGGCCGGCCCTGCGAGGCGCCCATTCCGCGTATCCTGTCGCCAGACGTGGCCCCCGACCCGGCGCTGATCGGACAGGTCGCCCGGGCGCTGGCCTTGTCGAAAAAACCGGTGCTGGTGGTGGGGCCGGAGGTGGACCAGGAGGGCATGGGCCCGGCCCTGGTGGCGCTGGCCGAGGCGATCGGCGCCCCGGTGCTGACCAGCCCCTTCGCCAGCCGCATCGCCTTCCCCGAGGACCACCCCCTGTTTGCCGGCTTCCTCGCCGCCGCGCCCCAGGCGGTCTCGGATGCACTGGCACCCTTCGACTGCGTGCTGGTGGTGGGCGCGCCGGTCTTCACCTTCCATGTGGCCGGCGAGGCCGCGATCTTCCGCAGCGGCACGCCCATCTTCCACCTGACCGCGGATGGCGACACCGCCGCCAGCGCCCCCGCCGGCAGCAGCATTCTGGGGAGCCTGCGCTTCGCCATCCCGGCACTACAGGCGGCGCTGCCCGGCATGGCGCGCACCGCCCCGACGCCGCGCAAAGCCACGCCGCCGCCGCAACCGGCCGACCCGATCCCGGCCGCGTACCTGCTGCACCGCCTGCACCGCGCCATGCCGGAGGACGCCATCCTGGTGGAGGAAGCCCCCTCCCACCGCCCCGCCATGCAGGCGCAGATGCCCCGCACCCGCTGGGGCAGCTTCTTCACCATGGCGAGCGGCGGGCTCGGCTACGGCCTGCCGGCGGCGGTGGGCGTGGCGCTGGCGAAGCCGGACCAGCGCGTGGTCTGCCTGATCGGCGACGGCTCCATGATGTATGCGCCGCAGGCGCTCTGGACCGCCGTGCAGCACGGGCTGCGCCTCACCACCGTCGTCATCAACAATGGCGGCTATGGCGCCATGCGCTCCATCGGCCAGGCCATGCAGGTGCGGGACATCCCGGGCATCGACCTGCCGGGCCTCGATTTCGTGCGGATCGCCGAGGGCATGGGCTGCCCCGCCCTCCGCATCACCCACCCCGATGCGCTGAACGCCGCCCTGCGCGAGGCCTGCCGGGCGGAGGGACCGATGCTGGTGGAGGTCGTCGTCGATGCGGCGATCCCCACCCTCTACCACAAGGCCTGATCGCAAAGGGGGACAAAGCCCATGCCCATCACCCGCCGCGCCACCCTCGCCGCCGCCACCCTGCTCGCCACGCCCGCCCTCGGGCAATCCTGGCCCTCCCGCCCCATCCGCATCGTGGTCCCCTTCCCGCCCGGCGGGCTGGTGGACACGCTGGCGCGCGCCCTGGCGCCGCGGCTGACGGAACGCTTCGGCCAGGCCGTGGTGGTGGAGAACCGTGCCGGCGCCGGCGGCAATATCGGCGCGGATCTGGTCGCCAAGGCGCCGCCGGATGGGCATACGCTGCTGGCCAGCTCGCTGGGTCCCGTGGCGGTGAACCAGTTCATCTACGCGACCATGCCCTTCGACACGCAGACCGCCTTCGCGCCCATCGTGCTGCTGATCAGCACGCCCAAGGTGCTCTGCGTCGGGCCGCAGCGACCCTGGGCCGATGTGGCCGCGCTGGTCGCCGCGGCGAAGGCGGCGCCGGGCCGGCTGACGGCGGGCTCCGCCGGGCCGGGCACGAGCCTCCATCTGGCGCTGGAACTGTTCAAGCGCGCCACGGGCACGGAGATCCAGCACGTACCCTATCGCGGCGCGGCGGGCGCCATCACGGATCTCGTCGGCGGGCAGATCGACATGGTGATCGACAACCTGCCCAATATCCTGGGCCAGATCACCGCCGGCCAGGTGCGCCCGCTGGCCGCCGCCACCACCACCCGCCTGGCGCAGCTGCCGCAGCTGCCGACCATGGCGGAATCCGGCATCGACTTCGTCTTCGGCACCGCCTTCGGAATGCTTGCCCCCGCCGGGACTCCCCCGCCCATCATCGCCCGCGTGGCGGAGACGGTGACGGAGGCGCTGCGCGACCCCGCCATCGGCGGCCGCCTGGCGCAGCAGGGCGCGATCCTCGGCGGCGGCGCCCCGGCGGATTTCGCCGCGGTGATCGCGCGCGAGAAGACGCTGCTGGAGCCGGTGATCCGCGCCGCCAATATCCGCGCCGAATAGTCTCGCCTGCGTCAAAACTCTGACGGCGCCCCGACCCTCCTCAGCCGGCGCGGGTCATGCTGATACTCGCGCGGACAATGCCCTGGGGGAGTGCGCCCAAAATGTTCGCCAACCATGCCTGGCGCGGCCTGCTGCCCGCCGCTTGCCTGCTGCTGGGCCTCGCCGGCGCCGCCACCGCGGCCAACCTCACCCTCGATGACGGGACGCGGCGCGTCGAGCTCGACACCGCCGCGCTGCTGGCCCGGCCGGACCGGGCGGAGATCGCGATCGAGCGGGACAATGCCTATCGCGGCCCGATGCGCTACCAGGCCGTGCCGCTTGCCGCGCTGCTGCAGGACTTCCCCGCCACGGACCCCGAGGCCACGCTGGAGGCCGCGGCCACCGATGGCTTTGCCGCGCAGATCCCCCTCGCCACCGCCCGCGCCGCCGATCCTGCCGCCGCGCGCGGCTGGCTGGCGATCGAGACGCCGGAGGCGGCCTGGCCGACCCTGCCGGGCAAGACCGTCTCCGCCGGCCCCTTCTACATCGTCTGGGAAAGGCCGGCACTGTCCGGCGTCTCGCCGGAGTATTGGGCCTATCAGGTCGCGGCGCTGCGCTACGTCGCTTCCCCGGCGCGGCGCTGGCCGCAGATGGTGGTGGATGCGGCGCTGCCCGCCGATCATCCCGCGCGGCTGGGCCAGGGCGTCTATACGGCGGTCTGCCTGTCCTGCCACCGGATCAATGGCGCGGGGTCGGCCGATATGGGGCCGGACCTGAACCGGCCGATGAGCCCGGTGGAGTATTTCCAGCCCCAGGCGCTGCGCCGCTATATCCGCGACCCAGCGAGTGTCCGCACCTGGCCCGACCAGAAGATGCCGGGCTTTTCCGCCGAGCAGATCAGCGCGACGCAGCTGGAAGGCCTGATCGCCTATCTCGAGCACATGGCCGCGCGCCGCCCGGCCCCCTGAGGGGCCGGCGCTACTCCGCCTTGATGTTGTTGGCGCGGATCACGGCGCTCCATTTCTCCAGCTCGCTCCGCATGAAGGCGCCGAATTCCTCGCGGCTATTGCCGCCCGGCATGGCGCCCTGGCCATCCAGCTGGCGGCGCACCTCCGGGTCGTTCAGCGCACCGGCCAAAGCACGGTGCAGCGCGGCCAGGATCGGCTCCGGCGTGCGGGCCGGCGCGACGAAGCCGTGCCAGTTGCTGGCATCCACCGCCGGCAGGCCCACTTCGCGCATGGTCGGCACATCCGGGATCCAGGACAGGCGCTCCGCCGTGCCCACCGCCAGCGCCCGCATGGTGCCGCCGCGGATATGGCCGAGCAGCACCGGCAGATCCGCAAATCCCATCTGCACCTCCCCGGTCAGGATCGCGGTCGAAAGCGCGCTGCCCGAGCGGTAGGAGATATGGACGATGTCCAGCCCCGCCGCCGCGCGCAGCTGTTCCGCCGCCAGATGCGGCATGCTGCCCGATCCGGTGGAGCCAAAGTTCAGGCTGCCGGGCCGCGCCCGGGCGGCGGTGATCAGCTCCTGGATGGTCTGGAAGCCGGTCGAGACCGGCACCACCAGCGGCTCCGGCACCAGCACGCCGAGGGTGAGCGGCGCCAGGTCGGTCAGCGGGTTGTAGGGCGTGCCGCGATCGAGGCCCGGCGAGATGGCCAGCGCGCCGGCGCTGCCGATGCCGAAGACATAGCCATCCGGCGCGGCGCGGGCGACGACATCCACGCCCGTCACGCCGCCGGCGCCGGCGCGGTTGTCCACCACCACCGGCTGCCCGAAGGTCGCCGAGAGTTTCGGCACCAGGATGCGGGCCACGATGTCGGAGGGGCCGCCGGCGCCGAAGGGCACCACCAGGCGGATCGGCCGGTCCGGCCAGGCAGGCTGCGCCACGGCCGGCAATACGGTCAGGGCGCCGAGCAGCGCGCCGAGGGCGAGGCGTCGGATCATGTGTTTCCTCCTTCGTTGAATGGCAGGCGGTAGAAGCGCGTGGCGCTGCGCCAGAACAGGTTGGCCTTCTCGGCCGCGCTCGCGCCCTGGGCCAGGCGCTTGAAGGCGTTCCAGCCGGCGGCATAGCCGTAGCCGCCCTTGTCGACCGGGAAGTTGCTCTCGAACATGCAGCGCCCGGTGCCGAAGATCTGGATGCAGGTTTCGATCCAGGGGCGCCAGGCCTCGGCGAGCTGGGCCGAGGAGGGCGCGGTCTGCCCTGCCTCGAAGCCGAAGCCCGGCAGCCGCATGCCGAGCCCGCCGAGCTTCACCATCACATTCGGGCAGGTGGCGAGGTCCCGCATATGCCGCGACCATTCGCCAAAGACCTCGTCCCGCCTGCCGGCGTAGCGGCCAATTCCCAGAATGCCGCCGCAGTGGTCGAGGACGATGGGCGTCTCGGGAAAGGCCCTGGCCAGGGCCGTCAGGCGCGGGATCTGGTGAAAATACAGCCAGGAATCGAAGCTCAGGCCGAGCGGCGCGAGTTGCGCGAAGCCGGCACGGAATTCGGCCGAATCCAGCATGTCCTCGGCCGGCTGATAGGCCGGGTTCAGCATGGCCGGGTCGGGGTCCCAGGTGGCGATGTGGCGGATGCCGCGGAAACGGTCGCAGCCGGCGCGGAGATGCGCCTCCAGCACCGGCCGCACCGCCTCCCCCAGCCGCAGGTCGGCGAAGCCCACGATGCCGGCGCAGACCCGGACATCGCCATAGCCGCCGCTGGCACACATGGCCGCGATGCCATTGGCGAATTCCGTCTCGCCCACCGGCTGCATCGCAACCGGGCCCGCCGCCCTGTGCATGGCGCGGGCCTGGACGAAGACGGTGGCGCGCACGTCATGGCCGCTGCGGAGGTCGGCCAGCATCTCGTCCAGCAGGTAGCGCCAGCCGGGCCGGTCCCAGAGGTGATGGTGCGGATCGACGATCAGCTGGCCCGGGTCGAGGATCTCCTCCTGGTTGGTCGCCAGCCAGTCCTCGCGGACGCCGATGTAGTGCGTGCTCATGCGGCGTCGCCCAGTTCCGGCGCGCGTGCGTCCGGCAGGCCGATCTCGAAGGCGTTCAGGGTCAGCGCGACCATGGAATAGTAGCCGAGCAGCGCCACCAGCTCGACCAGGCCGCGCTCGCCCAGCACCGCGGTCGCCTGGTCGTGCAGCGCCTGGGGCAGCCGCGCCGTGCCGATCAGGGTGCGGGCCACGTCATGGACCGCACGCTCCCGGTCATCGGCCAGCCTGGGCTCCCGCCGCGCGGCGATCGCCTCGACCACCGCCGGGTCCATGCCGGCCTTCAGCCCCTCCCGCTTATGCACCGTCCATTCGTAGTGGGAGGTCCAGTGGCGGGCGCAGACCAGGATGGCCAGCTCGCTCAGCCTGGGCTCCAGCGTGGTCTGGTAGCGCAGCAGCTCGCCCAGCTTCTGGGCGCGGCGGGCGAGCTCCGGGTTGCGGATCCAGGCGATCATCGGCGCCGGCACCCGGCCGCGGATGCCGGAGGCCGCCTCGGCGCAGGCCTCCTGCTGCTCCGGCGTGGGGTCGGCGGGCAGGGTCAGTCGGGCCATCAGGTCTCTCCCAGGATACGGATCGGCGTCGGGTCGCCGCCGAGGGAGGCGGTCACCGCCAGCGCCTCCCGCAGCACCAGCGTGGCACACAGCTGCTCGGCCGCGGCATCGAAGCGATAGAGCGGCATGGTCAGGCCGATCGAGCCGGCGAGCAGGCCGCCCGCGCCCAGCACCGGCGCGGCGATGGCGGCCACATCCTGCAGCCGCTCCCCGCGGCTGATGATCGGCAGGCGCGGCCGCGCCGCGGGCTCCGGCTCCAGCGCCAGCAGGGCGCGGCCATGTGCGCCGATGCCGAGCGGCTGCGCCTCCCCCACCCGGGCAAAATCGCGCACCGGATGCGGGCTTTCCAGGCGGAACAGGCAGCGCCGGCGGTCGCCGTCGCGCACGAAGAAGGTCGCACTCTCCCCGCTCTCGGCGCGCAGCCGCTCCAGCGCCGGCGGCACATGGTCATCAAGCCGCAAGGTGCGCCGAAACCTTTCGCCCAGCAGCAGCAGCGTGGCGCCCAGCAGGTAGCCGCCCGTGGGCAGCCGCTTGACGAAGCCATGGCTTTCCAGCGTGCCGAGCAGCCGCAGCGCCGTGGTCAGGTGCAGCCCGCTGCGCCGGGCGAGATCGGCCAGCGGCAGTGGCCCCTCCTCCTCCCGGAAGGCGTCGAGCAGCGCCAGCGCGCGATCTACGGCGCGCACATTGCCCTCCGCGGCATCGGGGGCGCTCGCCTCCATGGGCAGGTTCCGGGGCTTCCTCACGCCCCGATCCTAGCGGGCGCATCCGCAGGATGGAAGCCTGTTGCACCTGGTGGATAAGATCGCTATCGCCAGATCCCCCATCGGAGGCCCGCCCATGTCCATCCGCTTCGCCGACAAGATCGTCCTCGTCACCGGCGCCGGCTCCGTCGGCAGCGGCTGGGGCAATGGCCGCGCCATCGCCGTGGGTTTCGCGAAGGAGGGCGCGACCGTGATCGGCGTCGACCGCGACCTGGCCGCGATGACGGAGACGGCGGAGCGCGTGGCGGAGGTGCAGGGCCGCTTCCACCCCCTCGAATGCGATGTCACGGACAGCGCCGCCATCCAGAAGCTCGTCGCCGGGATCGTCGCGGCGCACGGCCGCATCGACATCCTGGTGAACAATGTCGGCGGCTCCGCCGCCGGCGGCCCGGTGGAGATGGCGGAGGAGGTCTGGGACGCGCAGATCGACCACAACCTGAAAAGCGTCTTCCTGACCTGCAAGCATGTGATCCCGGTGATGGAGGCGGCCGGCGGCGGCGCCATCGTCAATCTGGCCTCCACCAGCGGCATCCGCTGGACCGGCGCGGCGCAGGTCGCCTATGCGGCGTCCAAGGCCGGCGTCATCCAGTTCTCCCGCGTCGTCGCCATCCAGTACGCCGCGCGCGGCATCCGGGCGAGTACCGTGGTGCCGGGGCAGATGCACACGCCGATGGTGGAGGTGCGCCTGGCCGGCCAGCGCGCCGGCGGCGATGTGGATGCGCTGATCAAGCAGCGGCTCGCGCGCATTCCGCTGGGCTTCGCCGGCGATGGCCGGGACACGGCGAATGCCGTGCTGTTTCTCGCCTCGGAGGAAGCACGCTTCATCACCGGGACGGAGCTGGTGGTGGATGGCGGCATGTCCGTCCGCTGCGGCTGAAAGGCCGTTTGAGAATGGCGGCCGCTGAGGACCCGCAGGTGATTTTTCCTTCCTGCCAGGCGCCGGATGCAGCCGATGCCAGGTTGCATCGGCAAATCCGGCGTCGCGCATCAGCGCGCCCAAGGCGCGACGCAGGGGCGGAAAAGCGCCGCGGGACCGACCGGCCGCTGTTCTCAAACGGCCTCTGAGGAGGCCTAACCGGCCTGGATGCGCGCAAGCGGCAGCCAGGCCTGCCAGAGCAGCCCCTCCGGCGGCCAGTCGGCGGCCATCCGCCCGCCCAATTGCCGCACCACCGTCGCCTCGATGAGGGAGGAGCCGAAGCCGCGCCGCATCGGCGCATCGCCGCGCGGCGGGCCGCCGGTCTCGGCCCAGCACAGGTGCAGCAGGCGGCCGCCGGCGCCCTCCTCGACCTTCCAGCTGATCTCCAGCCGCCCGGTCGGACTGGCCAGCGCGCCATGCTTGGCGGCATTGGTCGCCAGCTCGTGGCAGGTCATCGCCACCGCCTGCACCGCCGCCGGGGAAAGTGCGAGCGGCGGCCCGTCGCAGCGGGCGGCCGGGCCGGAGGCGCCGAGGAAGGGCGCCAGCTCCCCCTCCAGCACCTCGCGCAGCTCAGCCCCCTTCCAATGGCCCAGCGCCAGCAGCGTATGCGCCCGCGCCAGCGCCATGACCCGCCCCTCGATCGCCTTGGCGAAGGCCGCCGGGTCGCCGCGCGGGGTCAGCCGCAGGGCGGCCTGCACCACCGCCAGGGCGTTCTTGGCGCGGTGGTCCACCTCCCGCGACAGCAGCTTCTGGCGCTCCTCCGCCTCCCGCCGCGCCGTCACATCCTGCGTCGTGCCGATCAGGCGCCAGGCCTCGCCCGTTTCCGGGTCGCGCTCCGCCGCCTGGCCGTGGCTTTCCACCCAGCGCCACTGCCCATCCGGCCGCAGGAAGCGGTATTCGATCCGGTAGCGGTCGGCATCGCCGCGGCGCACCTCCTCCACCGCCTGCACCAGCCGGTCGCGGTCCTCCGGGTGCAGGCGGTCGCGCCAGGAGGGATAGGCGCCGAACTGCGCCTCCGAGCCGAAGCCGAAGATCTCCAGCATGCGGGGCGTGCGCACCGCATGGCCATGGCGCAGGTCCACCTCCCAGGCGCCGAGCTCCGCCGCCTCCAGCGCCAGGCGCAGGCGTTGCTCGCTGTCACGCAGCGCCTGCTCGGCCTGCTTCAGCGCGGTGACATCGACATGCGCGCCGATCATCCGCAGCACCCGCCCATCGCCGTCGCGCTCGATCTCCGCGCGGGCCGAGACCCAGCGCGGGCCGGCGGGCGTCAGCACCCGGTAGTCCTGGGCATAGTCCGTCTGCGTCGCGCCCGGCGCCATCACCGATTCGAAATAGGCCGCGGCGCGCAGCCGGTCCTCCGGATGCACCAGGGCGATCCAGCTTTCATAGCTGCCCGTGGTCTCGGTGGCAGTGGCGCCGTGCAGGTTCATGTATTCGGCGGAGCGGCGGCTTTCGCCGCTGCGGAAGTCGATCATGAAGCCGCCGACGCGGCCGATGCGCTGCACCCGGCGCAGCTCCTGCTCCCCCTCCCGCAGCGCCTGCTCCGCCGCGGCCACGGCGCGGCGCAGGCGTTCGAACTCGGCGACCCGGGCCGGCGGCACCGCGGGCTGCGCCGGATCGGTCCGCCCCTCGGCCACCACCTCCGCCCGCGCCACCAGCGCCTCCACCGGGCGCAGCAGGCGCCGGGTCAGCGATGCCGCCAGCGCCAGGCCCAGCGCCAGCGCCAGCGCCGTCCCGCCGGCCAGCCAGAGCAGGGCGCTGCGCCGCGCCGCGGTGAAGGCCACCTCCGGCTCATTCACCCAGACCCGCCAGCCCGGCGCGCCGGCGACCACATGGAAGGCGGTGCGGAGGCTGGACCCATCCAGCAGGCTGCGGCCAAGCAGGATGCCGCGCGGCCCCTCCTCGCGCTCCTGCCGCGGCGGGCGCAGCTGGCCGACCAGGCGCTCGGCCTGCCGCGAATGGCCGATGATGACGCCCTGCCCATCCGTCAGGGCGGAGGCGCCGGGGCCGCCCGTGCCCCGGCTGGCCAGCAGCAGGGAAAGGCGGGCGGGCAGCAGCGGCATGCCGGCCACCCGCCAGACCGCCCCCTCGCGCAGGATCGGCACCAGCACGAAGGCCGCCGCCTCGCCCGGCAATCCGCCGCGGGCCAGGTCGGTCACCACCGGGCGCCCGCTGAAGAAGACCTGCTCCACCCAGCGGCCACCATCGGGCAGGGGCCCGGCGCGGGGATGGGTATCGAGGACCTTCCCGCCGCCGTGCTCGAAGATCACGACCCAGCCGCCGAAGGCCGCACCGGTCTTGCGGGCCAGCGCCGCGAAGGCCTCGGCATCCTCCGCCGGCGAGGCCGCGAGCACGGTCAGGGCGGCCACATGGCCCGCAATATGGCTGTCGATCGCCGCGGCCAGGGCCTCCGCGGTGTCCAGCAGCCGGACCTCGTTGGCCTCCGCGCGGCCCCGCAAGGCATCCCAGGCCGCCACCGCCCCGAAGGCCAGCGCCGGCAGCAGGACCGCCAGCACCAGCGCCACCAGGTGGAAGCGCAGGCCGAACAGCCGGTCGCCGGGGTGCGGCGCCGGGCTGCGCAGGGGCTGTCGGACCATCTTCGGCATCCTGCCGAGGGACCGATCATCATTCATCACGGGATGCTATCAAAGTCCCGGTGCCGGAGGCGACTGCAACCGCGCCGTGCGGCGGGTCTTTCCGCCGGCGCGGTGGGCGCTCAGCCCGCCGCGAAGCGGCCGCGCGGATCGAAGCTGGGGGCCAGCAGCCCCGGCAGGGCCAGCGCATCCTCGGCCAGGCAGATGTCCTGCGCGGCATTGCCGAGCGACTTGAAGACGGTGATCTCCGCCGCCGCCTGCCGCCCACGCAACCCGCCCGCCAGCGCCGCGCCGATCTCCCCCAGCACGCGCGACCGCGGCAGGGCGCCGCCGGCCAGCGGCTGCACCAGGTCGCCGGCGCGGGCCAGGCAGGCCTCCAGGCTGTCGCACCAGAACAGGCCGCGCCGGGCCAGGTCGTCATCCGCCTCCCGCGCCTCCGGCCGGAAGGCGCCGCCGAGATTCACATGCACCCCCGGGCGCAGCGCCGCCCCGGGGAAGACCGGCCGGTCGGCGCTGGTCACGGTGGTAACGATATCGGCCTCCGCCACCCGGGCCGGGTCCGTCGCGGCCTCCGCCGGCAGCCCCTCCGCCCGCAGCGCGGCGGCCAGGTCCTCGGCCCGGCTCGGCGTGCGGCCGATGATGAGGGTCTCGATCCCCGGGCGGACATGCGCGATGAGCCGCGCGCAGGGGCCGGCGAGGCGCCCGGCGCCGAAGACCACATGCCGCCGGGCCTCCGGCCGCGCCAGCAGCTCCGTCGCCGCCGCGATGCCGCCGGCGGTGCGCCAATCGGTCAGGAAATCCGCCGAGAGCAGGCCGAGCGGCGCCAGGCTCTCG
This sequence comes from Falsiroseomonas sp., assembly GCF_051860665.1. Taxonomy (GTDB): domain Bacteria; phylum Pseudomonadota; class Alphaproteobacteria; order Acetobacterales; family Acetobacteraceae; genus Falsiroseomonas. Next base: position 22,642 of record NZ_JBHYDM010000045.1, read on the forward strand.
CTGTCGAAAAGCAGGACCATCGCGGTGCTGGCAGGGCCGCGCGTGGCGATCAGCTTCAGGCCGAAGACCCGGCCCGGCAGGTAGCCGGGCATGGCGAAGACGATGCCGGCGCCATCCGGGCGCCGGATCTCGGAGCGCACCGGCACCAGCATCTCGCCGCGCGACAGGGCGATGAAGGCGCGGCGGCTGCTCTCCACCGCCATGGCCGGGGTCAGCACGCGCCGCAGCTCGGTCTCCGAGAGCAGCTTCATCGCGGGGCCTTTGAACTGGATCCAGGAATCCACTAGAGAGGGCAGCCCGCGGCCGGTCAAGCCGCGCCGCGCCGGAGAGGCAGGAGAGCCCGCCGAATGCCCAGCGAATCCGCCCAGAAGCTGTGCCTGGCCCATCTGCGCGGCGAGATCCTCTCGGGCCGGCTCGCCCCCGGCGAGCGCATCCGGCCGGAGGCGGTGGCCACGCAGCTCGGCCTCAGCCGCATGCCGGTGCGGGAGGCGCTGCACCAGCTGGATGCCGAGGGGCTGGTGACGCTGCGGCCGAACCGCGGCGCCATCGTCACCCTGCTGCGGCGCCAGGACATGGCGGAGATCTTCGAGATGCGGGCGCTGCTCGAAGGCCTCTGCGCCCGCCATGCCGCCCGCTGCGCCAGGCCCGCGGATCTGGAGGAGCTGGATGCGGAGGCGCAGGCGCTGCGCCGCGTGGCGCATGACCCCAGCCGCTGGACCGACCGGCACGAAGCCTTCCACGACCGCCTCTGCCGCCTGGGCGAGCGGCCGCGCGCGGCGGCGGAGGCGCGCCGCCTGCGCCTGCTGCTGCGCCCGCTGCTGCTGGGCTATGCCGCGACGGAGCGGGACCCCGAGACGCTGGGCCATGAGCATGAGGTGATCGTGGATGCGCTGCGCGATGGCGACGGGCGGCGGGCGGAGCGGCTGCTGGTGGCGCATGTGAATGCCAATGCGCGCGCCGTGCTGGGCATCGCCCTGGCCACGGCGCGGGAGGGCTGAAACGGGCTTGTGACGCCCGCCGCGTGCCCCAAGATGGACGCCTGTCCATCGAGGGAGGAAGCCATGCGTCGCCGTGACCTGCTTGCCCTGACCGGGGGCCTGCTGGCCGCCCCCGCCCTGCTGAAGGCCCGCCCGGCGGCGGCCACGACCCCCGCCGTGCCGCCCGGCTATCGCGTCACCTGGTTCGAGGCGGCCCGGCCCGGCGCGACGGAGCGCGTGGGATCGCGCGATATCACCGCCGCCGGCGATGGCACCTATTGGTTCTGCGGCCAGCGCAACGGCACGCTGAACCGGCTGAACCCGCGCGACGGGTCGATCCATGACGTGGCGCTGGGCCCGGGCGCGCGGCCGCATGGCGTCATCACCGGCCCGGATGGCGCCGCCTGGGTGACGGAGGGCGGGCAGAATGCGATCGCCCGCGTCGACCCGAAGGATCACCGCGTGCAGGTCTGGAAGCTGCCGGACCGCTTCGCCAATGGCAATCTGAACACCGCCGTCTTCGACCCGCAGGGCAGGCTGTGGTTCACCGGCCAGAACGGCATCTATGGCCGCTTCGACCCGGCCAGCGAGCGGATGGAGGTCTGGGAGGCGCCGCGCGGCCGCGGCCCCTATGGCATCACCCGCACGCCGCAGGGGACCATCTGGTACGTCTCGCTCGCCGGCAACCACCTGGCGCAGATCGAGGACCTGGAGACCGGCCGGGTGCGGATCGTGGAACCGCCGACGCCGAACCAGGGCGCCCGCCGGGTCTGGACGGACACCCAGGGCCGGCTCTGGATCAGCGAATGGAACAGCGGCCAGGTCTCGATGCACGATCCGCGCGACGGCACCTGGAAGGCCTGGCGCCTGCCGGGCGAGCGGCCGCGGGCCTATTCGGTCTGGGTCGATCCCTCGGACAAGGTCTGGCTGACCGATTTCCCGGCCAATGCGATCGTCCGTTTCGATCCCGCCAGTGAGAGCTTCCTCTCCTTCCCCTCCAACCGCCCCGGCGCGAATGTCCGGCAGATGGACGGCGTGGCGGGCGAGGCCTGGGGCGGGGAAAGCGGCACCGACCGCATCGTGCGGATCGAATACGGGCTGTGATCCGCGTCCTGGTCCTGGCGCTGGCGCTGCCGGGGGTGGCGCTGGCGCAGGATGGGCGCGCCATCTTCGAAAGCCACTGCGCCAGCTGTCACGCGGTGGAGCGGGGCGCGCCGGAACAGGCCGGGCCGAACCTCGCGGGGGTGATGGGAAGGCGCATCGGCGGCGACCCGGCCTTCGGCTATTCGCCGGCGCTGGAACAGGCCGGCGGCGCCTGGGACCGGGACCGGCTGCTGCGCTTCCTGGCGGATCCGGAGGCGGTCTTTCCCGGCACCTGGATGGGCGCCAATGGCCTGGCGCGGCCGGCGGAGCGGGAGGCGGTGGCGAACTACCTTCAATCCGTCAGGTAGCGCGCCGTCAGATGCGCGGTGAAGTCCGACGGATCCAGCGGCTTTCCCGTCGCGGCCCGCAGCAGGTCCTGGAAGCCGAGGCGGGCGCCCTCGCCATGCACATGGCGGCCCAGCCAGGCCATCATCGGCGCCATCTCGCCGCAGGCGAGCTGCGCATCCACCTCCGGCTCCGCCCGGCGCAGCGCGGCCATCAGCTGGGCCGCGGCCATGGCGCCCAGCGTGTAGCTGGGGAAATAGCCGAAGGCGCCGTCATGCCAGTGGATATCCTGCAGGCAGCCCAGCGCGTCATTCGGCGGGGTGATGCCCAGGGCCTTGGCGAGGCCGGCATTCCAGGCCTCCGGCAGCTCCGCCACCTCCAGCCGCCCCTCGATCAGCGCGCGTTCCAGCCGGAAGCGCAGGATGACATGGGCGGGATAGGTCATCTCATCCGCATCGACGCGGATGAACCCCCGCTCCACCCGGCGCCACAGCTTTGCGAGATTCGCGGCGGCATAGGGCTCGGCCGCGCCGCCAAAGGCGCCGTGCAGTCGCGTGCCCAGAAACTGCAAGAAGGCGTCGGAGCGGCAGGCCTGCATCTCGACGATCAGGGATTGCGATTCATGCGCCGCCATCCCCGCGGCCTCCCCCACCGGCTGACGTGCAAAAGCCTCGGGCAGGCCACGCTCGTACATGGCATGGCCGGTCTCGTGCAGCACGCCGAGCAGCGCCTTGGCGACATTGGCCTCGTCATAGAAGGTGGTGATGCGGACATCGGTCGGCGTGCCGCCGCAGAAGGGGTGCAGGCTCTCATCCAGCCGGGCGTGGTCGAAATCGAGGCCCACCACCTGCGCCATGGCGCGGCAGAGGTCGCGCTGGGCGGCGACCGGAAAGGGGCCGGGCAGCGGCAGGGCCGGGCCGCGGCGGGCCTGGATCGCCTCCGCCTTCGGCAGCGCCTCCGCCAGCCAGGATTCATACGCGGAAAAGACGGGGTCCACGTCATCGGCGGTGACGCCGCGCTGGTAGCCATCCATCAGCGCGTCATAGGGCGCCATGCGCAGCGCCTCGCCCAGCCCCTGCGCCACTTCGCGTTGCAGGCGGACGACCTCCGCCAGATGGGGGCGGACCATGCCGAAATCGGCGCTGGCCTTGGCGTTGCGCCAAACCTTCTCGCAGGCGGAATTGGCGCGCTCCACCGCCTCCACCAGCGCCGTCGGCAGGGCGGTGGCGCGCAGATGGGCGTGGCGCATCAGCTCCAGATTCGCCTGTTCCCAGGGGCCCGGCGCGGTGGCCTCGCCGAGGTCGAGCGAGACTTCGGGCGAGACCAGCAGTTCGTGCCGCAGGCCGGCCAGCGCCGCCAGCTGCTCGCCCCGCGCCGCGCCGCCGCCCGGCGGCATCATGGCGCTGGCATCCCAATGCAGCATGCCGGCGGCCTCACCCAGGGCACCGATGCGGGCGAAGCGGGCGGTCAGGCGGTCATAGGCGCTCATGCGGGCTCCTTCAGCCGGCGCCGGGCCCAGACGGCGAAGACGCCGAGCAGGGACAGCGCCAGCCCATACCAGGTGATGGCATAGCCGAGATGGCTGTTGGTCGGGCGCGGCAGGGTCCGGGCCGGGTCCGGCAGGCCCCCGGGCGGCCCCAGCACCACCAGCCCATAGGGCGCGACACGGTCGAGGCCGAGCGCGGCGCCGATCGCCGCCGGCACGAAGCTGTAGAAGCGGCGCCCGGCCGGGTCATCCGTCGCGGCAAACAGGCCGAGCGTCTCGCCGGGACGCACATAGCCCTCCAGCGTCACCAGCCCCTCGGGGCGGGCGATGGGGCCGCGGCCCTCCAGCGGGATCCAGCCGCGATCGACCAGGATCGGCGGCGCGCCGTCCCGCAGCAGCGGCACCAGCAGATGGCTGCCGAGCACCGGCCCGCGCACCTCCAGCCCCAGCAGCCCCTCCCGCCCGTGATCTAGGCGGCCGGTGACGGAGACCTTGCTCCAGGGTCGCGGCGGATCGGCCAGCGGCTGGGCCGGGGCGGCCTCGGCGGCGGCGATCTCGGCCAGCAGCGCCGTCTTCCAGTGCAGCCGCTGCAGCTGCCAGGTGCCGAGCGCGAGGAGGATGGCCAGCACCGGCAGCATCACCAGGGCCGGCAGCAGCAGCCGCCGCATCACGCGCTGCCGCGCTGGCGCCAGGTCAGCGCGATCAGCGCCGCCTTGGCGAAGCGCATGGTCAGGATCGACGCCGGGATCAGCAGGGCAGGCCAGAGCAGCGCATGCACCCAGAGCGGCGGCTCCAGCCGGAATTCCACCAGGAAGGCGCCGATCATGGTCAGCGCGCCGAGCACGAATATGCCGAGCACCGCCGGCCCATCGCCCGAATCCTGGGCCGAAAGATCCAGCCCGCAGGCCGCGCAGCGCGGCACGACGGACAGCAGCCCGGCGAAGAGCCGCCCCTGGCCGCAGCGCGGGCAGCGGCCAAGGCCCGCGACCCGCCAAAACGACACGGCCCCGCCCGCCGGGGCGGACGGGGCCGTTTCATGCGGCATGATCGCCGCGATCAGTGCGGCATGATCTCGCCGGCGCCCCACCAGTAGACGCAGATGAAGAGGAACAGCCACACCACGTCCACGAAGTGCCAGTACCAGGCCGCCGCCTCGAAGCCGAAATGCTTCTGCGGCGTGAAGCCGCCGCGCAGCGCGCGGATCAGGCAGACCGCCAGGAAGATGGTGCCGACGATGACGTGGAAGCCGTGGAAGCCGGTGGCGAGGAAGAAGGTGGAGGGATAGACGCCGCCGGTGAAGTGGAAGGGCGCCTCCATGTATTCCACCACCTGGAAGAAGGTGAAGAACATGCCGAGGAAGACGGTCAGCGCCAGGCCGGTGATCAGGCCCTTGCGGTCATTCTCCAGCAGCGCGTGATGCGCCCAGGTCACCGTGCAGCCGGACAGCAGCAGGATCATGGTGTTCAGCAGCGGCAGGCCGAAGGGATCGAAGGTCAGCGTGCCGGCCGGCGGCCAGGCCGCGGTGGCCGCGGCGCTGCCGGAGACATGGTCCGGGAAGAGGGCGAAGTGGAAGAAGGCCCAGAAGAAGGCGACGAAGAACATCACCTCGGAGGCGATGAACAGGATCATGCCGTAGCGCAGGCCGAGCCGGACCACCGGCGAATGCAGGCCGGCGGTGTTGCTCTCCTTCAGGATGTCGCGCCACCAGAAGAACATGGTCGCCAGCACGCCGGCCAGGCCGATGCCGAGCATCCACCAGCTGTTGTAATGCGCGATCATGACGATGCCGAGCACCAGGGCCCCGCCCGCGAAGGCGCCGGTCAGCGGCCAGGGGGACGGGTCCACCAGGTGGTAGGGGTGCTTGTAGGTCGGGTGGCCGGATTCGCTTGCCATGGGTCGTCCTGGTATCCGTCTGGTCTCCGCACACCCTGGCGGCTGCGCGGCATTGATATCTCAAGGCCCGCGGCGTTGTCAGCCGCCGCGGGATTCGGGTCTCAAGGCGTCGCCGCGGGCCTCCGTCCGACATGGGGGCCGGCACTGGCCAGCGCCCCGGCACGATCGGCATCGTTCAGGCTGCGGAAGAAGGTGTAGCTCACCGTGATGGTGCGGATGTCGCGCGTATTCGGGTCCTGCGCGATGGCCGGATCCACCCAGAAGGCCAGCGGCATATCCACCTGCTGGCCGGGCTGGAGGGTCTGTTCCTCGAAGCAGAAGCAGGCGGTCTTGTGGAAGTACTTGCCCACCACCTCGGGCGTCACGTTGTAGGTCGAGATGCCGGTGGAGGGGCGTTCACCGGTCGAGACGGCGTTGTAGAAGGCGACCCCTTCCTCCCCCACCCGCAGGCGCAGGCTCGGCACCGCCGGCTCGAACCGCCAGGGCAGGTTGGGCTGGGTATTGGCGTTGAAGCGGATGGTCAGCACCTGCTCCCCGGCGCCGGGCGCCGGGGCGCCGCCTATCATCGGCGTGCCGTTGAAGCCGGTGACGCGGCAGAACAGGTCATAGAGCGGCACGGCGGCGAAGCTGACGCCCACCATGCCGGCCACGCCGGTGAAGGCGGCGATGGCGGTGCGACGGTTGCGCCGCGCCAGCGCGGCCTGGCGGTCCTGGGGGGATGGCGGGGCTTGCGTCATCTCAGCCCCGCATCAGCCGCGCGGTCGCGATGAAGTAGAACAGCACCACCAGCGCCAGCAGCACGCCGAGCAGCGCCCAGTTGCGGCCGCGGCGGCGCTTCTCGAAGGCCGCGCGTTCCTCGGGCGTCATCACCAGGGGCTCGGCCGGGCTCATCCGAGCACCAGGCGGTCGAGGGCCAGCGCCCCGAAGAGGATGAACAGATAGGTCAGGGAGAAGGCGAAGGTGCGCCGCGCCGCCAGGTCGTTCACCAGGCTGCGCCCGGTCTCGTCCTGCTTCTCCCGCCAGGTGCGGATCGCATGGTACAGGAAGCCGCCGCCCAGCACGGCCGCCACCGCCGCATAGGCCGGGCCGGCGAAGCCGACCAGCCAGGGGGCGAGGCCGGCCAGCGCCAGCACCACGGTATAGATCAGGATCTGCTTGCGGGTCTCCCGCGCGCCTTCCACCACCGGCAGCATCGGCACGCCGGCGCGAGCATAGTCCCCATGCGCCCAGAGCGACAGCGCCCAGAAATGCGGCGGCGTCCAGGCGAAGACGATGGTGAACAGCAGCCAGGGCACCAGCGTGACATCACCCGTCACAGCGGCCCAGCCGATGATCGGCGGAAAGGCGCCGGCGGCGCCGCCGATGACGATGTTCTGGCTGGTCCGGCGCTTCAGCCAGGCCGTGTAGACCACGACATAGAAGAGGATGGAGAAGGCAAGCCAGCCGGCCGCGACCCAATTGGTCGCCAGCCCCATGATGGCGACGGAGGCCACCGCCAGCACCACGCCGAAGCCGAGCGCCGCATTCGGCGCGATGCGCCCGGCCGGGATCGGCCGGCGCTGGGTGCGGCGCATCACCGCGTCGATATCGCGGTCGTACCACATGTTGAGCGCACCGGCGGCGCCGGCGCCGATGGTGATGCAGAGCACCGCCGTCAGCCCCAGCACCGGGTGGATATGACCCGGCGCCACCAGCAGGCCGATCAGCCCGGTGAAGACGACGAGGGTGAGCACGCGCGGCTTGAGCAGCGCGATCCAGTCGCGAACCTCGGACAGATCGCTGCCGGCGGCGGAGACCTCGCCGGCAACCGGAAGTGTGGTGCTGCTCATCAAGCCTTACCGGATCCGCGGAAGTTCGTCGAAGGAGTGGAAGGGCGGCGGGGAGCTGACCTGCCACTCCAGCGTCGTCGCACCCTCACCCCAGGGATTCGCCGCCGCCTTGGCGCCGCGCGTGAAGGTCACGAACAGCACGTAGAAGAACATCAGGAAGGCGGCGACGGAGATGTAGGAGCCGACCGAGGCGACCAGGTTCCAGCCCGAAAAGGCATCCGGATAGTCCGGATAGCGGCGCGGCATGCCCTGGTTGCCCAGGAAGTGCATCGGGAAGAAGGTCAGGTTCACGCCGACGAAGGTGAGCCAGAAGTGGATCTTGCCCAGCGTCTCCGGATACTGGCGGCCGGACATCTTGCCGAGCCAGTAGTAGATTCCGCAGTAGATGCCGAAGACCGCGCCCAGGCTCAGCACGTAGTGGAAGTGCGCCACCACGTAGTAGGTGTTGTGCAGGATCTGCGTCAGGCCGGCATTGGCCAGCACCACGCCCGTCACGCCGCCCATGGTGAAGAGGAAGATGAAGCCGATGGCAAAGAGCATCGGCGTGTCGAACTTCATCGAGCCGCCCCACATGGTGGCGATCCAGGAGAAGATCTTGATGCCGGTCGGCACGGCGATGACCATCGTCGCCGCCATGAAGTAGGCGCGCGTGTCGACGTCGATGCCCGACTGGAACATGTGGTGCGCCCAGACGATGAAGCCCACCACGCCGATCGCGACCATGGCATAGGCCATGCCGAGATAGCCGAAGATCGGCTTGCGCGAGAAGGTGGACACCACGTGGGAGACGATGCCGAAGGCCGGCAGGATCATGATGTAGACTTCGGGGTGGCCGAAGAACCAGAACAGGTGCTGGAACAGCACCGGGTCGCCACCGCCCGCCGGGTCGAAGAAGGCCGTGCCGAAGTTGCGGTCGGTGATCAGCATGGTGATGGCGCCCGCCAGCACCGGCACCGCCAGCAGCAGCAGGAAGGCGGTGACCAGCATGGACCAGACGAAGAGCGGCATCTTGTGCAGCGTCATGCCCGGCGCGCGCATGTTGAAGATGGTGGTGATGAAGTTCGCCGCGCCGAGAATGGACGATGCACCGGCCAGGTGCAGGCCGAACAGCGCGAGATCCATCGCCGGGCCGGTCTGGTAGGTGTCATCCGACAACGGCGGATAGATCGTCCAGCCCGCGCCCGCGCCGCCGCCGATGAACAGCGAGGAGGCGAGCAGCAGGAAGGCCGGCACCAGCAGCCAGAAGCTGATGTTGTTCATGCGCGGGAAGGCCATGTCCGGCGCGCCGATCATCAGCGGCACGAACCAGTTGCCGAAGCCGCCGATCAGCGCCGGCATGATGACGAAGAACACCATGATCAGGCCATGGGCCGAGACATAGGCGTTCCACATCTGGCCATCGGCGAAGATCTGCATGCCCGGCTGCTGCAGCTCGATGCGCATCAGCAGCGACAGGCCGATGCCGACAATCGCGGCGATCAGCGAGAAGCCGATATAGAGCGTGCCGATATCCTTGTGATTGGTGGAGAAGAACCACCGGTTCACGAAGCTCGGCTTGTGATCGTGATGATCGTGGTCGTCGTGGGCGTGTGCCGCGGTCGCCATCGGGGTGTATCCGCTTCTGCTGTTGGCTTCGGGGCCGCCTTACCGGCGGACCTCGGCGACGTTGATCGGGGTGACGGAAGCGGGCGCCTCCGTCGCGGCGGCCAGCGCCGCGGGCGGGCCCGGCGGCAGGCCCTGCGCGAAGCGCGTCCGCGCCTGGGCGACCCAGGCCTCGAATTCCGCCTGCGGCACGGCGCGGACCACGATCGGCATGAACCAGTGGTTCACGCCGCAGATCTGGTTGCACTGGCCGTAGAAGGTGCCCGGCCGGTCGGCGCGCATCCAGGTCTCCAGGGTGCGGCCCGGGATCGAATAGCGCTGCACGCCGAGGGAAGGGATGAAGAAGGAATGGATCACGTCCTGCCCGGTGCTGAGGACGCGGACATTGGCGCCGACCGGGATGACCAGGGGGTTGTCGACCTCGAGGTTGCGCATCTGGCCGGCGGCCAGGTCCTCGGTCTGCACCGGGTAGCTGTCGAAGGTGAAGTTGCCGTTCTCGGGATAGCCATAGTGCCAGTACCACTGGCGGCCCTGCACATTGATCGTCAGGTCCGCATCCACCGTGCGATCCTGGTAGTAGATCAGGCGGAAGGAGGGGATGGCGATGACCACCAGGATCAGCACCGGCACCACCGTCCAGGCGATCTCCAGCACCGTGTTGTGGCTGGTGCGGGACGGGGTCGGATTGGCCTCCGCCCGGAAGCGCCAGACCACATAGGCCAGCAGCAGCGCGACGAAAATCGTGATCGCCACGATGATCCAGAAGACCAGGGTGTTGAAGGACGAGATCGCGTCCTTGATCGGCCCGCCGGACTGCTGCAGCCCCATGCCCCATGGCACCGGCGCGCCGACCATGGCCTCCTGCGCCAAGGCGACACCCGGCGCGCCCAGCGCCGCGATCACCGCGGCGGCCAGCGCCAGACCCACCAGGCCGGAGATCCGGCCCGTCATTCCCCGAAACGCACCGATCACGTGCCGCATCCTGTCATCCCGTCAGCGCACCGCGTCGCGCGCCGAAACTGCCGCCGAACCCGGGGGCGGCCCGCCCGCCCCAGGCCCCAAGCGCGCCTCTTCCACCGCCGCCGCGGCAGGTCGCGCTGCGGGCGGACCATAGTGGCGCCCCCCGCACCGCACAAGTGAGGAGGCCCCCGCCTTCCGCAACACGCAGCGACCTGCGCATTGGGAAGATTAATGAAATCCGCCGGACCCACCGGTGCGGCGGCCCAGCCTAGCCCCCGATTCGTCAAGGCTGCTTTAAGCGCGGCCCCGCCTAAGCGCCCCCGCGCGGCTTACGCCGCGACAAACCCCGCGCGGCTTACGCCGCGACAAACCCCGCGCGGCTTACGCCGCGACAAACCCCGCGCGGCTCAAGCCGCGACTGCCAGCACGCCCTCCGGCTGGTTGCGCACGCGCACCAGGGTGAAGAGCCCGCCGGGCTTGCAGGGCTCCATGGCCTCCACCTGCACCACCGAAGGGTCCAGCAGGTCGCGCAGCGCGAAATCCGGGTGCCAGCCCAGCAGGCGGGACAGCGGCGCCATGGCGCGCTCCACCCACCAGCGCGGCCCGTCCTCGGCGGCGAAGTGATTCACGAAAAGCAGATGGCCGCCCGGCCGCACCACGCGCGACATCTCGGCAAACAGCCGCTTGGCATCCGGCACCACGCTGGCGGTGAACATCGCGACCGCGATGTCGAAGGCGCCATCGGCGAAGGCCATGTGCTCGGCATCCATCTCCGCCAGGCCCACCACCTGCCCGAGTCGCTCGGCCCGCACCCGCTCGGCCGCCTTCTCCAGCATCTCCCGCGACAGGTCCACGCCGACCACCCGCTTGTCGCCGCGGTAGCGCGGCAGCGCGAGGCCGGTGCCCACGCCCACCTCCAGCACCCGCGTGCCGGGCAGGCGGTTCACCTCCTCCACCGCGCGGCGGCGGCCGAAGGCGGAGACGCCGCCGAAGACGGCGTCATAGACCCCGGCCCAGCGCCGGTAGGCGTCGCGCACCCCGGCTGCGTCGAGGGCCGTGCGCGGATGATCACGATCGGGAGTGTCGGTTCGGATGGTCATGCCGGGCCAATTGCAGGAATAGGCATGGGGCTAGTCCTTTCGGGACGGTTTAGGCAAGCCTGTTGATGACACGTGAACGCAACATGGCTGTGTCCGGCCAGTCGCACCGCATCACGTCCTGGCCAGGACCCCCTCGCCTCACCGCGGCCGCCGTTCCGGCAGCGCCACCAGGATCCCGCCCGCGGCGATGATGCCCGCCCCCAGCGCGGTCCAGCCATCCGGCCAGTCGCCGAAGACCAGCACCCCGGCCAGCCCGGCCCAGAGCAGCTGGGTATAGGACATGGGCGCGAGGACGGAGGCCGGCGCCCGGGCGAAGGCCAGCACCAGCAGGCAATGCCCGGCCCCGCCGAGCAGCCCGAGGGCGGCAAACAGCGGCCAGTCGGCGGCCGCCGGCGTCTCCCAGACGAAGGGCTGCGCCAGGCCGGTGACCACCGCCGCCGCGATGGAGGTATGTACGAAGGTGGTATGCGGCTCATCCACCGCCGCCAGCTTGCGGGTCAGCAGCTGGTAGACGGTATTGGCCACCGCGGTGACCAGCGGCAGCAGCATGGCCCAGTGCAGCGCCTCCCCGGTCAGGAAGGGCGGGCGCAGCGCCACCAGCACGCCTGCGAATCCGATGGCGCAGCCCAGCCAGCGTCGCGGCGAGACTTTCTCGCCCAACCAGACCGCCGCGAGCGCCACGGTCAGCACCGGGGCGGCGAAGGCCACGGCGGTGGCATCGGCCAGCGGGATATGGATCAGCGCCACGGAGAGCGCGGCATTGGCGGTGGCCAGGCACAGGCTGCGCAAGGTCTGCAGCCCCGGCGCGCGGCTTCGAAACGGCACCTTGCTGGTCAGCAGCTTCAGCGCCGCCATCACCAGCAGGGTGTGGAAGACGAAGCGCACGAACATCAGCTGCGGCACCGCGTGGCTCGCCACCAGCACCTTCAGCAGCGCATCCATGGTGACGAACAGGGCGAGCGCCACGAGCTGCAGCAGCACGCCCTGGAGGGATCGTGACATGGGCGCTGGTATGCCAGCCCCCTGCCTTGCCTCCAACCGCTATCCCGGCGCAGCCGACCCGCGCCGGAAGGACCTCTTGCGCTGACAGGCTGCGTAAAACGGAGAAAGGCCCTCTCCCCCTTCTTATCGGGGAGAGGGCTTTTTCGGCAGCGTGCTAGGGCCTCAGGCCGCGTCCTCGCGCCGGTCGCGCGCCTTCACATAGGCCACGGCGGCATGCTGCGTGCAGTAGGGCTTGCCCGGCGTCGCCTCGGCCGAGCAGAAGCGGAAGTCCGGCGTGCCGGGCTCGCCGATCGGCCAGCAGCAGCTGCGGGCGGAGCCGAGGCGCGGGAAGGCCCGCACCACGGAAGGCTGCGGCGCCGGCAGCGGGGCGGGCGCCGGGGCCGGCGCGGCGGCCAGGGTCGGCGCGATGCTGGGCGCGAGCGTCGTGCGCGGCGCCAGGCCCTGCGG
>NZ_JBHYDM010000046.1:0-33946 GCF_051860665.1 Falsiroseomonas sp.
GCCCCGCCGGGCAGGCGGCCGCCGGCGGCGGCGACGCCCTGCGGGTTGAAGTTCACCGTGATGCGGGCGGTATAGGTCCGCGCCGTGATCCGCTCCGATTCGATGACCAGGGAGCGGACCATGGATTCGATCTGCTGGGTGGAGGCGCTGGTGCTGAGGCCGGTGGCGGCGGCCATCCGCTCATAGGCCAGGCGCTGGCCGGCATTCAGCGCCTGTTCCCGCGCCAGCACCGCGGTCTCCGCCGTCGCCTCGGCCGGCACGCCGCGCTGCACCAGCGGATCGTCCTGCGCCAGGGCCGGCCGCAGGGCCAGGCCGGACAGCAGCAGAAGGGCGAGGCCGAGCATCCGGATTGCGGAGGCCACGCTCGCGTGGTTGTTTCCGCCCCGCTGGGCCCGCCGCTGGCTGACCGGCATGCTTCCGTCCTTTTCCGTTCTCAGCCGCATACCCGATCGGGGGCCGCCATGACCAGCCTGACCTACCGTGACGCGGGGGTGGATATCGAAGCCGGCGACGCGCTGGTGGAGGTGATCAAGCCCCTCGCCCGCAGCACCGACAGGGCTGGAACGATGGGCGGGCTCGGCGGTTTCGGCGCGCTGTTCGATCTGAAGGCGGCCGGGTTCCGGGACCCGGTGCTGGTGAGCTCCACCGATGGGGTGGGCACCAAGCTGAAGCTGGCGATCGATTCCGGCATCCATGGCTTCGTCGGCCAGGACCTGGTGGCCATGTGCGTGAACGACCTGGTGGTGCAGGGCGCGGAGCCGCTGTTCTTCCTGGACTATTTCGCGACCGGCAAGCTGGAGGTGGCGCAGGCCGCCGCCGTGGTGGGTGGCATCGCCGAGGGCTGCCGGATCGCCGGCTGCGCCCTGGTGGGCGGCGAGACGGCGGAGATGCCCGGCCTCTACAAGGGCGGCGACTACGACCTGGCCGGCTTCACCGTGGGCGCCGCGGAGCGCGACGCACTGCTGCCGCGCCCCGATGTCGGCCCGGGCGACGTGCTGCTGGGCCTGGCCAGCTCCGGCGTGCATTCCAACGGATTCTCGCTGGTGCGGCGGATCCTGGAAGGCACGAACCTGACCATGGACGCGCCGGCCCCCTTCGCGACAGGCAAAAGCGTGGCGGAGGCGCTGCTGGTGCCGACGCGGATCTATGTGAAGCCGGTGCTGGCGCTGCACCGCGCCGGGCTGCTGAAGGCGGCCGCCCATATCACCGGCGGCGGCCTGCCGGGCAACCTGCCCCGCGTGCTGCCGGATGGCGTGGTGGCGGCGCTGGATGCCCGCGCCTGGACCCTGCCGCCCGTCTTCGGCTGGCTGGCGCGGACGGGGAATGTGGCGGCGGAGGAGATGCTGCGGGTCTTCAACTGCGGCCTCGGCATGGTGCTGGTGGTGCCCGCCGACCAGGCGGAGGCGGCACAGGCGCAGCTGGAGGCGGATGGCGAGACGGTGTTCCGCATCGGCGCGCTGGAGGCCGGCGAGGGCAAGGCCGGCGTGCGGATTGATCATCTGGGGGCCGGCTGGCCGGGGTGAGCGAGGGTGCGCCCGTCTCCGAGGCCCCCCTCACCCCACCCTCTCCCCCCTACGGGTGGAGAGGGCTTCACCTTTGAGGCTGCGGACGGCTTCTCCCTCTCCCGCACCTGCGGGGGGTTGCGGCACTGCCGCAACGCCAAAGCCTGGTCGGGGTGGGGGTCTTTCCCGCGCGGTGCCACCCGATGCTGTCAGGACCAAGAATGCGCATCGCCATCCTGATCTCCGGCCGCGGCAGCAACATGGCCGCGCTGCTGCGCGCCGCCGCCCAGCCGGGCTATCCCGCCACCATCGCCCTGGTGCTGTCGAACCGGGCGGATGCCGCCGGGCTGGCGGTGGCCGAGGCGGCCGGCGTGCCCACCGCCGTGGTGGAAAGCCGCGCCTTCAAGGGTGACCGCGCCGGCTTCGAGGTGGCGATGGAAGCCGAACTCGCCCGCCACGGGGTGCAGCTGGTGGCACTCGCCGGCTTCATGCGGGTGCTGACGGAGGGCTTCGTCGATCGCTGGCGCGACCGGCTGGTGAATATCCACCCCTCCCTGCTGCCGCTGTTCAAGGGGCTGGACACCCATGCCCGCGCGCTTGCCGCCGGAGTGAAGCTGCATGGCTGCACCGTGCACCTGGTGCGGTCGGGCGTGGATGAGGGGCCGATCCTGGCCCAGGCCGCGGTGCCGGTATTGTCCGACGATGACGAGGCGAGCCTCGCCGCGCGGGTGCTGGAGCAGGAACACCGCATTTACCCCGCCGCGATAGGCTGGCTGGCCGCGGGCCTGGTGCGGATCGAGGGCGATGTGGTGACGGTGGCGGCCCCGGCGGCCTCCGGCGCGCTCGCGAACCCCTTGCCCGGCCCGGCCCCGGTTCCTACAAACCGCTCCGCAAGCTGACCCGAACGAGGACTCCATGGCCGAACAGGCGCCGACCTACGAGATGATCGAAGTCAAGGCCGAGGACATCATGGCCGAGCGCCAGGGCCTCTATGCCGGCTTCCTGCGCGCCACCGTCTGGGGCATCGGCGCGACGGTCGCCATCCTGGTCCTGATGTGGATCTTCTTGGTCTGATGTCTGACGGGGCGGCGACGTAGCCCCCCTCACCCAACCCTCTCCCCCCGAAGGGGGAGAGGGCTTTGGCAAAGACTCAGCCGACGATCTCGGTGCCGGCGAAGAAATAGGCGATCTCGATCGCGGCATTCTCCAGGCTGTCGGAGCCATGGACGGAATTCGCCTCGATGCTCTCGGCGAAGAGCTTGCGCACGGTGCCCTCGGCGGCGTTCGCCGGGTTGGTGGCGCCCATCACCTCACGGTGCCTGGCCACCGCATTCTCGCCTTCCAGCACCTGCACGACGACCGGGCCGGAGGTCATGAAGGTCACCAGGTCGTTGAAGAAGCCGCGCTCCTTGTGCACGCCGTAGAAGGTCTCGGCCTGGGCGCGGGTCATGTGGATGCGCTTCTGCGCGACGATACGCAGGCCCGCCTCCTCGAACACGGCGTTGATCTTGCCGGTCAGGTTGCGGCGGGTCGCGTCGGGCTTGAGGATGCTGAAGGTGCGCTCGATGGCCATGGGACTGATCCTTGGTTGGTGGCGCGCCGGATAGGCGGGGTTTCACGAGCGCGCAAGGGTCGGCGCGATTACGGCTGCGCGGCCCAGGCCTCCAGCACCCCCACCGCCTCCGCCACCAGGGCGCGGCGGGCCTTCATGCGATGCGTGCCGATGGGCGCGGAAGTTTCCAACCGCAGCGCGGTGGCATCCACGCGCACCCGCCGCCCCGGACCCACCCCGGCCAGCACCCGGGCGCTGTCCGCCATGGCGGCGGCATAGACCACGGCCTCCACCTTCGCGATCTGCATCGCCGCGACGCAGAGCGCGCAGGGCTCGCAGCTGGTGAAGACGGTGCAGCCGGACAGGTCCAGCGTGCCGAGGCGGTTGCAGGCGTCGCGCATCGCCTCCGTCTCCCCATGCGAGGTGGGGTCGAGCTTGCCGATGGCCTGGTTGAACCCCTCCCCCACCACCTGCCCATCCTTCACCACCACGGCGCCGAAGGGCTGCGCGCCGGGGGTGGTGGCGGCCTGGGCGGAAAGCGCGATGGCGCGGCGCATGAAGCTCTCGTCGGTCTGGTCCATGTGGGGCTCTCCTGTCCCGCGCAGCTTGAAGCCCCTACGCCTTGGCGGAAAGGCCCGCTAAGAAGCCTCGCATGACCGTTCTCATCATCCGCGACCTCACCATCCGCTTCGGCGGGCGGGAGCTGCTCAACGGCGCCGAGCTGACGCTCGACACCGGCCACAAGCTCGGCCTGGTGGGGCGCAATGGCGCGGGCAAGTCCACTTTGCTGAAGGCCATCACCAAGGAGCTGATCCCGGATGGCGGCGAGATCAAGCTCGCCGCCCGCGCCCGCATGGGCGTGGTGGCGCAGGAGGCGCCGGGCGGTGAATCCTCGCTGCTGGAGGCGGTGCTGGAGGCGGATACGGAACGCGCGGAGCTGCTGGCGGCGCTGGAGCGCGACGACCAGGCGCATCGCGCGGCGGAGATCCACGAAAGGCTGATGGCGATCCAGGCCGATGCCGCGCCGGCGCGCGCGGCCACGGTCCTGGCCGGCCTCGGCTTCGATGCGGAGGCGCAGGCGCGGCCGCTGTCGTCCTATTCCGGTGGCTGGCGCATGCGCGTGGCGCTGGCCCGGGCGCTGTTCCTGGAGCCCGATCTGCTGCTGCTGGACGAGCCGACCAACCACCTGGACCTGGAAGCGACCTTG
This sequence comes from Falsiroseomonas sp., assembly GCF_051860665.1. Classification (GTDB taxonomy): domain Bacteria; phylum Pseudomonadota; class Alphaproteobacteria; order Acetobacterales; family Acetobacteraceae; genus Falsiroseomonas. The sequence goes on from NZ_JBHYDM010000046.1 coordinate 4,262, forward strand.
TGGCTGGAGGGGTGGCTCGCCCGCTTCGCCGGGGCCGCCATCATCGTCAGCCATGATCGCGGGCTGCTGGATCGCGCGGTGGACGGCATCGCGCATCTCGATCGCGGCAAGATCCTCTACTACCCCGGCAATTACGAGCGCTTCGTCCGCATCCGCACCGAACGCGCGGCGCAGCAGGAGGCACAGCGCGGCAAGATCGCCGCCCAGCGCGCCCATATGCAGGCCTTCGTCGACCGCTTCCGCGCCAAGGCGAGCAAGGCCAAGCAGGCGCAGTCCCGCATCAAGGCGCTGGAGAAGCTGCCGGTGCTGGATGCCGTGATCGAGGATGCCAGCACCACCTTCTCCTTCCCCGAGCCGGAGGAGCTGGCGCCCCCCGTCCTGGCGCTGGAGCATGTCGAGGTCGGCTATGGCGGCCCGCCCATCCTGCGCAACCTGGACCTGCGGATCGACCAGGAGGACCGCATCGCCCTGCTCGGCGCCAACGGCAACGGCAAGTCGACGCTGGCCAAGCTGCTGGCCGGCCGGCTCGGGCCGTCGAAGGGCACGGTGAAGCGCGCGCCGCGGCTGCGCGTTGGCTTCTTCGCGCAGCACCAGTCGGAGGATCTGGACGCCAGCGGCACGCCGCTGTCGCATATGCAGGCGGCGCTGCCGCATGCCACCGTCAGCCAGTGCCGCAGCCAGCTCGCCCGCTTCGGCCTGACGGTGGAGCGCGCGGAGACGCGGATCGCCAATTGCTCGGGCGGCGAGAAGGCCCGCCTTCTGCTGGCGCTCTGCACGCGGGACGCGCCGCAGCTGCTCATTCTCGACGAGCCCACCAACCACCTCGACATCGATGCGCGGGAGGCGCTGGTGCGCGCGCTGGCGGACTACCAGGGCGCCGTGCTGCTCATCACCCACGACCCGCATCTGGTGGAGCTGGTGGCGGACCGGCTCTGGCTGGTCGCCGACGGCCAGGTGAAGTCCTTCGACGGCGACATGGACGAATACCGCGCCCTGCTGGCCGATCGTGCCCGCGGCGGCGGCCGGCCGGCGGAGGCGGAGGCCGGCGGCAAGGGGGCGCAGGAGCGGAAGAAATCCGCAAGCTCCCGCGCCGCGCTGGCGCCGATGCGCACCCGGCTGAAGGAGATCGAGCGGGAGATGGAGAAGCTGGCCCTGGAGGCGAAGCTGATCGAGAAGCGCCTGTCCGACCCCGCCACCTATGCCAAGCGCAAGCCCGAGGACATCACCTGGGCCAATACGCGGCGCATCGTCATCGCCCGCCAGACCGCGGCGCTGGAGGAGGAATGGCTGCACTTGTCGGAGCAGGTCGAAGCGGCCTGAGCGGCGCGGCCGCCACCTCCTCCTCCGCCAGGGTCCGGCGCAGGAAGGTGGGCCAGAGGGCGCGCGCCGTGCCGGGTTCGGCGGGCAGGGCAGGTCCGGACTGGTCTTCCAGGCGCGTCAGCGTTTCCATGGCCATGTCCTTCCCCAAGGTCTGGCGGAAGGCAGCTTGCACCAGACGGGCGACCCGATGCAACCGGAAGGCGAGTTGGTGCCACGGAGGTGAAACCCGGCTCGCAAGACCCGGACCCTGCCTCCGGTCTTGACGCTGGCGGGGGCGGTTGCGACACGGCTTTGATAATGATCCCGGGGGAAGAAACGCCATGATCCGCCGCCGCAGCCTTGCCGCCCTGCCGCTTGCCGCCCTCGCCGCGCCCGCCCTTTCGCGCCTTGCCCTGGCCCAGGGCGCCGGCCCCATCCGCCTCATCGTCCCCGCCCCGCCCGGCGGGCCCACGGATATCCTGGCGCGCGTGACCGGGGAGAAGGCGGCGGCCGCGCTCGGCCAGCCGGTGGTGGTGGACAACCGCGCCGGCGCCGGTGGCGTGATCGGGGCGGAGGCCGCGAGCCGCGCCGCGCCGGATGGGCTGACCCTGATCCTCGGCCACAACCAGACCCATGCCTCCAACCAGGCGATGATGGCGCGCCTGCCCTATCACGTGGTGGACAGCTTCACCCCGGTGGCCAAGCTGGCCACGGTGCATCACGCAACCGTGGTGCCGGCCAATTCCCGCGCCCGCACCATGGCGGAACTGGTGGAGCTCGGCCGCAATGGCGGGCAGCTGAGCTACGCCTCCTCCCAGGCCGGCTCGGCCAGCCATGTGATCTCGGAGACGCTGGTGCGGCGGGCCGGGATGAACGCCACGCACGTGCCCTATCGCGGCGCGGCGCCGGCAGCCACCGATACCATGGCCGGCATCGTCGACTTCTATACCTCCACCTTCCCCACCGTCGCCGCGCTGGTGCGGGAGGGGCGGCTGCGCGCGCTGCAGATCGGCGCCCCCGCGCGGCTGGCGGATTTTCCGGATGTGCCGACGGCGGCCGAGGCGGGCCTGCCCTATATGGCCGTCGATGCCTGGTTCGGCCTTTTCGCCCCGGCCGGCCTGCCGGCGGCGGCGGCGGAGCGCCTGGCCCAGGCCTTCCTGGGCTCGCTAGGCGATGCCGAGGCGCAGCGCCGCCTGGCGGCCGCTGCCTTCACCCTGGACCCCCAGGGCCCGGCCGCCTTCGCCGCCTTCCAGCGGGCGGAAGTCGCCCGCTGGGCGGAGATGGTGGAGCTGACCGGGGTGAAGCTGGAGGGCTGAGCCTCACGCCCCCAGCCGCCGCAGGAAGGCGCCGTGGACGAAACCGTCCGGCACGGCGTCGCCCTGCAGATCCACCAGGCGCCAATCCCCCTCCTCCCGCAGCACCCGCAGGCGTGACCCCGGCGACAGTTTGCGGAGCACCGCGAAGCCGGTCCCCGGGCCGCCGCGCAGGTTCAGCTCCTCGCGCGCCGAGACCTCGAATGTCCCGAAATCGTTCTCGGCCAGGGTGCCGGAGCCGGCGGCGCCGCCCAGGTGCTGGAAGCGCGCCAGCGGGAAGGCCGGGCCGGGGTCCTGCTTGCGGCCGGGCGAGATATCGTCATGGCCCACCACCTCCTGGATGCTGGGATAGGCCTTGCGGATGGCCTCCGTCAGCGCCGCCACGGCCTTGAGCTGCGCCTCCGGATAGGCCTCCCACCCCATGCTGCGGCCGCCATTCTTGTGCGCGGCCACCACCACCTCGGCCTCCGGCAGCACGCGGGTGAGGCCGCCGCGGGTCCAGCCGCCGGCCTCCTTGCGATCCAGCCAGCCGAGATTGGCGATCTCGATGCCGATGGCGCAGCTGTTCAGCCCGTCATGCCCCCGCCAATGGGACGGGCCGGCATGATAGGCCAGCCGGTTGCAGGGCACGGTCTGGATGATGGCGCCGTCGCGATCGACGAAGAAATGCGCGGACAGCCCCCGGTCGCGAATGGCGCGCACCGAATTCAGCGCCGACCCGCCGGCCGTATAGTGCATGACCAGGAAGCGCGGGGTGATGGCGGCCCCGATATGCGGCGAGGCGTCGAAGGGCACGTCTTCAAGGATATGGTTGCGGACCTGCATGGCCGGATCCCCCCGGAACTGCGCGTCCGGCGGATCACGGGCCGGGGATCCCGGCAGGGCCGATCGCGATCTAGGAAAACTATCCCGGATCGGTCAGAAATCGCAACCAAAAGTTGCGAGCTCCGCGCCCATCCCCGTCAGGCCTTCTTCTCCCAGCCCCGCGCCCCCTGCTGCCAATAGGTCAGGGCATGGCCCGCCGCCTTGGCCGCCTTCCAGCGGCCGCGCGCCGCCGCCACCGCCTCCGCATCCCCGCCATCGAAGAGGTCCAGCACCCGGTCGAAAGCCGCCAGATGGGCGCTTTCGCTGTTCTCCAGCAGGAACAGGAAGCGCGCCCCGTTCGGCGCCCCCTCCGGCCCCGCATCCTCGGTCGTCAGCCAGATCGGCTGCAGCCGGGGATGCCCCGTGCGCGGCGAGCCATGCGGCAGCCAATCCGGGTCCGGACAGGTCCAGAGCGCGGCATCCAGCGCCTCCAGCCGCGCCGGCTCCGCCAGCCGCACCATGGCCCGCCCGCCGCCCGCCAGCACCCGGCCCAGCAGCTTCGGCAGCGCCTGCTCCAGCGGCGTGCGCGTCAGGTGGTAGAAGCCGTAATCGGCCATCAGGCGCGCCCTCCCGCCGGCTCCGGCGGCTCCTCATACTGCGCCGCCACCAGGCGATCCAGCAGCCGCGCCCCGAAGCCGGTGGCCCCGGCCGGGCCCAGCGCATGCGGCTTCTCCTGCGTCTCCACCCCCGCGATATCCAGATGCGCCCAGGGCGCCCCGTCCACGAATTCCTCCAGGAAGGCCGCCGCATGGCTGGCATCCGGCTGCCGCCCGCTGCCCGCCGGCATGCATTGCCGGATATCGGCGATCCCGGAGCGCAGATCCGCCCGGTGCCGCGCCCCGATCGGCATGGGCCAGAGCCGCTCGCCCACCTCCTCCCCCGCCGCCGCCAGGGCCGACAGCAGCGCCGCATCCCGGCCGAACAACCCGGCCCGGTGATGCCCCAGCGCCGTGACGATCGCCCCCGTCAGCGTCGCCAGATCCACCACCGCCCGCGGCCGATACCGGCTCACCGCATGATGCAGCGCATCGGCCAGCACCAGCCGCCCCTCCGCATCCGTATCCACCACCTCCACCGTCCGCCCCGAACCCATCCGCAGCACATCCCCCGGGCGATAGGAGGCCGCGCCCGTCGCATTCTCCGCGATCGCCAGCACCGCCACCGCCGGCGCCGGAGACCGCCGCAAGGCCAGCGCCAGCATCGCCCCGGCACAGGCCGCGGCGCCGGCCATATCCGCGCGCATCGCCTCCATCCCCTTGGCCGGCTTGATGGAAATGCCGCCCGTATCGAAGACCAGCCCCTTGCCCACGAACACCACCGGCGGCGCATCGAAACTGCCCCGCCAACGCAAGACCGCCAGGCGCGGCGGATGCTCCGACCCGCCACCCACCGCCAACAAGCCACCCAAGCCCGCCCGCGCCAAGCGCTTGCGGCCCCATACATCCACATGCACCCCGAACTCGGCCAACCCCTCCAGCCGCTTCGCAAACCCCCGCGTCGTCAGATGATTGGCCGGCTCTGCCACCAACTCCCGGGCAAACAGGCACCCCCGCACCCCCGCCGAAGCCTCCTCCCACGCCACCCGGCAAGCCGCCGGGTCATCCACCACCAGCGTCACCCGCTCCAACCCCGGCGCCACCCGCCCGGTCCGAAACCCTCCAAACCGCCAGGCCCGCAACACCATCCCCGCCACAAACGCCGCGACATCCCCCGCCGCCATCCCCTCGGCCGCCACCACCGCCTGGACCTGCTCCCCCAGCCCCCCCACCAACGCCGCCCCCGCCTCCTCCCAAGCCAGCCGACCACCCCCAGGCGGCACCACCACGGGCTGCGCACCCGGATCAGCGGGTGGGCGCTTGAAACGGAGCTTCAGCATGAGGGGGCGCTGGTGGTTCGCAGGGAGGGCGCTGCCCTCCCTCCGTCGCGGCAGCGCCGCGACCCCAGCGAAGGGGCAGTGGCCCCTTCGAACCCGGGGATGAGGGGCAGGCGGGAGGAGGGGCACGGAGGAACCGCAGGCGAGACGCGACCGCAGGCCCCTCCTCCCGCCTGCCCCTTAACGGGATTCCAAAGGGACCACTGTCCCTTTGGCGGGGGTGCAGGGGGCAGCGCCCCCTGCAAGGCCACCCGCGCCACCCTCACGGCTCAGGCCTCGTCCCAATCCGCCACCAGCCGGTCCAGGAGTCGCACGCCGTAGGCGGTGGCGCCTTTGGGGATGGTGGGGTGGTCCTTGTTGGTCCAGGCGGTGCCGGCGATGTCGAGGTGGGCCCAGGGCATGGGGCCGTGTTTGGTGTTGATGAAGCGTTGGATGAATTGCGCGGCGGTGACGGCGCCGGCGGGACGGCCGCCGACGTTCTTCATGTCGGCGATGTCGGAGCGGATGGCCTTGTCGTAGGCCTCGCCGAGGGGCATGCGCCAGGCGCCTTCGCCGGTGAGGTTGGCAGCGGCGAGGATGCGTTGGGCCAGGGCGTCGTCGTTGGAGAAGAGGCCGGCGTGTTCGTGGCCGAGGGCGACGATGATGGCACCGGTCAGCGTCGCCAGGTCGATCATGCAGCGCGGTTCGAAGCGTTCCTGGCAGTACCAGAGCACGTCGGCGAGGACGAGGCGGCCTTCGGCGTCGGTGTTGATCACTTCGATGGTCTGGCCGGAGTAGGATTTCACCACGTCGCCGGGGCGCTGCGCGGTGCCGGAGGGCATGTTCTCGACCAGGCCGATGAGGCCGACGACGTCGGCTTTCGCCTTGCGGCCGGCGAGGGCTGCCATGAGGCCGACGACGGTGCCGGCGCCGGCCATGTCCCATTTCATGTCTTCCATGCCGCCGGCGGGCTTGATGGAGATGCCGCCGGTGTCGAAGGTGACGCCCTTGCCGATGAAGGCGAGGGGTTTCGCGGGCTTCTTGGACTTCGGCGCGCCCTTCCACTGCATGACGACCATGCGGGGTTCCACGGCGCTGCCTTGGGCGACACCGAGCAGGGCGCCGAAGCCCAGGCGCTTCATCTCCTTGGGTCCCAGGATTTCCACTTCGACGCCGAGTTTTTCCAGCGCCTTGCAGCGGTCGGCGAATTCGACCGGGTGCAGGACATTGGGCGGTTCGCTGACGAGTTCGCGGGTCAGGAAGACGCCATCGGCGACGGCGCGCATGGGGGAGAAGGCCTGCTTGGCGGCGGTGGTCTCGGCGGTGGCGAAGGCGAGGCGTTCGAGCTTCGGCTTGTCCTCCTCCTTCTCCTTCGTCCGGTAGCGGTCGAAGCGCCAGGACCGCAGCAGGGCGCCCATGGCGAGGGAGGCGGCGAGGCTGGGGGTCAGGCTATCGGCGGCGATGGTGGCCTCGCGGTCCTGGGCCAGGGCCGGGATCATGCTGCCGCCGGCGGCTTCCGCGGCGGTGGCGGTGAGGTCGGCGGACTTGCCGAGGCCGATGGCGATGACCTTGGCCAGGTTGCCGCCGGGCGCCCACAAGGTGGTGGACTGCCCCTTGCGGCCCTTGAAGCCGGCGGCTTCCAGCCCGCGGGACAGGGCGCCGCCGGTCGCGGCATCGGCTTCGGCGGCGAGACCGGACCAGGGCAGGCCCGATCCGGAAGAGCCGGCTGTCTCGGCTTCGGGAAGCGGCAGCACCAGGGTGCCGGAGCGCGGCAGGACGGGCTTCGCGAAGGCGATATCGGGCATGGGGGCTCCGTTCCGGCGTTTCTGGCGGGGAGAGTATCATCGCTGTGTCACCGTGACAGCGCCACAGGCACGGCGCTAATCCCCCGGGCATGGATGAGGATGACCTGCTGGCGCTGGCGGTGCGCCTGGCCGGGGCGGCGGCGGCGGCGATCCAGGCCGTGCGCGCGGCCGGCTTCGTGGTGGAGCGCAAGCGCGACCATTCGCCGGTGACGGTGGCCGACCGGATCGCGGAGGCGCTGATCGTCGAGGGGCTGCGGGAGGCCGCGCCGGGCATTCCGGTGGTGGCGGAGGAGGCGCATGAGGCGAGCGCCGTCGCCGTGCCCCCAGGGGGGATCCAAGGCCGCTTCTGGCTGGTCGATCCGCTGGACGGCACACGGGATTTCGCCGCGGGGCTGGAGGGCTACGCGGTGAATATCGGCCTGGTGGAGGACGGCCGCCCCGTACTCGGCGCGGTCGCCCTGCCGGCATTTGAGGAGATATTTTCGGGGATCGTGGGGCGGGGCGCCTGGAAGCTGGCCGGCGGCGTGACCCGGCCGATCGCGGTGCGACCGCTGGCACGGGACCCGGTGGCGATGGTCAGCCGGCAGCATGGGCGCGATCCGCGCATCGCGGATTTTCTCGCGGCGCGTGGCGTGGCGGAGGTGCGGCCGCTGGGGTCCGCCGCCAAGCTGTGCCGGGTGGCGGAGGGGGTGGCGGATCTCTATCCGCGCCGCGGCCCCACCATGGAATGGGACACGGCGGCGCCGGAGGCGGTGCTTTGGGCCGCAGGCGGGCGCATGGCGGATTGGGACGGGGCCGTGCTGCGCTACGGCAAGCCCGGCTGGCGCAATCCCGGTTTCCTGGCGGAGGGGCGGGCATGACGCAGGTGCTTAAGGATCCGGCCGAGGCCGCTGCCCTGCTGCGCGCGGGGGAGCTGGTCGCCTTCCCCAGCGAGACGGTCTATGGCCTGGGCGCCGATGCCTGGAACGGCCGCGCGGTGGCGCGCGTCTTCGAGGCCAAGGGCCGCCCGCATTTCAACCCGCTGATCTGCCATTTTGCGAGTGCCGAGGCGGCGTTTGCCGAGGTGGTGGCGGATTCCCGCGCGCAGGCCTTGGCAAAAGAATTCTGGCCGGGGCCGCTGACCTTGGTGCTGCCGCGTCGGCCGTCCTGCCGGGTGGACCTGCTGGCGGGTGCGGGGCTGGAGACGCTGGCGGTGCGGGTGCCGGCGCATCCGGTGGCGCTGGCCATGCTGCGCGCGGCGGCACGGCCGATCGCGGGGCCTTCGGCCAATCGCTCGGGCCAGGTCAGCCCGACCAGCGTGGCGCATGTGCTGGCCGGGCTTTCGGGGCGGATCGCCGCGGTGCTGCAGGGGGGCGATTGCGCCGTGGGGGTGGAGAGCACCGTGCTCGACCTGACCGGCGCGGGTGCGGTGCTGCTGCGGCCCGGCGGGGTGCCGGCGGCGGCGATCGAGGCGGTGATCGGCCGCATCGGCCGCCCGCTGCCGCTCTCGGCGGCGGAGGCGACGCGCAGCCTGCGCAGCCCGGGGATGCTGCTGTCCCATTACGCACCCTCCCTGCCGCTGCGGCTGGCGGCGGCTGGCGTGGCGGCGGATGAGGCGCTGCTGGCCTTCGGCCCGGTCCCCCTGCCGGGGGCGGGGGCGCTGTGGAACCTCTCGCCGGACGGCGATGTGGCGGAGGCGGCGGCGCGGCTGTTCTCCGGCCTGCGCTGGCTGGATGCGGAGGGGCAGCGGCTGGGGCTGCGGGGCATCGCGGCCATGCCGGTGCCGGCGGAGGGCCTGGGCGAGGCGATCCAGGACCGGCTGGCCCGCGCCGCGGCGCCGCGGGACTAGAGCCGTTTCACCGTAAGCGAAGACGCTGAAACGGCTCTAGCTTATTGTTCTGACACATTTTCCGAGTCGCCATGCGAAGCCGCATGGCTTGAAAATGCTCTAAGCTCAGCCCTCGGGCGGCAGGGCCGGCTCCGTGGGCGGGGCGGCGCTCAGCGCCTCCTCAAGCATCTCGGTCAGGCGGGCGGCGATCGCGGCTTCCATTTCCGGGGAGCCGGCCTGGCTGGCGGCCTGGCTCGTCGACAGGGCTTCGGACAGGGCGCGCAGCATCTCGCTGCTCAGGGTGCCGGGCAGGTTGGGCAGCATGGCGGGCAGACCGGCTTCCCAGTCGGGCGTCGCGGGCGAGCGGCCGGAAGCATCCGTCGGCAGCGGCGCGGCTGGGTCGGGGACCCGAAAGGCCTGCCGCGGCGGGCGGCCCTGCGGCTCCACCGCGGCGGGCCGGGCCTCGGCCACCGGCCGGCCGATGATCGCACGCAGCAGAAGATGTAGCCGGGCGGCGCCGCCTGCTCCTGTCGACTCCATTCTGGAGGCTCCCTCGCGCAGCGGAAGACCCAGCTTCGCACCAGCGCGTGGCCGCAAACTGCGCGCGCAATCCTAGCGAAAGGTTAACGCGCGCCGGGAAGTCATCACGACTTCGCGATGAACACCGCCAGGGCTACTGCCACAGCCCCTTGGAGGCCAGCCAGTCCTGCACCAGCTGCGCCACCTGGTCGCCGTTGCGGTCCATCATGATCATGTGGCTATTGCCGCGGATCCCCCGCTCCGGCAGGTCCACCACATCGACGCTGCCGCCGGCGGCGCGCACCGCTTCGGCGAATCGCACGCCATTGCCGCGGATGGTCGGCCAGCGGCTGTCCTGGGCGATATAGTCGCCATAGACCATCAGCACCGGGATGTTGCGCAGCGCCGCCACCTTGGCGATGTCGCCCACCGCGGCCGGCTCGATCAGCACCAGGGCGCGCACCTTGTCGGGGCGTTCCTGCGCCGCGCGCCAGCCGAACAGGCCCGCCTGGCTATGCGCCATGACGACGGAGGGGCCGACGCGGTCGAGCAGCGCCAGATAGGCCTCCAGCGTCAGGCCATCCGTGGTGGTGAAGCGCGGCACCACCTGGCGGACAAAGTTCATGTAGCTCTCGCGATCGGCCGGGAACTGGTTGCCCGGCAGCACCTCGCCCCGCTGGTAGCTGCCCTGGCCGGCGCCGATGCGGAAGCGCTCGAAGGGATTGTCCACCGTCAGCAGCACGGGCTGGCCGCCGGTCTGTTCCGGGATCATGGTCCAGCCGGCGCGGCCGCGCTCCACGGCGTCGGAGACATAGGTGGGCCAGCCGCGGCGCAGGAAGAAGTTCTGCCAGCCCTCGCGGCCATCCGGCGTGCTCTCCCAGGTCACGCCGGTCAGCCCGCCGCCGTGCCACATCAGCAGCGGCGCCTGGCCGCGGGGGGAAGCGGGGATCATGTACTGGGCATACATGCCGCCCATCAGATAGGTGCCGTTCGGATCGACCCGGGCGGGCACGCCGCCGGGGCTGAACAGCACCTCCCGCACCGGCTGGCCGGAGACCACGACCTCCCGCCCCCCGACATGGAAGCTGCCCCAGCTCTGCAGGCTCACGGGCGGCTGGGCATTGGCGGGCTGCTGCGCGCCGGCGGGCAGGCTGGGCCCGGCCATGACGGCGGCCAGCGCCATGGCGAGGATGGTCTTGTGCATGGTCTCACTCCCTCGAGTCCCGGCCTTGCCGGTTCAGGCGAGTGAATCACGCGGCGCCGGCCTCCGCCAGGGACCCCTCGGCCGCCACCGCCTCCCGCACCATGCCGCGCAGCCAGGTGAGGCCCGCATCGCCGTCCATCGCCTTCAGCCAGGCCATGTCGAGTCCGTGCAGCCGCTCCGGCAGCGGCGAGGGCAGCATCCGCAGGCGCAGCGCGCCAGCGAAGGGCGCGACGGCGCCGCGCGGCAGGGTGGTCAGCAGATCGGTCGCGGCGACGATATGCAGCGCCGCCTGGAAATGCGGCACCGTCACCGCGATCCGCCGCCGCAGCCCCTGCGCCGCCAGCGCCGCATCCATCCAGCTCAGCCGGTCGGGGAAGGAGGAGACGCGGACATGGCGCCGCGCCAGGAAGGCGGCCATGTCGAAACCCTCCGCCGGCCCTTCGTCGCGCAGCACGCAGACATGCGGGTCGCGGCGCAGCGGCTGCACCCGGCAGCGCGGCGGCAGCGGGTCGATCTGGCCCAGCGCCAGTTCCAGTTGCGCCTCGTCCAGCAGCCGGGGCAGCACCGGGCCCTCCCGGTTCTGGCCGCGCGGCAGGTGGATCACCTCCAGCCCCACCGCGGGCGCGGCCTCGCCCACCCTCCGCAGCAGCCGGGGCAGCAGGGTGGCTGAGACATGGTCGTTCATGCCGATGCGGAAGCGCCGCTCGCTCACCTCCGGCCGGAAGGGCGCGGCGGGCAGGATGGCCTGTTCCAGCGCCGCCAGCGCCGCGCCGGCGGCGCGGCAGAGCTCCGCGGCGCGCGGCGTCGGCACCAGGGCGCCGGGGCCGCGCAGGAAGAGCTCGTCCGCGAAGGCCAGCCGCAGGCGCTGCAGGGCATGGCTCACGGCCGGCTGCGACAGGCCGATCATCCGCCCCGCCGCGGTGATGCCGCGGCATTTCCACAGCGCGTCCAGCACCTTCAGCAGGTTGAGGTCCAGCGCCTGCAGCGACTGGATGGGGGTCAGCTCATTCGTCCGGTGCATGTTTTGAATGTCTAGCATCGATTTGACGGATGGACGCGGCCGCCGCGACATTTTCGGCCGTGTGATGAAGGGACATGCCTCGCCATGGCGGACGAACGGACAGGGCGCGCGGCGCGCGGCGGCATGGCGGGCCTGGCCTGCCTGGCGATGGCGGCTGCCGGGCCCGCGATGGGCCAGGGCCTCAGCATCGGCATGGCCGGCGCCGTCACCTCGGCCGATCCGCATTTCCACAATGCCTCCCCCAACAACAGCCTGGCCATGCAGGTCTTCGACCGGCTGGTGGAGCGCCGCGCCGATGGCGCGCTGGCGCCGGGCCTGGCGGAATCCTGGCGGCCGGTCTCCGACACCATCTGGGAATTCCGCCTGCGCCCGGGCGTCACCTGGCATGACGGCCGGCCGCTGAGCGTGGAGGACATCGCCTTCAGCTTCACCCGCGCCCGCCATGTGCCGAACAGCCCGGGCGGCTTCGGCGGCTTCCTGCGCAGCATCGCCGGCGTCACCGCCGTGGATGCGACCACGCTGCGGATCGAGACGCGCGGCCCCGCCCCCGGCCTGCCGGGTGATCTGGTGAATGTCGCCATCATCGCCCGCCATGCGGCGGAGGATGCCAGCACGGCGGATTTCAACGCCGGCCGCGCCGCCATCGGCACCGGCGCCTTCCGCCTGCGCAGCTTCCGCCCGGGCGACCGGATCGAGCTGGAGCGCAACCCCGCCTGGTGGGGCCCGCCCCTGGCCTGGGAGGCGGCGAGCTACCGCATGATGCCGAACCCGGCCGGCCGCACCGCGGCGCTGCTCTCCGGCGATGTCGACATGATCGAGATGCCCGGCGCCTCCGACCTGCCGCGGCTGCGCGCGGCGGCGCAGGTGACGCTGGTGGAGGCGCCGGGGCTGCGCGTGATCTACCTCGCCCCGCAGCACGGCGATGCGGTGCCCGGGGCCTTCGCCACAGCGGCGGATGGCGGCGCCCTGCCCGGCAATCCGCTGGCGCGGCGGGAGGTGCGGCAGGCGCTGTCGCTCGCCATCAACCGCGCCGGCCTGGCGGAGCGCGTGCTGGAGGGCACCGCGGTGCCCAGCGTGCAGATCCTGCCGCAGGGCACCTTCTCCGCCTTGCCGGGGCTGGAGGCGGGGGCGGCGGCGCCCGACCGGGCGCGCGCGCTGCTGGCGCAGGCCGGCTATCCGGGCGGCTTCCGCCTGACCCTGCATGTGCCGACGGACCGCTACCCCGGCGCCACCTCCGTCGCCCAGGCCGTCGCGCAGATGTGGACGCGCATCGGCGTGCGCACCAGCGTCGCCTCCCTGCCCTGGAGCGCCTATGCGACGCAGCGCGGCAGCTTCGCCATGCATGTGGTGGGGCTGGGCAATGCGACCTTCGATGCCTCCTCCATGCTGGTGAATGTGCTGGGCACGCCGGATGCGGCGCGCGGCATCGGCGCCGGCAATACCACCGGCTACAGCAATTCGGCGCTGGATGCCCTGGTGGCCCGCGCCGCCGGCACCTTCGACGATGCGCAGCGGGAGGAGATGCTGCGCGAGGCGACGCGCATGGCGATGGAGGATGGCGCCATCATCCCGCTGTACCACCAGACCAATAGCTGGGCGCTGCGCCGTGGCCTGACCTATGCGCCGCGGCTGGATGAACGGACGCTGGCCAAGGATGTGCGGCGGGCCGCGCCATGACGGGGGCCGCAACCTTCCCCGGCGCCGCCTGGGCCGAGGTGGACCCGGCGGCGGCCGGCTTCGACCCGGCGGCGCTGGCGCGCCTGGGCGAGACGCTCGGCGGGCTGACCACCACCTCCTTCATGGTGGTCTCGGGCGGCCGCATCGCCTGGCGCTACGGCGATGTCGCGGAGGTCAGCTACCTGGCCTCGACCCGCAAGAGCATCCTGTCCCTGCTCTATGGCCCGCATGTCGCGGCCGGGCGGATCGACCTGTCGCGGACGCTGGAGCAGCTGGGCATCGAGGATGTGCAGGGGCTGACGCCGCAGGAACGCCAGGCGACGATCCGCGACATCCTGACCAGCCGGTCCGGCGTCTATGCCCCGGCCGGCAGTCCGGGTGGCGACGATGCGGGCACGCCGGCCCGTGGCGCGCATCCGCCGGGCCGGTACTTCCATTACAACAACTGGGATTTCAACGTCGCCGGCGCGATCTTCGAGCAGCTGACGGGGATCGCGGTGCATGACGCGCTGCGCGACCAGCTGGCGATCCCGCTGGGCTTCGAGGATTTCGACCGTTCGCGCCAGCGCATGCTGGGCTATCCCGACCGCTCGCGCTTCCTCGCCTATCACATGTTCCTCTCGGGGCGGGACATGGCGCGGGTCGGGCTGCTGGCGCTGCGCGGCGGGCGCTGGGGCGACAGGCAGGTGGTGCCGGAGGCCTGGATCCGCGAAAGCCTGGCGCCGCATGTGCGGCCGGAGGCGATGGCCGGCCGCTTCGCCGGGCGCGGCATGGGCTATGGCTACTATTGGTGGCTGCCGATGCACACGGAGGCGCCGGAATGGCAGGGGGCCTTCCTCGCCTCCGGCCACTACGGGCAGTTCATCCTGGGCCTGCCTGCGCTGGACCTGCTGATGGTGCATCGCCGCGCGATCAGCGACGAGCGGGCGCTGAAGCGGAATGCCGGGATCGACCTGGGCGACCTGCCGGCGGTTTCGGCCGGGGAGATGGTGGCGCTGGGGCAGGCGGTGCTGGACGCCAGGGGCTGAGGGGGAGCCCCCCTCACCCCGACGGCGCACTGCGCCGGCGCTCTCCCCCAAGCGGGGGGAGAGGGCTTTGAAGGGGTTCAGTCCACGGTGATGCCGGCCTGGCGCACCACGGTCGCCCAGCGCTCGCGCTCCCACTTGATCAGGGCGGCGAAGCCGGGGCCGTCCATGGTGGAGGGCTCGGCGCCTTCCTCGCGCAGGCGGCGCACCACATCCTCGTTGGACAGCGCGGCGCGCATCGAGGCGAAGATATGGGCGCGGATCGGCGCCGGCGTCTCCTTCGGCGCCAGGATGCCGTACCAGGCGGTGGCCTTGTAGCCGGGGATGGTCTCGGCCACCGTCGGGATGTTCGGGAACAGCGCCATGCGCGCATCGCCGGTCACGGCCAGCGGCCGCACCGCATTGCTGCTCATCAGCCCGACCACGGAAGGCAGGGTGGTGACCATGAAGTGCAGGTGGCCGGCGACCACGTCGGTCAGCGCCGGCGCCGCGCCGCGGAAGGGCACGTGTTCCGCCTGCAGGCCCGCCATCTGCAGCATCAGCGCCGCGGCCAGGTGGCTGGCGGAGCCGTTGGAGGCGCTGGCGTAGTTCAGGTTGCCACGCGCGGCGCGCAGCTCCGCCAGCAGCTCCGGCAGGGTGGTGGCCTTGGAGGAGGGGCCGACCACGACGATCAGCGGCGCATCCGCCACCAGGCCGATCGGCTCCAGCGCCGTCTCCGGATTCACCCGCATGTTGCGGAACAGGGAGACGTTGACGCTCATCGGGCCGTGGTTGCCCATCAGCAGCGTATAGCCATCCGGCCGGGCGGTCGCCACGGCCTCGGTCGCGATATTGCCGCCGGCGCCGGGGCGGTTCTCCACCACCACGGTCTGGCCCAGGCTCGGCGTCATGGCGGAGGCCAGGGTGCGGGCGATGAGGTCGGTGCCGCCGCCGGGCGCGAAGGCCAGCAGCAGGCGGACGGGGCGGCTGGGATAGGCCTCCTGCGCCAGCGCGCCGCCGCCGGCGGCGATCAGCGGGGCGGCCATGCTGGTGGCGAGGAGCTTGCGGCGCGTGATCATGTTTCTGATGTCCCGTGTGAGGTGGCAGGCTATGTGCAACCTTCGCCTGCTCCGGGCAACCAGGGCGTGAAGGGGCGCCAGGCAGAGGGGCCGCGCCGGCTGCATTTTGCGCCTTGCGCGGGGCTTGATCCCCGGCGCGGCGCGGGCTTGCCTGGGCACATGGACCGACCCAGGCCGACCGTCGCGCAGCTTTTCCTCACCTACCTCAAGATCGGGCTGGTCGGCTTCGGCGGCGTGAATGCCTGGGCCCGGCGCGTGCTGGTGGAGGAGCGCCGCTGGGTGACGGAGCAGGAATATGCCGAGGTGCTGGGCCTCGGCCAGGTGCTGCCCGGACCCAATGCGCTGAATGTCGCCGTGCAGCTGGGCGAGCGGTTCCGCGGCGGCTGGGGGGCGCTGGCCGCCAGCACCGGGTTGTTCGGCGGGCCGCTGCTGGTGCTGGTGGGGCTGGCCATGCTGCACGATGCCTATGGCGAGGTGCCGCTGGTGAAGGCGGTGCTGGCCGGCACGGCGGCGGCGGCGGCGGGCATGATCCTGGGGACCGCCGCGAAGATCACCGGCAAGCTGCGTCCGGCCTGGCCGATCCTGGCGGTGGGCCTGGCGGCGCTGGTGGGGGGCGCGGTGCTGCGCCTGCCGCTGCCCTGGATCGTGCTCGGCCTCGCCCCCTTCGGCATCCTGGCCGCCTGGTGGACGGAGAAGGCGCGGCCATGAGCGAGGATAGCGGCGTGCTCGGCCAGCTGGCGCTGGGGTTCCTCGCCATCTCGCTGATCGCGGTGGGCGGCGGCATCGCCGTGGTGCCGGAGATGAACCGGCTGGTCGTCGATGTGCATGGCTGGATGAGCGATGCGCGCTTCGCCCAGCTTTTCGCCCTGGCCCAGGCGGCGCCGGGGCCGAATGTGCTGGTGGTGGGGCTGATCGGCTGGCATGTGGCGGGGATCGCCGGGATGCTGGTGGCCACCCTGGCCATGACCGGCCCGGCCGGGCTGCTCGCCTTCGGCTTTTCGCGCATGCGCTCGCGCCTCGCCGGGGCCCGCTGGCTGCGGGTGACGGAGCGCGGCCTGGTGCCGGTGGCGGTCGGGCTGATCTTCTCCTCCGGCGTCATCCTGACCCAGGCGGCGGCGGTGCATTGGCTGGCGGTCGCCATCTCCCTGGGCTCCACCCTCTTCGTCTGGCGCTCGGAAAAATCACCGCTCTGGGTGCTGGCGGTGGGGGCGGCGCTGGGCGCGATTTTCCTGTAGGAGGCGCCATCATGGCCGAAACACTCCAAGCCCCCACCCCCACCCCCGCCCCCACCGGCCTGATCGAGGCGCTGGCCGGGCTGCTCGGCCCGCGCGGCCTGCTGACGGCGCCGGAGGACCTGGAACCGCATCTCTCCGACTGGCGGGCGCTGTATCGCGGCGCGACCCCCTGCGTGGTGCGGCCGGCGGATACGGCGGAACTTGCCGCCGCGGTGAAGCTCTGCGCCGCGGCCGGGGTGCCGATGGTGCCCCAGGGGGGCAATACCTCCATGGTCGGTGGCGCCACGCCGGATGAATCGGGGCGGCAGATCGTGGTCAGCCTGGCCCGGCTGAACCGCATCCGCGCGATCGACCCGGTGGACATGACCATGACGGCGGAAGCCGGCGTGGTGCTGAAGCTGGCGCAGAACGCCGCCGCCGAGGCCGGCTGCCTCTTCCCCCTCAGCCTGGGCGCCGAGGGCACCGCCACCATCGGCGGCGTGCTGTCCACCAATGCCGGCGGCAATACCACCGTGCGCTACGGCAATGCGCGCGAATTGATGCTGGGGCTGGAGGTGGTGCTGCCGGACGGGCAGGTCTGGGATGGCCTCCGCCGGCTGCGCAAGGACAATACCGGCTATGCGCTGCGCCACCTGTTCGTGGGCGCGGAGGGCACGCTGGGCTTCATCACCGCCGCCACGCTGCGGATGTTTCCGCGCCCCCGCGACACGGCGCTCGCCTTCTGCGCGGTGGCGAGTGAGGAGGCGGCGCTGGCGCTGTTCCGCCGCTTCCGCGACCGCGACGAGAGCGCGGTGCGGGCTTTTGAGTATATGTCCGGCGCCGGCGTCGATTTTTGTCTCAAGCACATCGAGGGGGTGACCCTGCCGGTGGAGACCCGGGGGGACCATTACGTACTGGTCGACCTCGCCTCGCCGCGCCCGGATGCCGGGCTGCGGGACATGGCGGAAACGCTGCTGGGCGAGGCGATGGAGGCGGGGGAGGTGCTGGACGCGGTGCTGGCCGAATCCGAGGCCCAGGCGCAAAAACTGTGGAAGATCCGGGAGGAGCATCCGGAGGCCCAGAAGCGCGAGGGCGCCTCGGTGAAGAACGACGTCTCCGTCCCCGTCTCCCGCGTCCCCGAGATGATCCGCCGCTGCTCCGAGGAACTGGTCAAGCTGATTCCGGGCAGCCGGCCGGTGCCCTTCGGCCATATCGGCGACGGCAATATCCACATGAACCTGGAACAGCCGCCGGGCATGGACCCCGCCGCCTTCCTGGCCCGCAGCCACGACATCATGGATTGCGTGAATGCCGTGGTGCGGGAGATGGACGGCTCCTTCAGCGCCGAACACGGCATCGGCCGGCTGAAGACGGACATGATGCCGGATTGGCGCGGCGGGGCGGAGCTGGAGACCATGCGCCGGATCAAGGCGGCGCTCGACCCCTGGGGCCTGATGAACCCGGGCAAGGTCTTTTTCTGAAGCCCTGGATCCTCCTGCTGCTGCTGGCCGGCTGCGGCGCCTCCCCCGCCGGCCACATGCCGCCCGCGGCGAGGCGCCCGGCCGATCCGGCGCTCGCCGCCGCCGGGGCCGTGGCGCAGGTCCGCTCCGGCGAATCGGCGCGCTGCCTGGCCAGCGGCGGCGCCGTGCATCTGGGGGAGGGCCGCTTCGTGACGGCGGCGCATGTGGTGGATGGCTCCGCCCAGCGGCTGCGCGGCGTCTGCCCGGCCGGCGCCGGGCCGCTGGCGCTCGGCGTCGCCGGCACCACCGCCCCGGCCCGGCTGCTGGCGGCCGGGCAGGACCGGATCGACCGCGGCATCGGCCAGCGCTACCTGGGCGGGGAGGATGTGGCGCTGCTGCGTCCGGCGGGGGCGCTGCCCCGCCTCGGCACCGCGCAGCTCTGCCAGGGCCTGCCGGCGCCGGGGACGCCCGCCCTGCTGGTCACCCCGCGGCGCGCCATCCGCACCCGGCTGCTGCCGCCGGTGGCGGACCCCGATCCGCGCTTCGGCGCCTATCTGGAAATCCCCGACAGCCTGCTGCCCGGCGAATCCGGCGGCGCGGTCTTCGACTCCGGCTCCGGCTGCCTGGCCGGGCTCATCAGCCATCGGGACGAGCCGGAGGGCGCCGCGGCCGGGCCGGCGCGCACCCGTCTGGTGCCGGCACCCGTCATCGCCCGCTTCCTCGCCGGGGTCACCGCACCGTGAGCGGCCGGCGCGTCGGGCCCGGCCCGGGGGCAGGCGCTTTGCAGCCCGCCCCTTCCGGCTGGTAGAAGGGGCCGGATGACACGGATCGACCGCTACATCCTGCGCCAGCTCACCGCCGGGCTGCTTGCCGTGACCATCGGCCTGGCGGCGCTCGTCTGGCTGACCCAGTCGCTGCGCTTCATCGAGCTGGTGCTGGACCGCGGCCTGTCCCTGGTGGTCTTCGTGCAGCTGACCGGGCTGATGCTGCCGGGCTTCATCGCAGTGATCCTGCCCATCACCACCTTCGTCGTGGTGCTCTTCGTCTATGTGCGGATGAACACGGACCGGGAGCTGGTGGTGATGCGCGCCGCCGGCCTGTCGCAGCTGCGGCTCGGCCGGCCGGCCCTGCTGCTGGCCCTGGCCTCGGTGGCCATCGGCTATGCGCTGAACCTCTGGCTGGTGCCGATGTCGCATACCGCCTTCCGGATCTGGCAATACGAGATCCGCAACGAGATGGCGGCGATCCTGGTGCAGGAGGGGGTCTTCTCCTCGGTCGGCGGCGACCTCACGGTCTATGCCCGGCTGCGCGACCGGGACGGCACGCTGCGCGGCATCCTGGTGCATGATGCGCGGGAGGCGGGCGCGCCGGCCACCATCCTGGCCGAGGTCGGCCGCATCTCCAACGGCCCCTTCGGCCCGCGCGTCACGCTGCAGAACGGGGTACGCCAGCAGATGGAGCGCGTGCCGCCGCCGGCCGGATCCCCCCCCGGCACGCCGCCCAGCATGCGGCTCTCGGTGCTCAGCTTCCAGGAGAACAGCGTGGATCTCGCCCGCGCCACGCGGCAGGAGGAGGTGCGTTTCCGCGATTCGCGGGAGCGCAGCGTGTCCGAGCTGCTGCACCCCGACCCGGCGGAGCAGCTGCGGCCGCGGGAGCTGGCGCGCTTCGTGGGGGAGGCGCATCAGCGCATGTCCGCGCCGCTGACCGCGCTGACCTTCGCCCTGGTGGGCATGGCGGTGGCGCTGACCGGCCAGTTCCGCCGGCATGGCGGCGGGCTGCGGCTGGCGATCGGCGTCGGGCTGGTGGTGGGCCTGCTGGCCATGGGGCTGACCATCGGCAACCTCGCCACCCGCGACAATGCCTTCGTCTGGCTGATCTGGGCGCATGCCACCCTGCCCGGCCTGGTGGCCGCCTGGTGGCTGGTCGGCGCCCCCGGCCTGCCGCGCTTCCGCCCCGCCCCCCTCCAGCCCTCCTGAGCCCGCATGGTCTTCACCCCCACGCTGACCGGCTATGTGGCGCGCGGCTTCCTGCTGGCCACGCTGCTGGTGATGGCCGCGCTGATCGGCCTGGTCGCGCTGTTCGATTTCATCGAGCTGCTGCGCCGCGCGGCGACGCGGCCGGATGTCGGCTATGCCGTGCCGCTGGAGATCGCGGCCATGCGGCTGCCCTTCGTGGCGCTGCAGATCCTGCCCTTCGCCATCCTGCTGGGCGGCATCATCGCCTTCTGGCGACTGACCCGCTCCTCCGAGCTGATCGTGGCGCGCGCCGCCGGCATTTCCGCCTGGGGCTTCCTGACCGGGCCGCTGGTGGTGGCCGTGCTGCTCGGCATGCTCGGCACCTTCGGCATCTCGCCCATCTCCTCCGCCCTGCTGGCCCGGGCGGAGCGGCTGGACATGACCTTCCTGCGCACCGGCGGCGGGCTCTCCTCCCTGGCCGGGGGGCGGCTCTGGCTGCGCCAGGCGGACCGGGCGCTGGAGCCGCAGGGGGTGGCCATCATCTCCGGCCGGCCGGTGGCCATGCGGGACGGCACGGACCCGCTGCCGCGCGGCCCGCGCTTCGAATTGCAGGAGGTCACCATCTGGCGGCTGTCGGCCGATGACCGGCCGCTGGCCCGGCTGGAGGCGCCGCGCGCCCGGCTGATCGACGGCGCCTGGGTGATGGAGGAGGCGGTGAGCTTCGGCGCCGACCGGATGGCCGGCCCGCCCGCCCGCGTCAGCCTGCCGACCGAGCTGACGCCGGACCGCATCCAGGACAGCTTCGCCTCCCCGGAGACGCTCGATTTCTGGGCCCTGCCCCGCTTCATCGCGGTGCTGGAGGAGGCCGGCTTCTCCGCCGTGCGGCACCGCATCCAGTTCCAGTCGCTGCTGGCCCTGCCGGTGCTGGCGCTGGGCATGGCCCTGCTGGCCGCCGGCTTTTCCATGCGCCAGACCCGCCGGGGCGGGGTGGCGCAGATGATCGGCGGCGGTGTCGCCGCCGGATTCGCCCTGTTCGTGCTGGACAGGGTGAGCAATGAAATGGGCGAGGCGGGGTCCCTGCCGGTGCTGCTGGCGGCCTGGGCGCCCGCGCTCGCCGGCCTGCTGCTCGCCCTGGCGCTGCTGCTGCACCTGGAGGATGGCTGATGCCCGGACCTGCGCCATCCGGCCGAGTGCCCCCGCGGCCATCCGGCCGCGCCCCGAAGCTGCCGCCACCGATCCGGCCCGTGCGGCGGCCGGTGCCGCTGCCTTTGGCGGTGGACCCGCCCCCAACCGCGCCGCGCCCGCGCCGGCTGCGCCTGGCCGGCCTGCTGGCGCTGACCGCGCTCGGCCTGCTGCTGGCCCCCACCGGCCCCGGCGCCCAGCAGGGGCTGATGGGACTCGGCAATCGCGGCGCCAATGACGGGCCGGTGACCTTCACGGCGGATGAGGTCGAATACGACCAGACCGAGAACCGGGTGACCGCGCGCGGCCGGGTGGAGGCCTGGCAGGGCGACCGCGTGCTGCGCGCCGATGAATTCACCTATGACCGCGACACCGGCGTGGCCACCGCCTCCGGCAATGTCGCGCTGATCGAGCCGGATGGGCAGACGCTCTTCGCCGACCGCGTCGAGCTGACGGATGGCATGCGGGATGCGGCCATCGAGGGCATCCGCGGCCTTCTCGCCTCCAATGCCCGGGTGGCGGCGGCCGGCGGGCGGCGCACCGGCGGCACCGTCACCGACCTCGCCCGCGTGGTCTATTCCTCCTGCGACCTCTGCGCCGAGGACCCGACCCGGCCGCCGCTGTGGCAGCTGCGCGCGCGCATCGCGACGCTGGACAGCGTGGAGCAGCGGGTGCGCTACCGCGACGCGGCGGTGCAGTTCGGCGGCGTGCCGCTGCTCTATGCCCCCTATTTCAGCCATGCCTCGCCGGATGCGCCGCGTGCCTCGGGCTTCCTCTCGCCGACGCTGGGGCAGACCCGCTTCCTCGGCGGCTTCATGGAGCTGCCCTATTACTGGGCGATCGACGACCATTCGGATGCGACCATCAGCGTCACCGCCTCCACCGAGCAGGTGCCGAACCTGGGCGGCGCCTATCGGCGTCGCTTCAACAATGGCGAGGTGGCCTTCGAGGGCTCGATCGGCAGCCTGGACGGCACCGATGCGGATGGCATCGGCGGGCATATCTTCTCCCAGGGCCGCTTCACGCTGGACGAGAACTGGCGCGCCGGCTTCGCGCTGAACCGCGCCTCCTCCCGCGAATACCTCCAGGCCTGGCGCTATGGCGCGCCACGGGTGCTGACCAGCACCGCCTATGCCGAGGGCTTCTGGGGGGCGGAGGGCTATGCGCGGATCGATACGCTGCTCTACCAGGGGCTGGATGCGGCGAATTCCACGGACCTGACGCCCTTCGTCCTGCCGCGCGGCTATGCCGACTATGTCTTCCCGAATGACGGCCTGGGCGGGCGCTTCACCGTCGATGCCTCCGCCTTCAGCCTGTCGCGGGCCAGCGGCACGGATACGCGCAGGCTCGCCAGCCGCGCCACCTATGAGCTGCCGCTGACCGGCGAGATGGGCGATATCTGGACCTTCCGCACCCATGCGGATGTGGTCGGCGGCTGGGTCGATGGCCTGGCGCTGGCGCCCACCTTCGGCAATGCCGGCGGCGACGGTTTCTACGGCCGCGGCAATATCCGCACCGCGGTGGACTGGCGCATGCCCTTCCTGCGCAGCGCCGGCGAATACGGGTCCCAGATCATCGAGCCGCGGGTGCAGCTGGTGACCGGCCCGGCCACGGGCGCGCAGCTGCGCTTCCCGAACGAGGACAGCCTCGATTTCGAATTCACCGATGCGAACCTGTTCAGCCTGAACCGCTACCCCGGCCGCGACCGCTTCGAGGGCGGCACGCGCGCCGATGCGGCGCTGCGCGGCGCCTGGCTGTTCCCCAATGGCGGGCAGCTGGAGGGCCTGGCCGGGCGCTCCGTCCGCATGGCCACCGATGAGACCTTCGCCGATGGCTCGGGCCTCGAGAACCGCTCCTCCGACTGGGTCGGGCGGCTGCGGCTGGCCCCGGTGCCCTGGCTGGAACTGCTGGGGCGCGGAAGGCTGGACCGTGAGACCGGCGAGGGCCGGCTCTGGGACGGCACCGCCACCTTCTTCGGCGGTCCCTTCACGCTCTCCGGCGGCTACCTGCTGACCAATCCGGCGCCCAATGTGACGACCCGGAAGCGGGAGGAATTCTCCCTGGGCGGCACCTTCCGGATCAACGAGAACTGGCGCGTCGGCCTGTTCGGCCGCTACGACGTGGGGCTGGACCGGCCGGTGGCCGCCCAGGCCTCCGCCACCTATGAGGATGAGTGCTTCATCTTCGAGACGCGCTTCGTCCGCAGCTGGGCGGAGGACCCGACCACCCGGACCGATTACACCGGCGGCACGCTGCTGCTGTTCCGGGTCGGGCTGAAGACGATCGGCGATTTCGGGCTGCGCGCGCTGTAGGCCCCGGCACCGCCCGAGGAAACGGGCCGGGTGATACCGCCCGGCCCCAAAATGCTTTAGGAAAGCGCCATGCGCCCCACCGCCCGAGCCCTGCTGCTCCTCCCCGTCCTGGCCAGCCTGGCCGGCGCGGCCGTCCTGACCCTTCCCGCCCCCGCCCTGGCGCAGCCCGCCGCGGCGGCCGGCCCGCAGGTCAACCGGATTGTCGCCGTCATCAACGGGGACATCGTCACCCAGGCCGATGTCGACGGCCGGCGGCGGCTCTTCGCCCTGAATGCCGGGCTGAACATGACGCCCGAGGTGCTGCAGCGCCTGACGCCGCAGGTCACCCGCCTGCTGGTGGATGAGCGGCTGCGCGTGCAGGAGGTGCAGCGCCGCCGGATTCCGGTGACGGACAACGACATCGCGGCCGCGGTGGCGGAGCTGGAGCGCCGCAACGGCCTGCCGGCCGGCGCCCTGGTGGCCCAGCTGCGCCGCGCCGGGGTGGAGCCGCGCGTGCTGTATGACCAGCTGCGCGTGCAGATCGGCTGGGCGCGGCTGATCCGCCAGCTGCTGGGCCCGCAGGCCGAGCCTGGGCAGCCCGAGGTGGCGGAGCTGATCGCCAGCCAGCGCGCCCGCACCGGCCAGCCGGAATTCCTGGTGAGCGAGATCTTCGTCCCGGTCGACGACCCGACCGAGGAGGGCGAGGTCCGCAGCTTCGTGGACGAGGTGGTGAGCCAGCTGCGCCGCGGCGTGCCCTTCCCCGTGGCGGCGACGCAGTTCAGCCAGTCGCAGACCGCGCTGCAGGGCGGCGACCTCGGCTGGGTGGGGGCGGAGGCGCTGGACCGGGAGGTGGCGGAGGTGGTGCGCCAGATGCCGCCCGGCGCCATCGCCAACCCGATCCGCGTGCCCGGCGGCTTCCAGATCATCGCCCTGCGGCAGAAGCGCGAGGTGGGGCGCGACATGGCGACCATGCTGACGCTGCGCCAGGCCTTCTTCGCCTTCTCCTCGCCGCTCGACCCCAACAACCCGACGCAGCAGCAGATCCAGACGGTGGAGCGGGCGCGCGCGCTCTCGGCCTCCGCCCGCAGCTGCGAGGCGGTGGAGGCGGCGGCACGCGCCAGCGGCAGCGGGCGCGACCCCGATCCGGGCGAGGTGCGGCTGGAAGGCGTGCAGCCGCCGCCGCTGCGCCAGCTGATCGCCAGCCTGCAGCCGGGCCGCGCCAGCCAGCCGGTGATCGCCCCCGATGGCGTGGCCGTCATCATGGTCTGCACGCGGGAGACGCGGAACCAGGCGGAGCTGACGCCGGACGCCGCCCGCGCCCAGCTGGTGCGCGACCGCGCCGAGCTGCTCTCCCGCCAGGTGCAGCGCGACCTGCGCCGGCGGGCGCAGATCGAGATGCGGAGTTGAAACCGACGCCCCGCCCCAAAAGCCCTCTCCCCCCGCAGGGGGGGGAGGGTTGGATGGGGGGGGCCGCGGCAGATGAGCGGGCGGTTTTCTTCCTGTGATGCCTCCCTCGCCCAACCCCCTCCCCTCGCTCCGCGACACCGTCCGTGAATACGGGCTCGACGCCCGGAAATCCCTCGGCCAGCATTTCCTGCTGGACCCTGCCGTCTGCGCGCGCATCGCGGCGCTGGCCGGCGACCTTTCGGGGCGGCAGGTGCTGGAGGTGGGCCCCGGCCCCGGCGGGCTGACGCGGGCCCTGCTGGCGACGCCGGCGGCGCATGTGCTGGCGGTGGAGCTGGACCGGCGCGCCATCGCGGCGCAGCAGGCCCTCGCCGCGCATCACCCCGGCCGGCTGACGGTGCGGGAGGGCGATGCGATGGAGATCGACCCGCTCACGGAAATGCCGGCGCCGCGCCGCATCATCGCCAACCTGCCCTACAACGTCGCCACCCCCCTGCTCGTCGGCTGGCTGCGCCAGGCGGCTGACATCGAGGGCATGACGCTGATGTTCCAGCAGGAAGTGGCGGAACGCATCTGCGCGGCGCCGGGCAGCGACGCCTATGGCCGGCTCGGCGTGCTGGCGCAGTGGCGCTGCAAGGCGCAGTTTCTGCTCAGCCTGCCGCCCGGCGCCTTCACCCCGCCACCCAAAGTCTACTCGGCGGTGGTTGGCCTCACGCCGCATGCGGAGGACCCGGGCCCGGCGCTGTTCGCCGCCATGGAACGCACCACCGCCGCCGCCTTTGGCCAGCGCCGCAAAATGCTGCGCGGGGCGCTGAAGCAGCTGGGGCAGGCGGAGGCGTTGCTGGAGACGGCGGGCATCGCCGGGGAACGGCGGGCGGAGACGCTGACCATCGCCGAATTCGACCGGCTCGCCCGCGCCTTGCTGGCCCGCGAGTCCGCCGCCGGGGTTGCCTGACCGGCGCCACGCGGGTTTGGTGCGAACCCTGATCCCAGGAGACTCGCAAAGATGCTGCCGCCGGATGACCAGCTCACCCTCTGCTTCGCCCATGTCGCCTATCGCTTCGGCGAGCGCTACGCCCAGCGCGGCGGCAAGCTGAAGCACTTTGAGGTGCGCAGCCTGGAGGAGCTGGAGGCGCGGCTGCCGGAGGCCGATGTGCTGCTGGTCTCGGGCATGTGGCGCAACCACCTGGCGGCGAAGGCGCCGCGGCTGAAATTCATCCAGTCGATCAGCGCCGGCGTCGACCAGTACGACAAGGCGGTGCTGGCGGGCGCCGGCATCCGCCTGGCCTCGGCGCAGGGCGCCAATGCCAATGCCGTGTCGGAACACGCCATCTCGCTGATCCTGGCCCAGGCCCGGCTGCTGCCGCAGGCGCGCGACAACCAGGTGAAGCAGCACTGGCGCGGCATGATCGGCGACCTCACCCAGCGCGAGGACGAATTGGGCGGCAAGACGCTGCTGGTGGTCGGCATCGGCCGCATCGGCGGGCGGCTGGCGCGCCTCGCCAAGGCTTTCGACATGAAGGTCATCGGGCTGCGCCAGGACCCGGCCAAGGGCGCCGAGGGCGCGGACGAGATCCACGGCATGGACCAGCTGCACGCCCAGCTTGCCCGGGCCGATATCGTCGCGCTGTGCTGCGCGCTGACGCCGGAGACGCGCGGGCTGATGAATGCCGCCGCCTTCGCCGCCATGAAGCCGGGTGCCACGCTGGTGAACGTGGCGCGCGGCGCGGTCTGCGACGAGGCGGCGCTGATCGCGGCGCTCGGCTCCGGCCAGCTCGGCCAGGCGGCGCTGGACGTGACGGTGGAGGAGCCGCTGGCCGCCACCAGCCCGCTCTGGGCGATGCCGAATGTCTTCATCACCCCCCATACCGGCGGCGAGACCCGGGCCTATGAGGGCAATGTGCTGGACCTGCTGGAGGCGAACCTGCCGCGGCTGCGGGCGGGCGAGAAGCTGGTCAATCAGGTCGTGTGACGGCCCACGGCTGTCGCGTTACATGAACATAGTATAAATTTCGCGACGAATTGATCCTTCGTCCGGAATTCTATATCAACGGGCGGCGGGGCGGCCGAGTCGGGAAGCGATAGCGCCCCGAGACGGAGACCGCCTGCCCATGGAGACTGTCGATCGCAAGGCCGGCCGGAAGCCCAGCGCGGTGCTCGACGCGGCGATCCTGGCCGCGGCGCTGGAGGCGCTGGCGGAGGTGGGCTTCGAGGCGCTGTCCATCGCCGATGTCGCGCGGCGGGCGGGGACGACGCCGCCCGCGATCTATCGCCGCTTCGCCAACAAGCCGAAGCTGCTGCTGGCGGCGCTGGCCGATGACCTCTCCAGGATGCGGGCGCCGGAGACCGATCACGGCAGCCTGCGCGCCGACCTCTGCGCCTGGGTCGAGCTGATCCTGCGCGAGCTTCTGCCGAGCCGCCTGCGCATCCTGGGCAGCCTGATCTTCCAGGCCCGGCGCGACCCGGAGCCGATCGCGCTGCTGACCGAGACGGTGCACAGCTTCGGCGCCCTGCACTGGCGCCTCATCATCGGGCGCGCGGTGCGGCGCGGCGAGGTGCCGGAGGTGCCGCTGCCCCCCCTGCTCGCCCGGGTGCCCGCGGCGCTGGTGACCTACCAGGCCCTTTTCCCGCAGCCGGCAGAGGATCCCGGCGCCATCCTCGGGCTGGTCGATGCGGTGATGCTGCCGGCGATCCGCGCGGCCATCGCCGCCCAGGCCCCGCCGCCCGGCCCGGAGCGGAGCGGCGTCTTGCCTTGATTTCCGCGCCATAGCGGCGCATATGCGCTGCATCCCGCCCGGCCCCGCCAAGCGCCTGTCACCGCGCCTGTGGGGCGCCCCCGCCGAATGCGCGTCCCGCCGGGATGCGCGCAGGTGGCGGGCAGGTCCGAGGCATGCAGAGAACCAAGCACGTTGAGCGATCATAGCGACGCGACCGCCCCGCGCGCGGCCGAGACCGAAGACTCCCAGGCCGCCACGGGCCCCGTCGAGGCGGGGACCGCCGAGACGGGAAGCCCCGTGACTGCGGAGACCGCCGCCGCGCCGCGCAAGCGGCGGGCGCCCAGCGCCCGCGCGACCGCATCGCGCGCCGCCAAGGCCGCGGCGGAGTCCTCCGGCGAGGAGGTCGCGCCGAAGCCCAAGCCGCGGGCCACGCGGTCCCGCGCCAAGGCGGCCACCGCCGCGCCGGCGGAAGCCAAGCTTGCGGTGGCGGAGGCCGTGGAGGCTTCGGCGGAGCCGGTGGTGCCCCAGGCGGAGCCAGTTGTGCCCGAGGCGGAGCCGGTCGTGCCCGAGGCGACGGCGCCGGTGGCGGAATCCGCGCCGGAGCCGGAGGCCGAGCCGCTTTCGGCCGAGGCCCAGGCGGAAGCCGACCAGAATGCCGAGGAAGCCGCGAGCTGGGCCGCCGAGGAGCCGCCGCGCACCACCTTCACCGATCTCGGCCTCTCCGAGCCGATCCTGCGCGCCGTCGCCGAGACCGGCTACCTGTACCCCACGCCGATCCAGGAACAGGCGATCCCGATCGTCCTGATGGGCCGGGACGTGCTGGGCTGCGCACAGACGGGCACCGGCAAGACCGCCAGCTTCACCCTGCCGATGCTGGACATCCTGGCCGGGTCCCGCGCCAAGGCGCGCATGCCGCGCAGCCTGATCCTGGAGCCGACGCGCGAGCTGGCGCTGCAGGTGGCCGAGAACTTCGTCAAATACGGCAAGCACCTGAACCTGAACCATGCCCTGCTGATCGGCGGCGAGAGCATGAACGACCAGCGCGACGTGCTGGAGAAGGGCGTCGACGTGCTGATCGCGACGCCGGGCCGGCT
Source organism: Falsiroseomonas sp. (assembly GCF_051860665.1). Lineage (GTDB taxonomy): Bacteria > Pseudomonadota > Alphaproteobacteria > Acetobacterales > Acetobacteraceae > Falsiroseomonas. The sequence goes on from NZ_JBHYDM010000046.1 coordinate 33,023, forward strand.
GCTCGACCTGTTCGATCGCGGCCGCATCCTGCTGGCGGATTGCAAGGTGCTCGTCATCGACGAGGCCGACCGCATGCTGGACATGGGCTTCATCCCGGATGTCGAGCGCATCGTCTCCATGCTGCCGCGCATGCGCCAGACGCTGTTCTTCTCCGCCACCATGGCGCCGGAAATCCGCCGCCTGGCCGATGCCTTCCTGCAGAATCCGCGCGAGATCACCGTCTCCGCCCCGGCGACCGTGGCCACGACCATCACCACCGGCCTCGCCTGGGTGCATCCGCATGAGAAGCGGGAGGCGCTGCGCCGCCTGCTGAACAAGGAGGATGTGCAGAACGCCCTGATCTTCTGCAACCGCAAGGTCGAGGTCGACATCCTCTACAAGTCGCTGAAGAAGCATGGCTTCTCGGTCGGCGCGCTGCATGGCGACCTGGAGCAGTCGGTGCGCTTCGCGACGCTGAACAAGTTCAAGGCGAATGAGCTGCAGCTGCTGGTCTGCAGCGATGTGGCGGCGCGCGGCCTCGACATCGGCGGGCTCAGCCATGTCTTCAACTTCGACGTGCCCTTCCATGCGGAGGACTATGTCCACCGCATCGGCCGCACCGGCCGCGCCGGGCGCCAGGGCCATGCCTATTCGCTGGCAGCGCCGGAGGATGCGAAATCCGTCGCGGCGATCGAGCGCCTGACCGGCAAGCCGATCCCGCGCATGGAGATCGAGGGTTTGGTGCCGGTGACGGCCGAGGAGATCGAGGAAGGCGCCAAGGCCCGCCGCGGTCGCGGCGGCCGTGCCGCCCCGGGTGGCCGTGATGGCGGGCGCGATGCCGGCCGCGGGCGTGGCCGGGACGGGGGCCGGGATGGGGGCCGTGATGGCGCGCGCGGCCGGGGCGAGGCCCCGCGCCGGGACGCGCCGGCACCGGCCGCCGAGGA
>NZ_JBHYDM010000047.1:0-33219 GCF_051860665.1 Falsiroseomonas sp.
AGAGGGGCCAGCGGTTCCGCATGTTCCGCGGTCCCTCTCGCCCCTCTCCCTTTCCGTTCATGAATCAAAGGGTTCCAAGGGGCCACTGCCCCTTGGCGGGGGGTGCAGGGGGACAGCGTCCCCCTGCAATCCCGCAGCGCTCCCTCACCCACCCCACGGCCGAGGCCCCGGCAGCCCGCGGATGCTGACCCGTGCTGGGCTTCCCCTGCGGGTCAGCTGCGCTTGCGGATGCGGGTGCTCCAGATGTGCCAGAGGTAGGTGGCGATGAAGCCGCCGATGACGACGTAGGCCAGGGGTTCGAGCCAGCCTTCGATCTGGTCGTAGCGGTCTTCCATGAAGTAGCCGGCCAGCGTCAGGAAGGTGATCCAGACTCCGCTGCCGAGTGCCGTCCACAGGTAGAAGACGTGGCGGGGGATGCGGATCAGGCCGGCGGGGATGGAGATGACGGTGCGGATGCCGGGCAGCAGGCGGCCGAAGGACAGGGCGAAGGGGCCGTATTTTTCCAGCGTGGCTTCGGCCTTGCGCAGGTCGTCCTCGCCGACGGCGAACCAGCGGCCGTAGCGGCCGACCATGGGGCGGATGCGGTCGGCGCCGATGGCGCGGGCCAGCTCGTACCAGAAGACATTGCCCAGCAGCGTGCCGATGATGCCGGCGATCAGCGCCAGCACCAGGGACATCTCGCCCCGCGCCGCGACGAAGCCGGCCAGCGGCATGATCACCTCGGAGGGGATCGGCGGGAAGACGTTTTCCAGGAACATCAGCGCCATCACGCCGGGCCAGCCGCCGGCGGCCACGATGCCCGTCACCCATTCGATCATCGGTTGGTCCCGTACAAGGTGATGGCAACGCGTCGGCCGCGGGAATAGTTGAAGCCGGCGACGCTGCCGCGTTCGACGAGGGGCAGGCCCCCGGCCTCGGCCGCGGCGCGGAAGCGTGCCAGGTCGCGGTCGCCCACGGCGACCAGCCGCCCGGTTTCGCCGGCCAGAAAATCCGCCGCCGCCGCGCCGTCGCGCAGCAGGCGGATCTCGCCGCCCATGGCGAAGAGCAGGGAGGGTTCGTGGTAGCCGACCACGCCGAAGTGCTCGTCCGGCAGGCCGGGGGCGGCGGCCTGCACGGCGGCGGCGAGGCGCGGCGAGATCCAGGGCGCCTCCAGCCGCGGCAGCACCAGGCCGAGCGCGGTGGCCTGCAGCGGGATGGCCAGCAGCACGGCGAGCAGCCCGGCCCGGGCCGGCGCCCCGTCGCGCAGCATCCGCAGCAGGCCCCAGCAGAACAGGGCGGCGGCCGGCAGGCCGAGCAGCGCGAGCGCATCCACCCGCCCATCGGCCAGGATCGGCAGGGCCGCGGCGGCCAGGCCGAGGCCGATGGCGGCGACCAGGGCGCCGGCGGTGGACAGGAAGGCCAGCCAGCGGGGTGGCGCCTGGCGCAGCGGGTCCAGCGCCCAGGCGGCGGCCAGCAGCATCAGCGCCGGATAGGCCGGCAGGACGTAGTGGGGCAGCTTGGTGGTGACGGCCTCGAAGACCAGCCAGGTGGGCACCGCCCAGGCCAGAAGGAAGCGCGTGCCGGGTTGCAGCCGGTCGGCCCAGGCGCCGGGGGCGGCGCGCAGCACCAGGAAGGCGGCGGGGAAGGCGGCGATGCCGAAGCTCAGCAGGTAGTAGCCGGGCGGGCCCCAGTGGTTCTCGTCGGCGCCGCCCACCTTGCTGAGCATGTCGCCGCCCAGCGCCTCGGCCAGGAAGCGGCCTTCGGTGGCGATGGTGACGGCGATGAACCAGGGGGCGGCGGCCAGCACCATCAGCGGCAGGCCCCAGCCGGGGCGGAGCGCGCGCAGCCAGGGGGCGCCATTGGCCCAGCTGCGATCCGCGACGGCGAGGGTCACGGCCGCCAGCGCCGCCACCATGGGGGCGATCGGCCCCTTCAGCAGGATCGAGGCGCCGAGCACCAGCCAGAAGCCGGCCGCGGCGCCGGGCCCGAAGGCGCCCGGCTGCAGATAGGCGCGCCCCAAAAGCCCCATGGCGAGGACGATGCTGCCCAGCAGCGCCGCATCGGTCTTGGCGATATGGGTCTCGACCCCCAGCACGAAGCAGCCGGCCAGCATCGCCGCGCCCAGGAAGGCGGCCCGCCGGCCCACCAGAAGGCGTCCGAAATGCGCGGTGGCCAGCACCGCGAGCAGGGCGCCGGCGAGCGAGGGGAGGCGATAGGCCCAGATGTCGTGCCGGTCGCCGAGGCGCAGCGTCTCCAGCACCCGCACCGATCCGGCCTGCAGCCAATGGATGCCGGCGGGCTTCTTGTTGCGCTCCACCTCGCCGAAGCGGATGCGGACCAGGTCGCCGGTTTCCACCATCTGGCGGCTGGCCTGGGCGAAGCGGCTTTCGTCGCGGTCGCCTGCGGGGATGCTGAAGAAGCCCGGCAGCCAGAGCAGCAGGCAGAGCAGGGCGAGCCAGGGCAGCGGGCGCCGGGTTTCCGGCAGCCGGTCGAGGAAGTCCCGGCTGAGGAGGGTGCGGAGCGCCTGCATGGCCGCGCCCCTAGCATGGCGGGCGGCGGGCGGCCATAAACCCAGCCTCATGCCCCCCACAAATCCACCCCCCGCAGCCGTGACAAAGCGTGTCACCGCCAAGCCGCCCAATGCCCGGGCCAACCGTGGCACGCCGCCGCCCGGCACGCGTTCCGCCGCCCTGCTGCTGCTGGCCGCCGTCTTCGACCGCCGCCGCCCGCTGGAGGAGGCGCTGGACCAGTTGCCGGCGGCCATCGAGCCGCGCGACCGCGCCGCCGCGCATCGCCTGGCGGCGGCCGTGCTGCGCCATGCCGGCAGCCTGGATGCGGTGCTGGAGCCGCATCTGCGGCGGGAGCCGCCGCCGGTGGTGCGCGCCGCGCTGCGCATGGGCGCGGCGGAGCTTCTGGTGCTGGGCACCCCTGCCCATGCGGCGGTGGCGGCCACCGTCGCCGTGGTGCCGCGGCCATTTGCCGGGCTGGTCAATGCTGTCCTCCGCAAGGTCGCGACCGAGGGGGCGGAAATCTACGAAAACCTGGACCGCGAAAGGCTGGATACGCCGCCCTGGCTCTGGTCGGCCTGGCATGCGGCCTATGGCGCGGCCGGCGTGCGCGCCATCGCGCGGGCGCATCAGCAGGCCGCGCCGCTGGACCTGACGCTCGCCCCAGGCGCCAGCCCGCCGGAGGGGGCCATCGAACTGCCCACCGGGTCCTGGCGCCTGCCCGAGGGGACGCGGGTGACGGATCTGCCCGGCCTGGCGGAGGGCGCCTTCTGGGTGCAGGACGCCGCCGCCGCCCTGCCCGCCCGGCTGCTGGCGGTAAAGCCCGGGGAGCGGGTCGCGGATCTCTGCGCCGCGCCCGGCGGCAAGACGGCGCAGCTGGCGAGTGCCGGCGGCCTTGTCACCGCGGTGGAGCGCGACCCGAAGCGCGCCGCCCGGCTGCGCGAGAACCTCGCGCGGCTGAAGCTCTCCGTCACGGTGGAGGAGGCGGATGCCGCGACCTGGATGCCGGCGGAGGCGCAATTCGATGCGGTGCTGCTGGATGCGCCCTGTTCCGCCACCGGCATCATCCGCCGCCATCCGGACATCCCCTATCTGAAGCGGCCGAAGGACGTGGCGGCGCTGGCGGCGGCGCAGGCGCGGCTGCTGGCCCAGGCGGCGAGGCTGCTGCGGCCCGGCGGGCGGCTGGTGCTGGCCACCTGTTCCCTGCAGCCGGAGGAGGGGGAGGCGCATCTGGCCCGCGCCGCGGCGCTCGGCCTGGTTCCCGACCCCATTGCGCCGACCGAGCTGCCGGGGCTGCGTACCGCACTGGTCCGCGGCGGCACGCTGCGCACCCGGCCGGACATGTGGGCGGAGCAGGGCGGCCTCGACGGATTCTTCGCCGCCAGGTTCCGGCGAGGCTGAACCAGCCGGTTATTTCTGTCACAGTCTCGGTCTTGGCGCGGGAGAGGATCGTGCTAGGTATTCTGTATAATCGGAAAGAATGATGCCGATGGCTGCCGCCGAGCTGGACCGTATCGACCGCGAGATCCTGCGCCTGATCATGCAGGATTCGGCCCGTTCCCTTGCCGAGATCGCCCAGGAGGTCGGCCTGACGCCGACCCCCTGCTGGAAGCGCATCCGGCGGATGGAGGAGGCGGGCGTCATCACCGGGCGCGTCGCGCTGGTGGACCCCGCCCTGGTCGGCCTGCCGATCTCCGTCTTCGTTGCGGTGGAGACCGGTGACCATTCGGGCGACTGGATCGCCAGGTTCGCGGAGGCCGTCGCCTCCCTGCCCGAGATCGTCGAATGCTGGCGCCTGGGCGGCGATGTCGACTATCTGCTGCGCGTCGTGGTGCCGGATATGGCGGGCTATGATGCCTTCTACCGCCGCTTCGTCGCCGCGGTGCCCAGCCTGCGCAAGGTGACGGGCCGCTTCGCCATGGAGCGGGTGAAGAGCACCACCGCGCTGCCGATCTGAGCCTGGCATGCGGCCCAGGGACTGGCTGATCCTGGCGGTGCTGCTGGGCGCCGCGCTGTGGTTCGGCTGGGACCGCCTGCAGCAGACGCCGCTGGCCCGCACCCTGCGGGGCGAATGCGCCACCCCGCGCGGCTGCCCGGCCCCTCCGCGCGATCCGCTGGTCGATCCGGACCGGGGATTGCGCAAGACCTGACCCGGCCGGGCTTGACGCAAGGTCAAACCCGCGAGTCGACGAACCGATATTGCCGCCGGGCCGGTTCCCCCCAGGGGCGGCGGCGGCTAGAACCGCCGGGACATGTCACATCCCGTCCGCATCGCCCCCTCGCTGCTCGCCGCCGATTTCACCCGGCTGGGCCAGGAAGTCGCCGCCATCGAGGCCGCCGGCGCCGATTGGCTGCACCTCGACATCATGGACGGTCATTTCGTCCCCAATATCTCCTTCGGCCCGGGGCTGGTGAAGGCGCTGCGCAAATCCTCGCGCCTGTTCTTCGACGTGCACCTGATGATCGCCCCCGCCGACCCCTACCTGGCCGCCTTCGCGGAGGCCGGGGCCGACCTGATCAGCCTGCATCCGGAGGCCGGGCCGCATCTGCACCGGTCCCTGCAGACCATCCGGGCGCTCGGCAAGCAGGCCGGCGTGGTGCTGAACCCCGGCACACCGGTGGAAGCCGTGGCCCCGGTGCTGGACCTGTGCGACCTGGTGCTGGTCATGTCGGTGAACCCCGGTTTTGGCGGGCAGTCCTTCATCCGCAGCCAGTTGCAGAAGATCGCGGCGCTGCGGGCGATGATCGCGGCGACGGGCCGGGACATCGCGCTGCAGGTGGATGGCGGCGTCACCGCCGCCACGGCGCCGGACTGCCTGGCGGCCGGGGCGGATGTGCTGGTGGCGGGAACCGCCGTCTTCGGCGCGCCGGACTATGCGGCGGCGATCGGCGCGCTGCGGGGGGGAGGGACGACCGCATGATCGGGGATGTCCTGCGCGGAGCGCGCCGCATCATCGCCAATCTCAAGCCCATCAAGGTGCCGGACGGGCCGGCGCGGTCCTTCCGCGACCTCTGGCCCGGCGATGCGGCGCGCGGCGCCCGGCTGCTGCGCGGCGAATTCGAGGCCTATGGCACCACCCGCCCGCTGCGGCCGCAGGATGGGGAGGAGGGCCCCGCCCGGCCGGACTGGACCCCGGCGCAGCCCGGCGGCAGCCAGACCTGGTATGCCGCGGCCCACGGCTTCGCCTGGCTGCGCGACCTGCGCGCGCTGGGCACCGATGCCGCGCGGCTGCGCGGCCGCGCGCTGACGGCCGACTGGCTGGCGCATGGCGCGCTGGACCCGCTGGCGGATGCCCCCGAAGTGGCCGGTGCCCGGATTTCCGCCTGGCTCGGCCATTGGGATTTCCTGGCCGCGACGGCGGAGGACGGCCTCCGCCGCCAGTTGATGCAGCGCCTGGCGCAGGATGCCCGCGGCGTGGTGGCCGGCCTGCCGGCCGAGGCCGCGCATCGCGGCGCCCTGGTGGCGCTGAAGGGCGGCATGGCCGGCGCCGTGGCGCTGGAGGAGGAGACCTGGCTCGCCCGCTGCGTCCGCTTCCTGCCGCAGGAGCTGGAGCGCCAGTTCCGCCCCGATGGCGGCCATGTGGAGCGCAGCCCGGGCGTGCAGCTGGCCGCGCTGCAGGACCTGATCGAGATCCGCAACCTGCTGCATGGCGCGGGCGTGGAGGCGCCGCCGCAGCTGGCCGCGACGCTGGACCGCGCCGCACCGGCGCTGCGCATGCTGCGCCATGCCGATGGCGGGCTGGCGCTGTTCAACGGCACGCGGGACGAGCAGGCCGCCTTCATCGACCTGGTGCTGACCCAGGGCCAGTCCCGCGGCCGCCCCCCCGCGCAATTGCCGGAGACCGGCTTTCATCGCCTGGCCGCCAGCCGCACCCTGGTTCTGATGGATTGCGGCGCGCCCCCCGCCGCCCGGCGCGATGCCGCCCCCGGCGGCCTGCCGCGGGGCGCGGACCGCAACGCCCATGCCGGGACGCTGGCCTTCGAGATGTCGGTGGGGCGCGAACGCCTGATCGTCAATTGCGGCGCGGCGCCGGCGGCGGAGGGGGAGTGGCGCGATGCGCTGCGCGCCACCGCGGCGCATTCCACGCTGGTGCTGGCGGATACCAATTCCTCCGAGCTGCGGCCCGAGGGGCTGGGCCGCCGGGTGGAGACGGTGACCACCGACCGCTTCGAGGAAGACGGCAAGCTCTGGCTGGATGCGACGCATGACGGATGGCAGCGGCAGTTCGGCCTGCGCCACCGCCGCCGGCTGTTCCTGTCCGAATCCGGCGACAGCCTGATCGGCGAGGATGTGCTGGAAGGCACGCGGGAGGTCGCGGTGCCCGGCTTCACCCTGCGCTTCCACCTGCATCCCGGCGTCACCGCCAGCCTGCAGCAGGATGAGCAGGGCGCGCTGCTGCGCCTGCCCTCCGGCGCCGGCTGGCGGCTGCGCACGGGGCGGGATGTGCGGGTGGCGATCGAGGAGAGCATTTATCTTGGCGGCGAGCCGCGCCGCAGCCAGCAGGTGGCGCTGCATGCGGAGCCGGGTGCCGCGGCGCTGCAATGGGCGCTGACCCGCATCGGCGTGCCGGCCCCCGCGACGCCCGAGCCGCAGCCCGAATAGTCCGGGCGTGACGGCGTCGTGAAGATTCTCGAAGTCACGAACGTCGACTTCGCGCTGCTGCACTTCATCCTGCCCCTGATGCGCGGCCTGCGCGCGCGGGGGCATGAGGTGGTGGGGGTCTGTGCGGAGGGGCCGCTGCTGGAAGGGCCGCGGGCGGAGGGGTTCCGGGTGGTGCCCGTGGCACTCGCCCGCAGCCTTCACCCGCTGCGCCAGGCCCGTGCCCTGGCGGAGCTGGTGGCGGTGATGCGGGCCGAGAAGCCGGACCTGGTGCATGCCCATATGCCCATCAGCGGCCTGCTGGCGCGCACCGCGGCGCGCATCGCGGGCGTGCCCTGCATCGCCTATACCTGCCACGGCTTCCTGTTCAACCAGCCCGGCCCCTGGTGGCGCGGCCGGCTGGCGCTGACGCTGGAACGCGCCGCCGGGCGGATCACCGACACCTACCTGACGGTGAGCGCGGAGGAGGCGGAGGATGCGCGACGGCTGCGTATCCACCCCAACCCCGTGGCCGTGCTGAATGGCCGCGATCCCGCCCGCTTCCACCCCGACCCCGCCGCCCGGGCCCGGCTGCGCGCGGAGCTGGGCGTGGCGGAGGGGGATTGCGTGGTGGTCGCCATCTCCCGCCTCGTTCGCCACAAGGGTTTTTGCGAATTGCTGGCCGCGATGGCGGAGACGCCCCCCAACTGCGTGCTGTGGGTGGCAGGCGAACGCCTGGCCAGCGACCATGGGGAGGATCTGACTCCGCATTTCCAGCGCGCCGCCGCGCTGCTCGGGCGGCGGCTGGTGATGCTGGGCTACCGGACCGACGTGCCGGCGCTGCTGGCGGCGGCCGATGTCTTCACCCTGCCGTCCCACTTCGAGGGCCTGCCCATGTCGATCATCGAGGCGATGCTGGCGGGCCTGCCGGTGGTCGCCACCGATATCCGGGGCCCGCGCGAACAGGTGGTACCGGAGGAAACCGGCCTGCTGGTGCCGCCCATGCAGGTGGCGCCGCTGGCCGCGGCCCTGTCCCGCCTGGCCGGCGATGCGGCCTTGCGGCAGGCGATGGGGGACGCGGGCCGCCTGCGGGCGCTGGACCGTTTCGATGAGGCGAAAGTTTTGCGCCACACCATGGATCTTCTTGAAGCCACCAGGGAGTCTGCCTGAACTTCAATCACTTCCGGACGTTGGGCCCCCGTGTCCGGAGTAGATATTATGTCGCAGACCGTCATTGCCACCGCCGACAAAGTGCCTTCCCGCGTTTCCTGGGGTGCCATCCTGGCCGGCGGCCTGGTGGCCGTGACCGTGGGCGCCATGCTCAACATCCTCGGCGTCGCCGTCGGCGCCAGCACGATCGACCCGATGGTCGCCGGCGAAACGCCGGCCGCGAGCACCTTCGGCATCGCCGGCGCCGTCTGGCTGCTGGTCGCCAACCTGCTGGCGCTGGCCTGCGGCGGCTATGTCGCGGCGCGCCTGTCCGGCACGTCGGATGACACGGACGGCGTGCTGCATGGCCTGTCGGTCTGGGCCATTGCCTTCCTGGTCTCGGCGCTGCTGCTGGGCAACCTCGCCTCCGGCGCCGCGCGCGGCGTCGGCGCCATGGTGCAGGGCGCGGCCAGCACCGCCACCTCCGCCGCCGCGCAGGCGATGCCGGAGATGACCGACCCGGAGGCGCTGATCGAGCGTCTGCAGGCCGGCCTGCAGAGCGGCGGCAATCCCGCCACCCTGACCGAGGACCAGCGCCGGGCCGAGATCGCCCGCCTGGTCGGTGAGCGCGCCACCAGCGGCGCCTTCGAGCCGGCGGCGCGTGACCGCCTCGCCGCGCTGACGGCGGCCGAGTTCGGCATCTCCCCGCAGGAAGCCACGCAGCGCATCCAGGCGCTGGAGGCCGAGGCCACCCGCCTGGCGCAGCAGGCCGAGACGCGGGCGCGCGAGGCGGCGGATGCCGCTGCCAAGGGTGCTTCCGTGGCCTCCTTCTGGCTGTTCGCGACGCTGCTGCTGGGGGCTGCGGCCTCCGTCATCGGTGCCCGCGTCGGCACCCGCAAGGCGATGCTGGTGGCCGCGCGCCGCTTCGCCTGACCCCAGCGAAAAGCCCTCTCCCCCGGGTGGGGGGAGAGGGCCGAGTCGAAGGGGGCCGGTCCGAAAGGACCGGCCCTTTTTCTTGGCCTGGCGGCCTTACGAATCGCCGGCCCAGCGGCGGCCGACGCCGGCGCCGCCCTTGGCCTCGGGCGAAAGGTCCTCGGTCTTCTTCTCCGCCACCTGGTCGATCGCGCGCTTGCCGGAGACCTCGTCGCCGATATCGGGGCGGTTGTGGGTGCCGGAGCGGGCGGTGCCGGCGGGAATGCCGGTGCCGCTATCGCCTTCCTGCGCGGGCTTGTGTTCGGGCGTGGCGGTGGGCTTGCCGGTCATGGGTCTCTCCTCAGGCATTGACCACCGTGCCGCCATTCGGGTGCAGGACCTGGCCGGTGAAGTAGGAACTGTCCTGCTCGGCGGCGAGGAAGAGGAAGGCGGGCGCCACCTCGTCCGGCTGGCCGGCGCGGCCCATGGTGGTGCTGGCGCCGTGCTGGGCCGTGCGTTCCTCGTCGAAGGAGGCGGGGATCAGCGGCGTCCAGATCGGGCCCGGCGCCACGGCATTCACGCGGATCTGCCGCTGTTCCCACAGCGCCTTGGCCAGGCTGCGGGTGAAGCCGACGATGGCGCCCTTGGTGGAGGCGTAGTCGATCAGCTCCGCGCTGCCCTGGTAGGCGGTGATGGAGGTGGTGTTGATGATCGACCCGCCCTTCGGCATGTGCGGCAGCGCCGCCTTGGTCAGCCACATCATGCCCAGGATATTGGTGCGGAAGGTGCGCTCGACCTGCGCCTCCGGGATCTCCGCGAAATCCTTGCACTCATGCTGCTCGGCCGCGTTGTTCACCAGGATGTCGATGCGGCCGCCGAGGAATTTCACAGCGCGTGCCACGGCCTCGCGGCAGAAGGCGGCATCGCCGATATCGCCGGCGATCACCTCGCAGCGGCGGCCGGCGGCCTCGACATGGGCGCGCGTATCCTCGGCGTCCTGCGGTTCCTCCTTGTGCAGGATCACCACATCGGCGCCTTCCCTGGCGAAGCCGATGGCGACCGCGCGGCCGATGCCGGAATCGCCGCCGCTGATCAGCGCGGTGCGGCCCTTGAGCTTGCCGGCGGCGCGCCAGCCTTCCATGGCGGAGCGCGGGCGGGGCGTCATCTCCGATTCCAGCCCGGGCTGGCGGTCCTGGTGCTGTGGCGGTTGCAGATGCTTCGAAGTGTCTGACATGGCGCGGCCTCTCTCGAATGACGAGGGCTGAACCAGCCAGCCTTGCGGCAGTTGCTTGCGCGACCGGAAGGCGCGGAATGCGGAATCTTGGGATGCCGTTCGAAACTCCGGCCCGCCGCTGCGTTGGGGCTGCTGCGACGCGCCGATTCGACGACCCGCCAATTCCAGAATGACCGGAGACGCCCGATGAAGACGATGGACGAGCTGTTCCTGATGACCCTCAAGGACATCTATTACGCCGAGCGCCAGATCCTGAAGACGCTGCCGAAGCTCGCCCGCGCCGCGCAGAGCGAGACGCTGAAGGAGGCCTTCAAGACGCACAAGGACCAGACCGAGGGCCAGGTCGAGCGTCTGCAGCAGGTGTTCCAGATCCTCGGCAAGCGCGCGCAGGGCCAGACCTGCGAGGCGATCCAGGGCCTGATCCAGGAAGGCGAGGAGCTGCTCGAGGAGTTTTCCGAGCCGAGCGCCGTGCGCGATGCCGGCCTGGTGGCCACCGCCCAGGCGGTCGAGCATTACGAGATGGCCCGCTATGGCACGCTGGTCGCCTGGGCCGGGCTGCACAAGCAGGCGGAGATCGTGACGCTGCTGCAGGCAACGCTCGACGAGGAAAAGGCCACCGACCAGCTGCTGACGCAGATGGCGACCAAGACGATCCACAAGGACGTGCTGAAGGCGGCCTGAACACGGCATAGGGGGAGCGGGGCAGATGGCAGCGCGGCCGAGCTGGGGCGGACATCTGCGGCTTTCGCTGGTGTCCTGCCCCGTTTCCCTGTTTCCGGCGACGACCACCGCGCATGACGTGCGCTTCCACCTGATCAATCCCGAGACCGGCAACCGCATCCGCACGAAGACCTTCGATGCGGACGGCGATGAGGTGGAGCGCAAGGACCTGGTGCGCGGCTACGAGATCGAGAAGGACGAATACATCCTGCTGACGGATGAGGAGATCAAATCCGTCCGGCTGGAATCGACGCGCACCATCGATATCGAACGCTTCGTCGATGCGGCGGAGATCGACCGCATCTTCTGGAATGATCCCTATTACCTGGTGCCGGACGGCAAGGCCGGCGCGGATGCCTTCGTGGTCATCCGCACGGCCATGGAACAGGCGGGCAAGGTGGCCCTGGCGCGGGTGGTGATGGGAACGCGGGAGCGCATCGTGGCGATCGAGCCACGCGGCCCCGGCATGCTGGTGACCACGCTGCGCACGCGCGAAGAGGTGCACGAGTCGGAGGCATATTTCGAGGATGTGCCGAAGCGCAAGGTGGATGCGGGCATGATCGAGATTGCCGAGCGCATCATCGCGCAGAAGGCCGGGCCCTTCGATCCCTCCGAATTCACCGATCGCTACGAGGAGGCGCTGCGCGCGCTGATCGAGAGCAAGCGCGACGGCGATGGCGGCGGCACCAAGGCCGCGCCGCCGCGCGAGGACAATGTGATCGACCTGATGGAGGCGCTGCGGCGCAGCCTGGAGGGGTCTTCCGCCAAGCCCGCGCCGGCGAAGGTGGCGGCGCGCGCCAAGGCGAAGCCGGCGGCCAAGGCGGCCGCCAAGCCCGCGCCCAAATCCAAGGCCCCCGCCAAGGCGCCCGCCAAGTCCGCCGTGAAGAAGGCGCCGCCGCGCAAGCGCGCCGCGTCCCGCTGATGCCGGCCGCCGGCGAGAAGCTGCAGGCCTATCGCGCCAAGCGGAATTTCGGCCGGACCCGAGAGCCGGAAGGCGGCGCGGCCGCGGCCGGCGACCGGCTGAGCTTCGTCGTGCAGCGGCACGACGCGACACGGCTGCACTACGACCTGCGCCTGGAATGGGGCGGCGTGCTGAAATCCTGGGCCGTCACGCGCGGCCCCTCGCTCGACCCCGCCGACAAGCGCCTGGCGGTGGAGGTCGAGGATCATCCGCTGGACTACGGCAGCTTCGAGGGCACCATCCCGAAGGCCGAATATGGCGGCGGCACGGTGCAGCTCTTCGACCGTGGCGCCTGGGCGCCGCTGAACGCGGATCGCGTGGATGAAGACCTGGCCAAGGGCGAATTGAAATTCGTCCTGGCCGGGGAGCGGCTGAAGGGTGGCTTCGTGCTGGTGCGGATGAAGCCGCGCCGCGGCGCAAAGGCGGAGCCGCGCCACAACTGGCTGCTGATCAAGGAGAAGGACAGCATGGCGACGCCCGGCGCGGGCGATGCCGTGCTGCGCGCCGCAACCTCCATCGCCAGCGGCCGCACCCTGGCGCAGATTGCCAAGGCGGCGGCGGCGCCAGTGAAGCCGGTTGCGAAAGCGAAGGCCGCGCCGAAGACGAAGGCCACATCCAGGGCCAGCGCGGCCGTGCCGCCCTTCGTCGAACCGCAGCTCTGCCGCCTGGTCGCCGCACCGCCGGCCGGCAAGGACTGGCTGCATGAGCTGAAGATCGACGGCTACCGCCTGCAGCTGCGCATCGAAGGCGGCCGCGCCACGCTGCGCACGCGCACCGGCCTCGACTGGACCGACCGCTTTCCCGCCATCGCCGAGGCGGCCAAGGCCCTGCCGGATGCGCTGATCGATGGCGAGGCGGCGGCGCTGGATGCCGGGGGCCAGCCGCATTTCCCGACGCTTCAGGGTTTTCTCTCCGGCACCAACACCGCGCCGCTGGTCTTCTTCGCCTTCGACCTGCTGCAGCAGGGCCCGCGCGACTTGCGCAGCGAACCCTTGGAGGCACGTAAGGCGGCATTAAGGAAATTGCTGCCGGCGAAGGGCGCGGTGCTGCGCTACCTGGAGCATTTCCCGGCACCTGGGGAGGCCGTGCTGGCCTCCGCCTGCCGGCTGGAGATGGAGGGCATCGTCTCCAAGCGCCGCGACGCGCCCTATGCCTCCGGCCGCAGCGACACATGGACCAAGGCGAAGTGCCGCGGGCGCGACGAATTCGTCATCGGCGGCTTCAGCCGCGGCGCGCGCGGCCATGGGCTCGGCGCGCTGCTGGTGGGCGCCTGGCGGGACGGCAAGCTGGCCTATCTCGGCCGCGTCGGCACCGGCTATTCGGCGGCCACCGCGACCGACCTGGTCGCGCGCCTGGCGCCGCTGGAGCGCCGCGGCAGCCCCTTCACGGGCAAGCCCGCCAAGACCAGCGACGTGGTCTGGGTGAAGCCGGAGCTGGTGGCGGAGGTCGCCTATGGCGGCTGGACCGAGGAAGGCCTGCTGCGCCATGCCAGCTTCCAGGGCCTGCGCGAGGACAAGCCCGCAAGGTCCGTGACGCCGCCGCCGGAGCCGGAGGCGCCGCCCCGCGCCCCCGCCAAGCCCCCCGCCAAGCCCCCCGCCAAGGCGCCGCTCGGCATGAGCAACCCGGATCGCGTGCTGTGGCCGGCGACCGACAAGATTCCGGCGCTGACCAAGGCCGATCTCGCCGCCTATTTTTCCCGCTTTGCCGACCGGATCCTGGCGCATGTCGCGGGTCGGCCGCTGTCGCTGCTGCGGGCGCCGGATGGCATCACCGGCGGGCTGTTCTTCCAGCGCCATGCGATGCCCGGCCAGTCGCCGCTGATCGGCGCCGTGCAGGTGGAGGGCCAGTCCAAGCCGTATATGCGCATCGACGATGCCGCGGGCCTCGCCGCCTTGGCGCAGGTCTCGGCGGTGGAGCTGCATCCCTGGGGCGCGCGCGCCGATGCGCCCGGCGTGCCGGACCGGCTGGTCTTCGACCTCGACCCGGATGAAGGCATTCCCTTCGACCGCGTTCTGGAGGGCGCGCTGGAACTGCGGCAGCGTATCACGGCGCTGGGCCTCACGCCCTTCGCCCGCGTCACCGGCGGCAAGGGGCTGCATGTGGTGGTCCCGCTGGCGCCGCCGAAGGGCAAGGGCGGCCCCGGCTGGCCCGAGGCCAAGTCCTTCGCCCGCCTCATCTGCGCGATGATGGAGCGGGATTCGCCAAAGCTCTATACCACGACGCTGGCGAAGAAGGCGCGCAAGGGGCGCATCTTCCTCGACTATCTGCGCAACGACCGGCTTTCCACCGCCATCGGCAGCTGGTCGCCGCGCGCGCGGCCCGGCGCGCCGGTGGCCTGCCCCATCCCCTGGTCGGCGGTGAAGAAGGGTCTGGATCCGGCGGGCTGGAGCGTCGCAGGGCTGCTGGCGGCGAAGAAGCTGCCGGCCGACCCCTGGGCGGATTTCGCCGCCGCCGCCGGCAGCCTGCGGGATGCCATCGAGAAGGTCTCCCGCAGCGCATGAGCCAGCTTTTCTCGCCCCGCGCCGATCGCCTGCTGCGGACCTTCGGCATCATCGGCGCCGCGGCCCTGGTGCTGGCGGCGACCGTCGCCTTCGCGCTCAGCCGGTCGGCCGGCACCTGGGGCCTGGGCACGCCGGCGGCGCAGCCGATTCCCTTCAGCCATGCCATCCATGCCGGCCAGATCGGCCTCGATTGCCGCTACTGCCATGCGGGCGTGGAGCGGACGGCGCAGGCCGGCATGCCCACGGCCGAGACCTGTCTCGGCTGCCACAGCCAGGTCTGGAATGTCTCGGCGCAATTCGCGCCGCTGGAGACGGCGCTGTCGCTCGGCCGGCCGGTCACCTGGTCCTCCGTGCACCGGCTGCCGGAGCATGTGCGCTTCCAGCACGCCGCGCATATCGGCGCCGGCGTCACCTGCGCGCAGTGCCACGGCCCCGTCGAGACCATGGCGCGCACGGTGAAGACGGAAACGCAATCCATGGCCTGGTGCCTGGATTGCCACCGCGATTCCACGCCGCAGGCGCCGGCCCTGGTGGCGGCCACCCATGCGCAATTCGGCGTCGCGGTGCCGCCGCTGGCCAATTGTTCCACCTGCCATCGCTGAGGCACGGAACCGTCGCGGGCACACCGCGTTGGCCGCCCAGGGACAGGGGGTGCTGCATGACCGAGACGCCGGGACGCCGCCGCGCGCCGCCGCGCCCATGGGGACTTCTGCTGCCCTGTCTGCTCGCGGCCTGCAGCGGGGTGCAGACGCCGCTCGATCCCATGGGCGATCATGCGGCACGCATCGCCGTGCTGACCTGGGTGCTGTTCCTCGGCGGCACGGCCATCTTCGTGCTGGTGATGGGCCTGCTGGTCTTCGCGCTGATCGCGCCCGCGCGCCTGCGCCAGGCCTTCGGCAGCCGCCGCTTCGTGGTGGCCGGCGGCATCATCTTCCCCACCGTCACGCTCATCGCGCTGCTGGTCTATAGCCTCGGCGTTTCCCGCGCCGTGGTGCTGCCGGGCAGCGACAACCCGCTGCGCATCGAGGTGATCGCGCGGCAATACTGGTGGGAGGTGCGCTACCCGGATGAGGGCGAGGGCGCCGTCACCGCCAATGAGCTCCGCCTGCCGGTGGGGCGGGAGGTGGAGCTGCTGCTCTCCTCGGGCGATGTGATCCACAGCCTCTGGATCCCGAACCTCCACGGCAAGATGGACATGATTCCGGGCCGGGTGAACCGCCAGCGCATCCGTGCCGACCGGCCGGGCGTGATGCGGGGCCAATGCACCGAATTCTGCGGCGTGCAGCATACGCTGATGGCCTTCTGGGCCGTGGCGGAGGAGCCGGCGGATTTCGACGCCTGGCTGGCCCGCCAGCGCGAACCGATCCCGCCACCCGCCACGCCGGAACTCGCGCGCGGCATGCAGGTGTTTGGGGAAGCGGGCTGTGGCGCCTGCCATACGGTGCGCGGCACGGAATGGCAGGCGCGGCTGGGGCCCGATCTGTCCCGCATCGGCTCCCGCCTCTCGCTCGCGGCCGGCGCGCTCGAAAATCACCGCGGCACGCTGGCGGGCTGGGTCGCCGGCGCGCAGGACATCAAGCCGGGCAATGCCATGCCCGCCTTCGGCCGGTCCCTGCCCGGTGAGGATCTGCTGGCAGTCGCCGCCTGGATGGAATCGCTGCGATGAGCGACCTCGCCACGCCCAATCCCCTGCCGCGGCCCGAGGCGGAGCTGGCCGAGCTGAAGCGCGTCTGGCGCCAGCCGCCGGGCTGGCGCGCGATCTCCGAGGTGAACAACGGCCTCATCGGCCCGCTCTTCATCGCCACCGCGCTGCTGTTCTTCCTCCTCGCCGGCCTGCTGGGGCTGGTGATCCGCGCACAGCTCGCCTTCCCGGGCCTCACGCTGGTGAACCCGGATACCTACAACCAGGTCTTCACCATGCATGGCACGGTGATGATGTTTCTGTTCGCCGTGCCGGCGGTGGAGGCGGTGGCGATCGCGCTGCTGCCTTCCATGCTCGGCGCGCGGGAACTGCCGTTTCCGCGGCTCGGCGCCTATGCCTTCCTGATCTACCTGATCGGTGGGCTGCTGTTCTACGCCAGCCTCTTCTTCGGCATCGCGCCCGATGGCGGCTGGTTCATGTATCCGCCGCTGACCAGCAAGGCTTACTCGCCCGGCATCAACACGGACATGTACCTGCTGGGCATCGGCTTCATCGAGATCTCGGCCATCGCCGGCGCCATCGAGCTGATCGTCGGCATCCTGCGCTGCCGCGCGCCGGGCATGACGCTGGGGCGCATGCCGATCTATGCCTGGGGCATCCTGGTCTTCGCCGCGATGGTGATCTTCGCCTTCCCGGCGGTGATCATCGCCAGCACGCTATTGGAGCTGGAACGCGCCTTCGACTGGCCCTTCTTCCTGCCGGAACGTGGCGGCGACCCGATGCTGTGGCAGCACCTGTTCTGGTTCTTCGGCCATCCGGAAGTCTACGTCATCTTCCTGCCTGCGGCGGCGATGGTCTCGATGATCGTGCCGGCGATGGCGCAGGCGCGGCTGGTCGCGCATTCGATGGTGGTCACGGCGCTGGTCGGCACCGGCTTCCTCAGCTTCGGGCTGTGGGTGCATCACATGTACACCACGGGCATTCCGCCGCTGTCGCTGTCCTTCTTCGCGGCCGCCGGCTTCGCGGTTTCCATCCCTTCCGGCCTTCAGGTCTTTGCCTGGATCGCGACCTTTGCGAGCGCGAAGCAGCGCATCCGATTCAGCACGCCGGCGCTGTTCATCCTGGGGTTCCTGTTCATCTTCACCCTCGGCGGGCTGACCGGCGTCATGGTCTCCGTCACGCCCTTCGACTGGCAGGCGCACGACACCTATTTCATCGTGGCCCACCTGCACTACGTGCTGATCGGCGGCATGGTCTTTCCGCTGTTCTCCGCGCTGTACTACTGGGCGCCGGCGCTCGGCAGCCAGCTCTCGGAACGGCTGGGCAGGACGGCCTTCTGGCTGCTGTTCCTGGGCACCAACCTCACCTTCTTCCCGATGCACATCAGCGGCTTCATGGGCATGCCGCGGCGCATCTACACCTTCCCCTCCGGCTTCGGGCTGGAGCTGTGGAACCTGCTCTCCTCCATCGGCGCGGCGATGTTCGCGGCGGGCGCGCTGGTGCTGCTGGTGGATGTGGTGAAGAACTTTCGGATCGGCGGGCAGCAGGGGCAGGAGAACACCTGGAATGCCGGCACCATGGAATGGCTCGACAGCCCGGAATACGGGCTGCGCAGCATCCCCCTGGTGCGCGACCGCTACCCGCTGTGGCACGACCCCGACCTGAAGCGACAGGTGGAGGCGGGGGGCCATTTTCTCCCCTTCGCCGCCACGGGACGACGTGAGGCGCTGATCGGCAGCCCGGCGGAGGCGACGCCGCAATACATCGCCTTCGTCGCCGGCCCGGGCTGGGGCCATGTGGTGGCGGCCATCGGCACGGCCGGCTTCTTCCTGGCGCTGACCAAGCCCTTCCCGATTGCGGCGGCGGTCTTCTTCCTGATCGCGCTGGCGGGCTTCATCGGCTGGCTCTGGCACGGCACGGATTTCGGGCCGGTGGGGCCGGAGCGCGTGGATATCGGTGGCGGCATCCTGCTGCCGACGCATGCGACGGGGCCGGTCACCACCTCCTGGTGGGCGATGGTCTGCACCATGCTGGTCAGCGGCACGGCCTATGCCTGCCTGATCGGCAGCTACCTGTTCCTCTGGCTGGTGAATGGCGATGCCATGTGGCCGCCGGCCGGGCAGGGCCTGCCTGTACTGGGCTGGGGCGCCGCGGCTTTCGTGCTCTATGCCGGCGCGGCGCTGTCGCTGGTCGTGGCCTCCGCCACGCTGCACGATGGCCGCGGCTGGGGGCATCGGCTGGCGCTGCTGGCAGGAATCGGCCTGCTGGCGGGGGGGCTGGCGGCGGATGGCTGGGCGCTGTGGCAGGGGCCGATCGCACCCACCCTGCATGCCTATGGCGCCAGCGCCTGGGGGCTTTTCGTCTGGCAGGCGGCGCATGTGGCGATCGCGCTGCTGATGGGCGCCTATACCCTGGCGCGGTCGCTGGCCGGCAAGCTGGGCGGGCCGCGGCGCCTGACCTTGGACAATACCCGCCTGTTCTGGCTCTACACGGTGGGCCAGGGCGCGGTCGGCCTGGTGCTGGTGCATGGCTTCCCGAGGCTGCTGCCATGAGCGGCCGGGCCCTGCGCCCAGGCCCGCGCTCCGCCTTCAGCATGCTGCTGAGCGCCGCTGGCTTCGCGCTCTGGGCGCTGCATTTCACGCTGGTCTACGCCATCAACGCCTTCGCCTGCGAGAGGGGCTATGAGGGCGCGCGGCTGCTGGGCCTTCCCTGGGTGCCCGCGATGATCGGGCTGGCGACGCTGGTGGTGGCGGTGCCGCTGCTGCTGATCTTGCGCGGCACGACGCGTGGCCTCGCCGGGCCGGTGACGGAGGGTGGCGAGGCCGAGCCGCGCTTCACCAGCTGGTTCGCCGCCGCGGCCGCCGGCTATTCGCTGCTGGCCGTGCTGTTCCAGGCTGCGCCGTCCCTGGTGCTGCCGGCTTGCGGCGTGGGCTACTGAGCGGGGCGGTCCAGGCGCGGGCGCAGCCGCGGCTCCGGCAGCGTGCCGGCCTCGCCAGGCGCAAGGGGCTGGCCGGGCGGCACGGCGGGCGCCTGGCCCAGGGTGTAGAGATAGGCGGCGATATCCACCGCCTCACTCTGCTGGAGCGGCAGGGCCGGCATGGCGGAGCCGGGCGAGACCGCCTGCGGGTTCTGCAGGAAGGCCACCAGGTTTTCGGGCGCATTGGGCAGCCGCCCGCCGACATAGCTGCGCCGCGCCCATTCCATCAGCGGCGGGCCGACCCAGGCCACCGCACCCTCGATGCCCGGGATCACATGGCAGGCGCCGCAGCCATGGGCTGCGATGGCGAGCCGCCCGCGCGCAGCATCGCCACCGGCCACCTGCAGCTCGGCGGGCACCGCCTCGTCCCCGCAGCCGGCGAGCAGCAGCGCGCCGAGGGCGAGCAGGGGCGGCAGCGCGCGGCGGCATCGGGGCTGGAACATGCGGGGCCAACGTGGAAAGGCCCGGCGCGGTTGCAGCGGCGGGGAACCAAAGCCGCGCTGGGGCGTAGCCCGGATACGGCGCGACCCACCCATCCGGAGCCATCATGACCCCGCCTGACGCGCTGCCAGATCCCCTGCCCGCGCCGGACCCGGATCGCCGCAGCCTGCTGCGCGCCGCCGGCGCCTCCCTGGCGTTGGCGACGGCCGCGGGCTGCGACATCGGCCCGCAGGAATTCGGCAGCCCGCTCTATGCCCCCGCGCGTGGCACCGATGGCCAGCCGGGCACGCGGCGCAGCTACGCCACGGTGCTGGAGCTGGACGGGCTGGGCCGCGGCGTGCTGGTGCGCACGCGGGATGGCCACGCCATCAAGATCGAGGGCAATCCGCGCCATCCCGCCAGCCTCGGCGCCACCGACGTCTTTCTCGAATCCGCCGTGCTGGCGCTGCACGATCCGGCGCGGTCGCGCAGGCTGCGGCGGCAGGGGCGTGTGGAGCGCGATGCGGCGCCTTTCGCGCGCGACCTGGCGGAACAGCGCGCGGCGCTGGCGGCAACAGGTGGGCAGGGGTTTCGCCTGCTGACGGGCCCCATCGCCTCCCCCACCCAGCGGCGGCTGATCGCGGCGCTGCTGGCGCAATGGCCCGGCGCGCGATGGCATGTGCATGCGCCGCTGGCCGATGCGGCGGCGGCGGAAGGCACCCGCCTGGCCTTCGGCGCCGCCGTGACGCCCCTGCCCGATCTTTTGCGCGCGCGGACCGTGCTGTGCCTGGGCGCGGATCCGCTCGGCCCCGGCCCGGCGCAGCTGGCCCAGGCGCGCGCCTGGGCGCAGTCGCGGGCGCGCGGGCGGCAGGAAGGGCGCCTGCCGGCGCTGATCGTCGCCGAATCCACGCCGAGCCTCACCGGCGCCAAGGCCGACCGGCTGCTGGTGCTGCCGCCCTGGGAGATCGAGGCGCTGGCCCGCGCCGTGGCGGCCGAACTCGGCATTGCGGCGGCGGCCGGCGCCACGCATCCGGAGGCCGCGTCGCTGGCGGCCACGCTGCGCGGTGCGGGCGCCGAGGCCTGCGTGCTGGCCGGACGCGGGCAGTCCGTGGCGGTCCACGCACTGGCGCATGCCATCAACGCGACGCTCGGCGCGGCAGTGCCCTGCATCCCCGATCCCACGGCCGCGGAAGCCGGCACGCTGCAGGACCTGGCCGCGGAGATCGCGGCGGGCCGGGTGACGCATCTGCTGGTGCTCGACTCGAATCCCGTCTTCGACGCGCCCGGCCGGCTCGACCTGTGCGCGGTGCCGCACACTGTCCATGCCGGGGTGCAGGTGGATGAGACGGCGCTGGCCTGCACCTGGCACCTGCCGCTGCGCCACCCGCTGGAATGTTTTGGCGATTCCCGCGCCTTCGACGGCACCGCCGCCCTGCGCCAGCCCGCCACCCTGCCGCTGGTCGAGGCCGCGCGCGCGCCCGAGGAAATCCTGGGCATGCTCGCCGGCCTGCCGGGCGACGGGTTTGTGCTCACGCAGGAAACCTGGCGGGCGGCCTGGGGCGAGGCTTTCGAGGCAAATTGGCTGGCGGCGCTGGAAGCCGGCGTGGTGGCGGAGAGCGCGACGCCGCCGCGGGTGCTGCCGCTGCGCGCGGATTTCGCGCTGCCACCGCCGGCGCGGCGGCCCACCGCGCCGGTCGCGCTCTTCGCGCCGGACCCGAACCTCTGGGACGGGCGCTTCGCCACGGAAGCCTGGCTGCAGGAACTGCCGCGATCGCTCGGCAACCTCGCCTGGGGCAATGCGGTGCTGATGGCGCCGGCCGATGCGCGCGCCGCCGGGATCGTCGAGGGCGAGGAGGTGGAGCTGCAACTGGCCGGCCGCGCCCTCCGCGCCCCGGTGCTGGTGGTGCCGGGCCAGGCGCCGGGCGTGGTCACCCTGCCGCTCGGCGGCGGGCGGCGGGCCGCGGGCGGTGTGCCGGGCGGCGTCGGGATCGCGGCCTATGGGCTGCGCCCGGCGGAGTCACCCTGGCTGGCCGAGGGGCTGCAGATCCGCGCCACCGGCGCGCAGCTCTGGGCGGAGCGCGGCGCCGATCACGCGCTGGCCGGCGATGCGCCGCGCGTGCGCCGCCTGGCGCCAGACCAGGCGGTGCCGCCGCCGCCGCCGCCGCGCTCGCTCTACCCCGACTGGACCTATTCCGGCGCCGCCTGGGGCATGGCGATCGACCTCGACACCTGCATCGGCTGCAATGCCTGCGTGGTCGCCTGCCAGGCGGAGAACAACACGCCGGTGGTGGGGCCGGAGGAGACGGCACGCGGCCGCGCCATGCATTGGCTGCGCGTGGACCGCGTGGCGACGGGCACGCCGGAAGCGCCGCAGGTGGATTTCCAGCCTGTTCCCTGCATGCATTGCGAGAAGGCGCCCTGCGAGGTGGTGTGTCCCGTGAATGCCACGGTGCATGACCACGAAGGGCTGAACCTGATGGTCTATCCGCGCTGCATCGGCACGCGCACCTGTTCCAACAACTGCCCCTACAAGGTCCGCAAGTTCAACTGGGCGGGCTATGCGCGGGCGGCGGATGCGGTGCCGGTGCGCAATCCGGACGTGCCGCTGCGGCCACGCGGCGTGATCGAGAAATGCACCTACTGCCAGCATCGCATCAAGGGCGCGCAGGATGTCGCGCGGCAGGAAGGCCGCGCTGTGCGCGACGGCGAGATCGTCACCGCCTGCCAGTCCGCCTGCCCGACGCGCGCCATCCATTTCGGTGATATCAACGATCCCGAAAGTGCCGTGTCGCGCGCGAAGGCAGACGCGAGAAACTACGCGCTGCTCGGCAATATCGATACGCGGCCGCGCACCACCTACCTCGCGAAGCTGGTCGGATGAGCGGCGCGGATTTTTCCACCCGCCCGGTCTCCGACCAGCCGCTGCGCGGCGATTTCGGCTGGCGCTTCGCGGGCGCCGTCGCGGGGGCCGGCGCGGTGACGCTGCTGCTGGCCTATGCGGTGGTGGCGCTGCTGGTCGAGGGCACGGCGCTATGGGGCACCAATATCCCCTTCGTCTGGGGTTTCGACCTCATCAACTACGTCTGGTGGATCGGCATCGCCAATGCGGCGAGCCTGTTCGCCGTGGTGCTGGTGCTGCGCCGGCACGGGCTGCGCAGTTCGGTGAACCGCTTCGCGGAAGCGGCGGCGCTGGCGGCGGTGGCGGCGGCGGCGATCTACCCGATCCTGCATCTCGGCCGACCCTGGCTGTTCTACTGGACCTTCCCCTATCCCGCGACCTTCGCGGTCTGGCCGAATTTCCGCAGCACGCTGGTCTGGGACTTCTGGGGGATCATGTCCCACGTCGTGGTCACCGGGCTGTTCTGGTACACCGGGCTGATCCCGGATCTCGCCACCATGCGCGACCGCGCGGTGGCCAAGGGGCGGCTGGCGCAGGCGCGCATCTATGGCCTGGCGGCGCTCGGCTGGCGCGGATCGGTGCAGCACTGGGCGCGCCACCAGGCGGCCTATCGGCTGGTGGCGGCACTTGTGCTGCCGATGCTGGTCTCGGCGCAGACCATCGTGGCGCTGGAATTCGCGACCACCCTCGTGCCGGAATGGCACCAGGCGCGGCTGCCGCTGCATGTGGTGGCCACCGGCATCCCTTCCGGCCTCGGCGTGGTGCTGGCGCTGGCGGCGCTGCTGCGCGGCGGGCTCGGCCTCACCCGCTACATCGATGACGACGACATGCGCCTGCTGGCGAAGCTGACCGCCGCGGCGGCGCTGGCCTGCGGATATGTCTACGCCGAGGGCCTGCTGGTGGCGGTGCTGGAGGATGCGACCACGCGCCAGGCGATCGCGGCCCGTGCCTTCGGCGCCTATGCGGGGCTCTACTGGGGCGGCGCCCTGCTGGTGGTGGTTGTGCCGCAGCTGCTCTGGCTGAAGCGGGTGCAGATCCGGGCGCGCTGGGCGGTGCCCATCGGCCTCGGTGCCGCGGCCGGCGTCTGGCTCGACCGCTTCTCGCTCGTCGCCGGCGGGCTGCTGCGCGACCACCTGCCGAACACCGCGCCGCTCTATGCGCCGACCATGCCGGAATGGACGCTGCTGGCGGGCACCGTCGGGCTTTTCGCGCTGCTGATGCTGGCCTTCGCCCGCTTCGTGCCGGTGGTGTCGATGTTCGAGATGCGGCACGAGGAAAGCGAGGCGGATGTGCCATGAGCGGCGCGCAAGGCGGGATGATCGCCGAATTCGACACGCCGGAGGCGCTGGTCGAGGCATTGCGCGCGGCGCGGGAGGCCGGGTGGCGGCGCCTCGATGCCTATGCGCCCTTCCCGGTGCCGGAGGCGGCGGCGCTGCTCGGGGTGAACGGCGCACGCGTCGCCTGGATCGCCATCGCCGCCGGGCTGTTCGGCGCGGCGCTGGCCTATGCCACGCAATGGTGGCTGAGCCTGCATGTCTATCCGCTGAATGTCGGCGGGCGGCCGCTGCATGCGCTGCCGGCCTTCCTGCCCGCCACCACCATCGTCGCCATTCTGTGGGCCGCGGCTGGGGCGCTGATCGGCATGCTGGCGCTGAACCGCCTGCCACGGCTGAGCCACCCGGTCTTCGCCGCCCCGGGTTTCGGGCGGGCCAGCGAGGATCGCTTCTTCCTCTGCCTCTTCGAGGGCGATCCCGGGCTGACGCGGCGGGAGGCCGCGTATCTGCTGCGGCGGCAGAAGCCGCTGCGCCTGTCGGAGTTGCCGGCATGAGGCGCGCGGCAGTCCTCGCCCTGCTGCTGGCCGGTTGCGACGGCTGGCAGGCCTCCGCGCCAGGCCCGCCCCCCGCGCCGCCGCCGCCGGGCGCCGTGGCGCAGGGGGAGGCCGCGCGGCGCCTGGCGCTGGCGCCGCCGGGCCCGGCGGTGACGCCCGCGCTGCTGGCGCATGGCGCGGATCGCTACGCCATCTTCTGCACTCCCTGCCATGGCGCCTCCGGCGCCGGTGACGGGCCGGTGGTGGCGCGCGGCTTCCCCGCCCCGCCCGCGCTGCCGGCGGTGGCCGAGCGCAGCATGGCGGCGATTGCGGAAAACCGCGCCCGCGCGCATCCCTTCGCGGACCGGCTTTCGCCCGAGGACCGCTGGGCCATCGCCCGCTTCGTCGAGCGCATGGCGCCATGAGGGCGCTTGCCGCCCTCGGCCTCGGCGCCGCCGCCCTGGCCGTGGCTTTTGTGGGCAGCGCCGCCGTGCTGGAAGCCTGGCTGACGGGCTTCCTTCTGTGGCTGCATCTGGGCGTCGGCGCCATCGGCGTGCTGGCGCTGGG
The DNA here is from genome assembly GCF_051860665.1 of Falsiroseomonas sp. Classification (GTDB taxonomy): domain Bacteria; phylum Pseudomonadota; class Alphaproteobacteria; order Acetobacterales; family Acetobacteraceae; genus Falsiroseomonas. The sequence goes on from NZ_JBHYDM010000047.1 coordinate 24,855, forward strand.
GCATCTGCTGCGGGAGGAGTGGCTGGCGCCGGTGCGGCCGCCGCTGGAGGCCGCGGCCGCCAGTCTGCCGCTGCTGGCGCTGATGGCCCTGCCGCTGCTGCTGGTGCCGGGGCAGCTCTACCCCTGGGTGGCGGAGCAGGTGGGGCCGGAGCACGGCCCGCGCGCCGCGCTGCTGCAGCCCTGGGCCTTCCGGCTGCGCAGCCTGGCCTATCTGGCGGTGTGGAGCCTGCTCGGCTGGCGGCTGGCGCGGCCGGGGCCGCAGCGGCGGATCTCCGTCCTCGCCTTGGTGCTGCTGCTGCCGACGGCGACGCTGGCCGGCTTCGACTGGGTGCTGTCCCGCGACACCAGCTGGTACGCCAGCCTGCAAGGCTTTTCGATGTGGGTGGCCGGGCTGGCGGCGGCGCTGGCGGCGGCCATCCTGGCGGCGCGGACGCATCCCGATTCGGAAGGGCTGCCGGGGCTGGAACGCGCGCTGCTGACGCTGGGGCTGGGCGTGCTGTGGCTGTGGTTCACCCAGTTCATCGTCGTCTGGATGGCCGACCTGCCGGAGGAGGCGGGCTGGTATCTGCGCCGGCTGGGGGATTGGCGCTGGGTGCAGCTGGGCATCGCGCTGCCGGCGCTGCTGCTGGCCATCGCGCTCGCCGCGCCGCCCGACCATGGGCGCTGGCGCATGGTGGCGGTCTGCTGGCTGCTGCTGGTGCAGCATGCGGCGCATCTCTGGTGGGTGGTGCGGCCGGACGCGCCGCTGGCCCAGCCCTCGCCCTGGCTGGACCTGCTGGTGACGGCGGGGCTGGGCGCGGCCTTCGCGCTGTGGTGGCTGGCGGGGTTGCGCCGGCCCAGCCGCTAGGCCCGGATGACGCGCCCCAGCCGCAGCATGGCGAGGCAGCCCAGCGCCGGCCCCAGCGCCAGCACGGCGAAGGCGCCGCCCCAGCCCAGCGCGCCCACCATCGGTGGCATCAGCTGGATCGTCACAAGCGTGAGGGCAAAACCCAGGCTGGTCTGCACGGTGAGCATGGTGCCGGTCAGCCCCGGCTCCGCCAGCTCCGCCACGCTGGCCGAGAATTGCGCCGAATCCGCCACCACGGCGATGCCCCAGACCAGGCCCAGCAGGATGCCCACCGCCGGATGCAGGCCGAAGAGCGGCCCGGCCAGCAGGCAGCAGGCGCCCGAGACGGCCATGGCGGCGACGGTGACCCGCACGCGCCCGATGCGGTCCGCCGCCAGCCCGGCGGCAACCGAGCCCAGCGCGCCCACTGCGATCACCCCGAAACTGGCCAGCGCGGCTTCCACCGGCCGGGGCGCATCGCCGCGCCAGGCGGCGAAGCTGGCGGCGAAATACAGCCCCACCCAGGCCCACATCGCATAGAGCTCCCACATATGGCCGAGATAGCCGAGGGTCGCGAGCCGCGTGCCGCGGTTGCGGAACAGCGCGAGCGCGGCGGCGGGCCGGAAGGGCGGGGCCGGGGCATGGCGCGGGCCGAGCCGCACCAGCCCGATCAGCGCCGCGCCCACCACGGCGGAAAGGCTCGCCGCCAGCATCACCGGCCGCCAGGCCGCGCCGCCGAGCGCGGCCAGCAGATGCGGCGCGGCGGAGCCCAGCGTCAGCCCGCCGACCAGCAGCCCCACCACCAGCCCCATGTCGCCGCGATCCGCCCAGCCGGCGGCGAGCTTCATGCCGACCGGATAGACACCCGCCAGCGCCATGCCGGTGACGAAGCGCAGGGCGATCACCCCTTCCGACCCCGGCGGCAGCAGCAGGATCAGCGCATTGGCGGCGGCGCCCAGCAGGGCCGCGCTGGCGAAGACGCGGCGCGGGTCGTAGCGGTCCGGCAGGGCGAGCGCCGCACTCAGCAGCGTGCCGAGCACGAAGCCCGCCTGCACCGCGCTGGTCAGCAGCGCCTGGAAGGTGGCGCCGCGGAAGGGCGCCTCCGCCAGCATGCCCGGGCCGGCGGCGGTGGAGGAGAACCACAGCGCCAACGCCAGCACCTGTGCGACGGTAATCAGCGCGATGCTTTGCTGCTTCATGCCCAGCGATGGCCCGCGGCGGGGTGATTCTGCGGCAGCAGGGGTCCCTGCCCGAACAGCTTGTCTCGATAGGTGCCGGGGGCGTAGCCGGTCTTGTAGAGGCCGCGTTCCTGCAGCACGGGCACGACGAGGTCGATGAAGTCGACAAGGCTTTCGGGCAGCACGGTGCGGGAGAGGTTGAAGCCGTCCACGCCGGCATCCCGCATCCAGCCTTCCAGCGCATCCGCCACCTGCCGGGGATCGCCGACGATGGGCGGCTGGCGGCTGCCGAGGACGGATTGCGCGAGCAGCATGCGCGGCGTCCAGTCCGGCCCCGCGACCCTGGCCATGGCTTCGACATTGGAGCGGATCGCCTGGCTCTCGCCCGCCCGCACCGGCTCATCCATCCCGAATGTCTGCAGGTCGATGCCGAGCGAGGCGGAGGCATGGGCGAGCGCGCCTTCCGCGCTGGCCCAGGCGGCGTAGTCGTTGAGCTTGTCGCGCGCCTCCGCTTCCGTGCGCCCGACCACCACGGTGGCGCCGGCGAAGACGAGGATGGGCCGCGGCGCGGCGGCTTCGCGCAACTGCGCCACCAGCCGCGCGACGACGGACGGGTTGGTGCCGTTGACAAAAACGCATTCGGCATGGGTGCCGGCGAAGCGGCGGCCGCGTTCGCTGGCGCCGGCCTGGTAGAGCACGGGGGTGCGCTGCGGCGAGGGTTCGGCCAGGTGGATCGCATCGATGCGGTATTGCGGGCCGCCGTGGCGGATGCGGCGGACGCGTGCCGCATCGGTATAGACGCCGCCCGGCCGGTCGCGCCGCACGGCATCCCCGGCCCAGCTGCCCTCCCACAGCGCATAGACGGCCTGCATGTATTCATCCGCCAGGTCGTAGCGGTCGTCGTGGCGCATCTGCGCGTCATGTCCCAGCGCGCGCGCGGCGCTGTCGAGATAGCCGGTGACGATGTTCCAGCCGATGCGGCCCTGCGTCAGATGGTCCAGCGTGCTCATGCGCCGGGCAAACAGGTAGGGCGGCTCATAGGCCAGGTTGCAGGTGACGCCGAAGCCGAGATGGGTCGTGACGGCGGCCATGGCCGGCACCAGCAGCACCGGGTCCAGCAGCGGAACCTGCACGCCGCCGCGCAGCGCCGCATCCGGGCTGCCGCCATGTACATCGTAGATGCCCAAGACATCGGCCAGGAACAGCCCGTCGAACAGCCCGCGCTCCAGCAGCCTGGCCAGGTCCGTCCAGTGTTCCAGGCTCGTGTAGTTCGCGGCGGTGTCGCGCGGGTGGCGCCACATCCCCTGCTGGATATGGCCGGGGGTCGCCATGTCGAAGGCGTTCAGGCGCATCATGCGGGGCGTGTCCTCGGGCCGTATTGGCCCGATCATGCCCGAGTTGCGGCGTCAGGCCAGCAGTTCGCGCAGCCGGCCGGTTTCCACCTTGCCGAGCGCCGTGCGCGGCAGGGCCGGCAGGGTGACCACGGCGCGGGGAATCTTGAAGCGGGCGATCTGGCCCTCGAAATGCGCCAGCAGCCGGGCGGAGTCGAAACCCTCCGCGGGGACGACGACCGCGACCGGCACCTCCCCCCAGCGCGGATCGGGGCGGCCGATGATGGCGCCTTCCAGGATGCCGGGGGCGCTGCGCAGCAGGCGCTCGACCTCCGCCGGGTAGATATTCTCCCCGCCCGAGATGATGACGTGCTTCAGCCGGTCGGTGAACCACCAGCGACCCTCCGGGTCGATCCGGCCGACATCGCCGGTGGCGAACCAGCCTTCGGCATCCAGGGCGGGCTTGTCGGGCCAGTAGCGGCGCAGCGTGGCAGGGCCGCGGATCTCGATCTCACCCTCCGCCGCACCGCCGGCGATGCGCGCTTCCGCATGCAGGGCGGGGCGGCCGAGGGAGCCGGGGGCGGCGAGCGCTTCCGCGCGGTCCTGGATGATGGCGATGGGGCAGGTCTCGGTCGCGCCATAGACCTGCTGCACCGGAATTCCCCGAGCATGGAAGGCTTCGATCAGCGACAGGGGCACGTCGGAGGAGCCGGCGCCGATGGCGCGCAGGCTCGAAAGATCGGCGCTTTCCCAGCGCGGATGGCTGACCAGGGCCTGCATCACCGCGGGCACCAGCAGGGTCAGCGTCGGGCGGTGGCGGACAATATCGTCGAAGAAGGCGTCCGCGTCGAAGCGTGGATGCAGCAGAACCTCGGCGCCCGCCATCAGCGCCGGGGTGGTCTGGATATTCAACCCGCCGACATGGAACAGCGGCAGCACCGTCAGCACGCGGTCCTGCGCCGTCAGGGCGAAGGCGTGCTGCGCGCTCAGCGCATTGTGCGTGAGCGCGCGCTGATCCAGCACCGCGCCCTTGGGGCGGCCGGTGGTGCCGCTGGTATAGACCAGCAGGACGGGGCTCTGGTCGTCGCCGTCATCCGGCGCCTCGCCGGGTGCGGCCAGGGTGGTGGCATCCACGGCCTCCGGCATGGCCGAAACCATGTCGGGCGTGGCCAGCAGCAGCTTCGTGCCGGAATCCTCCAGGATGAAGCGCCATTCCGGCGCCGCCAGGCGCCAGTTCATCGGCAGCAGCAGCGCGCCGAGCCGGGCGCAGGCAAACAGCGCCACGATCTGCGAGGGGTGGTTCTGGCCGAGGAAGCCCACACGGTCGCCATGCCGCAGGCCGCGCGCCGCCAGCGCCGCCGCCATGGCCAGGACCTGCCGGTGCAACTCGCCATAGCTCAGCGCCCTGTCGCCGAAGCGCAGCGCGATGCGATCGGGCGGCTGCGTGGCGAGCCAGTGCCTCATTGATCCGTCTCGCCCTTCTCATAGAGCGTGTCGCGGCCGAGGCGATCGAGGCAGAGTTCCGCCGTCCAGGGCAGCATCAGCGCGCCGCAGCGGCTGTCGCGATACATGCGTTCCAGCGGCAGCGACTTCAGCATGGACTGGCCGCCGCAGGTGCGGATGGCGAGCGCGCAGAGCGCATTCGCATTCTCCATCACCGTGTATTGCGCGGCGAGTGCGCGCATCATCTGCTCCTTGCTCGGGTCTGGCCGCGCATCGGTGATGGCCTGGAACCACAGCGCCTTGGTCTGTTCCAGCATGATGCGCATCTGCGCGACCGCGATCTGCTTCGTCGGATACATGCGGCGCTTCACCGGCGGCGTGCCCGGCACCTCGCCGCGCAGGTATTTCACCGTGAAGTCGTAGGCCGCCTGGCAGATGCCCATGTAGGTGGGTGACAAAGTCATGAACATATGCGGCCAGCGCGTCGCCGCCTGGAAATACAGGCCCGGCGGCATCAGCGCCGCATCCTCCGGCACGAAGACATCCTTGAAGACCAGGTTGCGGGAGACGGTGCCGCGCATGCCGAGCGGGTCCCAATCACCTTCCACCGTCACGCCCGGCGCGGTGGCCGGCACGCCGAGATAGAGCGTGTCCCTGCGCGACAGTTTTTCGCCCTCATGCACCTCGGTGCAGAGGATTCCGTAGTAGTTCGCGTGCCCCGCGAGACTGGCGAAGATCTTCTTGCCGTTGATGAGGAAGCCGCCATCGACGCGCCTGGCCGTGGTGCCGAAGGCCGCGGCGCCGGCGGCCGCCGCGCCGCCTTCCGAGAAGGGCTGCGAATAGATCGCGCCATCCGCCAGGATGCGGTCGTAATGCATCCGGCGGCGGCGGCGATGTTCCGTGCGGGCGGCCTCGGGGATGTCGAGATCCTCGGTCAGCGCGCCGGTCCAGAGGGTGGAGCAGACATGCATGTTCCAGGTCAGCGCGGTGGCGCCGCAATACCGCCCGAGCTCCGCGGCGGTCATGCAATAGGCGCGGAAGTCGGCACCCAGCCCGCCCTCGTCCTTCGGGATGCAGATGCCCAGGAGGCCCTCGCGATGCATGTCGCGGTAGTTGTCGGTGGGGAAGGTGGCCTCGCGGTCCCAGCGCGCGGCGCGCGGTGCCAGGACGGCCGCGCCGAAGCGGCGCGCCTTGGCGGTCAGCTCGGCCTCGAAGGGGGTGAGGCGAAAGGCATCCGCGTCGAAGATCGGTGCATCGTCCAGCGAGGTGGCGGGCAGGGCGTCCATGGCTCAGCTCTCCAGGGCGTCGCGCAGCGCCGCGCGGAACTCCGCCGGCTTTTCCAGGTGGATCAGGTGGCCGGCGTCGGGGATCACGATGATCCGCGCGCCGGGAATCGCCGCCGCCATGCGCTGCATGGTCTTCAGCGGCGCGGCCTGGTCACGCTCACCGGCGATCAGCACGGTCGGCACGGCGATGCGCGCCATCTCCGCGCGGCGGTCGAAGGTGGTGAGGCAGCGCAGCGTCGCGCGATAGACCTCGTCCGGCACCGCCTGCATGGCTGCCAGCGCGCGGGCATGGGCATCCGGCGCGGCGTCGGGGCCGAACATCCCGTCCAGCATCGCGGGCGCGGCGTCGCGCATCGTGCTGCCCTCCAGCGGGCCGAGCCGCGCCTTCAGGAAGGCTTCGGCAAAACCCGGGTCGCGCCCGCCGAAGGCCGGCGTGGTGCCGTAGAGTACCAGCTTCGCGACGCGGTCCGGATGCGTCGCGACAAAATCCTGCGCCACCATCCCGCCCATCGAATGGCCGACCAGCGTGGCCTTCGCGATGCCGCGCGCATCCATGGCCTCCAGCAGCGCCTGGGTCAGCGCGGGGAAGGTCATGGCGGGCAGGGGCGCCGTGCCGCAGAATCCCGGGAAGGGCCAGTCGAGGGCCGTTTGAGAAAACTCGCCCCAGGAGGGGCCGCCGATGCCATGCAGCAGGATGGTGGTCATGCCAGAAGCCTCCCCTCGATGACCACTGGCTCGCCGTCCAGCGCGATGGTGCAGCCGAAGACGGGGATGTCGAAATGTCCCTCCGTGAAGCGGCCGGCGAATTCATTGGCGCCGGTGGAGAACAGGAAGTTCCCCGCCGCCGCGCGCAGCTCCGTGCCGTTGGTGTCGCGCGCCCCATAGGCCAGCAGCGCCTCCCGCCGCGCGCGGGGGTTCATCCCCCAGCCGACATGGCTGACCGCATAGGCGGCGCGGTCGCCCCAGGCGGCGAGGTGCTCGCGCATGGCGATGGCATCGACACCCGCGCCCTCGATCGCGGTCACATGGTCATCCACCAGCGTCAGCCGCACCGGGCTTTCGATGTAGCGCTTGAAGGTCAGGTTCGCGTCGCCCGGCGCCAGCACCAGCGTGCCATTCACGGTGCCCGCGCGCGGGAAGCTGACGACAACGCCGCCCGGCCAATGGGCGATGCTGCCGGGCCGGTCGGTCCAGCCCCAGACGCCGGCGGTGACGGCGCCGGCCATCTCCACGGTCAGGTCGGTGCCGGCCGCGCTCGTCACCGTCATGCGCTTCGCGGCGCGTGCGCGCTTCACCGCGGCCTTCACCGGCGCCTCATCCTCCGCGCGGGGCACCAGACGCTCCAGCGCCTCCGGATGCTCATTGGAGACCATCAGGATGCGGGTGCCGGCGGCCAGGATCTCCTTCAGCTCCGGCGCATGCAGCAGGCCTTCCAGCGTCAGGTCCAGCACCAGGGAGGACGCCTTCAGCGCCGCCAGCGCGCCCGGATGCCCCTGCAGGGCACGCGACGCGCCGGTGGAACGGACCGGCACGGGCGCCGCCTGGCGCGGCGTGGGCACCACCAGGCGGAAGGGGCGGCAGCCCAGGCGATGCGCGGCGAGTTCCGCCAGGTCGATGTTCAGCGGGCGGGACTGGCTTTCCGCCAGCAGGCAGACGACCTCCCCCGGCTGGGCCTTGCAGAGGCGCAGCACGGCCTCGAAGGCCTCGATCCATTGCGGCTCGATCCGGTCGTCGCGCAATCCCGGGCACTCCCTTCCATTGCGGGCAGGATAACGCTGGTCCGGGAGATATGAAAAGTCATATGTTGGCCCGCATGCAGACGGAACCGCGCTTCGTCCAGGACTATCTGCTGGCCCTGCTGGCGCGGGCGAGCCATGCGGCCTCGGCCGGCTTCCATGCGCAGTTGAAGGCGCGTGGCGTGGCGGTGCCGGTCTGGCGCGTGCTGGCGACGCTGGACGGCGCGGGAGAGGGCGTCACGGTGGGCGAATTGGCGCAGACCTGCCTGATGCAGCAGCCCACCATGTCCAAGCTGCTGGACCGCATGGCGGCGGAGCGTCTGGTGGAACGCCGGCGGCAAGGCCGGTCGATGCGCATCCTGCTCACGCCCGTCGGTGCGGCGCTGGCGGCGGAATTGGTGGCCGAGGCCCGTGCGCACGAAGCCGCGCTGCTGACCCGCCACGCCGGGGCGGCGCCGGCCTTGAAGGCGCTTCTCAGGGAGATCGCAGGCTAGAGCATTTTCACATCAGGCGTGGATATCCTGAGTTGGCGAGGTAGTTGGCGCACTCGGCTGCGGGGAAGCGG
>NZ_JBHYDM010000048.1:0-33173 GCF_051860665.1 Falsiroseomonas sp.
CGGGGCGGCCGGCCGGACGCGGCGCCGGTTCGGCGGCGCGCGGCGCGGGCGCATCGGCACGGCGCGGCGGCACCGACGGCTCGGCGCGGGCCGGCGGCTCGGCGCGCGCCGGGGCCTCGGCCTGCATCGGCGCGGGGGCCGGCTCGGCCGGCTCTTCCTCGACCGGAGCCGGCGGCGGGGCGCGGCGGGCTTCCTCGGCGGCGCGACGCGCCTCCTCGGCGGCCAGGCGCTCCTCATCCTCGGCGCGGCGACGGTCTTCCTCGGCGCGGCGCGCGGCTTCCTCGGCGGCGGAGCGGACCTGCAGCGCCTGGCGCTCACGCTCCTCCCGCTGCCGCTGCGCCTCGGCGCGGCGCTGCTCCTCGAGCACCCGCTGGCGGGTGGCGAGCTCCGACTGCGTCAGCGGGCGGCCGGCCGCGGCGGGCGGCTTGCCGGCCGGGCCGGCACCTGCCGGGCGCGGCGGCCCGCCGGCCGGGCGGGGCCCTGCCGCGGCGGGGCCGGCCACGCCGGGCTTGGCCTGCGCCGGCGCGGCCGGGGCCGCGACGCGCTTCTTCAGCACCTCGACCTGCACGACCTTGCTGCGCCCATGGCTGAAGGACTGGCGCACGCTGCCAGCATCCACCGTCTTGCCCAGCTCCAGGCGCCCCCCCGGTCGGAGGGAAAGCCGGCCCTTGGCCGCATCCTGGTCGTTCTGGTCGCTCATCCGCCGATCCGAACCTGATCTTTCGTCCGTCATGTCCAGCCGCGCAGTAAACGCGGCACCCTGTGCTTCCGCGCGAGCGCGGGTGAAGTCGGTACCACACCCCGAAACCGCGGAGCGCAGCGATCAATCCCCGTCCAGCCACAGCCGGATGGTCCCCGGTCGCCGCCGGGGGGCGGTCCGCCTAGGGCGGCGCCGGAGGAACCCCCCGTAGCGGCGCGCTGCCCTTGCTGTCGGCTGCGGTGGCGACACCCGCGAGCCGTGCGGCTTCCGCCGCGATCGCCAGCGCCAGTTTGCCCGGCGCCACCGCAACATGCACTGCCCGGTCCCGACCGAACAGCGCCCCAAGCTCCGCGCCGGTCAGCGGGGTGACCGCCGGCACCTGCCGGAGCCCAACCAACCGGGCCCGTTCCGCCGCGCTGCCGTCCGAAGCCTGGACCAGCAACGCCGCGCGCCCCGCCTGCAGCCACTCCAGGGCTGCCTGCCATCCGCTCACCGCCTGCCCGGCCCGCCGGGCCAAGCCAATGAGATCGCGGACCCGCCCATGCAGGCCGGTCTCGATCCGCGCGCGAAGGTCGGGGGGCACGTGCACCGAACCACGCGCGGCCTTTGCAAAGGCCCCACGGGTCGCGGCACGTTCTATCACATCGGCCCGGGCGCTCAACCACATTCCCCGGCCGGGCAGCCTTGCATTCAGGTCGGGGACCACTTCCCGGTCCGGCGACAGCACGAAACGCAGCATCGCCTCCTTCGGCAGGCATTCCCGCGTCACCAGGCAGCGGCGCAGCGGCCCCGTCTCCGGCTCCTCCTCCTCCAGCACATGCTCCGGCGCCGTCGCCCCCGGCGGCAGGCCGTCCGGGGCGCCGGGCAGGATCTGGGGCGTCAGGTCAGGTCCGGGCTGCGTCGTCTTGTTCCCCATCGGCTTCCTCCGCCGACTCGGCCTCGGCCGCGGCCTCGCCAGCCTCCTCGGCCGCCTCCTCCTCGGCATAGTCGTATTCGCCGTTCTGCGCGGCCAGCGCGCCGACCACATCCTCGTCCCCGAACCAGCCGGCGGACTGGCGGGCCGCGAGGATGACAGCATTCGCCGTATCCTCATCCACCGCATCCGTCCCGAGGATTTCCACGAGCTCATCGCCCGCGAGATCCGCCAGGTCCTCCAGCGTCTTCACGCCCTTCTCGCCGAGCGCCACCATCATGGCCGCGGAGAAGCCGCCCACCTCGGCGACCGCATCCTCCACGCCGAGCTCGCGGCGCTTCTCGTCCAGCTCGCCTTCGCGCTTGTCGAGGAAGGCCTGGGCGCGACGCTTCAGCTCGGCGGCGACATTCTCGTCGAAGCCCTCGATCTCGGCGAGTTCCTCATCATCGACGTTGATGATGTCCTCGATCGAGCCGAAGCCCTCGGTCACCAGAAGCCCGGCGATGACGTCATCCACGTCGAGGCCCTCGACGAACAGGCCGCTGCGCTTCCGGAAGTCCTCCTGGCGGCGCTCCGATTCCTCGGCCTCCGTCAGGATGTCCACATCGTAGCGCGTGAGCTGAGATGCAAGGCGCACATTCTGGCCGCGGCGGCCGATGGCCAGCGAGAGCTGGTCGTCCGGCACCACCACCTCGACGCGCCGCGCATCGTCGTCCAGCACCACCTTGGTGACCTCGGCCGGCGCCAGGGCGTTGACGATGAAGGTGGCCTGGTCGGGGGACCAGGGGATGATGTCGATCTTCTCGCCCTGCAGCTCCTGCACCACCGCCTGCACGCGCGAGCCGCGCATGCCGACGCAGGCGCCGACGGGGTCGATGGAACTGTCGCGCGAGATCACCGCCATCTTGGCGCGCGAGCCCGGGTCACGGGCCACCGCCTTGATCTCGATGATGCCGTCGTAAATTTCCGGCACCTCCTGCGCGAACAGCTTGGCCAGGAAGCCCGGATGCGTGCGGCTGAGGAAGATCTGCGGCCCGCGCGGCTCCTCGCGCACGTCGTAGATATAGGCGCGCACCCGGTCGCCGTTCCGAAAAGCCTCGCGCGGGATGGTCTCGTCGCGGCGCAGCAGGGCCTCGGCCTTGCCGAGCTCGACCATCAGGTTCCCGTATTCGGTGCGCTTGACGACGCCGTTGATGATCTCGCCCACGCGGTCCTTGTATTCGTGGAACTGCTTGGAGCGCTCGACCTCCCGCACCCGCTGCACGATCACCTGCTTGGCGGTCTGCGCGGCGATGCGGCCGAAATCGATCGGCGGCAGGGGGTCGATGATGAACTCGCCGGTCTTGATGCCCGGCTTGATCTTCTGGGCGATCCGCAGGCTGAGCTGCGTCGCCTCGTTCTCCACCGGCTCGGCGTCCACCACCTCGGTCCAGCGGGAGAGCTTCACCTCGCCCGACTTGCGGTCGATGACGGCCCGGATGTCTTTCTCATGGCCGTACTTGGCGCGGCCGGCCTTCTGGATGGCCTGCTCCATCGCCTCGAGCACCTCGTCGCGCTCGATCATCTTCTCGCGGGCGACGGCATCCGCCACCAGCAGCAGTTCCGGGCGCGCGATCGCGACATCCATCGCCATGGCGTCAGTTCCTCTTCGGGGTTGAGCGGCGCCGGGGGGCGGGAGGGGTTTCGGCCTCCACCTCCGGCGCTTCAGCGGAATCATCGACCTCGACTGCAGATTCGAGGGGCGGCGGCTCGAGCGCCGCGCGGCGGGCATCGGCAACGGCGGCCAGCGCCGCGCTGTGTTCGATCAGCGCATCGGTCAGCACCAGCTTGGCACGGCGGATATTGCCGCGCGGCACCACCACCTCCGTGCCATCCTCCAGCCGGATGCGGGCCTCGGTCGCATCGGCGCCGAGCGCGATGCCGCGCAGCCGGCGGCGATTGTCCTGCGGCACCTGCAGATCCACGGTCGCCAACTGGCCGGCATAGCGGTTCCAGTCCTTGGCGCGGGTCAGCGGCCGGTCGATGCCGGCGGAGGAGATCTCCAGCGACCATTCGCTGCGGATCGGATCCTCCACGTCCAGCACGGCGCCGACGGCGTGGCTGATGATCTCGCAATCCTCGACCCGGAAGGTCGCCTCGTCGATGCGATCGGCCATGATCTGCACCACCGGCCGTTCCTTGCCGCTGACCTGCACGCGCACCAGCTCATAGCCGAGCTGGCCCAGCGTCGGCAGGATCGCCGTGGCGATGCGGGCCTCGAGGCCCTCGTGATGGGGTTGGTCGTCGTCCATTGATGCCTTCCAGGCCGACGAGCCCGGGGGCCGGGGAGCGGCCAACAAAAAAGGCGGCCCGGTTAGGGGCCGCCTCCCGGACAGGTCGGAAAGCGATCTCGTAAAGGGCATATAGCCTTGGGCCTGGGCGGCTGCAAGCGGAGTCACAGCAAGGCCGGGGAGAAGGTATTCTCCCCGGACCCCTCATCTATTTGCGGGTAAAAATCCACCAGATGGGCTGGCGGCCTTCGCGACGGGCCTTCGCCTCGTAGCGGGTGGCGGGCCAGCCGGCGGGGCGCTCCGCCTCGTGCCGCTCGGTCGGGGTGAACAGGGTCTGGTTGGCAAAAACCTCGGTCACCCAGGCTTGGTAGGTCGGGTCGTCGCTGGCGATGCGCCATTCGCCACCCGGTCGCAGCACACGGGCGACCAGCGGCAGCATCTCGGGATGCACGAAGCGCCGCTTGGAATGGCGCGATTTCGGCCAGGGATCGGGGAACATCAGCATCAGCCGGTCCAGCGCCCCCTCCGGCAGCAGGCCCAGCAGATGGCGCGCATCCTGCGGCCACAGCTTCAGACTGGGCGGCAACGGGCCCGTGGCCTCCTCGCCATCCGGCACCAGCCGGGTCAGCAGGGAACACAGCCCGTTCTCGAAGACCTCGGAGGCGATATAGGCCACATCCGGATGCGCCCGATGCTGCTCCCGCGCATGCTCGCCGCCCCCGAACCCCACCTCCAGCCACAGCCTCGCGCCCGGCATGCCGAAGGCGGCCAGGGGGTCCTTGGCCATCTCGGGCAGGAAACGCAGCCGCGGCAGGGTGGCGTCCAGCAGCAATTGCTGGCGCGGCCGCAGCTTGTGGCCGCGCTGGCGGCCATAGAGCCGGTCCGGCACGCCCTCGGCCAGTGGGGGGCGGTCTGCGGTCATGGTCGGGGCCTCAAAACGAAAAGGGGCGACGGGCCTGCGCCCGCCGCCCAATCAGACAGGACCGGCCCACGCACCCGCGCGGGCCGGCCGAAAACTACCGGTTGAAGGCGCGGCGGATCTCATCCGCCAGGTCGGTCTTCTCCCAGGTGAAGGTGCCCTTCTCCGCATCCGGCGTGCGGCCGAAATGGCCATAGGCGCTGGTCGGCGCGTAGATGGCGCGGTTCAGGTGCAGATGCTCCCGGATCCCGCGCGGGGAGAGGTTCACGAGGCCGTCCATCACCTTGGCCAGCTTCACCTCATCCACGTCGCGGCCCGTGCCATGCAGGTCGAAATAGACCGAGAGCGGCTTGGAGACACCGATCGCGTAGCTCACCTGGATGGTGCACTTGTCGGCGAGGCCGGAGGCCACGACGTTCTTCGCCACATAGCGCGCCGCATAGGCGGCGGAACGGTCGACCTTGGTCGGGTCCTTGCCGCTGAAGGCACCGCCGCCATGCGGCGCGGCGCCGCCATAGGTGTCGACGATGATCTTGCGCCCGGTCAGGCCGCAGTCACCATCGGGGCCGCCGATGACGAAGGTGCCGGTCGGGTTCACGTAGAGCTCGTTGTCCGGGCACATCCAGCCCTTGGGCAGGCTGCTCTCGATGATCGGGCGGATCATCCGCTTGATCTCGGCCTGGTCGAGGCGCTCCTCGTGCTGGGTCGAGACCACGATGCTGGTCGCGCCCACCGGCTTGCCGTCGATGTAGCGCAGCGTCACCTGGGACTTGGCGTCCGGCAGCAGCCCGGCCACGGCCACGTCACCGGCGCGGCGCATCTCGCTGATGCGGCGCAGGATCAGGTGGGCGTAGTACAGCGGCGCCGGCATCAGCTCCGGCGTCTCGGTGCAGGCATAGCCGAACATGATGCCCTGGTCGCCGGCGCCTTCATCCTTGTTGCCGGCGGCATCGACGCCCTGCGCGATATGCGCGGACTGGGCGTGCAGGTGGCATTCCACGCTGGCATTCTGCCAGTGGAAGCCCTCCTGCTCATAGCCGATGTCGCGGATCGCCATCCGCGTCAGATGCATCAGCAGGTCGGGGGTGACGCTGCCCGGGCCACGGGTCTCGCCAGCCAGGACCACCCGGTTCGTGGTCACCAGCGTCTCGCAGGCCACGCGGGAATAGGGGTCCGCCGAGAGATAGGCGTCGAGCACGGTATCCGAGATGCGGTCCGCCACCTTGTCCGGGTGGCCTTCGGAGACGCTCTCGGACGTGAAAAGGTATTCGCCCTTGTCGCGCATGGCGTGGTTCGGCCTCTTGTCGCGGAGGGCCGGTTCGCCCCGGCCTGGCTAGATGGCCCGGTGGATCCGGGACAGCGGCGTATTGCAGTGCGATGTGGCGGGGTCAAGGCAGCCTGTGCGCACGCGACACGACGGCGCAACAAACCGGCCATGCGAAGAGCGGCGCGCGCCACCTGCACCAGGGGTTGAAGCGCCGCCTGCGCTGGCCGCCTGGATACCCCTGTCCGCCCGCGATGGCGCCCCCGCCGCGCGCCCCGGGCCCCGGGGGCAGCGCCCCGCCGGCCCCGCGAACCACGCGCTCGTGAAGCGCCGGCTTCAGCGCATGCCCAGCACATCCATCATCGAGAAAAGCCCCGGCGGCCGGCCCTGCAGCCAGAGCGCGGCGCGCACCGCGCCGGTGGCATAGGCGCGGCGGTCGAAGCTGCGGTGGGTGATGGCGATCTGCTCGGTGGCGGCGGCGAAGAGCAGCGTATGCTCGCCCACCACCTGCCCGCCGCGCAGCGCGGCGAAGCCGATGCTGCCGGTCCGGCGCGCCCCGACATGGCCATCCCGCCCACTCTCCACCCCCGCCGCCTCCAGCGTCGTGCCCCGCCCGGCCGCCACCGCGCGGCCCATGGCGAGGGCGGTGCCGGAGGGGGCATCCACCTTCTGGCGATGGTGCATCTCGACGATCTCGGCATCGTAGGTCTCGGCCGGCAGGGCTGCGGCCAGCTTCTCGGCCAGGGCCAGCACCAGGTTCACGCCGGGGGCGAAATTCGCCGCATGCACCACCGGCACCAGCCGCGCCGCCTCCGCCACCGCCTGCGCCTGCGCGGCGGACAGGCCGGAGGAGCCGAGCACCAGGGGCGTGGCGCTGCGCGCGGCCAGCGTCGCATGCGGCACTGCCTCCTCCGCATGGGTGAAGTCGATGACGATGTCGCTGGCGGCGAAAAGCGCGGCGGCGTCGGGGTGGATGAGGGTCCCGGGGGCAGGCTGCGCGGTGCTGCCGGGGCGCAGCGTGCCGCCCGCCAGGCTGGCGCCGGCCGCCCGCACTTCCTCCACCAGCAGGCGGCCCATGCGGCCGGCGATGCCGGCGATGCCAATGCGGATCATGCAGCGAACCCTCCCCCAGCGGAGGGCGGAAGCTGCGCGCAGCAGGGGGCGTGGGTCAAGCGAGGGGGGGGCGGGCGGCGACGCGTTCAGGGACCTTGGGGACCGCGCCGCCGCCTGCCAGGACCTGTCGCAGGGGGGATGCGACGGTCGTGACTGCAACGTCGTCTCCCCGCGCGGGTTGCAGCCGCGGCACCAAGATTCCGCCAGGCCCCACCCCCTGGCCTGCGGCCGCCAGACGCGGCATCACAGCCCCCCGAGGAGAAATGCCGATGCGTCTGGCCCTTGTCGCGAGCCATGCCAACCGCCGCCTGGAGGGATCGCAGCAGGAGCTGCACCTGCTGGCCGCGCTGCGCGAACGCGGGGTGGAGGCGCGGCTGTTCCGGCTGGAGGAAGGACAGCCGCCGCAGCAGCTGCAGGCGCTGGAGGGCCAGGTGCCCGTCACCCTGCTGCCCAGCGACGACCCCGGCCTGCCGCGCCGCCAGCGCGTGTCCCAGGCGCTGATCGCGGCGGTGCGGGACTTCGGGCCGCAGCTGCTGCTGTTCAAAGGGCTGGGCTATGCCGCGCACCAGGCGGTGGCGGATGCGCTGCATCCCTGCCCCATCCTGCTGATGGTGGATGGCTATACCAGGGACCCGCTGCTGCCCCGCGCGGCGCTGGTGCTGGCCGAATATCCGGCGCAGCAGCACGAATTCCCCCGCCATCACGCCGCTGGCCGCACGCTGCTGATGCCGCGCTACTTCGATGCGACACGGGCCACGCCGCCGGATCCCCGCCCGGCGCCCCGCTTCGCCATCATCAATGTCAGCCACTTCCACGATGCGCGGAAGAACCAGGCGGCCCTCTTCGGGCTGGGGCAGCGGCACCGGATCGGCCTGGTGGGCGGCGGCGCCCTGATGGCGGCGCGGCAGGCGGAAGCGCCGCCAAAGGTCGAGTTCCTCGGCGCGCGCCCGCCGGAGCGGGTCTATGACTTCCTGCACCGGGCCCGGATCATGGTGCATCCCTCGCTGCACGACGCGCTGCCGCGCGCGATCGTGGAGGGGATGGCCTGCGGCCTGCCGGTGGTCGCCTATGCCGGCATCTTCCCCGGCATCCGCCATGGCGAGACCGGGCTGGTGGTGACGCCGGAGACGCTGGAGGCGGAGGTGGAGGCCCTGCTGGCCGATCCGCCGCGGCTGGCGGCGATGGGCGAGGCCGCGCGGCAGGATGCCTTTGCGAATCACGGCCCCGTGGCGCTGCAGCGCGCCGCGCGGCAACTTTTGACCATTGTGGGCCAGCTCGGGCTGGATTGAGGGGGCGGAAAAAGCCCCCACCCCGACCCTCCCCCGCAAGCGGGGGAGGGAGCGTTCTCATTAACGGCCCAGACCGTCCCAGAATTCCTTCACCTTGGCGAAGAAGCCCTCGGTCTCCGGATTGCTGCGGCCGGTCTTTTCGCTCTCGGCCTCGAACTCGGCCAGCAGTTCCTGCTGCCGCTTCGAGAGGTTCTGGGGCGTCTCCACCGCCACCTGCACATACATGTCGCCCCGCGCGGCGGAACGCAGCACGGAAAAACCCTTGCCGCGCAGGCGGAACTGGTCGCCGGTCTGGGTGCCGGCCGGGATGGTGACACGCGCGCGCCCTCCATCGATGACGGGCACCTCGACACCGCCGCCCAGCGCCGCCTGCGTCATCCGCAGCGGGACCCGGACGAAAATATTGGCGCCGTCGCGCTGGAAGATGGCGTGCTGGCGCACCGCCACATCCACATAGAGATCGCCCGCCGGCGCGCCCCGCAGCCCGGCCTCGCCCTCGCCGGACAGGCGGATGCGCGTGCCGTCCTCCACACCCGCCGGGATGGTCACGGCCAGCGTGCGGTCGCGCTGCACGCGGCCCTGGCCTGCACAGACCTTGCAGGGGTTCTTGATGATGCGGCCGGAGCCGGAGCAGGTGGGGCAGGTGCGCTCGATCAGGAAGAAGCCCTGCTGCGCCCGCACCTTGCCGGCGCCGTTGCAGGTCGGGCAGGTGCTGGCCGATTGCGCCGCCGTGCCCTCGCTGCCCGAGCCCTTGCAGGCCTCGCAGACCACGGAGGAGGGCACGCGGATGGTCTTCTTGCTGCCGGCGAAAGCCTCCTCCAGCGAGACCTCCACCTGGTGCCGCAGGTCGTTGCCGCGCCCGGCGGCGGCGCGGCCACCACCGCGTCCGCGACCGAGGCCGCCGAACATCTCCTCGAAGATATCCTCGAAGGCGCCGCCGAAGGGGTTGCCGCCCATGCCGGCGCCGCCGCCACCCCCGCCGCCCTGTTCGAAGGCGGCATGGCCGAAGCGGTCATAGGCGGCGCGCTTCTCGGCGTCCTTCAGCACGTCGTAGGCCTCGTTGGCCTCCTTGAACTTCGCCTCGGACCCGGCATCGCCCTTGTTGCGGTCCGGGTGGTGCTGCATGGCGAGCTTGCGGTAGGCCTTCTTCAGGTCCTCCTCGCTCGCATCCCGGGCGACGCCCAGGACTTCGTAATAGTCGCGCTTGGCCATGGTCCCGTAGGTCCTCGCGGGGCGGCGTGGTCAACATGGCAGCGCCCGGCCTCTTGCGAAGCCGGGCGCGCCGCTCAGTCGGATCCGAAGAAGGCCCGGATTTAGGAGGGCTTCTTCTTCGTCGGGTCGACTTCCTCGAACTCGGCGTCCACCACCTTGTCGTTCGGATTGCCACCCGGACCGGCACCGGGCGCGCCCTCGGCGCCACCGGCCTCGGCCTGGGCGGCCTGCGCCTTGTAGAGCGCCTCGCCCATCTTCATCGCGGCCTGGGACAGGGTCTCGTTGGCCTTGTTGATGGCCTCGACATCCTGGCCTTCCATCGCGGTGCGGGCGGCGGCGATGGCGGCCTCGACCTCGGCCTTCTCCGCGGCCGGGACCTTGTCGCCATTCTCCCGGATCGTCTTCTCGGTCGAGTGGACCAGCGCATCGAGCCCATTCCGCGCTTCTACGGCCGCGCGGCGCTGCTTGTCCGCCTCGGCATTCGCCTCCGCGTCGCGCACCATCCGCTCGATATCGGCATCCGAGAGACCCGACTTGGCCTGGATGCGGACCTGCTGCTCCTTGCCCGTCGCCTTGTCCTTGGCGGAGACCGACACGATGCCGTTCGCATCGATGTCGAAGGTCACCTCCACCTGCGGCACGCCACGCGGCGCCGGCGGCAGGCCGGTCAGGTCGAACTGGCCAAGCAGCTTGTTGTCCGCCGCCATCTCGCGCTCGCCCTGGAACACCTTGATGGTGACCGCGGACTGGTTGTCATCGGCCGTCGAGAAGACCTGGCTCTTCTTGGTCGGGATCGTCGTGTTCCGGTCGATCAACCGCGTGAACACGCCACCCAGCGTCTCGATGCCGAGCGACAGCGGCGTCACGTCCAGCAGCAGCACGTCCTTGACGTCGCCCTTCAGCACGCCGCCCTGGATGGCGGCGCCGATGGCGACCACCTCATCCGGATTGACGTTGCGCGCGGGCTCCTTGCCGAAGAACTGCTTCACCAGTTCGATGACCTTGGGCATGCGGGTCATGCCGCCGACGAGAATGACTTCGTCGATCTCGCCGGCCGAGACCTGCGCATCCTTCAGCGCCTGCTTGCAGGGCTCCAGCGTCTTGGTGATCAGGTCGTCGACCAGCGCTTCCAGCTTCGCGCGGCTGAGCTGCATCACCAGGTGCTTCGGCCCGGAGGCGTCGGCGGTGATGAAGGGCAGGTTCACCTCGGTCTGCTTCGAGCTGGACAGCTCGATCTTCGCCTTCTCGGCGGCCTCCTTCAGGCGCTGCAGGGCGAGCTTGTCGCCGCGCAGGTCGATGCCCTGCTCCTTCTTGAACTCATCCGCCAGGTAATCGATGACGCGGGCATCGAAATCCTCGCCGCCCAGGAAGGTGTCGCCATTGGTGGACTTCACCTCGAAGACGCCGTCGCCGATCTCGAGGATCGAGACGTCGAAGGTGCCGCCGCCGAGGTCGTAGACCGCGATGGTGCCGCCCTTCTTCTGGTCCATGCCATAGGCGAGCGCGGCCGCGGTCGGCTCATTGATGATGCGCAGCACCTCGAGGCCCGCGATCGCGCCGGCCTCCTTGGTCGCCTGGCGCTGGGCGTCGTTGAAATAGGCCGGGACGGTGATGACCGCCTGCGTGACCTTCTCGCCGAGATAGGCCTCGGCGGTCTCCTTCATCTTGGAGAGGATATTGGCGCTGATCTGCTGCGGCGCATACTGCTTGCCATCCGCCTCGACCCAGGCATCGCCATTGCTGGCGCGCACGATGGAGTAGGGCACCAGGCCCTTGTCCTTGTTCACCATCGGGTCGTCGAAGCGGCGGCCGATCAGGCGCTTGACGGCATAGAGCGTATTGGTCGGGTTGGTGACCGCCTGGCGCTTGGCGGACTGGCCGACGAGGCGCTCGCCATTCTTCGCGAAGGCGACCATGGAGGGGGTGGTACGCGCACCCTCGGCGTTCTCGATGACCCTGACGTCCTTGCCTTCCATGATGGCGACGCAGGAATTGGTGGTGCCGAGGTCGATGCCGATGACCTTGCTCATCCGAGTCTATCTCCTGTGCGGCGGACGGGCGCGGCCCATGGGCCCGGAAAACCCCGAACCCTTCGGCACCGCACCCGCCCCCATGATCCGTGACGGATGCGGGGTGGGTGGTACTGCGGCCGGACCGGGGGAAGCCCCCGGATCGCCGCGCCAGCGTCATGTATTCAGGCAGGGCGCAGGGAACAAGACCCGCAGGGGGCGTAACCTTTGGAAAGACTCGCGATTGCGGCACGCCTTTCCCGCGCAATCCGCTGTTCCTGGGCCCCCGCACATGCGTAAGGTGCGGCAACGACATGATCCAGCACCTCCCCCTCCACCCGCAGCGCGACCTGCTGACGGGCGAACTGCATGCCCGCCCGCCGCTGCCGCTGCAGACGCCCATGGCGATCAGCCGCCTCGCCCTGGCCGGCGACACCGGCACGGAACGCGGCGCCGCGGTCGCGCATCTCGCCGTGCTCTGCCGCCGCTACGGGGTGACACCGCCCGCGCCCGGCGCGGATTTCGTGCTGGCCGATTTCGGCGCCTTCCGGCTGCGCTACGAACGGCATACCGAATTCGACGGCTGGACCTTCCTGCGCCCCGGCCTGTCCGACCACCCGGACGACCCCTTCGCCTTCACCGCCATCGCCGCCGTACCGCGGGACTGGCTGGAGGCCCTGCCCGGCCGCACCCTGGTCGCCGCCCATATCGCCGTGCTGCCCACGGCAGGAGAGGACGAACCCCCGCCCCCCGGCAGCTTCGCCCCCGAAGGCCTGGCCGGCGCCAGCCTCTCCGGCGGCGCCGCCACCGCCTGGACCGATTTCCGGCTCGGCCCCGATGGCTTCACGCGCATCCTGCTGCAGGACCATGGGCTGACCCCGGCACTCGCCGGCCGCCTGGCCCAGGCGCTGTGGGAGATCGAGACCTACCGGCTTTTCGCCCTGCTGGCCCTGCCGCCGGCCCGCGCCGCCTCCGGCGACCTGGCCCGCGCCTCGGACCGCCTGGCCACCCTCTCCACCCGCCTCTCGGGCCTCGCGGAACTGGAAGCCGAACGCGCCGCGCTGGAAGAACTCACCGAGCTCGCCACCGGTATCGAACAGATCGCCAATGCCACCGCGGACCGCTTCTCCGCCGCCCACGCCTACCACGCGCTCGTCGGCCGCCGCCTCCAGGTGCTCCGCGAGGAACGCCTGCACGGCCTGCCGACCCTGACCGAATACCTGGAACGCCGCCTCGACCCCGCACTCGCCACCGTGCAGGCCACCGGCGCCCGCATCTCCGCGCTGTCCGTCCGCTGCGGCCGCGCCGTCGACCTTCTGCGCGCCCGCGTCGCCGTGGCGCAGGAAGCCCAGACGCAGAAACTGCTGGCCGCCATGGCCGAGACCGGCCGCGCCCAGCTGCGCCTGCAGGAAACCGTGGAAGGCCTCTCCGTCGCCGGCATCAGCTACTACGTGCTGTCGCTGGCCAGCTACGCCCTGAAACCCCTCCCCTGGGGCCCCATCCGCCTCGACATCGTGCTGGCCACCCTGGTCCCGGTCATCGCCGGCCTGGTCTGGGTGCGCATGCGACGACGGCGGCGGAAGCTGGCGAAGTAGCGCCGGTGATCCACGGGGGGCAAAGCCCCCCGGCGATCACCCGCGCGACCTACTTCCCCGCCACCACCACCATCGCCGGCTTCAGCAGCCGCCCGTGCAGGGTCCAGGCGGGGGTCCAGGCCTGGATGATGGTGCCGGGCTCGGTGCCTTCGGGGGCCGGTTGTTCGGCCATGGCCTGGTGCAGTTCCGGGTCGAAGGCCTTGCCCTGGGCGTCGAGGCGGGCGATGCCGTGGCGTTCCAGCATGGTCACGAAGGCGCGTTCCACGCCTTCGAAGCCGCCGCGCAGCTTGCCGAGGATTTCCGGTTCGTCCTCGGTGGCGGGGGGCAGGCTGTCCAGGCCGCGGCGCAGGTTTTCCGCCGTTTCCACCACGTCGCGCGCGAATTTCTGCACGGCGTAGAGGCGCGCGTCCTCGATCTCGCGCTTGGTGCGGGCGCGCAGGTTCTGCATGTCGGCTTCCGCGCGCAGCCATTTGTCGCGCATCTGGCCGAGTTCGGCTTCGAGGGCGGCGATGCGTTCCGCCTCGGTCTGCGGGGTTTCGGGGGTGGCCGGATCGGGCGTGGTCGCGGTGGTCTCAGCCGGGGTCGGCGTGTCCTGGGTATCGCTCATGAGGAGGGTTTTCTGACTCGCGGAGTGGGGGCGGCGTTTCGCGGCTCCACGTAAGCGTCCCGTCCCGGCGGGGCAAGGACTTGAAGCCCTGCCCGCGCCTGCAGGCCGTCAGGCCGCCCGCAGTTCCGCGACGGTGGCCTGCAGGGCGCTGCGCAGGGAGCCGGCGTTGGAATCGAGGGTTCGGGCCGTGGCTTCCAGTTGTTCGACCGCCTGGGCGGCGGCGCCGATGGCGCTTTCCGCGGCACTGGCGGCGCCGGAGGCCCGGCCGGTGCTGCCGGCCACGCGTTGCGCGGTGCGGGCGATGTCCTGGGTGGCGCTGCCCTGTTGTTCGACCGCCAGGGCCATGGCGGAGGACAGCTGTTCCAGCTCGGCCACCACGGCGACGATGCCGCGGATGGCCTGCACCGCCTCTTCCGTCGCCGCCTCGATGCTGCCGGCCTGGCGGCCGATCTCGGCGGTGGCGCTGGCGGTCTGGGCGGCCAGGGCCTTCACCTCCCCGGCCACCACGGCGAAGCCCTTGCCGGCATCGCCGGCGCGGGCCGCCTCGATGGTGGCGTTCAGCGCCAGCAGGTTGGTCTGGCCGGCGATGGCGCCGATCAGGCGCACCACCTCATGGATCCTGCCGGCGCCTTCGGAGAGGCCGGCGACGATCGCATCCGTGCTGCGGGCGCGGTCCGCCGCATTGCGGGCGACGCTCGCCGCGCTGGCCACCTGCCGGGTGACTTCCTGCACCGAGGTGGCCAGTTCCTCCGCCGCGGAGGCGACCGTCTGCACATCCATCGCGGCCTCGGAGGTTGCCGAGGCCGCGGCCTGCGCGGCCGTCGTTCCGCTGCGGGTGGCCCGTGCCAGGCTATCCGCGGCACCGCCGAGGTCCTGTGCGGCGCGGGTCAGCTGTTCGCTGCAGCCGCCGATCTCGGCCTCCATGCTGGCGGCCACGGCGGCGCGGCCGGCCCTGGCCTGCCGGGCGAGGGCCGCGTCCTGCGCCGCCTGGTCCTCGCGTTCCAGATCCTCCCGCCGCCGCCGGGCCTCGACTTCGGCCATGGCCTCGGCCGCGGCCGCGGCGGCGCGTTCCAGATGGGTCAGCAGCGCCAGCAGCGCCGCCGCTTCCGCCACCAGGACGCCGGCATGCAGCGCGACCCGGCCGAGCGTGCCCTCGCCGCCGAAGACCACCATCGGAGCCAGCTCGTTCAGCGCGGTGTGGTGCAGCGCGACCGTCAGCGTGCCCAGCAGGATCGCGCGGCGGTCGACCAGACCCGCCAGCATCGCCAGCGCGGCGAAATAGGCCATGTGCATGTCGGTCCGCAGCCCGGGCGGCGCCACCCAGACGAAGACCGAGACCTGCACCATCAGCGCGACGGCGATCATCTGCCGCGCAAGCGGTCCGCCCGGGTTGCGCAGCGCGGTGCCCAGGGCCGCCAGGGCCACGAGGACGGCGAGGCCGCCGCCGCCCCAGATCTCCGGCGATCCACCGCCGGACAGCCAGGCCACCGGCGCGGCGAGGGCCGCCAGGCTGCCCAGCAAGGCGAGCAGGATCACGCCGCTGCCGCGGCGGATGGCTTCGAGATTCATCGGCTTACCTTCCTGGTGAGACAGGCACGTCAGACCCCGCGCAGGCGGGGCGGCCGATGGCGGGCAGGACCAGCCAGGCGCCGGTGGCGACCGGCGGGGGATCCGCCCGGGTGGGAGCCACGAGGACCAGCGCGAAGGGCCCGACCCGGCCGATCGAGACCGGATCCCAGCCGGGCTCCGCCAGCAGGCGCAGCAGCGCGGCGCCTTCGGTCATACCCGGTGGGAAGATCAGCGCCAGCGGCTGACCGGGACGGGGTTGCGCCTGGGCCAGGCCCAGGCCGGCCGTGGCGAGCCCCAGCAGCAGCAGCGGCAGGACCGAAAGCCTGCCAGATGCTGCGATGCCGTGCCTTGCCATGCCGCAGACTGCCGCATGGAGGCGAAGAATGGCTTAACCGCCGCGCGTTTCCTGGGCCGCGATTCCCTCAGCTCCGGTTCCGGCCTACACAGGCCCGATGCTACGCAGCGTCTTCACCGTCGGCGGCTGGACCATGGCGAGCCGGCTGCTCGGCTTCGCCCGGGACATGCTGATCGCCTCGCGTCTCGGCGCCGGCCCGGTGGCGGATGCCTTCTTCATCGCGCTGAAATTGCCGAACCTGTTCCGGCGCCTGTTCGGGGAGGGGGCCTTCAATGCCGCCTTCGTGCCCGCCTTCGCCGGCAGCTTCGCGCTGGATGGGCCGGCCAAGGCGCGGGCCCTGGCCAATTCGCTGGCCGGGCTGATGTCGATCTGGCTGGCCTGCCTGGTGATTTTGGGCATGGTCTTCATGCCGCAGCTGCTCTTCGTGCTGGCGCCGGGGTTTTCCGGCGAAAGGCTGGCGCTGGCCATCGAGCTGACGCGCATCACCTTCCCCTATCTTCTGTTCATCTGCCTGGCGGCGCTGGTCTCCGGCGTGCTGAACGGCATGAACCGGTTCGGCGCGGCGGCGGCGACGCCGGTGCTGTTCAACCTGGTGTCCATGGCGGCGCTGCTGGGGCTGACGCCCTATGTGGCGACGCCGGGCCATGCGCTGGCCTGGGGCGTCATGGCCTCCGGCATCGCGCAGCTTGGCCTGTTGCTGGTGGCGGTGCGGGCGGCGGGGATGGTGATCAACCCGCTTTCTATCCCCCGCATGACGACGGATGTGCGGGCGGTGCTGCGGCGGATGGTGCCAGGCCTGTTCGGCGCCGGCGTCACGCAGCTGAACCTCGCCATCGACGTGGTGCTGGCCTCGCTGCTGCCGGCGGGGGCGGTCAGCTACCTGTACTATGCCGACCGGGTGGCGCAGCTGCCGCTGGGCGTCATTGGCGCCGCGGTGGGCACGGCGCTGCTGCCGCTGCTGGCGCGGCAGCTGCGCACGGGCCGAAAACTGGAGGCGCATCGCAGCCAGAACCGCGCCATCGAGCTGTCGCTCGCCTTCGCCCTGCCGGCGGCGCTGGCCATGGCGGTGACGGCCGGCCCGATCATCTCCGCGCTGTTCCAGCGGGGACTTTTCGATGCCCAGGCCGCCGCCGCCACGGCCGCTGCGCTGGTGGCGGGCGCGGTGGGGCTGCCGGCCTTCGTGCTGGTGAAGGCGCTGACCCCGGGCTTTTTCGCCCGCGGCGATACGGCGACGCCGGTGAAGGTGGGCCTCGGGATCGTGGCGCTGAACCTGGTGCTGAACCTGGCGCTGATTCCCCACCTGGCGCATGTCGGCATCGCGCTGGCCACCTCCATTGCCGCCTGGGTGAATGTGGCGGTGCTGAGCTGGCTGCTGACCCGGCGGCGCCAGCTGCTGCTGGACCGCCGGCTGCGCCGCCGCGCGCCGCGGCTGCTGGCCGCCGCCGCGGTGATGGCGGGGGTGCTGCTGGCGCTGGAGGCGGTGCTGTTTCCGCTGGAGGGCAGCCTGGCGCGCTTTGCCGGGCTGGCGGCGCTGATCCTGGCCGGGCTGGTCACCTATTTCGGCACCGCGCAGGCGCTGCGCGGCCTGGATCTGCGGGAGGCGGCGCGGCTGCTGCGGCGGCGGTCGAGCTAAGTGACCGTTTGAGAATGCCGGCGGTTGAGGATCCGCAGGGAATTTTGCGGCCCTGGAAGGCGCCGGGCGCCGCCGATGCTGGTTGCATCGGCAAGCCCGGCGTCGCGCGGATAGCGCGCCATGGGCGCGACCCAGGGGCGGAAAAGAGCCGCGGAGCCGACCCGCAGGCATTCTCAAACGGACACTAAGCCCCCGCCCGCACCTCGATCCCCAGAAGGCCGCGCGCCAGCACGGCGCGGAGATCCGGCAGGGCCAGGGCGACGCAGCCCTCGGTGGGCGCGTAATCCGGCCGCGCCAGGTGCAGGAAGATGGCGCTGCCGCGGCCGCGCTCCACCGGCGCGTCGTTCCAGCCGAGCACGCCGATCAGGTCATAGACCGCATCCTGCCGCCACAGCACCTCGTGCCGCCCCGCAAAAGGCAGGCGCACGGGGCGGTTATAGGCGCGGTCGGCGGGGTCGTCGCACCAGCCATCCTCGGGGGCCAGCGGCTCCACCGGCACCGCGCCGCGCGGCGCCGGGCCACGGTCGGCACGGTAGAACAGGCGGCGCAGCGGCAGGCGCGCGGCGGGGGTGGCGCCGTCTCCTTCCTGCTTGCGCTCCGCCGGCACCACGCCACCCTTGCCGAGCGCGCAACGCAGCACCTGCCCTTCGAAGCGGAAGCGGCCATCCGGCGTCACCACGGCCCAGCCGGCCTCATCCATGGCTGGAGGTGCTCCGGCGGGCGGCCAGGGCCGTGCCGGTGGAGGCGGGGCTGGGGGCGGAGGGGCCCTGGGAGGGCGCGGTGGTGAACTGTTCCAGCGCCGCGAAGATGGCGGTCGAGAGCATGCCGATCGGCCCGCCGAAGGCCGCGCCGCCCAGCACGCGCAGCGCCGGGTTCAGCCCCTCCCCGGTCGTGGCCCGGTAGATCGTGCCGATCACCGGCAGATGATGCAGGGGGTTCAGCGCCTGGATCACCTCCTCGAAGGTCAGGTTGCCGGGCGTCGGCACATGCTCGTCCGGCCCCAGCCGGGGCAGGATGTCGCTTTGCGCACGCGTGGCGCCGATGTCCATGGCGGGCTGATCCTTCGTGGTCCGGCAGGCGAGGCAAGCCGCGTGCCAGATGCCAGATGCCGGCTCTCAGGTCAGCAGATGGCCGAAGCGGCGGGCCTTGGTTTCCAGGTAGCCGTCATTGACGCCATTGCCCTCGAACTGATGCGCCTCCCGGCCCTCCACCTCGATGCCGCAGGCGGCGAGGCCGGCGAGCTTGTCCGGGTTGTTGGTCAGCAGCCGCACGCGGGGCACGCCGATCGCGCGCAGCATCTCCGCCGCCACCCAGAAGTTCCGCTCATCCGCGCCATAGCCCAGCGCCCGGTTGGCATCGAGCGTGTCGAGACCCTGGTCCTGCAGCGTATAGGCGCGCAGCTTGTTCACCAGCCCGATGCCGCGACCTTCCTGCGCCAGGTAGAGCAGCACGCCGCCGGCCGGGTCGGCGGCCATCCGCTTGATGGCCCCGCGCAGCTGCGGGCCGCAATCGCAGCGCAGGCTGCCCAGCAGGTCGCCGGTGAAACATTCGGAATGCACCCGCACCAGCGGCACGCCGCCGGGCGTCGGGTTCGGGGAGACGCTGTCGACCAGGATCGCCAGGTGCTCGATGCCGCCATCCGCCGCGCGGAAGGCGATGATGCGGGCCTCCGGCGCGTCCTCCAGCGGCACGCGGGCCTCCGCCACCCGCGCCAGGCTGGCCGGCGCCGCGACCGGATAGGCCAGCACATCGGCCGCCTTGACGGAGAGCAGGTCGAGCCGCGCGGCGGCAGCCTCCGCCGCCGGGGCCACCACCAGCGCCGGCAGCAGCCGGGCCAACTTGGCCAGGGCGATGGCCGGCAGGGCCTGCGGCGGCATGGCGGTGCGTTCCGGCTGTTCGGGCAGCAGGCGTTCGGCAGTGGGATCGGCGAGAGACCGCAGGGCGGCCGGGTCCAGCAGCGCGGGCGTCAGCCGCAGCGCCACCGCGCCCATCTCCGCCGCCGTCCCGATGGGGGCGGCACCGGTGGCCTGCGGCACCGGCCGCTGCAGCACCGCCGCGGCGCGCACCGGCGCCAGCAGCAGCACGGCCGGGCCCCGCGCCGCGGCCGCCAGTTCCCCCAGGCCGCGGGCGGAAACGGTCTCCGCCGCCGCGACCACCAGGGCGCTGTCCGACCCCTGCAGCAGCACCGGCGTGCCGCGGCGCAATTCGCTGGCGGCACGATGGACGGCACGCAGCGCCAGCACCCGGGGATCGGGCAAGCCGTCGTCGTTGACGCCACCAGGGCGCGAGGAGGCGATGGGGGCCATGCTTCTCATATGATTGGCGTTCCGTGTGGCGCCTATTGACGATGCCGAATGTGGCGCGCCAAAGGCGTTTGAAAGGGGGCGGTCTGCAAGAAAAACGCGCTTGACCGGCAGAAGACCTGCGCTGCGCGACAAATCGTGACGCCCGCATGGCAAGGCTTGCTGATCACGCATACGCTAGGGCAAGATCGCTTGTCGGGTTCGGTCCGTTCCGCCATCTATTTCGGCGGCGATGGCACGGAGACGTGAAACCGATCCGCCGCGGGCCCGTTGTCACGTGGCCTCACAGATATGGGAGCTACCATGGCCGGTCCACGCCCCATCCTCGTCGTGGACGACGACGAAGCGCTTCGGCAGACGCTGGCGGAACAACTGGCGCATGACGGCGAATTCGCCGCCACCGAGGCCGGAACCGCGGCGGACGCGCTGGCGCGCCTCACCGCCGAGGATTCGCGCTTCGATGCGATCGTGCTCGACATCGGCCTGCCGGATGGCGATGGACGCGACCTTTGCGCGCGGCTGCGCAAGCAGGGCCTGCGCATGCCCATCCTGATGCTGACCGGCGCGGATGGCGAGCAGGACATCGTCCGCGGCCTCGATTCCGGCGCCAACGACTACATCGCCAAGCCCTTCCGCGTCTCCGAACTGATGGCCCGCCTGCGCGCGCAACTGCGGGTCTTCGACAATTCCGAGGACGCGGTCTTCAGCGTCGGCCCCTATACCTTCCGTCCTTCCGCCAAGATGCTGCTGGATGCCGCGCGCAACCGGAAGATCCGGCTGACGGAGAAGGAAGCGGCGATCCTGAAGTACCTGTACCGCGCCGGCGGTCGGCCGGTTGGGCGGCAGATCCTGCTGAACGAGGTCTGGGGCTACAACAGCGCCGTGACCACGCATACGCTGGAGACGCATATCTACCGCCTGCGGCAGAAGATCGAGCCCGATCCGACCAATGCCCGCCTGCTGGTCACCGAGGGCGGCGGCTATCGCCTGGACCCGACCGCGGGGCGCGCCCAGGCCGCCTGAGGGGCGGCCGGGATCAATTGCCGAAAAGGCGCTGCAGCCGGCTGGTGATATCCGGCAGCGTCAGGCCGGAGGTGGGGGGCCGTGCGCTGCCTTCCGGCACCCGGCTGCGGAAGCGGGCCAGCGCCTCGGCGGTCTGGCTCAGGCGCAGCTCCGCCGGCTCGGCGCGGTCGGAACCGGCGCCAAGCCCCGTCATCCGCACCAGCGCGAGCGGCGCGTTCGGCAGTTCCGCCGCGGCCCGCGCCGCATCCTCCACCCGCGGCGCGCAGACCAGGCTGCGCCCCTCCAGCGTGCAGGGCAGCTCGAAATAGCGGTTCGGTGGGAAGCGCAGCTGGGCCGTGCCGGTCACCGCCAGCAGGCCGCGGCTGGCCGATTCCAGCGACAGGTCGCGCGCCGCGATCACCGGCACCAGATGCCCGCCGCGATCCTGCACCTCCAGCACCAGGGAGGATCCCGCGGCGCTCTGCGCGGCCTCCACCGGTTCCCGGTGCCGCAGCAGGCAATCGGCGCGATCGGTCATGCGATCCGCCAGGCAGGACAGGCGCCAGGAGCCGATCTCCTCCGGCACCTGCCCCTGCAGGCCGGGCGAGGGTTGCGCCTGGGCGAGGGAGGCGGCGACCATGCAGGCCGCGAGGGGAAGCAATGTGCGGGTCATGCCCCGCAGATGGGGCGAGGGAGGCCCGGGTTCCATGCAGCAGATCCGATTTCAGGACGGGGCGACGGTGCCCGCGCTCGGCCAGGGCAGCTGGCGGATGGGCGAGGGCGGCGACCGGCGGGCGGAGGCCGATGCGCTGCGCCTCGGCCTCGACCTGGGCCTGACCCTGATCGACACGGCCGAGATGTACGGCGATGGCGGGGCCGAGGAGGTGGTGGGGGAGGCCATCGCCGGACGGCGGGAGGAGGTCTTCCTGGTCTCGAAGGTCTATCCCCACAATGCCTCCGCCCGGAAACTGCCCTTGGCGCTGGCGGCCAGCCTGAAGCGGCTGCGGGTGGAGCGGCTCGACCTCTATCTGCTGCATTGGCGCGGCGGCGTGCCGCTGGCGGAGACGGTGCAGGCGATGGAGGCCGCGCGGGCGAAGGGGCAGATCGCCCGCTGGGGTGTCTCGAACCTGGATGTGGACGACCTGGAGGAGCTGGGCCCGGCGCTGGCCGATTGCGCCACCGACCAGGTGCTGTGGAACCTGGAGGCGCGTGGCGTGGAATTCGACCTGCTGCCCTTCTGCGCGGCGCGTGCCATGCCGGTGATGGCCTATTCGCCGATCGGCCAGGGCGGCGCGCTGCTGCGGCACCGGGCGCTGCGGGCGGTGGCGGCGCGGCACGGGGTGGCGCCGGCGCAGGTGGCGCTGGCCTTCGTGCTGTCCCGGCCGGGCGTCATCGCCATCCCCAAGGCCGGCGACCCGACGCATCTGCGGGCCAATGTCGCTGCGCGCGACCTGGTGCTGACGGCGGAAGACCGGGCCGAGCTGGACGCCGCCTTCTCGCCGCCGAAGCGGAAGCGGCCGCTGGAGATGCTCTGAGCGGCTGCGCTACCCGCGCTTGCGGACGAATTCCGTGCGCAGCACCAGCCCCTTGATGGTCTCGTGCCGGCAGTCGATTTCCTCGGGATTGTCGGTCAGGCGGATCGAGCGGATGACCGTGCCCTGCTTCAGGGTCTGGTTGGCGCCCTTCACCTTCAGGTCCTTGATGAGGGTGACGGAATCGCCGTCCGCCAGGAGATTGCCGGCGGCATCGCGGACCTCGACCGCGGCGGGCGGGGCGGCGGCGGCGATCTCGCTGGCCGGGCGCCATTCGCCGGTCGCCTCGTCGAAGACATAGTCGTCGTCAGCCATCTGCATCGCCTTCTCGCATCGCGGAGGCTATCCGCCCGCCGCGGTGGCGCCGCAAGGGGCGGTCACCAGTAGCCGGCCATGATCTCCCGCGCCCAATCGGGCTCGCGGACCCGGCCGCGCGGGTCGAAGCCGGTCATATGCGGCTTGATGTCGAAGACGGGCGAACCCGCGATGGCATCCAGCCCGCGGACCCGCAGCACCAGGCCCTTCGCGGACAGCAGCGCGCAGGTGGTGACGCCCAGCCGGTTCGGCCGCGGCGCGCCGCGCTGCGCCAGGATGCCCATGCGCGGCCAGTCCTGGCGGCCGCGCGGGTGGCGCGCATCGTGCTCCACCGCCGCGGCGTCCAGCCGGTGGAAGCCGAAGACCACGAGGATATGGCTGAACTGGTCGAGCCCCAGCGCCGCATCCGGCCCCAGCACCGCCGGGTCCAGCCGGATCTCGGCCTCGACGCTGTCCCAGCCATCGTCCAGCGGCTCCGCTCTTCCGCCCTGCACCGTGCCGATCGGCAACAGCTTCATTGGAAGATCGGCACGGCGGGCATGTCCGGCGTCGCCGCCGGCGGGGGCAGGTCGATGATGACGGTGCTGGGGTCCTGCCGCGGCGTGCGGTCCAGCCAATAGGTCACGCTCTGCGGCCAGAAGATCACGACGGCCACCAGCAGCAGCTGCAGGCCCAGCCAGGGAATGGCGCCCCAGTAGATGTCCCGCGTCAGCACCGATTTCGGCGCCACGCCGCGCAGGTAGAACAGGGCGAAGCCGAAGGGCGGGTGCATGAAGGCAGTCTGCATGTTGATGCAGAGCAGCACGCCGAACCAGACCAGGTCGATGCCCAAGGATTTCGCCACAGGCGCCAGCAGCGGAATGACGATGAAGGCGATCTCGAAGAAGTCGAGGAAGAAGGCCAGGAAGAAGACGAAGATATTGACGAAGATCAGGAAGCCGGTCTGCCCGCCGGGCAGCAGCCCCAGCAGGTGCTCGATCCAGATGCCGCCGTCGACGCCCTGGAAGACCAGGGTGAAGACCGTGGCGCCGATCAGGATGAAGATGACCATGCTGGTGATCCGCATGGTATTGCCCATGGCTTCCCGGATCAGCGGCCAGGTCAGCCGCCGGTTCAGCGCCGCCAGCACTACGGCGCCCACCACGCCCATGGCGCCGGCCTCGGTCGGCGTCGCCAGGCCCAGGAAGATGGTGCCCAGCACCATGAAGATCAGCGCCATGGAGGGCACCATGCCCTTCAGCACCCGCCACCACAGCCGCCAGTCGCGCGGGGCCAGCGCCTCATCCGGCAGGGGCGGCACCTTGTGCGGGCGGAAGATCGAGACCAGCCAGATGAACAGCAGGAACAGCGCCACCTGCAGCAGGGACGGCCCGATGGCGCCCGCATACATGTCGCCCACCGACTGGCCGAGCTGGTCCGACAGCACGATCAGCACGAGGGAGGGCGGGATCAGCTGGGTGATGGTGCCCGAGGCCGCGATGACGCCGGTGGCGATCCGCATGTCGTAGCCGTAGCGCATCATGATCGGCAGGCTGATCATGCCCATGGAGATCACGCTGGCGGCGACGGTGCCGGTGATGGCGCCCAGGATGGCGCCCACGATGATCACCGCATAGGCGAGGCCGCCCGGGATCTTGCCGAAGAGCTGGCCGGTGCCCTCCAGCAGGTCCTCCGCCAGGCCGCAGCGTTCCAGCACCGCGCCCATCAGGGTGAAGAAGGGGATCGCCAGCAGCAGGTCGTTGGACAGGATGCCGAAGACGCGCAGCGGCAGGTTGCCCAGCCAGGCTTCCGGGAAGAAGCCGAGCTCGATCGAGATGAAGCCGAAGAACAGACCGACGGCGGCCAGCGAGAAGGCCGCCGGGAAGCCGATCAGCAGGAAGATCACCAGCCCGCCGAACATCAGCGGCGGCATGATATCCTCATGGAGCATCTTGTTTCCCTAGGCTCCCGGGCTTCGCAGGGGCAGGCGGGCGGTCACTGGTCGGGCCGGGCATAGGTGGCGAAAAGCTGGCCGCGCGGCAGCTCGATCCCGCGCAGCACCGCCACGCGCTTCACCAGTTCGGAAAAGCCCTGCGCGAACATCAGCGCGAAACCCAGCGGCAGCAGCAGCTTGGCCGGCCAGCGGATGAGCCCGCCGGGGGAGGAGGAGACCTCCGCCCGCGCCCAGGAGTCGAGGAAGAAGGGCCAGGTCATCCAGGCCAGCAGCGCCATGGCCGGCAGCAGGAACAGCGACAGGCCGAGGATATCCACCCAGATCCGCGCCCGCTGCCCCAGCGCGCCATAGACCAGGTCGACGCGCACATGCTCGTTCCGCCGCAGCGTGTAGCTGGCGCCCAGCATCACCATGCCGGCGAAGCAATACCATTGCAGCTCCAGCCAGGCATTGGACCCGGCGGAGAAGCCATAGCGCAGGAAGGCATTGCCGGCGCTGACGGTGCAGGCGATCAGCACCAGGTAGTCGGCGATCCGCCCGAAGCCGGCGGTCAGGGCATCGACACCGCGGCTGAAGGCGAGCAACGGGCCCAAAGGACGCACCCCCCGGATTGGTCGGGCCTCGCCCGCCAGAGATTCGGGCCCCGAAGGGTGACGGAGGTGACCGCGCGCGGGCTCCTCCGGCCACATCCGGCGCCGGGCGGCTGCTGTAGCGCCGGCGGGCGGGCTTGGAAAGCGGCTTCGCGGGGTGCGCGCCGCCGGGAAAGCCGCGGTCCCGCGAGACTTGATGGCCCGGCGCCCCGCCGCCCCCTTCTGCCCGCCGGCCCAGGCTTCTATCCTCGGCGGCGGTGACCCGCTTCGCTCCCCTGCCGTGCTGACGGCGCTGCTCCTCACGCTGGCGGGCCTCGGGCTGCTGGCGGTGCTGGCCGTGCCCCTGGCGCGGCTTCCGCAGACCTTGCGCTGGGCCGGCGCGATCGTGCATGGCGGCTGCCTGCTGGCTGCCGCGGTCATTGCCGGATGCGGGCTGGCCGGGCTGGCGGGCGGGGGCCTGGCGCCGCAATTCCTGCCGCTCGGCGTGCCGGCGCTGGTCGCCGTGGATGCGCTCTCCGCCTGGTTCCTGCTGCTGCTGGGGCTGGCCGGGGCCTGTTCGGCGCTGTTCGGGCTGGCCCATGCGCAACATGCCGCGCCGCGGCTGCTGGTGGCCTATCCGCTGTTCCTGGCCGGCATGCTGCTGGCGCTGGTCGCGGCGGATGGTTTTGGGCTGGTGCTGGGCTTCGAGGCGATGTCCCTCGCCTCCTGGGTCCTGGTCGCGGCCGATCACACGAATGCCGAAAGCCGCCACGCCGCGCGCCGCTACCTGGCCTTCGCCGTCTTCGGCGGCATCTGCCTGGTGCCGGCGGTGGGGCTGCTGGCCGCGGCCTCCGGCGACCTTTCCTTTGCCGGCATCCGCGCTGCGCCGCCGCAGGGTTTCGTCGCCGCGGCCGTGCTGGCATTGGTGGTGGCGGGGGCGGGGGCCAAGGCGGGGCTGGTGCCGCTGCATGGCTGGCTGCCGCTGGCCCATCCGGCGGCCCCCAGCCATGTCTCCGCCCTGATGTCGGGCGCCATGACCAAGGTGGCGGTCTATGTGCTGGCGCGGCTGCTGCTGGACCTCTCCGGCCCCGCGCAGCCGCTGTGGTGGGGCGTGCCGCTGCTGGTGCTGGGCGCGGCCTCCGCCGTGCTCGGCGCGCTGCGCGCCAATCTGGAGACCGACACCAAGACCCTGCTGGCCTGCTCCACCATCGAGAATATCGGCCTGATCTGCATCGGGCTCGGCCTGGCCGCCTGTTTCCGCGCGGCCGATCTCGGCGTGCTGGCCGGCCTGGCGGCGGGCGCGGCCCTGCTGCATGCGCTGACCCATGCGCTGTTCAAGTCGCTGCTTTTCCTCGGCCTGGGGGAGGTGGCGCATGGCGCGGCCTCCCGCCAGCTGGACCGGCTGGGCGGGCTGGTCCATGCCATGCCCTGGACCGCGGGCGCGGTGCTGGTCGGCGCGGCGGCGGCCGCCAGCCTGCCGCCGCTCTCGGGCTTCGCCAGCGAATGGCTGCTGCTGCAGGCGATGCTGGCGGCCTGGCGGGTGGGCGACCTCGCCTTCCAGGTGCTGGGTGTGGCCGTGGTGGCGGCGGCCGCGCTCGCCGCGGCGCTGGCGGCCTCCGCCATGGTGCGGCTGTTTGGCCTGGCCTTCCTCGGCCGGCCGCGCACGCCGCGCGCGGCGGGGGCCACGGATGGCGGCTGGGCGGCGCGGCTGGCGCTGCTGCTGCCGGCGGGGCTGACCCTGCTCCTCGGCCTGCTGCCCGGGCCGATGCTAGCCCTGGCGGAGGGCGCGGTGCAGCTGCTGGTGCCGCATGGCATGGTGGAGCGCGGCAGCCTGGCCATGATCCGCGTGGGCGATGGCGGGGCGCGCTACCTGCCGCTGGCCCTGGCGCTGCTGCTGGCGGTGGCGGGGGGCGCGATCTGGTGGGCAGTGGCGCGCCGCGCGCCGGCCGGCGTGGCCCGGTCGGCCGCCTGGGATTGCGGCTTCATGGCGCCGCCGCCGCACCTGCCCTTCGGCGATCCGCTGACGCAGCCCTCCGCCGCCGGCTTCGGCCAGCCGCTGCGGCGGATGCTCGGCGGGTCGGTGCTGGCGGCGCATGAAGCGGTGCGGATGCCGCCGCCGGGCGATCCAGGCCCGGCGCGGATCGAGGCCGGCTTCGCGGACCCTGCCGAGGCCGGGCTGCTGGCCCCGCTGGCGCGGGCCCGGGATGCGCTGGTGGTCCGGGCCGAAAGCCTTGGAAAACTGCCGCTGACGGCGACGCTGATGCTGCCTTTCGGCACGCTGGTGGCGCTGCTGGCGCTGGCCGCCTGGCTGGAGGCGGGCTGATGGAGGCGCTTGCCGCTCTGCTCACCCAGGCGCTGCACCTGGCCCTGGTGCTGGCCGCGGCACCGCTGGTGGTGGGCGGCACGCGCTGGCTGAAGGCGCGGATGATGGGCCGCACCGGCGCATCCCCGCTGCAGCCGCTGCGCGATTTTTTCAAGCTGCTCCGCAAGCGGCCGGTGCTGGCGGAGAATGCCAGCTGGATCAGCCGGGCCGCGCCCTATGCGGGGGCCACCGCCGCGCTGGCCGCGCTGGCGCTGGTGCCGAGTTTCGCCCGCGGGATGGCCCTCGCGCCGCTGGCGGACCTGGTGCTGATCGCGGGGCTTCTGGCGGCCGGGCGCGTGGCGCTGGCGCTGGCGGGCATGGATGTCGGCACCGCCTTCGGCGGGCTGGGGGCGGCCCGGGAAATGTCCTTCGCGGCGCTGGCGGAACCGGCGCTGCTGCTGGTGGCGCTGGTGCTGGCCATGCTGGCCGGCAGCACGGGGCTGGAGGCGATCGGCACCCTGTTCCAGGATGGCAGCCTCGGCCTGCGGGTCTCCCTCGGCCTGGCGCTGGTGGCGCTGCTGGCGGTGGCGCTGGCGGAGAATGGCCGCATCCCGGTGGACAATCCGGCGACCCACCTGGAGCTGACCATGGTGCATGAGGCCATGCTGCTCGAAGCCTCCGGCCGCCACCTGGCGCTGTGGGAGGCCGCGGCGGCGCTGCGGCTGACCCTGTGGCTGGCCCTGCTGGCGGCGATCTTTTTCCCGTTCGGCACGGCGCCGGTGGGCTTCGCGCCGCTGGGCTGGCTGGTGGGCCTGCTGGCCTGGGGGGCGAAGATGGCGGTGCTCTGCCTGGCCCTGGCGGCGCTGGAGAGTGCGATCGCCAAGATGCGGGTCTTCCGGGTGCCGGAATTCCTGGGCACCGCGCTGCTGCTCGGGCTGCTGGCGGCGCTGCTGCTGTTCCTGTCGACGAGGCTGGCGTGAGGGGCGGCGGACAGCTCCCTCTCCCCCCGACGGGGGGGCGTTGCGGCAGTGCCGCAACCCCCCCCCATCGGGTGGAGAGGGCTTTCGGGGCGCCCCCGCCATGACCTTCGGCAGCACCGGCTACGACATCGCCCATCTCCTCGGCGGCGGCATCCTGCTGCTGTCCTTCGTGCTGCTCTACCAGCGGCGCCTGGATGCGGTGATCAATGCCTTCGCCGTGCAGGGCGGGCTGCTGGCGGCCGCCGCGGCCTGGCAGGCCTATGTGCAGGCCGCGCCCGGCCTCTACATCACCGCGCTGCTCGCCTTCGGCGCCAAGGCGCTGCTGATCCCGCTCGCCCTGCGGCTGCTGCTGCGGAGGCTCGGCCTGCATCGCACGGTGGAGACGGCGCTGGGCATCGGGCCCTCCCTGCTCGCCGCCGTCGCGCTGGTCGGGCTCGCGGTGATGGTGGTGCTGCCGGTCACCGCGGGACAGGCACAGGCGGTGACGCGGGAGAATCTGGCCCTGGCGCTGTCCGTGCTGCTGCTCGGCATGCTGATGATGATCGCGCGCCGCAATGCCATCAGCCAGGTGATCGGCCTGCTGAGCCTGGAGAACGGGCTGATCCTGGCCGCGATCGGCGCCCAGGGCATGCCGCTGGTGGTGGAGCTTTCGACCGCGGCCCTGGTGCTGATGCTGGCCCTGGTGGCCGGCATCGTGGTCTTCCTGCTGCGCGACCGGATGGCGACGCTGGATACCGGCTTGCTGGACCGCCAGCGGGGGGAGGGTCCATGACTCTCCCGCTGCCCTGGATCATCGTCTTCCTGCCCTGGGCGGGTGCGGTGCTGCTCGCCCTGCTGCCCCCGGCCGGGCGGCTGCCGGCGCTGGTCAATTGCGGCGTCTCCGCCGCCAGCGCGGCCCTGGCGCTGGCCCTTCTCGCGGCGCCGGAGGGGGTGCAGGGCTGGACGCGGGTGGATGGGGTGAACCAGCCGCTGGTGGCGCTCGCCGGCCTCATCGCCCTGGCCACCGCCATCTTCTCCGCCGCCACGGTCGCGGCCGAGCGCTTCGACGGGCTGCGCGCGCGCGCCTATCACGCCGCCTTCCAGATCTTTGTCGGCGCGCAGTTCCTGGCACTGCTGGCGGACAATCTCGGCGTGATGTGGGTGGCGATCGAGATCGCGACGCTCGCCTCCGTGCTCATGGTCGCGGTGCATGGCACGCCTGCGGCGATCGAGGCGGCCTGGAAGTTCTTCCTTCTCTGCGGCGTCGGCATCGCGCTGGCGCTGTTCGGCACCATCCTGCTGTATCTCGCGGCGCAGCCGCTGGTCGGCCACGGCGATTCCGGCCTGTCCTGGGCGGCCTTGCGGCTGGTGGCGACGCGCTGCGATCCGGGGATTCTCTCGCTCGCCTTCGTCTTCCTGATGGTGGGCTATGGCACCAAGGCCGGGCTGGTGCCGCTGCATGCCTGGCTGCCGGATGCCGAGGCCGAGGGGCCGCTGCCCATCTCCGCCGTGCTCTCCGGCCTGTTGCTGAATGCGGCGCTGGTCGCGGTGCTGCGGGCCAAGGCCATCGTCGACCTGAACCCCGGCGCGCTGGAGCCGGGGACCCTGCTGCTGGGCTTCGGCCTCGCCTCGCTGCTTCTGGCCTCCCTCGCCTTGTGGCGGCGGCGGGATGCACGGCGGCTCTTTGCCTGGAGCAGCATCGAGCATATGGGGCTTTCGGCCATCGCCTTCGGGCTGGGCGCCAATCTCGCGGGCATGCTGCACCTGATGGGCCATTCCCTGGTGAAGAGCGCGGTCTTCTTCGGCATCGGCGCGGCGGCGCAGATCAAGGGCAGCCAGAAGATTTCGGACATTAGCGGGCTGGCGGGCAGCCATCCGGGGCTGGGCTGGGGGCTGGCGCTGGGCATTGCGGGGCTGGCGGGTCTGCCGCCCTTTTCGCTGTTCGTCTCGGAATTCCGGCTGGTGACGGCCGCCGCCGCCACCCAGCCCTGGCTGCTGCTGCCCCTCGGCCTCGGCCTGCTGCTGGCGGGCGCGGCGCTCGTGCGGGCCCTGCAGGCGCTCTGCCTCGGCCCGGCCACGCCGGATGCGCCGGTGGCGGGCGCCTTCGCCCTGCCCGGCGGGCTGTGGTGGGCCAGCGGGCCGGTCTGGGCGCTGCTGGCGCTCTCCGTCCTGCTCGGCTTCGCGCTGCCGGCCTGGCTTGCCGCGCTGCTGGGCGATGCGGCGAGGCTGCTGGGATGAGCGTCAGCGCCCTGATCCGCCGCGGCACGCCCGCCCCCTGCCACCCCGTCCCGCGCCACATCCTGGCGCCCGAGGATTTCGCCCGCCTGCCCGTCGCGCTGCTGGAGGAGCCGGGCGTCGCGCTTCTGTCGCTCTGGGCGGAGCCGGCGATGGTGCATGTGGCGCTGCTGGAGGAAGCCAGCGCCACCCTGCTGCTGGCCAGCACCCCGGCGGAGGGCGGCCACTATCCGGCGCTCTCCCCCGCCCGGCCCGGCGCCGTGCGCTTCGAGCGGATGATCCGCGACCTCTGGGGCCTGCAGGCGGAGGGGGCGGTGGATTTGCGGCCCTGGCTCGACCATGGGCGCTGGCCGCTTGTCGCGCCGCTCGCCGCGCGCCCGCTGCGCAACCTGCTGCCGGCGGAACAGCCGGTCTTCCTGCCCATCGAGGGCGAGGGCTGGCACCAGATCCCGGTCGGGCCGGTGCATGCGGGCGTGATCGAATCCGGCCATTTCCGCTTCACCGTGCAGGGCGAGCTGGTGGTGCGGCTGGAACAGCGCCTGGGCTACAACCACAAGGGCACGCTGGGCCTGATGCTGGGCAAGTCGCCGCGCACCGCGGCGCGCTTCGCGGCCCGCCTGTCCGGCGACAGCACCGTGGCGCATTCCCTGGCCTTCGCGGAGGCTGCGGAGGCCGCCACCCGCACCATCCCGCCGCCACGCGCCATCTGGCTGCGCGCCGCGATGCTGGAGCTGGAGCGCATCGCCAACCACCTGGGCGACTGGGGCGCCGCCTGCAACGACGCGTCCTTCGCCTGGCCGCAGGCGCGCTGCGGGCTTCTGCGCGAGGGTCTTCTGCGCGCGAATTTCGAGGCCTTCGGACATCGGCTGATGATGGACCGGGTGACGCCGGGCGGGGTGGCGGCGGATCCGCTGCCCTCGGGCATCGCCGCCATCCTGGCCGCCCTGGCGGCGGTGGAGGCGGAGCTGCCGGCGCTGGCCGCGGTCTATGACAGCCATGCCAGCCTGCAGGACCGGGTGGTGGGCACCGGCGTGCTGGCGCCGGCCCTGGCCGCGGGCTTTGCCGCCGGCGGCGTGGTGGGCCGCGCCTCCGGCCGCGGCTTCGATGCCCGCCTGGCCTTCCCCAATGGCCCCTTCGCCGGCGGCCCGCCCAGCCTGGCCCTGCGGGAGGAGGGCGACGTGGATGCCCGGCTGCGGGTGCGGATGGCCGAGATCCCCGAAAGCCTCCGCCTGGTCCGCCGCATCCTGGCCACCCTGCCGCCCGGCGAGATCTACGCGCCGCTGCCGCAGCAGGGCGGCGAGGGCCTGGCCCTGGTCGAGGGTTTTCGCGGGGAGATCGTCACCTGGATGGCACTCGACGATGGCGGGCTGATCCGCGCCGTCTTCCCGCGCGACCCGTCCTGGCTGCAATGGCCGCTGCTGGAAGCCGCGATGGAGGGCAACATCGTCGCGGATTTTCCCTTGTGCAACAAGAGCTTCAACTGTTCCTACAGCGGGGTGGACCTGTGATGGCGCCGCCCGGGGCAACCATGCCCGCGGCCGGGGGCCGAGGCCGCGAAGGCGGCGCGCGCCCGCCGCCTGAGGGCAGGGAAAGATGAGCGGCCGTCATGGCGCCCGGGCGGCGCGAGGGGCTTCGGGGCTCTTCACCATCACCCTCATCAAGCCCGGTCCCGGCCGCGGCATCCTCGAACACTGGGGTTATGACGACCGCGCCCATGCGCTGGACGAGATCGGCTGGCTGGCGGAGCGTGTCGCCCCCGGCACCGAGCTGGTGCTGCGCGACCCGGAAGGCAACGACCTGTTCCGCGTGGCGAGGACCGCATGAAGGGATTCGACAAGATGCTCTGGCCCAGGCTGGCCCGCGCCATCGTCGCCCGACCGCTGAGCGAGCCGGTGCAGGCGCCGCCGGAGGAGGTGGTGCAGGCGCTGGCGGCGAAGCTGGAGAGCACGGCCCGCGCCCGGCTCGGCCGGAGTCTCGCGATCCGCCATGTCGATGCCGGGTCCTGCAATGGCTGCGAGCTGGAGATCACCGCCATGTCCGGCGTGCTCTATGACCTCGAGCGCTTCGGGCTGCGCTTCGTCGCCTCCCCCCGCCATGCCGACGTGCTGCTGGTGACCGGCCCCGCCAGCCGCAATATGCGGGAGGCGGTGGAGCGCACGCGGGCGGCGGCGGCCGAACCCTGTTGGGTGGTGGCCGCCGGGGATTGCGCGGTGGATGGCGGGGTCTTCAAGGGCAGCTATGCGGTGGAAGGCGGCATCGCGCAGCTGCTGCCGGTGGATCTGCTGATCCCCGGCTGCCCGCCGAGCCCCGCGCAGATGCTGGAAGGGCTGCTCGCCCTGCTGCAGGCCCAGGCCGCCCCCGCCGCGCGCTGAGGCGGCCCGGAAGCGTCAGCCGACCGGCGTGGTGGCCGGCTGGCGGCTGCGGCGCGACTGGCCAGGCTGGCGGCTGGCGCGGGCGGTGCGGGTCTCGGCGCTGCGGGCGCGGCGGGCCTGGGCGGTCTCGCGCCGGCTGCTGCGGGTGGCCGCGCTGCGGCTGCGGCGCGGCGTGGTGCTGGCGCTGCGGCGGGTGCGGCGCG
>NZ_JBHYDM010000049.1:0-33090 GCF_051860665.1 Falsiroseomonas sp.
CGGCAAGGTCGATACCTTCCTCGGCGCCATCCGCGCCGCGTAAGGCCCCGAAGGCCGGCCCGGCTCAGCCCGGGCCGGCGGTCCGCTCGTAGTGGCGGAAATACTTGTCGGTGATCAGGTCGGTCTTCACCACGATGCAGACATCGGTGGTGTTGAACTGCTGGTCGATCACCGCGCCATCGCCGACGAAGCCGCCGAGGCGCAGATAGCCCTTCACCAGGGGCGGCAGCGCGCCCAGCGCCGCGCGCATGTTCAGCGAGTCCGCCGGCAGCCGGTCCATGGCGACATGGCGCGCCGGCACCGCGCGCGGCCGCAGCGCCGGGGGCGCCAGGTGATTGGCATGCAGGTAGCTGAGCTGCGGCGCCAGCGCGTCCAGATCCGTCCCGGGCAGGGAGGCGCAGCCGAACATCAGGTCGATCCGGTGGCGGAAGACGAAGGCGGCGATACCGCGCCACAGCAGCTGCAGCGTGCCCCTCGTGCGATAGGCGGTGGCGACGCAGGACCGGCCGAGCTCCATGATCTCACCCTCGAAGGCGAGGAGCGGCGCCAGGTCGTATTCGGCGGCGGAGTAGAAACGGCCCAGCCGGTCCGCGCCCTTGCGGCGGATCAGCCGATAGGTGCCGACCACCGCCTCCGGCCCCTGGCCCAGGTCATGGTCCAGCACCAGCAGGTGGTCCGCCACCGCATCGTATTCGTCGCGGTCGCGCTGGCTGCCGCGGGTCGCGGCATCCGCATGGGCGCCCATCTCCTCGTAGAAGACGCGGTAGCGCAGTGCCTGGGCGGCCTCGATCTCGGCCGCGCTTTCCGCCAGGCGCAGGCCGAGATTGCCGGCGCGCAGTTCCTCGAACCCATCGGCCAGCGCCGCGACCTGCCGCAGATCGGCGGGCATCGGCGCATCGGCCGGCAGGGGGCCGTCCACACTCATGCGAAATCCTTCACGCGTTCACGCCCGCGCGGCCTTCAGCCGCGCGGCTTGCCCGGGCGCGGGGGCCGCGCCGGCGGGGCGGCGGGGGCGCGGCGGCCGAACAGCTCCAGCCGCTGCCCGACCAGGATGAAACCGAGCCGCTTGGCGATGGCCTGTGCCAGCTTCTCATGTTCCGGATCCTCGAATTCCAGCACCTTGCCGGTATCGACATCGATCAGGTGATGGTGGTGGCCCCGATCGGTCGGGTCGTAGCGGGCGCGGCCGCCGCCGAAGTCGCGGCGCTCAACGATGCCCTTCTCCTCCAGCAGCCGGACCGTGCGGTAGACGGTGGCAACCGAGATCTTGGCATCCAGCGTGGCGGCGCGGCGGTACAGCTCCTCCACATCCGGATGGTCCTCGGCCTCGCTGAGGACGCGGGCGATCAACCGGCGCTGGCCGGTCATCTTCAGGCCGCGTTCGACGCAAAGCCGCTCGATCCGCGACGGATCGGGGCGGTCCGCGTCAGCGCGTGTCGGGGCGTCGGAACTCTGCATGTTCGGGCGCGGCACCCTCCGGCGATCCGGCCCCATCGGGCCGGGACGCTATCCATAGCCCCGACCGCGCCGTCAGGCCACCCGGAGGATGCGGGCGGGCCGGACGGAAGGGCGGGTCAGGCTGCGACGCGGCGGCGCCTGGGCCTCAGGCCTCGCGGGCCGCCGCCGCGGCCCGGCCGCGGCCCGGCGGGCGGCCACGCGGCTTGGTGCCGAGGCCGATGCGCTTGGCCAGCGTCGAGCGATGCTTGGTGTAGTTCGGCGCCACCATCGGATAGTCCGACGGCAGGCCCCAACGCTCCCGGTACTGGTCCGGGGTCAGGTTGAAGGAGGTCTTCAGGTGCCGTTTCAGCATCTTCAGCTTCTTGCCGTCTTCCAGGCAGATCAGATACTCGGGCGTCACCGACTTCTTGACCGGCACGGCAGGCTGCGGACGCTCCGTCACCTCCACGACCGGCTGGCCCATGCTGGACAGCGTGCGGTAGACTTCCTGGATCAGGTTCGGCAGATCGGCAACAGCCACGGAATTGTTCGAGACATGGGCCGAGACGATTTCTGCCGTCAGGCCCAACAGGTCGGAATTCGCGGTCGTGTCAGCCATTTTTCTGGTCTCGCCTGCGTCGTCCGGCCGGTCTGGTCCGAATACTTCGCACCAGTGGGACGAGATGTCCTGTGCCGCGACGCTCCACAGGACTATATTGCTTGGAATCGTTCGGATGCAATGTCGTTTGTCGAAGGAATAGGCAGGTTCCGATGAATCTTGTGACAGCGGAAGAAATCCGGCCCGACCAGTCCCTCGACATCACCGGCGAGACTTGCCCGATGACCTTCGTGCGCACCCGCCTGGCGCTGGATCGCATGCAGCCGGGCCAGGTGCTGCACCTGGCGCTGAAAGGGGAGGAGCCGCGGCGCAACGTGCCGCGTACCGCGGCCGAACAGGGCCATGCGGTGCTCTCCGCGACGGAGGCGCCGGATGGCGTGCTGCTGCTGCTCATCCGGAAGAAGGCCTAACCGGCTGCAGAAAAGCAGAGGAAGGCCCTCTCCCCCACTTCGTATGGGGGAGAGGGCTTTTTCCGCAGCCCGTTAAGTCTTCAGGTCCCGCCGCAGCACCAGCGCATCCGCGCCATCCGCATAATAGCGCCGGCGGCGCCCCACCTCGGCGAAGCCCGACCGGGCATAGAGCGCACGGGCCGGCGCATTGCGCTCCGAGACTTCCAGGAACATCGCGGTCGCGCCGCGCAGCACGGCACCCGCCATAGCCTCCGCCAGCAGGGCCCCGCCCAGGCCGGCGCGGCGCTGCGCGGGATGCACCGCCAGGGTCAGGATCTCCGCCTCATCCGCCGCGACGCGGGCCAGCACGAAGCCGGCGCCGGGCCGCAGCAGGCCGAAGGCGCCGGGCAGGTCCAGCATCAGGGCGATGGCATCCGCGCCCCAGGCCTCCCCGGGCGGGAAGGCCGCGGCGTGAAGCGCGGCG
Source organism: Falsiroseomonas sp. (assembly GCF_051860665.1). Taxonomy (GTDB): domain Bacteria; phylum Pseudomonadota; class Alphaproteobacteria; order Acetobacterales; family Acetobacteraceae; genus Falsiroseomonas. Next base: position 2,930 of record NZ_JBHYDM010000049.1, read on the forward strand.
GCCGCCTCCGGCGTCATCCGGGCAGCCGCACCGCCGGCGGCTCGACATAAAGTGGCGCGGCGCCGCGCAGCGGGATCGCCCCGGCCAGGCGGCGCAGCGCCACCAGCCCGGCGGCGGAGGCCAGGGGCAGCAGCGCCTCCGTCAGCACCACATCGGCGCCCCGTGCCCGGAGCCGCGCCGCGGCGCCCGGCGCGGCATCGCCCACCAGGGCCACCGGGCCCGGCGGGTCGGGCAGGTCTTCCTCCGCCATCGGCTGCGGCGCGTCCTCCGCCTGCCAGGCGCCGGGGGCGAGGCGTTCCAGCACCAGGCGGCCGCGCCTGGTATCGACCGCCGACCACACGGCCCGCCGGGCGCGCAGCGTCTCCGGCAGGGCGGCGGCCAGTGCCTCCCCGGTCGTGATGCCGACCAGCCGGGCGCCGGCGCCGAGCGCCAGGCCCTCGGCCAGGGAGATCGCGGCGCGCAGCCCGGTGAAGCCGCCCGGACCCACCACCACCGCCACCGCATCCAGCCTCGGCCAAGGGCCGGCCAGGGCGCGCAGCACGCGGTCCGCCATCGGCGGCAGGGCCACCGGCTGCAGCCGGGCGCCATCGGCCACCTCCTCCGCCACCAGGACACCATCGACGAAGCCGGCGGCGGAGCAGCGGGCCAGCGCGCCGTCGAGCACCAGCAGCTTCATGCGCGGCACCACGGCTTGGGATCACCATCTGCGGCGGAGCATGGCCGCGCTTGCCCCCGGGCCCGCCGCTTGCTTTGGTTGCGGTGCAGAAGGACCCCTCCGATGAACGAGATGCAGATTCCGCGTCGCAACAACCTCGACGCGTTCTGGATGCCCTATAGCGACAACAAGTATTTCAAATCCACCCCGCGCATGCTGGCCCGCGCCGAGGGCATGTCCTACTTCACGCCCGAGGGGCAGGAGATCCTGGACGGCACGGCGGGCCTCTGGTGCTGCAATGCCGGCCATGGCCGGCGGGAGATCGTCGAGGCGATCCAGAAGCAGGCCGCGGTGATGGATTTCGCGCCGACCTTCCAGCTCGGCCACCCCATCGCCTTCGAGGCCGCGGCGCGCGTCGCCGAGATGACGCCCGAGGGCATGGACCGGGTCTTCTTCATCAATTCGGGGTCGGAGGCCGCGGATACCGCGCTGAAGATCGCGCTCGCCTATCACAAGGCCCGCGGTGAATCGCAGCGCGTGCGGCTGGTGGGGCGGGAGCGCGGCTATCACGGCGTCGGCTTCGGCGGCATGTCGGTGGGCGGCATCGGCGGCAACCGCAAGCAGTTTTCCGCGCAGCTCCCCTATGTGGACCACCTGCCGCATACCCACCTCCCCGCCCAGAACGCCTTTTCGAAAGGCCAGCCGGAGCATGGCGAGAACCTGGCGGATGTCCTGGAGAACCTGGTCGCCCTGCATGGCGACACCATCGCGGCGGTGATGGTCGAGCCCGTCGCCGGCAGCACCGGCGTCCTCGTTCCGCCCAAGGGCTACCTCGAAAAACTGCGAAAAATCTGCACGAAGCACGGCATCCTGCTGATCTTCGACGAGGTCATCACCGGCTTCGGCCGCATCGGCACGAATTTCGGCGCGGAACGCCTGGGCGTGACGCCGGATATCATGACCATGGCCAAGGGGCTGACCAATGCCGCGGTGCCGATGGGCGCGGTGGCCACCAGCAACGAGATCTATGCGACCATCGTCGATGGCGTGCCCTCCGGCATCGAGCTGTTCCACGGCTATACCTATTCCGGCCATCCCCTGGCCTCGGCGGCGGCCATCGCCACGCTGGAGTTGCACCGGGCGGAGGACCTGCCCGGCCGTGCGCGGGCCATGGAGCCCTATTTCGAGGAGGCGGCGCATGCCATGCGCGGCACGCCCGGCGTCATCGATGTGCGCAACATGGGCCTGATCGCGGGCATCGAGCTGGAGCCGCGCGCCGGCAAGCCCGGCGCCCGCGCCATGGAGGTGTTCCGCAACTGCTTCGACAGCGGCGTGCTGGTGCGCGTCACCGGCGATATCGTGGCGCTGTCGCCGCCATTGATCATGGAGCGGCCGCATGTGGACCGCATCTTCGGCACGCTGTCCGAGGCGATCCGCGCCGTGCCGGCCTGAGTGACCCTGCCCCGCCCCGCCCGGGCCCTGCTGCTGCTCCCGGCCGCAGCCGCGCTGGGCGTGGTGGCGCTTGCGGTGGCGGGGCCTTGGCCGGGTGAGGATTCGGCGCCGATCCTGGCCGGCCTGCTGCTGCTGCAGGCGGCGGCCGCGCTGGGCGCCGCCTGGGCCTGGCGCCGCAGCGCCCGCCAGGCGGCGGCGGATCTGGCGGAATGCACCCGGCGGGCGGAGGCCGAGGCACAGCGCCAGGCCGATGGGCTGCGCACGCAGATACTCTCCACCGCGGCGCATGAGGTGCGCACGCCGCTCAGCGGCATCGTCGGGCTGCTGGAGCTGGTGCTGGAGCAGCCGGGCCTGCCGGCGGCGGCGCGGGTCGATGTCGCGGCCTCCCGCCAGGCGGCGCTGGACCTGATGACGGTGCTGCGCGACCTGATCGAGGTGCCGGGCGCGGCCCTGCCGCCGCTGGCCGACCTGCCGTTTCGCGTCGACGAGCTGATGGAGCAGGTGGTGGCACTGCTGCGGGCCCGCGCGACAGCGCGGGGCAACCGGCTGGCCGTGGCGGTGGCCGCCGGCACGCCGCCCGCCTGGCGCGGCGACCCGCCCCGCATCCGGCAGATCCTGACCAATATGGTGGCCAATGCCATCCGCTTCACCGAGGGCGGAGAGGTGCGGATCGAGGCGCGGCAGAATGCGCAGGGCGCGCTGGAGCTGTCGGTCTCCGACACCGGGCGGGGCATCGCGGCGGAGCGTGTGGCCACGCTCTTCGACCGGTTCCAGGACAGCGACGGCGGCACCGGGCTCGGCCTGTCCATCTGCCGCGACCTCGCCGCGCGCATGGGCGGGCGGATCGAGGTGCAGAGCGCGCCCGGGCGCGGCAGCAGCTTCACCGTCACCCTGCCGCTGCCGCAGGTGGCGGAGGCGCTGGTGCCGGCCGCACCCGCGCCGCCGGATGCGCCGCCGTCGCCCACCCCGGCCCGCCCCGGGCCACCGGTGCTGGTGGTGGATGACGTGCCGGTGAACCGCCGGCTGCTCGGCACGCTGCTGGCCCGCGCCGGCTATGCGCATGAGGAAGCGGCGGATGCCGCCACCGCGCTGGCGATGATGCAGACCCGGCCCTATGCCGCCGTGCTGATGGACCTGCACATGCCGGGGATCGATGGGCTGGAGGCGACGCGGCGGCTGCGCGCCCTGCCCGGGCCGGCGGGACGGCTGCCGGTGCTGGCGGTGACCGCCCAGGCGGAGGCGCAGGGAAGGCAGGCGGCGCAGGCGGCGGGGATGGATGCCTATCTGGTGAAGCCGGTGGCCATGGCGGAGCTGGCCCGGGCGCTGGAGGAGGCGGTGCGCGGCCGCGCCGTCCGGTCCTGAAGCCGCCCGCCGTACCCAGCCTTGCAGGCGGCACGGGTAGCGGCCGGCGGCAATCCCATATATGCGCCCAACCCGATCCCGGAGACCGCCCCCGATGTCCGACGCATCCCCCGCCCCCGTCCCCGTCACCGTGCTCACCGGCTATCTCGGCGCCGGCAAGACCACGCTGCTGAACCGCATCCTGTCGGAGAATCACGGCCGCAAATTCGCGGTGGTGATCAACGAGTTCGGTGAGCTCGGCGTGGACAACGACCTCGTGGTGGATGCTGACGAGGAAGTCTTCGAGATGAACAACGGCTGCATCTGCTGCACCGTGCGCGGCGACCTGATCCGCATCATCGGCGGGCTGATGAAGCGCAAGGGCCGCTTCGACGGCATCATCGTGGAGACCACGGGCCTGGCCGACCCCGCCCCGGTGGCGCAGACCTTCTTCGCGGACGAGGATGTGAAGCGTGCCACGCGGCTGGACGCCATCGTCACCGTGGTGGACGCGAAGCACCTCTTCGCGCGCCTCGACGACAGCAAGGAGGCGCAGGAGCAGATCGCCTTCGCCGATATCATCGTGCTGAACAAGATGGACCTGGTGACGGCCGAGGAGGCGGAGGCGGTGGAGCGCCGGATCCGCGGCATCAACCCCTATGCCGAGATCCGCCGCGCCACGAAGTCCGAGGTGCCGATCGATTCCGTGATCGGCCGCGACGCCTTCAACCTGGCGCGCATCCTGGAGCGCGACCCGGAGTTCCTCTCGGGCGAGGACGACCACACCCATGACGACGCGGTGATGAGCCTGTCCTTCGAGGTGTCCCGCCCGCTGGACCCGGAAAAGTTCAATGCCTGGATCAGCGAGCTGCTGCAGAAGAAGGGCCAGGACCTGCTGCGCACCAAGGGCATTTTGTCATATGCCAATGACGACCGGCGCTTCGCCTTCCAGGCGGTGCATATGATCGCCGACGGCGACTATATCGGGAACTGGAAGGACGGCGATCCGCGGCGGTCCAAGATCGTCTTCATCGGCCGCGACCTGAACCGCCCGCAGCTGCGCCGCGGTTTTGAGGCATGCCAGGTGCCGGCCTGATGGCAGGCGTCTCGGAAGCCGATTTCCTGCTGGCGAGCCGCGGCGCGGCGGAGGAGCTCGGCGCCTGGGTGGTCGCGGCGATCTTCGATCGCGCGGGGGTACTGGGTTTCGCGCTGGCGGATGGCACGGTGCGAATCGGCGACAAGGCGGTGGCGGCGCATGACGGCGCCATCCTCTCGGCCTGCGCCGATGCCAAGGGCGGCTTCCTGACCGGCGGCGACGATGGCCGGCTCGTGCACACCGCGCCTGACGGCACGGTGACGGTGGTGCAAAAGTTCGGCAGCAAGTGGGTGGACCATGTGGCCGCCCATGAGTCGGGCGTGCGGGCGGCCTCGGTGGGCAAGGTCGCGCATGTGCTGGATGCGGCGGAGGCGGTCGCGAAATCGCTGCCGCATCCCTCCTCGGTCGGCGGGCTGGCCTTCGATGCCAAGGGCAAGCGGCTGGCCGCCAGCCACTACGGCGGCGCCTCGCTGTGGTTCGTCGGCGCCAAGGAGGACAAGGCTAAGGTCCTGGAGTGGAAGGGCAGCCATCACGCCATCGCCTTCAGCCCGGACGGCACCCATGTGGTGACCGCCATGCAGGAAACCGCGCTGCATGGCTGGCGGCTGGCGGATGGCCAGCACATGCGGATGTCCGGCTATCCCGGCAAGACGCATTCCATCGCCTTCAGCAGCCGCGGCCGCTGGCTGGCGACGAGTGGCGCGGAATCCGTGGTGCTCTGGCCCTTCTTCGGCGGCGGCCCGATGGGCAAGGCGCCGACGGAACTCGCCGGCGGAGACGAGGTTCTGTGCAGCGCCGTCGCCTTCCATCCGCAGCATGAAGTCGTGGCCGCCGGTTTTGGCGACGGGCTGGTGCTGATGGCGGAAGTGGCCAGCGGCAAGGTGGTGCCGGTGGCGCCGCCGCGGGGGTCGGGCATCACCAGCCTCGCCTGGAACGCCACCGGCACGCGGCTGGCCTTCGGCACCGAGGCGGGTTTTGCCGGCTTCGTCGACCTTTCCAAGCGCTGAGGAAGATGCGCATGCCCATGCAAGTGATCGAGACGCCGACCATCCGCATGCCGCGCCTCGGCCTCGGCACCTGGCCGATGAAGGGCGCGGAGTGCACGGCGGCGGTCGAATCCGCCCTGTCGCTCGGCTACCGCCACATCGACACGGCCGAGATGTACGGCAATGAGGAGACGGTCGGCCTCGGCCTCGCCGCCTCCGGCCTGCCGCGCGAAGAGATCTTCCTCACGACAAAAATCTGGAACGACAAGACGAATGGCGCGGCGATCCGCACCGCCTTCGATGCCAGCCTGAAGCGCCTGGCGACGCCCTATGTCGACCTGCTGCTGATCCATTGGCCGAGCCCGGAGCTGGACCTGCCGGATGCCCTGGCCGGCCTCGCCGCGATCCGCGCGGAGGGCCGCGCCAAGGCCATCGGCGTCTCCAACTTCCCGCCGAAGCTGCTGCAGCGGGCGATCGATTGCGGCGTGGGCCTGGCCTGCCTGCAGGTGGAATGCCATGCGCTGCTGGACCAGTCGAAGCTGCTGGAGATCTGCCGGGCGAATGGCATGGCGCTGACCGCCTATTCGCCTCTCGGCAAGGGCAATGCGCCCAACGAGCCCGCCCTGCAGGCGATCGCCCAGAAACATGGGGCGACGGCGGCGCAGGTGGCGCTGGCCTGGCTGCTCGCCCAGCCCGGCATCGCCATGGTGCCGAAGGCGGCAAGCCCAGCGCGGCAGGCCGAGAACCTGGCGGCGCTCGACCTCAAGCTGGATGCGGCGGATCTCGCCGCCATCGCGGCGCTGCCCAAGGACCGGCGCTTCGTGAATCCGGCCATGGCGCCCGACTGGGTGAATGGCTGAGGTTTTTTGACACGTTTTTTTCGGGGGCGGGCTTGGAACCGAACCCGCCCAAACATTCTAATTCCTGCGTGACGAAAAGGGGCATCCCATGGCGGAGCCATCGGAAGACGATCTCGACCTGGGCATCAGCCTGGAACTGGTGGCGACGCTGGTCGACCACGCCCGGGCCGTGCAGGGCACCGAGGTGGTGGACCTCGATGCCGATGAGGAGCCCGACGCCGATGCCGGCGAGGCCGAGGACGAATTCGACGAGGACAGCCTGCGGGCGGCGATCCTCGCCCTGAACGACGATGAGCAGGCGGCGCTGATCGCGCTGGTCCTGGTCGGCCGCGGCGATTTCACGGCGGAGGAATGGGAGGAGGCGCTGGCCCAGGCGGCCGAGCGCGACAATGGCGAGGATGCCGCCGAGATGCTGCTCGGCATCGACAATTTCGGCGACCTGCTGGCCGAGGGCGTGGCGGCCTTCGGGCTGTCGATCGAGGATATCGACCGGTAGCCTATCTGACGGGCGGCGCCAGGACCTTGGCCGGGTAGTTGCAGAAGGCCAGGGCCGGGCAGCGCCAGCATTCCGGGGCACGCGCCTTGCAGCAGTAGCGGCCGTGCAGGATCAGCCAGTGATGCGCATCCCGCAGCATATCGGGCGGGCAGCGCTTCACCAGCCCATCCTCCACCTGCCGCGTGGTCTTGCCCGGCGCCAGGCCGGTGCGGTTGCCCAGGCGGAAGATGTGCGTGTCCACCGCCATCGTCTCCTGCCCGAAGGCGACGTTGAGGACGACATTCGCGGTCTTGCGGCCGACGCCGGGCAGCGCCTCCAGCGCCGCGCGGTCGTTCGGCACCTCCCCGCCGTGGCGGTCCAGCAGCAGCTGGGACAGCGCCACCACGTTACGCGCCTTGCCCTGCCACAACCCGATCCGGCGGATATGCGGCGCCACCCCCTCCACCCCGAGGGCGACCATGGCGGCGGGCGTGGCCGCGGCCTCGAAGAGGGTGGCGGTGGCCTTGTTCACCGCCACATCGGTGGTCTGGGCGGAGAGTGCCACCGCGACCAGCAGCGTATAGGCATCCCGAAAATGCAGCTCGGTTTCCGGGGCGGGGTTCGCTGCCGCCAGGGCGCGCAAGAAGGCCTCGGCCTGGGCGCGGTTCATGGCGCGGGCCTTGCGGATGCGCGGCGCGGCGGCGGGGCGGGTCGCAACCTTGCGCTTGGGTGCGGGTTCTGATTTTTCAGGCATGGCGGAACGCCAGCCCTACCCCATAGTGAAGCAGGATGTCAGCCACCCCGATCCTGTTCGAAGCCATCAGCACCCCGTCGCAGAGCCTTTCGGCGCGGGGGATGCGGCTGCTCTGCCTGTTCTCGGCCGCCGGCGCGGCGGTGCCGGGCGGGCTGTTCCTGGTGCTCGGCGCCTGGCCCGTGCTGGGCTTCCTGGGCGTGGAGGTGGCGCTGGTGCTGGGGCTGGTCGCGCTGCACCGGCGCTGGAGCGCCCGGGCGCGGGAGGTGGTGCAGCTGACCGAGACGGACCTGCGCATCGTCACCGCCAATGGCCGGGGCGGGCGGCGGGAGACGGTGCTGCAGCCTTATTGGACCCGCGTGACGCTGGAGGAGGTGGCCGGCGGGGTTGCACGCCTCAGCCTCGTGCAGCGCGGCCGGCGGGTGGAGCTGGGGGTTTTTCTCTCAGACGCGGAGAAACGGGACCTCGGCGAGGCATTGCGGACGGCTCTGCACCGCTACCGCAGCCCGGAATTCGACAACCCCCAGTTGCGCTGACGCGACCGCTATTCGGTGGGGGTCAGGCTCTTGATCAGGTCGAAAACCCGCTTGCGGACGGAGGCATCGGTGATCCGGTAATAGGCGCGGACCAGCTCCAGCGTCTCCCGCCGATGCAGGGTATCGTCCTCGAATCCGTCCTGCTGCTCCTGGAATCCGGTGAAGCGGCGGTTGCCCTGGCTGCCGCCCATCTCGGGCGGCATGTCGTCGAAGAAGAAGCCGATCGGCACGTCCAGGACGCGGGAGATGTCGAACAGCCGGCTGGCGCCGATGCGGTTCACACCCCGCTCATACTTCTGAACCTGTTGAAAGGTCAGGCCCAAGGCCTCACCCAGCTTCTCCTGGCTCATGCCGAGGAGAGTGCGGCGCAGTCGCACCCGGCTGCCCACATGAACGTCGATCGGGCTCGGGCGGTGCTCCCGTTCCGTACGTTCGACCACGTCATCGCTCGGAATGGCCAACACTCGCACTCCACTCCAGGGAAGTTCATGTCCACCCGTTCAGGGGGCCATCCTGGCCTGGGCGGAGCCGATGCGGGCGGGGCGAAACACCTCGGACCGGCGGCCGCACCAAGGGGTATCCGCGTGGTTATGATTTGTCAACTCTTTTGAGAAATCTCAATAAAGCTCCCACACCCCCTGATGCGGATGATCAGGGAGACGAACCTCCACCACGCGATGATCCTCGCGAAAGCGAACCGTAGGTTGAGCCCGTTGATACCAGAACGAGTAAAAGAATCGGTATCCACAATCCGAGATTGGCGAAAGGCGTCGCCGGCGCCGGGCGCGGCAGGGGGGCCACAACCACCCCCGTCTCGGCCAGACCCATCCGCGCCACCACCCGGCCACGCGCATCGAAGACGGCGGAAATGCCGGTCTGCGCCGCGCGCACCAGCGGCAGCCCCTCCTCCACCGCGCGCAGCCGCGCCGCGGCCAGGTGCTGGTGCGGGCCGGCGGAGACGCCGAACCAGGCATCGTTGGTGATATTGACCAGGAAGCCCGGCCGCGCCGCCGGCGTCACCGCGCCGGGGAAGATCACCTCGTAGCAGATCAGGCTGCCGAAGGCCGGCAGGCCCGGCAGGCTGATGGCCCGCAACGCCGGGCCCGCGGAGAAATCCAGCGCCGAGAGTACCAGGCGGATCGGCAGCAGGCCGCGCAGCGGCGTGTATTCGCCGAAGGGCACCAGGTGCACCTTGTCATAGGCATCCAGCACCGCGCCTTGCGCATCCAGCGCCACCAGGCTGTTCCAGACGCGGCTGGCGCGACCATCGGGCGCGAATTCGGCCCGCACGCTGCCGGCCAGCAGCAGCGCGCCGGGCGGCAGCGGCGCCGTGGCCATCTCCGCCGCACGGGGGTCGCTGGCCAGCAGGAAGGGGCTGGCGGTTTCCGGCCAGACGGCGACGATGCGGTTGCCCGGGGCTTCCTGCGCCGCGGTGCGGATGCCGCCGGCGGTCAATTCGATATAGCGCTGGAAGATCGGCAGGCGGGTGTCTTCCCGCCATTTCGCCTCCTGCGCCACATTCCCCTGCACCAGCACCATGGTGACGGGTTCCGGCTCCGGCTCCGCCGGCCAGAGGCGGATGAGGCCGATCCCGGCGAAGGCGAGCAGCGCCAGGCCGCCGCCGATCCAGCCGCGCCGCCCGGCCAGCGGCGCCAGCGCCAGCAGGACGGTGGCCAGCGAAAGCCCATGCACGCCGATCCAGGCGGCAGATTGCACCGGCAGGCTGGCAAAAGCCCAGACGGTGCCGATCAGGTTCCAGGGAAAGCCGGTGAAGACCACGCCGCGCAGCAGCTCCGCCGCCAGCCAGGCGGCGGCGAAGGCGAGCGCGGCGGGCCAGCCGGGGCGGGCCCAGCGGGCGGCCAGTGCCGGCAGGATGGTGAAGGCCCCCAGCGGCAGGGCCAGCGCCGGCACCGCGATGGGCACCAGCCACCAGAAGCGGTCCACTTCGGTGAGGATGGCGTTCGTCAGCCAGTGCAGGCCCGCGACATGGAAACCCCAGCCCCAGGCCAGGCCGATCAGCGCCGCGCGCCGCGCCGTGGGTGCGGCGGTGACCATCAGGAAGAGGCCCGGCAGGGTCAGCAGCAGCACCGGCACCAGATGCACCGGCGGCAGGGCGAGCGCGGTCGCGGCGCCCAGCCCGAAGGCGGTGGCCAGGGCCCGCCAGAAGCCGGGCCCCGCCACCCGGCCGAGCAGCGCCGCGCGCCAGCGGCCGGGCGTGGCAAGGCGGCGCACCAGCCCGGTGCGCACCGCCGGCGCGGGAGGCCTGGTCTTCAGGCGACGCCGACCGGCGCCTGCGTGGCGGCCTGGGCGCCCGGCCCACGCCGGCTCTGCCACAGCGCCACGAAGTCGATCGGTGCCAGCATCACCGGCGGGAAGCCGCCGTCACGGGTGATATCGGCCAGGATGTTGCGGGCGAAGGGGAAGAGCAGGCGGGGGCATTCCACCAGCAGCACCGGCTCCAGGTGCTGCTGCTCCACATTGATGGTGAAGACGCCGCAATAGACCAGCTCGGCGATGAAGCAGGGGGTCTCGCCCACCTTGGCGTCCGCCCGGATCTGCAGCGAGACCTCGAAGACATTCTGGCCTTCCTGCACCGGGCGGGCCTGCACATCCAGCGCCAGGTCGACCCGCGGCTGCTCGCGCAGCGTCACATAGATCTCGGGCGCGCCCGGCACCTCGAAGGACAGGTCCTTGGTGTACTGGATGTTCAGCTGCAGCGGCGGCGGCGAGGCCTGGCCGGCATCGCCGTTCGGGATGGGGGAGGAAGGGGCGTTCAGGTCGGACATCGGGGGTTCCCGCTCAAGCGAAGATCGGCTGCCGCCCGGCTACCACGGGTGCCCGCGCCGGGCCAGGGTGGCCGGGCCGGGCGGGTATCACGCCTTGACGTGCGCGGCCCAGGCTTCAAAACGGTCCCCGCCCAAGCAGAGTGCAAACCGATGATCCGCGTGTTTTCCGGCATCCAGCCGTCCGGCGTCCCCACCCTCGGCAACTATCTCGGCGCCATCCGCAACTGGGTGCCGATGCAGGACACGCATGAGGCGATCTTCTGCGTGGTCGACCTGCATGCCATCACCGTCTGGCAGGACCCGAAGGAGCTGGCGCGCCAGACGCGGGAGATGGCGGCAGCCCTGATCGCCTGCGGCCTGGATCCGGCCCGCTGCACCCTGTTCATCCAGAGCCATGTGCATGCCCATACGCGGCTCGCCTGGATCTTCAACTGCGTCGCCCGCCTCGGCTGGCTGAACCGGATGACCCAGTTCAAGGACAAGGCCGGCAAGGACCGGGAGGCTGCCTCGGCGGGCCTCTATGTCTATCCGAACCTGATGGCCGCCGACATCCTGACCTATCACGCGACCCAGGTGCCGGTGGGCGATGACCAGCGCCAGCACCTGGAGCTGGCCAATGACATCGCCCAGAAATTCAACCACGACTACGAGGTGGATTTCTTCCCGAAGATCGAGCCGCTGATCCAGGGCGTCGCCGCCCGCGTCATGTCGCTGCGCGACGGCACCAGGAAGATGTCGAAGTCGGACCCCTCCGACCAGTCGCGCATCAACCTGACCGACGACCCCGACGCCATCCAGCAGAAGATCCGCAAGGCGCGGACGGATGCCGAGCCGCTGCCCGGCCAGGTGGCGGGGCTGGAGGCGCGGCCGGAGGCGCGCAACCTGGTCGGCATCCTCGCCGCCATCACCGGCACCACGCCGGAGGCCGTGCTGCGGGAGCATGAGGGCAAGGGGTTCGGCGCCTTCAAGGAGGTGCTGGTGGCCGCCCTGGTCGGACATCTCGACCCGATCCGGAAGGAGATGGCCCGGCTGCTGGACGACCCCGCGGCGCTCGACGCCCAGCTGCGCCTGGGCGCAGATCGGGCGGAGGCAATCGCGGCGCCGATCTGCGCCCGGGCAGAGGAGATCGTGGGGTTCCTGCCGCGGCGGTAGGCGCCGCCGATCGCCGCCATCGGCACTTTCTTGTTTCGTCGTCGCACCGGCGCCGCCTATCCTGGCGGCGAGGAGTGATGCCGATGAAGCCACCGCTTTCCCAACCCGAGCCGCTTCAGGATGCCGACCTCACCCCCGTGGTCGGCGGGGCGGGCGTGCAGGTCGCCGCCTACGATCTCGATGGCGATGGGGTTCCGGATACCATGCCCCAGGGATACGAGCCGCCGGAGGATACCGAGATCCCGCCCGGCGCTCCGCCCCTGGGCCCGGCCGGCGGCGTCAGTATCGGCTGAGCAGCCAGACCCAGACCGGCAGGGTGAGGATGGAGACCGCGTGCTCGCAGGTGGTGATGGCCGCCATCAGCGGCGCGTCGCCGCCCATGGCACGCGCCATCACATAGCTCGTCGCCGCCGTCGGCAGGGCCATCAGCAGCACGGCGATTGCGGTGGGCAGCGGGTCCAGCCCCAGCAGGCGGGCCAGCGCCAGGGTCATCAGCGGCACCACCGCCAGCTTCAGCACCGCGGTCGCCGCCTGCACCAGCGGCCGGTCGCCCAGCCCCTTCAGCGTCAGCGCCGCGCCCACGCACAAAAGCCCCAGCGCGACGGAGGCCTGGCCCAGCGCCCGCACCGCCGGCTGCAGGCCGGGCGGCAGCCCGCCGAGCACGGAGAGGGCAAAACCCAGGGCGCAGGCGATGATCAGCGGGTTCAGCAGCACCTGCTTCGCCAGCCGCCCCGGCCGAACCCTTCCCTCTCCGCCCAAAGCGAAGACCAGGGTTGTGATGGTCTGCACCATCGGCACGATCAGCCCGGTGCAGATGGCACACAGCGCGATCCCGGGCGCCCCCCAGATGGCCCCCGCGATGGCGAAGCCCATCAGGTTGTTGAAGCGGATGCCGCCCTGCAGGATGGAGGTGGTGGCCGGATGCGCCGCGCCGAAGGCGCGCGCCAGCAGCAGCGACAGCGCCGTGCCGGCCAGCAGCGCGCCCCAGATGGACCCGGCCAGCCCGCCCACCGGCAGTTCCGCCAGACGCATGGTGGACAGCGCCGTGACGATCAGGCTGGGCAGCAGCACCCAGAAGACCAGCTTCTCGATCCCCGCCCAGATTGCATCCTCGCGCAGCAGGCGCCGGCGCAGCAGCGCGCCCAGGGCCAGCAGGCCGAAGACCGGCACGAAGGCGTCGAGCCAATGGGTCATGACGTGCGAATCATCCGGTCGGGCAGGCGGCCATCCTGCGGAAGCCCTCAGCGCCGCGCCACCGCCACGACATAGAGGCAGGGTTGCGTGGCGGAGGGGTTTTCGTAGCGGCAATCCGCCGGCGGGCCCAGCGCGAGGCAATCGCCCGGCGCCAGGCGGTGGCTCCGCGGCCCCTCATGGAACAGCAGCTCCCCCTCCAGCAGCCAGATGCACTGGCCGCCGAGCAGCGCATAGCTCTCGGCCGGATAGGGCACCACCGCGCCCGGCGGCAGCTCCACCCGCACCAGTTCGGGATTGGCGCCGGGCGGCGAGAGCAGGCGGCGCAGATAGCCGGTGCCGGGATCCCGCCAGGTCGCCTGCCCCGCCTGGCGGACCACCACCCCGCCCGGTGCCACCGCCTCCGCCCGCGCCAGCAGGGCCGAGAGGGTCAGGCCGAAGGGGCCGGAGAGGCGGCCGAGCAGCGCCGCGGTCGGGCTGGCCTCCGCGCGCTCCACCTTGCTGATCATGGCGCGGGAGACGCCGGAGCGTTCGGCCAGCTCCGCGATCGACCAGCCGCGCGCCTCCCGCTCCGCCCGCAGGCGGGCGGCCAGGCGCTGGCTGGCGGGATCGGGGGTCAGGTCGTCTTGCATGGTGGATTTCTGTCTATCATAGTTTCTGCTCCCTGCATGGAGCGGCGCGCATGACCTCCCCGATCGGCCATAATGGCGGCCCGCCGCTGGAAGAGCCCGATCCGGAGGAAGCCTATCGCCATTACTGCTGGAAGCGCGCGCATCGCCGTGCCTGGCGCAGCCCGGGGCGGGAGATCGTGCTGCGCCGGCTGGAGCGGGCCGAGGCGCTGGGCATGAGCTATCACGACTATACGCTCGAAATCCTGGAGCGCGGCCGCTACCTCTAGGCGCCCGTGGCGCCGGCGGGGAGGGGCAAGGGCTCCGGCGCTGGCTCCGGCGCCGGCGGCAGCAGGTCCTGGGCGGGGCCGCGGGCGATGTCGCGCAGGCAGGCAGCCTCGCCGCGGCGGGTGGTGCCGATCGCCCGCGCGGCGGCGAAGGCCACCCGCATCCCGGTGCCGGGCGCGTCGTCGCGGTAGAAGACCAGGTCGAGATGGCATTGCGGGCCCTGGTAGTGCCAGATCTCCGCCATGCCCTCCTCCCGCCGCAGGCGCGGCGCGCCGAGCCAGGCGGTGATGCGCTCCGGTGGGTGGCCCACCAGCTGCCCCGCCATGGTGGGCGGCGGCTCCCGCGCGCCGCGCAGCACGGCGGCGGGATGGGCGGCGGGCGGCGGCGGGATCGGGACGGTGCCCTCTCCCCCGGCCGCCGCCGGGCGCGGGGCAATGCCGGCCAGGCTCGCCTGGTGCGAGGCCAGCGCCTCCTGCAGCACCAGGGCGGGGTCGGCGGGGTCCGGCTGGGCGCAGCCGGAGGCGAGCGCGGCCAGCAGCAGCAGGCCGCCGCGGCGCATGATCCGCGGGGCCGGCCGAGGACCCGGCCGGAACCCGCGGGGGCGCATCAGCCCTCGGCGTAGGCGCGCGGGGCCGGGCCGGCGGGAATCTGGCCCTCGCCCAGCATCTCCATCTTGCCGGAGATCTGGCCGCCATCCTCGACCATCAGGCGGCGGCAGCGGGCGGTGCCGATGACGCGGCCGGTGCCGCGGATCACCAGCTGGCCGCGCGCCGTCAGCGTGCCGTCGAAGGTGCCGGCGATCTCGGCATCCTCGACCTGGACCTCGCCCTTGAAGACGCCGGTCTGGCTGATGGAGAGCTCGGTCGCCTGGATCATCTGGCTCTCGACCGTGCCTTCCACCACCAGGCGCTCGGCATCCGCCACCGTGCCCTGCAGGCTGATGCCGCGGCCCACCACCAGGGTGCGGCGATCCGGCGCCTGCGGGCGCGGGGTCGGCATGGTCGGCGCGCCACCCGGCTGCGGGCTGCCCATCTGACCGCCCATCTGGGGCGGGCGCGGCGGAATGGCGGTGCCCGCGGGCGGCGTCGGGCCGGTCGGCATGGTCGGGGTGGGCGGCTTCGGAGCAAGGCTCATGGTGGAGGCATCCCTGGAGGGTCGGAGTGACGGTGCGCCCAGATCCGGGTCGCGGGCGGTGGGCACGAGGGTGGCTTGCGGTTCGGGGCGCTGGTCCGGACTGGGCTCGGCCGGCTTTTCTTCCCGGCGACGGCCGAAGACATTCATCATCGTCCCCCTTCAACGGTTGCGGGCGGCAGCGTCGCATCCCGGCGCAGCGGGCCGGGCGGCATGGTGCCCGGCGATGCGGCAGGCGCGCTGCCAGCGCTCCGTGCAGGTGCATCGGCTAACACGCTCCGCGCCGAGGAGACAACGCCGCGAAGGCCCCGCCGCGGCGATTTGCCGCAAGTCATCCACCGGAAATGCCAGGCGGAAAGTTCCGGCGCGTATTCGTCTCAGCCTGCCCGGTGCAGCAGGTGGGTCATGGCGGCGGTGCCGAGCACCGGCACCAGCAGGTTGAGCCCCGGCACCGCCGCGACCAGCGCCAGCACGCCGCCAAGCCCCCAGATGGCGAGGCGCCGCCGGCGGCGCAGCAGCCGCGCGGCATCGCGGCCCATCCGGCGCAGCGCCACCCCTTCGAACAGCCCCTGGCCCAGCCCGATGGCGGCCACCGCCCAGAGCAGCACCAGCCCGATGCCCGGCAGCAGCAGCGACAGCGGCAGCAGCACCAGGGTCAGCCCCACCATCCGCGCCGCCAGAACCGAGGAGCTCCAGATCTGGGCGGGTACGGAGGCGCCCTGCGGCGGCGGCAGGGCCGGGTAATGGCGGCGCTCCACCGCCTCCGCCACCCCATCCAGGAACAGGCCGGACATCGCCAGCAGCAGCGGGATGAACAGCCACCAGGCAGCGACCGCCACCAGCAGGGCGCCGGCCGCGGCGGCGGCGGTGGCCAGCCAGCCCTCGCCGCCCGCCACGGCGCCGAGCCCCCAGGCGGATAGCCAGCCCAGCCCGACCAGCCCCGCCAGTGCCCCCAGCGCACCGAAGACCAGCGGCCGCCGGAAGGCGGGGTCGGGAATCTGGCGCAGCGCCAGCAGCAGGTTCTGGATCATCCTCGTCAATTGGCCTGGCCGCGGGGGCGGGCCAAGGCGGCGGCCTGCGGCCCGGGGTCAAAAGGGGTTCAGGCGCGGTTCATGCGGCCAAGGCTAGCGTCCTGCCCGCCGTTCCGGCAGTTTCCGCGCATTCGAGAAAGGCCGCCCGCATCATGAACAACGCCACCCCGCCCAAGCTCGACCTGCTGGGCATCGGCAATGCCATCGTCGATGTGCTCGCCCGTGCCGAGGACGGCTTCCTGGCCGCGCAGGCCATGACCAAGGGCAGCATGGCGCTGATCGACACCGCGGCGGCGGAGCGGATCTACGCCGCCATGGGCCCGGGCGTGGAGGGCAGCGGCGGCTCGGCGGCCAATACCTGCGCCGTCGCCGCGGCGCTCGGCGCCCGCGTGGGCTTCCTGGGCAAGGTGGCCGCGGACGAGCTGGGCCGGGTCTTTGGCCACGACATCCGCGCCGCCGGCGTGCATTTCCCGACCCCGCCCCTCTCCGGCGGGGCGCCCACCGCGCGCTGCCTAATCCTGGTGACGCCGGACGGCCAGCGCACCATGAACACCTATCTCGGCGCCTGCGTCGCCTTCGGGCCGGGGGATGTGGACGAGGCCGAGGTGGCCTCCGCCGCCGTCACCTACCTCGAGGGCTACCTCTTCGACCCGCCCGAGGCCAAGGCCGCATTTTTCAAGGCCTCCCGGGCTGCTCACGCAGCCGGTCGGAAGATCGCGCTAACGCTGTCCGACCCCTTCTGCGTCGGCCGCCACCGCGCCGCCTTCCAGGATTTCGTGAAGAACGAGACCGACATCCTCTTCGCCAACGAGGCGGAGATCCTGTCGCTCTATGAGACGGAGAGCCTGGAGGCCGCCGTGGCGCGGCTGCGGCAGGAGGTCTCGCTGGCCGCCATCACACGGTCCGAGCATGGCAGCCTGGTGATCTCCGGCGCCGAGCAATGGCAGGTGGCGGCGGTGCCGACCCAGGTGGTGGACACGACGGGCGCCGGCGATGCCTATGCCGCCGGCTTCCTGGCCGCCCTGGCCCAGGGCCAGGCGCTGGCCGAATGCGGCCGCTGGGGCTCCGTCGCGGCGGCGGAGGCCATCAGCCATTTCGGCGCCCGGCCGCAGACGGATCTCAAGGCGCTGGTGGCGCGCTGAGGCGGGGAACTTCAAGCTCCGCCGCACGTTGCCGGCCGCCGCGGCGCCGGGAAACCACGTCGCACCGCAAGGCGTTGGAACCTCCGAACGGGCCACCCGGCCCCCATGAAGGAGGTTCAAGATGCGAAGCAACTCCGCCCTGCTGCTGGCCAGCGCCCTGATCCTGCCATGGGCGGCGCAGGCCCAAGTGAGCCAGCCCCTGACCTCGGCGCCCCTGACCTCGGCGCCCCTGGCCTCGGCGCCCCCGACCTCGGCGCCCATGACCTCGGCGCCCATGACCTCGGCGCCGATGGCGCCGAGCCTGGACTCCGCCTCCTCCGCGAGCGCGATGGACACCGCGGCGGTCGAGAATCTCCTGCAAAGCGCGCGTCAGGCGCTTTCTTCCAGCCGGACGGCGCAGGCGCGCGAAAACCTGGAACAGGCGGAGACGCGGCTGCTGACGCGCTCCACCCTGCCGAGCCAGGCCGGCACGCCCCTGGCGCGCGGCCCGGTCGCCGACATCTCCGCGGCGCGGGAGGCGCTGGACCGGCGCGACCGCGCGGCGGTGAACCGGCATATCGACCAGGCCTTGGCTGCTCTGCGCCAGCCCGCCGGCCTCAGCCCCGGCCCGGTGGAGGACATGGCCACCGGCCGAGGCATGCCCTCCGCCCCGGCCAGCGGCGGCGGCGGCGCGGGCGCGCCGCGCAACCTGGGCCCGACCCCGGCGCCGATGTTCCAGCCGGGCCCGATGCCGGGGCCTGGCGCCCGATAGGGCCGCGATCCGGCAGCCCCGCCTTGCGGACGGGGCTGCCCCGGGCCGGCCGGATGCGGTTCGCGCTCGCTTTTTCGCGGCTTCCGCCTTATGTGTGCGCCGCATCAAAGCCAATGGCCCAGCGAAGTGCCTGGATGACCGTCCCCTGACGGTCATGCCCGGGGCGGCGGGGGTCGGCGCGAGGCGGTCCTGCGGGATTGCCCGCTCACACTCTTTAGGCCGGAACCCGGACGAACCCATGGACATTCGCAACGTCGCGATCATCGCACACGTCGACCACGGCAAGACCACGCTCGTCGACAATCTCCTGAAGCAGGCCGGCGCCTTCCGCACCAACCAGGTGGTGGCGGAACGCGCGATGGATCGCAACGACCTCGAGCGCGAGCGCGGCATCACCATCCTCGCCAAGTCCACCGCCGTCGAGTGGAAGGGCGTGAAGATCAATATCGTCGACACCCCCGGCCACGCCGACTTCGGCGGCGAGGTGGAGCGCATCCTCTCCATGGTCGATGGCGCCATCGTGCTCTGCGACGCGGCGGAAGGCCCGCTGCCGCAGACCAAGTTCGTGCTGACCAAGGCGCTGGCCCGCGGCCTGAAGCCGATCGTCGTCATCAACAAGGTCGACCGCCAGGACGCCCGCCCGGACGAGGTGCATAACGAGGTCTTCGACCTCTTCGCCGCCCTCGGCGCGACGGACGAGCAGCTGGACTTCCACACCATGTTCGCCTCCGGCCGCCAGGGCTGGGCGGACCTGACCATGGACGGGCCGCGCAAGGACCTCGGTCCGATGTTCGACCTGATCCTCTCCCACGTTCCGGCGCCGAAGGTCGACCTGGACAAGCCCTTCGCGATGAATGCCTCGATCCTCGAGGCCGACAACTTCCTGGGCCGCATCCTGACCGGCCGGGTGGAGCAGGGCACGGCGCGCCTCAACATGCCCGTCCGCGTGCTGCGCCAGGACGGCACGGTGGTGGAGAATGGCCGCCTGACCAAGCTGATGACCTTCTCCGGCCTGGACCGCGTGCCGGTCGATGAGGTGCAGGCGGGCGACATCATCGCCATCGCCGGCCTGTCGGACGCCACCATCCCGGACACCATCGCCGCCCCGGAGGTGACGGAACCGCTGCCCGCGATCCCGGTGGACCCGCCGACGCTCGCCATGACCTTCCGGATCAATGACGGCCCGCTCGGCGGCCGCGAGGGCAAGAAGGTCACCTCCCGCCAGATCCGCGACCGCCTGTTCAAGGAAACGGAGGGCAATGTCGCCATCAAGGTGAAGGTGTCCGAGGAAGTGGATGCCTTCGAGGTCGCCGGCCGCGGCGAGCTGCAGCTCGGCGTGCTGATCGAGACGATGCGTCGCGAGGGCTTCGAGCTGACCATCGGCCGCCCCCGCGTGCTGACGCGGGAGAATCCGGAGACGGGCGAGCGTGAGGAGCCCTTCGAGGAAGTCCTGGTCGATGTCGATGAGGGTTATGCGGGCGTGGTGGTGGAGAAGCTGTCCCTGCGCAAGGGCCAGATGCAGGACATGCGGCCCTCCGGCGGCGGCAAGGTGCGCCTGACCTTCCACATCCCGTCGCGTGGCCTGATCGGCTACCATGGCGAGTTCATGACCGACACGCGCGGCACGGGCATGATGAACCGCCTCTTCCTGGGCTATCAGCCCTGGGCGGGGACGATCGAGGGCCGTCGCAACGGCTCGCTGATCTCCAACTCCGATGGCGAGGCGATCCAGTACTCGCTCTTCTCGCTGCAGGAGCGCGGCACGCTTTTCGTGGACCCCGGCGTGAAGGTCTATGTCGGCATGATCCTAGGCGAGCATTCCCGGGACAACGACCTGGACGTGAACCCGATCAAGGAAAAGAAGCTCACCAATATCCGTGCCGCCGGCAAGGATGAGGCGCTGCTGCTGGTGCCGCCCCGCCGGATGAGCCTGGAGCAGGCCATCGCCTATATCGAGGAGGACGAGCTGGTGGAGGTGACGCCGACCGCGGTGCGCCTGCGCAAGCGCTACCTCGACCCGCATGAGCGCAAGAAGAACGCGCGCAAGTCGGAGAGCGAGGCGGCCTGATCTTTCGCCTGAGACCAAGGACCAGGGCCCCCCGCCACCGCGAGGGGCCCTTTTTCATGCCCGGGCGCCCGGGCAAGCCGCAGCCTATGGCCGCCATCGAAAGCCCCCGCCTGCACCTGCCACGGTTCGCGCCCTAGCCTCCGGGCCCAGGGCGAGGGCCCGAGGGGCAGGAGAAAAGGTCATGAATGCGGGTCGATCCAAGCCACCCACGCGCCGCGGCCTGCGGGCCGCGCGAAGCTGGCTGGACCTGGCGGGAAGCTGGGGGCGGGCGGGCGCCAACCAGGCGGTCGCGCATCGGCCCGGCGCCGCGGCCGGCGGCCAGAAGGAAGCCGGCCGGAAGGCGGGCGGCCGCGCCTCCGCAACGCCCGCAAGGCTGCCCGGGATCGGCCCGGCGGAGGCCGCCGCCAGCTGGGACCCGGCGGATGGCGATGCCTATTTCCAGGGCTGGCGCGGCGCCGATGTGCTGACGCTGCGCCAGGTCACCCTCACCCAGCTGATCTCGGCCATCAATGTGCGGCAGGCCGGGCTTTCGCTGCATCTCGATCGCGACGGTGGCATCGGTTTCATTGACCGGGCGGGGGAGCCCTGCGCCTTCAGCGGCGACCTGACCCTGCGGGGCGCGACCCTGCGCTGGGACGGGGTGATGCGCATCCTGCTCGGCTGAGCGGAGACAGGCGCCCTGCGGCGCGCCGCCGGAGGAGGTCCGGTTAGGGGGTGCGCGGCGCGCCACAGGGACCGGGACCGAAGCGGGGGGCGCCACGGGACCGTGACGGTGACGCTACACCTTTGCTGCACCGCCCCCAAAAGGTTTCGTCGATGCCGGGTATGCGAGGCCGGCGCGGCACCCATACCCGCCGCGCGCGCCCCTTTGCGTCACAGCCCCCAGTTGCGGCACACTCCGGATTCGCAATGGTTCGGAAGGGTGCATGCGCGCGCACAGATTGCAGCTCGATACGCGCGGACGGGTGCTGCTGACACCGGCGCTGCGGGCCGCCACCGGACTGGTGCCGGGCCTGAAGCTGCGCGTCGCGGTGGAGGATGGGGAGGTGGCCGTCTCCCCCGGCGAAATGCCGGAGCGCGGACGCAGCCCGACCCTGGACCGCAAGGGCCGCCTCACCCTGCCCGGGCCACTGCGCCGGTCGCTCGGCCTGGTGCCGGGGGCGGTGCTGCTGCTGCGGGTGGATGCGCCCGGACTGCGGCTGGTGACGCCGGCACGCCTGCTCGGCCGGATGAAGGCCGCGCGGCTGGCCCTGGCCAAGGCGTTGGAGGAATAGGCGCAGCGCCTTGAATCGGGCGGGCTTTTCGCGGCGCGGCAAAAGGGCTTAACAGGTTCCGCCGCCGAAGGAGTTCCGCTTGGCCTCGCTGATGCCGGATGCGCTGCGTCGAACGGCGCTGTTCCAGGATCGCCGCCTGCTGCTGATGCTGGCGCTCGGCTTCTCCGCCGGGCTGCCGCTGCCGCTGGCGGCGGGGCAGGTGCTGCGGCAATGGTTCACCGAAAGCGGCATGTCGCTCGGCGCGCTGGGGCTCACCGCGCTGATCGGCCTGGCCTATGCGAACAAGTTCCTCTGGTCGCCGGTCTTCGACGCGGTGCGGCCGCCCTTTCTCGGCCGCCGACGCGGCTGGCTGGTGGTGCTGCAACTGGCGCTGATGGCCGCCATCGCCGGCATCGGCCTGACCGACCCGACCCAGGGCGCGCAGGCTACCGTGCTGCTGGCGGTGCTGGTCGCCTTCCTCTCGGCCAGCCAGGACATCGTGATCGATGCCTGGCGCATCGAGATGCTGGGCGAGGATGCGGAGCGCCAGGCCTATGGACTGGCCGCCTATGTCTGGGGCTATCGGCTGGCGCTGCTGGCGAGCGGCGCCGGCACGCTGCTGCTGGTGGCGCATATCGGCTGGTCCGGCGCCTATTTCTACGCCGCCGCGCTGATGCTGGTGGGGCTGGCGGCGACGCTGGCGGGGAAAGAAGCGGTGGCCCCGCCCACCATGCCGATGGGCTGGGCGGCGCGGCTGCAGATGACGGTGGTGGCGCCCTTCCGCGACTTCATCGGCCGCCGCTACTGGCTGGCGATCCTCGCCTTCATCGCCCTGTTCAAGCTGGGCGAGGCCCTGGCCAGCATCCCGCTGACCGCCTTCTACCGCTCCGAGGGTTTTACGCGCGAAGACCTGGCCACCGTCGGCACGGTCTTCGGCCTGGCGGCGACGCTGCTGGGGGCCGTGGCGGGAAGCTGGCTGGTCGGGCGCATCGGCGTCGGGCGCGCCCTGGTGCTGACCGGGTTGGCACAGATGCTGTCCAACCTGATGTACCTGGCGCTGGTTGGCGGGGGGCGGGATATCCCGATGCTCTTCGCCCAGGTGGGGATCGAGAATTTCACCGATGGCCTCGCCGATGCGGCCTTCCTGACCTACCTCTCGCTGCTGGTGAACCGCAGCTTCAGCGCCACGCAATATGCGCTGCTTTCCTCCCTCGCCGCGGTGCCGCTGCGCAGCATCGGCGCTTCCGCCGGGCAATTGGCGGCGGCGCTGGGCTGGTCCTGGTTCTTCGCCCTGACCACGGTGGCGGCGCTGCCGGCCATGGCCATCATGCTGTTTCTCCTGAGGCGGCTGCCGCCGCCCGCGGCCAAGGACATCCCCGCATGACCAGCCCGATCTTCCTGACCCCGCTGCTGCTGATCTTCTCCAATGTGCTGATGACCTTCGCCTGGTATGGCCATCTGAAGCAGCCGTCCTGGCCGCTCTGGCTGGCGGTCTTGGCCAGCTGGGGCATCGCCTTCTTCGAATACTGCTTCGCCGTGCCGGCCAACCGCATCGGCTATGGCACCTTCACGGGGCAGCAGCTGAAGGTGATGCAGGAAGTCATCACCCTGGCCGTGTTTGCCGTCTTCAGCGTGATGTTCCTGGGGGAGCAGCTGCGCTGGACCTATTTCGCCGCGATGGGCTGCCTCGTCGCCGCGGTCGTCTTCATCTTCCTGCCGGTCGACTGAGACCTAGGGTCCCAGCACCCCGTGCTGCCGCAGGAATCCCAGCAGCGGCAGCAGGGGCAGGCCCAGGATGGCGCTATGGGCGCCGTCCACCTTGGCCATCAGATGCACGCCGAGGCCTTCCAGCCGATAGGCGCCGACGCTGGCCAGCAGCGCCTCGCCCTCCTCGGCCAGATAGGCGTCGAGAAAATCCTCGGAAAAATCACGCATGGTCAGCCGGGGCGTGGTGACGTCCTGCCAGATGCGCTGGCCATCCCGCCAGGCGACCGTCGCTGTCACCAGCTCATGCATCCGGCCGCGCAGCGCCAGAAGCTGGCGGCGGGCGGCGGCCATATCCGCGGGCTTGTCGTACCAGCGCAGCACGCCGGCCTCGTCGCGGCAGACCAGCAGCTGGTCGCAGCCGATCACCAGGGCCTCCGGCCGCCGGCGCGCCAGGCGCATGGCCTTGGCCTCGGCCAGCATGATGGCGGCCTCGGCGGGCGGAATGCCCTCCGCCTGGGCGGCTTCCTTGATCGCCGCCTCATCCACCGCGGCCGCCAGCGCCTCGAAGCGCAGCCCGGCTGACTCCAGCAGGGCGCGGCGGGTGGCGGAGGCACTGGCCAGGACCAGCGCCGGGCTCTCGGCCTGGCGCATCAGGCCAGGGCGCCCGCGGCCGGGTCGGCCGGGCGCGGCGGCTCGGCCGCGCGGATGCCGCGCCGGGCGTGCCAGGCCTCCATCAGCTGCAGCACGGTGGCCGCCGTTTCCTCTATGGAGCGGCGGGTGACGTCGATCACCGGCCAGCCATGCTTGGTGCAGAGCCGCCGCGCCGCCTGGATCTCCGCCTTCACCGCCTCGGGGTCCACGTAGTCGGTCGCGTCATGGTGCACGCCATGGGCGCCGATCAGCTTCAGCCGGTGGCGGCGGATCTCGATCAGGGCATTGGTCTCGATATGCAGGCCGATCACCGGGCAGGGCGCCGTCTCCAGCTCGGGCGGCAGCGGCGC
Organism: Falsiroseomonas sp.; assembly: GCF_051860665.1. Classification (GTDB taxonomy): domain Bacteria; phylum Pseudomonadota; class Alphaproteobacteria; order Acetobacterales; family Acetobacteraceae; genus Falsiroseomonas. The sequence goes on from NZ_JBHYDM010000049.1 coordinate 27,191, forward strand.
GCCGGGCACCAGCGGCACATTGGCCGCCTTGATGCCGCGATTGGCGAGGTAGAAGCAGGTCGGCGTCTTGCTGCTGCGGGAGACGCCGACGATGCAGACATCGGCCTCCGCGATGCCCGCCGTGCCCTGGCCGTCATCATGCGCCAGCACATAGTGCATGGCGTCGATGCGGCGGAAGTAATCGGCATCCATCACATGCTGGGCGCCGCGCTTCTCCCGCGCCTGGGCGCCGATCGCCTGCTGCAGCATCTCCATCACCGGCTCCAGCGGCGACATGTGCTCGATATGCAGGCGGTCGCAATGCTCCTCCAGCGCCAGGCGCAGGCTGCGATCGACCAGGGTGAAGAGCACCGGGCCCGGCTCCGCCTCGATCCCCTCCAGCACCCGGTCGAGCTGCAGGCGGGAGCGGATCAGCGACCAGCGGTGATGGACGACATGCGGATCCTCGAAGCGCGAGAGCGTGGCGCGGGCGATGGAGTTCAGCGTCTCTCCCGTGCTGTCGGAGACGAGATGCAGGTTGATCGTGCGGCTTGGCATGATGGTGCACCTGGTTCCGGGCCTGACGGGCCGCCTGGTCCTGGGGCGGCCGGCCAGGATTACCCCAAGGCGAAGCCGCACGACAGGGCGCCGCGCCGCGGCCGGGGCTTTGAAGGGCTGGGGGCTGTGGAAGGCTGGGGATGCTGGGGACAGAATCCTGCCCCCGCCGGTCCCCTCCGCCGCAGTGGGGAGAACCGGTGCCCGCCGCGCACACGGGATGGAATCCGGGGGGCTGCGGGCGGTTTTCGGGGACAGTCCGATTCCGCGTGCCGAATCAAGGCGCTGTCGGGCAGGATCGGAGGGGAGGAAGCTGTGGATGAATCCTGCGGCGGCTTGATCCACATCCTCCACAGGGCCCTACAGCTACCCCAGACTCTTTAAGATTCTTTCTTCTTATGGGGGAATTGGCCTTTCCGCGGCCGTGCCCTAGGCAGGAGGTCAGCGGGCGGAACCAGGGGAGGCGGGTTTGACGGCAGAGCCAGCAGGCGCGGCAACGGGCGCAGCACCCGGCATGGGCCTCGACAAGCCCCTGCTGCGCGCCCTTTCGGGCGAGGCGGTCTGGCCGCCGCCGATGTGGCTGATGCGCCAGGCCGGGCGCTACCTGCCCGAATACCGGGAGGTCCGCGCCCAGGCGGGCGGCTTCATCACCCTCTGCACCACGCCCGAGATGGCAGCGGAGGTGACGCTGCAGCCGATCCGCCGCTATGGCATGGATGGCGCCATCCTCTTCTCCGACATCCTGATGGTGCCCTGGGCCATGGGCCAGCCGCTGCGCTTCGCGGAGGGCGAGGGCCCGCAGCTGGAGCCGCTGCGCGACCTGGCGGCGGTGAATGCGCTGGAAGTGGGCGCCGTGCGGGAACGTGCGGCCCCGATCCTGGAGACGGTGCGCCTGGTCCGCGCGGCGCTGGAGGCGCAGCACCCGAAGACCGCGCTGATCGGCTTCGCCGGCAGCCCCTTCACGGTGGCCTGCTACATGGTCGAGGGCCATGGCAGCCGCGATTTTTCCGCAACGCGCCAGATGGCTTTTGGCGATCCGGCGCTGTTCGGGAAATTGATCCGCACCCTGGTGGAAGCCACGACCGAGTACCTGCTGGCCCAGGCGGAGGCGGGGGCGGAGGCCCTGATGCTGTTCGACAGCTGGGCCGGGCTGCTGCCACCCGCACAATTCCGCCGCTGGGTGATCGAGCCCACCGCCACCATCGTGCGCAGCCTGAAGCGGCTGCACCCCTCCATCCCGATCATCGGCTTCCCGCGCCTGGCCGGGCCGCTGATCGGCGAATACACGCTGCGGACGGGGGTCAATACGGTGGCCATGGACACCTCCATGGATCCGCGCTTCGCGGCCACCGCCGTGGCGCCCACGGTGGGGCTGCAGGGCAACCTGGATCCGCTGTCGCTGATCGTCGGCGGCGATGCGATGGAGGCCGAGGCGCGGCAGATTCTGGCCGCGATGCGGGGCCGGCCCTTCGTCTTCAACCTGGGCCATGGCATCGAGAAGGTGACCCCGCCCGAGCATGTGGCGCAGCTGGTGCGGATCGTCCGTGCGGGGGGATGAGTGAAGAGCCCTCTCCCCCTGTCAGGGGGCGAGGGCATTTGTGCTCAGTTCGGCAGCAGCAGGAAAAGCGCCGCCCGGTCACGCATGCCGCCGGCCTCGGCGCCGGCGGCCTCGCCCCAGCCGGTGAACAGGTCGGCCCGGGCGGGGCCGCGGATGGCGCCGCCGGTGTCCTGCGCCACGGTCAGCCGCCGCGCCGCCCCAGTGACCCAGACAGGCGTGCCCAGCGGCGTGCGCGTGCGATCCACGGCGATCGACCGCCCTGGCGTCAGCGGGGCCCCCAGGGCGCCGAGCGGCCCGGCCTCCGGCGGCAGCTCGGCCAGGGGGCGGAAGAAGACGTAGCTCGGGTTGCGGTTCATCAGCGCCGTGGCCTCCGCCGGCGGCGCCGCGGCCAGCCAGGCGCGGATGGATTGCATCGAGACCGTCTCCCGCGTCAGCGTCCCGTTCTCCACCAGGGCGCGGCCGATGGCATAATACGAAAGGCCGTTCTGGGCGGCGTAGCCGAGGCGCAGCACGCTGCCATCGGTCATGCGGATGCGGCCGGAGCCCTGGATCTGCAGGAAAAAGGCGTCCACCGGGTCATCCACCCAGGCGAGCTCCAGGCCGCGCCCTTCCAGCGCCCCGGCCGTGATGGCGGCGCGGTCGTGGAAGGGCTGCAGGCGGCCGTCCCGCACCACGCCTGCTGTGCGCCGGCCGCGCAGGTCGGCCGCGAACTGGCCGAGATCCGCCTCCACCAGCTCCGGCGGCCGGGCGTAGAGGGGGGTCTGGTAGGGGCCGGTGCGGGTCGGGCTGCCGCGCAGCTCGGGCTCGTAATAGCCGGTGAGGACATCCTCGCCGACCGCCAACGCCGTGAAGCGGCTTTCGAAGAAGCGGCGGGCGGCTGGGGCGTCATCCGCTGCCAGGCTCTGGGCCGCGGCGCAGGCGGGCAGAAAATCGCCGGCGGTGCGGGCGGTGGCCCCCTCCCCGCCCATGGGCCGGTCTGGCGGCAGCCCGGCGAGCACCGCGCAGCTGGCCCGGAAGGCCGGCAGCGCCTCCGTCAGCCGGTCATCCGCCCATCCGGGCAGTTCGGCGAAGGACACCACCCGCGGCAGCGGCGCGGGTTCCGCACACCCCACCAGCACCACCGCGGCGCCTGCGAAAAACCTTCGCCACACGACCGCGGCAGCGTTGCAATTAAGCGGAGCGGGTGGCGGTGAGGCGCCAGGTGGGGTCGCTGCTGCGCAGGTCGCGCTGGAAGGTCCAGATATCGGTCAGTTCGGTCACGGCTTCCGCGCCGGCGGAGATGCTGCCGTCGCTGGCCGTGGTCAGGTTGATCTGGTCGCTGACGAAGCGAACCGTCACATCGGCCACGGTGCCGCGCAGGTCGGCGGCCTCGATCCCGGCTTCCTGCATGGCGCGGACTTCGGAACGCTGGGTCTCGCCGGCCTGCTCGCGGGCGGTGATGGCGCCCTCGAAGCCGCCATAGACGTCGTCGGCCAGCAGGGCGCGCAGCGTTTCGCGGTCGCCGCGGGCGAAGGCGTCCACCACCATCCGGAAGGCGGCCTCTGCGCCGTTCAGGAAGGCGTTCGGCTCGAAGCTGGGATCGACGCCCTTGATGCGGCCCAGGGCCTGGCCGGTGGGCGTGCGCGGGTCCGGCACCACATGGCGGGTGGTGCTGGCGGCGGCGGCCGGCGGCAGTTCCGGCAGCTCCGCCTCCCCGGCCGGGCGCGGGGCGCGCGGGTCGTAGGGGTGCGTGCCCTCGCGCGGCGGGCGCTCATAGCCGGTGCGACGGCCGAGCACGCTCCGCAGCCGCAGCACCAGAAAGGCCGCGACCATTGCGAACAGGATCAGATCGACAGGAAAGCCGCCCGACATTGCCAACTCCTCATCAAGCACTCACTTAAGGCGCCCCTTGCCCCCCCGCAACGCCGGAGCCTGCGATCTGTCCCCGATGCCGCGCCGAAGCTGTCCGGATGGCGTGTTTCGGGGTGGGGATTGCGGCTCCGGGCCGGCTGCGTCACCTCTCGCACCGCATCAGGAGCCGCCCCGCCCATGATCCTGCTCCGCCACGGCCAGAGCGAGTTCAACCTGCATTTCACCGCGACCCGGCGCGATCCCGGCATTGTCGATCCGCGGCTGACGCCGCTGGGCCATGCCCAGGCGGAGGAAGCGGCGGCGGCGCTGGCGGCCGAAGGCATCACGCGCATCATCGCCTCCCCCTATACCCGTGCCTTGCAGACCGCGGCGCCGGTGGCGGCGCGGCTCGGCGTGCCGGTGCTGGTCAATCCGCTGGTACGCGAACGTTACGCCTTCACCTGCGATATCGGCAGCCCCAGGACGGCGCTTTCCGCGGAATGGCCGCATCTGGACTTCGCCCATGTGGCGGAGACCTGGTGGCCGGCGCAGGAGGAACCGGCGGAGCAGGTGCTGGCCCGCGCCGCGCTGTTCCGCGGCGAGATGGCGGCGCTGGAGGACTGGTCCACCACGCTGGTGGTGGCGCATTGGGGTTTCATCCTGGCCATGACGGGCCAATCGGTCGGCAACGGCACCTGGCTGCGCTGCGACCCGACGGAGCCGGCGCTGACCGAGGTGTCCTGGAAGCATCATTAGGACCGCCCGCCGCGGCCCGGCTTCAGGCTGGCGCGGGGCGGCCGCCAAAAATGGCGGTGCCGACGCGGATATGGGTGGCGCCTTCGGCGATCGCCGCCTCGAAATCGCCGCTCATGCCCATGGACAGCACCGGCAGGCCGTGCCGCGCGGCCATCTCGGCCAATAGACAAAAATGCGGGCGGGGATCGGCCTCGGCGGGGGGGATGCACATCAGCCCGGCCACCGGCAGGCCATGCTCCTCGCGGCAGGCACGGATGAAGGCATCCGCCTCGGCGCGGGCGATGCCGGCCTTTTGCGGCTCGTCGCCGGTATTGACCTGCACCAGCAGCCGCGGCTGGCGACCCTCCCGCGCCATGGCCTCGCGCAGCGCCAGGGCCAGTTTCGGCCGGTCCAGGCTCTCGATGACATCGGCCAGGCGCACCGCCTCGCGCGCCTTGTTGGTCTGCAGGGCGCCGATCAGATGCAGGCGCAGCGTCGGCCAGGCGGGGCGCAGCGCGGGGAATTTGGCTTCCGCCTCCTGCACCCGGTTCTCGCCGAAGACGAGCTGGCCGCAGCCCAGCGCCGCCTCCACCGCCGCGGCCGGATGGGTCTTGGAGACGGCGACCAGGGTGACGGAGGTCGGGTCGCGCTTGGCGCGGGCGCAGGCCTCGGCGATCCTGGCGCGGATCTGGGCGAGGCGGGTGGCGATGGGATCGGCGGGCAGGTCGTTGGGCATGGGGCCGAGCCTAAAGCAGATCCGGTGCCGGCGGAAACGCATGGGCCAGGGCCGTTGAGGCTGCAGGGATGGTCCCGGCGGTTGCCACCGGCGCGGGATGCGCGCGGGGCGCTGCCCCGGCTGTGGCTGGTCTCGGACCCCAGGCGGCTGCCGGATCCCTGCGCCGCGGCGGCGCGGCTGCCGCGCGGCGCGGGGGTTTTGGCGCGCGGCCTGGCGCCGGGGGTGCTGGCGCGGCTGCGGCTGCTGGCGCGGGCCCGCGGGCTGGTGCTGCTGCTGGGCGGCGATGCGGCCGGCGCGCTGCGGGCCCGCTGCGGCCTGCATCTTCCGGACCGGCCGCCGGGCCCGGACCTGCTCGCCTTCCTGGCGGCGCGGCGGCGCGGTGCGCCATGGGCACGGCTGACACTCGCGGTGCATGGCCGGGACGCGGTGGCGCGGGGACGGCGGCTGCGGGCGGATTGCGGCTTCGTCTCACCGGCCTTCGCCACCGCGAGCCATCCCGGCGCGCCG
>NZ_JBHYDM010000050.1:0-31483 GCF_051860665.1 Falsiroseomonas sp.
GGTGCGGGGAGGGCAGAGCCCTCCCCGCAATCCACGGGCGCAACCTCACCTACCCCGCCAGCCGAGGCTCGCGCCTCCGGGACGCTGAGCCCGGCTCAGCCCCATGGGTTGCGGCGGGTTGTGGGAGGGGGGTTGCTCCAGGGGCCTGTGGGGGGGCGTGGCGGCGTTGGGGGTGGGCCCATGCGGGTGGACAGGGCGCGCAGGGCGGCGACGCGGTTTTCGGTTTTCGGGTGGGTGGAGAAGAGGCCGTCCATCCGCAGGCCGGACAGCGGGTTGATGATGAACATATGCGCCGTGGCGGGGTTGGCCTCGGCGGCCTGGTTCACCCGGCCGGCCTTGTAGCCTTCGAGGTGCAGCAGGGCGGAGGCCAGGCCTTCGGGGTCGCCGGCGATCTCGGCGCCGATGCGGTCGGCCTCGTATTCGCGGGACCGGCTGATCGCCATCTGCACGACCATGGCGGCGATCGGTGCCAGGACGATCATCAGGATGGCGCCGATCGGGCCGAAGGGGTTCTGGCGGTTGTCGCCGCGGCCGAAGAGGAAGCCGAATTGCGCCAGCATGCCGATGGCGCCGGCGATGGTCGCCGTCATGGTCATGATGAGGGTGTCGCGGTTCCGGATATGCGCGAGTTCGTGGGCGATCACGCCCGCCACCTCCCGTTCCGGCATCATGTCCAGCAGACCGGTGTTCAGGGCGACGGCCGCGCGGTCCGGGCTGCGGCCGGTGGCGAAGGCATTGGGCTGGTCCTCGTGGATGACATAGAGCGCCGGCATGGGGATGCCGGCGTTGCGGGCCAGTTGCTGGGTCATCTGGAACAGGCGCGGCGCGTCGTTCGGCCCGATCGGCTGGGCGTTGTGCATCCGCAGCAGCATGCGGTCGCTGTTCCACCAGGCGAAGACGTTCATGCCGCAGGCGAGGAGGAAGGCGATGACCATGCCCTGCTGGCCGCCGATCAGGAAGCCGACACCGACAAAGAGGGCGGTGAGGCCCGCCAGCAGGATCGCCGTCTTCAGGTAGCCGCTCATCTTGCCTCCAGTCTTCGGGGCGATCTTCCGCGCCCGTGCCGCGTTTGTCTCGGCACACAGCCAGGGACGACCTACATGTGGGGCATGAGCAACGCGAATCACGAGGCGCAGGTCCCCCTGCCCCAGACCGATCCCCTCCGCGCGCAGCAGGTGCCGCTGCCGCCCTCCGATGCGCCGGGCGCACCGCCCGGCCAGCCAGTGCCGGAACAGCCGCCCACGCAGCCGCCGCCGGACAGTGAGCCGCCGCTGCCGGGCGAGCTTCCGCCGCAGCCGATCGGCGATCCGCCCTCCGAGAAGCCGATGCGCCTGGCCCTGCCGCCGGAGATCGGCGGGCCGAAGGGGCCGGAGCCGACGCGCTTCGGGGACTGGGAACACAAGGGTCGCGTCAGCGACTTCTGACCGTCGCGGCGTGTTCCGCGACTCGGCCGCGACTCGGACGCGACTCGGGGAACGCGCTTGTGGGGTGGCGTCCTGGCACCCCCCAGGTCTTGTGGCGGGAGAACGGAATCGCCGGGTCATCGATTCGTTCGCGCGACTCGGGTCAGGTAGTTGATTCGAAACGCAGCCCGCAAGGCCGGGTGACCCCCGATTCACCCTGTGTTCCGAAAGGGGGGCGAATCGCGAACCGGAACATCCGCCCCGCGCCCGCTCAGCGGCCGCGTCGGGACAGCCAGATGCCGAGGCCCAGAACGCCGATCCCGGCCGCCGCCAGGGCCCATTCCGGGCCCAGCGCCGCCCGCCCGGCACCCATCGCGGCAGGGCCCAGTGACTGGCCGAGGAAGAAGCTGAAGGCATGCAGCGCCACCGCGCTGCCGCGCGCCATCGGCGCCACCTCCGTCACCCGGGTCTGGATGGAGCTGTGCATCATGTAGAAGCCGAGGCCGAGCAGCAGGCTGCCCGCCACCAGCACCGCCGCCAGGGGCGCCACCGCCTGCAGGCCCAGCCCGATGCCGGCCAGGCCGCCGCCCAGCAGCACCATGCGCGACTGCCCCATGCGGCGCAGCATCAGCCCGGCGAGGGCCGCGAAGACGAAGCCGCCGATGCCGAAGGCGGCGACGGCGAAGCCGGCCTCCGCCACGCCGCCCTGGCCGCGCTCCGCCAGCAGGGGCGCGATGAAGGGGAAGATGCCGAAGATCAGCATGCCTTCCAGGAAGACGCAGGCGTAGAGCACGCGCGCCGCCGGCTGGGCGATGATCTGCCGGTAGCGGCGCAGCGCATCGCCCAGGTTCAGCCGCGGCCCGCGCGGCTCCGGCCGGGCGCGGTCGTCGCGCAGCATGGGCAGGGCGGCGAGCGCCGCGGCGGCGCAGACCAGGGTGACGCCGCGCCAGCCGATCCAGGGCTCCAGCGCCGCGGAGAGCAGCGCGCCGCCGGAGGATCCGGTCAGCCCGGCCACCAGCAGCCGGGACAGCGCCACCTGGCGGCGTTCCATCGGCACATGGTCGCCGATGGCGGCGATCGCCAGCGGAAAGATGCCGCCCGCCGCGGCGCCGGCCAGGATGCGCAGCAGGGTGAGCGCGGTGAGGTCCGGCGCCAGCGCCGCCACCGCCAGGGCCAGGGCCAGGCCCATCAGGCAGATCCGGATCACCCGGCGCTTGCCCACCGCATCGCCCACCGGCCCCAGCACCGGCTGCACCAGCGCATAGGGCAGGGCGAAAGCGGTCGACAGCAGGGCGATGGTGGCCGGGCTGGCCGCGAAATCCCGCGCCAGGACGCCCACCAGCGGGTCGAAGGCGCGCGTCGCCAAATTGGAGGCCAGGCAGGCCAGGCCGAGGACGAGGATCAGGCGGCGCGTCTCCCCCCGGCCCTGAGCTTGCCGATCAGGGGGGAGCCGCTCGGGGGGAGGTTCGGCCATGCCGGCTCATGCTGCGGCCAGGCGGCGTCGGGGACAACCGCGCCGGACGCAACCCTGCCGGGCGGCGCGAAACGGATGAAACCCTCGGGTGGTGGCGGTAAAGCAAAATTTGTGCACATGTTTCCAGTTCCTGGACAGACCCATCGCATCGGAACCCGCGTGACCCCCCGTTTCGCCACTGCCTTCCAGCCCATTGTCGATGTGGAGACCGGCCTGACCCTGGCGCAGGAGGCACTGGTCCGCGGGGTGGGTGGGGAATCGGCCGGCAGCGTGCTGGAGGGGATCGCGCCGGCGGATCGCTACCGCGTCGATGCCGAGATCCGCCGCTGCGCGGTGGCGGAGGCGCTGCGCCTGGGCCTGCCCGCCACCACCGCCTCCCTCACCCTGAACATCTACCCCGGCTGCATCGGCCAGCCGGACTTCTGCGCCGCCCATACGGTGGCGGAGGCGGAGGCGATGGGCTTCCCGGTGAACCGCCTGGTCTTCGAGATCAGCGAGATGGAGCCGGTGGAGGATCCGGAGGCGCTGGCCCGGTCCCTGACCGCGCTGCAACGGCGCGGCCTGCGCATTGCGCTGGATGATGTCGGCACCGGCCATGCGCGGATCCCGCTGCTGATGGTCTGGCGCCCGGATGGCGCCAAGATCGCGCGGGAGGTCATCATGGGCCTCGACCAGGACGAGGCCCGCTTCGAGCGGGTGCGGGAGACGCTGGAGCAGCTCCAGGCCTTTGGCATGGCGCCCGTGGTGGAGGGCATCGAGACCCGCGGCGAGCTGGCGGCGCTCCGCCGCCTCGGCGTGCGCGCCATGCAGGGCTATCTCTTCGCCAAGCCCGCGATCGGCGCGCTGCCGGTGCCGGTGGTGCCCTGAGGCAGACCCCTACCGCACCCGGTTCTCCACTAGGTCCTGCACCACGCCGGGATCCGCGAGCGTCGAGGTATCGCCCAAGGCCTCCGTCTCATTCGCCGCGATCTTGCGCAGGATTCGGCGCATGATCTTGCCGGAGCGCGTCTTGGGCAGGCCCGGCGCCCATTGGATGGCGTCGGGGCTGGCGATGGGGCCGATCTCCTTGCGGACCCAGGCGACCAGCTCCTTGCGCAGCGCCTCGGAGGGCTCCTCGCCGGTCTTCAGCGTGACATAGGCGTAGATGCCCTGGCCCTTGATGTCGTGCGGCATGCCGACCACGGCCGCCTCCGCCACCTTGGGATGCGCGACCAGGGCGGATTCGACCTCCGCCGTGCCCATGCGGTGGCCCGCGACATTGATCACGTCATCGACGCGCCCGGTGATCCAGTAATAGCCGTCGGCATCGCGCCGGGCGCCGTCGCCGGTGAAGTACGTGCCCTTGAACGTCGAAAAATAGGTCTGCACGAAGCGGTCATGGTCGCCATAGACCGTCCGCATCTGGCCCGGCCAGCTGTCCAGCAGCACCAGATTGCCTTCGGTGGCGCCTTCCAGCAGCGTGCCGTCATTGTCCACCAGCGCCGGCCGCACGCCCGGCAGCGGCAGGGTGGCGGAGCCCGGCTTCTGGGCCGTGGCGCCGGGCAGCGGCGAGATCAGGATGCCGCCGGTTTCCGTCTGCCACCAGGTATCGACGATCGGGCAGCGCTCATCGCCCACATTGCGATAGTACCAGAGCCAGGCTTCCGGATTGATCGGCTCGCCCACGGAACCGAGGATGCGAAGCGACTTGCGGCTGGTCTTCTTCACCGGCGCCTCACCCTCCCGCATCAGGGCGCGGATGGCGGTGGGGGCGGTGTAGAAGATATTGACCTGGTGCTTGTCGATCACCTCCCAGAAGCGGGAGACGTTCGGGTAGTTCGGCACGCCCTCGAACATCAGCGTCGTCGCGCCATTCGCGAGCGGGCCATAGACGATATAGGTGTGCCCGGTGACCCAGCCGACATCGGCCGTGCACCAGTAGATCTCGCCGTCCCGATAGTCGAAGACGTTCTGGTGGGTGAAGCTGGCCCAGACCATGTAGCCGCCGGTGGTGTGCAGCACGCCCTTCGGCTTGCCGGTGCTGCCGCTGGTATAGAGGATGAAGAGCGGGTCCTCCGCATTCATCCTCTCCGGCTCCGCGGTTTCCGGCTGGGTGTCGCAGGCGTCCGACCACCAATGGTCGCGGCCCTCAACCATCTGCACGGCGCCGCCGGTGTTCTGGGCCACGATGACATGGCGGATGGAGGGGCAGGTCTTCAGCGCCTCATCGGCATTGGCCTTCAGCGGCACCTTGCGGCCACCGCGCCGGCCCTCATCGGCGGTGATCAGCAGCACGCAATCCGAATCCTGGATGCGCGACGCCAGGCTATCGGGCGAGAAGCCGCCGAAGACGATGGAATGCACGGCGCCGATCCGCGCGCAGGCCAGCATGGCGACCGCGGCCTCCACGATCATCGGCAGGTAGATGCAGACGCGATCGCCCTTCTGCACGCCCAGGCCGCGCATGGCGTTCGCCAGCTGGCAGACGCGGGCATGAAGCTCCCGGTAGGTCACCTTGGCGTCGCTGGCGGGATCGTCGCCTTCCCAGATGATCGCCACCTGGTCGCCGCGCGTCGCCAGATGCCGGTCGAGGCAGGAGACGGAGGCATTCAGCAATCCATCCTCGAACCACTTGATCGAAACCTTGCCGGAGGTGCCGCCGAAGTCGACGTTCTTGATCTTCGTCGGCGCCTGCATCCAGGCGATGCGCTGCGCCTCCTTCGCCCAGAAGGCGTCGGGGCTTTGGGCGGCCTCCGCATACATCGCCTTGTAGCTGGCCTCATCCACATGGGCGCGGGCGGCGATCTCGGGTTTCACGGCGATCAGCGTGGTCTCGGTCATTGGGCTCCCCCGCATTCTTTAGGCGCAGCTCGTCCGGCCTGCTGGCCGGTTCATAGAGATGAATGGGGCACGCGGCTATGAGATGCGTCAACCGCGCGGCGGGCCTCACCACTCGGCATCCTCCTCGCCCAACAGGCCTTCCAGGTCGCGGCCGCCATAGAGGAGGCGATCGATGACCACCGCCGTCCCCGTGACATGGAAGGCGACCGTCACCCGCCGCCGATAGCCCAAAGTGCGCAGCCCGGGGCGGATGGCGTCGCGGCGCGTGCCACGTTCGGGAAATTCGGCCAGCCCAAGGCAAAACCGCCGCAGCCCCTGCACATAAGCCAGAGCCCGCGCCGGCAGCGAGGCATCGGCAATGAGGTCGTAGAGGCCGCGAAGATCATCCAGGGCTTCGGGCGCGAAGACGACCCTATGCGCCACGCGCGGCGTGATGCGCCTGCATGGCGGCATCCACCTCATCAGCATCGAGTGCCCGGCCGGGATCGGCCTGCATGGCGTCGTAAACCGGGGCCACCTCGTCCCGAAGCCAGCGTTCCACCGCGGCATCACGCTCACGCAGCGCACGGAGGCCGGCGCGGACCACCTCGCTGGCCGAGGCATAGCCGCCGCCGGCGACCAGCTCATCCATGTAGCGCGCCTGATCGGGGGGCAGGCTCACGGTGCGTTTCTGGGCCGCGGCCATGAGGAGCTCCATCTGCAGTGCGGTATGAAGCTATCATACCGCACCGGCAGGTGACGACGGAAACCTAGCTCTCCGCCCTGATCCCCCGGTCCCGCGCGATGCCGGCGAAGGTGGTGACGGTGCTGTCGAATTGCCCCGCGAAGGCCTCCGGGCCGAGGCCGGAGGGGTAGAAGCCCAGCCCCGCCAACCGCTCCCGCACCGCCGCATCGGCCAGGATGGCGCGCACCGCCTGGTGCAGCCGGTCCGTCACCGCCGCCGGCGTGGCGGTCGGGGCAAACAGGCCGATCCAGGTATCCTGCACGAAGCCCGGCGCGATGGTCTCCGCGGCTGTCGGCACCTCCGGCACCGCGGCGGGCCGCGCCGCGCTGGTGACGAACAGCGGCACCAGCGTCCGCTCGCGCGCATGCGGCACGCCGGCGGAGAAGGTGACCACGCCGACATCGATATTCCCCGCCAGAAGGTCCTGCAGCACCGGCCCGCCGCCGCGATAGGGCACATGCTCCACCCGCAGCCCGCCGGCCGCGCGCAGCAGCAGCTCGCTGGTCAGGTGCTGGGAGGCGCCGATGCCCGGCACGCCGACATTCAGCGCCCCGGGCCGCGCCCGGGCGGCCGCGGCGAAATCCTGGATGGTCTTCAGGCCCGAGCGCGGATGGGTGAAGAAGCCATGCTCCGCCGTGACGATCCGCGTCACCGGCCGCAGCGCCTGGCGGAGGGAGGGCGCGCCCGCCACCGGCAGCGCCTCCGTCGCCGCAAAGGTGTCGTTGGCCAGCAGCAGCGTATGGCCATCCGCGGCAGCGCGCGCCACCGCCTGGCCGCCGACGCGGCCGGAGGCGCCGCCGATATTCTCGATGACCAGCGGCTGGCCGAGCTCGGCGCCCAGCGCCTGCTGCACGGCGCGCGCCAGCTGGTCCACCGCGCCGCCGGGCGGCCAGGGGACGATCAGCCGGATCGGCCGGTCCGGATAGGGGCTTTGGGCGCGCAAAACGGCCGGCGCGCTGGCGAAGGCAAGGGTCTGCAGCAGCAGCCGCCGGGAGGGGGCGAAGGTCATGGCGAATCTCCGAGGGTCAGGGGCAGGACAGGCGATGGCCGGCAGAGGGGCGACATCGCGGACCGGTCGGAGAAACGGCGCTGTTCATGGAAGTTTTTTCCACGAACAAGGCCTCGTGAGTCAAATGGGAGAAAAATAATCCATTTCCAGTCCTGGCGCGGCGAGGGGCCTGCCTAGAGCCCGGCCTCCGCTGGCACGATCACGCGCCCCGCCGCATCCACCCGCGCCGGCACCGATTCCAGGCTCTCCCCATAGCAGGGGCCGGAGGTGCAGAGCCCGTCCTCGATCCCGAAGCGGGCGCCATGCGCCGAGCAGATGATCGCCGTCCGCTTGGCATCCAGGAAGCGATGCGGCGCCGGATCCAGCGGCAGCCCGACATGCGGGCAGGAATTCACGTAAACAAAAACCTGGGCGCCGCGGCGGATCGCGAAAAGGCCGGTGAAAGCGCCCGCCGCCGGGCTGAAGCCGCGGCTTTCGCCATCCGGAATCTCTTCCAGCAGGCAGAGCACCCGCTCATCCGACGCCACCTCGCCCATCAGCTTTCCAGCCCCAGCCGCGCATGCCATTCGGCGATGCTTTCCTTCGGATAACCCTTGTGGCGCCGGTCGCCCTTGGCGAAGCAGGGCTCCACCCAGCCGGCCTTGGAGCCGAGCAGCAGATGCGTGTGCTCCGGCGGCACCGGCAATTCGCTGTCGATGGCGGAGGCGAAGGGATGCACCAGCTCCGGCCAGCGGGGGTCGAAAAGCCAGAGCGCGCTGCCGCATTCGCCGCAGAAGTTTCGCTGCCCGGGGCTTTTGCGGGTTCGCTGGCCCGGTTCGCGCAGCCGGGCGTTATAGACCTTCACATGCTTCGCGCCGCGGACCTTCAGCGTGGCGGCATCGCCCGAGATGTTGATGGCATAGCCGCCCCCGCCCTGCGTCTTGCGGCAGATCGAGCAGTAGCAGCGCTGGTAGGGATAGGGTTGTCCCGAATCGCAGCGAAACCGAACCTTGCCGCAGTGGCAGGATCCCTCCAGGCGCATGGCGCTACTTCCCCTTCCAGCCGCCGAGCTTGCAGAGCTTCTTCCAGTGCGCGGCCGAGACCGGCATCACCGAAAGCCGCGACATCCGCACCAGGGCGAGCTCGGCAAAATCCGGGTCCGCCTTGATCTCGGCCAGGGTCACCGGCTTCGGCATGGGCCCCACCGCCTTCATGTCGACGCAGACCCAGCCCCCCTTGGTGCCGGGTTCCACGCTGGGGTCGGGATAGGCCTCCCGCGCCACCTCCACCACGCCGACAATCTCCTTGCCGATATTGGAGTGGTAGAAGAAGGCGAGGTCGCCCTTCTTCATGGCGGCGAGGTTCGCCTTGGCCATGTGGTTGCGCACGCCGGTCCAGGGCTCGGTGCCGTTTGCCACCTGCTGGTCCCAGGAAAAGGCGTCCGGCTCCGACTTCACAAGCCAGTACTGGCGTGCGGGTGCCATCACACCATCGCCCCGTCCTTGAACACCATGCGGAAGGGGCGGATCGTCACCGTCTCGAAGAGGCCGGCCTTGGCATAGGGGTCGCCGGCGGCCAGGGCCTCGGCGGCGGCCTGGTCCTCGGCCTCCACCACCAGCAGGCTGCCGCAGGGCTTGCCCTCGGCGTCCAGCACCGGGCCGACCACGACGAAGCCGGCCATCTGGGACTTCAGGTATTCCAGGTGGGTCGGGCGCGTGGCCAGGCGCAGTTCCAGGGAATTGGGCTTGTCGGTGCAGCTGATGGCGAAGAGCATGGCGGTCTCCCGGCGGCGAGGTTGCGAGAATCAGACGTAACGCCCTCCGTCTCCCGCTTCAATCCGAGGCCATCCACCCCTAGTCTAGGGGCGTGGACGCCAGACCCCTCATGCCCCGCCAAGCGGGCCAGCCCATCGCCGCCCCGCCAGCGGGTGCGCGGTCCCTGCACCGCTTTGCCAATCCGGGGCGCTTCCTGCGGATGACGGGGCGGATCATGCCCTGGCTCTGGGCGCTGGCGCTCGGCGTCACTGGCTGGGGCACCGCCTGGGCGCTGGGCTTCGCCCCGGCCGATTGGCAGCAGGGCGAGACGGTCCGCATCATGTATGTCCATGTGCCGATGGCCTGGCTGGCCATGGGCGGCTATCTGGGCCTCGGCATCCTGTCCCTGATGTCGCTGATCTGGCGGCATCCGCTGGCCGACCTCGCGGCGCGGGAGCTGTCGCCGGTGGGTGCCGCCGTCACCGCGCTCTGCCTCGCCACCGGCAGCCTCTGGGGCAAGCCCATGTGGGGCACCTGGTGGGTCTGGGATGCGCGGCTGACCAGCGTGCTGGTGCTGTTTTTCCTGTGGCTCGGCCACGCCGCCCTGGTGCGGGCCTTCGACGAGTCCGATCGCGGGGCGCGGGCGGGCGCCATCCTGGCTCTGGTCGGGCTGGTGAACCTGCCGATCGTGAAATTCTCCGTCGACTGGTGGAACACGCTGCACCAGCCGGCCAGCGTCACCCGGCTGAACGCGCCGGGCATGCATGTGGACATGCTTTTTCCTCTCCTGGTCTGCGCCCTCGGCTTTTCGCTGCTCTTCGGCGCCGTGGTTCTGGCGCGCACGCGCGCCGCGGTGATGGAACGCCGCATCCGCGGGCTGGAGACGGCCCGCGCCCGCCGCGCCGATGCCGCGCCGGTGGCTTGATCCATGACAAGCCATTGGATCCATATCTCGGTATCCTGGGCCGGCACGCTGCTGGTGTTCGGCGGCCTGGCCACCTTTGCGGTTCTCCGGCAGCGCCGGGCAGCTGCGCGGCTGCAGCAACTCGATCCGCGGAGCGAGACGAAACCATGAACCGCAAGCGCCGGCGACTCTGGATCCTGCTGCTCTGTGCCATCGGGGTCGGCAGCGCCACGGCCCTGACGCTGACGGCCTTCCAGGACAATATTGTCTTCTTCCGCTCCCCCTCCGACATCATGGCGGAGCGTCCGGCGCCGGAGCGCGCCTTCCGCCTCGGCGGGCTGGTCGAGGCCGGCAGCGTGGAGCGGGAGGAAGCGGCCGCAGGCGCAAGGCCCACCGTGCGCTTCCGCGTGACCGATGGCGCGCATGCCGTGCCCGTCACCTACCAGGGCGTGCTGCCGGACCTGTTCCGGGAAGGCCAGGGCGTGGTCACCGCTGGCCGGCTGGGGCTGGACGGGATGTTCCGCGCCACGGAGGTGCTGGCCCGCCACGACGAGACCTATATGCCGCCCGAGGTCGCGGATGCGCTGAAGCGCGCCGGCCATTGGCAGCCCGAACAGGGCACGCCGCCGCCGGCCGCCACCTGGAACACGCTTCAGCCGGCGCGGACGGGCAGCGGATCATGATCGCGGAACTCGGCCACTATGCCCTGGCGCTCGGGCTGATCCTGGCTTTGGCGCAGGCGATCCTGCCCCTGCTGGGGGCGGAGATGCGCAACGGGCGGATGATGGCGGTGGGCGCGCCGCTGGCGCTGGGCCAATGCCTGGCCATCGCCACCGCCTTCGGCTGCCTGATCTATTCCTATGCGATCAACGACACGACGGTGGTGAACGTCGTGCAGAACAGCCATTCGGCCAAGCCGATGCTGTACAAGATCACCGGCACCTGGGGGAACCACGAGGGTTCTCTCCTGCTCTGGATCCTGATTCTGGCCATCTGCGGCGCGGCTGTCTCGGCCTTTGGCCGCGAATTGCCGACGGCGCTCCGCGCCCGCGTTCTGGGCGTGCTCGGCCTGATCTCCGTCGGCTTCCTCGCCTTCACGATCCGAACGTCGAATCCATTTGAGAGAATGTGGCCGCCGGCGCCGGATGGGCAGGGGCTGAACCCGATCCTGCAGGATATCGGGCTGGCGATGCATCCGCCGCTGCTCTACCTCGGCTATGTCGGCTACGCCGTCACCTTCGCCTTCGCCATCGCCGCGCTGATCGAGGGCCGGGTCGATGCCGCCTGGGGCCGGTGGGTACGGCCCTGGTCGCTGGCCGCCTGGTCCTTCCTGACGCTCGGCATCGCGCTGGGCTCCTGGTGGGCCTATTACGAGCTCGGCTGGGGCGGCTACTGGTTCTGGGACCCGGTCGAGAACGCCTCCCTGCTGCCCTGGCTGATCGGCACCGCCCTGCTGCATTCCGCCATCGTGGTGGAGAAGCGGGAGGCGCTGAAGACCTGGACCATCCTGCTGGCGATCATCGCCTTCGGCATGTCCCTGCTCGGCACCTTCCTGGTGCGCTCCGGCGTGCTGAATTCCGTGCATTCCTTCGCCAATGACCCGGAGCGCGGCCTCTTCATCCTGGGCCTGCTGATGTTCTACCTGGCGGGCGCCTTCCTGCTCTTCGCGATCCGCGCGCGGGCGATGATTCCCACGGGCATCTTCGCGCCGGTGTCGCGCGAAGGCGCGATCGTGCTGAACAACCTGCTGGTCTGCTCGATCACGGCGGTGGTCTTCGTCGGCACGCTCTGGCCGCTGTTCGCGGATGCGCTCTTCGGCACCAAGGTCTCGGTGGGGCCGCCCTTCTTCAATTCGGCCAGCTTTCCGCTGGTGGTGCCGCTGCTGCTGGCCATGGCGGCGGGGCCGCTGATGCCCTGGAAGCGGGCGCAGCTGGCCTCCGTCGTGATGAAGCTGTGGTGGGTCGCCGTCATCGGTTTCGCGGCCTTCTTCGTGGCGCTGCTGGCTTCCGGCCAGAAGGTGCTGCCGGCCGTGGGCTTTGCCTTCGCCGCCTGGGTGATCGGCGCGGCCTTTGCCGATATCGCGGACCGGACCGCGCTGTTCCGCACCAACCTCGGGAATGCCTTCAACCGCGCCAAGGGCCTGCCGCGCGCGGCCTGGGGGGCGGCCATCGCCCATGCCGGCATCGGCATCACCGCGGCCGGCATCGCCGGCATGGGGCTGGCGCAGGAACGGCTGGTCTCGCTGGCCGCCGGCGAATCCACCACGCTCGCCGGCTATGAATGGCGGCTCGATGGCGTGCGGGACGAGGTCGGGCCGAACTGGACCGCGCGCCGCGCCCATATCACCCTGCTGCGCGACGGACGCGAACTGCGCGTCATGCAGCCCGCCCGCCGCTTCTTCCCCGTCGCCCGCATGAACACCACCGAGGTCGCGATCCACACCAACCTGATGGCCGACCTCTATGCCGTGATCGGGGAGGAGGATGCCGCCACCGGCCGCGCCGTGATCCGCCTGCACTACAACCTGCTGGCGCCCTGGATCTGGCTGGGCGCGGCGGTGATGGCGCTCGGCGGCGGGCTCTCGCTGGCCGATCGCCGGGTGCGCGTCTCCGCCCCCAATCGCGCGGCCATCCGCGGCGCGGCGGCGCGCGCATGACGCCGACCAGCCGCCGCCTGCTGCTGGCCGCGCCCTTCGCCATCGCCGCGGCGGGCGGTGTCGGCTTCTACACGGCGCTGCAGCGCCAGCGTTCCGGCGCCTATAATCCGCGCGGCGTGCCCTCCGCCCTGATCGGCCAGGCGCCGCCGGCCTTCGACCTGCCGGCGCTGCCGGACTCGGGCGTCGAGAGTTTCGGCGCCGCCGATCTGCGCGGCCTGGGCCGGCCGGTGCTGGTGAATTTCTGGGCCAGCTGGTGCGTGCCCTGCATCATCGAGCATCCGCAGCTGATGAAGCTGTCGCGCGAAGGCGTGCCGGTCTTCGGCATCGCCTACAAGGACCGCGCGCCCGACAGCCTCCAGTTCATCCGCCGCCACGGCAACCCCTTTGCCCGCCTGGCGCAGGACGTGCCGGGCCGCGTGGCGATCGACTGGGGCGTCTATGGCGTGCCGGAAAGCTATCTGCTGGATGCGCAAGGGATCATTCGCTGGCGCTATGCCGGGCCGATCACCGACGAGGTGCTGGAACAGGATTTGCGCATTTTGCTCCGTCGCCATGCGTAGGGTCTGGCTCGTCCTCCTGGTCCTGCTCCTGCCGCTGCCGGCCGCCGCGGTCACCAGCCCCGCCGACATGCTGCCCGATGCGGCGCAGGAGGAGCGGGCCCGCGCGCTGGGCCGCGAAATCCGCTGCATGGTCTGCCAGAACCAGTCGATCGAGGACAGCGAGGTCGGCCTGGCGCGCGACCTGCGCCTGCTGGTGCGCGAACGCATCACCGCCGGCGACAGCGACGCGCAGGTGAAGGACTTCCTGCACGCCCGCTACGGCGACTTCGTGCTGCTGCGGCCGCCCTTCGCCTGGAACACCCTGATTCTCTGGGCCACGCCGCTGGTGGCCCTGCTGGTGGGCTTCGGCCTCATCCTGCTGGCCCGCCGCGGCACCGCCGGCGTGCCACCCCCCGCGCCGCTCAGCGCGGAGGAACAGCGCCGCCTCGCCGAGATCGAGGCCGCGATCAAATTCAATGACGGAAACAGGGCGTGATCTGGCTTCTGCTCGGTGGCCTCACGGTCCTCGCCTTGGCACCGCTTGCCTGGGGGCTGATCCGCCCCTCCCGCCTGCGCGGCCGCGCCGAGGCGGATCTCGCGCTGTATCAGGCGCAGCTTGCGGAGCTGGACCGGGAGGCAGAGGCCGGCCGCCTCGACCCCGCCCAGCACCAGGCGGCGCGGCTGGAGGTGCAGCGCCGCATCCTCTCCGCCCCCGGCGATGCCTCGGATATCGGCGCGCCCGGCCGCACGCCGGCGGTGCTCGCGGCGCTCGTCTTCCTGCTGCCCGCCGCGGCGCTCGGCCTGTATCTGGTGCGCGGCACGCCGGACATGCCCGCCGTGCCCTTCGCCGAGCGCCAGCGGATGGCCGAGGCCGAGGACCGCATGCTGGAGCTGCTGCGCACCCGCGTCGGCGCGCTGGACCCCGGCAGCGAGATGGGCCGGCAGGGCCAGGTTCTGCTCGGCAATGCCGAAAGGTCCCGCGGCCGGCTGGCGGAGGCGGCCGCGGCCTATCGCACCGCGCTGGCGGCCCGCTTCGACGGCGAGCTGGCCGGCGACCTGGCGGAGCTGGAGATCGAGCGCGGCGAGACCGAGGCGGCGGCCGCCCTCATCGCCCGCGCGCTGGGTTCCTCGCCGCAGGAGCCGCGGCTGCGCTTCCTGTCAGGCCTGGCGGAAGCCCGCGCCGGCCGCGCCGAGAATGCGCGCCGCATCTGGCAATCCCTGCTGGCGGACGCGCCGGCCGAGGCGCCCTGGCGCAGCGTGGTGCAGGGGCAGCTGCAGACGCTGCCCTGAAGCAGTTTCAAGCCTTGCGGCTTCGCAAGGCGACCTGGACAACGCGTTCGAGCAGGCCCTCAGTGCCCCGCGCGCACCGCCGCAGCCGGCGCGCCGCGCCCGCCCAGGCGGCGGATGCCGCCGCTGGCCAGCAGCAGCACCAGCCCGGCAAGGATAAAGGCGCCGCTCCAGATCAAGGTGGCCTCCAGGCTTTCGCCCGCCAGCCGCGGGCCATGCCCGCTGAAGACGCCGAGCACCAGCGCCACCAGCAACCCGAAGACGCCGAGGGTGAAGCAGACCAGCGCGGCGCCATCCGCCAGCGTGCCGACCAGCGCCGCCGGGCGGGACCGGGTGGTGGCGGCATTCTCCTGCAGGAAACGGCCGAGCAGGAACAGGAAGACGACGGCGACGACGAACCAGACCCACATGGCGGCAACCTCAATCAGGCGTTGCGCGCATTTGTGTCCGCGGCAGGGGAGGATGCAAGGGGATTTGGACGGGCGCGGGCACCGAACCCCCACCCAACCCTCCCCCGCGAGCGGGGGAGGGCTTTCGGGGTCAGTAGCGGTACTGCTCGGCCTTGAAGGGGCCCTGCTCCGGCACGCCGATATAGTCGGCCTGCTGCTTGGTGATCTTGGTCAGCTTGGCGCCGACCTTGGCCAGGTGCAGCGCCGCCACCTTCTCGTCCAGGTGCTTCGGCAGCACATAGACCTTCTTCTCGTACTTGCCGGGGTTCGCCCAGAGCTCGATCTGCGCCAGCGTCTGGTTGGTGAAGCTGGCGGACATGACGAAGGAGGGGTGGCCCGTGGCATTGCCCAGGTTCACCAGCCGGCCCTCGGAGAGCAGGATGATGCGCTTGCCGGTCGGGAACTCGATCTCGTCGACCTGCGGCTTCACATTGTCCCACTTGTAGTTGCGCAGGGCGGCGACCTGGATCTCGCTGTCGAAGTGGCCGATGTTGCAGACGATGGCGCGGTGCTTCATGGCGCGCATGTGGTCGGCGGTGATGACGTCCACATTGCCCGTGGCGGTGACGAAGATATCGGCCACCGGCGCGGCATCCTCCATGGTCACCACCTGGTAGCCCTCCATCGCCGCCTGCAGCGCGCAGATCGGATCGACCTCGGAGACCATGACGCGGCAGCCGGCATTGCGCAGGCTGGCGGCGGAGCCCTTGCCCACATCGCCGAAGCCCGCGACCATCGCGACCTTGCCGGCCATCATCACGTCGGTGCCGCGGCGGATCGCATCCACCAGCGACTCGCGGCAGCCATAGAGGTTGTCGAACTTCGACTTGGTGACGCTGTCGTTCACGTTGATCGCCGGGAACAGCAGCTTGCCTTCCTTGGCCATCACATAGAGGCGGTGCACGCCGGTCGTGGTCTCCTCGGAGACACCGACGATCGACTTGGCCAGCTGGGCGAACCAGCCCGGCTTCGTCTTCACCAGCTTCTTGATGAGGGCGAAGAAGACTTCCTCTTCCTCATTGGTCGGCTTCTCGAGGAAGGCGGTGTCGCCCTGCTCGGCGCGCAGGCCGTAATGCACCAGCAGCGTCATGTCGCCGCCGTCGTCCAGCAGCACGTTCGGGGTGCCGCCGTCGCCCCACTCCAGCGTCTTCTGCACATAGTCCCAGTATTCCGTCAGCGTCTCGCCCTTGATGGCGAAGACCGGCGTGCCGGCGGCGGCGATGGCGGCCGCGGCGTGGTCCTGGGTGGAGAAGATGTTGCAGGAGGACCAGCGGACATCGGCGCCGAGATGCTTCAGCGTCTCGATCAGCACGGCGGTCTGGATGGTCATGTGCAGGCAGCCGGCGATGCGGGCGCCCTTCAGCGGCTGCGCGGCGCCGTATTCGGCGCGCACCGCCATCAGGCCGGGCATCTCGTCCTCGGCCATGTTGATTTCCTTGCGGCCCCAGGCGGCGAGGGAAAGGTCCTTGACGATGAAGTCCTGGCCGGCGGCGTCGGGCATGGAAAATCCTTTGGGTCGCGTCTGACTTGGCCCGCGGCGCGTAGCATGGGCGCGCCGTCAGGCCAAGCGTTTCCCGCCACTCATAAGGATATCTTTATATCTTGGCCATACCTGCTCGTTTCGGAGGCGGCCAGGCTACTTCAGCGGAAAGCCCAGCGCCGTCAGCGCCTCCCGCATCCGATCGCGCCCCGAAAGCCCGGCCGCGGTGCCGACGCGGCTCATCATGCGTTGGGTCCAGTCCTGCTGGCCCATGCCCTGCGCCACGGAAAAATCGCCCAGCGCCTGGTCGTAGCCGGCAATGGCGCTCTGTTCCTCCGCCACCCTGTACTGTTCCCGGTGCAGCACCAGCGATTGCGGCAGCCGCGGCTTCACCGCGCCCTGCACCGCCGGGTGGCCGACCGCCATGCCAAAACACGCGAAGGCATTGGGCGGCAGGTTCAGCTCGGCCGAGACCTTTTCGGGGTGCTGCCGCAGCTGGCCGACATAGACGGTGCCGAGTCCGAGCGATTCCGCGGCCACCAGCGCGTTCTGCGCGGCCAGTGCCGCATCCACCAGCGCCACCATGAAGGATTCCAGGTAGTCCAGCCCTTCCATCTTGCGCTGATGCGCCTCCCCCAGCCGGATCAGCCGGGAATTGTCGGCGATCCAGCACAGGAACAGCGGCGCCTGGCGGATGAAGCCCTGGCGGCCCGAGAGGTCGGCCAGGCGGTTGCGCCGCGCCTCATCCTCCACCGCCACCACCGACCAGGCCTGCAGGTTGGAGGAGGTGGGCGCCGATTGCGCGGCCGCCACAATCGTCTCCAGCGTGCCCGGCGCCAGCTTCTGGTCGGTGAAACTGCGGATGGAGCGGTGGCCCAGCAGCGTCTCCAGCACCGGGTTGGTCACCTCCAGCGCCTGGTCCGGGCCGGCGCCGGCGCCGTAGCGGGCGCGGACGGTGTCGATCGGGGCCTGGTCCATGCGGCGTCTCCTGCGGGTGATGGAGGGCGCGTAACCCGCGGCCGCGGCCCGGGCAATATCGCACCGCAGGGCAGCCTCGCAGCGGGATCGGTTGATGCTGCACTGCGGCGGGTCCATACCCGGCCCCACATGCAACCAGGTCCCTTCCCCATGTCCGACATGACCCCGGTGCGCCGCGCCCTGCTCTCGGTCTCCGACAAGACCGGAATCGTCGAATTCGCCCGCATGCTGGTGGCCCATGGGGCGGAGATCCTCTCCACCGGCGGCACCGCCCAGGCGCTGCGCATCGCCG
This sequence comes from Falsiroseomonas sp., assembly GCF_051860665.1. Taxonomy (GTDB): domain Bacteria; phylum Pseudomonadota; class Alphaproteobacteria; order Acetobacterales; family Acetobacteraceae; genus Falsiroseomonas. The sequence goes on from NZ_JBHYDM010000050.1 coordinate 17,749, forward strand.
GCATCCCGGTGAAGGACGTGGCGGAGCATTCCGGCTTCCCCGAGATCCTGGACGGCCGCGTGAAGACGCTGGTGCCCCAGGTGCATGGCGGGCTGCTCGGGCGGCGCGACCTGCCGGAGCATCTGGCGCAGATGCAGGAACACGCCATCGCGCCGATCGACCTGGTGGCGGTGAACCTCTACCCCTTCGAGGCGACGGTCGCGAAGGGCGCCAGCTTCGAGGACTGCATCGAGAATATCGACATCGGCGGCCCGGCCATGATCCGCTCCGCCGCCAAGAACTTTTCCTCCGTCGTCGTCATCACCGAGCCGGCGCAGCTGCTGGAGGTGCAGGGGGAACTCGCCGCCGGCGGCACCACGCTGGCGCTCCGCCGCCGCCTCGCCCAGGCGGCCTATGCCCGCACGGCCGCCTATGACGCCGCCATCAGCACCTGGTTCGCGGAGCAGAATGGGGAGGAATTCCCGCAGCGCCTGGCCACCGCCGGCCTGCTGCGCCAGACGCTGCGCTACGGCGAGAACCCGCACCAGCGCGCCGGCTTCTACACCGATGGCAGCCTGCGCCCGGGCCTGGCCACCGCCGCGCAGATCCAGGGCAAGGAACTGTCCTACAACAACCTGAACGACACCGACGCCGCCTTCGAATGCGTCGCCGAGTTCGACCAGCCGGCCATCGTCATCGTCAAGCACGCCAATCCCTGCGGCGTGGCCGAGGCCGCGAACCTGGGCGCCGCCTGGGATGCCGCGCTGCGCTGCGACCCGGTCTCCGCCTTCGGCGGCATCGTCGCCGCCAACCGCGTGCTGGATGCCGAGGCCGCGGAGCGCATCACCGCGATCTTCACCGAGGTGGTCGTCGCCCCCGATGCCGACGCCGCCGCCCGCGCCATCTTCGCCCGCAAGAAGAACCTTCGTTTGTTGCTGACCGGCGCGTTGCCCGATCCGGCGGCGCCGGGGCGCACCTTCAAGTCGGTGGCCGGCGGCTTCCTGGCGCAGTCGCGCGATGCCGGGCGGGTGACGCGGGAGCAGCTGAAGGTGGTGACCCAGCGGCAGCCGACGCAGCAGGAGCTGGAAGACCTGCTCTTCGCCTTCCGCGTCTGCAAGCACGTGAAGTCCAATGCCATCGTCTATGCCAAGGGCCTGGCCACGGTGGGCATTGGCGCCGGGCAGATGAACCGCGTCGAATCCTCCCGCATCGCCGCCTGGAAGTCGGAGGCCGCGGCCAAGGCGGCGGGTCTCGACCGGCCGCTGGCGGAAGGCTCCGTCGTCGCCTCCGACGCCTTCTTCCCCTTCGCGGACGGGCTGGAGACGGCGGCGGCCGCCGGCGCCACGGCGGTGATCCAGCCCGGCGGGTCGATGCGGGATGCCGAGGTGATCGCGGCGGCCGACAAGGCCGGCCTCGCCATGGTCTTCACCGGCATGCGGCATTTCCGCCACTAGATGACAAAACCTTCATAAAGACCCGGCCGGGCGCTTCCCGCGGCCGGGTCGTTCCGGCAGATGGCGGCCCGTGACCGATCTCCTCTCCTTCATCCCGCCGCCCGTCATGTTCTTCGCCCTGGGCTTCGCCGCCGGGCTGCTGCGCGCCGATCTCTCGGTGCCGGAGGCCCTGGCGCGCGCCCTGTCGATCTACCTGATGGTCGCCATCGGCCTGAAGGGCGGCGCGGCGCTCGCCAGCCCCGGCGCGTCCGAGGGGCTCTGGGCCGCGCTGGCGCTGGGCGTCGGCCTGTCCTTCCTGCTGCCGCTGCCGGCCTTCCTGTTCCTGCGCGGTGCCCTGCGGCTGGAGCGTGAGACGGCGGCGGCGATCTCGGCGCATTACGGCTCCGTCTCCGTCGTCACCTATGCCGCCGCCGCCGGCACGCTGGCGACGCTGGGCGTGGCGCAGGAGGGCTTCATGCCCGCCATCCTGGCCGCCATGGAGACGCCGGCCATCCTCACCGCCCTGCTGCTGGCGCGGATGGGCGCCGGCGCCGGGCAACCCCGGCTGGACGCGCGAAAACTGGCGCATGAGGTGCTGCTGAACGGGCCGGTGGTGCTGCTGCTCGGCAGCTTCCTGATCGGCTTCCTGGCCGGCGCCCCCGGCCGCCAGCAGCTGGCCCCCTTCACCGAGGCGCTGTTCCCCGGCGCGCTCTGCCTGTTCCTGCTGGAGATGGGGCTGATGGCGGTGCGCCAGCTGCGCGCCGGCGGGCGCGGCCTGTCCTGGGGGCTGGTCGGCTTCGGCCTGGCCATGCCGCTGCTGGGCGGCGCAGCCGGGCTGCTGGGCGGGCAGGCCATCGGCCTCTCGCCGGGCGGGGTGGCGCTGATGGCGGTCCTGGCGGGCTCCGCCAGCTATATCGCCGTGCCGGCCGCCATGCGCCTGGCACTGCCGCGCGCAGATGCCGGGGTCTATGTCACCCTCTCCGTCGCCGTCTCCTTCCCCTTCAACATCCTCCTGGGCATTCCGCTCTGGGTGAAGCTGGCGGTGGGCTGAACATGCACGAGCGCAAGCGCATCGAGATCGTCGTCGAACGCGTTCGCGCGGCGGAGGTGACGGACCTGCTGGACCGTCTGGGCGCCACCGGCTGGACCATGCTGCCCGTGCTGGCCGGGCGCGGCCGCCAGGGCCTGCGCCAGGGCGGCGACCTGTCCGGCGTGCTCGACAATGTCGTCATCCTCTGCATCACGGGGGAGGCGGTGGTGGCGCGGGTGATGGAGGCGCGCGAGGAACTGCTGGGCGCCCGCCCCGCCATCGTCAGCATCACCGACTGCACCGTGCTGCGCGCCGATCATTTCTAGCCAGGACCCCCGACCGATGCAGAGGCTCCTCGACGGCTACCGCCGCTTCCGCGCCGAGACCTGGCCGCAGGAGCGCGCGCGTTTCGAAGACCTGGCCGCCCGCGGCCAGAGCCCGCACACGATGATCATCGCCTGCTCCGACAGCCGCGTGGACCCCGCCGTGATTTTTGGCGCGGGCCCGGGTGAGCTTTTCGTGGTGCGCAACGTGGCCAACCTGGTGCCGCCCTATGCGCCGGACAGCGATTTCCACGGCACCAGCGCCGCGCTGGAATTCGGCGTGCGGGTGCTGAAGGTCTCCCAGCTCGTCGTGATGGGCCATGCCATGTGCGGCGGCGTCGCCGCCCTGCTGCGCGGCGCCCCGCCGGAGGCGCGCGACTTCGTGCCGATCTGGATGAGCATCGCCGCCGAGGCGCGCCGCCGCGTGCTGGAATGCGTGCCGGTGGAGCAGGCGCAGCAGGAGGCCTGCGAGCTGGAGGCGGTGCGCGTCTCCCTCGCCAACCTGATGACCTTCCCCTGGGTGGCGGAAGCGGTGGCGGAAGGCCGGCTGACCCTGCAGGGCGCGCATTTCGGCGTGGCGACGGGGCGGCTGATGGTGATGGGCGCGGACGGGGAATTCGCCGCGGCATAGCCAGCGGCCGCGCCGGGATGCGAAGCTGGCGGCCTCGCATCCCGATTCGCGAAAGGGTTCCGCCTGCCTGACTGGCTGCCGCTTGCGCTCATCGGCGGCGCACTGGGCCTTGCCCTGCTGCTGCTGCTGGCCGCCCTGCGCGGCCGGCGGGGGGAGGAGCTGGCGCGGCTGGGGGCGATGATGGAGGCGCTGGCCGCCGCCCAGGATCGCCTCGCCCGCCTCTCCGAGGACCGGATGCGGGAGCAGGAGCGCGCCCTGGGCAGCCGCCTGGATGCCGCCGCGGAGCGCAGCCAGGCCAGCGCCGCCGCCATCCAGCAGCGCCTTTCGGTGATCGACGCCGCGCGGCAGAATATCGAGGCGCTGGGCAGCCAGGTGACCTCGCTGGCCGCCGTGCTCGGCAACAAGCAGGCGCGCGGCGCGATGGGGGAGGTGCAGCTGCGCGACCTGGTGGCGGACCGGCTGCCGCCCTCCGGCTTCGCCTGGCAGCACACGCTGTCCAACGGCACGCGCTGCGACTGCCTGATCCGCCTGCCCTTTCCCCCCGGCCCCATCGCTGTGGACAGCAAGTTCCCGCTGGAGGCCTGGGCCGCGATGCAGGACGCGCCCGACGCCGCCGCGCGCCTCGCCGCCACCCGCCGCTTCACCGCCGATATCCGCAAGCATGTCGCCGATATCTCCCAGAAATATCTGATCCCCGGCGAGACGGCGGAGGGCGCGCTGATGTTCCTGCCCTCCGAGGCCGTGCACGCCACGCTGCATGCCGCGCATGCCGACCTGGTCGCTGAAGCCGCGCGGCGCGGCGTGCATATCGTGGGGCCCTCCAGCCTCTGGGCCGTGCTGAACACCATGCGCGGGCTGCTGCGCGACGCCCGGCTGCAGGACGAGGCGCGGCGCATCCGGCATGAGGTGGAGGCGCTGGCCGAGGACACCGCGCGGCTGGAGCGCCGCATCGGCGCCCTGCGCGGCCACTTCGCGAATATGCAGCAGGATGTGCGGGACATCGAGATCACGGCGGAGAAGATCATCCGCCGCAGCGAGGCGATCCGCGCGCTGGATATTCCGGATGTGACGGTGGCGAGGGTGGCCGAATGAGTGCCCTGCAACTCCAATCCGGCCTCGGCCTGCTGGCGCTGACGGCGCTGGCCTGGGCGCTCGGCGGGTGCCGTCCCGGCGTGCCTCGGCGCGTGATCCTGGCAGGGCTTGCCTTGCAGGTGGTGCTGGCCGCCGCGCTGCTGCATATCCCGCCGCTGCGTGCCGCCTTCGCGGCGCTGGGCCGCGTGGTGGATGCCCTGGCGGTGGCGACGCGGGCCGGCACCACGCTGGTCTTCGGCTATCTCGGCGGCGGGCCACTTCCCTTCGCGGAGCCCTTTCCCGGCGCCGCCTTCATCCTGTTCTTCCAGGCGCTGCCGCTGGTGCTGGTCGTCGGCGCGCTCTCCGCCCTGCTGTATCACTGGCGCATCCTGCCCTTCGTGGTCGCGCTGCTGGCGAAGGGGCTGACGCGCACGCTCGGCATCGGCGGCGCCACCGGCTTCTCCGTCGCCGCCAATGTCTTCGTCGGCATGGTGGAGGCGCCACTGCTGATCCGCCCCTGGCTGGCGCGGCTGACGGTCAGCGAGATGTTCGTGGTGATGACGGCAGGCCTCGCCACCATCAGCGGCAATATGCTGGTGGTCTATGCGCTGATGATCGCCCAAGTGGTGCCGGATGCGGCGGGGCAATTGCTGGTGGCCTCGCTGATCGCCGCACCCGCCTCCATCGTCGCCGCCCTGCTGATGATGCCGCCGAAGCCGGGCGAGGCCGTGGATGCGGCGGAAGCCGCCGAGGCGCCGCGCCTCTATGACAGCAGCATGGAGGCGCTGGTGCGCGGCACGATGGATGGGCTGCAATTGCTGCTCGGCATCATGGCCATGCTGATCGTCTTCGTGGCGCTGGTGGCGCTGGTGAACATGGTGCTGGAGCCCGTCACCGGGCTGACGCTGCAAAACATCTTCGCCGTGCTGTTCTGGCCGCTCGCCTTCGCCATGGGCATCCCGGCCGAGAGCGCCGCCACGGTGGCCGCCTCGCTCGGCACCAAGACGGTGGTGAATGAATTCGTCGCCTATCTCGAACTGGCGCAATCCGGCGGGCTGGGGCTGAGCGAAAGGTCGCGGCTGATCCTGACCTATGCGCTCTGCGGCTTCACCAACTTCGCCTCGGTCGGCATCATGCTGGGCGGCATGGTGACGATGTGCCCGGAGCGGCGGGCGGATATCGTGAAGCTCGGCCTGCCGGCGCTGGTGGCGGCGACCATCGCCTGCTGCATGACGGGGGCGGTGGTGGGGATGTTGACCGTGCCGTGAGGGGGGCGCCGGCCGCCCTGCGGGACGCCCTGCAGCCGGGGGAGGAGATCCGCTGGCATGGTCGGCCGCATCCCACCAAAGGGCTCGGCTGGGCCGTCTTCATCTCATTGCTCGGCTTTTTCCTGCTGATGCTCATCGCCAGGCCGAATCCCAACGCCCTGATGACGATCAACGACGTCCCGGTTCATGACCCGGCGACGCGGAGGGCGATCCGGCTTCTGTTCATGGCCGTGACGACGGCGACGAGCCTGTTTTTTCCCTACCAACTGCTGCGAAGGCTCCGCACGATCTACGCCGTCACGGATCGTCGGGTTCTCGTGCTCGCCGGGCTGGGCCTTCCGGGTGCCGTGCACAGCTTTCCGCCCTGGAGCATCTGGGGCACCGAGCGGCCGGACAAGCCCAGCGCCGATGCCGTCGGCCGCCTGCTGATCCTACGCGCGAAGCCGCGGGAGAAGCCGGACAGGGCAGATGAATGGCTGGTCCAGTTCTCCGCGATCCGTGACGATATCGGCGCGCAGGCGGCCATCAATAGGCTGGTTGCGGCACCCAAACCGCTCATCGGGCGCGAACATGCCCTGGTGCCTCCGCCGGAGCGGCTTGGCGCCGCCTTTGCATCCAGGCTGCGCCCCGATGAGGTCCTGCTCTGGGCTGCGCAGCCAGAGCCAGTGCGATACGCCCGCACCGTCCTGTTCGGTTCCGTCTTCATCCTTCTGCTTCTCTTTCCCTTTTTCCTTCTGATGCGTGCGACGGGTGTCTTCGATGTGGTGACGACCGGCTTTGGCGTCTGCCTGTTGCTGGCCCCTGTCCTGGCCTGGTTCAGGGCGTCCTGGACTGGATTCGGCATCACGACGCAACGCGTCATCGTGCTGGACCACACCCCACTCCTCGGCCGGGAAACAAGCTGGCCACTCGATGCCATCGAAAGCGTCTTGCGCCCCTGGTCGCCGAAGCGGGCCGGCAGCCTGACGCTGTGCGGCGGGCGGCGACTCGACACGGAGGACAATCCTGCCAGGCTGGTACTGCGGGCCTTGCCCGATATCGCGGCCGCCGAGGCCGCGCTCTTCGTCGCGCTGGAGGGCCGGCGCAGGCGGCACCTGCCCTGGAGGACACCTTGAGATGATCGACATCTTCGGCCCGCCCCCACCCGGCTCCCCCCGCCTCTTCAGCGAGGCGACGCGCGCCGGCGGGCTGGTCTTCGTCTCCGGCTATTCCGCCCCGCATGACCCGGCGCGCGGCATTTCGCGCGGCGCGACGCCGGCCGAGGAAGTGCGGAATGCACTGGCCAAAATCTCGGCCATTCTGGACTCCGCCGGCAGCAGCCTGAACCGGGTGGTGCAGATGACCATGCTCATCACCGACCCCGCCGACTACGCCGCGCTCAACGCCGAATATGTGAAACACTTCCCTGGCGGCCTGCCGGCCCGGCACACCGCCCGCTTCGGCGTGCCCACGGAAGCCCGCGTCGCCTTCGCCTGCATCGCCCTCGCCGGAGAGCCCGCCCATGCGTAGCCACCTGGTCCAGCGCAACCTGCGGCAGGACCCGCCCCTCGCTTTGCGCGGCGAGGGAATCTTCCTGCATGACTCCAATGGAAAGACCATCATCGATGGTTCCGGCGGCGCGGCCGTCGCCTGCCTCGGCCATGGCCATCCGCGCGTGCTGGAGGCGATGCGCGCGCAGATGGACAAGCTGACCTATGCCCATACCGCCCTCTATTCCTGCGAGAGCGCGGAGGCGCTGGCCGACCTGGTGCTGGAAGGTGAGCCCGGCGGCCTGACGCAGCTCTATCTCTGCTCCTCCGGCTCCGAGGCCATGGAAGCGGCCCTGAAACTCTCCCGCCAGTATTTCGTCGAGATCGGCCAGCCAGCTCGGACACGGTACATCGCGCGGCGGCAGAGCTATCACGGCAATACCCTCGGTGCGCTGGCGGCCGGCGGGAATGCCATGCGGCGCGCGATCTACCAGCCGATCCTGTCCGAGGCCTTCAGCCATGTCGCGCCCTGCTACGCCTATCGCGACCGCGGCCCCGCCGAGACCGATGCGGACTACGTCGCCCGCCTGGCGGCGGAGCTGGAGGCCGAATTCCAGCGCCTGGGCCCGCAAAACGTCATCGCCTTCATCGCGGAGCCGGTGGTGGGCGCGACCCTCGGCTGCGTCACCGCCCTGCCCGGCTACTTTCCCGCCATGCGCGCCGTCTGCGACCGGCATGGCGCGCTGCTCATCCTGGATGAGGTGATGTGCGGCATGGGCCGCACCGGCAGCATGCATGCCTGGGAACAGGAAGGCGTCACCCCCGACATCCAGGTGATCGCGAAAGGCCTGGGCGGCGGCTACCAGCCGATCGGCGGCATCCTGGCCAATCACCGCGTGATGGACGCGCTGCGCGACGGCTCCGGCGCGCTGATGCATGGCCATACCTACCAGGCCCATCCCATGGCCGCCGCCGCCGCGCTCGCCGTGCAGCGCGTGATCCGGGAGGAGCGGCTGCTGGAGAATGTCCAGGCCATGGGCGCGCTGCTGGAGTCGCGGCTGGTGGACCGTCTCGGCAACCACCGGCATGTCGGCGAGATCCGCGGCCGCGGCCTGTTCTGGGCAGCCGAATTCGTCGCCGACCGCGCCACCAAGGCACCCTTCGACCCCGGCCTGAAGCTGCACGACCGCATCAAGCAGGCCGCCTATGAACGGGGCCTGGCCTGCTACCCCATGGGCGGCACCATCGATGGCCGACAGGGCGACCATGTGCTGCTGGCGCCCCCCTATATCGCCACCGCCGCGGATATCGAGGCGATCGTGGACCGCTTCGGCGATGCCGTGGATGCCGCGCTGGGCGGACTGCCGAAGTAACAGAGGGTGACGCAGTGAACCGATCCTTCCGAAGCGCGTTCTATCCCCGAAGCCCGGCCAGCAGGCTGGGCCCGGAAATAGGAGAAGCGCTATGGACAAGGATCGCATCAAGGGCGCCCTCAACGAGGCCAAGGGCGCCGTGAAGAAGACCGTCGGCGAGGCCGTGGGCAACGAGCGCCTGGAGGCCGAGGGCCATCTCGACACGGTGAAGGGCAAGGCGCAGGGCGCCGTGGGCCGCACCAAGGACGCGGCGCGTGACGCCGTCGACGGCAAGGACCGCGTCTGACCCCCATTGGTCGGATGACGTGACCAGCGCCGCGCGTCGGGGAAACCCGGCGCGCGGCGTTGCCGTTTTCCGGCCCTGGCCGCAAGCTGCCCTCAACCAGGGGAGTGAAGCCAGATGAGCCAGACGCTGCTGTTTCCGGGCGAAGTCGAATGGTCCGGCGAGAATCCCGGCATTTCGCTGAAGACCGATCCCGCCGGCCCCTTCACCACCCTGGCCTCCTTCTTCCGCGTCGTGCTCTCCCCGCATGGGCGCGGCCTGGCGCTGGTGCTGCTCCAGGCGCCGCAGGCGGAGGATGCTGGCAACATCTGCCTGACGGACAATGAGCCGCTGGCCCGCTGGCTGGTGGAGAACTACGTCGCCCATTTCGGCGCCTGGCGCGGCCTGGCCGGGCTGCGCAGCCTGCGCTACCGGCCGCTCGACAGCGTCGCCACCGGCGGCGATGCCAGCACCCATTACAGCGAGACGGTGACGGCCGGTTCGCTGACCGTGGCGCTGGAATGGTCCGGCCTGGGAAAGCCCTTCTGCTTCGCCCTGCCGCCGGCGCAATCCGCCACCGGCCGCCACCATATGCCGACCGTCTTCATCGGCTGCGAGACGGCGACGGTGACGGTGAACGGCGTGCCCCGCCCCGGCGCCCCCATTCCGCGTGAGATCGCCGGCCAGCGCATCTCCACCGCCATGCTGGCCTTCTCGGAAACTTGGATTCGGGCCTGAAACGCAAATGGGGCGGACCCCGGAAGGTCCGCCCCATTCACAGGCATGGCTTGGCTGCGATCAGCGGCGCAGGCCGAGGCGACCGATCAGCGACTCGTAGCGCGCACGGTCCTTCTTCTTCAGATAGTCCAGCAGGCCACGGCGCTGGCCGACGAGAACCAGCAGGCCACGGCGGCTGTGGAAATCCTTCGGATGCGCCTTCAGGTGCTCCGTCAGCATGGCGACGCGGGCGGAGATCAGGGCGACCTGAACCTCCGGGCTGCCCGTATCGCCCGGCTTCGTGGCGTATTCCTTGATGAGCGCGGCGCGGGCCGCGTTGTCCGTCGCCGCGATGATCTTCACGGCAGGCTTGGCAGCGGCCGCAGCCGGCTGCTCGGTGGTCGTCGACATCGCATATCCTCCAGGTCGGGGTTAAGCCACGTCGCCAGGCTGTTGCCCGGGTTCCAGCTGGATCAGCCGCTCGGGCTGCATCCAACCAGACTCCAGCCGGCACAGGCCGAGCAGACGCTCCCCCGCCATCGCGCGCAGCAGGCCCCCTTCGGGATCGGCTTCACGGGGAACGCGCCCCATCAGGTCCACCAGGCTGATCGCCTGGCCCTGGTAGAGGCGGGCGGCCTCCTCTGCGGTAACGGCCAGTGCCGGGATGTCGGCCAGCGCGGTCGTCACCGGAAGAAGGAGGTCCGGGGAAGGGGGAGGCGTATCGCCCGAGACGAGCAGGGAGTCCAGCGGAATCGCATGCTCCATGCGGAAGGGGCCGACACGCAGGCGCCGCAGCGCCGTGATATGCCCGACCGAGCCCACCGCCTTGGCCACGTCGCGGGCCAGGCTGCGCATGTAGACGCCCTTGCCGGACTCGACATGGAAGATGGCGGTATCGGCATCCGGCCGGCTGATCAGGTCGAAGCGGTCGACGCGGGCCGGGCGGGGCGCGATCTCCACCACCTGGCCGTCGCGCGCCAGGTCATAGGCGCGCTCGCCGGCGATCTTGATGGCGGAATAGATCGGCGGCACCTGCATGATGTCGCCGCGGAAGGCGGGCAGCGCCGCCTCGATCTCGGCATCCGTCGGCCGCACGTCGCTGGTGGCGATGACGGCGCCATCGGCATCGTCGGTGTCCCGCGCCTCGCCGAATTTCAGCGTGAAATGGTAGGTCTTGGTTCCGTCCATGACATAGGGGACGGTCTTGGTCGCGGCGCCGAAGGCCACCGGCAGCAGGCCGGTCGCCAGCGGGTCCAGCGTGCCGCCATGCCCGGCCTTCTGGGCATCGAAGGCGCGCTTCACCTTGTTCACCACATCGGTGGAGCCGATGCCGGAGGGCTTGTCGACGATCAGCCAGCCATCCAGCTCCCGCCCCTTGGGCTTCTTCGAACGATGGCGGTGACGGTTGGGCTGGTTCACGGTTCTTCGGCGTCCCTGGTCTTTTCCGCGGTCCCCGCGGGGGGCGTTTCAACCGGCTTCGCCAGATCCTGCTGGACCACCGGCTGCTGCATCACCTTGCTGATATGCATGGCGTATTCGAGGGCGGTATCGGGCTGGAAATGCAGCTCCGGCGCCGTGCGCAGCCGCACGGCCTTGGCCACCTGGCTGCGCAGGAAGGGCTGGATGCGCTTGAGGCCGGCGAGCTGCGCCGGCGACAGGTCGCGCCCCAGCCCGCTGACGAAGGCGGTCATGTGCTGCAGGTCGGGCGAGGCACGGACCTCCGTCACCGTCACCTTCAGGTCGTAGAGATCCGGGTCCCGGAACTCCTCCCGCGCAAAGATGGCGGAGAGCGCATGGCGGATTTCCTCCGCCACGCGCAGCTGGCGCTGGCTGGGCCCCTCGCCGCCGCCCTTGCGGGGGCTGGGCTTGGGGGGGCGGCTGTCGCGCCGCGGGGCCTCCGCGGCATCGCGGGTCTTGCGGGCCATCTGATTCTTTCCTCAACGCGAAGGGGCGCGGCATCGCTGCCGCGCCCCCTATCCTGCGGCTGGTGTGGCGTCAGAGCGTGCCGGCGACCGTCTCGGTCTCGTAGCACTCGATCTGGTCGCCGACGCGGATGTCGTTGTAGTTCACGAAGGACATGCCGCATTCGTAGCCGTTGGTGACTTCCTTCACGTCGTCCTTGAAGCGACGCAGTGTCGAAAGCTCGCCCTGGTGGATGACGGTGCCGTCGCGCAGCAGGCGCACGCCGCAGCCGCGCTTCACCACGCCTTCCGTCACGCGGCAGCCCGCCACGTTGCCGATCCGCTTGACCTCGAAGACCTGGAGGATCTGGGCATAGCCCAGGAACTTCTCCCGCTGCACGGGCGCCAGCTTGCCGCGCACCAGCTCCTCGATGTCGTCCGCCACCTCGTAGATGATGGAGTAGTAGCGGATCTCCACGCCGTCCCGCGTCGCCAGGTCGCGCGCCTGGGTGGTGGCGCGGACATTGAAGGCGACGATGACGGCGTTGGACGCCTTGGCCAGCTGGATGTCGCTTTCGGTGATCTGGCCGACCGCCGAATGCAGCATGCGCACCCGCACCTCGTCATTGCCGAGCTTGCCGAGGGTGACGGCGATGGCTTCCGCCGAGCCCTGCACATCGGCCTTGACGACGACGGCCACTTCCTTCTGCGCGCCCGCCTGGATGCGGGCCAGCATATCGACCAGGCTGCCCCGGCCGGCGGAGACGGCGGCCACCTGCTTCTCCCGCAGCTTGCGCTGGCGGAATTCGCTGATCTCGCGCGCCTGCGTCTCGTCCTTCACCGCGACGAAGTTCTCGCCGGCGGTGGGGACGCCCGACAGGCCCAGGATCTCGACGGGGAGGGAGGGCTGCGCCTCCTTCACCTGCCGGGCCTTGTCGTCGAGCATGGCGCGCACCTTGCCCCATTCGGCACCGGCCACGACGATGTCGCCGGTCTTCAGCGTGCCCTTCTGCACCAGCACGGTGGCCACCGGGCCGCGCCCGCGGTCCAACCGGCTCTCGATCACGGTGCCTTCCGCCGCGCGGTCCGGATTGGCCCGCAGGTCGAGGATCTCGGCCTGCAGCGAGATCGCTTCCAGCAGCTTGTCCAGGTTCAGCTTCTGGGTGGCGGAGACCTCGATCTCCTGCGTCTCGCCGCCCAGGCTTTCCACCACGATCTCGTGCTGCAGCAGTTCCTGCTTCACGCGCTCGGGGCGCACGCCCGCCTTGTCGATCTTGTTGATCGCCACGATGATCGGCACATTCGCTGCCTTGGCGTGGCTGATCGCCTCGATCGTCTGCGGCATCACGCCGTCATCGGCCGCGACAACCAGCACGACCATGTCGGTCACGCTGGCGCCGCGGGCGCGCATGGCGGTGAAGGCCGCGTGGCCCGGCGTGTCGATGAAGGTCACCTTCTGGCCGCCCGGCACGGTCACCTGATAGGCGCCGATATGCTGGGTGATGCCGCCGGCCTCGCGCGCCGCCACATCGGCCTTGCGCAGCGCGTCCAGCAGGCTGGTCTTGCCGTGGTCGACATGGCCCATGATGGTCACGACCGGCGGCCGCGGCAGCATGTCCGTATCGGCGTCGACCTCGCCTTCCAGGCCGATCTCGACATCGCCTTCCGCCACGCGGCGGACGCGATGGCCGAATTCCTGCACCACCAGCTCCGCCGTATCGGCATCGATGGACTGGGTCAGGGTGGCCATGACGCCCATGCGGAACAGGGCCTTCACCACCTCGCCGCCACGCGCGGCCATGCGGTTCGCCAGTTCCTGCACGGTGATGGCTTCCGGCACCACCACGTCGCGCACCACGCGCTCCGCGCCCGACCGCAGGCGCGCCAGCTCCTGCTGGCGGCGCTCGCGTTCGCGGGCTCGGCGGACGGAGGCGATGGAGCGCGTGCGCTCATCCTCGCCCTCGATCGCGGCGGAGACGTCGATGCGGCCGTCGCGGCGGCGGTCGCCGCCCGGCACCAGGGACTTCTTGGCCGGCGGCATGACCGCCTTCTTCACGGCGCCAGCCGGGCCGGGCATGCCCGGGCGGCGGACGGCGCCGCGCGGCGCCTCCTCATCCTCCGCCATCGGCGCGCGCGCCTTCAGCGTCAGCTTGGCGGCGGGCGTATCCGCGGCGGCGGCGGCAGCGGCCGGCTTGGCACCGGGCGCCACGGCGCCGGGGGCACCCTGGGGAGCCGGCGCGGCCGGGGCCGGGCGACGGGCGGTCAGCGCGCTCGGCAC
>NZ_JBHYDM010000051.1:0-27267 GCF_051860665.1 Falsiroseomonas sp.
GCCGAGGCCGGCCAGGGCGCCGCGCCAGGCCCCGCCGCGGCGGCCGGCCCCGCCACCGGCGGCCAGGGCGCGGCTGGCGCCAGCCCGGGCGAGGGCTCCGGCGCGCGGCAATTGCCGGCAGCCTATGCCGCGGCGCTGGTGCGCATCCTGCAGCGCAACCTGCGCTACCCGCCCTCCGCCCGCGAACAGGGCATCGAGGGCACGGCGACGCTGCGCTTCGTCATCGCCCGCGACGGCACGGTGCAGGCGACGCAGCTGGTGCGCGGCACCGGCTCCGCCCTGCTGGACCATGAGGCGCTGGCGCTGCTGCGCCGCGTCTCCCCCCTGCCCCGCCTGCCGGCAGATTTCCCGGATGCGCAGGCCATCGTGCTGGCGCCGATCGGCTTCTCGATCCGGTAGGTCTAAGGCAGCCCGGCCAGCCCCGGGCTGTCCTGGCCCGGGGTCGCGGCGCGGGCGGTGGCGAAGGCGCAGGCCAGGGCCTGGCGCAGCACCACCACCTCATGCCCGATGCAGAGGCAGCGGAAGCCGGCGCGGAGCGCGGCCGCGGCCTCCGCGCCATCGCCCGCCACCCAGCCGAGCGGCTTGCCCGCGGCCAGCGCCGCCTGGCGCAGCGCAGCCGCCGCCGCCAGGTAGCGCGGATCGGCGAAGCGGCCGGGGATGCCGAGGCTGTCCGACAGGTCGAAATGGCCGAGCCACAGCATGTCGAGCCCCGGCACCGCCGCGATCTCCGCCGCCGCGGCCACGCCGGCCGCGCTTTCCACCAGCGCGATGGTCAGCACCGCCGCATTGGCCGCCGCCATCTTCGCCGCCGGGTCGCCGCCGGCGTAGTGGTCGTGCGCGAGGGAGAAGGCCAGGCCGCGATGCCCCTCCGGCCGGTAGCGGCAGGCGGCGACCAGGGCGCGGGCCTGGTCGGCACACTCCACCAGCGGCATCATGATGCCCAAAGCCCCCGCATCCAGGATCGGTGGGATCAGCGCCGCCAGGGGCGCCGGGATGCGCACCATCGGCACGATGCCGGCGGCCCTGGCGAAGGCGCATTGCGCCTTCACCCCCTCGATCCCCAGGCCCGAATGCTCCATGTCCAGCAGCACGAATTCGGCGCCGGCGGCGGCCAGCACCGGCGCCAGGCCGGGGGTGAAGAATTCGAAGGCCATGACGCCATGGGCGGCCTCGCCCCGCAGCAGCTTCTCCCGCACCGGATTCCGGACCTGGGCCATGCGCACCTCCCTCTCCGCGCGGATGTTCATCCCGGCAGCGTGATGGCGTCCAGCTTGCAAGGCGGCACGGGCGCGTCTATGCTTAACTTCATGGTTAAACGAATGACGACCCAGCCCGATCTCGACCGGATCTTCGGCGCTCTCTCGGACCCGACCCGCCGCGCCCTGCTGCAAAGGCTGGATGCGGAGGACGGCATCTCGGTCAGCGAATTGGCGCGGCCGCTCGCCATGTCGCTGCCCGCGGTGATGAAGCACCTGGATGTGCTGGAGGGCGCGGGCCTGATCGCGCGCCAGAAGACCGGACGCACCGTCGCCTGCCGGCTGACGGCGGCACCCATGGAGGATGCGATGGGATGGCTCGCCCGCTACCAGCGCTTCTGGACCGAAAGCCTCGATCGCCTGGCCGCGGCGCTGGAGAAGGCGCCATGACCGTCACCATCCCCAGCCTGACCCTGGTGCGCCGCATCAAGGCGCCGCCGGCGCGCGTCTTCGCCGCCTGGACGCGGGCCGAGATCATGGCCCAGTGGTTCGGCCCGCATCACACGCGGGTGGCGGAGGCCACGGTCGATGCGCGCATCGGCGGCGGCTTCCGGATGGTGCTGGTGGAGGAGAATGGCGCGCGCCACGAGGTGGGCGGCCGCTACCTGGAGATGGATCCGGAACAGCGCCTCGTCTTCACCTGGGCCTGGGCCAGCACGCCGGAACGCGAAAGCCGCGTCACGGTCCGCTTCCGCCCGCTGGAGGATGGGACCGAAATCACCCTCACCCACGACCGCTTCGCCGATGCGGAGACTGCCACGCGCCACCGCCGCGGCTGGACGGAATCGCTGGAACGCCTGATCGCCCTGAACCAGATGGAGGAAGCCCGATGATGGACGTGACCCCCACCGCGGAACACCGCTGGCTGCAGCGCCTGGCAGGCGTTTGGACCAGCGAGGCGAATTGCGTGATGGGGCCGGACCAGCCCGCCGTCACCATGCGGGGGCGTGAGACGGTGCGCATGCTGGGCGATGTCTGGATGATCGGCGAGGGCACCGGCGAGATGCCGGATGGCGACACCGGCCGCACCGTGATGACGCTGGGCTTCGACCCGGCCAAGGGCCGCTTCGTCGGCAGTTTCATCGGCTCCATGATGACCATGATGTGGCTCTATGACGGCGCGCTGGATGCCGCGGGCCGCGTGCTGACGCTGCAGGCGGAGGGACCGGACATGGGCACGCCCGGCCGCATCGCCCTGTATCACGACATCATCGAGATGCTGGACGATGGCACGCGCAGCCTGACCTCGCGCATGCAGGATGCCGATGGCCAGTGGCAGCCCGTGATGTCCGCGCACTACCGGCGGGTGGGCTGAGCCATGGCCCCCGGCAAGAAACGCATCCTGCTGCTGGTCGGCACGAAGAAGGGCGGCTTCATCCTGGAATCGGATTCCACCCGCACCGACTGGAAGCTGCGCGGTCCCTTCTGCGAGACCTGGCCGATCCACCACATGATCGCCGATCCGGCGACGGGCCGCATCTTCGCCGGCGGCGGCAATGAATGGTTCGGCCCGGCCGTATGGCGCTCCGACGACCTGGGCGAAAACTGGACGCATTCCAGCCAGGGCCTGGCCTATGAACCCGGCGAGACGCCGATCAAGGCGGTGTGGAGCCTGGCGGCCGCGCATGGCGTGCTGCATGCGGGCGTCGAACCGGCGGGCCTGTTCCGCAGCACCGATGGCGGCCAGAGTTTTGCGCATCTGCAGGGGCTGCGCGACCATCCCTCGCGCCCCGAATGGCAGCCGGGCGGCGGCGGGCTGATCCTGCACGGGCTGCTGCCGCATCCGCAGGACCCGCGGCAGTTCTGGGTGGCGATCTCCACCGGCGGGGTCTTCCACACGGCGGATGGCGGCGAAAGCTGGACGCCGCGCAACCGCGGCACGCGGCAGGACTATGCGCCGGAGGACCAGCGCTATCCGGAACACGGGCAATGCGTGCATTGCCTGGTGATGGCGCCGGGCCAGCCGGACCTGCTGTATCAGCAGAACCACTGCGGCATGTATCGCAGTGAGGATGGCGGCCGCAGCTGGACCAGCATCGAGCAGGGCCTGCCCTCCTCCTTCGGCTTTCCGGCGGCCACGCATCCGCGCGACCCCGCGACGCTCTTCCTGCTGCCGCTGAATGGCGACCAGGCCGGGCGCTTCGTGCCGGAGGCGCGCGCCGCCGTCTGGCGCACGCGCGATGGCGGCAGGAGCTGGCAGGCCTTGCGGGAAGGACTGCCGCAGCAGGACGCCTATTTCGGCGTGCTGCGCCAGGCGATGGCGACCGACAGCCTCGACCGCGCCGGCGTCTATTTCGGCACAAGTGGCGGAGAGCTCTATGCGAGCGCCGATGAGGGTGAGAGCTGGCGCTGCATTGCCCGCCACCTGCCCACCATCTCTTCCGTCGAGACCCTGGTGCTGGACGGCTGAGCCATGGTGCAGGTCCTGCTGCCGGCCTCGCTGGTGCGCCTGTTCCCCGGGGCGCCGCGGCAGGTGGAGATGGATGCGGCCAGCGTCGCGCAGGCGATCGCGGCGCTGGAGGCGCGCTGGCCCGGCATGCGCGACCGGCTCTGCGATTCCACGCCGGCCATCCGCCGCCATCTGAAGGTCTTCGTCGATGGCGAGGTCGCGAACCTGACCACGCCGCTGCGCCCGGGGGCGGAGCTGCTGGTGATGACGGCGATGAGCGGCGGCTGACAGCGCCAGCCGCCGCCCGTCCTCAGCGGGCCGGGGCTGCGCCCGGGGCGCCGGCGGGCATCTGCATCGCGCTATAGCCCTGCGGCACGGTCAGCCGGGCGGCATCCACCGGGCCGTAGTTCACCTGCGTGGCCTCCATCACCGTGGTGGCGGTGCCGCCAGGTGGCGTGGCCGTGGCGCGCAGCAGCACGCCATCCTCGGTGATGCAGGAGGTGCCATTGCCCTGCGGCGTGGCCACGTTCCACTCGGTGCAGGCGGTGCCGGCGACGGTCGCCGTGCCCTGGCGGGTGAAGGTGGCGCCGGGCGGCACGCCCTGGGTCATCGCGGCCACCGTCGCGGGCGGCATCGCCATGGTGGTGCGCTGCGCGTCCATCACCATCACCGCCGTATTCGCGCGCCGGTCGATGAGCATCCAGCCCATATTGCCCGGCGGATCCACGCGCTGGCGGCCGGTGCTGGCGGAGAAGGCCATCCGCATCTCCTGGGGGCCGGCCGCGGCCGCCGGCGCCCCGGCCGGGGCATTCATGCGATAGGTGACGGTGACGTCGCGCGTCGGCTGCATATTGGCCGGCTGCGCCAGGGCAGGCAGCGCCACAAGCGCGAGCGCGGCGGTCGAAGCGAGGGTGCGGATCATGGAATTCCTCGGTTTGCCACGGTGCGGACCGGAATCCGCGCCGGGGCCGGGTGCCAATGGCAAGGCCGGGTCCCGCGCCGCCCCACATTCCGAGGACCGCGCGGCGACCTGGATGCCGCGGCCTTAAGCGCCCTGGCCGCCCACTGGTTCCATATCCGACGCGGGCCTAGGCCTGGCCCAGCAGGCTCGCCAGGCCGGTCGCAAGCAGCCCGAAACCCGCGAGCCGGGCCACCAGCGGCCGGGACAGGCCCATCATCCGCCGCGCCAGCGCCGCCACGCCGAGCACGACCAGCCCCTGCACCAGAGCGAGGCCGACCAGATAGGCCAGCACCGGTGTTGCCTCCGCGCCGATCATCGCCTCCGCATAGGCCTGGCCATGCGCCAGACCCGCCAGCGGCAGCAGCAGTTCCCAGCCGGCGCGGCGCGGCGCCGGGCCGGCCAGCAGCAGCAAGCCGGCCAGCAGCAGCGTCGCCGCCACAAGCCATTCCACCGCCGGCAGCCAGAGGCCGAGCCAGCCGGCGGCCACCCCGGCCAGCGAGGCCAGCGCGAAGGACAGCGGCCGCATCCAGCCCCAGCCGGCCAGCCCGGCCACCAGCCCGATCGCGAGCAGGAAGGCCAGGTGGTCCGGCCCGATCACGGGATGCGCAAGGCCCGAGGCGAGGCCATGCCAGAGGGTGCTCGGCAGCTCCCCGCCCATCGGATGATGCGCGGCGGCGGGGCCGGCCAGCAGCAGCAGGGGCATCCCCGTGGCCAGGCGTTGGGCGATGGTCATGCGCGGTGTCCTCCCGATGCAGGCCGGCAGGATGAAGCGCGGCGGCGCATTGGGAAACCCTCACGTAAGCGTAAACATCGCGGCGCGGATTCAGCCACAATTCCAGCGTTCAATCGCCGCATGGACACACGCAGCCAGATCGCGGCGGTCCGCTTCGGAACCGGTCCGCGCCCCGATGCCCCGCTGCCGGATGATCCGGTCGCCTGGCTCGAAGAGCAGACACGAGGCCCCGCCCCGGCGCTGGCGCCGCCCGAGGGGCGCGATGCGCCCGCCTCGCTGGAGGAAGGCTATACGGCCTGGATCGCGCATGACGCGAGCCCGCCACCACCAGGCCAGGCCAGCGTGCCGACACAGCTGTTCCGTGCGGAGCAGCAGGCCTGGATGCGCCATCTGCTGACCAGCACAGCGCCCTTCCACGACCGGCTGACCAATTTCTGGCTGAACCATTTCACGGTCGCCGAGCGCGGCGGCTTCGGCGTGACCACGGGCTTCCCGCTTTTCCTGCGTGAGGCGATCCGGCCGCATGTCACCGGCCGCTTCGTCGACATGCTGCTCGCCGCCTCCAAGTCGCCGGCCATGCTCTACTACCTGGACCAGGTCGCCTCCGTCGGCCCGAACAGCAACTTTGGAAAACGCAGCGGCCGCGGGCTGAACGAGAATCTGGCGCGCGAGATTCTGGAGCTGCACACGGTCTCGCCGGCCGGCGGCTATAGCCAGGCCGACGTGACCGAATTCGCGCGGATCATGACGGGCTGGGGCGTGGAGCGGATGCGGCCGCCCTTCGCCACGGTCTATCGCCCCGGCAATCACGAGCCGGGCGAGAAGACACTGCTCGGCAAGAGCTATGCGCAGGGGCCGGAGGCCTATGAGGCCGCGCTGCGCGACCTGGCCGCGCATCCCGCCACGCATCGCTTCCTGGCGACGCGGCTGGTGCGCCATTTCGTCGCCGACGCGCCGCGGCCGGAGACGGTGACGCGCATCGAATCCGTGCTGCGCGACACGCAGGGCGACCTGGGCGAGGCGGCGCGCGCGCTGGTGCGGCTGCCGGAGGCCTGGGGCCCGCCGCTGACCAAGCTGCGCGCGCCGCTGGATTATTTGGTGGCGCTGCACCGTGCCGCCGGCGGCACCGATCCCGGCCCGGTGCTCGGCGCGCTGAATGCGCTGGGCCAGCCGCTATGGAATGCGCCGCAGCCGAATGGCTGGCCGGACACCGCCAGTGGCTGGGCCGCGCCGGAGCCGATGATGCAGCGGCTCGACATCGCCTATGAGACCGCCGGCCGCTTCGCGCGGCTGGATCCGCGCCAGGTGCTGGAGACGGCGATCGGGCCGCTCGCGCGGGAGGAGACCCGCACAGCGCTGCGCCGCGCCGGCAGCGCGCGGGACGCCATCACCCTCGTCTTCGCCAGCCCGGAGATGCAACGCCGATGAGCTCGCACCTTCCCCGTCTCGGCCGCCGCGGCTTCCTGCTCGGCCTGACCGCGCTCGCCGCCGCCGGCCCCGCGCGCCTGGCCGTCGCCGATGTCGCCCCCGCCGCGCAGATCATGGACCGGCGCCTGGTCGTCATCCTGCTGCGCGGCGCCATGGATGGGCTGCATGCCGTGGTGCCCTATGGCGATCCCGACTACGCCGCGCTGCGTGGTGAGCTCGCGCTGAAGGATCCGGGGCAGGAGGGCGGCGTGCTCGACCTCGGCGGCCAGTTCGGGCTGCACCCCAAACTCGCCGCGCTGCACGGGATGTATGCGCAGGGCGAGCTGCTGCCGGTGCATGCCATCGCCGGCCCCTATCGCACGCGCAGCCATTTCGATGGCCAGGACCTGATGGAGGGCGGCGGGCTGCAGCGGCTGGAGTCCGGCTGGCTGAACCGCGCGCTGACCCATATCCCGGAATCCGCCGGGCAGCCGGCGCGCACCGGGCTGGCGCTCGGCCTCGACCTGCCGCTGTTGATGCGCGGGGAGGCGCCGGTCGGCATGTGGGCGCCGCCGCGCCCGACCCGCCCGGAGCCTGATCTCTATGCCCGCATGGCGGAGCTGCTGCACGAGGATGCGGTGCTGGGCCCGACGGTGCTGGAGGGCATGCGCGGCCGCGGCTATGCGGTCGGCGCGCTGTCCATGGGTGGGGCGATCCCCACCAACCAGGGCGGCTTCACCCGGCTGGCTGCGGCGGCCGGGCGGATGCTGGCGCGGCCGGATGGCCCGCGCGTGGCGGCGCTTGAGCTTGGCGGCTGGGACACCCATGCGGGCCAGGCGCAGCGCATCGACCCGGTGCTGGTGCAGCTCGACCGCGGCATCGCAGCGCTGCGGACGGAGCTCGGCGAGGCCTGGTCGCGCACCGCGGTGCTGGCCATCACGGAATTCGGCCGCACCGCGCGCGCCAATGGCAATCTCGGCACCGACCACGGCACCGGCGGCGCCGCTTTCCTGGCCGGTGGCGCCGTGCGCGGCGGCCGCGTGCTGGCCAACTGGCCCGGGCTGAAACGCGAAAACCTCTTCGAGAACCGCGACCTGCAGCCGACGCGCGACCTGCGCGCGCTGGCCAAGGCGCTGCTGCGCGACCATCTGCGCCTGTCCGATGGCGCCGTGGCCGCGGCCTTCCCGGGCAGCGAGGATGTGGCGGCGGAGGGCGGGCTGTTGCGCGCCTAGGCCGCCGCCATCTCGCGCAGCGGGCCGAGCAGCAGGGCCAGCACGGCGGCTTCCTCCGGCCGCAGGCTGTCGATGCCCTCGCGCAGCTCGGCCTTGGCCTCCGCCTCCACCTCCAGCGCCAGGGTGCCGCCCAGGTAGCTGTCGAGGATGGTGGGGTGGACGTAGCATTTGCGGCAGATGGTCGGCGTATTGCCCAGCCGCGCCGCCACCCGCTCGATCGCGGCGCGCACATTGCGCTTGGCCGCCGCCTGGCTGTCGACGCGCTCATATTCCTTCAGGGCCAGGGCGGCCAGCACCGTGCCCGCCCATGTCCGAAAGTCCTTGGCCGTGACCTCGCGGCCCGTGATCTCCCGCAGATAGGCATTGACGTCGGCGGAGGTGACATCGCGCAGCGCGCCCTCCGCATCGCGGTACTGGAACAGCTCCTGCCCCGGCAGGTCCTGGCAGGCGCGGACGATGCGCGCCACGCGGCGGTCCGCCACGCGCAGGTTCCAGGCCTTGCCGCTTTTCCCCTTGAAGGCGAAGCGCAGCTCGCTGCCGGTGATGGCAACGTGGCGGCTCTGCAGCGTGGTCAGGCCGTAGCTCTTGTTCTGCTTCGCGTAGTCGTCATTGCCGACGCGGATCAGCGTGGTCTCCAGCAGATGCACCACCGTGGCCAGCACCTTCTCCCGCGCCAGGCCCGGGCGGCGCATATCCGCATCGACGCGGCCACGGATACCGGGCAGCGCCTTCGCAAAATCCACCATGCGGTCGTATTTCGCGGCGTCCCGCACCTCCCGCCACCGCGGATGGTAGCGGTACTGCTTGCGGCCCTTCTGGTCGCGGCCCGTGGCCTGGATATGGCCATTCTCCGACGGGCAGATCCAGACATGAGTCCAGGCCGGCGGCACCGCGAGCGAACGGATGCGCTTCAGCGTCGGCGCATCGCGCAGCGCGCCGCCCTTGGGGCTGCGATAGGAAAAGCCCTTGCCGGCACGGCGGCGGGTGATGCCGGGGCTTTCGTCCGAGACATAGCGCAGCCCGGCCTCGACCGCGGCCTCGCGCGGGTCGATGATGGGGGCATCGAGGGGCATGGGCGCTGGGCCTCCTCCCCCGAGCGATGCAGCGCCTAACCCGCGACGCTGCCGCAGGTTGCAGCCCGGCCGGGCACGAAATGCGGCGTGCCGCGTTGCGGCAGCCATGAAGATCGTGACCTTCAACATCAACAACGTGAACCGCCGCCTGCCCAACCTTTTGGCCTGGCTGCGCACGGCCGCGCCGGATGTGGTCTGCCTGCAGGAGTTGAAGGCGGCGCAGTCGCAATTCCCGGCGCAGGCGCTGCGGGATGCGGGCTATGCAGCGGTGTGGCAGGGCCAGCGCAGCTGGAACGGCGTGGCGATCCTGGCCCGCGGCACCGCGCCCATCTGCACCCGGCGCAGCCTGCCGGGCGACGATGACGACCATGAAGCGCGCTATATCGAGGCGGCGGTGCAGGGCGTGCTGGTGGGCTGCCTCTACCTGCCCAATGGCAATCCCCAGCCGGGGCCGAAATTCGACGCCAAGCTGGCCTGGTTCGAAAGGCTGACGGCGCATGCGCAGGCGCTGCTGAAGGCGGGCGTGCCCGCGGTGCTGGCCGGCGACTTCAACGTGGTGCCCACCGACAAGGACATCTACCCGACGAAATCCTGGACGCGCGACGCGCTGCTGCAGCCGGAGGTTCGCGCCGCCTATGCGGCGCTGCTGGCGCAGGGCTGGACCGATGCGCTGCGCGCACGGCATCCCACCGGGCCGCTCTACACCTTCTGGGACTACAAGCGGAACCGCTGGCCGCGCGATGCCGGGCTGCGGCTGGACCACATCCTGCTGAGCCCGGACCTCGCCCCGCGCCTGGCGGAGGCCGGCGTGGACCGCGCCGTGCGCGGCGCGGAGGGGGCGAGCGACCATGCACCCGCCTGGGTGGTGCTGCGCCAGACGGCAAAAAGGCGAAGGGCCGGCCCTGGCTGAGGCGGCCCGCCAGGGCTGCGGGCTGCCGCGGTCGCACCACGGCGCGGCGCGCGCCGATGCCGAGGAAGCCGCACCATTCGACTACGGCGGCGCGCACTGGCCCTTGCTGTCCATCAGCAGGTTCTCGATCTGCCCGGCATCGCGGCCATCGCGGCCGACCACATGGGTGCCGACGAGACGCGGGCCAGCGGCATGCCGCTGGCGGCCCCCCGCGAGGCCGCCGGCTGCGCCTGGCCGCCGCCGGATTGTGCCGGGGCATTGGCGCCGCTGGCACCGGTCGCGGCATGGCCCGCGCCGGGCGAGCCTGCCTATCCCTCCTTCGCCTGCGCCGCTTCCGCCTCGCCCGGCACCTCGGTCGGCTGGCCCAGCGTCTCCCGCACATACAGCTTCTTCACCAGCACGAAGGCCACGACGGTGATGGGCGCCGCCAGCATCACGCCCGGCAGGCCGAACAGCAGGCCCACCGCCACCACCGCGAAAAGCAGCAGCGCCGGCGGCATGCTGACCATGTGCTTCTCGACCAGCGGCATGATCATGTTGGATTCCAGCTGCTGGATCGCGATGAACAGCAGCCCGGTCCAGAGGAAGGCATTCCCGCCCTCGGCCAGGGCCAGCAGCAGCGCGGGCACGGCGCCGGCGAAGGCGCCGAGCAGCGGGACGAAGTTCGTCAGCCCGGCGAAGAGGCCCAGCGCCAGTGGCGAGGGCAGGCCCAGCGCCCAGGTGCCGAGCCAGGCCAGCCCGCCGACGATGGCCATGGAGATCAGCTGCGCGCCGAGCCAGAGGCGCAGCGCGCTGCCGCTGGCCACCAGCGCCTCCTCCGCCCGGTCCTGCTGTTCGCGCGGCAGCAGCTTGACGATGCCGCGCCGGTACATGCCGGGATCGGCCGCGATGAAGAAGCCGCCGACCACGGCGACGACCAGCGCCGTGGCGGCGCTGAAGACCAGCCCGCCGGCCGTCGCCGCATGGCCGGCCAGGTTGCCGAGTATGGAGCCATCGACGCCGCCGGCCTGCACCGCCTGCTCCACGCCCGGCACCTGGACATTGAAGCGGTCCTCGAAGGCGGCGACCGCCTCGGGCAGACGGGCCCAGAGCTGGCCGACCTGCGCCACGATCTCATTTCCCACCAGCAGGCCGGCCAGGCCGAGGCCCAGCGCCAGCAGCGCGCCGACCAGCAGCAGCGACCAGCCGCGCGACAGGTGCAGGTAGCGCTCCGCCGGCGCCGCCGCGGCCATCAGCAGCACCGCCACCACCACGCCGGCGAAGGTGATCAGCAGCGCGTCGCGCACCTGCCAGACCAGCAGCGCCAGCACCACCACCGCCGCCACGATCAGCACGCGGCGGAGAAACGCCACCTCCCCCTGCGGCCTGGCCGCGCGCGCCGCCGCACTCGTCTCGCCCCGATCTGTCACCGCTCGATTCTCCAGAAGCTGCTGGGGAAGCGGGTTGGCAGCAGAAGGGTTGCATCACGGCTCTGTGGCACCCGCCAGGCCAGGCGAGCGGGTGGAAAGCGCTTGCAGCCTGGATGAACGGGCGGCAATCTTCACATTTCTGAAATGGATGTGTCGCGGACCGTCCCATAGAAGGCAGCCGCTCAAGGACACGGGGAGTTTCGCCCATGCTGCGACGACTTTTTTCCAAGGCTCGCCTGGCCTTGCCAGCCCTCGCACTTGGCGCGCTGGGCCTGATGGCGGCGCCGCTGCCGGCCGCCGCGCAGGATTGCCCGCGGGGCGCGCTCGATGCGCGCTACTGCGACCGCGACGGCGACCTGGTGGCGGATGTGCCGAGCAATCCGCGCGAGCTGGCCGATCCCTCCACCCTGATTTTCGCCTATACCCCGGTGGAGGATCCGGCCGTCTACCGCGCCGTCTGGCAGCCCTTCATGGACCACCTGGCGCGCGCCACCGGCAAGCGCGTGCAGTTCTTCGCGGTGCAATCCAATGCCGCGCAGATCGAGGCGATGCGCGCCGGCCGCCTGCATATCGCGGGCTTCAACACGGGGTCGAATCCGCTGGCGGTGAACTGCGCCGGCTTCGTGCCCTTCGCCATGATGGCCAGCCGCGACAATGCCTTCGGCTATGAGATGGAGATCATCGTCCCCGCCTCCTCCTCCGCCCAGCGGATCGAGGATCTGCGCGGGCGCACCATCGCCTTCACGGCCGAGACCTCCAATTCTGGCTTCAAGGCGCCCTCCGCCCTGCTGGCCAGCCAGTTCAACATGCGCGCGGGCCGCGACTTCACCGCCGCCTTTTCCGGGCGGCATGACAATTCGATCCTGGGCGTCGCCAATCGCGACTACGATGCCGGCGCCATTGCCAATTCGGTGCTGACCCGCATGGTGGCGCGCAATGTGGTGCGGCCGGAGCAGATCCGCAGCATCTTCCGCAGCCAGTCCTTCCCCACCACCGGCTATGGCCATGCGCACAATTTGAACCCGGCGTTGGCCGAGCGCATCCGCGCCGCCTTCTTCAACTTCAACTGGGAAGGCACCGCGCTGCTGGCCGAATTCCAAAAGTCCGAGCCGCCGCAGGAGAAGTTCATGCCGATCACCTATCGCGAGCATTGGGCGGTGATCCGCCAGATCGACTCCGCGATGGACGTCTCCTACGCCTGCCGCTGAGGATTCCTGGCACGTGCTGCTGACGATCGAGGGGCTGACCAAGCGCTATCCGACCGGTGACCTGGCGCTCGACGCCGTCGATCTGATGGTCCCGGCGGGGCAGGTGATGGCGCTGATCGGGCCCTCGGGCGCCGGCAAGTCCACGCTGATCCGCTGCGTCAACCGGCTGGTGGAACCCACTGCCGGCCGGGTCATGCTGGATGGGGTGGAGCTGACCAGCCTTGGCTCCGGCGCGCTGCGGCGGGCGCGGCGGCGGATGGGGATGATCTTCCAGGAATATGCGCTGGTCGAGCGGCTGACGGTGATGGAGAACGTGCTCTCCGGCCGGCTCGGCTATGTCGGCTTCTGGGCCTCCTGGTTCCGCCGCTTTCCGCGCCGCGACGTGGAAGAGGCGTTTCGGCTGCTGGATCGCGTGGGCCTGGCGCATATGGCGGACAAGCGCGCCGATGCCTTGTCCGGCGGGCAGCGGCAGCGGGTCGGCATCGTGCGGGCGCTGATGCAGGACCCGAAACTGCTGCTGGTGGATGAGCCGACCGCCAGCCTCGACCCCAAGACCAGCCGGCAGATCATGCGGCTGATCGTGGAGCTCTGTGCCGAGCGCGGGCTGGCCGCCATCATCAATATCCACGACGTGGCGCTGGCCCAGCAATTCGCCCGCCGCATCGTGGGGCTGCGCGCCGGCCGCATCGTCTTCGACGGGCCGGCGGAGGAGCTGCAGACCCAGGCGCTGACCGACATCTATGGCGAGGAGGACTGGTCGCAGACCATCCGCCGCGCGGAGGAGGAGGACGAGGCGGCCGAGGTGGTGGCGTGAGTGCGACCACGACCACCTTCGACGCCGCCGCCGCCGCGCGCGCCTGGCGCCCGCCGCCGCTGATCGCGACGCCCTGGCTGCGCTACGCCGTCTATCTCGGCGCGCTGGCCTATGCGCTGCTCGCCGTCGCCACTATCGAGGTGAACTGGACCCGGGCGGCGGAGGGCGTGGAACGCGCGGCGCGCTTCCTCGGCGGCTTCTTCCCGCCCGACTTCGTCACCAAGCGCCAGGACATCCTGGAAGGGCTGCTGGAAAGCCTGACCATGACGGTGGTGGCCACCGGCCTCGGCATCCTGCTGTCCATCCCGGTGGCGCTGGGGGCGGCGCGCAACCTGGCGCCGCTGCCCATCTACCTGGCCTGCCGCGGCATCATCGCCATCAGCCGCACCTTCCAGGAAATCATCATCGCCATCGTCTTCGTCGCCATGCTGGGCTTCGGCCCGCTGGCCGGCACGCTGACGCTGGCCTTCGCCACCATCGGCTTTATGGCCAAGCTGATCGCGGAGGATATCGAGGATATCCAGGCCAGCCAGGCGGAGGCGGTGCGCGCCACCGGATCCTCCTGGTTCCAGCTGCTGGCCTGGGGCGTGCTGCCGCAGGTGCGACCGCGCCTGATCGGGCTTTCGGCCTATCGGCTGGACATCAATTTCCGGGAGAGCGCCGTGCTCGGCCTGGTCGGCGCGGGCGGCATCGGTGACACGCTGAACACCAGCTTCGACCGCTATGAGTTCGACACGGCTGCGGCGGTGCTGATCGTCATCATCCTCATCGTGCTGGCCTGCGAATATGCCAGCGGCTTCATCCGGCGGAAGGTGCAGTAGATGGCCCTGCTGACCCGCGCGGATGGCACGCCGGAATGGCGCCGCCGCACGCCGCGCGCGGACCTGCTGGTCTGGGCGGGCTGGCTGGGCGCGGTGGCGCTGACCGTCGCCTGCTTCCAGTTCATCTCGGACCGCACCATCTGGGCCTTCGTCTGGGATGCGCCGACGCAGGGGGCGGACCTTGTGGCGCGCATGTTCCCGCCGCGCTGGTCCTATGCCAGCCAGCTGTGGAAGCCGCTGCTGGATACCATCAACATGGCGACCATCGGCACGGCGCTCGCAATTCTCATCGGCGTCCCGCTGGCCTTCCTCGCCGCGCACAACACCACGCCGAGCCGGCTGGTGGTGCGGCCCGTGGTGCTGTTTGTCATCGTCGCCAGCCGGTCGATCAATTCGCTCATCTGGGCGCTGATCCTGGTGATCATCCTGGGCCCCGGCATGCTGGCGGGCATCCTGGCCATCGCGCTCCGCAGCGTCGGCTTCATCGCGAAGCTGCTCTATGAGGCCATCGAGGAGATCGATGCGACGCAGGTGGAGGCGGTGACCGCCACCGGCGCCTCCCGCCCCCAGGTGCTGGGCTGGGCCATCGTGCCGCAGGTGATGCCGGCCTTCGCCGGCATCAGCGTCTTCCGCTGGGACATCAATATCCGGGAGGCGACGGTGCTGGGCTTGGTCGGCGCGGGCGGCATCGGCATGCAGATGCAGGCCAGCATCAATGTTCTGGCCTGGCCGCAGGTGACGACGATCTTCGTGCTGATCCTGGCGACCGTTCTGGTCAGCGAGTGGCTGTCTGCCAGGGTGCGGCACGCGGTGATCTAAAACGCCGGCTCCAGCCCCAGCCCCGGCCCGTTTGGCACCGCCACCATCCCATCCTTCGGGAGCAGCGCCGGGTACAGAGGGGTGGCAAGATCCGCGAAATAGATTTCGAGCGGCGCGGACTGCTCCATCGCCGCCAGCACCTGCAGCGTCGCCAGGAACCCGGGGCCGAAATAGGGGGAATGCGGCACCACCCGCACCCCGGCGCGCTGCGCCAGCGCGATAACCGCCAGCAGCCCGGAGACGCCGCCGTGCTTGGTGGCACTCGGCTGCGCCACATCCACCGCGCCGGCCGCGAACAACCGGGCAAAATCCTCCACGCCGCCCAGGTTCTCACCGGCCGAGATCGGCACCAAGCCGTCCTGGCGCAACGCCGCCAGCCCGGCAAAATCCTCGGGCGGCCAGAGCGGCTCCTCGACCCAGCCGATGTGCATCCCGCGCACCGCGGCGCAGAAATCCCGCGCGGCGGGCAGGCTGTCCCAGGCGCAGTTGATGTCGAGCATCAGCGGCAGCGCGCCGGCCTCTGCCCGCGCGGCCTGGATGCAGTCCGGCGCAACCTCATGCAGTTTGATCTCGCGATAGCCGCGGCGCACCGCCTCCGCCGTGTTGCGTGCCACATCTTCTGCCATGCCGTAGCGCAGCAGGCTGGCATAGGCCGGCACCTCCGCACGCCGGCCATTGCCGAGCAGCATGTGCAGCGGCACGCCGGCGGCCTTGCCGGCGAGGTCCCAGAGCGCGATGTCGATCGCCGAGAGGCCGAAACTCACCGGCCCGTTGCGGCCGTAGTTATGAAAGCGCCGCGCCAGCATGCGGCCGATGCCCGAGATATCGCGCGCATCCTGGCCGAGGCAGGCGGGCCCGATCAGCCGGTCCACCGCATCCCGGGTGGTCTCCGCCAGGGCGAAGCCGAAGCCTTCGCCCCAGCCATGCAGGCCGTTCTCGGTCTCGACCCGCACCAGCAGCGTGTCCATCCGCGTCAGGCGGAGGTTGCCGCCGGCCGAAGTCGGGCCGGCGCCATAGGTGAAATCGCTGCGGTGCAGGCGGGTCTCGACGCGGGTGATCCTCATGCGGCGGGGGCGGCGTCGGCCTGGCGGTCCAGATGCTGCACCAGGCCCGGGGGCAGCTTCAGGCGATGCGCCAGCGCTTCCAGATAGGCGCGCTCGGCGGGGTGGTCCGGATCCATGGCGAGGCGGGAGACCAGGTAGATCTCGCTGGCCTGTTCCTGCGTCTGCGCCGCGGCCGCGACCTCGCTGACGCCGATGGGCGCTTCCAGCGCGTCGAAGACGAAGGCCTTCGCCTCCGCATCCAGCCCGGCCTTCTCGACCTGGGCGAAGATGCGGGCGCGTTCCTCGGCATCGATATGGCCATCGGCGCGGGCGGCGCCGATCATGGCGCGGATCAGGGCGAGTTCGAAGGCCTCACCGCCCGCGGCCGGGGTGGCGCCGGGCAGGAAGCGCGCATCCACCGAAGCGGCGTCCTGCGGGGTGGCCACGGGGGCGCTGGCCGGGGCCTGGCCGGCCTGCCAGTTCTGCCAGGCGCGATGCGCCAGCGCGCCCAGCACCGCGGCCCCGCCATGGCTCAGCAGCCCGCCGCCGCCGCGCCGCTTGCCCTTGCCGCCGAGCAGCATGCCCAGCAGCCCGCCCGCCGCGGCGCCGCCGGCGAAGCCACCGAGATTGCCGAGGCCCCCGCCCCCGCCGCTACCGGCCCGCTGCAGCGCCTGGCGCGCCATATCGGCCAGCCCGCCGCCGGAGGCCCCGCCCGGATTGGTCCAGGCCGAAGGCGGCTGAGCGGGGGAGTGGCCCGGGGCGGGCGGCTGTGCGCCCGGGCCGGGGGTGCCGAGGAAGCGGTCGAGGAGGGATTTGGCGTCGATCATGCGCCGGATGTTGCGATGCCGGGACCCCGGGGCAAGCGGGGCCGCGGTCATCATCCCGTCAGCCAGAGGGCGGGGCGGGCCAGCTGGCCGGGCGGGCGGCCGGTCTCCGCCTCCCGGTTGCGCAGGGAAAGCGGGTCGTCCCGCCGGCCCCATTGCACCACCAGCAGGCGCCTTGGCGTCGCACCGCGATTCGGCGCGCCGCCATGCCGCACCTCCGGATGCACCAGCACCATCGCCCCCTTGCGTGCCGGTGGCACCACTTCCGGCCGCCCCTCCCCGCCCCGATGCGAGCCGGGGCGGAAGGCGGTGCCGCCCGTGGCCGGGCGCAGCGCGTCCAGGCAGACCAGCACCCGCAGGAAGCGGCCGCGCCGCGTCGGCATGTAGCGGTTCCGGGCGTCCCGGTGCCAGGCGATGCCGCTGCCGAAGCGCGCCGCCTTGGTGGTGACATTGGCGAAGTGGAAGGCCAGGCGGTCGGTGCCCAGCGCCGCCCGCGCCGCCGCCATCAGGCGCGGATGCGCCGCCGCGATGGAGAAGGCCGGGTGCAACCGGCCGGGCTCGCCCAGGATGAAGATCGCCTCCGCCCCCGGCGGCAGGGGCATGCCGCGCTGCGTCTCCCGCAGCGCCGATTCCATGACGCAGCGGTCGCGCTCCGCCGGGCTCAGCGCGCGGCGATCCAGCCGGCCGAGCAGCGCCCGCAGCCGATCCAGCAGCGCCGCCGGCGGGCCGGGCAGCAGGCAGAAGCCATCGCGGCGAAGCCGGCGCAGCGCGGCGGCCGGCATCTCAGCCGAAGCCGGCCAGCGCCGCCTTCGCCGCCGCATCCAGCGGCCGCAGCACCAGCCCGGTCTCGGCGCCGGCCGCATCCAGCGCGACCAGCGCATCGGCCTCGCGCCGGAAGCCGGCGACGGAGCCACCGCGCAGATGCAGGTGGAAATCGGCGCGGATGATGTTCGCGTAGCCCATCACGCCCTTCACCTCCTCCACCTGGCCGCGCCAGGCCTGGCTGGCGCCGGCCTCGGCGAAGCGGATCTCCACCTGGCCACCGCTCGCGCGCAGCGCCTCCAGCGCCGCATTGCCGGCATCGGCCTCGGGCGCGGTCTCCGTGGGCGGCAGGTCGGGGCGGGGCAGCGCCTCCAGCTCCGCGCCCACATGGTCGCGCACCGCCGCGTCGTAGAGCTCCGCGCCATCCATGGCGATGACGGAGAGCAGCGTCACATCCGCCGCATCCTTGAATTCGAAGCGCGGATAGGACTTGCCGCGCATTGTGCTGCTGCGGTCGCCGACCACGCGCGCCACGCGGGCCAGGGCCAGCTCCGCATCATGCTGCGCGCCCTGGATGCGCAGCGTCTCCGCCGTGCAGGGCGCGGCGTCGATCACGCCGATGCGCTCATGCGTGGTGCCGCCGCCGCTGATGCCGACCATGGCGCGGCCGATGGCGGGCAGCAGGGCCGCGACCTCGGCCGGGCTGGCCTTCAGCAGGAAGCGCTTCGGCAGTTCGTCCGGGCTGGACTCGGTCATGCGGGAATCTCCTTCGGGGACAGGGGGCGGGCCAGCGGCCGGAAGCCGATGATGCGGCCGGCCTCCAGGCGCAATTCCTCATCGGCCAGGGCCGCGACCACGCGCGGGTCATGCGTCACCAGCAGGCAGGCGAAGCCCCGCGCGGCCTGCAGGCGGGCGATCAGGGCCAGCACCTCCGCCTCCACGCTGCGATCGAGGGCCGAGGTCGGCTCGTCCAGGATCAGCACATCGGGCCCCGCGATCAGCGCGCGAGCGATGGCGACGCGCTGCCGCTGGCCGCCGGAAAGTGCCGCGGGGCGGCGGCTGGCGAGCGCCGGGTCGAGGCCCACCTCCGCCAGCGCCGCGCGCACCCGCTCCGCCCGCAGCCGGGGGGAAAGGTTGGGCAGGTGCAGGACCAGCGGCTCGGCCAGGATGGCACCCAGCGTCAGGCGGGGCGAAAGGCTGCCGGCCGGGTTCTGGAACACCACCTGCACGCGCCGCCGCCAGGCGCGGCCCGCCGGCAGCGGGCGGCCATCCAGCAGCAGCGTGCCCTCCGCCGGCACCAGCCGCAGCAGCGCCATGGCGAGCGAGGTCTTGCCGCAGCCGGAGGGGCCGGTGACCGCAAGCGTCCGGCCGCGATGCAGGGTCAGGTCGATGCCGTGCAGCACCTGCCGCGCGCCATGGCGCAGGAAGATGCCGCGCGCGGCGAAGACCGGCGGGCCCGGCGGCGGCGGGCGGCGCGGCGGCGCGGGCTGCGGAACCAGCAGGCGGCCCAGGGCCGGCTCCAGCGCCGGCTGCCGCGCCGCTGCCAGCCCGGCCAGGGGAAGGTCGGCCAGGATGCGGCCCTGATCCATCACTGCGATGCGGTCCGCGACGGCGCGCGCGGCATCGACATCATGCGTGATCAGCAGCAGCGCCATGCCGAGGCGCCGGCGCAGCCCGTCCAGCAGCGCCAGCAGCGCGCCGCGCAGCGCGGCATCGAGCGAGGCGGTGGGCTCATCCGCGATCAGCAGCAGCGGGTTGCGGGCGATCGCCATGGCGATGACGGCGCGCTGCAGCTGGCCGCCGGAGAACTGGTGCGGCAGGGCGCGCGGCCGGTCGATGGGATCCGGCAGGCCGACCAGGGTCAGCAGTTCCGCCGCCCGCGCGCGCGCCGCGGCGGCGCCGAGGCCCGCGGTGGCGGCGGCCTCCGTCACCTGGCGCAGCACCGGGTGCAGGGGGTTGAAGGCGGCGCCGGGTTCCTGGAAGACCAGCCCGATGCGGTCCCGCAGCACGGCGCGGCGCGCCGGCTCCGCCAGCCCCAGAAGCTGCTGGCCGGCCAGGCGGATGCTGCCGGCGATGCGGGTGGCCTGCGGCGGCGCCAGGCCGGCGATGGCGAGGCCCGTGACGGTCTTGCCGGAACCTGATTCCCCCAGCAGCGCCACCGCCTGCCCGGCCTCGATCGTCAGGTTCACGCCACGAAGGGCATGGGTGGCGCCGAAATCGAGCTGCAGCCCGCGCACCTCCAGCACCGCATCGCCCGCCGGCAGCGCCAGGGGCACGACCTGCCGTCGGGCCGGGGCCAGGCGCGGGTCCATGGCATCGCGCAGATGCTGGCCGACCAGCGTCACCAGCAGCAGCAGGCCGCCCAGCGTGCCCACCGCGGCGGCGGCCAGCCAGGGCGCGTGCAGGTTGTTGCGCGCCTGGGCCAGCAGCTCGCCCAGCGAGGGCGTGCCTGGCGGCAGGCCGAGGCCCAGCAGGTCCAGCCCCGCCAGCATGGTCATGGCCCCGGCCGCCATGAAGGGCGCGACGGAAAGCGTCGGCGCCAGGGAATTGGGCAGGATATGGAGGCGGATGATGCGCAGCGGCGGCGCCCCCATGGCGATGGCGGCGCGGACAAAGTCCTGCCCGCGCAGTCGCAGGAATTCCGCCCGCGTCAGGCCGGCGATGCCCATCCACATGAACAGGGACAGCACGCCCGCCAGCACCCAGATATTGGGCGCGATGGCGCTGGCCACCATCATCAGCAGAAACAGCAGCGGCACGCCGCCCCAGATCTCGGTCAGGCGCTGCAGCACCAGGTCAGTCGCGCCGGCGAAATAGCCCTGGATGGCCCCCAGCGTCAGGCCGATGGCGAGGCTGAGGCCGGTGACGAGGACCGCGAAGCCGAGCGACAGGCGCAGCCCCCAGACCAGCCGTGCCAGCACATCCCGCGCCTGGTCATCCGTGCCGAGCCAGTGCTGGCGGGATGGCGGCGCGGGGGCGGCCTGCGGCAGGCCGGGGGCCACCGTATCCGGCGCAAAGCGGATCGGCGGCCAGAGCTGCCAGGCGCCGCGGGCGGCGAGCAGCGCCTGCACGGCCGGGTCATGGAAATCCGCCGGGATGGGCAGGCTGCCGCCCAGGCTGCGCTCCGTCGGCCGCTGCAAAGCGGGGGAGGAGAGGACGCCATCGATCAGCAGCAGCACCGGCCGGTCATTGGCGATGAATTCCGCCGGCAGCACCAGCAGAAGCACCAGCGCCAGCAGCCGCAGCGGCCAGGCGCGGAAGGGGCCCGCCAGGCCGGGTGCCGCGCGGCGCGGCCCGGCATGGCCCGGCAGGGGTGGGGCCGGCGGCGCGGCAACCGGGACCGCGGGCTCAGGAACGGCGGCCATCGAAGCCGATCCGCGGGTCGATCGCGACATAGAGCAGGTCCGAGGCCAGGTGCATCAGCAGGCCGAGCAGCGTGAAAAGCCAGAGCGTGCCGAAGATCACGGGGAAGTCGCGCGACAGCGCGGCATCGATGCCGAGCAGGCCGAGGCCCTGCAGGCCGAACAGCGCCTCGATCATCACCGCGCCGCTCGACAGCTCCAGCAGCAGCGCGGCAGGCAGGCCGGCGGCGACCACCAGCATGGCATTGCGGAAGACATGGCCGAAGAGCACGCGGCGCGGCGCCAGACCCTTGGCCTGGGCGAGCAGCACATAGGTCTTGCCCAGCTCCTCCAGGAACAGGTTGCGGGTCATCAGCGTGAGGGAGGAGAAGCCGGCCAGCACCATGGCGGCGACCGGCAGCACCAGGTGCCACAGCCAGTCCAGCAGCAGCCGCGGCCAGGAAAAGGTGGCAGCATCGGCGGAGAGCAGCCCGCCCGCCGGAAACCACTGCCAGAAGCGCCCGCCGGCAAAGACCACCAGCAGCGCCACGGCGATGACCATGGCCGGAATGGCATGCGCGCCCACCGTCAGCGCCGTCGCCACCCGGTCGAAGCGGCTGCCGCGGCGCACCGCCAGCGCGATGCCGAGCGGCACGGCGAGCAGATAGGTGAAGAGCATGGACCAGGCGCCGAGCGCGGCGGTGACCGGCAACCTCTCCCACAGCAATTGCGCCACGGGCCTGTCGAGGAACAGGGAACGGCCGAGGTCGAAGCTGACCAGGCGCTGCAGCAATAGCCAGAAGCGCTCGAGCGGCGGCTTGTCGAAGCCGAATTGCCGTTCGATCTCCGCCACCAGGCGCGGATCCATCCCCTCGCTGCCGCGGTAGCGCAAGGCGGGCTCGGGGGCCTCGTCGATGGCCTGGGCGCCGAGCGCACGCTCCGCCGCATCCTGCACATCGCCGGACAGCGTCGCGATCATATGCTCCACCGGCCCGCCCGGCGCGAGCTGGGCGACGAGGAAGTTCAGGGCCACGATCGCGAGCAGCGTCGGCGGCACCAGCAGAAGGCGGCGGAGGATGTAGCGGTGCAGGTGCATCTTGCCCCGGGGCGGCGTTGGTCGTGTTATATGAGAATGACTCGCAATTGCATATCTGCCCTGACCCTCCTGCCCCTGCTTTTCGGCGCCCCCTCCCATGCCGAAATGCCACGGGCAGATGCCATCGCCGCGC
Organism: Falsiroseomonas sp.; assembly: GCF_051860665.1. Taxonomy (GTDB): domain Bacteria; phylum Pseudomonadota; class Alphaproteobacteria; order Acetobacterales; family Acetobacteraceae; genus Falsiroseomonas. Next base: position 22,232 of record NZ_JBHYDM010000051.1, read on the forward strand.
ATGGGCGCCCTGCCCTGCCCCCGGGCTTCACGCATTTCCCGCATGTGAACCCGGATGCGCCCAAGGGCTGCACGCTGCGCATGGTGCAGCCCGGCACCTTCGACACGCTGAACCCCTTCACCCTGCGCGGCCGCATGGTGATGGGCGTCTGGAGCTGGACCTTCGACACCCTGCTGATGGAGAATCCGGACGAGCCGCAGGCCGCCTATGGCCATCTGGCTGAGCGCTTCGAGATCGACGCCGAGGCGCGGCTGGTGCGCTTCACCCTGCGGCCGGAGGCGCGCTTCGCCGATGGTACGCCGATCACGGCCGAGGATGTGGTCTTCACCGCGCAGCTTCTGGGGCGGGAGGGACGGCCGCATTTCCGCACGCTGTTCGAACATGCCGAGCCGGTGGCCGAATCGCCGCGCGTGGTGCGCTTCCGCCTGCCGGCCGGCGACCCCGCGACAGCCGTGCTGCGCCTCGGCACCGTGCAGATCCTGCCGCGGCATTATTGGCAGGGGCGCGAATTCGGCGCGCTGACCATGGAGGCACCGCTCGGCAGCGGCCCCTATCGTGTGGTGGAGGTCGAGCCGGGCCGCCGCGTGGTTTTTGCGCGCAACCGCGACTGGTGGGCGCGAGACCTGCCCACCGCGCGCGGCCGCTGGAATTTCGACCGCATCGAGATCACCTGGCACCGCGACCGCATCGCCGCCTTCGAATCCCTGCTGGCAGGCAATGCCGATTGGATGGTGGAGGCCGATACCCGCCGCTGGGCCGTGGGCTACGACACGCCGGCGGTGCGCGACGGGCGAATCCGCCGCGTGGAACAGCCGCACTGGTACATCACGGGCATGAACGGGTTCGGCTTCAACCTGCGACGTGCGAAGTTCGCCGATGCGCGGGTGCGGGAGGCGCTGACGACGCTGCTGGATTTCGAATGGGCCAATGCCGCGCTGTTCCACGGCAGCTTTCGCCGCACCGCCAGCTTCTTCGAGAATTCCCAGCTGGCCGCCCATGACCCGCCCGACGAGGCGGAGCGCGCGCTGATGGCCGATTTTGCCGAGTTGTTCCCACCCGAGGCCTTTTCGCGCGCCTGGCAGCCGCCGCGCAGCGATGGCAGCGGGCGGGACCGCGCCATGCTGGAGCGCGCGCTGGCGCTGTTCGATGCCGCCGGCTGGGCGCCGCGGGCCGACGGCCGGCTGGTACACAAGGAAACCGGCGAGCCCTTCACCCTCTCCGTCCTGGCGCAGAGCAATGCGCAGCAGGCGCTGGTCACCGTCTGGTTCCGCGCACTGCGCCGCATCGGCATTTCGCCGCGCTTCGAGATCCTGGATGCCTCCACCTTCGCCCAGCGCATCCGGGCCCGGGATTTCGACCTGGCCTTCCGCTTCACCATCCCGCCGGAATGGCCGGGGGCGGAGCAGCGCAACCTGTGGTCCTCCGAGGCCGCCACCCGGACGGGCAGCGGCAATCTGAGCGGTGTTGCGAACCCTGCGCTGGATGCGCTGCTGGACCGGCTGGTGGCGGCATCCGACCCCGAGACGATGCGCATCACGGCCCGCGTGCTGGACCGGGCGCTGCAATGGCAGTGGCTGGTGGTGCCGGCCTACTACAATCCGCTGCGGCGACTGGCGGTCTCCGACCGCTTCACCGCGCCGGACCGGCCACCGCGCTTCGGCTATGGCGACGAGGCCTGGTGGTGCCGGGACGCGGGCGAATAAAGCTTGCGCGGCCTGGCCGGGCTGCCAGGCTGTGGCCATGCTGCTCAGCCCGCCTGGCTTCGCTCGCCTGATCCGCGCCTGCTGGTCGATCCGGACAGCCAGCACCTTTCGCGCCGACAATCCTGCCCACGGCCAGTGCAGCGTGACCGCGCTGCTCGCGCAGGATGTGCTCGGCGGCACGCTCGCCAGGACCCGGATCGGCGAGGCCTGGCACTTCTACAATATCATCGAGGGCGTGCGGTTCGACTTCACCGCGGAACAGTTCGAGCGACCCCTCGCCTATGAGGATCGGCCCGCGACGCGCGCCGAGGCCTGGGCGGACACCACGCCGGGGCAGTACCGGGCGCTGGCGGAGGCTTTCCGGGACGCCGGATCGTGGCGCCCCGGGACGTGCCTCAGAAGGTGACGCGGGCGCCGACCCGGAAGGTGCGGCCGGGGGCCACCTGCAGTTCGATCGGGTTTGCCGCCTTGACGGAGTCGAGGGTGGCGCTGGAGACGCTATAGGTGGTGCCGCCGGGCGCCAGCGGCAGGTAGCGCGTATCGAGCAGATTGAAGATGCCGCCGTTCAGCTCGAGATTCGCCAGCGGCCGCCAGGAGGCCAGCATGTCGAAGACCTGGTAGGATTTCGGGTGGTAGAGCGTCGAGCTGCTGAGATTCGTCACCTCCGCCGCATAGGTGCCGTTCAGCGTGACGCTGGTGCGCAGGTCCGGGTTGTCATAGGTGATGCCGGCCGTCGCGGTCAGCGGCCGCGCGCCGTCGAAGCCGGTGCGGGCCGAGGTCGGCGTCGCGCGCTGCCGGCCTTCCTGCCAGGAGGCGGCGCCATTCAGCGTCCAGTCCCGTGCGAAGCGCCAGGCGCCGCTGAATTCCACACCCTGCACCGTCACCTCGCTGAGGTTCTGGTAGGTGTAGTCATTGGCGGTACCGGGAACGAGCACGAAGGACTGGATGAAATCGGTGTAGTCGGCGCGGAAGACGCCGAGGCTCGCATAGGCATTCGGCAGTTGCACGCGGATGCCGCCCTCGACGCTGCGCACTTCCTCCGGCCGCAGGTTGGGATTCGGGATGAGGTTCGATGAAGTGCCGGGCAGCGAGGTATAGAGCTGCTCCGCCGTCGCCTGCTTGAAGCCCTCGCCGTAGTTGGCATAGAGCGAGAAGACCTCATCCAGGCGCCAGATGGCGCCGAAGGCGAGCGACAGGTTGCTGTCATCCTGGTTGCGTGGCTCCGCGCCCACCACGGCCTTGTAGTCGCCATCCGGCCGCGGGCTGATTCGGGTGGTGGCGTAGCGCAGGCCGGGCACCAGGGTCAGCCGGCCACCGAAGAGCGTGATCTCATCCTGCAGGAAGCCGTCGAGGCGGCGCGTATCGGCATTGGCGAAGTTGAAGCCCGTGGCGCGCGTCACCGTGCGGACGCCGGTGTTCAGATTGGTGGTGATGTTCTCGCGCTGGTAGTCCGTCTCCGTCGTGCTGGCGGAGACGCCGTAGGTGAAGACGTGGCGCGTGCCGATAACATTGAGGCTGGAGCTGAGCTGCACCTCGCCCTGCAGCACATTCTCGGAATAGGTCGTCCGGTCAAAGGCGGTGGTATACTGGCCACTGGCGATCCGCTGCAGCCGGGTGCCAGTGCGCTCGATCTGCTGCGGCTGGTAGCCGGCCATGACGCGCACGGAATCAAGCCAGCCATACTCCGGACGCCATTCCGCATCCGTGGAGAACAGGCCGCGATCGATGGCCTGGCGGCGCTGATAATCGAGATTGGTGATGCCGCTGGTGGCCGAGGTCGGGCCCAGGTCGTAGCGCTGGTCCACATCCGTCACGCGCTGCATCACATCCGCCGTGACGCGCAGGCGGAAATTCGGAAGCGGATCCCAGACCACGCGAGCGAAGTAGTCGTCGGACGCGATACCCGTGGGGTTCAGCCGGTTGCAGGGCAGCGCGCCGGCGGCGGTGTTGCGCGTGCAGTTCCAGATGCCGTCGGGCGAGCGGGAATTGTTGCGCGAGGGCTCGCTGGCATCGCGGCGCTGGTAGGAGAACATCGCCGACCAGTCCTCCACCCGCGCGGCCACCGTGGCGCGGCTCTGCAGGCTGTTGTCGAGCGAGGAGAAGCTGGTGCTGACCTCACCGCCCCAGGTCTCGCCGGGGCGGATATAGTCCGAGGGATTGCGGGTGATGTAGTTCACGACGCCGCCCAGCGCATCCGAGCCATAGAGGACGGAGCCGGGGCCGCGCACCACCTCGACCCGGCTCATGTTCCAGGGGTCGACCACGTCGCGGGTATTGTCGGTGATGCGTTCGATGGTGCGGAAGCCGTCCACCACCGTCAGCACGCGGTTGCCGCCGACGCCGCGCACGGTGATGCCGCCGAGGCTGCCGAAGGGATCCGTGCTGGTGGTCTGGCGGTTGACCGTGACGCCGGGCGTGTAGCGGAAGACGTCCTCCGCATTGCGCGCCATCTGGCGGTCCAGCTCGGCGCCGGAGATGACGTCCACCGTCGCGGGCGTGTCCATCAGCCGGCGTTCATTGCGCAGGCCTGTGGTATTGACTGGCGGCAGCAGGGTGAGCGGCGGCAGGCGCACTTCCTCCGCCTGGGATGCGTTCGGGGCGGGCGCATCCTGCGCGCCGGCGGGGGCGGCGATACAGGCCGCGACGGTGGCGAGCAGCAGGGCACGGAAGGCGCTGGGCTGGTGCCTGGTTGGGCAGACTGGGACTGACATGGTGAGAACCCCCTCCTGGTGGAGGCCGGATGCAATTGCGAATCATTCGCATTGTCAATGTCACCTGAGCAGTTTGCTCGGATTTGGTCCTGCCCCGCCAATCCGGCCCGCCCACCCCACGCCCGCTGCGGCGCGGACCAGGCCCCGGCGCGCAGGCGGAGCGGGCTGAGCGGGCGCGGTGCGATTTAGCTGCCGGGGTGGCTTGCAATCCCGCTTCGGCATGGTAGGAAGCGCGCACCGACGGAGCGCGGGCGTAGCTCAGGGGTAGAGCACAACCTTGCCAAGGTTGGGGTCGAGGGTTCGAATCCCTTCGCCCGCTCCAGTCGGTTTTCCAACCTCACGTTTTCCATTCGCCGTCGGCGCCCTCAACCGCAGGTCTCCTGGGGGTTCCGCGGCGGGGGCTTGAGGGTTGGAGAATGCAACGAACCCGAAAAACTCTTTCCATAGCGCGAAGAGTCTCCAAAGCTCGGGACTTGGGCGATTGAGTCTACAAGCCTGAAACCAAGGAAAATGGCCGACCTCCGGGCACGCCCCTCGCTTGGGGTTGGGGGTGCGACCGCTCGGGCGATCGCCGCCCGGTTCCAACCCCTCGTCGTAAGGCCCGAGCCTCCCCGAGAAGAGC
>NZ_JBHYDM010000052.1:0-17423 GCF_051860665.1 Falsiroseomonas sp.
GGCGCGCAGCGCGGCGAGGTCCGGGGCGGCGGCGCGGGCGGCCTGGGCTTTTGCCAATGCGGCGGCCGCGGCGTCGCGCTCAGCGGTGATGCGGGCGAGTTCGGGGGTCAGCGCGGCCAGCCGGGCCGCGGCCTCCGCCGCGCGGGCGGCGAGGGCGCGGGCGGCATCGCGCGCGGCGGTCAACCGCTGTTCGGCGGCGCGGCGGGCTTCGCGCGCGGCGGATTCGGCGCGGGTTGCCGACAATTCCTCCGCCGCGGCGGCGCTGCGGGACTGGCGGGCAACGGCGGCATCGGGGGCTGCGGCGCGGGCGATGCGCGCAGCCTCCAGCGCCGCCGTCGCCGCCTGCATCTCCTGCTCCAGCCGGGCGAGCTGCGGCGCCAGGGCAGCGAGGCGCTGCTGCGCCTGCTGGTCGCGCGCCACCAGCCTGTCCAGCGCCGCCTGCGCCGCGCCCTGGCGGCGCTCGGCCTGGCTGCGCTGTTCGCGATGCCGCGCCTCGGCGCCGCGCGCTTCCTGCTCCGCCGCCGCGGCCTGGCTGCGCGCGGTGCTGGCGGCGCCGGCCGCGGCCTCGGCACTGTCCAGCCGCGCGCTGGCCGCCCGCAGGGCATTGCGCTGGGCGAGGCGGACGGCGCCGGGGGTGGGGATGCCGGGCAGCAGGCCCTGGCCATCCCAGCGCCAAACCGCGCCCTCCTCGGTCACCAGCGCCTGGCCGGGCTTCAGCAGTTTCTGGAGCGCGGCGCCATCCGCGCCCTTCGGCAGCAGGCCGATCTGCGACAAGGCGCGGGAGAGCGCATCCGGCGCCTCCACCAGCCGGGCCAGCGGCGTGGCGCCGGGCGGCAGGGCGGGCATGGGGTCGAGCGGCGGCAGGGCGCGCCAATGGCGCGGCGCCTCCGGGTCCAGCGCGGCGTCCAGCCCCTCCCCCATCGCGGCGCCGAGGGCGGCTTCGAGCCCTGGGGGCACGCCGATGCGGTCCAGCACCGCCTCCCCGCCGCCACCCACTTCGCGGGCCCGCAGCACCTCTGCCAGCGCCGCAGCCTCCGCCGCCGCGCGGGCGCGCAAAGCTTCGGCCTCGCTGGCCGCGGCGCGGGCGGCCTCGTGGCGGGACTGGGCGGCGGTGCGGGCCTTCTCCGCCGTCTCCAGCGCGGCGCGGGCTTCCGTCAGTGCGGCGGCGGCGGCGGTCGCCTCGGCCCGGGCGGCCGCCATTTCCGCTTCCGGCACGGCGCCGGCGCGCGCGGCGTCGCGTTCGGCGGCGAGGCGGCTGTGCTGCTCGGTGCCCCGGCGGACGGCGGTCTCGGCCGCCTGCAGTTCGGCGCTGGCACGGGATTCGGTGGCCTCGGCCTCCGCGGCCTGGCGCCGCGCCGCCTCATGCGCCGCCTGGGCGCCGCCGCGCGCGGCCTCGGCGGCGGAGAGCGCGGCCTCGGCCTCGGCCAGGGCAGACTCCGCCGTGCCGCTGCGCCCCGCGGCCTCCACCAGCGCCGCTTCCGGCACGACGGCGCGCTCGGCGGCGGCATGGTCCGCGGCAATCTTGGCAAACTGCTGGGCCAGCCGGTCGGCGCGGCCGCGGGCTTCGGCCTCGGCGGTGGCCAGGGCATTGGCCTGAGCGGCGGCCTCGGCGGCGGCTTCCGTGGCGCGATCGGCGGCCTCCGCGGCCGCAGCCACGGCGGCCGTTGCCTCCGCCTCCGCGCGCTCCGCATCCGCGCTGCGTCCGGGAAGCTCGGCGGAAATTCGAGAAAGTTCGTCGGCCTCGGCCTGGAGGCGGGCCTCGGCGGTATCGGCATCGGCCTCGACGCCGGCGGCGTGCTGCAGGTCGCGCGCCAGGGCGGCGTGGCGGGCCTCGGCGCCAGCCAGGGCTTCGCGGGCCCGGGCTTCCTCGGCGCCGAGCGTCTCGGCCTCCACGCGACGGCGTTCCAAAGCGGTGCGGGCGGCTCCCTCGGCCGCGCGGGGTCCGGGCAGGCCCTGTTCGGCGGCGAAGGCGCGGCGGGCGGCGGCCTCGGCGGCGGCCTCGGCCTGGGAGGTGGCGTGCCGCGCGGCGGCGAAGGCCTCGCGCGCGGTCGCCAGCGCGCCCTGGGCGCGAGCTCGGAGAATGGAAAGCCACTCCACCTCCGCCTCGCGCACCAGGCCCGAAAGATTGCGGTAGCGGGCAGCCTGGCGGGCCTGGCGTTGCAGGTTCTGCCGCCCGGCCTCCATCTGGCCGATCAGGTCCTCGGCGCGGCCCAGATTGTTCTCGGCCTGGCGCAGCTTGAGTTCGGCCTCGTGCTTGCGGGCGCGCAGGCCGGCGATGCCGGCGGCCTCCTCCAGCACCGCGCGGCGTTCCTCTGGCCTGGCCGAGATCAGGGCGGCGACGCGGCCCTGGCTGACCATGGCGGAGGAGCGCGCGCCGGAGCCGATATCGGCGAACATGGTCTGCACGTCGCGCGCGCGCAGTTCGCGGCCGTTCACCCGGAAGGAACTGCCCTCCCCGCGCGCGATTTTTCGCGAGATTTCAAGGTCGGTGGCTTCGGCATTCGGCGGCGGCGCCAGGCCGGCCGCCTCCTCCAGCACCAGCGTCACCTCGGCCAGGTTGCGGCCGGGGCGGGTGGAGGTGCCCGCAAAAATGATGTCGTCCATCTCGCCGCCGCGCATGGCCCGGGCATTGGTCTCGCCCATCGCCCAGCGCAGGGCTTCCACGACATTGGACTTGCCGCAGCCATTCGGGCCGACGATGCCGGTCAGCCCCGGCATCACCTCCACCACCGTGGGTTCGGCGAAGGACTTGAAGCCGGCGATGCGCAGCCGGGTCAGCCGCGCATGGCGCGCGGCCTCGGCCTGGGCCTCGCTGCGCGACTCCCCCTTGGCCGGCTCCTCCGGGGTCTCGCCCGTCTCGGGTGCCGGCACCGCCTCCATGGATCAGCGCGTCTCGGCGACCAGCGCGGCGAAGCGCGGGAAGGCGAGGTTGCCGGAGACCGGGCGATTGCCGAAGACGAAGGTCGGCGTGGCGGAGACATTGTGCTCCTGCTGCCCGGCGACCCGGGCGGCCAGGATGGCGCGCGCCAAAGCCTGGTCGGCCAGCACCTCGTCGTATTTCGGGCGGGACATGCCGGCCAGCGCGGCCACCTTGAACAGTTCCTCCCGCGGGTCGCCGCCGCGGGCGAAGGCCCAGCGGTCCTGGGTATTGAGCAGGGTGGAGATGAAGGGCTCGTAGCGCTCCACCGGCAGGCTGCGGGCGACCGCGGCGGCGGCCAGCGCCAGCCCATCCAGCGGGAAGTCGCGATAGACCATGCGCATCCGGCCGGTCTCGACTAGGTCCGACTTCACCTTCGGCCAGGTCTCGCGGTGGAAGGCGGCGCAATGGCCGCAGGTGAGGGAGAAGTACTCGATGACCGTCACCGGCGCATCGGCGCGGCCGACGCTGCGCTCGGTCATGCGGGGATCGTCGGCGGCCAGCGGCGGCGGGGTCGGCGCCGCGGGGGCTGCGCCCTGCGCGAAGGCGAGGCCCGGGGCCAGGCCGGCGGCGAGGGTCAGGACGGAACGGCGGTCGAGCATCTAGGCAGGCTCCCCGAAGGTCAGGTTCAGCGCTTTCGATAGACGCCGAGGGCCAGCTTTGCCAGTGCATCGCGCAATTCGCCCGCCGGCAGCTCGGCCAGCCGGGCGGTCACGGGGGCGGGCAGTTCCACCGGCCGGGGGCGCGGCGCGGCGCGGGCCGCGCCGGGGGGCGCCTGCTGCACGAAGCGCAGCCGCTCCACCGCGACCCGTCCGAAATGCGCATTGATCCGGCCGATCAGCTCCGGCGCCAGGTGCTGCAATTCCATGGCCACGGGGCCGGAGCAGGCGATCGTCAGCGTGCCGGCGGTAACGCGCAGCGGCTGGGTGGTGGCGGCCAGGGCGGGGCCCACGATATCCGCCCAGTCCGCCATCAGCTGGGCGCCGGCCGGGCTGCGCTTGCGGAAGGCCGGGCGGGTCAGGCGGGGAATCAGCGCCGAAAGCGGCAGGGGGGCTGTCGGGAATCGCCGGTGATCGCCATCCTGCGCCATAAGTGACCCCTCCTTCCGCCCCCGACCCTGCGCTGCTGCTGGCCTGGTATGACCGGCATCGCCGGGTCCTGCCCTGGCGCGTCACCGCCGGCCGGCCCGACCCCTACCGGGTCTGGCTCTCCGAGGTGATGCTGCAGCAGACCACGGTGGCCGCCGTCGGCCCCCGCTATACACGATTCCTCGCCCGATTCCCCGATGTGCAGGCGCTGGCCGCGGCGGGGTGGGAGGAGGTGGCGGAGGAATGGGCCGGCCTCGGCTACTACGCCCGTGCGCGCAACCTGCATGCGGGCGCCAAGGCGCTGGCCGCGCAGGGCTTTCCGGAGACGGAGGAAGGGCTGCGCGCGATTCCGGGCATCGGCCCCTATACCGCGGCGGCGGTGGCGGCGATCGCCTTCGGGGCGCCGGTGGTGCCGGCGGATGGCAATGTGGAGCGCGTCGCCGCCCGCGTCTTCCGGGTGGAAACGCCGCTGCCGGCGGCGAAGAAGCAGCTGGCCTCGCTCGCCCAGGGCTGGATGCAGGCCGCGGCGGCCCGCGCCCGGCCGGGGGATTTCGCCCAGGCGCTGTTCGACCTCGGCGCCACCATCTGCACGCCGCGCAACCCGGCCTGCGCGCTGTGCCCCTGGCGCGAAGGCTGCGCCGCCCAGGCGGCGGGCGTGCAGGCGGAGCTGCCCCGCAAGACGCCGAAGGCCGCCCGGCCGACGCGCCATGGCACGCATTTCCTGCTGGTCGATCCGGCCGGCCAGATCCTGGTGCGCCGCCGGCCGGAAAAGGGGCTGCTGGGCGGCATGCTCGAAATTCCCGGCACGCCCTGGCGCGCCGAAGCCTGGGTGGAGGCGAAGGCCCTGGCGCATGCCCCCCTCCCCGTCCCCACCTGGCGGCGCCTGGCCGGGGAGGCGCGGCACGGCTTCACCCATTTCGAGCTGCGCATGACGCTGCTGGCGGCCGACCTGCCGGCCGCGACCGAACTGCCCGGCTACGCCTGGATGGAGGCCGGCGCCGCCCGTGCGGCCATGCCCAGCGTCATGCACCGCCTGCTGGACCTCTGGGATCCAGGCTGAGCGCATTCAGCCCGCGGAAAGACCTGGCCCGGTAGGATCGTCCCGAATTCGATTGTCCGGGACGCAGATGCGCATCAAGACCCTGTTCACCCTCGCCATGCTGGGCATCGCCGCCGTCGGCGCCGCGGTCGGTGGCACGCTGGCCTTCGGCCAGTGGCAGCGCCGCGCCGCCGCGATCGAGGCCACGGCGCTGACCGGGGCCTCCGCCAGCCTGCTGCGCCTGACCGAGGCCATGGCCATCGAGCGCGGCAACTGGGTGATCCGGATGAATTCCACCACCCCCGCGGATGCCGCGCTGCTGGGCCGGCTGACCACGCTGGAGCAGGCGACGGATGCCGCCCTGGCCCAGGCGCTGTCCGGGCTGCGGCAGGCCGCCCAGCCCGCGATGGAGGCACAGCTGCGGGAGGTCGAGGCCATGGCCGCGCGCCTGGCCGCGCTGCGCGGCCCGACGCGCGCCGCCGCGGTGCTGCCGATCGCCGACCGCGCCGCGGATGTGCGCGCCCGGCCGCTGCAGGTCTATAACGCGCTGCTCGACCAGGTCACCGCGGCACTGGACGGCGCCCATCGCGGCATCGCCAGCCTCGGCGGCGGGCTGGAAATGCCGATGCTGGTGGCCAGGCTCAGCTGGGACCTGCGCGATGCCGGCAGCCGGATGATCACCGTCATCGCCACCGCCCGCGGCAATGCCCGCGCCCTGACGCCGGCGCAGCTCGAGATCATCGCCGGCTCCATGCGCGTGCTGGAGAACAACTGGCGGCAGCTGCGGCTGCTGGCCGGGCTGCTGGGCAATCCGCCGCGCCTGGCCGCGGCGGTGGAGGATGTGGACCGCCGCTTCTTCGGCGAGGCCATGACGAAGATCGAGGCGCTGGTCGCCGCCGGCCGCGTCGGCGGCACCTATCCGATGGACAGCGACACCTTCACCGCCTTCGCCACCCCGGCGCTGCAGATCCTGCTGGTGGTGCGCGACGCGGCGCTGGAGGAAGCCGCCGCCATGGCCACGGCGCAGGAGCAGGAGGCCACCGCGACGCTGGCGCTGGAAGGCCTGCTGACCGGCCTCGCCGGCCTGCTGCTGGCGGCGCTCAGCGTGGTGCTGGTGCGGCGGGTGGTGTCGCCGGTGGTGCAGCTGACCGGCACCGTGCAGGCGCTGGCGCAGGGCGACAATGCCGTCGCCGTGCCCTGCCAGGGCCGCCGCGACGAGATCGGCACCATGGCCGGCGCCGTCGAGGTGCTGCGCCGGAATGCCGAGACCGCGCGCCAGATGGCGGCCCAGGCGGCCGCCGAACAGGCGGAGAAGATGCAGCGCGCCGAGGCGACGCAGCAGCTGGTGCGCCGCTTCGAGACGGAGGTGGCGACGGTGCTGGAGGCGGTGGCCGGCGCCGCCGCGCCGCTGGATGCCACGGCGGACCGGCTCGGCCAGGCCGCCAGCCTGGCGCGCAGCCAGGCCGAAGGCATGGCCATGGCCGCCGGCGCGGCGGCGGGCAATGTGCAGACCGTCGCGACCTCGGCCGAGGAGCTCGCGAGTTCCATCGCCGAGGTGGCGCGCCAGGTGGCCGACAGCGCCCGCATCGCCCAGCGCGCGGCAGTCGATGCGCGCCAGACCGATGCCGCCATGGGCGGGCTGACCGAGGTGGCGACGCGGATCGGCGACGTGGTGGGCCTGATCCAGTCCATCGCCGGCCAGACCAACCTGCTGGCGCTGAACGCGACCATCGAGGCCGCCCGGGCCGGCGAGGCCGGCAAGGGCTTTGCGGTGGTGGCCGGGGAGGTGAAGGCGCTCGCCTCGCAGACCGCCAAGGCCACCGAGCAGATCGGCGCGCAGATCGGCGCCATGCAGGCAGAGACCTCCCGCGCGGTGCAGGCCATCCGCGGCATCGGACAGACCATCGAGGAGCTTGCCAATATCGCCACCCAGGTCGCCGCGGCGGCCGAGGAGCAATCCTCCGCCACGCAGGAGATCGGCCGCGCCGTGGCGGAAGCCGCCGCCGGCACGGACCAGGTGACGCGCCAGACGGCCGAGGTGATGGAGGGCGCGGAAGCGACCGCCGCCGCCACCGGCGGGCTGCGCGATGCCTCCGCCGGCCTGTCGCGGCAGGCGGATGCGCTGCGCCAGCAGGTGTCGGGCTTCCTCACCGCGATCCGGGCCGGGTGATCGTTTCGATCGGCGCTTGAATCAACCCCTGCGCGCATGTCACCCTGGCCTTCTCGATCCGAGGTAGGGGCGATGCAGGGAAGGAGATGGGTCTGCCAAGGCGTGCTGGCAGGGCTGGCGGCCGGCCTCTGCGGCTGCGCCGGCGCGCTGCGGCCAAGCCCCAGGCCGGAGGCCGAGGCGCTGGAGCAGGCGCGGGCGGAGGTGGCGCGGGCCACCGCGACCCCGCGCCGCATCCTCGCCCCCGGCGAGGTCAGCGCAACGCTGGACCGCATCGCGCGCCGGCTGAATCCGCCGGCGCTCGCGATCTGCGAGGAGATCGGCCGCAACCGCTGCGACTGGTTCATCCGCGCCTCGCGCGCCACCTCCCTGAATGCGGCGGCCGGGCTGGACGGACGCGTCGTGATCCAGCGCGGCGTGCTGGACTATGCGGCGAATGATGACCAGGTGGCGCTGGTGATGGCGCATGAGCTGGCGCATCACGCGGCCGACCATGTGGCGCAGGGTGCCACCAACCACGCTGTCGGCGCCGGCATCGCCTCCGCCGTCATGGCGGTGGCGGTGGTGGTGGGCGCCGCGGCCGGCAGCCGCGCCAGCCCCACGACGAATCGCCGCAGCATCGAGGGCGCGGGCGATTCCGGCGGGCGGCTCGGCCAGCTGCTGTTCAGCCGGGGGCAGGAGAGCGAGGCCGACCGGCTGGGCGCGCTGATCCTCTACCGCGCCGGCTACGACCTGGATGCGGCGCGCGGCATGCTGCTGACCATGGCCCGCCTGTCCCGGCGGCGGGAGACGGGGCTGTTCGACAGCCATCCGGCGGGGCCGGACCGCCTGGCCGCCTATGACGCCACGGTGGCGGAGCTGCGCGCCAGCCGGGGGCGGTTGGCGGTCCGGCCGGAAGGCTGAGGCGGCGACGCCGGAAGGCCTGGACAGCCGCCCGGGGCGGCGCCACACCGGGCGCTCATTTGCACGGAGACCCGCCATGGCCCTCGCCCTGACCACCGCCCGCCCGACCCTGCGCCTGGCCGGCATCGCGCTGCTCGGCTCCTGGCTGCTGGCGGCCTCGGCCCAGGTCAGCCTGCCGATGTGGCCGGTGCCGGCCACGCTGCAGAGCCTGGCGGTACTGCTGCTGGGCGCGCTCGGTGGCCCGGCGGCCGGGCTTGCGGCCGTGCTGGCCTATCTGGCGCAGGGCGCCATGGGCCTGCCGGTCTTCGCCAATGGCGCGGCCGGGCCGGCGGCGCTGATCGGGCCGACCGGCGGCTACCTGCTGGGCTTCGCGCTGGCCGCCTGGCTGGCCGGCTTCGCCCGCGGCCAGGGTTTTGCGCGCCAGGCGGTGGTGCTGCTGGCGGCGCATCTGCTTCTGTTCGTGCCCGGCGTCGCCTGGCTTTCCGGCTATGTCGGCCTGGCGCGCGCCTTCGAGGCGGGCTTCCTGATGTTCGTGCCGGGCACGCTGGTGAAGACGGCGCTGGCGCTGGCGCTGCTGCGGGCCCTGGCGCGGCGCTGACGCCTTCGCCCCGGGGGGGCGTTCAGCCCCCCTGGGCCACGATTTCCTGCCGGAACTCGTCGATCAGCCGCAGCCGGCCGTCGCGGGTCTCCACATGCCAGAAGGTCCAGCCATTGCAGGACGGCGCCGCCTGCAGCTCCGCCCCCACCTTGTGGATGGAGCCCGTGGCGGCGCCGCAGCGCAGCGTGGCATCCGCGCCCACCGTGGCGCGCCAGCGGCGGTTGCGGTCCACCAGCGTGCTGCCGGCCGGCACCAGGCCGCGCTCCACCAGCACGCCGAAGGCAATCCGCGGCTGTTCCCGCTTGCCGGGCAGGGCCAGCGCCACACCCTCATCCATCGGCTCCACCAGCTTCAGCCGGGCCTCGGAGGCCGCGGCATAGACCGGGTCACGCTCGATGCCGATATAGCGGCGGCCGAGGCGCTTCGCGGCGGCGGCCGTGGTGCCGGTGCCGGAGAAGGGGTCCAGCACCACCTCCCCCGCCATGGTGCAGGCCAGCAGCACGCGGTGCAGCAGCGCCTCCGGCTTCTGGGTGGGGTGCAGCTTGGCGCCGTCCTCCCCGCGCAGGCGTTCCCCACCGGTGCAGAGCGGAAAATACCAGTCGCTGCGCATCTGCACGTCGTCGTTCAGCGACTTCATGGCGGCGTAGTTGAAGCGGTAGCGGGATTCCGGCCCGCGCGCCGCCCAGATCATCGTCTCATGCGCATTGGTGAAGCGGCGGCCCCGGAAGTTCGGCATGGGGTTGGCCTTGCGCCAGACCACGTCGTTCAGGATCCAATAGCCCAGGTCCTGCATGGTGGCGCCCAGGCGGAAGACGTTGTGGTAGCTGCCGATCACCCACATGGTGCCGTCCTTGCGCAGCACGCGGCGGCATTCCGTCATCCATTCGCGGGTGAAGGCATCATAGGCCGCGAAGCTGGCGAACTGGTCCCAGGCATCGTCGACGCCATCCACCACGCTGTCATCCGGCCGCCGCAGTTCCCCCTTCAACTGAAGGTTGTAGGGCGGGTCGGCGAAGATCATATGCACCGAGGCCGGCGGCAGGCGCTTCAGCGTCGCGATGCAGTCGCCGACCAGCACCTCGTCCAGCGGCAGGTCGAGTCCTGTCCCCATCGTTTCGCCATGGTCCCCCGAGTCGCAGCGGCAAGATGCGCGGCGCGGAGTCGCGCCGTCAACCGAGCCGCCGGAAAACCTTTGGAATGCCCTATGCCGCCGCCCCGGCAAGCTGCGGCTGCGCCGCCAGCATGGGCAGCCAGGCCTGGTCCACCGGGGCGAAGCCGCGACGGTGATGCGGCGTGGGGCCGAGGCGGGCCAGGCAGTCCCGGTGCTCCGGCGTGGCATAGCCCTGGTGGCGCCCAAAGCCCCAGGCCGGGAAGCGGCGATCCAGCCGGGCCATGGCGCGGTCGCGCGTGACCTTGGCGAGGATGGAGGCGGCGGCGATGGACAGGCTCAGCGCATCGCCCCCCACCACGCAGCGGAAGCCGAGGCGCGGGACGCAGCCGGGCAGAGCCGGGGCCATATTGCCGTCGATCAGCGCCAGGTCGCAGGGCGCGCGCAGCCGCCACAGGGCGCGGGCCATGGCGAGGTGGCTGGCGCGCAGGATATTGAGGCGGGCGATCTCCGCCACGCTGGCGGCGGCCACGGCGTAGTCCAGCTGGCCCAGCCGCGCGGCCTCGACCAGCGCGGCGAAGGCCAGGTCGCGGCGGGCGGCGTTCAGCTTCTTGCTGTCATCCAGCAGCGCCGCGAGCGCGCCGCAGGGCGGGCCCGCGAAGACCACGGCGGCGGCCAGCACCGGGCCGGCCAGCGGCCCGCGCCCAGCCTCGTCCACGCCCGCGACGCGGCCACCCGCTTCCGATTCGAGGCTGTAATCCGGCATGGCCCAGCCATAGAGCCTTTGGGGCCGCGGGGGAATCCATCACCGCAGCCGGGCAACCGGTGGCGCGCGCACCGCGTTCGGCTGGCTGGACAGAGGGAACGACGATCATGCCGAGCTTGCAGGTGGCGGCGGACGAGGTGGAACCGATGCCCTTCGTCATACCGGGCGCGACGGGCGGCAGCTTCCGGATCCAGGTGCTGAACGAGGATGCGGCGGCCGGGGTGGTGACCACGATCGTGCATATCCCGGCCGGCGGGCGGATTCCGGCGCATCGCCACCAGGCCGGCGCCGAGATGCACTTTTTGCTCGAGGGCGACCTATGGAGGCCGGGCAGGAGGTGGCCGTCGGCACCTGCCTGACGCATGCCGCCGGCATTTTGCATGGCCCGCACGAAAGCCGCGATGGCGCCCGGTTGCTGACGGTGCAGAGCTGGCAGTCGCATCACGGCGACTTCGACTTCGAACCCGCCGAGAATGCCCCGGCGGACCCGAGCCAGGGCAGCGAGGGCAGGACTCAGCCGGTGGACCAGGCGGCGCAGGAGGCGGCGCGGCGGGAGGCTGCCGAGCCCGAGCACCGCGGCTACAGCTGAAGCCTCAGCTGGCCCGCCGTTCCGCCTGCCGCAGCGCGACGCAGAGGCGGGAGAAGGCGTACCAGAAGGGGCCATGCCCCACCGGCCCCTGCCCCGGCGCCGCATCCGCGCCCACCGGATCGCCGCGCCGCAGCAGGCCGAGCCGGTTCTCGAAGCGGCCGCGCATATTCTCCAGGAAGGTGGCGGTGGCGGCCATGTAGTGCTCCAGCATCTCGGCCGCGATCTCGATCTCGGCCAGGGCACGGCCCTCGGTGGTGAGGGACTTCAGGCTGCGGCTGTCGGCGGCGAGCGCCAGGTGCAGGCGGTGCAACTCTGCCAGGTGGCGCGCGATGGATTGCCGGATCTCGCGCGCCGCATCGGGCCGGCTGGGGTCGCTGTCGGGCATGGACGGTGCCTCCTGTTTGGGCGCAAGCCTGCGCCGCAAGGCCTTGCCACGGGGTTAAGCCCGGCCCCAGATCGCAAAGACGCGGTGCGGCACCACAAGCGGGTCCGCGGGGAAGCGGGCGTCCAGCATGGCGGCGAGTTCGGCGTCAAAGCGCGCCACCGCCGTGCTGTCCAGCGCGCCGCCCACGCCGGCCGAGGCGCGGATGCGGCCACGCCAATCCGCCCGGCTGTAGAGTGCTTCGTGGTCGAAGCCGGCGAAGGCAATGTCGCGGAAACCGGCCAAGGCCAGGTCCGTGGCCCAGGCCGGGTAGAAGCCGGTGCCGCGGCCCATGCGCCAATGCGGGTTATGCGCCTCGATCAGCCATTCGGTCGCATGCGCCACATTGCCGGGCAGCGGGATCCAGTCGAAGTGGCAGATCACCAGCGCGCCGCCCGGCTTCAGCACGCGCCGCGCCTCCGCCGCCGCCAGGCCGCGGTCGAACCAGTGCCAGGACTGGCCGGCGGTGACGAGATCATAATGCCCGGCCGGCTGGTCCGTGCGTTCCGCCAGGCCCTCGGCGAAGCGGGCATGCTCGGCAAGCCCCTGTTCCACGGCTAGGCGGCTGGCGGCGGCCACCTGGCCCGGGGCGGGATCGAGCCCCAGCACGCTGGCCCCGCGCGCCGCCATGCCTCGCGCCAAAGTGCCGGTGCCGGTGCCGAGGTCGAGCGCGGCGATGCCGGGGCGCAGCAGGGCGTGCTGCGTCAGAAGGTCATAGAACCCGTCCGGGAATCCCTGGCGATGCCGGGCATAGTCGGCGCTGGTCCTGCTCCAGTCGGGGTTGGTCATGCGGCGCGCATCCTGAGGGCGATGAGGTCCTTGGCCGTGTCGACATCCCGCAGGGGCCGCAGCAGGGCGACGGGACGACCGGCGAAATTGGCCAGCGTATCGGCCAGCGCGTGGCGGGTGGACCAGCGCACCCTCGCAAAGGGTCCTTGGGGGCGGCGCGGGCCCATGCCGACCAGCCAGTAGCCGCCGTCGACCGCCGGGCCGAAGACCGCCTGGACGCGGCCGAGCGCGCGGAAGGCGGCGGCGATATCGGCGGCGCGGATGCCGGGGATGTCGCTGCCCACCAGCACCACGCGGCGATGCGGCGCCATGGCGCGGGCCATGCGCTGGCCGAGGTCGCCCTGCCCCTGCGGCCGCACCGGCACGCGGCGTGGCCAGCGGGCGCGGGCGCGATCGGGGGTTACCACGATCTGCGTGGTCCAGCGCCGATCGCGCGCCACGGCGCCGAGCAGCGCGGCGAGCTGGCCGCGATAGAAGCGCAGCGTCGCCATGGCGCCGATGCCGCGCGCGAGCCGGCGCTTCAGCGTGCCGAGCCGCGGCGCCCGGGCGAAGACCAGCAGCGTATCCCCCCTCATCCGCGTGGCCTTCCCGCATAGATCCGCGCGATGATGCGGGGCGGGACGCCGAGGGTGAAGAGGCCAAGGCAGGTCAGGTTGCGTGCGGAACGGGCCAGCCAGCCATCCCGCCGCCAGCGCTCGGCGCTGGTCACCGCCGCCACCGGAAGGGCGCGCAGCCTGGCACGGCCGAGGCGGCGGATGAGGTCCACATCCTCCATCAGCGGCAGCGGGCGCATCCCGCCGACCTCGGCGAGGAGGTCGCGATGGATCAGCAGCCCCTGGTCGCCATAGGGCAGGCCGAGCACCCGGCAGCGCCAGGCGACGGCGCGCTCCAGCCGGCGCGCCGGGGGGCTGTCGTCGTCCAGGGCGAAGCGGAAATAGTGGGCGCGGCCGGGCTCGGCCATGGCGCGGGCCACCGCCTCCGCCCAGCCCGGGGCCAGGCGCGTATCCGCATGCAGCAGCAGCAGCCAGGGGTTCTGGGCGGCCGCGATGCCGGCGGCCAGCTGGCTGCCGCGGCCGCGCGGTGCGGCGATGACACGCGCGCCGGCGGCGGCCTGCGCCGTGCGATCCGTGCTGCCGCCATCGACCACCAGAACCTCCGCCGCCGCCCCGCCGAGAGCCGCCAGGGTGCCGGGCAGGCTGGCGGCCGCGTCGAGGGCGGGAATCACCACCGAGAGCCCCCTTATTCGCATTTTGTTCTTGACGATCTGCCGCAAGATGGCTTGAGATGCATGAGAACAAACCAGGAATTGAGGATCGGGCGATGCCGGATGGAGCAGGTTACGGAGGAGCTACCACGATGCCCTCCCTGGCCCGCAAGGGCCGGGGCGCCGTCACCAATCCGGGCGTCCGCTACGAATCCAGCCATTCCGAACTCTACGACGATGGCTGGGGCACGCTGGACGCGGATTTCGCAGCCCTGCCGCCGCTGGCCACCACGCTGACGCAGGACCATGCGCGCAGCGCCCTGTCCTGGAACGACAGCCCCGACCTCGGCTTCGACCGGTCGCTGAACCCCTATCGCGGCTGCGAGCACGGCTGCGTCTACTGCTATGCGCGACCCGCCCATGCCTATGTCGGCATGTCGCCGGGGCTCGATTTCGAAACCAAGCTGATGTTCAAGCCGAACCTGCCGGAGCTGCTGGAGAAGGAACTCTCCAAACCGGGCTATGAAGCGCGGCCGGTGGCGCTGGGGGCGAATACTGACCCCTACCAGCCGGTGGAACGCACGCTGGGCATCACGCGGCGGGTGCTGGAGGTGCTGGAGCGTTTCGGCCACCCGGTCACCATCGTCACCAAGGGCGCGCTGGTGACGCGCGACCTCGACATCCTGACGCGGCTGGCGGAGCGCAACCTGGTGCATGTCTGCCTCTCGGTCACCACGCTCGACATGAAGCTGGCCCGCGTCATGGAGCCTCGTGCCGCCAATCCGCTGAAGCGCCTGGCGGCAGTGACGGAGCTGGCGCGCGCCGGCATTCCGGTCGGCGTGCTGGCCGCACCGATGATCCCGGCGCTGAACGACATGGAGATGGAGCGCATCCTGGAAGCCGCCGCCAGCGCCGGCGCCAGCCATGCTGGCTATGTGCTGCTGCGCCTGCCGCTGGAGATCAAGGCCATGTTCGAGGCCTGGCTCAACCAGCACCATCCGGACCGCGCCGCGCGTGTGCTGGCCCTGGTGCGGGAGACGCGGGGCGGGCGCCTGTATGACGCCCGCTTTGGCCAGCGCCAGACCGGCACCGGCCCCTATGCGGAGCTGCTGGCCCAGCGCTTCCGCATGGCGCTGCGCCGCTACGGGCTGGACGGGCGCAAGACCATGCGCGGGTCGCTGGACTGCAGCCAGTTCCGTGCGCCCAAGGCCCCGGCGCGGCAGATGGAGCTGCTGTAGCCGCCCCTACATGCGCCGGATCGGCACGCGGTTGGTGGTGGCCCAGTCCGGCCAGCCGATGAACTTCTCCACCAGCACCAGCGCCGCGGCCACCACCAGCACCACGATGATGATCCAGACGGTGCGGCGGGAGGGCGGATGGCGCAGCCACTGCGCCATCCGGATCAACACGCGGGTCATGAGGTCCATGGCCCGCTATCGCACCTCTGTCGCCCGCGGGCAAAACTACCCGTTCGTCGGCACGCCCAGCCGCCGCGCCACCTGCAGGATGCTCTCCCAGGTATCCGGCTGCAGCGGCACGCCATGCGCCAGCCGATCGGCGCGGGTCTGCGCCTCCTTGTCCCCGGGCGCCAGGACCGGGCTGGCCGGATCGGCCGGCGCCGTCTCCATCACCCAGTCGACATAGGCACGGCCCGTCGCCTCGAACTCCGCCTGCGTCCCGAAATGCCTGGGCGAGACGTAGAAGCTCAGCATGCCATTGGCGATGCGGCCGCGCGCCTCCACCGGGCCCGATGTGCCGCCGCCGGTCAGGGCGCCGGCCAGCATCTCGCACATAAAGGCAAGCCCGCTGCCCTTGTGCTCGCCGAAGGCGCGGATCGCGCCCTTGCCGTTGGACGGATTGCGCGGCCCGATCTGCGGATAGTCGCCGTAGAGCGTGTGCGGATCCGCGGAAAGCCGGCCATCCGGCTCGATCAGCGCATCATGCGGCAATTCCTTGCCGCCGTTGGAGGCCACCAGCACCTTGCCCTCCGCCACCAGCGAAGTGGCGAAATCCAGGATCAGCGGCCGGCCCGGCAGCGGCACGCCGACACTGAAGGGCGCCGTGGAGAACCGCCGCTCCACGCCCCCGAAGGGCGCCACCAGCACGCTGCCCGCGACATTCACGAAATGCACCGAGATCAGCCCGGCCGCGATCGCCTTCTCCGAATACTCGCCGACCCGGCCGATATGCCCCGCATTGCGCAGCCCGACCACGGCAATGCCATGCTGCAGCGCCCGCGCGATGCCGAGTTCCACCGCCTGCGGCGCCACCGTCTGGCCGAAGCCGAATTTTCCGTCGAGCAGCGCGAAGCAGCCGCCATCGGTGACAACCTCCGCCGTCTGGCCCTTCAGCACGAAGCCGGCCTCCAGCCACTCCACATAGCGCGGCACCCGCGCCACGCCGTGGCTGTCATGCCCCGCCAGATTGGCGCCCAGCAGATGCGTGCTGATGCGCGTGGCCTCCGCGCCGTCGCAGCCCGCGGCGCCAAAGATCTTCGTCACCACGTCTTCGAGCGCGGGGGCGGGTACGGTCACATATTGCGCGGCCATGCTGTCTCTCGGCTGTGTTTCCTGCCGCCAGTCTAGGCCCGGCCCGCGCCGCCGTGAACCTACAGCACCAACCCGCTGACGGGGTCGATCAGATGCATGTGGTTGAGGTCCGCCGCCAGCTGCATGGGCCGGCCTGGCTCCGCCGGCGTCGTCGGGTCGATGCGAGCGCAGATCTCGGCACCCTGCATCCAGAAATGCACCAGCGTTTCCATGCCCATCGGCTCGATCACCTCCGGCGTCACCTCGAAGACCGCGATATTGTCGCGGTCGAGGTTCTTGGGCTCCGTCAGGTGCTCCGGCCGGATGCCGAACAACACCTCCCGCCCCGCCGCGGCCTGGTAGCGCGCCGTGCGATCCGCCGGCACCGGCAGCACGATGCCGTTCGGCAGGTTCAGCCGCAGCGCGCCCGACCCATTCTCCACCGTCGCCGGGAAGAAATTCATCGCCGGGCTGCCGATGAAGCCCGCGACGAAGCGCGTCTTCGGATGATGATACAATTCCTGTGGCGGCCCCACCTGCTCGATCACGCCGTGATTCATCACCACCACGCGGTCCGCCAGCGTCATCGCCTCCACCTGGTCATGCGTCACATAGACCGTGGTGGTGCGCACCGTCTGATGCACCTTCTTGATCTCGGTCCGCATCTGCACGCGCAGCTTGGCATCCAGGTTCGACAAGGGCTCATCGAACAAGAACACCTTTGGATCGCGCACGATGGCCCGCCCCATCGCCACGCGCTGCCGCTGCCCGCCCGACAAGGCCTTCGGCTTGCGCTGCAACAAGGCCTCGATATCCAGAATCCGCGCCGCATTGTTCACGCGCTTGGCGATCTCCTCCTTCGCGAACTTCCGCAAAGTCAGACCAAAGGCCATGTTCTCGTAGACCGACATATGCGGATACAGCGCATAATTCTGGAACACCATCGCAATATCCCGGTCGCGCGGCGGAATGTCATTCACCACCGTGCCACCGATCGCGATCTCGCCCGAGGTGATCTCCTCCAACCCCGCGATCATCCGCAAGGTCGTGGACTTCCCACAGCCCGAAGGCCCCACCAAAACGACGAACTCATGATCCGCAATCTCGAGATCAATGCCCTTCACCGCCTGGACATTGCCCTCATAGGCCTTGACCACCTTGCGGACCGAAACCTGAGCCATGTCGAAACCCCTAGCAGGATGAGGATGGATGCGGGCGGCGCGGGTGGCTTTGCAGGGAGGGCGCTGCCCTCCCTGCACCCTCCCGCGAAGGGGCAGTGGCCCCTTCGAACCCATGGATGAGGGGT
>NZ_JBHYDM010000053.1:0-15029 GCF_051860665.1 Falsiroseomonas sp.
GCCCCTCTCCATTTCTGTTCATGAATCAAAGGGTTCCAAGGGGCCACTGCCCCTTGGCGGGAGGGTGCAGGGAGGGCAGGGCCCTCCCTGCGGACCGCCAGCGCCCCGCCTATTCCAGCCGTGCCGCCTCATCGAAGCTCAGGCGCGGGCTGCGGGGGAAGAGGCCGGTGTCGTCGCCGTAGCCGAGGTTGACCAGGAAGTTGGATTTCCAGGTGGTGCCGGAGAGGAAGAGTTCGTCGACCTTGGCGTTGTCGAAGCCGCTCATCGGTCCGGCGTCGAGGCCGGCGGCGCGGGCGGCCAGGATCAGGTAGGCGCCTTGCAGCGTGCCGTTGCGGAAGGCGGTCGTCTCGGCCAGGGCGGGGTTGCCGGCGAACCAGGACCGCGCGTCGGCGTGGGGGAAGAGGAAGGGCAGCTTGTCGTAGAAGGCGGTGTCGTGCGCCACGATGGCGATGACGGGGGCGGTCATCGTCTTCTCGAGGTTGCCGGGGGACAGGGCTTCCTTCAGCTTCGCCTTGCCTTCCGGCGTGCGGATGAAGATGAAGCGGGCCGGCGAGGCATTGGCCGAGGTCGGGGCGAATTTGAGGAGGTTGTAGATCTCCTCGATCTTGCTGTCGGCGACCGGCCGGTCCTGCCACTTGTTGGCGGTGCGGGCCTCGCGGAACAGGGTGTCCAGGGCCTGGGCGTCGAGGGGGGCGTGGTCGGTCATCGTGATCTCCGTTGCCGCCGCTGGGGCGTTGCCGCGGAGATAGGCCGGCTTGGCGCGACGGGCCAATCGCCCGCCGCCATATCCGTCATCCGCCGGTGGAATGTGCGGCGGGTCGGGGTCGGTTCAGGCCTCCACCTGCTCCACCCGGACCACTTCCGGCACGTAGTGGCGCAGCATGGTTTCGACCCCGTGCTTCAGCGTGGCGCGGGAGGAGGGGCAGCCGGCGCAGGCGCCCTGCATATGCAGGCGGACGACGCCTTCGCGGAAGCCGCGGAAGACGATGTCGCCACCGTCGCCGGCGACTGCCGGGCGTACGCGGGTGTCGAGCAGTTCCTTGATCTGGCTGACGATTTCCTCGTCCTCCGCGGCGAAGTCCTCATCCTCCGCGGCGGCGTCCTCGCCTTCCATCACGGGCAGGCCGGCCAGGTAGTGTTCCATCACGGCGCCGAGGATGCGCGGGCGCAGCATCTGCCAGTCGGCGGCCTCGGTCTTGGTGACAGTGACGAAGTCCTGGCCGAGGAAGACGCGGGCGACGTCGCCGACCGCGAAGATGCGCGCGGCGAGCGGGCTGCGGCCGGCGGTGTCCTCGGCGGTGGTGAAGTCCGCGGTGCCGCGGCTGGCCATGACGTCGCGGCCCGGAAGGAACTTCAGGGTGGCGGGATTCGGCGTGGCTTCCGTCTCGATGAACATTCTTCTCGGTTCCGCGGTGCTGGCGATACCAGACTTATGTGGTCCGTTTTAGGGCCTGCTGCAACCAGTGACGCCTCTGGCGTGCCTCAGGTCACCCGCTCAAGCTCCGCATCGCTCATCCCGCCCGGCACGATGGTCATCGGCACCAGCAGCTTGGTGGCGTAGCGGCCGGTCAGCGCCTGGATCAGCGGGCCGGGGCCGGAGCTGCCGGTGGAGCTGGCCAGCACCAGGATGGAGATGCGCGGATCCTCGGCCAGCAGGGCCAGCAGCTCGTCACGCGGATCCCCCTCCCGGATCAGCAGGATCGGCAGGCCGCCGGTCAGCTCGTTCACCTCCGCCGCCAGGCCGGACAGCAGGCGTTCCGCCTCCTCCCGCCGTTCCTCGGCCAGCATGGCGCCGACGCCGGCCCATTCCACCTGGCCGGCGGGCTCGATCACCCGCAGCAGGGCCACGCGGCCGCCGGATTTGCGCACGCGCAGCGCCGCGTAGCGCAGCGCCAGCGTGCGTTCTGGGCTGTCATCCACCACCACCAGGAAGACCCGGTCCCGCCGCGCCTGCGCCGCTTCCGCCGTTTCGCCCATGCTCGATACCCCAGAAGTCGCCGCGCCGGGTGGCTCCTCAGCCGCGCCGGAAGACGACGCTGCCGATCCAGCCGGCCAGGCCCGCCATGATAATGCAGGCAATGGCATACAGCACCGGCTGTTCCCGCGCGACGTCGGCGATGAAGGCGGAGGTGCCGATGCGCTCCACCTCCAGCCGCAGTTCCTGCCGCGCCACCACGCGGCGGTCGCGCACCAGCATCACCTGCACCTGGTACAGCCCATGCACCACGGTCGCCGGCAGCGGCAGCCGGGCGTGGAACAGGCGCCCGCCCGAGACCTCGATCGGCCGGTCCCGGTCCACCCAGAGCCCGGCCTCCTGCTGCAGATTGGCGAGTGCATTGCGGAAGGTGGGGCCCTGGGCGCCCAGCTGCACCAGCGGCAACTGGTCCAGCGCGAGCCGCAGGTCGGCGCGCTCCACCCGGTCCAGCATCGCGGTCAGCGGGCGGGTGGAGGCCAGGGCCCAGTAGCTGGGCACCCGATTGAAGCGGGCGGAGGGGCCGTTGATCCAGAAGCCCATGACGCTGACCTTCTGGCGCACCATCATGGAGGTCTCGGGCCCGGTGACCAGCACCAGCACCTCGTCCCCCTCGGGCCCGATCAGGCGTTCCGTGGCGCCGAAGACCAGGATCTCGGCGCCGGAGAAGGCGGTGGTGACCTCGACCCGGCGCACCGAGAGTTCGGCGGCCAGGGAGGGCGGCACCACCGCGGCCTGCTGCGCCTGGGCGGGCAGGGCGAGCAGCAGCGCGCAGAGCCAGAGCGCGACGCGCAGCCGGCTCATGGCACCGGGCCGATGACGAAGAGCGCCTCCGGCACCCGCAACAGGTCCCAGAGCAGCGAGATGGCCACCGCCAGCACCAGCGCGCCGAGCAGCGCGCGCATCTCCTCCCCGCGCAGCTTGGTGCCCATGGCGGCGCCGAATTGCGCGCCGGCCACGCCGCCGGCCAGCAGCAGCAGGGTCAGCACGATATCGACGCTGCCGACCTGGATGGCCTGCAGGAAGGTGACATTGGCGGTGACGAAGACCACCTGGAACAGCGAGGTGCCGATCACCACGGCCGTCGGCATGCCGAGCAGGTAGATCATCGCCGGCACCAGCATGAAGCCGCCGCCCACGCCCATGACGGCGGAGAGCACGCCGATGGCGAAGCCGATGCCGAGCGGCGGGATGACGGAGATGTAGAGCCGCGACTTGCGGAACCGCATCTTGAAGGGCAGGCCGTGCATCCAGAGGTGTTCATGCAGCCGCGCGGGACGCGACCGCTTGCGGCGCAGGATCGCCGTCAGGCTTTCCCGCACCATCAGCCCGCCGACGCTGCCCAGCACGACCACGTAGAAGATGGCGACCGCGAGATCGACCTGGCCCGCCCGGCGCAGCCAGGCAAACAGCTGCACGCCGGCCAATGAGCCGAAGAAGCCGCCGATGATCAGCACCGTGCCCATCCGCACATCGACATTGCCTCGCCGCCATTGCGCGATGAGGCCGGAGACGGAGGCGCCGAGCGTCTGGTTGGCGCCGGAGCCGACCGCGACCGGGGAGGGAATGCCGATCAGGATCAGCAGCGGCGTCAGCAGGAAGCCGCCGCCGACGCCGAAGAGTCCGGACAACCAGCCCACGCCAAAGCCGATGCCCAGCAGCAGCAGGGCATCGACCGACATTTCGGCAATCGGCAGATAGACCTGCATTCCGCGGGCGAGTCTCGGCTGGCGGCGTGGCGACAAGAAGGCGGTATCAACCTCCGCGCAGAAGGCCGCAACCCGGCGGCGCGCGGGAAGTGTGGTCGTTGCGGTCAGATCGGCGTGCGCGGGCCTGTTGCAGCCGCCATCACGACGCGCATGACGCCGCGTGGCCGATCCGCTATCCGGGGCGCGAACCGGAGCATGCCGCCATGATGCAGCACCCCATCCTGGGCCGTCGGCTTTTCGCCAGCCTGCCGCTGGCCCTCGCCGCGCCGGCGCTGCGCGCCCCCAGGGCGCAGGCGGCGGCGCGGGTGACGCTGCTGCACCTGAACGATTTCCACAGCCGGCATGAGGGCGCGCAGGCCTCCGGCGCCGCCTGCCGTATCGGCGCGCCCTGCGCCGGTGGCGCGGCGCGGCTGGTGGCCAGTTTCCATGCGGCGCGCGCCGCGGCGGTGGCGGAAGGCCGCGCCGTGCTGGCGCTGGATGCGGGGGACCAGTTTCTGGGCAGCCTGTTCTACACGCTGCACCGGGGCATGGCGGAGGCCGCGGTGCAGCGGCAATGGGGCGTGCAGGCCATGGCGCCCGGCAACCACGACTTCAACGGCGGGCCGGCGGTGCTCGGCGCCTATCTGCGGGCGCTGGGCGTGCCGCTGCTGGCGGCCAATCTCGATGCGGCGGCGGAGCCGGAGCTGGCCTGGCTGGTCGCGCCCTATCATGTCTTCCGGGTCGGCGGCGCGCGCATCGGCGTGGTCGGGCTGACGCTGGAGACCATTCCGCAGATCTCCTCGCCCGGTCCCAACCTTCGCTTCACGGCGGCGGAGGAGGCGGCGGCGCGCGCCATCGCGGCGATCCGCGCGGAGGGGCCGGCCACCATCGTCGTGCTGTCGCATCGCGGCCTGGCGGCGGACCAGGCGCTGGCGGCGGCGGTGCCGGGTATCGACGTGATCGTCGGCGGCCATTCCCATACGCTGGTCACGCCGCCCCTGCTGATGGACGGCGCGGACCGGCCGGTGCGGATCGTCCAGGCCGGCGCGCTGGGCCGCTGGCGCGGCAGGCTGGACCTCGACCTGGCAGCGGATGGCCGGGTGGCGGCGCATGCCGGCGGCGCCGAGGAGATCACGGAGGTGATGCCGGAGGATCCGGCCACGGCCCGGCTGGTGGCGGATTTCGCCGCCCCGCTCGGCGCGCTGCGGGCACGCCCCGTCGCCGCCTCCGCCGGCGGGCTGGAGAATACCACCTGCCGGATCGGCGAATGCGCCATCGGCAATCTGCTGGCCGATGCGCTGCTGCGCGCCGCGCCGCAGGCGGACCTGGCGCTGACCAATGCCGGCGGCATCCGCACCGGCCTGCCCTCCGGCCCCATCACGCTGGGGGACGTGCTGACCACGCTGCCCTTCTCCAATACCCTGGCCACGGCGCGGCTGCGCGGCGCGGTGCTGCTGGCGGCGCTGGAGAATGGCGTTTCCAACCCTGGCAGCGGGCGGTTCCCGCAGGTGGCGGGCCTCGCCTTCACCTGGAACCCGCTGGCGCCGGCGGGCCAGCGCATCGCGGAGGCGCGCATCACCACCGCCCGCCGCCCCGGCCCGATCGACCCGGAGGCCGACTACCTGGTGGCGACCAACGACTTCCTGCGCCGCGGCGGCGATGGCTACACCATGCTGCGCGACGCGGCGTTGGAGTCCTACGACGCCGGCCCGCCGCTGGAGGATGCCTTCGCCGCGCATCTGGCGGCGCTGGGCGATGTTCCGGCGCGGCTGGAGGGTCGCATCACGGCGCGCTGAACGGGTTCAGCCCGGCAGGGCGAAGGCCACCGCGCCGCCCACCACAAGCGCCGCCAGCGTGGCGCCGGCCAGCGGCCAGGCGAAGGCGCGCGGCCCGGCGGCGGCGGCCAGCAGCAGCCGCACCAGCGCATTCGCCGCCAGCGCCGCCAGAACCGCCTGGCCGATGGCCGGGCGTGGCACATCCTCCAGCCGCAGCGCGCTGAGCACCGCGACATCCACGTCGAAGGCGCCGGACAGGGCGGAACTGCCCAGCAGGCTGGCCGTGCCGAAGCTGCCGACCAACGCGGCGCTGGCGGTGGAGACCAGGGCGAAGCCGGCGGCGAAGACCAGCAGCGGCCCCAGGTCGAAGGGGTTGCGGTCCGGGCCGGGCGCCGCCGCCTCGCCACCACGCCAGACCAGCAGTCCGCCGCACAGGGCCAGGACCAGGGCGGCGGCCAGCGCCGCGGGTGCCACGCTGGGCAGCACCGAGGGCTGCAGGATCAGCACCAGGCCCGTCACCCGCAGCACGGAGACCATGGCGGCCAGCGAGGCCGCCCCCGCCAGCGCCCGGCTTTCCGCCCCCGCCGCCGCGCTGCGGGCGAAGGCCAGCGTCACGGCGGTGGAGGAGACCACCGCCCCCAGCAGCCCACCCGCCAGCACGCCCCGGCGCGGCCCCAGGATGCGGGCGGCGATATAGCCCAGATAGGAGATGGTCGCGGTCAGGACCGTGAAGAACCAGATCTCGCGCGGATTGAGCCCGCCCCAGGGGTCGATGGTGCGGTCCGGCAGCAGCGGCAGGATGATGGTGGTCATCACCGCCAGCATCAGGGCGGAGCGCAATTCCACCCAGGACAGGCGCCGCAGCGCCCGGTGCAGCATCTCCCGGCTCGCCAGCACCGCGGCCAGCGCGGCGCCGCCCGCCGCCGCCGCGCGAGGGTCCCCCGCCACCGCCAGGGCGCCGAGGGCGAAGGTGCAGAGGCCGACGATGGCGCTGGTGGCGCTCAGGCTGTTCTCCGCCACCGCCTCCCGCGCCTGGAACCAGCCGAAGACCAGGGCGAAGCCGAGGAAGCCCAGCGCCAGCACCAGCGGCGCCTGCAGGCTGGTGGCCAGCGCGGCGAGCACGGCGCCGAGCAGGGCGGCGATGCCATGGGTGCGGATGCCGGCGGTGCGCCGGCCATCCGCTTCCTCCCGCTCCCGCCAGCCACGTTCCAGACCGACCAGCAGGCCGATGGCCAGCGCGACGCCCAGGCGGAAGATCAGGTCATCCATGCACCCTCATGCCCCGGCGCGGCGCGGGACGCTACTCCGCCCGCGCCGGCTGGTGCGCCAGGTAATGGGCCAGCGCCGCGATGGCGTCGTCCGGCACGCCGTACATCACGGCATTCATATTGGTATCCGTGCCGCGCCGCTGGCTGTCGCGGTACTGTGCCAGGGTGTGGCGGAGAAAATCCTCCCGCTGGCCGGCGATGCGCGGGATCTGGTTGCGGCCGCGATAGTCCGGCAGGTGGCAGACGCCGCAATTCATGCCGGCGGAAAGCTGCCGGCCGCGCTCCGCCAGGGCCGCATCGCGCGGCGCCAGGTCCGGAGGCGCCGCCGGGGCCAGCGCGGCGAAATGCGCGGCCAGGTCCTCCACCTGCTGGTCCGTCAGCCCCTGGGAGAGCTGGTTCATCGGCTCCGCCTGGCGCAGCCCCTCCCGGAACAGGATCATCTGCAGCGTGACGAATTCCGCCGGCTGCCCCGCCAGCGAGGGGATTCTTTCCAGCTCGCTGACGCCGGCCGTCCCGTGGCAGCTGGCGCATTGGCGTTCGGCGGCCAGCGCCGCCCCGCGCGCCGCGTCCTGCGCGGCGGCGGGGCTGATTGCGCCGGCGGCCAGTGCGGCCGCCAGCAGGGCGATTCGAGAAAAAATCACTGGCGGTAGGTGATCCGGTAGATCGCGCCGAACTGTTCCTCCGCCACCAGCAGCGAGCCGTCGCGCATCACATGCACATCCACCGGCCGACCGAGGAAGCGCTGGTTCGCGTCATCCCGCAGACCCTCGAGGAAGGGCTCGATGCCCGTGACATTGCCCTGCGCATCCAGCTTCGCCACCACCACGTCGAAGCCGTTCAGCCTTTCCCGATTCCACGACCCGCGGCGGGCGATGAAGATCTGGTTGCGATAGGCCTCCGGGAACATGGTGCCGGTGTAGAAGCGCATGCCGAGTGCTGCGACATGCGGGCCGAGCAGGGCGGCGGGCTGGACGAATTCGCTGCAATTGCGCTGCGCCGGCGCGCCGGGGTCGGCCCAGTCGCCGACGCAGAAGGGGAAGCCGTGATCCTCGCCGCTGCGGCGGACGCGGTGCAGCGTGTCGTTCGGGATGTCGTTGCCGGCCCAGTCGCGACCGTTGTTGGTGGCCCAGAGCTCGCGGGTCTGCGGATGCAACGCCATGCCGACGCTGTTGCGCACGCCGCGCGCCTCGATCCGCCGGTCGCTGCCATCGGGGCGGAAGGAGACCAGCAGCGCGAAGCGGTCGCGGTCGAAGTCGCAGACATTGCAGGGCACGCCGACATTCATATAGAGGCGGCCATCCGGGCCGGGGGCCACGAATTTCCAGCCGTGATGCTCCTCCGTCGGCAGGGCGAAGGCGGAAGTCAGGTCGGTGCCGCTGCCGGGATTGTCGAGGTTCTGCTCGATATTGTCGAAGCGCAGCACACGGTTGATGGCGACGACATAAAGATTGCCGTCCAGCACCGCGATGCCGTTGGGCTGGTTCAGCCCCTGCAGCAGCGTGCGGGTGGAGGTGGTGCCATCCGCATTGCGGGTGATGGCATAGACCCGGCCGATGGTGCGGCTGCCGGCGAAGATGGTGCCGTTGGGGCCTTCCGCCATCATCCGCGCGCCGGGGATGCCATGGGCATAGACCTCCGCCGTGAAGCCGGCCGGCAGACGGATGGACGAGAGCGGCAATTGCTCGCGCGGCGTCACCGTCAGGCGCGGCGCGTGGGGGGCCAGGGTGGCGGCCATGCCGCTGCCTTCGCGGCCAACGGCCCAGGCCGGTGGGGCGGCGGGTTGCTGGGCCTGGACGGCGGGTGCCAGGCAGAGCGCCGCCAGCATTCCTGCCGCGGCGATACGGGTTCGGACCATGTCTCTTTCCCCTCCTCGCGGACCTTGGCGGCCCGCTTCGCGGGAGAGGATGCAACCGTGGCCGGCGCGGCTTCAAGCGGCTTTGCAACCGTTTGCGGCGCCGGCCGGTTGACGTCTGCGCCAGCGCGGCCGAAACGGCCGGCATGTCGGACATGCCCCCCGGCGATGCGCGCCGCATCGCCCCCGCCGCCGCCCGCAACCGGGACCCGATCCTGGCCGCGCTGCGCCCCCTGCTGCCGGCGGCCGGCCTGGTGCTGGAAGTGGCGAGCGGCAGTGGCGAGCATGCGGCGCATTTTGCCGCGGCCTTGCCCGGCCTGCACTTCCAGCCGAGCGACCCGGACCCGGCCAACCGCGCCAGCATCGATGCCTGGTGCGCCGGGGCCCCGAACATCCGCCCCGCCCTGGCGCTGGATGCCATGGCGCCGGACTGGCCGCTGGCGGCGGCCGATGCGGTGCTCTGCATCAACATGATCCATATCGCGCCCTGGGCCGCGACGCCCGGCCTGCTGCGCGGCGCCGCGCGCATCCTGCCGCCGGGCGGGCCGCTGGTGCTCTACGGCCCCTATCTGCGGGACGGGGTGGCGACGGCGCCGAGCAACCTGGATTTCGACGCCAGCCTGCGCGCCCGCGACCCCGCCTGGGGCCTGCGGCGGCTGGAGGAGGTGGCGGCGGCCGCCGCGGCGGCGGGTTTCGGCCCGCCCGCCGTCACCGAAATGCCGGCGAACAACCTGCTGGTGGCCTTCCGGCGCGGCTGAGGCTGCGGCTGAGGGATCACTTGGACAGCAGGCGGCGGCGTGCCTCGCGCAGCGCCGCGGCCTGGGCGGCTTCCGGCAGGGCGGCGCCCTCGCGGTCGGTCATCGGTGCTTCCAGCCGCGCGGACTGGGCGAGCGCGGCGCCGGCGGCCTGGCCTTCGGAGAAGGCGGAAAGCGGCGCGAGCCAGACGGCCATCAGGCCGGTGACGGCG
Source organism: Falsiroseomonas sp. (assembly GCF_051860665.1). Classification (GTDB taxonomy): domain Bacteria; phylum Pseudomonadota; class Alphaproteobacteria; order Acetobacterales; family Acetobacteraceae; genus Falsiroseomonas. The sequence goes on from NZ_JBHYDM010000053.1 coordinate 9,523, forward strand.
GCGCGGCGGATATGGCGCATGCGGCGGACCCCTCCGTGATGCCCGCCCATTGCGCCGGCCTGCCGGGGCACATGGGTGGCACCAAGGTGGCGACAAAGCGGCAGGCCATCACGCCCGCGCGATCAGCCGCGTTCCGTCACGCCGGTGGCAAAGCCGTCCACCAACTCCCTGATCCGGGCCGGATCCGACTGCTCCATCACCCGCCGGGCGAAGCGCGCGCAATCGCCGATATCCAGGGCGCGCACCGCCTGCTTCACGCGGGGGATGGCGCTGGCATTCATCGACAGGCAGCGGATGCCAAGCCCCAGCAGCAGCGGCACCAGCCGCGGATTGCCGCCCATCTCGCCGCAGACGGAGACCGGCATGCGCAGCCGCAGCGCGGCCTCCGTGGCGAATTGCATCAGCCGCAGCACGGCCGGGTGCAGCGGGTCATACAGGTGGCTGACCTCCGCATCGCCGCGATCGACGGCCAGCGTGTACATGGCGAGGTCGTTGGTGCCGATGGCGAAGAAATCGGCCTCCAGCGCGATGGCATCCGCCGCGAGCGCGGCGCCCGGCGTCTCGATCATCGCGCCCAGCTCGGGCAGCTTCTCGGGCAGCTTCTCGCCGCGCCGGCGCAGGCGGCGGGCGACGCGTTCATAGATCTCCCGCGCCTGCTTCACCTCGGAGGGGATGGTCACCATCGGCAGCAGCACGCGCACCACGCCATCCGGCGCCCCGCCGGCAACGCGCAGGATCGCGGCGAACTGCGCCTCCAGCAGTTCCGGCCGCTTCAGCAGCATGCGGATGCCGCGCAGGCCGAGCGCCGGGTTCGGGCTGCTATGCGGCTCGATCCCGGCGGCCAGCGCCTCCATGTCCTTCTCGCCGCCCCAGTCCAGCACGCGGATGGTGATGGGATCGCCCGCCATGGCGGCCACGATGGGCGCATAGGCCGCAAGCTGCGCCTCCTCGTCCGGCAGGTCCTCGCGGTTCATGAACAGGAATTCGGTGCGCAGCAGGCCGATGCCCTGGGCGCCGGCCTGGGCGATCAGCGGCAGCTCGGCCGGGATCTCCATATTGGCCAGCAGCTCGACCGCCTCGCCATCCGTCGTCACCGCCGGCAGGCGGCGCAGCTTCGCCAGCCGCGTGCGTTCCTTGGCGTAGCCCGCGACCTGGTCCTTGGCCCAGACCAGGGTGGCGGGGGTGGGGTGCAGGGCGATGGTGCCGGCCGCGCCGTCCAGCACCATCTGGTCGCCGCGTCGCGCGGCCTCCGTCAGCCCATGGGCGCCGAGCACGGCGGGAATGCCCAGCGCGCGCAGCATGATGGCGGTATGCCCATCGGCGCCGCCCTCCTCCGTCGCCACGCCGGCGATCCGCGCCGGGTCGAGCAGCGCGGCATCGGCCGGCGTGACCTCCTCCGCCACCAGGATGGCGCCCTCGGGCACGTCCTTGAAACTGCGGAAGGGGTTCTGGGTGAGGTTGCGGGTCAGGCGGCGGGCGATTTCGCGGACTTCCCCGGCGCGGCGCTTCAGCCCCGCCTTGTCGTCGTCCTTGGCGGAGAGGATGACCTCCGCGATCGCATCGGCCTCATCCGCCACCGCGGTCTCGGCCGCCAGCAGGCCGGATTCGATGCGCTTGCGGGCGCCGCGGATCAGACGGCTGTCGCCCAGCATCATGGCATAGGCATCGAGCAGGGGTTCGAGTTCTTCCTGCGCCTCCTCCGGCAGCACGCCGAGGCGCATCTTCAGCTTGGCGACCTGCTTGCGGGAGGCGCCGACGGCGGCGGCCAGGCGCTGCTTCTCGGATTCCACCGCCGCTTCGGCGATGCTGCGGCGGGGGGCCTCCGCCGGGGGTTCCGTGGTGTCGAAGACCGCGCCGATGGCGATGCCCTGGGACACCGGGATGCCGCGGATGACGATTTCCTTGGTGCGCCGCGGCGCGCGCTTCGTCTCGGGCTTTTCCGCCTTCATCTGACGTCCTGGGGGCTATTCCTCATGAAAGCCAGCTTCCAGCAGACCGACGATGGCGTCCATCGCCTCCTTCGCGTCCCAGCCCTCGGCCTCCACCACCACCTCGCTGCCCTGGCCGGCGCCCAGCATCATCAGCCCCATGATGGAGCAGGCCGGCACCGATTGCCCGTGGCGGGAGACATTGACGCAGGCGGAGAAGCGTTCCGCCACCGTCACCAGCTTCGCCGCGGCCCGGGCATGCAGCCCGCGGCTGTTGATGATCTTCACGGTCTTGCGCATGGCCAGGCCGCCAGAGGGGTCGCAGCCGCAGGGGCCGGCCTCCGCCGTCATGCCGGGGGGCTGGGCGCCTGCCTTGGACTCACCGGCTTCGTCGGGCCATTCGTTCATGGATCGTCCCTCTTCGGGCCTCCCTCCGGCGTGGCGTGGCCATTCACCGGCGGGGACCTGGCGCCGTCGGACATATCCGCGGCGCTTGCGATGTATTTCCGCCCCGCCGCGGTCGCATGCGCGACCGCCTCCGGCAAGGGCTCCGTGCCGCGAATCTTTGCCAGCTTCACCAGAAGCGGCAGGTTCACGCCCGCGATCACCTCCACCGTGCGGTGGTCACACAGCTGGAAGGCGAGGTTCGAGGGGGTTCCGCCCAGGATGTCCGTCAGCACCACCACGCCATCCCCCTGGTCGACGCGGGCGATGCAGTGGCGGATATCCTCCCGCCGCGCTTCCAGCTTGTCCTCGGGATAGATGCAGACCGTCGCGACGGCGCCCTGCGGCCCCACCACGTGTTCCATGGCGAGGCGAAGCTCCTCGGCGAGGCGGCCGTGGGTGACGAGCACGAGACCGATCATGATATGTGCGCCAGGGCCTCCCGCCCCGCAGTCGATGCCCCCCTGGTTGCAGAAGGGGGGGTGGCCAGGTCCCGGTGGATCAGGTCCACCCGCCAGCCAAGAGACGCCAGATGGGATGCCAGACGCTCCGCCACAAGGACGGAGCGGTGCCGCCCTCCGGTGCAGCCGATCGCGACTGTCAGGTACTTCTTCCCCTCCGCGGCGTAGCGCGGCAACAGCAGCTCCATCATCCCCGTCATGCGGTCCCAGAATGGGGTGAAGGCGGCATCGGACTCGACAAACTCGGCGATCGGCGCATCGCGCCCCGTCATCGGGCGCAGCGCCGGGTCGTAATGCGGGTTGCGCAGGAAGCGCACGTCCCAGACCAGGTCAGCTTCGCGCGGAAGTCCTTTCGGAAAGCCGAAGGAGACGATGCCGATGGCCAGCCCCGCGGCATTTTCCGGCCGGAAGCGGCGCTCGATCAGCCGGCGCAGCTCCGGCAGCGGCAATTCGGAGGTATCGACCACCCAATCCGCCGCATCGCGCAGCGGCGCCAGCAGCGCGGCCTCCCGCGCGATGCCTTCCGTCACGCGGCTGCCCAGGGCGCCGCCGGGGGCCAGGGGGTGGCGGCGGCGGGTTTCGGAGAAGCGGCGCAGCAGCACCCCCTCCTCCGCCGTGGCGAAGACCAGGTTGGCGGCGATCCGCGGATCCGCCCGCAGCCGGGCCAGCTGCCCCAGCAGGGCGGAGGCATCGAAGCCGCGGGAGCGGGTATCGACGCCGATCGCCAGCGGGCCATCGCCATCGCCCACCAGCTCGTCCAGGATCTGCAGCGGCGGATTGTCCACCGTCTCGAAGCCCAGATCCTCCAGCGTGCGCAGGATGCTGGCCTTGCCGGCGCCGGACAGGCCGGTGACCAGGAGGACGGGTCGCGGGGTCATGCGGCGCGGCCGCGGGGTTCGAAGGCGCCGGCGGCCATGCGGGCGCGGCCGCAGGCGGCGGCCAGGGCGAAGCCCAGCAGGTCCGGCGCCGAGGCCTGCAGCCCATGCAGCGCCACCATGGGCAGGGTGAGGCCGAGCGCCTGGTAGCTGGACGGTTCCGGCAGCCGCGCCAGGGCCGCCCCCTCCGGCAGCAGCTGCGCCACCAGCCGCAGCGGGATGTCCTGGACCGTCGGCAGGTCCTGCATCAGGCCCAGGCCACGAATTTCCAGCAGGCCGCGCAGCGGGGCCGGCGCGCTGGCCCGCAGCGCATCCCCCTCCACCGCCAGCTCCACCTGGTCATCCGCCACCAGATCCCAGCCCCGGCCGAGCAGGCGCAGGACGAGATCAGACTTCCCGCTGCCCGAAGGACCCAGGATCAGAACCCCTTGCTCATCCAGGGCCACGCAGGACCCATGCAGCGACATGACAGGCAGTTAACCTCGTCTGGTCGCCAGACCATGGCAGAAAGGTGGCGAGCGTTAAAGGGGACTCCCGAAAGCGCGAGCGGTTGCCACCGGCAGCCCCCGCTGCCAGCTTCCGGCCCCATGACCGAACCCCGCCCCGCCGAGATCGAGGCCGCCGCCGGCCGCATCGCCCGCTTCATCCGCCGCACCCCGGTGCTGCGCCTGGAGGGGGGCGATCTCGGCCTCGAGATCCCGCTGATCCTGAAGCTGGAACTGCTGCAGGCCAGCGGGTCCTTCAAGCCGCGCGGCGCCTTCAACCGGATGCTGTCGGTGCCGGTGCCGGAAGCGGGGGTGGTCACCGCCTCCGGCGGCAATCACGGCGCGGCGGTGGCCTATGCCGCCCGCGCGCTGGGCCATCGGGCGGAGGTCTTCTGTCCGGTGGCGACGCCGGCCGCCAAGACGTCCCGCATCGAAAGCTATGGCGCCACGCTGCATCGTGTCGGCGCCGCCTATGACGAGGCGCGCATCGCCAGCGAGGCGCATGCGCAGAAGACCGGCGCGCTGCTGGTGCATGCCTATGACCAGCCCGAGATCCTGGCCGGGCAGGGCACCGTCGGGCTGGAGCTGTGGCAGGATGCGCCGGAGGCGACGCATGTGCTGGTGGCCACCGGCGGCGGCGGGCTGATCGGCGGCATCGCCGCCTGGTATGCCGGCAGGGGAACGCAGGTCATCAGCGTGGAGCCCGAGGGCTGCCCGGCCCTGCACCATGCGCTGGCCGCCGGCCAACCGCTGCCCGCCCCGGTCGGCGGCCTGGCGGCCGACAGCCTGGGAGCCAGGCAGATCGGCGCGCTGTCCTTCGCGGTGGCGCGGGACCATGTGGCGCAGGCGGTGCTGGTGCCGGATGCGGCGATCGCGGAGGCGCAGCGCCGCCTGTTTTCCGCCCTGCGCCTGGTGGCCGAGCCCGGCGGCGCGGCCGCCCTGGCGGCGCTGGTCAGCGGCGCCTTCCAGCCGCCGCCGGGCGCCAAGGTGGCTGTGATTCTCTGCGGGTCGAATACGGATCCGGCGAAGGTGGTCTGAGGCTTACCGCGAATTCAGCGCCGCCCCATGCGGCCGTCAGGCGGCGGCGCGCAGGATGGCCTTCTTCGATGGCGATTCCCCCCGGTTGCCCGCGAAACGCTGCACCCCGGAAGGACCATCTCATGCGCCAGACGCTTCGCCTGCTTTTCGCCGCCGCCCTGCTGGGCGCGCCCCTCTGGCTCGGCGCGCCCGCCCCGGCCCAGGCCCAGTCCACCACGCCGCAGGTGACCGAGGGCGCGGCCGCGCCCCAGGCCGCCACGCCGCGCCGCACCCGCC
>NZ_JBHYDM010000054.1:0-14151 GCF_051860665.1 Falsiroseomonas sp.
AAGCCGATCTACGGCGACAACGGCAGCGGCATGCATGTGCACCAGTCCATCTGGAAGGCCGGCAAGCCGGTCTTCGCCGGCAACGGCTATGCCGACCTGTCGGAGATGGCGCTGTACTACATCGGCGGCATCATCAAGCACGCCAAGGCGCTGAACGCCTTCACCAACCCGACCACCAACTCCTACAAGCGCCTGATCCCGGGCTTCGAGGCCCCCGTGCTGCTGGCCTATTCGGCCCGCAACCGCTCCGCCTCCTGCCGCATCCCCTATGCGACGAACCCGAAGGCCAAGCGCGTCGAGGTCCGCTTCCCGGATCCGGGTGCGAACCCCTACCTCGCCTTCGCCGCCATGCTCATGGCCGGCCTCGATGGCATCAAGAACAAGATCCATCCGGGCGATGCCATGGACAAGGACCTCTACGACCTGCCGCCGGAGGAGCTGAAGGGCATCCCGACCGTCTGCGGGTCGCTGCGCGAGGCGCTGGGTGCGCTGGCCGCGGACCACGAGTTCCTGCTGGCCGGCGACGTCTTCACCAAGGACCAGATCGAGAGCTACATCGAGCTGAAGTGGGGCGAGGTGTACAAGTTCGAGCACACGCCGCACCCGGTCGAGTTCGAGATGTACTACTCCGTCTGACCCGTCTGCCGGATGGCCCGCGCCATCCGGCACCCGGACGAGCTGGGGCCGGACCGCTGCGCGAGCAGGGGTCCGGCCCTTCGTCTTTCACTCGAAGCGCAGGTTCGCCTGGGTCGCGATGCTGCGGTAGCGGTCGATCTCGAAGCGGATCATCCGCGCCAGATCCTCGGAGGTGCCGGGCAGCACGGTCAGGCCGGCGGTGGCCATCCGGCTGCGGAAGGCCGGCGATTCCGCAATCTCCCGCGCCACCGCCTGCAGCCGCTCGATCGCGGTACGCGGCGTGCCGGCCGGCGCGGCGATGGCCTGGAACCAGGTGAGGTCGTAGCCGGCCAGCCCGGCCTCCGCCATGGTCGGCACCTGCGGCAGCCGCGGGTCGCGCTGCGAGCCGGTGACGGCGAAGGCGCGCAGCTGCCCGGCCTCGATCTGCGGCACCACCTGGCTGTCCATGGTGCATTCGAGATTGCCCGCCACCACGTCCTGGATGCCCTGGATCGGGTTGCGATAGGGAACGTGCAGCGTCTCCACGCCGGCCTTCCAGTTGAACAGCTCCAGCGCGAAGTGGTTGCCGGAGCCGACGCCGGCGGAGGAGATGCGCACCGCCCCCGGCCGCGCCTTCATATAGGCGATCAGCTCCTGCAGGCTCTGCGCCGGCACCAGGCGCGGATTGCAGACCAGCGTGATCTGGAACCAGGCCAGCGGGGCGATCGGATCGAAGTCGCGCACCGGGTCATAGGGCAGGTTGCCCGCGGTGGTGGACAGCACGCCGAAGCCGATGGAATTGGCCCAGATCAGCGTATAGCCATCGGCCGGCGCGCGCGCCGCCGTCTCCGGCCCGATGCGGCCGCCGGCACCGGTGCGATTGTCCGCGACCACGGAGGTGCCGAGGCGGCGGCCCGCCTCCTCGGCGAAGATGCGCGCGGCGAGGTCGGTGGCGCTGCCGGGGCCGGAGGGCACGATCAGGCGGATCGGCCGGTTGGGATAGGTCTCGGCGCCCGGCGCAGGTTGCGCCACGGCACCCGTTGCCAGCGCACAGGCGACAAGCCCCGCCACGAGAATCCTGAGCTTCATTGTTGTTTCCTCCCGTTGGTGGTGCGGCGTCAGTCCACGCCGATGGTCCGATGCTGCTGCTCGCCGAGGCCGGCGATGCCGAAGCGCAGCGACTGGCCGGGGCGCAGGAAGAGCTGCGGCTTGCGGCCGAAGCCGACGCCTGGCGGCGTGCCGGTGCTGATCACGTCGCCGGGGTGCAGCGTGAAGAACTGGCTGACGTAGCTGATCAGCGTCCGCACGCCGAAGATCATGGTGCGCGTATTGCCGTGCTGCATGCGCTGGCCGTCGAGGTCGAGGAAGATGTCCAGCGCCTGCGGATCCGGCACCTCGTCCTTCGTGACCAGCCAGGGGCCGAGCGGGCCGAAGGTGTCGAAGCCCTTGCCCTTGTCCCAGGCGCCGCCGCGGTTGTTCTGCCAGTCGCGCTCGGAGACGTCGTTGGCCACCGCATAGCCCGCGACATGGTCCAGCGCCTCGGCCTCGCTGACGCGGGTGGTGACGCTGCCGATGATGATGGCGAGCTCCGTCTCCCAATCCGTGTGGCGGGAGCCGGGCGGGACGATGATGTCGTCCGTCGGGCCGCAAAGCGCGCTGAGCGACTTGAGGAAGACGATCGGCTCCTTCGGCACCTGCGCGCCGGTCTCCGCCGCGTGGTCGGCGTAGTTCAGCCCGATGCAGACGAAGTTGCGCGTGCCGGCCACGGGAATGCCGAGGCGCGGCTGGCCGGCGACGCGGGGCAGGGAGGCGGGGTCGAGCGCCGCGAGGCGTGCCAGCCCCTCGCGCGACAGCGCCGCGCCGGCGAGGTCGTCGATGACGCCGGAGAGGTCGCGGATGGCGCCCTCCGCATCCAGCAGGCCCGGCTTCTCGGCGCCCGGCGGGCCGTATCGCAACAGCTTCATGCGTGTTTCCTCTTGTCTTGTCTGGCAGCGGCTAGATCGCGAAAGCCTTGTCGGAGACTTGCGAATAGACGAGTTCCTCCGCCGTTACCGCGCGATGGACCAGCCCCTGCTCGCGCGCGTAGCGGATCAGGGTCTCCACCGTCTTGCGGTTCGGCTCGAGGCCGTAGGGCCAGGGATCGGCGCCCATGATGTCGCGCAGGCGCCGTGCCTCGTCGCCCAGCCAGGGATGGCTGGTGGTGAGGAAGCCCATCTCCCACATATTGCGCTGCGCCAGGGTCTTGGCCTGCAGGAAGGCCTTGAAGACGCTGCGCGGCAGCCAGCGATGCTGCTCCGCCAGGTCGCGCCGCAGGCCGATGGCGTGGATGATGGGGAAGATGCCGGTGCGGCGGAACCAGTCCTCCTCCAGCGGGCGGTAGTCCTCGAACATGCGGATGATGTCCGGGTGGCCCTGGTCGTAGCAGGCGGGCGCGCGGGCGGTGAGCAGCGCATCGATCCGCCCATCCACCAGCGCGTCGGACAGCGCCGTCTCGTCGCCGATCGGCCGCACATCGAAGCCGGCGGGCAGGTCCAGCGCCATGCGCTCCTTCCGGCCGCCGACATTGAGGCCGCCGGTGCGCCAGGCGATCTCCTCGGAGCGCACGCCGTAGTCGTCCGAGATGATGCCGCGGGTCCAGACCGCCGCCGTCATCTGGTACTCCGGCACGCCCATGACCTTGCCGCGCAGATCCGCCGGCGTGCGCAGGCCGCTGTCCTTGCGGATGTAGATGCAGGAATGGCGGAAGGCGCGGGAGATGAAGGCGGGCAGCGCGATATAGGGCGAGCCGTCGCGCGAGGTCGCCAGCAGATGGCTGCTGAGCGACATTTCCGTCACGTCGAAATCGGCGCCGTTGAAGGCGCGCGCATGGGCTTCCTCCGGCGCGATCGGCACGAAGTTCACCGCGCAGCCCTCGATCTCCACCTGGCCCGTCAGCAGCGGCAGGGAGCGGTCATAGAGGTTGCAGGCGAGGGTGAGGGGCAGCTTCCGGGTCATCGGCGCGCGGCCGCATCCGCGGTGATGCGATGGGTCATCCTGGTTCCTCCCGAAGGGTTGTGCCAACGTTGGCACGATGATGGGCGAGCCCAGCCGCCAGCGTCAAGGGGTGGTTTGCGGCGCCCTCGTCCTTGCGGCATCTTCGCCGCGTGACCACGATCAAGGACCTCGCGGGGATCGTCGGCGTCTCCCACTCCACCGTGGCGCGGGCGCTGAACGACCATCCCGCCATCACGCCCGCGGTGAAGGCGCGCGTGCGCGCGGCGGCCGAGGCGCATGGCTATATCGCCAATGCCGCCGCCCGCGCGCTGCGGGTGCAGAGCGGCGCCCTGGTGGGATTCGTCGTGCCCGACATCGAGGAGAACGACATGGCGGCGATGGCCAAGGCCATTGCCGAATGCGTCAATGCGACGGGCCGCCAGCTCGTCGTCTCCTGCAGCGGCGATGCGCCGGAGCGGGAGCTGGCGCATGTGCGGGCGCTGGTGGGGGCGCGGGCGGCGGCGCTGGTGCTGATGCCGAGCGAGCGGCCGCTGCCGGAGACCATCGCGCTGCTCAGCCGGCTGCCGACGGTGCAGCTCGTGCGGCAGGTCGAGGCGCTGGCGGCGGAGGCCTTCGTCTTCGACGACGAGGCCGCGATCCATGAGGCGACGGCGCATCTGATCGGCCTCGGCCATCGCCGGATCGGCTATGTCGGCGGCAGCGAGACGGTCAGCACCGGCGCATCGCGGCTGGCCGGCTACCGCCGCGCGCTGCGCGAGGCAGGCCTGGCGGAGGATCCGGCGCTGGTCTCCACCGTGCCGCCGCATGGCCCCGCCGCCTTCGGCGCCTTCCGCCGGCTGGTCGAAGCGACGCGGCCGAGCGGCATCGTCCTTGGCGGGCCCCGCATCACCCTGGGCGCGGCAGAGGCGGTGGGGGAGCTGCGGCTGCGCGTTCCGGAGGAATTGTCCCTGGTCGGCTTCGGCGATCGCGCCTGGATGCGCTGGTGGGGCCCCGGCCTGACCACCGTGGCCCTGCCGGCGCGCGAGCTGGCGCTGGCCTGCGGCGGCCACCTGGTGGACCTGCTGCGCGCGGCACCGCGGCAGGAGCAGGCCGGCGCGCAGGCCGCCACCCTGCTGCGCCGCGGCAGCACCGCCCCGCCCCCCGGCGGGGCCATGATGCGGAAAAGGCGCCGGAATCTCTCGGAAAAGTAATGCAGATCGCCTAGGATCGCCGGATGCCGACTTTGTCCGACCATGAGGATTCGCGGGGTGACCGGCAGCCCCCGCCGGGTTCGGCATCCGGCTCCGATAGCCTGCTGGACCAGGCCCTGCATCGAATCGCGCGGCTCGCCCGCAACAGCCTCGGCGTGGCGCAGGCCGGCATCTGCCAGGCCGCGCTGCCTCTCCTGCCGCGGGATGCCGGCCCGGGGGGCTGCCCGGGGGGCTTCGCGCTGGACACGCCGCTGCTGGGGCGCGACGGCGCCCGGCTCGGCACGCTGTGGCTTCGCGATGACGGCCCTCGCGCCCCGCTGGGCCCGGCCGAGCAGGCGGTGCTGGCCGATCTCGCCGCCACGGCGGTGGAGGCGCTGGAGCGGCAGGCGGAATTCCTGGCCCTGGCCTGGCGCGAGCAGCTGCTGCGGGTGGTGGCCGATGCGCCCAGCTTCGCCATCGCCGTCGACAAGGCCATGGCGGCAGTGCGCGAGGCCACCTCGGGCATGCTGTGCCTGTTCTTCCGCCTGGCGCCGGATGGCGTGCATATGCAGCTGGTGGCCGGCCAGGCCAGCACGCCGGCGCTGACCGAGGCCTATCTGAACCATCTGCGCCAGATCGATGTGCGCATCGACAATTCGCTGATCGGTCAGGTGGCGGTCAGCGGCGAGCAGCAGGTCGTCACGCGGATCGATGCGGCGATGCAGCGGCGCTACCCGGCCATCAGCCTTTCGGTCTCGCAGCGCATCGGGGCGCAGGTGGTCACGCCGGTATCGGTGGGCGGGGAGCGCTATGCCTTCAGCGTCGGCTTCGATTCGGCGGAGCGGGACATGCCGGCGCTGGCGGAGATGATGCTCGGCCTCGCCGGCACGCTGCGCCCGCTGCTGCGCCGCCTGCGCGATGCGGAGGAAATCGCGCTGAACGAGCAGCGCTTCCGCCTGGTGGCGCGCGCCACGGCCGAGATGGTCTGGGACTGGGACCTTGCCAGCGACCGGCTGTGGCTGGGGGAGGAGTTCGGCCAGCAGTTCGGCCACGTCCTGCCCGAGCCGCCGCACGGCCTCGGCTGGTGGGCGGCGCTGGTGGCGCCGGAGGACCGGGACCGCGTGGTGGCGTCCCGCCAGGCGGCGGTCGCGGCCGCGCAGCCCTGGCGGGAGGAATACCGCCTGCGCCGCGCCGATGGCAGCCTGGCCCTGGTGCTCGACCGCGGCTTCCTGATCCGGGATGCGGAGGGTGCTGCGCTGCGGATGGTCGGCAGCATGGTGGACATCACCCGCCAGCGCGCCATGGAGGACCAGCTGCGCCAGTCGCAGCGCCTGGACGCGCTGGGCAATCTGACCGGCGGCGTGGCGCATGACTTCAACAACCTGCTGGCCGTCATCATCGGCAATGCGGAGCTGCTGGCGGAGGCGCTGGGCCCCGATCCGGCCAGGGCCGGATTCCTGGAGGTGATCCTCGCCGCGGCCGAACGCGGCGCCGCGCTGACCGGCCGGCTGCTGACCTTCGCGCGGCTGCATCCGCTGGCGCCGCAGGCGCTGGACGTGAACCGCCTGCTGCGGGGGGTGGAGGCGCTGGTGCGGCCGCTGACCGGCGCCGGCATCCAGCTGTCCTTCGCGCCCTGCCGCGGCGTGGCGCCGGTGGTGATCGATGGGCCGCAGCTGGAGAATGCGGTGCTCAACCTCTGCATCAATGCGCGGGATGCGATGCCCGAGGGCGGCCTGCTGCGGATCGAGACCGACCGCCCCTCCGGCGCGGCGCTGGCGGAGGCGGATGTGCCGGCGGGCGACTATATCGCGATCGCGGTCACCGATACCGGCACCGGGATGCCGCCGGAGGTGGCGATGCGGGCCTTCGAGCCCTTCTTCACCACCAAGGAATTCGGCAAGGGCAGCGGCCTCGGCCTCAGCATGGTCTTCGGCTTCGTCGGCCAGTCGAAGGGCCATGTCCGCATCCGCACCGCGCCCGGCCGCGGCACGGCCGTGACCCTCTACCTGCCGCAGGCCGCCGCGGTGCCGGAGCCGGAGGCGCCGGAGGCCCCGCCGGTGCCGCTGGAAGGCGGCCGAGGCCGCGTGCTGCTGGTGGAGGACGACGCCACGCTGCGGCGCACCGGCCGGGCCCAGCTGCAGCGGCTGGGCTACCAGGTGCTGGTGGCCGAGGATGGGGAGGCGGCGATGGCGCTGCTGCAGGGCGGCGCGCCGATCGACCTGCTCTTCACCGATATCGTCATGCCGGGCCGGCTGAACGGCCACCAGCTGGCGCGCCAGGCCATGGCGCTGCGGCCAAGGCTGCGGGTGCTCTTCACCTCCGGCTACCAGGAGGGCGCCGCGGCCGATCCGGGCGACCTCGCGCAGGGCTTCCTGCTGCTGCAGAAACCCTATCGGCTGGTGGACCTCGCCGCCGTGCTGCGCCGGCTGATGGCGGCGCCGGATCGGCCGGCTCAGCCGTAGCGCGTCGCCTTCCAGAAGCCGGGGGGCGTTGCCGTCATGGCCTGAAGCCCGGTGCGCGCCAGCGCCAGGCCGATCTCGCGCGTCGCCTCCGCCATCACCGCCGCCTCCTCGACATGCGGCAGCCTGCGGTCGCGCATCAGGATGCGGCCGCCGACCAGCACCGTGTCCACATCCGACCCCAGGGCGAAGCAGACCAGGCGATAGAGCGGCATGTCGCCGGGCCAGAGATGCGGCTTGCGCAGGTCGATGAGGACGATGTCGGCGCGCTTGCCCGCCTCCAGGCTGCCGATCTCATCGGCCATGCCCAGCGCGGCGGCGGCGTCGCAGGTGATCATCTCCAGCGCCTTGCCGGGCGGCAGCACCTTGGCATCGCGGAAATGGCGGCGGTGGTAGTGCATCGCCTGGGTCATGTGGCGGAACATGTCGAAGCTGCGATCGGGCGCGGTGCCATCGGAGCAGATGGCGACGGTGGCGCCGGCCTCCATCAGCTCGATCGCCGGGCAGCGGCCGATGATGGACATATTGGCCGAGGGGTTGTGCGCGATCTTCGTCCCCGTCTCCGCCACCATGCGGATCTCGTCCTCGCCCAGGTCGATGCAATGCGACAGCAGCGCGTCGGGGCCCAGGATGCCCTGCTCCATCGCATCCCGCACCGTGCCGCCCTTGTGCCCGTCCTGGGTGAAGCCGACGCCCTTGTCCCGCGACAGGGCGCGCACCTGCTTGGCCACCTCCGGATAGATTTTCGCGGTCTCCGGCGTGACGCCGTGCCGGCCGGGATAGCCGACGGGGGCGCAGAGCATGATGCGGGTCTGGCTGTGCTCCGCATCATGCAGCCGCTCGATCAGCGTGGTGCAGACGGCCAGCTGGTCCTCCAGCCCGATCTGCACTTCGCGATGCGTGCTGCCCTGCCAGGCGAAAAAGCGATTGGGATAGGGCGGGGGCGAAACGCCGGGGCAGAGCACGCTGCGCACGCCGATGCGGCGATAGCCCGCGGCATGCGCCTCGGCATGCGCGGCATCGTCGGTGCGGGACCCATAGGCGCCGAAGATGGACAGGCCCGTGGTGACGCCGGCCTTCAGCCGCTCCAGCGCCGCCAGCGCGCCATCGGCGCCCCAGAAATCCGGCGTGGCGCCGCGCGGATAGATGGCCTCCACCGCCTCCGTCCAGCGCGCGCCATCGCCGCCGCCCAGCGTCTTCACCAGCGTATGGCCGGCATGGGCATGGGCATCGATCAGCCCGGGCAGCACCGCCTTGCCGCTGGCATCCAGCTCCGCGGTGCCGGGATGCGCGGCGCGCAGCGCGGCGGTGTCTCCCACAGCGGCGATGCGGCCCTCGGCCACCAGCACCGCGCCGCCTTCGATCACGCGGCGGTCGGGGTCCATGGTGACCACCAGGCCGTTCACGATCAGCAGATTGTCCGGCATGCGCGCTCCCTCCGTCTTGCGGGCGTGAGCCTAGGCAGGTCGCGCTGGCCTGGCGAGGCGATGCGCGTGCGTCATCGCTGCCTTCGCCCGCCGCGTTCCCCCTGCCCGCCAGGGGGTGACGCACCCGGCGGCGCAGCCTAGCATCCCCCCCGAACCTGCCCCGGAGAGCCCTCGATGAAGCTGTACTACTCCCCCGGCGCCTGCTCGCTCGGCATCCACATCATCCTGGAGGAGATCGGCAAGCCCTATGAGCTGGCGCTGGTGGCGCTGAAGGAGGGGGCGCAGCACAAGCCGGAATTCCAGGCGGTGAACCCGAAGTCCAAGGTGCCGGCGCTGGACCGCGGCGATGGGCGGGTGCTGACGGAATTCCCGGTGATCGCCTGGTGGCTGGGCAAGTCCAACCCCGAGGCCGGGCTGATGCCGACCGACTTCGAGGCCGAGACCCGCTGCCTGGAGATGCTCGACTATGTCTGCGGCACCATCCATCCGCAGGGCTTCACCCGGCAGTTCCGCGCCGCCAATTTCACGCCGACCGAGGCCGACCAGCCCAAGGTGGTGGAGCAGGGCAAGGCGCTCGCGGCCAAGTATTTCGAGACGCTGGACAGGAACTGGACCGGCGGCACCTATGTGCTGGCCTCGGGCTATTCCGTGGCGGATGCGGCGCTGTTCTTCGTGGAATACTGGGCGACGCGGCGGTCCGGCATGACCCTGCCGGCGCATCTGGCCAAGCACCTGGACGCCATGCTGGCCCGGCCGGCCGTGCAGCGCGCGTTGCAGCAGGAAGGGCTGGCGGCCTGATGCTGCACCCCACCGCCTTCTGGTTCCTGCGCCATGGCGAGACGGACTGGAACGCCCAGGGCCTGTCGCAGGGCCGCACCGATATCCCGCTGAACCATGTGGGCGAGGCCCAGGCCGCGCGCGCCGCGCGCACCCTGGCAGGGCTTCCCATCGCCAGCATCGTCGCCTCCCCGCTGGTGCGGGCGCGGCGGACGGCGGAGGTGGCGGCGGCCGCGCTGGGCCTGCCGGTCGCGCTGGATGCGGATCTGGCGGAGGTGAATTTCGGCAGCCAGGAAGGCCTGCCGATGGGCGACTGGTATGATGACTGGATCGCCGGCGACTATACGCCCGACGGCGCCGAGACCTTTGCCGAGTTGCGCGACCGCGCGGTGCGCGGCGTGAACCGGGCGCTGGCCTTGCCCGGGCCGGTGCTGGTGGTGGCGCATGGGGCGCTGTTCCGCGCGCTGCGCCAGGCGGCGGGGCTGGAGGCGAATGTGCGCACGCCCAATGCGCTGCCGCTGTGGATGGAGCCGCCCGGCGCCGGCGATACGGCCTGGCGCATCGCCCCGGCGCAGCTGGCGCCGGAGCAATAGGCCCCGCGGCCCGCAAGGGCCGTTCTGCTGCCGTCCCGCGGCCCGCGAGGGCCGCAATGCCGCCGTCCTTGGCCGGCAGGGGCCGCCATTCTGCTGCCATCCTCGAATGTTTTCTGCCGCGCGGGAACCGGGACGCCGCGGCGGCTTGCGTGCCACGGCTGCCGCATGGGAAGGAACATCCCATGACCATCGCGACGTGGTGTTGCGATGAAGTATCGAATCCTTGGCGCAATGGGTAGTCGTTGATGTCGGATATCGGCCGGCCCGAGAGCGGCGGGGAATTGCGCCGTCGCCTGCGCCAGCAGCAGCTGATCTCGGCCTTCGGGCGCGAAGCCCTGCGCGGGCAGGACCTCGATGGCCTGTTGCAGGATGCGGCGCAGGCTGCTTCCGAGGGGCTCGGGACCTCGCTGGCCAAGGTGCTGCAGCATATCCCGGCGGAGAATTGCCTGCTGATCGTGGCCGGCGTCGGCTGGGGGAAGGACGTGGTGGGCGTGGTGCGCTTCGGCACCGATCTCGCCTCGCCTGCCGGCTTCGCGCTGCGCACCGGCGCGCCGGTCATCTCGAACCACCTGGGCGGCGAGGGGCGCTTCCGCACGCCGCAGCTGATGGTGGAGCACGGCGTGCGGCGCGCCGTGAACGTGCTGATCCGCGGCGAGGCCGGCGCGCCCCCCTTCGGCGTGCTGGAGGTGGACAGCCGCGACGAGGAGGAGGAATTCTCCGAAAGCGACGTGGATTTCCTGCAGTCGCTGGCCAATGTCGTGGGCCTGGCCATCGACCGCGACCGCGACCGCCGCGACCGCGACCTGCTGACGCGGGAGGCGCATCACCGCGTCAAGAACAGCCTGCAGATCGCCCAGACCCTGCTTCGCCTGCAGCTGCGCGAGGTGGAGGATCCGGAGGCCCGCGTGCAGCTGGAACAGGCCGCGCGGCGCATCATGACCATCGGCGCGGTGCATGAGCGGCTGTTCTCCGGCCCCGCCATCGGCCAGGTGGCGGTGGCGACCTATCTGCGCGGGCTGGTCGAGGATCTGCGCAGCTCCCTCGGCGTCGGCGAGGGCGGGCGGCCGCTGGCGCTGGAAGTGACGCCGGCCAGCGAGACGGCGGTCTGGGACGGGGACCGCGTGACCACGCTGGGCCTGGTGGCGACCGAGCTGGTGACCAATGCCTACAAATACGGGCGGGACGGCGTAATGGTCCGGCTGGATATCGCGGCGCTGGACGGCGCCGGGGTGCTGGTGGTGGAGGATGGCGGCGATGGGCCGCCGGAGGGCTATGACCAGGTGAAGGGGCGCGGCCTCGGCATGCGCATCCTCAGCACCCTGCTGCGCGGCGGCGGCCTGGTGGCGGAACGGCCCGCGGGCGGCCGCTTCCGCTTCGTCGCCACGCTCTCGCCGGCACCCTCGCCGGGCGCGTAGCTCAGCGCGGCGCGAGCGCGCGCACCGCGGCCTCGCAACGCTGCGCCACCTGCACCCAGCCCTCGCGGTCCTGCGCCGTCTCCGCGAAGCTCAGCGGCGCGCCGATATGCAGATGCAGCCTGCCCGGCCGCGGCCATCGGCGCTGCGGCGGCCAGGCTTCATGCGCCCCCTCCAGCCAGCAGGGCACCACGGGCACGGCGGAGCCTGCGACGAAGGCGCCGAGGCCGGGCTGGAAGGCGGCCATGGTGCCGTCGCGGGACCGCGTGCCCTCGGGGAAGAGGATGAAGACCAGGCCATCCTCCTCGAGCCGCGCGCGCAGGGTGACGAGATCCTTCGGCCGGGTGCGGCGTCGCCAGACGGGCAGGGCGTTGATCGCATAGGCAGCGAAGGCGGCCATGGCGTGGGAGGTGAAGAAGGTGTCGCCGGCGGCCAGCGCATGGGCGCGGCGTGCCGCCGGGCCGCGCAGCGCCGCGCCGACCGCCAGCGCATCCAGGTGGCTCGCATGGTTCGCCACGATGACGAAGGGCGGCGCGGGCAGGTTCTCGCGACCTGTCACCGAGAGGCGGTGCATCGCGGCCATGTAAAGCCGCACCAGGCGGCGCCAGGCGCCCTGCAGCAGCGTGCCGACCAGGCCGGCCTCCCGCCCATGGCTGCGCAGGCGTTCGGCGGGCGGCAGGCCGAGGTCGCGGGCGGGCTTCAGCTTCCAGCCGGTCATCCGGCGCCGCCTGTCATCAGCCGCGTCGGCGCGGAAAGGCCCCAGCCGTTGAAATAGCCGATCAGGTGGAAGGCGGCCGGCGCCACCAGCAGCAGGCTGTTGAAGCGATCGAGGATGCCGCCATGGCCGGGCAGCAGCACGCCCATGTCCTTGATGCCGATGTCGCGCTTGATGGAGGACAGCATCAGGTCCCCCGCCTGCCCGCCGATGCTGACCAGCGCGCCGAGCAGCACCAGCTTCCAGGCGCTGTCCATCGGCGTGCCTTCGAAGATCTGGCCGGCGACGAAGGCGACCACGGTGGTGGTGCAGACCAGCGCGCCGAGCGCACCCGAGATGGTCTTGTTCGGGCTGGTCGCCGGCAGCAGCTTTGGGCCACCGATCAGCTTGCCGCTGGTGAAGGCGGCGACGTCGTTCAGCCCGACGGCCAGCACCAGCAGCAGCAGCAGCGGGCGGTAGCCGGGCTCATTCGCCATATAGCCGAGATGGGCGAGGCCGGCGCCGAAGAGCATGTAGCCGAAGATGGCGAGCCCGGTGCGCTGGATATAGCCCGAGGGCCGGTCGAGCGGGATGGAGGCCACGGCGATCACCGTGACGGTCAGCGGCCAGAGCGCCACGAAGAAGCCGTACCAGTGATCGAGCGCCGCGAAATTCACCAGCACGACGCCCAGCACCACCACGGCCACCAGCGCATATTCGCGGAACAGGCCGGTGGCGCGGTCATACTCGCGCAGGCAGGCGAGGCCCAGCAGCGTGACGGCGCCGATCACCCATTCCCGGCCCAGCAAGATCGGCCCCATGATGAGCGGCAGCAGCACCGCCCAGGACCCCAGCCGCAGCCACAATTCGCGACGGAAGGCGGGGCTGGCGCGGCCGGTGGCCGAGAGCAGGCCGATCACCGCCGCGGCCAGCGCCAGGATGCCCAGCGTCGCGGCCACCAGGCCGCGTGTCACGGGGTGGCCGAAGGCGATGTCCCAGCCGCTCATCTCATCATCCGTCGCAGTTGCCGGGCCAGAATGGCGCGGCGGGTGGCCGGGCGATAGCGGCCCGGCTTTCACTATGTTTCCATCGGTTGCGCGAAACGCCCGCCACCGGAGTCCTGCCATGCCTCGCCCCCGCACCATCCTCGTCACCGGCGCCGCCAGCGGTATCGGCGCCGCCTGCTGCCGGGCGCTGGCCGGGCCGGAGACCGCCATCCTCGTGCATACGCGCAGGAACGCTGCAGGCGCGGAGGCGGTGGCGGAGGCGGTGCGCGCGGCGGGCGGCGTGGCGGAGGTGATGCTGGGCGATATCGCCGACCCGGCCCTGCCCGCGGCGCTGGTGGCGCGTGCCGAAGCACGCTTCGGCGGGCTGGACGTGGTGGTGGCCAATGCCGGCTTCGCCGATCGCACACCGGTGGCGGCGCTGACCGAGGCCGGCTTCGCGCAGTCGATGGACACCGTGCTCTGGGCCTTCCTGCGCCTGGCGCAGGCGGCGATGCCGGTGCTGGCGCGGGGGGAGGCGCCGCGGCTGGTCGCCATCTCCTCCTTCGTCGCGCATGTCTTTCGCACTGATGCGACGATCTTCCCCGCGACGGCGGCCGCCAAGGCGGGGGTGGAGGCGCTGGTCCGCGCGCTGGCGGTGGAGGCGGCGGCCAGCGGCACCACGGTGAATGCGGTAGCGCCCGGCTTCACGCAGAAGGACGCCACGGGCCATAGCGCCATGACGCCGGCGCAGTGGGATGCGGTGCGGGCCCGCATCCCGCTCGGCCGGCTGGGCACGCCCGCGGATGTGGCACAGGCCGTCGCCTACCTCGCCTCACCTGGCGCGGGCTATGTCACCGGCCAGGTGCTGCATGTGAATGGCGGGCTGATCTGAGCATTTTCAAGTCAGGCGGCTTCGCCTGACGACTCGGAAAATGCGCCCAAGCTGATCTAGAGCGTTTTCACATCAGGCGTGGATATCCTGAGTTGGCGAGGTAGTTGGCGCACTCGGCTGCGGGGAAGCGGCC
>NZ_JBHYDM010000055.1:0-9634 GCF_051860665.1 Falsiroseomonas sp.
TGGCCTGCCCCCATCGCTGCCCCCGCCGAGCTCGAGACCTGGCCCAGGAAGACGAAGTCCTGCAGCCCCTCCAGGTCGGTCGTTCCTCACGCCGCCCGTGAGCACATCGGCACCCGTGCCGCCCGCCGGCGTGTCATCGCCCGCGTCGCCCGCGAGCGAATCATCACCGAGGCCGCCCAGGAGCGTATCGGCGCCGTCATTGCCGGACAGGAAATTGTCGGCATCGGAAGCGCCGCGGAACCGACCGCCCGGCAGTGTCGAACAGTCTCCGAAGGCAGCATCGCGCGGGGTCCGCTCGCGGCGAACCTGCTGACACGGGCTCGATGCAGACCGGTGCCACCGCGAGGCTGTCCCAGGCGGTGCATGTTCGACGACCGGACGGGTCGATCTGGGAAGCGGGGGACTGCGACCACCGCCAGGCGGATGCGACCGCCGCCTAGATTTCCCTACGCATGCAGCCCTGGCGCCTCGTGCCCCGTCCGCGCCACGTATTCGGTGTAACCGCCGCCGTATTCATGCACGCCCTCCGGCGTCAGCTCCACCACGCGGTTGGACAGGGCGGCGAGGAAATGCCGGTCGTGGGAGACGAAGAGCATGGTGCCCTCATACTGCGCCAGCGCGGCGATCAGCATTTCCTTGGTCGCCATGTCCAGGTGGTTGGTCGGCTCGTCCAGCACCAGGAAATTGGGCGGATCGTAGAGCATCTTCGCCATCACCAGCCGCGCCTTCTCGCCGCCCGAGAGCACGCGGCAAGGCTTCTCGACATCGTCGCCGGAAAAGCCGAAGCAGCCCGCGAGCGTGCGCAACGAACCCTGGCCGGCGCGCGGGAAGGCGGATTCCAGCGCCTCGAAGACGCTCTGCTCGCCATCCAGCAGATCCATCGCATGCTGGGCGAAATAGCCCATCCGCACGCTGCCGCCGAGCGCGACCGTGCCCTCATCCGGCGCGGTCGATCCAGCCACCAGCTTCAGCAGCGTGGACTTGCCGGCGCCATTGGTGCCCAGCACGCAGCATCGTTCACGGCGGCGCACCAGCAGGTCCAGCCCCTCATAGATCACGCGGCTGCCGTAGCGCTTATGCACGTTGCGCAGCTTCACCACATCCTCGCCCGAGCGTGGCGCGGGCAGGAATTCGAAGGCCACCGCCTGGCGGCGCCGCGGCGGCTCCACCCGCTCGATCTTGTCCAGCTTCTTCACCCGGCTCTGCACCTGCGCGGCGTGGGAGGCGCGGGCCTTGAAGCGTTCGATGAACTTGATCTCCTTCGCCAGCATCGCCTGCTGCCGCTCGAACTGCGCCTGCTGCTGGCGCTCGTTCAAGGCACGCTGCTGCTCGTAGAATTCGTAGTCGCCGGCGTAGCTGGTCAGCGTGCCGCCATCGATCTCGATGACCTTGTTGATGACGCGGTTCATGAATTCGCGGTCGTGCGAGGTCATCAGCAGCGCGCCGTCATAGCCGGCCAGGAACTGCTCCAGCCAGATCAGGCTTTCCAGGTCCAGGTGGTTGCTCGGCTCGTCCAGCAGCATGACATCGGGGCGCATCAGCAGGATGCGGGCCAGCGCCACGCGCATCTTCCAGCCACCCGAGAGCGCGCCGACATCGGCCTCCATCATCTCCTGGCTGAAACTCAACCCGGCCAGAACCTCCCGCGCCCGACCTTCCAGCGCATAGCCGCCGAGGGCTTCGAACTGGCCCTGCACCTCGCCGAAGCGCTCGATCAGCGCCTCCATCTCATCGGCCCGCGCGGGGTCCGCCAGGGCCGCCTCCAGCGCCTGCAGCTCCGCCGCCACGGTGCTGACGGCGCCGGCGCCGTCCATCACCTCCGCCACCGCGCTGCGCCCGGACATCTCGCCCACATCCTGGCTGAAGAAGCCGATGCTGACGCCACGATCGACGAAGACCTGGCCCTCATCCGGCGCCTCCCGCCCCATGATCATGCGGAACAGCGTGGTCTTGCCGGCGCCATTGGGGCCGACGAGCCCCACCTTCTCCCCCTTCAGGAGCCCGGCGGAAGCCTCGATGAACAGGATCTGCAGGCCGTTCTGCTTGCTGATGGAGTCGAGACGGATCATGGGGGCGGCGGGGCCTGGGATGGTTGCGGCGGGCTTATGGCACAGCCCGGCAGGCGCCGCGACGGCAGCGCGTGGAACCGTTCGCCAGCCGGGGAGTTTGGCTGCCGCAGCGAGGTGACGCATGGCAGACCCGAAGACCCATACCCTCAGCGACCTGCTGGATCAGCTTGAAAGCCTCGCCGAGGGCGAGTCCATCGCGGTGCAGGAGATCGTCGACAAGCTCGGGCACCAGTCCTTCGCGGGGCTGATGCTGATCTCCGCGCTCATCGCCGTCTCTCCCGCCAGCGCCATCCCGGGGCTGACGGCCACCGTGGCGGTCATCGTCTTCATCCTGGCGGCGCAGATGATCCTGGGGCGCGACAGCGTCTGGCTGCCGGGCTTCATCACCCGGCGGCACCTGTCCACCAGCAAGCTCTGCAAGGGCATCGCCTGGCTGCGCAAGCCGGTCCGCTTCGTGGAACGCTTCCTCGGCCAGCGGCTGACCTGGCTGCTGCACCGCCCCTGGCTGCTGCTGCCCCTGGTCCTGATCCTGGGGCTGACGCTGTTCATGCCGGTGATGGAGGTGATCCCCACCTCCGGCTCCATCGCCTCCGCCGTCATCGCGCTGTTCGCGGCCGGGGTGCTGGCGCGGGATGGTGCCGTGGTGCTGGGCTCCATGGCCCTGCTGGCCGCCCTGCCCCTGGCGATCTGGCACTTCGGCTTCAACGGCTGAGCCGCCGCCCCCCCCAAAGCTTGCCTGGCCGGCGGAAATGTTGCATTTTTATGACCGCCCGCGCGCAAGGCGGCGGGCGCAGGGTTGCGCTCGTGCGGCTCGGGGGGAACGGCAAGGTGGTGGCGCGGTTCGGGCCGCAAGGCCATGCGGCGGCTTGCCCCCGATCTGCGCGGCAGGCCGCTGCCGCGCTGAAAAGGAAACGCCCGATGCACAGCCGCCCGCTGCTCCCCCTCCTGCTCCTCGGCACCGGCGGTCTCGCCGCGCCCGTCGCGGCGCAGGGCAGCCTCAACCTCTATT
This sequence comes from Falsiroseomonas sp., assembly GCF_051860665.1. Classification (GTDB taxonomy): domain Bacteria; phylum Pseudomonadota; class Alphaproteobacteria; order Acetobacterales; family Acetobacteraceae; genus Falsiroseomonas. The sequence goes on from NZ_JBHYDM010000055.1 coordinate 3,079, forward strand.
GCTCGGTGCAGAACGAGTGGTGCCAGGCGGTGGCCACGAATTTCCAGCGCGACACCGGCATCCGGGTGAACATGACCCAGCGCGGCAGCGGCGAGACGCTCGCCGCGATCCGCGCCGAGGCGCAGAATCCGCGCGGCGATGTCTGGTTCGGCGGCACCGGCGACCCGCATCTGGCCGCCGGCGAGGAGAATCTGACCCAGGCCTATGAAAGCCCGAACAATGCCGGGCTGCACCCCTGGGCGCTGACCCAGTGGCGGCAATCCGAACGTCGCGCCATCGGCGTCTATGCCGGTGCGGTCGGTTTCGGCATCAACACGGAACTGCTGGCGCGCAAGGGCATCGCGCCGCCGGCCTGCTGGGCGGACCTGCTGGATGCGCGCTTCCGCGGCGAGATCCAGATCGCCAATCCGAATTCCTCCGGCACCGCCTATGTCGTCATCGCGACGCTGGTGCAGCTGATGGGCGAGGAGCCGGCCTTCGACTATCTGCGTCGGATGCATCCCAATGTGAATTCCTACACCCGCTCCGGCACCGCGCCGATCAAGGCCGTGGCGCGCGGCGAGACCGGCGTGTCCATCAGCTTCGTGCATGATGCGGTGACGGAGGCCAATGCGGGCTTCCCCGTGACCTATGCCACCCCCTGCGAAGGCACGGGCTATGAGATCGGCTCCATGTCCATCATCCGCGGCGCCCGCAACCTGACCCAGGCGCGCCGCTTCTACGACTGGGCGCTGACCGAGCCCGCCCAGCGCCTGGGCTTCGAGGCCGGCGGCCAGTTGCAGCAGCCTTCCAATGCCACCGCGCCGCTGCCGCCGAATGCGCCGGATCTCTCCCGCATTCGCCTGATCGAATACGACTTTGCGAAATACGGTCGCGCGGCCGAGCGCCGGCGGCTGATCCAGCGCTGGGACCGCGAGGTCGGCTCCGCGCCGCGCTGAACCCCCGCCCCTGCCGGCGCGGAGCCCCCCCCCCCGCGCCGGATCGATGCCCCCCCTGCAGGATTTCCCCCATGTCCTTCCGCCTGATCGTCGCGACCGCGGTCGTCGCCTGCGCCACGCTGCCGCTGCCGGCCGCGGCGCAGGGCAGCCTCAACATGCTTTGCGCGCCCGCCGCCGATTGGTGCGAGGCGATCGCCAGCGCCTTCCAGCGGGAGACCGGCGTGCGCGTCGCCATGGCGCGCAAATCGGCCGGCGAGATCCTGGCGCAGGTGCGGGCGGAGGCGCAGAACCCGCGCACCGATATCTGGTTCGGCGCCTCCGCCGAGACGCATATCTCGGCCGCCGAGGCCGGCCTGCTGCAGCCCTATACCTCGCCCAATATGGCGCAGCTGCATGACTGGGCCCAGCGCGTGCATGCCATGTCCGGCGAGCGCTGCGTCGGCGTCTCCTCCGGCGCCATCGGCCTGGCCTGGAACCGGGAGCTGATGACGCGGCGCAACCTGCCGCTGCCGACCAGCTGGGCCGATATGCTGAATCCCGCCTATCGCGGCGAGATCCAGATGCCGAACCCGAATTCCTCCGGCACAGCCTACACCATCATCGCGGGGCTTGTGCAGCTCTGGGACGAGGATCGCGCCTTCGCCTACCTGGCGCAGCTGCATGCCAATGTGAATGCCTATACCCGCTCTGGCGCCGCGCCGATGCAGGCGGTGTCGCGCGGCGAGACGGCGCTGGCGGTCAGCTTCAACATGGAGGTCACCTCCATGCAGCAGGCCGGCTTCCCGATCGACCTGGTCTTCCCGAGCGAGGGCACCAGCTACGAGGTGGCCTGCATGTCGATCATCCGCGGCGCCCGCAACCTGGCCCAGGCGCGGCGCTTCTACGACTGGTACCTGACCCCGGCGGCAATGGATATCGGCCCCAAGGCGAACCAGTTCCACACCCCGGCGCATCGCGGCGCGACGCCGGATGCGCGCATCGCCGATATCTCCCGCGTCCGGCTGATCGACTACGACTTTGCGGCCTACGGCCAGGCCGATACGCGCCGGCGCATCCTGCAGCGATGGGACCGTGAGATCGGCGCGCTGCCGCGCTGATCTGCCAGCCCGACTGAACAAGAGAGTATCTGCATGACTCATCGCCCCCTCGCGCTCGCCGCGGCCTTCCTCCTGCCCGCGCTGCCCGCGGCCGCGCAGGGGCAGCTCAACCTCTATTGCTCCGCCACGCTGGAATGGTGCCAGCCGATCGCGCGCGGCTTCGAGCGCGAGAGCGGCATCCGCGTGAACCTGACCCAGAAATCCACCGGCGAGATGCTGGCGCAGATCCGCAGCGAGGCACGCAATCCGCGCGGCGATGTCTGGTGGGGCGGCACCGGCGACCCGCATGTGGCGGCCGGCGAGGAGAACCTGACCCAGGCCCATGAAAGCCCGCGCATCGCGGAACTGCATGACTGGGCCCAGGCGCAGTGGCGCCAGACGCAAGGCCGCACGGTGGGCGTCTATGCCAGCGTGCTCGGCTTCGGATTCAACACGGAACTCATCACGCGCCGCAACCTGCCGGCGCCGCGCTGCTGGGCGGATCTGCTGAACCCCGCCTATCGCGGCGAGATCCAGATGGCGAACCCGAACAGCTCCGGCACCGCCTATATCATCATCGCGACGCTGGTGCAGATGATGGGCGAGGAGGCGGCCTTCGACTATCTCAAGCAACTGCACGGCAGCATCAACGCCTATCCGCGCTCCGGCACCGCGCCGATCACGGCGGTGGCGCGCGGGGAGACGGCGCTTTCGCTCTCCTTCGTGCACAACGCCGCCGAGGAGGCCGCCGCCGGCTTCCCCGTGGGCCATGCCGTGCCGTGTGAGGGCACGGGCTATGAGATCGGCTCCATGTCGATCCTCCGCGGTGCGCGCAACCTGCCGGCGGCGCAGCAATTCTATCACTGGGCGCTCTCCGCCCCGGCGCAGATCATCGCCTCCCAGGAAGCGAAGAAGCTGCAGACCATGGCGAACCGTGGCGTGCCGCTGACCGAGGGGGCGCCGAACATGGCGACCGCGCGGATCATCGACTACGACAATGCCCGCTTCGGCGCGAGCGCCGAGCGCCGCCGCCTGCTGGCGCGCTGGGACAGGGAGGTCGGCGCGCTGCCGCGCTGAAGCCAAGCCCATGTTCTTCGGCACCTCCTTCTTCTTCTGGCTGATCGCGGCGCTCGGCACGCTGGTCCTGCCCTGGCACATGCAGCAGGACGGGCTGACGCTCGCCGGGTTGTTCGCGCTCGGCCGGGGGGAGGCGGAGGCGGCCTCCGCCCTGTCCCAGGCCGCGCAATTCGGGCGCTTCTGGTTCTGGCCGGTGATCGCCGGCCTGCTGCTGGCACTGCCCGGCGCGCTGCCCACAGGTGAGCGGGCACGGCGCGCGCGCTTCCTGGTCTGGGGCGGCGGGCTGGGCCTGGCGGCGCTTGTGCTACAGGGGCTGGCCATCGGCATCCAGGGCTGGAACTGGCCCGTTCTGGCGCGGATTTTCGGGGAGCTGGAGGACCGGCAATTCGGCATCGGCCTTGGCGGCGCCATGGCCTTCCTGGGCTTCCTGGTGCTGCTGACGGACGGCCTCGCGCTGCGCGGCTATTTCAAGGGCGACCGCTTCGTATCCGGCGCGGTCGGCCTGCTGGTGGCCTCCATCATCGTCTTCACCGCCTGGCCGGTCGGCACGGTGCTGTCCGAGATGTTCACGCCGCGCGCCGATCTCACCGTGGGTGCCGCGATGGCGGAGCGGCTCTTCGACAGCAAGATCTGGGGCCTCGGTTGCGTCACCGGCCGGGTGAATTGCGGCGTCTTCTGGAACACGCTGCTGCTGGCCACCTCCACCGCCACAGCGGCCACCATCCTCGGCCTGTGCTTCGCGCTGATCGTCACGCGCAGCGGTTTCCGGGCGAAGAAGCTGCTGCGGCTGCTGACGGTGCTGCCGATCATCACGCCGCCCTTCGTCATCGGCCTCGGCCTGATCCTGATCTTCGGCCGCTCCGGCGTCTTCAACCAGATCGCGGAATCCGTCTTCGGGCTGGAGCTCGGCCGATGGATCTACGGCTTCAACGGCGTGATGCTGGCGCAGGTCTTCTCCTTCACGCCCATCGCCTTCCTGGTGCTGATCGGCGTGGTGGAGGGCGTCTCGCCCGCCATGGAGGAAGCCTCCCAGACGCTGCGCGCCAGCCAGATGCGCACCTTCCGCGCCGTGACCCTGCCGCTGATGCTGCCGGGCCTGGCGAATGCCTGGCTGGTGGTCTTCGTGGAAAGCCTGGCGGACTTCGGCAATCCCATCGTGCTCGGCGGGTCCTTCGGCGTGCTCTCCACCGAGATCTTCTTCGCGGTCGTCGGCGCGCAGCAGGATTTCGGTCGCGCCGCTGTGCTGGCCGCCATCATGCTGGTGGTGGCGCTGACCGCCTTCATCATCCAGCGCAGCGTGGTGGGCAAGCGCAGCTATGTCTCGATGACCGGCAAGGGCGATGTCGGCCTGCCGACGCGGCTGCCGCCGCCGGTGCGGCGCGTGGCCTTCGCCGTGGCGATCCCCTGGGCCATCCTGACCGTCATCGTCTATGTCATGGCGCTGGCCGGTGCCTTCGTGAAGGTCTGGGGCCGCGACTGGACGCCGACCTTCAGCCATTTCGAACGCGCCTTTGCGCTGGAATGGTCGCCGGCGGGCGCGCTGATCTTCTCGGGCGGCGCCTGGCATTCGCTCTTCACCACCATCCAGCTGGCCGCCATCGCCGCGCCGATCACTGCGGGGCTCGGCCTGCTCGCCTCCTGGGTGCTGACGCGGCAGCGTTTCGCGGGCCGCACGGCGCTGGAATTCGCGCTGATGCTGACCTTCGCCGTGCCCGGCACGGTGATCGGCGTGGCCTATATCCTGACCTACAACCTGCCGCCGCTGGAGATCACCGGCACGGCCGTGATCCTCGTCGCCTGCTTCGTCTTCCGCAACCTGCCGGTCGGCGTGCGCTCCGGCGTCGCGGCGATGAGCCAGCTCGACAAGTCGCTGGACGAGGCGGCGGTGACGCTGCGTGCCTCCACCTTCCGCACGCTGCGCACGGTGGTGCTGCCGCTGCTGAAGCCGGCCATCGTCACCGCGCTGGTCTATTCCTTCGTGCGCGCCATGACGACGGTCTCGGCCGTCATCTTCCTGGTCTCGGCGGAGTATGAGATGGCGACGGTCTTCATCATCAACCGCGTCATCAACGGCGATTATGGCCTGGCGATCGCCTATTGCGCCGCGCTGATCGTCCTGATGATGGCAGCGATCGGGCTGATCAACCTGCTGGTCGGGCGCCGCAACCTCGGCCGGCGCGCCGCCGCCCTTCCCACACCTGCTCCAGTCGGAGGCCGTGCGTGAGCATCCCCATCAAGACAACCGGCGCGGAAGTCCGCCTCACCGGCCTCGGCAAGCGCTACGGCCAGGTGCAGGCGGTGAAGCCGCTGGACCTGGTGATCGAGGGCGGCACGCTGGTGACGCTGCTCGGCCCCTCCGGCTGCGGCAAGACCACGCTGCTGCGCATGATCGCGGGGCTGGAACAGGCGACCGAGGGCAAGATCTTCATCGGCGGCCGCGACGTCACCTTGCTGTCCGCCGGTGAGCGTAATGTCTCCATGGTGTTCCAATCCTATGCGCTGTTCCCGCATATGTCGGTGCTGGAGAATGTCGCCTATGGCCTGATCTCCTCCGGCGAGCGCAAGCAGGCCGCGCATGCCAAGGCGGAAGCGGTGCTGGAGACGGTCGGCCTGAAGGGCTTTGGCGGCCGCCTGCCCTCCGAAATGTCGGGCGGCCAGCAGCAGCGCGTGGCGGTGGCGCGCGCGCTGGTGCTGGAGCCGGACGTGCTGCTGTTCGACGAGCCGCTGTCGAACCTCGACACCCGCCTGCGCCGCACGATGCGGGAGGAGATCCGCGCACTGCAGCAGCGGCTGGGGCTTACCGTCGTCTACGTGACGCATGACCAGTCGGAGGCGCTGGCCGTCTCCGACAAGATCGTGGTGATGCGCAATGCTGGCATCGCCCAGGCCGGCGCGCCGGAGGTGCTCTACGCCAGCCCCGATTCCGTCTTCGTCGCCACCTTCATGGGCGAGGCGAACCATGTGCGGGGCGTGATCGAGAGCGTCTCCGGTGAGCATTGCGTGCTGGCGCTGGACAGCGCACGCCTGACCCTGCCCGGCCGCGGCCTGCCTCCCGGGGCAGTGGATGCGGTCATTCGGCCGGAGGCGATTCGCATTGCGCCGCCGGATGCGCCGAACGGCCTGGATGCCACCGTGACCCGCGCCACCTATATGGGCTCGCACACTGAGTACTATTTCAGCACCGCCGTAGGCGAGCTTTTCGCCCAGGGTGCGGACCGCCTGCGCCGCCGCCAGCCGGGGGAAAAGGTGCGGCTGCTGCTGGAGGAGGAAGGCGTGGTGGTGGTGCGCCCCTGAAGCGGGGGCCCACAGCGCGCCGAGAAAACCTGCCGAAAAAGGAAGAGCCTCGCAGCCCGGGTCGGACCCGGACGGCGAGGCTCTTTTGCGTTGCGGACGGGCGCCGCATCCGGCGCCCGTCCCGTCGGATCAGAGCGCGAAGTCGCTGGCGCTCAGCGTCTTCAGCCCGGT
>NZ_JBHYDM010000056.1:0-8515 GCF_051860665.1 Falsiroseomonas sp.
CCCGGCGGGGCGGCCGCGGCGCCGGGCGCGGCGGAGGCCCCGGCCGCGCCGGTGGCCAGCGGCCCGGCGGTCGCGACGGTGGAGGCACTCGCCAGCTACCGCAGCTTCGCCGAATGGGTGGAGATCAACCGCCGCCTGGGCAGCGCCGCCCCGGTGGCGCGGGTGGAGGTGGTGACCATCGCCGGCGACCAGGCCCGCCTGCGCCTCGGCCTGCGCAGCCAGCCGCCGGAAGCGGCGACGGAGCTGGCGGGGCTCGGCCTCGCGCTGGGCCAGGCGCCGGCGCCGGTGGACCCGCGCCTGGCCGGGCTGCCCGGCCGCGCGCCGCAGGGCACCGGCGAGGGATGGCGCCTCAGCCTTGCCGGGAGCCGCTGACCCGGCCCCGCCGCGCGGCGGGGCACCGGCCCCGCCCGGAAGCCCGGCGGATGCCGGGCCCTTCACGCTGCCCCCGCCGGCGGATGCCGGCCCTTTCACCCTGCCCCCGCCGGCGGATGCCGGCCCTTTCACCCTGCCCAATGCCATCACCTTCGCCCGGCTCTGCGCCGTGCCGGCCGCCATCTGGCTGATGCTGCAGCACCGGCTCGACCTCGCCTTCTGGGTCTTCGTGGCGGCCGGGGTCTCGGATGGGCTGGATGGCTGGCTGGCGCGGCGGCGCAACAGCCGCTCGGCGCTCGGGGCCATGATGGATCCGGTGGCGGACAAGGCGCTGCTGGTCTCGGTCTATGTGACGCTGGCCGGCCTCGGCGTGCTGCCGGACTGGCTGGCCATCCTGGTGGTTTTCCGCGATCTGCTGATCGTCGGCGGCGTGCTGGTCCTGTATTTGCTTGGCCAGCCGCCGCTGATCAAACCGCTCTGGATCTCGAAGCTGAACACCCTGCTGCAGATCGGCCTCGCGGCCTTCGCCCTGCTGATGGCCGGCTACGGCCTCGGCGCCCGTCCGCTGCTGGAGGGGGCGATCCTGCTGGTGGCGCTGACCACCTTCGCCTCCGGCGCCGCCTATGTGGTGCAGGCGGCGCGGTCCGGGCGATGAGCGGCCCCTTTCGCCCGCCGGCACATCCCCCGGCGCGCCCGCCGGTAAATCCCCCGGCGCGCCCGCCGGCCCTGCCGCCCGCCGTGCCCCTACCGCCGGGGGACCTGCCGAAGCCGCGGCCCGGCCCGGCGCCGCTGCCGCCGCCCGTGCAGCCGGGCCGGCGCGCCACGCGGGCGGAACGCTGGGCGGTGGTGCTGGGCGGGCTGGGCGGGCTGCTTTTCGCCATCTGGCTCTTCTCCGCCATCCTGACGCCCTTCGTCCTGGCCGGCTGCATCGCCTATTTCCTCGATCCGCCGACCACCCGGCTGGCCCGCCTCGGCCTGCCGCGGCCGGTGGCGGCCTTCCTGCTGGTCCTGGCGCTGACGGCGCTGGCCCTGCTGGCGCTGCTGCTGCTCTATCCGCTGCTGGTGGCGCAGATCGGCGTGCTGGTGGTGCGCACCCCCGCCTATGTGGCCGGCATCGGCCAGGCCATGCGCCAGGCGCTGGAGGCCGCCCAGAATGCCTTCGGGCCGGAGGTGGTGGATGCCCAGCTGCGCGACCTCGTCATCGGCCAGGCCGGGCAGATGATCACCTTCCTCGGTACCGCCGTGGCGCGGCTGATCGGCGGGGGCGTCGCGCTGTTCAACGTCTTCGCCCTGCTGGTGGTGACGCCGATCGTCGGCTTCTACTTGCTGCGCGACTGGCAGGCGATGATGGCGCGGATCGAGAGCTGGCTGCCGCGCAAATCGGCGCAGACGCTGCGGCAACTGGCCCGCGACACGGACCGGGTGCTCTCGGCCTGGCTGCGCGGCCAGCTGCTGTGCTGCGCCATCCTGGCCGCCTACTACGCCGCGGCGCTCTCCGCCGTCGGGCTGGAGCTGGGGCTGACGGTGGGGCTGATGGCCGGGCTGCTGTCCTTCATCCCCTATGTCGGCTCGCTGACCGGCTTCGCCACAGGGGTGGTGCTGGCGGTGGCGCAGTTCGGCACCTGGAACGAGGTGCTGCTGGTGGTCGCCATCTTCGTCATCGGCCAGACCGTGGAAGGCTATGTGATCTATCCGCGGCTGCTGGGGGACCGGGTGGAACTGCATGCGGTCTGGGTGATCTTTGCCCTTTTCGCGGGCGGCGTGGCCTTCGGCTTCCTGGGCGTGCTGCTGGCGGTGCCGATGGCGGCGGCCATCGGCGTGGTCGCGCGCTACTGGCTGCGGCGCTACCTGGAAAGCCCGCTCTACCTGGACCCGCCACGCACGGGCAGCGGGTGAGGTGGGCGGGACAGGGCGGCCCGCATCGGATAGCATCCGCGGCAGCCATGCCGCGCGCCAACCCCCCACCTTCGCCGCCGCGCCCGACCGGTGGTGGCTGGCCGCGCGCGGCGCTGCTGGCCGGGCTGGCCCTGGCGGCCTTGCCGGCGGGGGCGGCGACGCCGCTGCAGGCGCCCGGGCCGCAGGGGCCGCTGGAGGGCAGCCTTCTGCCCGGCCGGCCGATGGTGCTGATCATCCCCGGCTCCGGCGCCACCGACCGCGACGGCAATGGCCCGGGCTACCGCCCCGACACCTATCGCCTGCTGGCCGAAGGCCTGGCCGCGCGCGGCATCGGCAGCCTGCGGATCGACAAGCGCGGGCTGCACGGCAGCCGGGCGGCGGTGCGGGATGCCGAGGCGGTGACCATGGCGGATTATGCGGCGGATATCGCGGCCTGGGCCGGCGTGCTGCGCGCGCGCGGCGCCGGCTGCCTTGTCCTGGCCGGGCATAGCGAGGGTGGGCTGGTGGCGCTGCTGGCCGCGGGCCAGCTGCCCGACCTCTGCGGCCTGGTGCTGCTGGCCACCCCCGGCCGGCGGATCGGCGCGGTGCTGCGCGAACAGCTCGACCGCGCCCTGCCGCCCGGCCCGCTGCGGGCGGAGGCGGAGGGCCTGCTGGCGCGGCTGGAGGCGGGGCAGGGGCTGCCGGAGGCGATCTCGCCGCCGCTGCTGCCGCTGTTCCGCCCGCGCCTGGCCGGGTTCCTCGCCAGCCTCCTTGCCCTCGACCCGCCGGCCCTGGCCGCGGCGGCACCGGCGCCGCTGCTGGTGCTGCAGGGGCTGCGGGACCTGCAGGTGACGCAGGCGGATGCGGCGGCGCTCGCCGCGGCCCGCCCGGAAGCTCGGCTGGTGCTGCTGCCCGGGGTCAACCATGTGCTGAAGGCCGTGGCGGAGGATGCGGCGGACAACCTCGCCGCCTATGCCGACCCCGCCCGCCCCCTGGCGCCGGGCGTGGTGGAGGCCATCGCCGATTTCCTCGCGCAGGCACCGCGATGAGCCTGCAGCTGGCCCTGCCCCTGCCGCTGCAGGAATCCGATGCCGCCGAGGACCTGATCCCCGACCCCTCCAATGCCGAGGCGCTCGCCTGGCTGGAAGCCCCCGAGGGCTGGCCGCTGCGCCGCCTGGCGCTGCATGGGCCGGAGGGGGTGGGCAAGTCGCATATGCTGCATGTCACCGCCCGTCGGCTGGGCTGGCGGCGGCTGGAGGGGCCGGGCCTCACCATGGATGCGGCGCTGGCCGATGTGCCGGGCACGGCGCTGGACCGCGCGGATGCCGCGCCGGAGCAGGCGCTGTTCCACCTGATCAACCACGCGGCGGAGACCGGCGCGCCGCTGCTGCTGGCCGCCCGCGCGCCGCCGGCCCGCTGGCCCACAATCCTGCCCGACCTGGCCAGCCGGCTGCGCGCGACCCCGGCGGTGGAAGTCGCCCGGCCGGGGGAGGGGCTATTGGCGGCGCTGCTCGCAAAACATCTGGCGGACCGGCAGCTGCGGGTGGAGCCCGGGGTGCAGGCCTTCCTGCTGTCCCGCCTGCCGCGCCATGCCGCGGCCATCGCGCGCGCCGTGGCGGCGCTGGATGCGGCGGCGCTGGCCGGCGGCACGCCGGTGACGCGCGCCCTGGCGCGGCAGGTGCTGGCGCTGGATGACCGTTCGGAGACGTCGTCGCAAACGCCCTCCCCGGCCGCAGGGAGGCTGGGCTAGTCTCACCCCATGGACACGATGCCGCAGCCCGCCCCCCCGGCCGTCACACCGGCCCCCAATCCGGCCCCGAAGCCCGGGGCGCCGCATGGCGCGGTGCGGCTGCCGCCGATCGCGCCCGACAGCCCGGCGCGCTTCATCAATCGCGAATTGTCCTGGCTCGCCTTCAATACGCGGGTGCTGGAGGAGGCGGCCAATCCGCGGCACCCGCTGCTGGAACGGCTGCGCTTCGTGGCGATCTCCGCCTCCAACCTCGATGAATTCTACTCCGTCCGCGTCGCTGGCCTGGTCGGCCAGGACCGCGCCGGCATTACCACGCCCTCACCGGATGGGCTGACGCCGGCGCGGCAGCTGGCGGCGGTGAATGCCGCGGCGCAGGCGCTGATCGAGGGGCAGCAGCAGGCCTGGCACGAGCTGCGCGGCCTGCTGGATGCCGCCGGCGTCACCGTCTGCAAGCCGGTGGAGCTGACCGAAGCCGACCGTGCCTGGCTCGAGGGCTGGTTCATGGACCGGGTTTTCGCGGTGCTGACGCCCCTCGCGGTGGACCCGGCGCATCCCTTCCCCTTCATCGCCAACCTGGCGCTCTGCATGGTGCTGAAGCTGGTGCGGGAGGAGGATGGCGGCACCATGCGCGCCCTGCTGCCGCTGCCGCCGCAGATCGAGCGCTTCATCCGCCTTCCCCCCGAAGCGGAGTCGCGCGGCAAGATCCGCTTCGTGATGCTGGAGGACCTGATCGTCCTCTTCCTCGGCCGCCTGTTTCCCGGCTTCATCGCCGCCGAGCACGGGCTGTTCCGGCTGATCCGCGACACCGATGTGGAATTCGAGGAGGAGGCGGAGGACCTCGTCCGCTCCTACGAAACCGCGTTGAAGCGCCGCCGCCGCGGCCAGGCCATCCTGCTCTCGGTCGAATCCCGCATGTCCGCGGACATGGTCCACCTGGTGGCGGAGGAGCTGGATTCGGACCGCGCGGGCGTGGTGAAGGTGGATGGGCTGCTCGGCATCGCCGATATCAAGCAGCTGATCGTGGACGACCGGCCGGACCTTCTCTTCACCCCCTATACGCCGCGCTTCCCCGAACGGATCCTGGACTTCGGCGGCGACTGCTTCGCGGCGATCGCCGCCAAGGACATCGTCGTCCACCACCCCTATGAGAGCTTCGACGTGGTGGTGCAGTTCCTGCGCCAGGCGGCGCGCGACCCGAATGTGGTCGCCATCAAGCAGACGCTGTATCGCACCAGCCGCGACAGCCCCATCGCCCGCGCGCTGATCGAGGCGGCGGAGGCCGGCAAATCCGTCACCGGCATCGTCGAGATCAAGGCCCGCTTCGACGAGGAGCGGAACATCGCCCTGGCGCGGGAGCTGGAGGCCGCCGGCGTGCAGGTGGTCTTCGGCTTCGTCGAGCTGAAGACCCATGCCAAGGTCTCGCTGGTGGTGCGGCGCGAACGCGATGTGCTGCGCAGCTATGCGCATTTCGGCACCGGCAACTACCACCCGATCACCGCGCGCATCTACACGGACCTGTCCTTCTTCACCGCCGACCCGGCGCTGACGCGCGATGCCGCGAAACTGTTCAACTACATGACCGGCTATGCGCGGCCGGAGACGATGGAGGGCCTGGCCTTCGCGCCGCTGACCATCCGCCCCGCCCTGCTCGGCCTGATCGAGCGCGAGATCGCCTTCGCGCAGGAGGGCAAGCCCGCCGGCATCTGGCTGAAGATGAACTCCCTGGTGGATGAGCAGCTGATCGATGCGCTGTACCGCGCATCCCAGGCCGGGGTGCGGGTGGAATGCGTGGTGCGCGGCATCTGCTGCCTGCGCCCGGGCGTGCCCGGCCTGTCCGAGCATATCCGCGTGAAATCCATCGTCGGCCGCTTCCTGGAACACAGCCGCGTCTATGTCTTCGGCAATGGCCACCGCCTGCCATCCCGCCGCGCCCGCGTCTTCATCAGCAGCGCGGACCTGATGGCGCGGAACATGGACTGGCGGGTGGAGACGATGGTGCCGATCGAGAACCCGACCGTGCATACGCAGATCCTCGACCAGGTGATGGCGGTGAACCTGCAGGATACGATGCAGTCCTGGCAGCTGCGCGCCGATGGCACCTATCGCCGCGTGGCGCCGGGGCCGAAGCCGGTGTCGGCGCATGAGTATTTCATGACCAACCCCTCGCTCTCCGGCCGCGGCAGCGCCGCCCAGCGCCCCGCCGGCCCGCCCCGCCGCAACCGCCAGGACCGCGTCCTGCAGGACTAGAAAGGCCCTCCCCCGCCCTGCGGGGGGGTTGGACGCATGCGTCCAACGGGGTGGGGGCCTCCGCGCCCCTCTGCACGTTTCAGGAAGCATCCCGCGCGAAACTGCCCCGCCGCCCCGCCACCCTCCGGCCGCCGGGGCGTTGACGCGGCGGCCGGATTTCGCCACCCACCCTCCCACGCTGTCCTGGACGCTGCACCGCACCATGCCCCGTAACCGTATAGACGGCCCGCCCCCTCGCCTGGGCGTGGTGGACCTCGGCTCCAACTCCGTCCGCCTCGTCGTCTTCGAGGGGCTGTCGCGCAACCCGCTGACCATCTTCAACGAGAAGGCGGTGCTCGGCCTGGGCCGCGGGCTGCAGAACACGGGACGGCTGAACGAGGAGGCGATCGGCCCCGCGCTGACGGTGATGGGCCGCTACGCCGCCGTGGCGCGGGCCATGGGCGCCGAGACGGTGGAGGTGGTGGCCACCGCCGCGGCACGGGACGCCGAGAACGGCCCGGACTTCATCGCGGCGCTCCGCGACCGCCTGCCCGACCTGCCCGTGCGCGTGCTGACCGGGGAGGAGGAGGCCAATCTCTCCGCCGATGGCGTGCTGCTCGGCTTCCCCGAGGCGGATGGCATTTTGGGGGATATCGGCGGCGGGTCGCTGGAGGTGGTGGAGCTGGATCGCGGCCGCGCCACCACCGCGGCCAGCCTGCCGATCGGCGCCATCCGCCTGGCGGACCGCGCCGGGGGCGAGGTGGCGAAGGCGCGCGCCATCGTGGAGGCGGACCTTTCGCGCGTGACCTGGCTGAAGCGCGGCGAGGGGCGGGACCTGTACCTGGTAGGCGGCGCCTGGCGCGCCCTGGCCAAGATGCACATCGCCCAGACCGGCTATCCGCTGTCCATCGTCCACCACTATGTGCTGCGGCGGGAGGAGGCGCGGGACCTGGCCGGCGTCGTCGCCAAGGCCGACCGCAAGATGCTGGCCGCCATGCCCGGCGCCCCGGCCAAGCGGCTGGGCGACATGCCCTTCGCCGCCGTGGTGCTGCGCCGGCTGCTGCGCGCCACCGGGGCGAGCCGCGTGGTCTTCTCCGCCAACGGGCTGCGGGAAGGCTGGTATGCCCGCCTGCTGCCGGATGCGGTGCGCCGCCAAAACCCCATGCTGGCCGCCGGCCACGACCTATCCCGGCAATGGGGCCGCGACCCCGAACTGCCGCCCGCCCTCTTCGCCTGGACCCAGGCGCTGTTCGAAGGCGAGGCGCCGGACCAGGCGGCCCTGCGCGAGGCGAGCTGCTGGATCGCCGATATCGGCAGCCACGACCACCCCGACTACCGCGCCGAACAGGCCTTCTTCCGGGTCCTGCGCCAGCCGGGTGTTGGCCTGGATCACCACCAGCGGGCGTTTCTGGCGATGGTGGTGGCGCTGCGCTACGAGGCCGACGCCACCGCCCCCTTCCTGGCCACCGCGCGGATGCTGCTGGACGCGGCGGCGGTGAAGCGCGCCGAAACGCTGGGCGCCGCGCTGCGCCTGGCCTTTACCCTCTCGGGCGGCACCCCCGTGCTGCTGGCCGGCACCGCGCTGCGGGTGCGGGGCGGGGAGCTGCAATTGCGGCTGGTGGAGGGGAGCGGCGTGTTCGCGGGGGAGAGCGTGCAGCGCAGGCTGGATGCGCTGGCGGGGGCGCTGGGGCTGGTGGCGCGGGTGGAGGTGGCGGCGGTTTGAATGTACCTCCGCGCCTAACTGTTGGCTGAATGGGGCCTCATAGGCGCTGCAGCAGTTCATTAGGCGCGCACCAAGCTGATGGCCGTTGCGATGGCACGACACCCGAGTGGCCACTAAGATTGCTGCGGCCGTTCTCGGTGCGTGTTAATCACCGTCACGGTCGTGTTTGGAGCCTCGCAGAACACCCATGCAAACATCGCTCGTACATCATGTTCGCGAAGTGTTTAGCAGACTTGCGCTGAGGGTGCCGTCTGCCCAACCGGTAATTTCTTGCTGGACGACGATATTACAAACCGATACGGAGACCGCTATTTTCGGCATATTTACCGTACGGCGCGCCATATCCCTGCTAAAGAGACAAATTGACCATCACCCCGGCTTGGATGAAGCAGGCAAAGAAGTCGCCGCAGAGATATTGAGTAGCTTCTCGCCGCTCATGGACCCGAAAAATTTTCATGCTGATATTCGAAATTGGGCCCCCAACCTGGAGCTTAGAGCGTTTTCACCTCAGCCGGAATCGGATTGGGGATTCCGGCACGGGTCGTCAGTGTGATTCATAGGCGTCCGGT
>NZ_JBHYDM010000057.1:0-7535 GCF_051860665.1 Falsiroseomonas sp.
GATCCAGGCGGATCGGCGGCACGGCGGCCAGGCTCGGCGGCGCCGGGGGCTGCCCGCCCGCGCCCGGGGCGCCGCCACCGCGCAGGGTGGGCGCGCCGGTCTGCTCGCTGCGCGATCCCTCCCGGTCCGCCGCCAGGGCGGCGGTCAGCGCGGCGCGTTCCTCGGCGCTCGGCGGCACCGGGCGGGGCGGCACGGTGGCGAGATTCGGATAGGGCGCATCGCGGCCCGGCGGCGGCTCCCGCCCCTCCAGATAGCCGCCGCTGATATTGCGCCACCAGTAGCGGGGGTCCGCATCCTGCGGAATGCCGCCGCTGCAGCCGGCAAGCGCCAGCAGCAACCAGGCACAGGCCGGGTGCAGGCCGGGTCGCGCTTGATCGCGCCCCCGGCGGCCCCTAACTTCAACGTGTTTCCCGTGGCGTCCGACGCGCGGGTGCATGGCTTCCCAATCCTTCGCGCGCCGAGGGTTACCCTGAACCACCTGCCGGCGAAAGCACCAAGGCTGGGGATCGGCGGGGAAGACTCACCCCGACGGGCGGCCGCTGGCGGATTCTGGGGGATGCGTGCGCATGGCGCAGGACAGGGAAGCGGGCCGGGGCAAGGCGAGCCGCGCGGCGACAGGCGGCAAGGGTGGGCGCCGCCCCGCCGCCGGCGCCGGGAACGGCGCGGCGCGTGAGGCCGAGGCCGCCACGTCGATCGGCGCGGCGGCCCAGACCGCCACCGGCCAGGCTTCCGAGGGCCAGGCTTCCAACGGCCATGCCACCAATGGCCAGGCCCCCGACGGCCATGCCGGGCCGCGCCAGGCGCCGCCCCCCGCGGGCGAGGCCGCCCGCACCGAGCACGGCCATTTCCGCCTGCCGGATCCCAACCTGGTCACCCGCACCATGGCCGATGTGGCGGAGCGCGGGCAGCGCATCGTGGGTGACTTCCTGAAGCGCCAGGCGGAAGGCACGCCCGCCACCGGGCCGGACCCGCTGCATATCGGCACCGCCTTCCTCGACATGACGGCGCGGCTGATGGCGAACCCCGCCCGGCTGATGCAGGCGCAGATCGGCTTCTGGCAGGACTACCTGACGCTCTGGCAGAACACCGCCCGCCGCATGATGGGCGAGGCCACGCCGCCGGTGATCGAGGAGCCGCGCGGCGACAAGCGCTTCAAGGACGAGGCCTGGCGGGAGAACGAGGTCTTCGACTTCATCCGCCAGTCCTACCTTCTCTCCGCCCGCTATTTCACGAACGTGGTGCAGGGCGCGGAAGGTCTCGACCACAAGACGGCCCAGAAGGTGGATTTCTACACGCGGCAATTCGTCGATGCGATGAGCCCGTCCAACTTCCTGATGACCAATCCGGAGGTGCTGCGCCGCACGGCGGAGACGGGCGGGGAGAATCTGCTCAAGGGCCTGTCCAACCTGCTGGCGGACCTGGAGCGCGGCCGCGGCAACCTCCGCATCCGCATGACCGACGACAGCAAGTTCAAGGTCGGCGAGAATATCGCGGTCACGCCCGGCAAGGTGGTGTTCCGCAATGCGCTGATGGAGCTGATCCAATACGCGCCTTCCACGCCGCAGGTGCTGAAGCGGCCGCTGCTGATCCTGCCGCCCTGGATCAACAAGTTCTACATCCTGGACCTTCGGCCCAAGAACAGTTTTATCAAATGGGCGGTGGAGCAGGGCCATACCGTCTTCGTCGTCTCCTGGGTGAACCCCGACGAGCACCTCGCCGAAAAGGGTTTTGACGACTACATGCGGGAGGGTCCCTACGCCGCCCTCGATGCGATCGAGGCGGCAACCGGGGAAAAGTCCGTCAATGCCATCGGCTATTGCCTGGGCGGCACGCTGCTGGCCTGCACGCTGGCGCATATGGCGGCGCGCCGCGACACCCGCATCAAGTCGGCCACCTACTTCGTCACCATGACGGACTTCGAGGAGGCGGGCGAGCTCGGCGTCTTCATCGACGAGGAACAGCTGCTCGGCATCGAGGAGAAGATGTCGAAGAAGGGCTTCCTCGAAGGGCGGGAGATGGCGACCACCTTCAACATGCTGCGCGCCAACGACCTGATCTGGTCCTTCGTGGTGAACAACTACCTGCTGGGGCAGGAGCCCTTCCCCTTCGACCTGCTCTACTGGAACGATGATTCCACGCGCATGCCGGCGAAGATGCACAGCTTCTACCTGCGCCGCATGTACCAGCAGAACGACCTGGTGAAGCCCGCCAGCCATCCGAATGCGATCGAGCTGGACGGCGAGAAGATCGACCTGCGGAAAATCAAGGTGCCGAGCTACCTGATCTCGACGCGGGAGGACCATATCGCGCCCTGGAAATCCACCTATCGCGGCACGCAGGTCTATGGCGGCCCGACCCGCTTCGTGCTCGCCGCCTCCGGCCATATCGCCGGCGTCGTCAATCCGCCCGACTCGGGCAAGTACAGCCACTGGGTGAACACGAACCTGCCGCCGGATCCGGAGGAATGGTTCAAGGGCGCGACGGAGCTCGCCGGGTCCTGGTGGCCGGACTGGCAGCGCTGGGTCACGGCGCAGGACCGCACCATGGTGCCGGCGCGCCAGCCCGCCGATGCGGGGCTGGGCGATGCGCCCGGCAGCTATGTGACGGTGATGGCGAAGGACTGATACCAGCCGCACGAAGGTCTCACCTTCGTGCCCCTCAGACGCCGGGCGGGCCGCATCCGCGGCCCCTGGCTTCGCGGCACTTGCCGCGGCGCGCATCCGCGCGCTCGGCCCGCAAGCGGGCCGCAGGTCGGAAATTCGTGCGCTTGGTATGAGCGCCCTTCAGCGCGGTCCGATTCCCATCCCCCGCCCGGGCTCGGGGTTCACCCAGCCGGCCTGCGGGTCCAGCGCGCCGGTCAGGCCCCAGACGCGGCTGCGCACCAGCCGGTCCGCCTCGTCGCGCGCCAGGCTGGTGGCGATGCGGCCCTGCGGCAGCGGGCCGGGCCGCGTCAGGAAGTCCAGCGTCCCCGCCCCGCCCGGCTCGAACAGCGCCGGACGCAGCGCCGCCTCCGCCGCCGGCCGGTCGCCACGGACCAGCGCCGCATGCGCCGCAGCCAGGGCCCGCACCACCTCGTCCGGATCGGCGCCGGCGCGGATGCCGAGCGCGGCGCGCCCCTCCAGCCGGGCGCCGCGCAACTCGAACAGCACGCTGGCGGGCAGCGCGGCCCAGCGCAGGTCGCGGCCGAATTCCACCGTCATCAGCTCCACCTGCGCCGCGGCGCGGGCCATGGCGGCGGGGTCATTGGCCAGTGACCGCCCGCCATCGGCATAGGCCAGCGCCGCCTGCCCCACCACATCGCGCAGCGGATCCGCGCCGCCGGCGCCGAGCATCGCCGGAATCCGCGCGGCGGGCGGCGGGGCGCGCAATTCCGCGCAGCCGGCCAGGGCCAGGACGATCAGCGCCAGAAGGGCAGGCCGCATCAGGGGAGTCTCCCGGCGTATCATGGCCCGCATCCTAAAGCGGATTCGCCGCGGAGGCGAAGGCCGCCGCAAGCGCCTGGCCGAGCGGCACCAGATCGCCCTCCGCCAGCGCCGCAGGATGCACCACCAGCACCCCCTCCCGCATCCGGCCCTGGTTCACATGCACGCGGCGTGCGCGCAGCGCGGCCTCCACCCGCGCCGCGGCCGCGGCATCGGCGCAGCGCAGCAGCAACAGGGGCGTCGGGCCGGCGGTGATCTCGCCGGGCGTGGCCCCCATGGCCGCCTGCACCGCCCGCAGCCGCGCCCGCATCCGCGCCTGGCGCGGCGCATCGCCCTCCGCGACGAAACGGCGCAGCGCGACCAGCAGGCCCACCACCTCCTCCTTCCCCGCCTTGGCCGACCGGCCGATGCCATGCCGCGGCAGGAAGGGAAGCGGGCTGTTCAGCGCAAATTCGGGCGGCAGGCGGAACTGCGACTCCGGCAGGTCGAGGTCGAGCATCTGCAGCAGCGCGCTGGCCACCAGGGGCCGCCGGCCGGCCAGGATGCCGCTCGCCTGCGGCCCGCCGATCGCCTTGCCGCCGGAGAAGGCGACCAGGTCGGCGCCCGCTTCCAGGAAGCCGCGCAGATGGGCGATGGGGGGCAGTTGCGCCGCCGCATCCACCAGCACCGGCACGCCGGCCGCATGCGCCACCCGCACCACCTCCGCCAGCGAAGGCTCCGACCAGGGCTGCGCCACCCAGAAGACCGCCGCCGTGCCGGGGCCGATCGCCGCCGCGATCTCGCCGGCCGAGGCATCCCGCACCCCGGCGCCCGAAAACCGGTCCGGGATGCCGACCTCGACGATCCGCCCGCCCGCCACCTCCAGCGCCCGGTCGTACATGTTGCGCTGGCTGCGGCTCATGACGAAGTCGCGGCGCGGCCCGGCCGCGGGCAGCGCATTCATCGCCGCCGGGTCCAGCCCCGCCAGGCAGGCGGCCGCCCCAAGCAGCAGCGCGGCGGAGGCGCCGCCGGTGGCGATGCCGGCCTCCGCCCCCGTTGCCGCCGAAATCGCCCGGCTGGCGGCGGCCTGCAATTCCAGCATGTCGAAGCAGGCGGCGGAGGCCTCGGCCATGGCGGCCACCACCTCCGGCGCCAGGATGCCGCCCGAGAGGCGGGTCACGGTCCCGGCGGCATTGATGACCGGCGCCAGGCCGAGGGCCTCCAGCGCGCTCACGTCAGCACGCGGCGCACCGCATCCTGCCAGCCGGCATGGCGCCGATCGGCCTCGGCGCGCGGCATGGAGGGATGGAACCGCCGATCCAGCCGCCAATGCGCCACCGCGGGGCCTGGCGGCGGCAGCAGCCCGGCCTGCAGCCCGGCGAGATAGGCCGCGCCCAGCGCCGTGGTCTCCTGCACCACCGGCCGATCCACCGGCGCGCCCAGCAGGTCCGCCAGCGCCTGCATGGCATAGTCGGAGGCGGTCATGCCGCCATCCACCCGCAGCACGGTCGCGCCGCCGCGGGCGCCCCAATCGGCGCGCATCGCCTCCACCAGGTCGCGCGTCTGGAAGGCCACCGCCTCCAGCGCCGCGCGGCAGATCTCGGCCGGGCCGGTATTGCGGGTCAGGCCGAGGATGGCGCCGCGCGCCCCGGCATCCCAATGCGGCGCGCCCAGGCCGGTGAAGGCCGGCACGAAATAGACCGCCTGGGCAGGGTCCGCCTGCGCCGCCAGCCGCCCGCTCTCGGCCGCATCCTGGATGATTCCGAGCCCGTCGCGCAGCCATTGCACCGCGGCGCCCGCGATGAAGATGGCGCCTTCCAGCGCATAGGTCCGCTGCCCGCCCAATTGCCAGGCCAGCGTCGTCAGCAGCCGGTTCTGCGAGGGCACCGCGACATCGCCGGTGTTCAGCAGCAGGAAGCAGCCGGTGCCATAGGTGGATTTCACCATGCCCGGCGCGAAGCAGGCCTGGCCGAGCATGGCGGCATGCTGGTCGCCGGCCATGCCGCGCACCGGCACCGCCGTGCCGAGCAGGCCGGGCTCGGTCGCGCCGAATTCGCAGGCATTGTCCCGCACCTCCGGCAGCACCGCCTCCGGAATGCCGAAGAGCTTCAGCAGATCCGCATCCCATCCGCCGCGGCGGATGTCGAACAGCATGGTGCGCGCCGCATTGGTGGCATCCGTCGCATGCACCCGCCCGCCGGTCAGCCGCCACAGCAGGAAGGAGTCGATGGTGCCGAAGGCGAGGTCGCCGCGTTCGGCCGCCGCCCGCGCGCCGCCCACATTCTCCAGCAGCCAGGCGAGCTTGGTGGCGGAGAAATAGGGATCCGGCAGCAGGCCGCTGCGCTCCGCGATCAGCGCCCCCGCCCCTTCCGCCGCCAGCCGGGCGCAATGCGCCGCGGTGCGACGGTCCTGCCAGACGATGGCGCGGTGGATGGCACGCCCGCTGCGCCGGTCCCACAGCACCGTGGTCTCGCGCTGGTTGGTGATGCCGATGCCGGCGAGATCCGCGGCCGAGGCGTCGCCCTGGGCCAGCGCCTCCCGCATCGTGGCGAGGGTCGCCGCAAAAATCTCCTCCGGCTCATGCTCCACCCAGCCCGGCGCCGGGAAATGCTGGGCCAGGGGCCGCTGCGCGCTGGCGCACGGCGCCAGGTCCGGCCCGTGCAGGATGGAACGGGTCGAGGTGGTGCCCTGGTCGATGGCGAGCAGCAGGTCCTTCATGCATCCTCCCTGGACAGCAGCCAGAAGGCGAAGCCGGTGGCCAGCAGCGGCGCGGCCAGCGGGCCGTGATCGGCCAGGCGCGGCGCCAGCCAGCCCAGCAGCGGCCCCAGCCCGGCCGAGAGCCCCGCCAGCAGCAGCGCCGCCAGCGTGGCCGCCCCCGGCGCATCGCGGGCCAGCAGCGCCGCCAGCAGCGCGGCGAAGGCCGGCAGGAAGCCGGCGCCGAGCAGCGCCAGGCGATAGGCCGGCAGGGCATCGGCCGGCAGCAGCCCGGCGGCGGCCGGCGCGGTGCCGATCGCCAGGCCCAGCACCACCGCCATGGCCTGCAGGCCGAGCAGCCTCGTGGCCAGCGGCAGCGGCGCCAGCCCGCGCGCCAGGGCGACGAAGACCAGCCCCGGCAGCGCCACCAGCAGCGCCAGCGTCACGGCCAGCAGCGGCCCGCCGAGCAGATAGGTGGCGAGCGGCCCGGCCAGCACCGCCAGCGCCAGGGCCAGCCCGGCCACCAGCAGCCCCGGGGCGCCCCGCGGCAGGCGTTGCGGCAGGGCGGCCGCCGGCACCGCCGCGACGAAGCCGGCGACGGCAGCCGCCAGGGCCAGCCCCGCGAAGCCGCCCGCCAGCCCGCCCAGCCCCCAGGCCAGCACCCCGCCCGCCAGCAGCCCCGCCACCAGCCCCGCCAGCGGCGGCAGCCCAAGGCCCGCGGCGATGCCGAGCCCGCTCCAGAGCAGCACCAGCGCCGCCGCCGCCAGCCCGCCCGGCACCGCCTCCGCCATCCCCAGCCGGTCCACCAGATGCAGTTGCAGGAAGGCCGCGAGGCCGGCGCCGCCCATGGCCAGGCCCAGCGGCACCCCCTGCAGGCCCTGCCGCGCCGCCAGCAGCGCCGCGGGCGCGCCGGCCAGCAGCGACAGGCCGATGATGATGAGCAGGCCGAGGAATTCGCCCCGCACCCCGGCCAGGCGCAGCAGCGCCAGACCGGCCAGCGCCGCCAGCGCGGGCCCCAGCCAGGCGCCGGCCACCAGCGCGCCGGAGGCCGGCAGGGGCGTCGCGGCCGCGCTCATCGGGCGAGCCAGAGTCGCCAGGCGGCGCCATGCGGCCCCGCGACCCCGCCCTGCGCCTCGGCCTCCAGCAGCGGGCGCCAGCGCGCCACCAGCGCCTCCAGCGCCGCGAAATCCCGCGCGCGGAACAGGCATTCGGCCAGCCAGCCGATCGCCACCGCCCCCGCCGCGCCACGCGTCACCGCCGATTCCAGCGCGGCCCGCGCCGCCGGCAGGTCGCCCAGCGCCAGCAGGGCGCGGCCCAGCGCCGTCTCGGCTTCGGCATCGGCGCCCTCCTCGGCCAGCGCCTGCCACAGCCCCGCGGCCTCCGCCCGGCAGGCATCGGCGCGCGGCGCGTCCAGCAGGCCGGACTGGGCGGCGCGATCCA
>NZ_JBHYDM010000058.1:0-6719 GCF_051860665.1 Falsiroseomonas sp.
GGCGGGGCGGGGCGCGCGGCCCCCCCCCCCCCCCCCCCCCCCGCAGCGCCTCAGCGCCGCGCCAGGCCGGCAGCCTGTCGCGCCAGTGCGGCGATGCCGGCGCGGGCGAGGGTTTCGTGGACCTCGCGGAAGGCGGTGGTCTTCGTGCGGCGTTCGGCTTCGAGCAGGGCGGCGCCTTGGGCTTCGAGGGCGGCCGGGGGCCAGATCCGCAGGGCTTTGTCGAAGGCGGGCTTGTGGCGGAAGAAGACGGGGGGTCGCAGGGCGCTGGAATCGCCGCCGGCGACGGAGGCTTCGTGCAGCCGCTGCACGTGGCGGAGGGTGGCGCGCACCACCATCACGGCATTGGCGCCTTCGGCGAAGGCGGCGTCGAGCGCCCGGTCGGCGGCCAGGGCGTCGCCGGCGGTGGCGGCCATAAGGGCCGTGTCGAGGTCGGCCGAGACGCCTTCCGCCACGCAGGCCATGGCGGCGGCCTCATCCACCTGGCCGTCCGGTCCGGCATGCAGGGCCAGGACCTCGACCGCGCGGCGCAGCAGCAGGCGGTCTTCGCCGAGGCGCGCGGCCAGCCAGCCCAGCACCGGGGCATCCGCCTGCGCGCCGTGTTCGCGCAGCATGCGGCCGATGGTGCCGGCCAGTTCCTCCGGCCGCTCGCGCCAGCAGGCGATCACCATCACATCCGGTGCCGCTTCGGCCAGCACCCGCAGCTTGGATCGCGCGGTGAGTTCCCCGCCCTCCAGCACCAGCAGCGCCTCCCCGGCGCTGGCCAGGGCGTCCTTCAGCGGGGTGGCATGGGCATCGGTCGCCTCTCGCAGCCGCACCACGCGGCGGCCGCCGGTCATGGCGAGTGCCGCGGCCTCGCCGGCCAGGGCGCCGGGCTTTGCCGCCTCCTCCCGGCTCAGCTCGGCCAGGCGGAAGGGGTCGTCCATGGCGCCGCCGAGCACGGCGCGGACCAGCTGTTCCGCCCTTTCGCGGGCCAGGCCGGCATCGTCGCCATGCAGCAGCACGGCGCGCGTCGCGCCGGGGTTGTCGAGGAAGGCGGCGATGCGCTTCGGGTCGAGCTTGGCCATGGCGCGGTCAGCGCAGGGCCGGCGTCATCCCGGGCACCAGTTCCGGCCGCACCGGCGTCAGCGCCGGGCTTGCCGGCGTGGCGGGCAGCGCGGATGGGCCGCCCTGGGCGAGGCCGGCGGCGCCGGCCGAGCGGCGGCGGAAATCCACCGCGATGCGGGTCACCACCAGCTCCGCCAGCAGATCGGCCAGCCGCGCCTCCGCCGCCTCCCGGCTGCTGTCGGAGGCGAAGTACTGGTTCGGCGGGATGTTATAGGCTTCCGTCGCACGCTCCACGCCGGAGGCCAGGGTTTCGGGCGGCGGGCCGGGGCGGGCCAGCAGCCAATTGGCGGTGCCGATATAGCGCACGCGGGTCGCGGTGCCGTCGCGCTGGATGCCGATGCCTTCCGCCTGCAGGCTGGGCGAGAGGCGCAGCTCGTAGCGCGCCTCGGCGGGGCCGGAGATGTCCTGGCCCATGCGCTGGTACAGGGCGCGGCGCAGCAGCTGGCCGAAGCGTTCCTGGATGACGGTGACGCGGATGCCCGAGAGCTCCGCCCGCACATCGGCCTCGCCCGGGCCGGCGGAGCCATAGAGCGGCCGGAAGCCGCAGCCGCCCAGGGAGCCGCCCAGGGCCAGCAGGCCCAGGCCGCCGAGCAGGCCGCGACGCGTCAGGGGTTCATACGACGTAATTGACCACCCGCCCCGGAACATGGATCCGCTTCTTCACCGGCTTGCCGCCGAAGGCACGCTGCACGTTCTCCTCCGCCTCGGCCAGGGCGAAAATCTCCGCCTCGGTCGCGCCGACGGACACTTCGATGGTGGCGCGCAGCTTGCCGAGCACCTGGACGGCGAGCGTCATGGTCTCCGCCTTCACCAAAGCGGGGTCCGCCTCCGGCCAGGGCAGTTGCGCCACCAGCTTTTCCGAGTCTGGATTGAGGAGCGCGAAGAGCTCCTCGGCCAGGTGCGGCATCATCGGCGCGGAGAGGCGGGCCAGCATTTCGAGCGCCTCGCGCCGCGCCGCGCCCATGCCCTCGGCCGTCGCCTGGGCCTCGGCTTCGCCGATCGCATTGGCGAATTCATGGATGCGGGCGACCGCGACATTGAAGGCAAAGCTGTCCAGCGCCTCGGTGACCGCCAGGATGGTCCGGTGCGTGACCTGCCGCAGCTTCTTGGCCGCGCCGGTCGCCTCGGGCATCGGGGTGCCGGGGGCGGGCAGGCTGGCCAGGGCGTTGCTGGCCAGGCGCCAGACGCGCTGGGTGAAGCGGAAGGCGCCGGCGACGCCGGATTCCGTCCACTCCATGTCCCGCTCCGGCGGGTTGTCGGAGAGGATGAACCAGCGCGCGGTATCGGCGCCGTAGCGGCCGATGATGGCCCCGGGGTCCACCGTGTTCCGCTTCGACTTCGACATCGCCTCGATGCGGCCGATGGTCACCGGCTCATTGCCGCCCTTCAGCGTGGCGCTGCGCGTGCCATCGGCGGCCAGGCTGAACTCCACCTCCTCGGGGTAGAGCCAGCGGCCATCGGCGGCCTTGTAGCTCTCGTGCTGGACCATGCCCTGGGTGAAGAGGCCGGCGAAGGGCTCCGCCACGGCCAGATGGCCGGTGGCCTGCATCGCGCGGGTGAAGAAGCGGGAATAGAGCAGGTGCAGGATCGCGTGCTCGATGCCGCCGATATACTGGTCCACCGGCAGCCAGGCATTCACCGCGTCCTGCGTGACGGGCGCGGCCGCCTGGGGCGAGCAGAAGCGGGCAAAATACCAGGAGCTGTCGACGAAGGTGTCGCAGGTATCCGTCTCCCGCCGCGCCTTGGCGCCGCAGGAGGGGCAGTTCACGTGCTTCCAGGTTGGGTGGTGGTCCAGCGGATTGCCGGGGCGGGAGAAGTCCACATCCTGCGGCAGCTCGACCGGCAGCTGGTCTTCGGGGACGGGCACCGCACCGCAGCTGTCGCAATGGATGACCGGGATCGGGCAGCCCCAGTAGCGCTGGCGGGATACGCCCCAGTCGCGCAGGCGCCAGTTCACCACCCCGGTGCCCTGGCCCTGGGCCTCCAGCTTCTCGATGGCGGCACGCTTGGCCGCCGGCACCGGCTTGCCGTCCAGGAAGTCCGAGTTGAACAGCGTGCCGTCGTCGGTATAGGCGCCGCCGTCCAGCGTGAAGGTCGCCGGATCGGCCCCCGGCGGGAGAACGACGGGCTTGATCTCCAGCCCGTATTTCGTGGCGAATTCGAAATCGCGCTCGTCATGGCCCGGGCAGCCGAAGATGGCGCCTGTGCCGTATTCCATCAGCACGAAGTTGGCGATCCAGACCGGGTAGGTCTTGCCCGGCAGGAAGGGATGCGCGACGCGGAAGCCGGTGTCGAAGCCGCGCTTCTCCGCCTGCTCGATCGCCGCCTCGCTGGTGCCCATGCGGCGGCATTCCGCCACGAAGTCGGCGGCAGCCGGGTTCGCGGTGGCGGCCGCGGCGGCCAGCGGATGCTCGGCGGCAACGGCGAGGAAGGACATGCCGAACAGCGTGTCCGGACGGGTCGTGAAGACCTCCACCTCGGAAGTCTCCGCCACCGGCTCCGTCAGCTTGAACCGGACCCGCGCGCCCTCGCTGCGGCCGATCCAGTTGGACTGCATCAGCTTCACGCGCTCAGGCCAGCGATCCAGCCCGCCCAGGGCCTCCAGCAGGTCCGGCGCATACTTGGTGATCGCCAGGAACCACTGGGAAAGCTTCTTCTTCTCGACCAGCGCGCCGGAGCGCCAGCCGCGGCCGTCGATCACCTGTTCATTGGCCAGCACGGTGCCGTCGACCGGGTCCCAGTTGACCCAGCTCTCCTTGCGCTCGACCAGCCCGGCCTTCCAGAAATCGAGGAACAGCTTCTGCTGCTTGCCGTAGTAGGCGACGTCGCAGGTGGCGAATTCGCGGGACCAGTCCAGCGACAGGCCCATGCGCTTCAGCTCGGCGCGCATATTGGCGATGTTCTGGTAGGTCCATTCGCCGGGATGCACGCCGCGCTCCCGCGCCGCATTCTCGGCCGGCAGGCCGAAGGCGTCCCAGCCCATGGGGTGCAGCACCAGGTGGCCGCGGGCGCGCTTGTAGCGCGCCACCACGTCGCCCAGCGTGTAGTTCCGGACATGGCCCATATGGATCTTGCCGGAGGGGTAGGGGAACATCTCCAGCACGTAGTATTTGCTGGCGCCCTCGGGCGGCACATCCGGCACCGCGAAGCAGCCGCGGCGGTCCCATTCCGCCTGCCAGCGCGGCTCCGCGGCGGCGAAATCATGCCGGGCCGGCTGCGGCTGGCCGGAATCCTGGGTCGTGGACATCTCGTTCATCGTGCTGCGGTGCGCTGGCCTGGGGTTCATCTCCGGCATAGAGCCCCCGTGCCGGCCTGGGAAGGGCGGCACGCGGCGGCTCGGCCCTTTGGCGCCGCAGCCTCAGCGCGCGGCGGTGGACTGGGCGCGCAATTCGCGGGCGCGGGCCAGGACCTGGTCCTCGAGCTCGGAGGCGGTGCTGGCCGCAACCGGCACATCCACCCAGGCATTGCCGCGCAGCTCCTGCCGGAACAGCGCCACCCGGACGCCATCCGAGCGCAGCGTGCGGCCGAGGATATAGGCGGTGGCGCGGAAGCGCTCATTGGTATTGCCGGGGGGCGAATACCAGTCGGTGATCAGCACGCCGCCGAAGGGATCGGCGGAGGAGAGCGGCATGAAGGACAGCGTGTCCAGCGCCGCGCGCCACAGGAAGGCATTCACGCCGATGCCGGAGGCATCGCCGGCGCCGCTGCCGCGCTGCTGGCTGCGGTCGGTGCCGAAGAGCAGGATGCCATCGGTGCCGCCGAGGCGCCCGCGCACCTGGTCCCGCCGGCGGTCGGAGCTGTATTCGTCGAGGCCCGGGGTGCGGACATTGCCCTCGAGCGCGCTGCACGCCGCGAGCAGGGTTCCGGTCAGGCCCACCATCATCAGTCGCGTCAGGCGCATCGTTCCCATTCCGGCCCATCCCGGCCCGTCGCGGGCCTTTTCTCGGGATCGTCTTTACCCGTCCGGCGCCGGATCGCAAAGCCGGGGGTCCGGCGACGCTTCGAGCCGGCATGAAAAAGGGCGGCAGGTTTCCCTGCCGCCCCTTCAGGCTTGCCGATCCGGAAGGATCAGAAGGCCAAGCGGGTGCCGATGATGATGACGTCGACGTTGCGGTTGCGATAGTTCGCCGCCACGTTCGCCGCACCGAAGGCGCGGACGTTCTCATCCTCGATGTTGGTGTAGTTGATGAAGGTCTCCAGGCCCGGGGCCAGGGTGTAGACGGCGCCGAGGCCCCACACCTGCTGCTCGCGATCCGCCACGCCGACCAGCGCGTTGTCCTGCTTGGCCTGCGAGAAGAAGGCGCCAACCTGCACCGCGCCGAAGCGGTAGGTCGCACCGAGGGTCCAGTTGTTGGAGTTGTCCAGGCCCGGGGCCAGGCCAGCGCGGCCCGGAGCGGAACCCGAGTAGCGGCCCCACACATAGTGACCACCGACCGTGAAGCCGTAGGCGGAGACGTTCAGGCCGGCCTGGTAGGCGTTCGGGTCGCGCACGCCGGAGGCGGTCGGCGCATCGCCGCGCATCGCGGAGAAGGCGGCGGCCACGCCGACATTGCCGAAGCTGCCGCGGTAGCGGATGGCGCCCGACAGCTCGTTGCGGATGGAGCCGACGTTCGTGTTGCGCTGCAGCTGCGCGTTGGTCGTCGCGTTCGGCAGCAGGTAGTTCTCACCCTCGTACTGGTTCGGCGCATAGCTGACGCCGAAGTCGAAGCCGAAGAACTGCGGGGACAGGTAGATGATCTTGGTGCTGTCGCTGCCGTCGTTGATCGTCGTGGTCAGGTAGCGGGTGCCATCGGCCGCCGGCGCGATGAACTCGTCCCAGCCGCCGGACTCGCCGAGGTTGGTCACGGACGGGGCGGCGACCTTCAGCTGGTCGGCGGCGCTGTCCTGGTCACCGAACTGCAGGGTGCCGAGGGTCGGGGAGGAGATGAAGCCCCAGACCTCGTCCGTGTCGATGATGCCACCGTTGCCGCTGTTCTGGCTGCCACCGTTGGTGACGTTGTCCATCTGCAGCTCGATCTCGGCGCCGTAGGACAGGCCATTGGCCGCCTTGCCGCGCACGAGAACGGTGATCTCCATGTCGGAGCGGAAGTCGACCTTGGAACGGGAGGCCGGCAGGCCGGTGGTCGCGGCGCTGTCGAAGTTGTCGTCGACGTAGCCGCCGGTGAACTCGAAGTAGCCGCCCACGCGAACGGTCGGGGCTTCCTGCGCCTGGGCCACACCCATGCCCATCAGCGCGGCGCCCACCACCGCGGTGGTGCCCAGCAGAATCTTGCGCATCTCTAAAAACCTCCTCCTGCGCCGGGTGGCCCCCGGCATGCGACGACCCGCCTGCCCCCCTCGGCAGGACGCCGCCACCAGGTTCCCCCCCGGTAGCAGTCAGGCCCGGGCGGATAATGGTCCGGCCTTCCGGGGGACGGCAACGCCGCAGCAGGGCCGGACGCGACTTCGTTGAGGCAGTGTGGCCGCGGGGCCACATGAGAATGTGTCTTAGCCCGCCAGCGCCCCGATGGCCGCCAGCCCGGCCGCGCGCCCGGGGCCCCGTGGCGGCAGCCGACCCGCGGTTGCCGGCGCCAGGCCGCCCAGCGCCACGGCCGGCCGGCCCAGCTGCCGGGCCA
>NZ_JBHYDM010000059.1:0-1013 GCF_051860665.1 Falsiroseomonas sp.
GAGCCGGTGATCTGGTCGGCCAGAAATCCGCCCTCCGCATGTTCGAAGCCGATGACGGTCATGCTGGATTCGACGCCGCCGCTACCGACCAGATCCAGGGTCCCGGCGCCGAGATCGACCTCCAGGCTCCGGGTATTCTCGAGGAAGCCGTCGATCTTGTCGTTCACGCCATCTGTCGCGATCAGCGTCTCGATGCCGGTCAGCGTATCGATGCCGATGATGCTGTCTTGCGCGTCGTAGCGGCGAGAGTTCCGCATCGCTGTAGTCGACCAGATCATTGCCGGCGCCGCCATCAAGCTGGTTGGATCCGGCACCGCCCTCCAGGGTGTCCGCACCCGCGCCGCCCGTCAGCGTATCGTCGCCTTCGCCGCCCTGCAGCAGGTCATTGCCTTCGCCGCCGCTGAGCGTGTCATCGCCCTCGTCGCCCTGCACCGTGTCGGCGCCATCACCACCCGCGGCATTGTCGGATCCCTCGCCACCCTGCAGCAGGTCATCGCCGGCGCCGCCGCTGAGATCGTCGTTGCCGGCACCGCCGGTCACCGTATCCGCACCGCCCTCGCCATAGGCCGAGTCGTCACCCTCGCCACCCAACAGGACGTCATCGCCCTCACCAGCGAAGATCGCGTCGTTCCCAGCGCCACCTTCAAGGCGGTTCGCCTCAGCGGAGCCTCCCATATAATCGTTCTCGGAGCCGCCAATGGCATTCTCGAAACCGAACAGCGTGTCGGTGCCGCCCGCGCGCGATACCTGGCCCGCTGACAGGTCGAGATACATGCTGGTGGTGTTCCAGCTGTAGCTCACCGTGTCATTGCCGGCACCGCCGATCAGCACCTCGCCGCCGCTCATCGTGTCGCCCGCATTGCCGCGGCCGCTGATGAAGTCGTCGCCGTCGCCACCATCCAGCAGGTTCGCCGCATAGTCGCCCAGCAGCGTGTCGTTGCCCGACCCGCCGACGATCTGCTCGATCGAGATCAGCACGTCGCTCGCCGCATCGCCCGTCGTCGCACCCGGAT
>NZ_JBHYDM010000060.1:0-910 GCF_051860665.1 Falsiroseomonas sp.
CCCGGACCGAGCGTCTCAGTCTGCGGTGATGTTTGCCGCCTGGATGATCAGCCGGTTCGTGTCGCTTTCCTTTTTAAGGCTCGCGACGATTTCGTCCGGTTTCAGCACGAGCGGCCGCAGGCCGATGGCATTGAGCGAGGCGATGGTCGGCGCATCCGACAGGATTTCGGCGAAGACCTCATTCAATCGCGCCAGGACGGGCGCCGGCGTCGCCGCCGGTGCGACGGCCACGAAGCCGCTGCTCAGTTCCCAGTCGGGAATGCCGGCATCGGCGATGCTCGGCACGCCGGGCAGGTCGTCGCGCAGGTCGTTTCCGGACACCGCCAGGCCGCGCAATTGTCCCGAGCGGACCAGCGGCGCCGTGATCGGATCGATCATCAACTGAACGAGCCCGGCGGTCGCATCCTTCGCAGCGGCCGCGCTGCCGCGATAGGGCACATGCACCATGTCGATGTTTGCGCGAAGCTTGAGATATTCCCCGGCGAGGTGTCCGCCGGAGCCGTTGCCGGCCGAGCCGAAATTTAGCTTTCCCGGGTTTTCCTTGGTGTAGGCGATCAGCTCCTGCAGCGTCTTGACGGGCAGGGAGGGGTGGATCGCAAACACCGAGCGCGACGCGCCGACATAACCGACCGGCTTGAAGTCTCGGAACGGCTCATAGCCGGTCCGCACCAGAAGCGGCGCGATGGTGAGGTTGCCGGTCGAGGCATTGAGCAGCGTGTGGCCGTCCGGCTTCGACCGGGCGACGAACTCGGCGCCGATCGATCCGCCGCCGCCCGACTTGTTGTCGACGACAACCGTCTGGCCGAGTTTCTCACCCAGCTTGCGGGCGACGATGCGGCCGGAACTGTCGTTGGTGGCGCCTGGTGGGAAAGGAACGACGTAGGAGATGGGGCGCCCCGGATAGGCCTCG
>NZ_JBHYDM010000061.1:0-237 GCF_051860665.1 Falsiroseomonas sp.
AACGGCTGCGGATCGGTGCGGAAAAGGACGGGCGCATCACGGCGATTGCGCACGAAAACTGGTCCGGAAATCTGAATGGCGAGGATGGCGAGAATGGGACGCTGCAGACGCCCAAGCTCTATGCCGGCGCCAACCGCCTGACCGCCAACTATATCGCGACGCTCGACCTGCCCGAGGGCAATGCGATGCGCGCGCCGGGCGAGGCACCGGGGCATCTGGCGCTGGAAGTCGCGATGG
>NZ_JBHYDM010000061.1:247-583 GCF_051860665.1 Falsiroseomonas sp.
GAGCTCGCCGAAAAGCTCGGCATCGATCCGATCGAACTGCGCATCCGCAACGAGCCGGAGACGGTGCCGAGCAACCCCGCGCGGCGCTTTTCCGACCGTCACCTCACCCGCTGCCTGCGCGAAGGTGCAGCCCGCTTCGGCTGGAGCAAGCGCAGTGCCAAGCCGGGCGTGACGCGCGAGGGGCGCTGGCTGATCGGGATGGGCGTCGCGGCGGGCTATCGCGGCGCACCGACGATGAAATCCGCCGCGCGGATCAAGCTGGACGCTGACGGACGCATCACGGTCCAAACCGACATGACCGATATCGGCACCGGCAGCTACACCATCATCGCCCAG
>NZ_JBHYDM010000061.1:593-888 GCF_051860665.1 Falsiroseomonas sp.
CGGAAACGATGGGCGTGCCGCTCGACCGCGTGTCGGTTGAGTTGGGCGATTCCGATTTCCCCGTGGCTGCGGGGTCGGGTGGGCAATGGGGCGCGGCGAGTTCGACCGCCGGCGTCTATGCCGCCTGCCTCGTGCTGCGCCGCGCGATCGGGGAGAAGCTCGGCTTCGATGGTGATGCTGCGGTGTTCGAAGACGGCGCGATCAAGCTTGGCAACCGCACCATCGCGCTCACCGACGCCGGGGCAATGTCGGCCGAAGGTGAGATGCGGTATGGCAAGTTCAAGCGCGATTATGA
>NZ_JBHYDM010000062.1:0-857 GCF_051860665.1 Falsiroseomonas sp.
CGCTGATCGGCGGCGCCGGCAACGACACGGTCAGCTTCGAGTGGGAAACCTTCGGTATCTATCTCGACCTTGGCAACAACGTTGCATCCGGTTCGCGCGGCGCGGAGAGCATCTCCGGCTTCGAGAACGCGATCGGCAGCAACCTTACGGACGCCATGACCGGCAGCGAAGAGGCGAACCAGCTCGAAGGCCGTGACGGCGGCGACTACCTCTACGGCCTGGGTGGCGACGACGTGCTGCTGGGCGAGGGTGGCGATGACGTCCTGACTGGCGGCGAGGGTGCCGACACGCTCGAAGGTGGCGCCGGCAACGACAACCTCGGCGCTGGCGCCGGCGACGATGTGCTGGATGGCGGCGATGGTGACGACATGCTGACCGGCGCCGCGGGCAATGACACGCTGGACGGCGGTGCCAGCGATGACCTGATGGATGGCGGCGAGGGCGAGGACCTGCTGCTGGGCGGCGAGGGCGACGATACGCTGGAGGGCTGGGACGGCAACGACACCCTGGACGGCGGCGCCGGGTCCAACCTGATCATGGGCGGCGACGGCCTCGACCAGGTGGACTACAGCACGGGTGAGGCCGCGAGCATCCGCTTCGGGACCTATAGCGGTCTTGTGGATCGCTATGACGCGGACGGTTTCAACATCGGCGCCGATACCCTGACGGGGATCGAGACGCTGGTGGCGACGTCGGGCAGCGGCGACGCGATCGATGCCGCCGTGGAGGGGACGCGAAGCTTCGTGATCGACCTCAACGCCGGGACCCTGGTGGCCACCGGCAGCGGCGGCGTCGAACTCAGCATGACGGTGACGGGCTTCGAGCAAGCCGAGGGCGGCGCGCTGGATGATGCGATC
>NZ_JBHYDM010000063.1:0-598 GCF_051860665.1 Falsiroseomonas sp.
AGCCTCCCGCTTGTTGTGCCCCACCGGTCTTCCGCCGGCGCCCGTATTACGGGATGACATAGTGCAGCGGTTTCCCGACGGCGCGCAAGGACGGTGCGGCGTGGCGCGGGCGATCAGAACAGCTTGAGCTGCCGTTGCGGCGCGGCCGGTGCCGGGTCCGGGGCTTCGATCTTCGGCGGGGCTACGTCCTGCACGGCGCCGTCCTCCTTGGCGCCGCGGGCGACGATGGTGAGGGCCCCGTCGGGCAGCGGGCGCTGCAGGGTGCGGGCTTCCGACCAGGGGGCGCGCATCCACGCGTCGATCTCCTCGTCGGTGGTCAGGATCACCGGCATCGCCTTCGGGTGGACGGCGCCGACCTCGGCGTTGGGCTCGCAGGTGAGGAAGCCGTAGACGTCGGCGGTCACCTCGCCCTCGGCCTTGCGGCGCACCGAGGTCCACGTTGTCCAGAGACCCGCGAAGGCGGCGAGCGGGCGGCTCTCGTCGAGGGCGAACCAGACGGGCTGCTTCTTGCCACTCGCGTCGGTGTCGTATTCGGAGAACGAGGTGAACGGCACGAGGCAGCGGTGCGCCTCGCCGGTCCAGCGCCGCCAGTGCGGCG
>NZ_JBHYDM010000064.1:0-591 GCF_051860665.1 Falsiroseomonas sp.
AAGATGCGCCACCGGCGCGGCGGAGAAGGCGTTGCGGTCGAGCGACTTCGGCACCGGTCGGGCGAAGAACGGGTTGTCCATCAGCACCGAGAGCGCCGCCTCGTCCACCGTGCCGGCAGCGGCGATGCGGCCACCTTCGTCCATGCGCGCGCCGGTGCGCACTCCCACGAGGTCGTCGATGAGAGCGTTGCCGGGGCCGGTGTCGAAGGCGACGAGGCGATCGTCGGCGCCGATCAGCGTGAGGTTCGCGACACCGCCGACATTGAGGATCGCCACCGGCCGCGGCAACGCGGCCGCGGCCGCCAGCGCCCGGTGATAGGCCGGCACCAGCGGCGCCCCCTGCCCGCCGGCCGCGACGTCGTCGGCGCGCAGGTCGAAGACGACGGGGATGCCGAGCGCCTCGGACAGCGCTGCGCCGTCGCCGATCTGCACCGTCAGCCGCCGCTCAGGGGCGTGGAACACCGTCTGGCCGTGGAAGCCAACCACCGCGATGCCCGCCGGGTCGATGGCGTTGTCGGCGATGAAGGCCCGCACGGCCTCGATGTGCGCCGTCGTCACCACCGCCTCGGCGGCGGCAAGGGCCGGCGGGCG
>NZ_JBHYDM010000065.1:0-579 GCF_051860665.1 Falsiroseomonas sp.
GGTGACGCCTTCCGTCAGCACCAGGGTGGAGGCGGTCTCGGAGGTGAAGCGGATGGTGTCCGCGCCGGCGCCGCCGTCGATCACCTCGCCGGACACAAGCTCGGCCGCCTCGCGGATGATGAAGATGTCGTCGCCGGCACCGCCCACCAGCGTATCCGCCCCCTCGCCGCCGCCCAGCGTGTCGTTGCCGGCACCGCCCGAGATGACGTTGGCGTTCTCGTCGCCCAGCAGCAGGTCCGCGGCGGAGGAGCCGATCAGGTTCTCGATCCCGCTCATCTGGTCGCTGTCGGCGTCGCCCTGCATTCCCGTGCCGGAGCCGCTTCCGAGGCCGACATAGACCCCCCAGGTCGAGGCCGAGTAGTCCACGGTGTCGATGCCGTCGCCGCCGATCAGTGAATCGGCGCCCATGCCGCCGACCAGCAGGTCGTCGCCGTCGCCGCCGTACAGCGTGTCGTTGCCCAGGCCGCCCCACAGCGTATCGGCGCCGCCGTTGCCGGTCAGGATATTGTCGGCATCCGAGCCGGTGAGCTGGTCGCCCAGCGCGCCGCCAGCGGCATGCTCGAAGCCGGTCACCGTCAT
>NZ_JBHYDM010000066.1:0-559 GCF_051860665.1 Falsiroseomonas sp.
CTGGAGGGTGGCCTCGGCGCGGATGCGATGAATGGCGGCGATGGCTTCGACATCGCGACCTATGAGAACGCGACCTCGGGCGTGGATGCCTCCCTGGTCGGGCTGCGCAATCCGCTGAACGTCCGGACCAACGAGGCGCAGCGGGATGCCTATGTCTCGATCGAGGGCCTGCGCGGCTCGGCCTATGCGGATACGCTGCTCGGCAATGGCACGGCCAATCTGCTGCAGGGCCTCGACGGCAACGACCTGCTGAGCGGCGAGGCCGGCGACGACACGCTGGCGGGCGGTGGCGGCAGCGACGGGATGACCGGCGGCGACGGCTTCGACCTGGTGACCTATGCGGATTCCGGCGATGCGGTGCAGGTCGATCTGACGGCCGGCACGGCGGAGGGCGGCGATTCCGCGGGCGACGTGCTGCAGAGCATCGAGGCGGTGCATGGCTCGGGCTTTGGCGACAGCCTGACCGGCGATGCGGCGGCCAATCTGCTGATGGGCGCCGGGGGCAACGACACGCTGATCGGCGGCGCGGGGGCGGATACGCTGGATGGCGGGGAGGGCC
>NZ_JBHYDM010000067.1:0-548 GCF_051860665.1 Falsiroseomonas sp.
GGCATACTCTGCTCCGGCATCATCTTCCTGCTGCTCGGGGCGTCGTTCTTCATGCTGGTGTTTCGAGGCCTTGGAGGTCACCTTTGGATCGAATCGCTGTTTGGCTATCTGCCCGCCGGACAGATCGGCTTCATCATATTCATCAACCTAGCGGTATTTCTCCTGGCGTTCTTCCTCGACTTCTTCGAGATCGCCTTCATCGTCCTGCCGCTGATTGCCCCCATTGCCCGGCAGCTTGGCATCGACATGGTCTGGTTCACGGTGCTGCTCGCCGTCAATCTTCAGACCTCGTTCATGCATCCGCCGTTCGGCATCGCGCTCTACAATCTGCGCAGCGTGACGCCTTCCTCGATTCGCACGTCCGAGATTTACTGGGGAGCGGTGCCCTTCCTGGTCATTCAGCTGCTGATGGTGGGGCTTCTCATTGCCCTGCCGCAGATCGTGACTCGGCCGCCGGCTCCGCCGGTAGACACGACAATTTCCATCGAGCTACCACCGCCGCCAGACGACAACTGAAGCAGGCAGGCGGCCGAAGGATCACGGCATCT
>NZ_JBHYDM010000068.1:0-520 GCF_051860665.1 Falsiroseomonas sp.
TCCTGCTTCTGGGAGGAGATGCCGCCGACGATGGGCGCAACACGCACGCCCAGTGCCCGGCCAAACACCTCCAGGTGGCTGCAGACCTGCAGCGCCAGCTCGCGCGTCGGCGCCAGGATGAGGGCGCGCAGTGCGCCGCGGCGCTTTCCACCCGTGGCGGCGGGGGCCGGAGCTTCGTCTCCGTGGCCCTCCTCGCTCGGCCCCTCGCTGGGACCCTCCTCCGCCGCAGCTGGCGTCTGCATGTGCCGCTCATTCAGCAGGGCCTGCATGATTGGCAGGCCGAAGGCCAGCGTCTTCCCCGACCCGGTCTGCGCCGCGCCGATGATATCCCGGCGATCGCGCAGCGCGGACGGCAGGCAGGCCACCTGCACCGCGGTGGGGGCCGAGAAGCCGCAGGTGCTGAGAACGCCGAGGATTTCTTCGTGCAGGCCCAGGCCTTCCCAGGCCCTGGTGTCCACTGGGGGAGTGGGTGTGGTGGTCTGGGAGGACGGCGCCACAGCCTCTGCAGAAGTGGCCTTCT